>NZ_BOOY01000001.1 GCF_016863475.1 Spirilliplanes yamanashiensis
CGTTTCCTCCTTGAGTAGGCCCTGCACAGCCCATCCGTGAGCTGCGCACCACTCAGTTCGGTAGCCGGGCGGCCGGCGTGAGCATTTCCTCCGACGATCTCGGCGCGTTCGTCGCGGGGCCCGCCGTGTCCTTAACACCTGTCGCGCCCCCGCGGGAGCGGTTCGCTGCTCCGGCGGGCGAAGTCCTCAGCCATCGGCGCGGGTTGCCGACCTGACCGGGTGAACGGGGATGGCGCCGCCGGTGGCGCGGACCCACGGACGCGAGAGACGGAGGAGCGCGTGAGCCTGACTGACCTGTCCAGCGTCCTGTGGCGGACCCGCGAGCTGCTCGAGCTGCTGCTGTTCAAGCTCGAGGAGGAACAGCTGCTGCTGGCGGCCGGCCGGTCGCGCTGGCTGGCGCACGCCACCCGGGAGGTCGAGGTCGTCCTCGACCAGACCCGGCAGGTCGAGGTCGCCCGCGCCGCCTACGCGCAGTCCGTCGCCGTCGAGCTGGGCCTGCACCCCGAGGCCAGCCTGGGCGACATCGCGAACGCCGCCCCGGAGCCGTGGTCGGAGCTGCTGCACCAGCACCGCAAGGCGTTCGTGGCACTGACCAGCGAGATCAGCGGCCTGGCCGCCACCAACCGGGACCTGCTGACCGCCGGTCAGCGGGCCGCCCGCGAGACCATGATGGTCATCGCCGGCAATGTCGAGACCTACGGCCGCAAGGGCCAGACCGTTTCCGAAGGCGCACGTCGCGCCCAGCTCGTGGATGAGGCGATCTGAATTGTCGAGCACCTTCTCCGGGATCTCCGGCGCCCTGTCCAGCCTGCAGGCCCAGCGCCGCGGTCTCGACGTCACCGGACAGAACATCGCCAACGCGAACACCGAGGGCTACTCGCGCCAGCGGGTGAACATGGAGTCGCAGGGCGCCGGCATCGTGCCCGCCCGCTGGTCGGTCGGCACGCAGGTCGGTGACGGCGTCCGGGTGGCCGAGGTCGAGCGGGTCCGCAACGAGTTCCTCGAGAACAAGGGCCGCGCCGAGCACTCCACCAACGCGTACCTGGCGAACCAGGCCTCGGTGTACGGCTACATCGAGTCGAGCTTCGGCGAGCCCAGCGACACCGGCATCCAGCGCCAGATGTCCGACTTCTGGGCCGCGTTCAGCACCGTGAGCACCAACCCGGACTCGAAGGAGGGCGTCGCCGCCCGCACGGTCGTGATGACCCGGGCCGAGACGCTCATCACCGGCATGAAGGACGCGAAGGGCTCGCTCACGACGCAGTGGGACAGCACGCGCACCCAGCTCGACGCGTACGTCAACGACGTGAACACCACCGCGTCGACCATCGCGAACCTCAACGACACCATCCGCCGCGCCAACGCCTCCGGCCTGCCGGTGAACGAGCTCGCCGACCAGCGCGACCAGCTGACGATGCACCTGTCGAAGCTGACCGGCGCCACCGCGGTGGCCCGCGACGACGGCACCGCCGACGTCTTCCTGAACGGGTCCACGCTGGTCAGTGGCGTGTCCGCGCGGCAGATCGAGGTGCAGGGCGCCGGCCGCCTGACCGAGGCCGGCTCCGACCCGGTGCGCATCGCGTTCGCCGACTCGTCGAACCCGGTCACGCTCGGCGGCACGATGGGCTCGGTCACCGAGTCGCTCAGCAAGACCATCCCCGGCTACGCGGACGCGCTCGACGGCATCGCCCGGAGCCTGGCCGACACCGTCAACGCCGTGCACACCACCGGCTACGGCTCCGACGGGGTCACCGGCCGCCCGTTCTTCGCCGGCACCACCGCCGACACGCTCCGGGTCGCGATCACCTCGCCGACCCAGGTCGCCGCGTCGGCCGAGCCGGGCGGCTCGCTCGACAACTCGATCGCCGAGAAGCTCGCCAAGCTGGGCACCGCCAACAACGGGCCGGACGCGCAGTACCGCTCGCTGATCGGCCGGCTCGGCGTGGAGTCGCAGTCGGCGGCCCGCCGCTCCGACATCCAGGGCGTGATCACCGAGCGCAGTGACGCCGCTCGCGAATCCGAGTCCGGGGTCAGCCTCGACGAGGAGATGACGAACCTGTTGTCGTACCAGCGCTCCTACGAGGCCGCGAGCCGCGTGATCAGCACCATCGACGAGGTGCTGGACGTCCTGGTCAACCGCATGGCGGCCTGAGCCCGCACCCGAGCCCGAAAGGTAACCCCCGCATGCGCGTCACCGAGCGTGGCATCTCCACCACCAGCCTCAACAACCTGCAGCGCAGCCTCGGCCGCAACGCGACCATCCAGGAGCAGATGTCCAGCGGCAAGGTCATCAACCGGCCGTCCGACTCGCCGACCGGCACGGTCCAGGCGCTGCAGCTGCGCTCCGAGAACCGGGCGCTGCAGCAGTACTCGACCAACGCCAACGACGGCATGGCGTGGCTGGACCTGGCCAACACGGCGCTGGAGAGCACCTCCAACCAGGTCAACCGCGTCCGCGACCTGGTGCTGCAGGGCATCAGCACCGGCTCGGCGTCGGACACCTCGCCCGCGGCGCTCGCCGCCGAGGTGGACGCCCTGCGCCAGTCGCTGGTGGGCGTCGCGAACACGTCGTACCTGGGCCGGCCGATCTTCGGCGGCAACACCGCCGGCGAGGCCGCCTACGACGCCACCGGCGCCTACCTGGGCGACGCCGGCAAGGTGATGCGCACCGTCGGCGACGGCGACCCGGTGCAGGTGAACCTGACCGGTCCGGAGGCGTTCGGCACCGGCGCGGACAACCTGTTCAACGTCCTCGCGTCCATCTCCGACAAGATGAAGAACGACCCCGCCGCGCTGGGCGACGAACTGAAGCGACTGGACTCGGTTGCGATCAGCGTGAAAACGAGTCTTTCGCAGGTCGGCGCTCGATACAATCGCGTCGAGAGCATGAAGAACGCCGCCGACAACCGGATCGTCACGCTGAACTCTCAGCTTTCCGCGGTCGAGGACATCGACCTGCCGGCGACCATCATGGAAATGCAGCTGCAGCAGACCGCTTATCAGGCCGCGCTCTCGGCCACCGCGAAGGTGATTCAGCCGTCACTCGTCGATTTCTTGAGGTGATCATGGCTACGCACGCACCTGCTCGACCGTCCGAGGATCTCGAAACCGAGGACATCTCCCTGCCGACGCTCGAGTTCGTCACGCCGATCCCGGGTTTCCCGGACCACCGCGATTTCGCACTGGTCCGGCTGGACGAGGCCGGCCTGCTCTACGCACTGCAGTCGGTGCGCGATTCCGACCTCCGTTTCCTGGTTGTGCCTCCTGCGCCGTTCTTCCCGGATTACGCTCCGGAGGTCGACGACGAGACGCTCGAGCTTCTCGGCAACCCCGACCCTCAGCAGCTGCTCCTGCTGCTGGTGGTCACCGCCGCCGAGGCGCGGGTCACCGCGAACCTGCTCGCGCCGATCATCATCGACCAGGGGAACCGGCGCGCGATCCAGGTCGTGCTGACCGGCAGTGGCTACTCGGTCCGGGAGCAGTTCGGGGTCGCCTGACGGCCCGCGGCTCCGCGCCCCTGTCCACGGATGGAGAAGAGGGGGAACCGCTGTGCTCGTGCTGACCCGCCGCTCCGGCGAGAGCGTGATGATCGGCGACGACGTGGTCATCACCGTGCTCGAGGTGCGGGGTGACGTCGTACGGCTCGGCATCCGCGCGCCGCGGGACATCCAGGTGCACCGCGAGGAGATCTACCGCGAGCTCCAGGCCTCGAACCGGGAGGCCGCCTCGCCGACCGCCGACGCGGTCAAGGCGTTCGCCGATCTCATCCGGCCGTCCGACAAGAGCTAGATCAGCAGTGGCCCGGGCCGCACTCCGCACACGCGGGGTGCGGCCCGGGTGCGTTCGCGGTGCGAACGGCCTCAGCGCACCGGCGAACCGGTCGATGGGGGTCATGTGAGCACACAACCTTTGTCGGTCGTCGTGACCGCCGGCGGCAGCGCCGACGACTTCCACGCCCTGCTCGAGTCGCTGCGCCCGGGCCTCGGGCCGCGCGACGAGGTGGTCTGCCTCGTCCCGGCCGGCCGGGACGACCTGCGCCGGGAGCTGACGGGCCACCGGTGGGTGCGGGTGCTCGACGACACGACGTCCGACCAGGGGGCCCGCTGGGCCGCCGGGCTCGCGGCCACCCGGCACGACATCGTCGCGCTGTTCGACGGCGACCTGATCCTGCCCGGCCGCTGGCGCGAGCCGCTGGTGCGGGAGTTCGACGACGAGACCGTCGTGGCGGCCGGGCCGCACTGCTACAACAGCTTCGGGCCGCAGGGCGGCGTGGAGCTGGACGACCAGGTGCTGTCCGGGGTCGCCGTCTTCAAGGCGTACGCCCGGCAGTGGTGGAACGACCACCGCGGCCAGACCACCGACATGGACCGGCTCGGGCCGGTCTGCGTCGTCGTGCGCCGCTCCGCGCTGGAGGCGGCCGGCGGGCCGACGCTCGACATGCCGTACGAGCGCCTGCGCGAGCTGGGCCGCATCGTGCTGGTGCGCAGCGTGCTGGCCGCGCACGGCGGCGGCTCGCAGTGCGGGTTGCGCGTGCCGCGCCCGCCGGGCGCCCCGCTGCTGTCGGCGGCCCTGATCGTCAAGGACGAGGAGAACGCGCTGCCCGCGTCGCTGACCGCGCTGAACGCGGTGGTCGACGAGGTGGTGGTGTACGACACCGGGTCGACCGACCGGACCCGCGAGATCGCCCGCGAGCACGGCGCCACGGTGGTCGAGGGCTACTGGGACGACCACTTCGGCGACGCCCGCAACCGGGGCCTCGCGCACTGCTCGGGCGAGTGGGTGCTGGTGGTCGACGCCGACGAGGTGACCGTCGCCGACGCGGACGCCCTGCGGGCAGCCCTGGAGGAGAGCGGCGAGAGCGGGCACGCGGTCACGGTCCGCACGATCGAGGAGTCCGGCACGTACGACTTCATGGGCTCGCGGCTGTTCCGCGGGGCCCTGGCGCGCTACTCCGGCCGGCTCCACGAGCAGCCGCTGGACCTGGCCACCGGCGTCATGCTGGTGGGCAGCCACCTGACCGAGCTGACCGTCATGCACACCGGTTACTCCGCCGCGACGTTCGCCATCAAGGACAAGGGCGACCGCAACCGCAGGCTCGCCGAGAAGGGCGTGGCCGACCAGGTGCTGGGCCCGGCCGGCGTCGTCAACCTCGCCCGGTCGCAGGTCGCGGCCGGCGACGTGGAGAGCGCGGTGGCGACGGCGTGGGAGGCGATGCGCACGCCGCAGCCGCAGTGGGCCGAGGTGCAACTGCTCAGTCTCGCGATCCGCGGCGAGGTCCAGCTCCAGCGGCTGGCCGAGGCCCGGCGCGGGCTGGACCGGCTGCGCGAGATCGCGACCCGCGAGGTCACGGTGCAGAACATGGAGATCCACGTCCTGTACGGGGAGAAGCGCTTCCAGGAGGCGCTCGACCTGATGGCGGTGTTCCCGGAGCGGGCGCGCGACGACCTGAACCAGGTGCACGGGCTGAGCCACCTGACGTCCATGCAGGTGGGCGCCCTGCGCGAGCTGGGCCGCCCGGACGAGGCGGCCGACATGCTGCGGGCCGCGCTGCGCCGCGGCGAGTTCCCGCTGCCGCTCGTCGGCCTGGCCCAGGTGCTGGAGGAGGGCGGCTCGTCCGTCGCGGAGGTGGCCGAGCTGATGCCGCAGGACCGGCTGCGCTGGCTGCTGCACCAGGCGGGCCGGGCCGAGCCGCAGCTGGCGGAGACGCTGGCCGAGGCGCTGTTCGAGCGCTACCCCGGCGACTCCCTGGTGCTGGGCTTCGTCGCGTGGCTGGGCGACCGGCTGCCGCTGATGCGGGCGCTGGAGTGGTCGGCGCGGCAGCGCGCCCACGGCTTCGCGGACCGCTGCCCGCTGCTGGCGATCGCCCGGCAGCCCGATCGCAGCGTCGGCGACCGGGTGCTGGCGGCGGCGATGGCCCACGAGACGTTCGGCGACCCGGCCGCGGTGCCGCTGCTGGTGGAGTCCCTGGAGCGGGTCACCGCCGAGGACGCCGGCCCGGTGCTGGAGCGGCTGCGCACGCTCGCGCCGAGCGTCGCGGCGATGATGGAACCGGCCGCCGCCCGCTGACCCGCGGGGCGCTACGTTGAGGCCCGTGGTCCTCGATGTGCCGCCCGCGGTCAGCGCGAAGGCCCGGCTCGCCGGCTCGCACGCCTGGCTGGCCGGGCTGCCCGGGCTCGTGGCCGAGCTGGAGCACGAGTGGGGCTTCACCGCCGGGCGGTCGTACGGCGACGGCACCGAGGCGTACGTCGCCGAGGCGGTCCTGGCCGGCGGCGAGCCGGCGGTGCTCAAGCTGATCGTGCCGCGGCTGGGCAACGACCCGGCGCACGAGATCACCACGCTGCGGCTGGCCGGCGGCGAGGGGTGCGCGCGGCTGCTACGGCACGACGCGTCCCGGGCGGCGCTGCTGCTGGAGCGGCTCGGCCCGTCGATGGCCGACCTGCGGATGCCGATCCTGCACCGGCACCGGATCCTCTCCGGCCTGGCCGCCGCCGTGTGGCGGCCGGCCGCCGGGCAGGGCCTGCCGACCGGCGCGGACAAGGGCCGCTGGCTGGCCGCGATGGTGGCCCGGTCGTGGGAGGACCTCGGCCGCCCGTGCGCCGAGCGTACCGTCGAGCACGCGCTGACGTGCGTCACCCGGCGCATTGCGGCGCACGACGACGAGCGGGCGGTGCTCGTGCACGGCGACGTGCACCAGTGGAACGCCCTGTCGGCCGGCGACGGCTTCAAGCTGGTCGACCCCGACGGCCTGCTCGCCGAGGCCGAGTACGACCTGGGCGTGCTGATGCGCGAGGACCCGGTCGAGCTGATGGCGGCGGGCGACCCGCGGGAGCGGGCGCGCTGGCTGGCCGCCCGCACCGGCACCGACGCCACGGCGATCTGGGAGTGGGGCGTGACCGAGCGGGTGTCGACCGGCCTGGTGCTGCTGTCGATCGGGATGGACCGCGAGGCGCGGGAGATGCTCGGCGCCGCCGACCGCATCGCACTACAGGCGTCGTAGCGCCGCGCCGATCGTGCGGATGCCCTCGGTGGTCTGGGTGGCGCTGCCGGCGGCGTAGCCGAGCACGAGCCCGGGCGGCCCCGGCAGGCGGCGGTGCCACGACAGCGGCTGCACCCGCACGCCGGCGGCCAGCGCGGCGGCGGCCAGGTCGGTGTCCGCGTGCCCGCCCGGCAGGCCCGCCGGGAACGTCACCATCAGGTGCAGGCCCGCCGCCGCCCCGTGCACGACCGCGCCGGGCAGGTGCGCCGCCAGCGCGGCGATCATCGCGTCCCGGCGGCGGATGTGCCGGCGGCGCATCAGCCGCAGGTGCCGGTCCAGCGCGCCGCTGGTCATCAGCTCGGCGAGCACCAGCTGTGGCAGGGCCGCGTTGCCCAGGTCGGCGTTGCGCTTGGCGGCGGCCAGCGCGCCGTGCAGCCGCCGCGGCGCGAGCAGCCAGCCGATCCGCATCGCCGGGGCGAGCAGCTTGCTGACGCTGCCGGTGTAGACGACGTGCTCGCCCATGGCCGCCTTGAGCGCGGGGACGGGCAGCCGGTCGTAGCGGTGCTCGGCGTCGTAGTCGTCCTCGACGACCAGCCCGCCCGCGGCCGCCCACCGGGCCAGCTCGCGGCGGCGCGCCCCGCTGAGCACGACACCCGTCGGGAACTGGTGCGCCGGCGTCACCATCACCGCCGGGTGGTCGCCGAGCGCGTCGACGACCAGGCCCTCGTCGTCGACCGGCACGGACGGGGTCGCCATGCCCCAGTCGCGCAGCTGCTGCCGGGCGCCGAGCGAACCGGGGTCCTCGACGGCGACGGCGGGCACCCCGCCCGACCGCAGCACCTGGGCGATCAGGGCCAGCGCCTGGGAGACGCCGCCCACCACGATGACGTCGGCCGGGTCGGCGGCGATGCCGCGGTTGCGGGCGAGCCAGTGCGCGACCGCCACCCGCAGCGCGGGGGTGCCGCTGGCGTCGCCGTAGCCGAAGTCGGGCGGGGTGAGCCGGCCGAGCACGGCCCGTTCGGCGCGCAGCCAGGCGGCCCGCGGGAACGCGGCCAGGTCCGGTACGCCGGGCGACAGGTCGATGCGGGCGGGCGCCGCGCGCAGCGCCTCGAACACCTCGGTGCCGGGGTCGGCCAGCTCGAAGGGCGGCGGCGCGGGGGCGGACACCGCCGTGGGCCCGGCCGCCGCGGGGGCCGCCACGACGACCGTGCCGGCCCGGCCGCGGCGCCCGGCGATGTGGCCCTCGTCGGCCAGCCGGCGGTACGCCTCGGTCACCACGCCGCGGGAGACGCCGAGGTCGCCGGCCAGCTCCCGGGTGGCGGGCAGGCGGGCGCCGACCGGCAGCCGCCCGTCGCCGATGGCCTGCCGCAGCGCCCCGGCGAGCCAGTCGGCCCGGCCGCCGGCGGGGGCGTGGCCGATGTCGAGCTGAAGGAAGTCGGCGCCTGTGGACCCCTCCGGCGCGGCGTTCATGGCCCTGTCCACCGGGCCATTGTCGCGCGCACGCTGGCCTGCGTGAGCGTCGCCTTCCTCGTCACCACCGTGATCATGACCGCCACCCCGGGCATCGGGGTCGTCTACACGCTGTCCGTGGCGCTGGCCCGCGGCGGCCGGGCCGCCGTCGTCGCCGCGTTCGGCTGCACCCTGGGGCTGCTGCCGCACGTCGCCGCCTCGCTCGCCGGGCTCGCCGCGCTGCTGCGCACCGGGGCCGTCGCCTTCGAGGCGGTGCGCTGGGCCGGGGTCGCGTACCTGCTGTGGATGGCCTGGTCGACGCTGCGCGCCGGCCCGCCGCCGCCCGTCGCCGAGGGTGCGGCCCTGCGGCCGGCGGCCATCATCGGGCGGGCGGTGCTGGTCAACCTGCTGAACCCCAAGCTGACGCTGTTCTTCGTCGCGTTCCTGCCGCAGTTCGTCCCCGCCGGCGCGCCGGACGCAACCATCCGGTTGCTCGTGTTGAGCGGGGTGGCCATGCTCGTGACGTTCGCCGTGTTCGCCGCCTACGGGCTGGCCGCGGGGGCCGCCCGCCGGCACGTGCTCGGGCGGCCGGGCGTGCTGCGCTGGCTGCGGCGCACCCTCGCGGGCTCGTTCCTGGCGCTCGGGGTGAGCCTGGCGCTCAGCGCCCGCTGAGCGCGACGCCGCGCGCCTGCAGGAACGGCACCGGGTTCACCGCGTTGGCGTCGGTCGCGGGGGCGGCGTCCCGGTGGACCTCGAAGTGCAGGTGCGGCCCGGACGAGTTGCCCGACGAGCCCACGTGCCCGATGGTCTGCCCGGCGGTCACCGCCTGCCCGACCGCGACCGGCGGCCGGCGGACCAGGTGGCAGTACCGGGTGACGACCGCGCCGGCGTGCTGGATCTCGGCGTACCAGCCGCAGCCGCCCGCCCCGATGAAGCCGTCGGCGTCGCAGGTGCCGGTGCCCGACTGGCAGGCCACCCGGATGACGGTGCCGCCCGACGCCGCCCGGACCGGCGTGCCCTTGCGGGCGGGGAAGTCGATGCCGTCGTGCGCGGGGCGGTGGGCGCTGCGGAACGTGCTGCCCAGCCTCGCGGCGACAGGCGGCACCCAGGCCGGCGCCGGCTCCGCGGGCGGCCGGGCGGCGGGGGCGTCGCAGACGGGCAGCGCGGCCGCGCCCCGCTCGACGTACGCGTCGGAGACGTAGCTGCCGTCCGGCAGGCGGTTCCACAGGTCCGTGCGCCGGACGGTGCCGGTGACCGTCGCACCGGGCTGCTGGCAGACGATCGTCACGGTGCGGCCGTGCGGGATCGCGCCCCGCTTCTCGGCGTCCGGCGACGGGCCGCCGCGCGCGTTCAGGACGATGCCCCGGGTGTCGACCACCCCGGTCGCCGCGTCGCCGGCGGACGCGCCCGGCGCGGTCACGAGCAGCGCGGCGGCCGCCGTCGCCGCCACCGCCAGCCCGACGAGCACGGTCCGGCCCCGCATGCTGTCCCCCGTTCCGGCGCGCCGTCGCGCGCCACCCGGGGAGCCTGTCGGGCGGCGGCTGCCGGAACCGGTGCCGGGGCGTTGCGGATCGGGTGCGCCGGAACCTTAAGCAGCGCCGATGCATCGCCGAATCGACCAGCGGAGAGGTTGACGTCCCGTTCGCGAGGAGTGCCCCATGCCCCGTATGGCCGACCTGAGTGTCGCGAAGCGGTTGAGTCTGCTCGTCGGCGCCGCGCTGCTGACGCTGGCGCTGACGGTGATCGGCGGCGTGACGGCGACGGCGATGATCACCGAGCAGGCGGGGGAACTCCAGCGGCTGGCCCAGCTCAACGGCGCCCTCAACCACCTGGACACCCGGGAGAGCGAGCTGAAGTCGGACGCGTTCCGGTCGCTGCTCGGCGAGGACATGCGGGGCGACACGGCCGACGACGTCGCCTCGGTCCGCGAGGCGGTGGCGGACGTCGAGGCAGTGCTGCCGGCCGACCTCACCGACGACTTCGCGGCCGTCAGCGACGACGTCGACGGCTTCTCCACCTTCGTGTCCGGCCTGGTGTCCGGCGGGGCGTCCGGCGCGGCGGCGGCGGGCCAGGTGGCCGAGGTGGCGGACCGCAACAGCGCGGTGGACGACCAGCTCGACGCGCTGCACGCCCGGGTCGACGAGCTGACCGCCGCGAAGCGGGCCGAGCTGGACGACACCAAGCGTCAGGGCAACCTGTGGGCGATCGGCATCGGCGTGCTGAGCGTCGTCGCCCTGCTGGTCATCGCCGTGCCGCTGGTGCGGTCGATCCAGCGCCCGGTGCACCGGGTCGGCGTGGTGGTGGACGCGCTGGCGCGCGGCGACCTGCGCGAGAGCACCGGCGTGACCAGCAAGGACGAGCTGGGCCGGATGGCGGTCGCGCTGGACCGGGCGGTGGCGACCATCCGCACCTCGATGGAGACGATCGACACCAACGCGCAGGGGCTGGCGTCGTCGGCGTCGCAGCTGTCGGCGGTGTCGAGCCAGCTGGCGGACGCGACGCACGGCACCGAGGCGCGCGGGGCGTCGGCGTCCACCGAGGCGGAGGAGATCGCCCGCAACGTGCAGACGGTGGCGGCCGGCTCGGAGGAGATGGGCCTGTCGATCCGGGAGATCTCGCGCAACACCAGCGAGGCGGCGCAGATCGCGGCGGTCGCGGTGAACGAGGCGGCCCGGGCGACGGACACCGTGCGCCAGCTGGGCGAGTCGTCGGCCGAGATCGGCAACGTCATCAAGCTCATCACCTCGATCGCCGAGCAGACCAACCTGCTGGCGCTGAACGCCACGATCGAGGCGGCCCGGGCGGGCGACGCGGGCAAGGGCTTCGCGGTGGTGGCCAGCGAGGTCAAGGACCTGGCCCAGGAGACGGCGCGGGCGACCGAGGACATCGGCGCGCGGGTCAGCGCGATCCAGAACGACACCACCGGCGCGGTGGACGTGATCAGCCGGATCAGCGAGGTCATCGCCAAGATCAACGAGTACCAGACGACGATCGCGAGCGCCGTCGAGGAGCAGACCGCCACCACCCAGGAGATGACCCGCAGCATCGGCGAGGTCGCCTCCAGCAGCCATCGCATCGCCGGGCACATCTCCGACGTCTCGGCGGCCACGTCGTCGTCGGTGGAGGGCGTGCAGCAGGCCCGGGCGGCCAGCGCCGAGGTGGCCCGGGCCGCCGAGGAACTGCGCGGCCTCGTCGGCGCGTTCCGCCTGCACTAGCCGGTTCCGTCGGGACGCACCCGGACTGCACCGGCTCCGGACCTCCGCGCACAGCCGCGCGGGGCGATGCTCTGATCGTGCGCCGCCGGTGGGCGGGGGCGCGGGGGACGTCGAGGAGGACGTGGTGGGCGCTGTCGCGGGTGACGCGGTGGGAGGAGCTGCCGTGCTGGGCCGTGCCGAGGGGCTGGACCTGCGCCGGGACGCGCACGTGCACACCGGCTTCGCCGCCGGCCGGGACGCCGTCGGGGTCCTGGTGGCCGCCGCGGACCGGGCCGGGCTTGCCGCGCTGACGTTCGCCGACCAGGTCGGCCCCGGCACCGCCTGGCTGCCCGCGTACGCCGACAGCGTCCGCCGGGCCCGGCAGCGCACCGAGATCGAGCTGCTCATCGCCGCCGAGATCGAGGTCGTCCAGCCGGACGGCTGGCTGGCGTGGCCGGGCGACCTGGGTGACGTGGAGGCCGTCTCGGTGGCCGTGTCGCGGCTGCCGGTGGCCGGCGCCCTGCTCGGGCCGCGCGAGGTGCGCGCCGCCCTGGCGAGCGGCCGGCTGTCCGCGGCCGACGTCGCGGAGATCGTCGTGGGCGCCACGGTGCGCGGGCTGGAGCGGGCCGCCCGCTACGCCCCGACCCAGCTGGCCCGCCCGCTGAGCCTGCTGACCCAGGCCGGCCTCGACGACGCCGTCGTGCCGGCGGAGCTGCTCGCCGACCTGGTCGCCGGGTGCCGCGAGGCCAACGCCCTGGTCGAGGTCAGTGAGGCGTGGCGCAGCCCGTCGCCGCGGCTGGTGCGGCTGCTCGCCGAGGCCGGTGTGCCGGTGGCGGCCGCGAGTGACGCGCGGTACGCGGCCGAGGTCGGCACCTGGCAGTACGTGCGCAGCATCTGACCGAACCCGAACGCGAGCCGTATTCGCGCTTGTACTCTCTGTCATGCCTGAGCTTTCGGGGATGGGAGACAGCATGAGTACGGTTCAGCAGGCCATCGAGGTGAGCGCCCCGCTGCACGAGGTGTACGAGCAGCTGGCGGACCTGGAGAACTACCCGCAGTTCATGACCGGCGTCCAGGAGGTCACCCAGGTCTCGGACGACCGCACGCACTGGGTGATGAACCTCGACGGCGAGCTGCGCGAGTTCAACGCCCAGCTCGTCGAGTGCACCATGGACCAGCGGGTGCACTGGCGCAGCACGGACGGTCCCGCGCTGGAGGAGACGATCACGCTGCGCCCGGTGGGCGAGACCCGCACCCAGGTGGTGGCGCAGCTCGAGGCCGACGTCGCCGCGCTGATGCCCAGCGACCGGCACGCCAGCGAGTCGCTGCGCAAGCGGCTGAAGGCCGACCTGCAGAGCTTCAAGCGGCTCATCGAGCACGACCCCGGCTTCGCCCGGATGAGCGGCACGGCGATGACCGGCGCCAGCGGCATCGGCATGGGCCAGGCCCGCCCGGACCGCGGCATGCAGGCCGGCGCGCTCGGGGAGGTGCCCACGCCGGGCATCGGGCACGGCACCTCGATCGCGTACAACTCGCCGGCGGCCGTCGCCGCCCGCATCGGCCGGAGCCGCATGCGCGGCAACCCCGAGGACGAGACGTTCTGACGGTCCCCGCACCACAGCGCCGGCCGGGTCCCTACCCGGCCGGCGCTGCCGCCTTCTCGGGGGCGGGCGCGGCGGCCGTGGTGGCCGCCTCCAGCGTGACGACGAGCCGGGCGCCCCGCGGGACCGCCGCCTCGTAGCGCACCGCGCCGCCGTTGGCCTCGACCAGGTGGCGCACGATGAACAGGCCCATGCCGCTGCCCCGCGTGAACCGGTCGAACAGCGCGGGCACCCGCTCGGCCGGCACGCCGCGGCCCTCGTCGGCCACGACGATCACCACGTGGTCGCCCTCGCGCCGGCCCTCCACCCGCACCGGGGCGCCGCCGTGCGTGACGGCGTTCTTCAGCAGCGCGGTCAGCACGTGCCGCACCTGCTCGCGGTCGGCGAGCACGGCCAGCTGCGGGTCGACGTCCACCTCGGCGAGCCCCGGGCAGACCGCCTCGACGGTCGCCTCGGCCGCGTCGCGCACCCCGACGGGCGCCCGGCGGGCGGTGACCGAGCCGGTGTCGAGCCGGAACAGCAGGCTGAGCTCGGTCATCATGGCGACGAGTTTCTGGCCGTTGGTGTGGATCTTGCGCAGCAGCTGGAGCCGCTCGGCGTCGGTCATGTCGTCCCACGCCTCGACGACCAGCTCGGCGATGCTCGCCACCGAGCTGATCGGCTGGGAGACGTCGTGGGTCAGGATCGACGTCAGGTCGCTCTTGAAGGCGAGCGCCGCCTCCAGCTCGCGGTTCTTCGTCTCCACCGCGGCGGCGTGCGCGGCCAGTGCCCGCTCGGCGCGCTTGCGGCCACCGATGTCGACGTAGGTGGCGACGAAGCCCAGGGCGGTGTCGCCGGGGCCGGTCACCGGCGCCGTCGAGGCGAGCACCGGCACGCTCGTGCCGTCCGGCCGCCGGATCACCAGGTCGCCGTCGTCCGGCTCGGGCTCCCACGGGTACGGCGGCAGCTGCCCGATCGCCGCGTCGGCGGGCTGCCCGGTGAGCGCCTGCCAGTGCTGGTTGACCTCGACCACCCGGCGGTCGGCGTCCAGCACCATCACGGCGGCGTTCATCTGCTGCAGCAGGGTGTCGGCGAACTCGCGCCGCTCACGCAGCTCCGTCATCAGCCGGCGCTGCCGCCGGTCGGCCTCGTCCAGCGAGCGCACCAACTGCGCCAGGACGACGACCAGGGCCAGCGCGGCGACCACGGTGCCGGTGCTGATCGCGGCGGTGGGCCGCCGCATGCCGCCGGCGGCCGCGATGGCGCTGAACAGGGCGGCGACGAACGGCAGCGCGAGCAGGGTGGCGCCGATCCGCCGGGTGACGGCGGCGCCCGGGGTGCCGGTGCCGACCCCGGCCAGCGGGCGGCGCTCCGGCCGGGCCAGCAGGGTGCCGCCGGCGAGCGCCAGCAGCGCGGTCGCGGCGTACGGCGACATGACGGTGCCCGGGCCGCGGTCCGGGGTCACGCCGAGCGCGAACAGCGACGGGGCGAGGGCGACCACCGCGATGACGATGACGCCGACGAGCAGCGGCCCGGTGGGGTGCACCCCGAACCGCACCGAGCGGTCCACCAGCAGCAGGGCCAGGCCGACGAGCAGTACGGCGAGGCTGGCGGCGGGCGGCACGTCGTGGGCCAGGTCGCGCGGGGGCAGGCCGTTGAACGACTCGCCGCTGAGCAGCCCGTTGATCCGCTCGGTGACCGGCAGCCGGGTGGCCGCGTCGACCAGGCCGAGGACGCCGAGCGCGACGGTGAGGGCGGCGGGCGCGACGGTCGTCCAGCGCAGGCCGGGGGAGACCGCGGTGGCGGTGAGCAGCAGCGCGAGCCCGGCCGTGACCAGTCCGAGGATCGAGGTGGGGGACAGCCCCAGCGGCGGGATGCCGAGGTCGTGCCACAGCGACACGAGCGCCACGGCGCCGAACACGGCGACGGCGGCGCCCGCGACGGCGCCCAGCGCCCGCGACCATCGCGCCTCACGTTGCACTCGGCAGCGCCTCTCGTCCGGCGTCCGGGCACACTCCCGGATCGTCACAACCGAGACTATCAGCGCTATTTACGCAAAGTAGTTGCTTGGTGGCGCGATGAACGGACGGCGGAGGCCGGGCCACCCCGCAGGGCGACCCGGCCTCGTACCGGTGCACAGAGCTTCGAGCGGCGCGGTCAGTTCGCGCCGGACCAGGCGAAACCCTCCTCGACCGTGACGCGGCGCGCCACCTTCGCGATGCCGCCGGACAGCTTGTTGGCGTGGTGGCCGCACAGGGCCAGGTGCCCGCCGGAGATCAGCTCGAAGTTCAGCTTCGCGGCGGCGCCGCAGCCGTCGCAGCGCTCGGTCACCTCGGGCGCGGTCTCGACAGTCATGGGGGACGTCGCGGTGGGCGTCATCGGAAGTCTCCTCGTTCGGTGGTGCACCGGTCCTGACAGGGGTTCGTTCGGTCGCCCGGAAAGGTCCCTTAGTGGTTCCCGATGTCCCTCGAACCACACCTGAGCAGCGCAACTTCACCGCAACCGGGCGGGTCCCGGACCGGCTCCGCGCCCTCGGAATCGTGGCCGGAGTCGCCGTGAGAACCGTTCCCGCCGGGGGAGCGCAGGACACGGCGCAGGAGGAGAGGGCCCGCCCGTATGACCCGCTCGCGTCGCACCTTCGGCATCCTGATCGGCTCCCTCGTCGCGCTCGGCGCGGCCGTGGGCACGGCCGGCACCGCCCTGGCCGGCACCACCCAGGCCACGGGCCGGATCCTGCAGGAGGGCGCGGCCGGCGCCATCACCAACAGCTACATCGTGGTGCTGAAGACGACCGCCGGGACCCGCGTGGCCGGCGAGGCGAGCGGCCTGGCCCGGACGTACGGCGGCACCGTGCGGCGCAACTACACCTCCGCCGTCAAGGGCTTCACCATCACCACGACCCCCGCGGCCGCCCGGCGGCTCGCCGCCAACAGCGCCGTCGCCTACGTCGAGCAGGACCGCGTGGTCACGCTCGACGCCGTGCAGACGGCGCCCACCTGGGGCCTGGACCGCGTCGACCAGCAGGCCCTGCCGCTGTCGCGGAGCTACTCGTACGGCTCGGCGGCCGGCGTCACCGCCTACGTCCTCGACAGCGGGCTGCGCGTCTCGCACGCCGAGTTCGGCGGCCGGGCCCGGGCCGGCTGGGACTTCATCGACAACGACGCCGACGTGACCGACTGCAACGGCCACGGCACCCATGTGGGCGGCACCGTCGGCGGGGCGACCTACGGCGTCGCCAAGGACGTCAAGCTGGTCGGCGTCCGGGTGCTCGACTGCGCCGGCAGCGGCGCCTACTCGAAGATCATCGCCGGGGTCGACTGGGTCACCGCGAACGCCGTCAAACCGGCCGTGGCGAACATGAGCCTGGGCGGCTCGAACAGCACGGCGCTGGACGACGCCGTCAAGCGCTCCATCGCCTCCGGCGTCACCTACGCCGTCGCCGCGGGCAACGACAACGTCGATGCCTGCCAGCAGTCCCCTGCCCGGCTGCCCGGCGCCATCACCGTCGGCGCGACCGACAGCGCCGACGCCCGCGCCTCCTTCTCCAACTACGGCGCCTGCCTGGACATCTTCGCGCCCGGCGTGAAGATCACCGCCGCGAGCAAGGCGAGCGACACCGGCACGGCGATCATGAGCGGCACCTCGATGGCCGCCCCGCACGTCGCCGGCGCGGCCGCCCTGGTGCTGGGCGCGAACCCGTCCTGGACCCCGGTGCAGGTGCGCGACGACCTGGTGGGTTCCGCCGGCACCGGCCGGGTGACGAACCCGGGCGCGGGCAGCGTCAACAAGCTCCTCTACACCGGCGCGATCACGGCCGCCCCCCAGCCGGCGACCACCCCGACCACGCCGCCGACCACGATGCCGACGACGACGCCGACCACCACCCCGACCACGCCGCCCACGACCGCGCCGAGCACCCCGGCCGTCACCGCCTGCGGGCCGTTCACCGCCAAGAAGATGGTGATGATCGGCGACCGCAAGACGATCACCAGCGCCCAGACGGTCGCCGGCTGCACCGGCACCGCCTCCGCCGCCGCGAAGGTCTCCGTCGCCATCAGCCACAGCGCCCGCGGCAACCTGGCCATCTGGCTGGTCGGCCCCGGCGGCGTCACCTACAAGCTGAAGTCCGCCTCGTCGACCGACACCGCGGACAACGTCAAGGCCACCTACACGGTCGACGCGTCCGGCTCGCCGCGCAACGGCACCTGGACGCTGAAGATCACCGACCAGTACTCCGGCAACATCGGCTTCCTCACCAGCTGGAGCCTGACGCTCTGACCGCGTCCGCACCGCCGCCCGGGGGCGGGCCTGCCGGCATCCGGCGGGCCCGCCCCCGCCGCTTCCCGGGCGAAACGCGCCGCTCGTCGCCGAAGTCGGGTTAGCGTGCAGTCGTGAGCGAGGAAGCCGACCGCCCGACCGTGCTCGTCGTCGACGACGAGGAGGACCTGCGCGACATCATGCGCCGCATGCTGGAGCGCAAGGGCTTCCGCGCCCTGGTCGCCGGCGACTCCGAGGAGGCCGTCGCCGCCTGCCGCACCCACACCGGCGACATCGACGTGCTGCTGACCGACCTGGGCCTGCCCGGCGTCTCGGGCGGCGACCTCGCCCGCGAGGCGGCCACCCTGCGCCCCGGGATGCGCGTCGTCTACATCTCCGGCCTGCCCCGCGAGGTGGCCCTCGACAAGGGTCTCATCGCCGCCGACGCCCGCCTGGTGAAGAAGCCGTTCACCTCGGACGCCCTGGTCACGTCGCTGCGCGAAGCCCTCGCCGCACCCGCGACGGCACCCTGATCCCACCGGGATCCACAGCCGCTGAACGCTTGAATCCGGCGGGCCGAGAACTCTCGGCCCGCCGGTTCTGTGTTCCCGGCAACTGAACAACCCTGCTGCACCCGTCCCCTATCCGCCCCCGCTACTGCGCGAGCCGAACCTTCTTCACGTAGGCAACGGAAGCGCAGACACAGGGGGAAATGTTTTGTCGAAGCGAGGTCTGATCGGGGCGCTGCTGATGGGCTCCGTCGTCGCCGGTGGTATCGCCCTGGTGGGCACGGCGAACGCGGGTACGGTCACCGAGTCGAAGAGCATCTGGGCTTCGGACGACGCGTACACGTCCAGCGCGCGCAAGACGGCCAACTTCGGCCAGGACACCAAGCTGGTTGCGGGTCGCGACGGCACGGACGTCAAGACCACCTACGTGAAGTTCACGGTCGGCGCGCTCGCCTCGGGCACGACGATCGCCGGCGCGGAGCTGAAGCTGCCGTTCGCCAGCAAGCCCCCGGCGTCCACGCTGACGCTGATGAAGACCACCACCGCGTGGAGCGAGAAGACCGTCACCGCCGCCCGGGCGCCGATCAGCACGCTGACCGTCGGCTCGGCGAAGGTCTCGGCCACCAGCACGGTCGTCAAGTTCGACCTGTCGAAGCTCGTCACCAAGCCGGGCGTGTACTCCTTCGCCCTGAAGTCCTCCGCCGCGGTCTCGCGCCTCTACTCCCTGGAGTACGGCACCGTCACCTCCGGCGGCCCGGAGCTGGTCCTCACCACCAAGCGCACCGTCGCCGACGCGCCGACCACGGCCCCGACCACGCCGGCCACCACCGCGCCGACGACCGCGCCGACCACGGCGCCGACCACCGCGCCGACCACCTCGGCCCCGACCACCGAGCCCACCACGGCGCCGACCACCGCGCCGACCACCGCCCCCGAGAGCGGCGAGTGCGTCACCGGCGAGCTGCTCGTGCCGTCCTGCGGCGTGCTGTGGGGCGCCGCGGCCGGCGGCTTCACCGACACCCCGCGTGACATCGCCCTGAAGGAGTGGGAGCAGACCACCGGTCGCACCGCGACGATCTTCCACCAGTACCACAAGGGCGACGAGGTCTTCCCGACCAAGGCCGAGATCGCGATGACCCGCGACCCGAACAACCCGCGCGTGCTGCTCGAGAACTGGAAGGTCGCCTACGGCTCCACCTGGGCCAAGGTCGCCGCCGGCGAGAAGGACGCCCGGATCGACAAGTTCGCCGCGTACGTCAAGGCCAACTACAACGAGAAGTTCTTCCTGGCCCTGCACCACGAGCCCG
This sequence comes from Spirilliplanes yamanashiensis, assembly GCF_016863475.1. GTDB lineage: Bacteria > Actinomycetota > Actinomycetes > Mycobacteriales > Micromonosporaceae > Spirilliplanes > Spirilliplanes yamanashiensis. The sequence goes on from NZ_BOOY01000001.1 coordinate 19,273, forward strand.
AGAACGACGTCGTCGCGACCGCCGGCTCCGGCATGACCGCCAAGGACTTCGCCGCCATGTACCGCCACGTCATCAAGCGCCTGCGCGCCAACGGTGTCGACAACGTGGTCAACGTCCTCGCCTACATGGGCAACGAGAAGTGGATGGCGCAGTCCTGGTGGAAGGACCTGTACCCGGGCGACGACGTCGTGGACTGGATCGCGCTGGACTCGTACGTCAGCGTCGAGAAGGGCTACTACCACTACGGCGACTTCGGTGACCTGCTCGACCGTCAGCCGTCCGGCGGCGGCACCGGCTGGTACGACTGGGCCTCCACGCAGCACCCGACCAAGCCGATCATGGTCGCCGAGTGGGGCATGTACCACCGCACCAGCGTCACCGTGGACAAGGCCGCCGCGTTCAACACCGTGGTGCCCGAGCTGAAGAACCGCCCGAACATCAAGGCGGTCGTCTACTTCGACACCGAGCGCGACGACGAGGGTGACCGCAACATCAGCGTGAAGAGCACGGCCGGCAGCCTGGCCGCGTTCAAGAAGGTGGCGGCGGACCCGATGTTCCAGGTCAAGCTCAACCTCAAGTGACGTAGTTCCTTCCCCCCGAGATCAGGCCGTCCGGCGCCCCCCGCGCCGGGCGGCCTGATCATGTCCGGGCCGGGGCCACCGCCGCCCAGCCGACGGTGAGCTCGCCGAGCCGCCACCGGCGCGGGCCGTCCAGCACGGGCCGGCCCGCCGCGCGCAGGGCGCCGGCCGCGGCCACCCACCGCTGCCGCGGCCCGAACGGCGACGCCGCCGCGTCCCACGCCGCGCCCAGCGCCGCCAGCAGGTCGTGCACGTTCTCGCCCGGCACGTTGCGGTGGATGAGGGCCTTCGGCAGGCGTTCGGCGATCGTCGCCGGGTGGTCCAGGTCGGCCAGCCGCACCGACAGGGTCAGGGTGCGCGGGCCCGCCGCGTCCGCGGCGACCCAGGTGGCGACGCGGCCCAGCTCGTCGCAGGTGCCCTCGACCAGCGTGCCGCCCGGCGCCAGCGCCGCGGTCATCGTGCGCCAGGCCGCCGCCACCTCCGCCTCCGGGTACTGGCGCAGCACGTTCGCCGCCCGCACCACCACCGGGCGCAGCCCCGCCAGCTCGAAGCCGCCGCGGCGGAACACCAGGCCCGGCGGCCGCGCGAACGGCTCCGCGGCGGCCACCCGCGCCGGGTCGATCTCCAGGCCGGCCACCACCACGTCCGGGCGCACCGCGGCGGCCAGCCGCTGCCGCAGCTCGACGGCCGTCACCGGCGACGCCCCGAACCCCAGGTCGACGACCAGCGGCTCGGCCGCCGCGCGCAGCGCGTCACCGCAGGCGTACGCGATCCAGTGGTCCATCCGGCGCAGCCGGTTGGGGTTGGTGGTGCCCCGGGTGACGGTGCCGAGCGGCTTCATCACTGCACGCGGTGCACCTTGTGCTGGGCGGCCTGGGCGAGCGGGCGCACGACGAGCCGGTCCACGTTGACGTGGTGCGGCCGGGTGGCGACCCAGGCGACGCAGTCGGCGATGTCGTCGGCGACCAGCGGCTCGGCCACCCCCGCGTAGACGGCGTCCGCCTTCTCCGGGTCGCCCAGCCGGTTGAGCGCGAACTCGTCGGTGCGCACCATGCCGGGGTCGATCTCGATCACCCGCACCGGCTGCCCCGACAGCTCCAGCCGCAACGTGCCGACCAGCGCCGTCTCGGCGTGCTTGGCCGCGGTGTAGCCGCCGCCACCCTCGTAGACGGTGAAGCCGGCGGTGGAGCCGACCGTGACGATCGTCCCGGCGCCGCTCGCGACCAGCGCGGGCAGCAGCGCCTGGGTGACGCGCAGGGTGCCGAGCACGTTCACCTCGTACATCCACCGCCAGTCCTCGACCCGGCCGTCGGCGACGGGGTCGGCGCCGCGCGCCCCGCCCGCGTTGTTGACCAGCAGGGCGACCTCCGCCCCGGCGGCCCGGACCAGCTCGGCGACCGCCGCGTCGTCGGTGATGTCGCAGGCCACCGCCGTCGCCGAACCGCCGGCGCCGGTGATGCCGGCCACCAGCTCGGCGAGCCGGTCGGCCCGGCGCGCCACGGCCACGACGTGGAAGCCCTCCACGGCCAGCCGCCGCGCGGTGGCGGCCCCGATCCCGCTGGACGCCCCGGTGACAACCGCTGTGCTCATGCGTCGATCCTGCCTCGCCGCGGTGGCCAGGATCACCCGGGGTCGGCACGGCGACGGTTGAGTCCGGGGCCGCGGGGAAGATGAACCGTGGCGCAAAGGTTGTTGCTTGCGGCCTTTTTTGTGTGCGGAGGGAGTCCCGGGTGGCTGACGTACTGACGCCGCGACGCATCGCGACGCTGTCGGTGCACACCTCGCCGCTGGAACAGCCCGGGACGGGCGACGCCGGCGGCATGAACGTCTACATCGTCGAGGTGTCCCGGCGCCTCGCCGAGATGGGCGTCGAGGTGGAGATCTTCACCCGGGCCACGGCGAGCGGCCTGCCGCCCGTCGCCGAGATGGCGCCCGGCGTGCACGTGCGGCACGTCACGGCCGGCCCGTTCGAGGGCCTGTCGAAGGAGGAGCTGCCGTCGCAGCTGTGCGCCTTCACCAACGGGGTGCTGCGCGCCGAGGCGGCCCACCCGCCCGGTTTCTACGACCTCGTGCACAGCCACTACTGGATGTCCGGGCAGGTCGGCTGGCTGGCCCGGGAACGCTGGGGCGTCCCGCTGGTGCACACGGCCCACACCCTGGCCAAGGTGAAGAACCGGCAGCTCGCCGACGGCGACCGCCCCGAGCCGAAGGCCCGCGTCATCGGCGAGGAGCAGGTCATCGCCGAGGCCGACCGGCTGGTCGCCAACACCCGCTTCGAGGCCCAGGACCTGGTCACCGCGTACGACGCCGACCCGGCCCGGGTGTCCGTGGTGCTGCCCGGCGTCGACCTCGACCGGTTCCGGCCGCTGCCCGGCTCGTCCGCCGCGGCCCGCCGCCGCCTCGGGCTGCCCACCCGCGGCCTGATCGTCTCGTTCGTCGGCCGCATCCAGCCGCTCAAGGCCCCCGACGTGCTGATCCGCTCACTCGCCGCGCTGCACCGCCGCGACCCGGAGCTGGCCCGCCAGGTCACCGTCGTGGTGTGCGGCGGACCCAGCGGCAGCGGCCTCGACCGGCCCCGCGCCCTCATCGAGCTGGCCTCGTCGCTGGGGGTCGCGCACGCCGTCCGGTTCCTGCCCCCGCAGACCGGCGGCGACCTGACCGCGCTGTACCGGGCGTCCGACCTGGTCGCGGTGCCGTCGCACAACGAGTCGTTCGGCCTGGTCGCGCTGGAGGCGCAGGCGTGTGGGACGCCGGTCGTCGCCGCGGCCGTCGGCGGCCTGGTCACCGCCGTGCGCGACGAGGTCAGCGGCCGGCTCGTGCACTCGCACGACCCCGCCGACTGGGCGCGGGTCCTCGCCGCGCTGCTGGCCGCGCCGGGGCAGCGGGCCGAGCTGTCCCGCGGCGCCGTCGCCCACGCCCGCGACTTCTCGTGGACGCGCACGGCGAGCGGGCTGCTGGCGGTCTACCGTGAGGCCGTGGCGGAGCACCGGAGCAGGCTGACGGCGGAACTGGCGGACCTCGTCCGATGAGCGTGACCGAGCTGATCCAGGCGGTATGCGCCGACCGCGAGCTGCCCTGCGAGCCGACCGGGCCGGCGTCGTTCGCCGTCACCCTGCCCGGCACCCACAAGCTGAAGACCGTCTGCAACCTCATCGTCGGCGAGCACGCGCTGCGCATCGAGGCGTTCGTCATGCGGCAGCCGGACGAGCGGCACGAGGAGCTGTGGGCCTGGCTGCTGCGCCGCAACGCCCGCATGTACGGGGTGTCGTTCTCCATCGACGCCGCCGGCGACGTCTACCTGACCGGACGGGTCAGCCTGTCCGCACTGGACGCCGACGAGCTGGACCGCCTGCTCGGCTCCGTGCTCACCTACGCCGACGAGTCGTTCGACACGATGCTGGAGATCGGCTTCGGCACGGCCATCAGGCGGGAGTGGGACTGGCGGGTGAAGCGGGGCGAGTCGCTGGCGAACCTGCAGGCGTTCGCGCATCTGGCGGAGAAGAAGGACTGACGGCCAGGTAACCGTGCAGCGCCGCGGTGCCGGCCAGGCGCCGCCGGCTCGCCTCGTCCACCTGGGCGCCGCGCCGGGCCAGCTGCGCCAGCGCGTCGGCGGTGCTGCCGCGCTCGCGCAGCGTGCCGACGGCGTCGGCGATGATGCCGAAGTCGAACCCGCCCGCCCGCAGCACCGCCACCAGGTGCGCCACCCGCTGCTCCGCCGGGGCGAACACCCGGTACCCGGTCGCCGGGTCACGCTCCGGGCGCAGCAGCCCGCGCCGCTCCCACAGCCGCAGCACCGGCGTGCGCACCCCGACCGCCCGCGCCACCCGGCCGATCCGGGCGCCGCCGCGCGCGTCCGCCGCCGGTGCGTCCGCGACCTCGGCGAAGGCCCGGCTCGCCGCGGCGACGGCGGCGCGCTCGCTGGCCAGGTCGGCGTGGCCGTCGTCGACGCAGGCCAGCGCGGCCGCCACGTCGCCGGCGTGCACGGCGGTCATGATCTGCCGGGCCCGCGCCCAGCCGTGCCCGGCGGCCAGGGCGCGCAGGCAGGTCAGCGCGGCCGCGTGCCGCTCGGTGAGCACCCGGTAGTTGTTCGCGGCGCGGCCGGCCGGGGGCAGCAGCCCGTCCGCGAGGTAGTTGCGGACCTGCTGCTCCGTGATCCCCGCCCGGCGGGCCAGCTCGACCAGTCGCACGTTGCCACCCTATTTGAGGGTTGCGGGCCGGTGACCGCGGCGGTCGCCGGTCAAACGCTCTACAGGGAGTTCAATGAGAAAATTGACGGTATGGACGCCGCCGAACTGACCGCCTTCATCCGCGACCGTTTCCCCGGCACCCGGGTCCTGGAGGCCGACGGGGACAGCTACCTGCTCTACGACCCGGACGCCGACCTGCCCCCGGAGCGGCAGATGCCGTACGCCACCGTCGTCACCGGGGACCGCCACGACACCGCCTCGCAGCTCGACCGGCCGGGCTTCTTCCGGCTCAACGTCGGCCTCACCAAGGCCGGGTACGCCCAGCGCGTCGGCGCCGTCGACGGCCCGGTCGACCACACGGTCACCGACGTCGTGCTGCCGCACCCGGTCTACGCCGGCCAGCACTGGGTCTGCGTGGTCAACCCCAGCCACCCGTACGAGGAGCTGCTGGCCGAGGCGCACGCCTTCGCGGCCCGCAAGCACGCCAACCAGCGCGCCCGCCGCGCCTGAACTGTCCGATATGGCAGGATCGGCGGCGTGCTGCGACGAAGCCTGCTGGCCGCCCCGCTCCTCGGCCTCGCCGCGCCGCGCGCCGCCGACTGGTCCGCCCTGGACGCCACCCTCGCCGGCACGGTCGAACACCCCGGCACCGCCGGCTACCACTACGCCCGCGCCCTGAACGACCCGCGCTTCGACGCCGTGCGGCCCCCGGCCGTCGTGCGCTGCGGGGCCCCGGCCGACGCGTACCACGCCGTCGCGTTCGCCCGCCGGCACGGCCTGCGGGTGGTGGCGCGCAGCGGTGGGCACTCGTACGTCGGCGCGTCCACCAGCGCGTCCGCGCTCGTCGTCGACACCCGCCGGCTCGACGCCGTCAGCTACGACCCGGCCAGCGGCACCGCCGTCATCGGCGGCGGCGCCCGCCTGCTCGACGTCTACGAGAAGCTCGGCGTGGCCGGGCGCAGCATCCCGTCCGGCTCCTGCGGCACCGTCGGCATCGGCGGCATCACGCTCGGCGGCGGCATCGGGCTCGCGTCCAGCGCGTACGGGCTCACCAGCGACGTCGTCGTCGCCGCCAACATCGTCACCGGCGACGGCCGGTACCGCACCGTCGACGCCCGCCGCGAGCCGGAGCTGTTCTGGTCGCTGCGCGGCGGCGGGGGCGGCCGGGCCGGCATCGTCACCGCCTGGCGGCTGCGCACCTTCGGCGTGCCCGCCACGGTCGGGCGCTTCGTGCTCACCTACGACTGGCGCGACGCCGCCGCCGTGGCCGCCGGCTGGCTGCGGGTCCTCGCCCGCACCCCCGAACGCACCTGGTCGACGTGCCAGTTCAGCAGCGACGCCCGCGGCCGGCTCGGCGTGCGCGTCTCCGGCTTCACGCTCGGCGCCGACGCGGACCTCGCCGCGCTGACCGCCGCCATCGGCCGCGACCCGCGCACCGCCACGGTGACCCGCAAGGCGTACCTGCCCGTGGTGCGCGAGCGGGCCGGCGCCGAGAGCGGCCGCGACGTCGAGCTCGTCGGCAGCGACGTGTTCGCCGCGCCCCTGCCCGCCGCGGCCGTCGCCCGCGTCCTCGCCGTCGTGCAGCGCCGCGCCGCCGCCCGCCGCCCCGGCGTCGCCAAGCTCAAGCCGCTGACCGGGGCCGTGTCGCGCATCGCGCCGGGCGCCACCGCGTTCCCGTGGCGGCGCTGCCACACCCTGATGCAGTGGCTGGTCCAGCCCGGCAGCGGCGACGCCGCGACGGTCCGCGACGGGTACGCCTTCGTCGACGCCGGCCACGCCGCCGTCGCGCCCTGGTCGTCCGGCCGCTACGTGAACTATGTGGAGCCCGGGACCGCCGCGCTGCCCCTCTACCACGGGCAGCACCTGGCGGCGCTGCGCCGCATCCGGGCCGCCGCCGACCCCGCCGGGACGTTCCGCACCCCGTACGCCGTCTGAGCGAACACGTTCGACCGGGGTCTCCTCCGGGTAGGTGACTGTCGATGAGTCACCTAGCGGAAGGACGAGTGATCATGGCAGCGACGACGAAGTCGCGGTCGTCGAAGAACCCGACGGCCGGCAACGACACGCCGAACACCCCGGGGGTGCGCGAGAGCGACATCGCTGCGATGAAGGTCGACGCGCTGCGCAAGCGGCTGCGCGACCGCGGCGTGAAGGGCACCGCCGAGCTGAAGAAGCCCGAGCTGGTGAAGAAGCTCGTCAAGGAGCTGACGTCGGGCGGCGGCGGCGCGAAGAAGTCGACGAGCACGAAGGCCTCGACCACCAAGTCGCCCACCAAGTCGGCCACCAAGTCGGCCACCAAGTCGGCCACCAAGTCCTCGGCCAAGGCATCGGGCAGCAAGGCGTCCGGCAGCAAGGCGTCCGGCAGCAAGGCGCGGGTGCAGGCGACCGTCCCGGTGGAGGCCGGCGCGCCCGGCACGAAGGCGTCCCGCGCGAAGGAGACCGGCGGCAAGGCCCCGGCGAAGGGCCGCGGCAAGGTCGCCGTCAAGGGCTCCTCCGGCGGTGGCCGGAAGTCCACCCTGCGCACCGGCCCGGAGACGTCCGACTCGCTCAAGTACTCGCAGGAGATCCGCTCGACGGACGACCGGCCCGAGCGCGACGGCCGCAGCCTGGTCACCACCGACCACGAGGTCATCCGCCGGTGGGCGCAGGCCCGCAAGGCGGTGCCGGCCACGGTCGAGGGCACCGGCCCCGGCGACACCCTCGGCGTGCTGCGGTTCGACTTCCCCGGCTACGGCGGCGAGACGCTGCGCCACGTCGACTGGGTGGAGTGGCTGGAGACGTTCGACAAGCGGCGGCTCAACTTCATCTACCAGCAGAAGCTGTCCAACGGCCGGCGCAGCAACTTCTTCCAGCTGGAGAGCCCGGACCGCGAGGACGGCTGACTGTGACGATGGAGACTCGATTTCGGGTTGTGGCCGCTGAGCTGCCACAACTACCGTGATCATCGATGTCCCGACCGGGGGTCCGTTCTGGGGAGTACGGGCCCGGTCCGGCCGGGGCACGGATGGGGACGGGTGGCATTCGAGGCCGTTGGGGGACGGCGCCACTCGACACCGGCGGTAAGTGCGGGCGGCGCTCATGGGGATGGGCGCCGCCCGCCCCGCGTCCGGGCCCGCTCAGGTCAGGTCGGTGAGGCAGGCGAACTGCCGGGCGACCGGCCGGTAGCCGAGCCGCTCGTTGATGGCCAGCATGGGCGCGTTCGACCCGTCGTTGGCCGTGTACGCGGTGACCACGCCCCGCGCGGCGGCCCGGTGCAGGGCGGTCGTCTTCGCCAGCAGGGCCAGGCCGCGGCCCCGGTGCGCGGGCAGGGTGGCCGTCATGTCCGACCACATGCGGTCGCCGTCGACGGTGACCAGCGAGAACGCGGCCACCGAGGCGCCGGCCAGCGCGGCGGTGCTCGCGCCGGTGTCCAGGCCCGGGTCATCCCACACGTCGTGCCGCCAGGTGTCGAAGGTGAGCGCGTCCGGGGGCGCGTCGTCGGGTTCGTCGGCGGCTCCGGCGGCCTCGGCCGCGTACATGAGCCTCGGGCCGACCTCGGCGGCGGTGACCAGCCGGATGCCGGGCGGGACCGGCGGCGGGCCGGGGGCGGCGCGCAGGTCCAGCGCCGCGTAGCGGATCTCGCGGCCGGGGGTGAAGCCGCGGGCCCGGGCGAAGTCGAGGCCCTCGGGCGGCGCGACGGCCCGCACCCGGCGGGCGCCGACGGCGCGCAGGTGCGCGCGGGCCGCCTCGTACAGGGCGGCGCCCGCGCCGCGGCCCCGGTGGCCGGGGTGGACGTGCAGCAGGGACAGGTCGCCGGCGCCCGCGTCGGCGGTGCGCACGTTGCGCTTCGCGGCGACCCAGCCGACGACGCGGCCGGCGTCCTCGGCGACGAACGCGGCCTGCCGCTCGGCGGGCAGCGGGTGCTCGATCAGCCGCCGGGTCGCGGCGACCCCGCGGACCAGGTACGGGTACACGAGCCGGCGCAGCTCCACCACGGCGGGCGCGTCGTCGGCGGTGGCGGCACGGATCCTCACCGCACCATCGTGCCGGTGCGCTCGGCGGTGGCGGCGACGCGCCGCGCGCGGGCGGGGCCCGCCCACAGTTGCCCGGCCGCCGCGGCTGCCCCGGCGAGGCCGACCAGCAGCCAGTGCGCGCCGCCGAGGTGCTGGAGGCTGACGCCGCCCAGCGCCGGGGCGACGAACCCGGCCGCGGGCCACACCAGGTAGAAGACGGCCTGGTAGCGGCCGCGCAGCAGGGCCGGCGCCAGCTCGGAGTTGATCTCGGCGTTGGGCGGGGCGGCGATCATCGCGCCGAGGGTCCACACGACGGCGCAGAGCAGGTACGCCCACAGCGCGTCCGCCCCGGCGAGCGCCGCGTAGCCGAGCGCGAACACGGCCATCGACAGCGCCAGCACGCGGGCCTTGTCCCGGCCGTCGATGAGCCGCGGGACGAACAGCTGGCCCGCGACGATGAGCGCGCCGGTGACCGCGACGACGAGCCCGTAGGCCGACGCGCCGAGCCCGTCGGCGGCCATCGCCAGCGGCAGGATCGTGCTGTTCTGCATGTTCAGCAGGGCCTGGACGAACGTGAGCAGGACGAATACCAGGAACACCCCGTCGCGCAGCGGGGTGAGCATGCTGCCGGCCGCGCGGGCGTCGGCGTGCGCGGGCCGGGTCTCGGGCACCTTCCAGGCGATGATCGCCGTGGTGAGGGCGGTGGCGGCGGCGTCGACCAGGAACAGCGCCAGGAAGCTCTGCTCGGCCAGCAGGCCCGCCAGCAGGGAGGCGCCCGCCATGCCCAGGTTGAACGCCCAGAACTGCAGATTGAACGCCCGCGAGCGGCGGTCCGCCGGGGTCACGTCGATGATGGCGGCGACGAACGCCGGGCCGGGCATCGAGTGGGCCAGGCCCAGCAGCGCCACCAGCGCGGCGATCACCCCGAGGTGGGTGCTGACCGCGAGCGCGACGAGCACGGCGGCGGCGGCCGCGTGCGCGGCGAGCAGGGTGCGCCGGCGGCCCCACCGGTCGGTGAGGACGCCGCCGAGCAGGGTGCCGGCGACGCCGCCGACGCCGTACATGCCGACGACCAGGCCCGCGCGGGCCGGCGACGCGTCGCGCGCCTCGGTCAGGTAGAGCGACAGGAACAGCACGGCGAACGCGCCCAGCCGGTTGATGAGCAGCCCGGCCCACAGGTACCAGTAGGTGGCGGGCAGCCCGCCCGCGGCGTCGCGCAGCCAGCGGCCGGTCACGTGCGCTCCACGGCGGGCGCCGGGTCGACGGCCTGCTCGGCGGGCTCCGGCGGCGGCAGGGGCGCGGGCTCCGGGCGTACCGCCGGGGTGGCCGCCCGCTCGGCGGCGCGCAACGCGGCCGCGCGGCGCTCGCGCGACGGGCCCGACCCGAGCTGCCCGGCCGCGACCAGCACGCCGACCGCGCCCACCCCCAGCCACAGCACGGTGTCGCCGAGGTGCTCCTGGGTGGCGCCGCCGAGCACGGGCGCGAGCGCGGCGGCGGCCGACCAGGTCAGCGACAGCGTGCCCTGGTAGCGGCCGCGCAGGGCGCTGGGCGACAGCTCGGCGATGAGCGCGGAGTTCGACGGCGACTGGAGCATCTCGCCGACGGTCCAGATCAGCACGGAGACGGCGAACACCCAGACGACGTCGGCGGCGGCGGTCAGCGCGAAGCCGGCCGCCATGATCACCGACGCGAGGGCGAGGACCCGGGACCGGTCGCGGCCCTCGATGAGGCGCGGCACGAACAGCTGGCCGCTGACGATGAGCACCCCGTTGAGCGCGATGACCAGCCCGAACGTGGCCGGGGACAGCCCGTCGGCGCTCATCGCGATCGGCAGCGTGGACAGGTGCTGCATGATCATCAGCGCGCCGAGGAGGTTGAGCGCCAGGAAGATCAGGTACACCCGGTCGCGCAGCACGGCGCCCAGGCCTGGGCCGCGCCCGGTGCGGGGCGCCGCGGCCGGGCGGGTCTCCGGCACCCGCAGGAACACGATGACCGCCGTGACCAGGGTGGTGCCCGCGTCGATGGCGAACAGCAGCAGGTAGTCGACCTCGGCGACCAGCCCGGCCAGCACCGCGGAGAACGCGAAGCCCAGGTTGATCGCCCAGTAGTTGAGGGAGAACGCGCGCACCCGGTCGCGCTCGGGCACGACGTCGACCATCATCGCGCCGAACGCCGGCCGGGCGCCCTCGGCGAACATGCCGAGCAGCAGCGCCCCCGCCGCCAGCGCCCAGAAGTCGCGGGCCAGGCCGACGGCCAGCATCATCGTGACCGTGCCCAGGTGGGCGGTGAGCAGCGTGGGCCGCCGCCCCCACCGGTCGGCGAGCACCCCGCCGGCCAGGGTGCCGACCGCGCCGCCGACGCCCCACAGGCCGATGACCAGGCCTGCGCGGCTCTGCGAGAACCCGCGCTCCTGGGTCAGGTAGATGGCGAGGAACACCAGCACGAACGCGCCGAGCCGGTTGACCAGCGTGCCCGTCCACAGGTACCAGAACGTGGCCGGCAGCCCGCCGGTGGTCCGCCGCAACCAGCCGCGCACGTCCGACCCCCCAGGTAATGAGCTGTCCACCGACCCCGGCTTACACGCTAGTGACCGGCGTCCCCGGCTTCCACGTGGTTATCGCCACCCGGCGCGTCCCGCAGTGCGGGCTGCGGCAGGATGAACGCATGACTGTGGGGACCTTGGTGCTGCTCCGGCACGGCGAGAGCGAGTGGAACGCGAAGAACCTCTTCACCGGCTGGGTCGACGTCGACCTGACGGAGAAGGGCGTGGCCGAGGCCCGCCGCGGCGGGGAGCTCATGAAGGAGCACGGCCTGCTGCCCGACGTGGTGCACACCAGCGTGCTGCGCCGCGCCATCCGCACCAGCGAGCTGGCGCTGCACGCGGCGGACCGGCACTGGATCGCGGTGCGGCGGCACTGGCGGCTCAACGAGCGCCACTACGGCGCGCTGCAGGGCAAGAACAAGAAGCAGACCCTGGAGGAGTACGGCGAGGAGCAGTTCATGCTCTGGCGCCGCTCGTACGACACCCCGCCGCCGGCGATCGACCCGAAGGACGAGTGGTCCCAGGTCGGCGACCCGCGCTACGCGGACCTGCCGCCCGAGCTGGCCCCGCTCACCGAGTGCCTGAAGGACGTGCTGGAGCGGGCCCTGCCGTACTGGTACGACCAGATCGTGCCCGACCTGCTCGTGGGCCGGACCGTGCTGGTCGCGGCGCACGGCAACTCGCTGCGCGCCATCGTGAAGCACCTCGACCAGATCTCGGACGAGGCCATCGCGAAGCTGAACATCCCGACGGGCATCCCGCTGCGCTACGACCTGGACGCCGAGCTGCGCCCGGTCACCGCGGGCGGCCTGTACCTCGACCCGGACGCGGCCCGCGACGCCGCCGCCGCGGTCGCCAACCAGGGCCGCTGACGCACCGGCGCCGGGCGGGGGCCGCGCGCCCCCGCCCGGCGCCGCGTCAGCCGCCGACCCGGACGGTCACCTCGCCCGCCACCGTCATCCGGCCGTCGGGCCACACGGCCCGCCACCCGAGCCGGTGGTCGCCGGGGTTCGCGTCCGGCGGCACGGCCAGCCGCATCGTGTACGTCCGGGCCAGCCACCGGCAGCCGAGCTGCCGCCATGCGCCGGCGCCGTCGAACTGCGCGAGGTAGACGGGGCACTCGTCGAGGCCCCGGTCGAAGGTGACCGTGTACTCGGCCGTCCCGCCGGCGCGGACCTGCGGGGGCGCGGCCACGGTCACCCGGGCCGGCCCGCCGACCACCGGCGGCACGACGTGCCAGTCACTGACGGACGCCGGGCACCCCTCGGACACCGGCAGGCCGTCCATCGGCAGCTCGGCGCCGCCGATCACCAGCCGGGGCGCGGTCAGCGCCGGCCCGGTCGCCGGGCAGTCCCGGGCCTCCACCACCACGCGGGCCGCCTCGCCCGGCTCCACCGTTGCCGGGTACTGCTCCAGCTCGCTGCGGCCCCGCACCGCCGGGACGGTGCGCACCGCGGCGCCCGCCCCGGCCACCAGGGCCGGGCGGCCGGCCAGCGTGCAGCGCCGCGGGCCGGTGTTCACGGTGTGCCAGGCGCCGCCGCCGTCGGTGCGCAGCGGGCCGAGCCGGGCGGGGTCGCAGGGCGGCGCGGGCGGCAGGGGCGCCCGCCGGAGCAGCGGCGGGACGCTGGCCGCCGGGTCGTCCGCCCACGGCACCGGGCCGGCGACGGGCATGCCGAAGCCGTCCGGGCGGGCGGCCGAGGCGGCGGCGAGCGCGGCCGCCACCAGGGCCGCGGCCGCGACGACGGCGCCGCGCCGGCGCCGGCTCAGGGGCGGCCGGGTGTCGTCGCCGTCCGGATGATCCACGCGCCCAGCATGGCGCAGCGGCTCAGGACGCCGGCGGTCAGCCGACGGGCTCGCCGGTGATCAGGTAGATGACCTGCTGGCCCGAGTTGACGGCGTGGTCGGCGTAGCGCTCGTAGAAGCGGCCCAGCAGGGCGCCGTCGATCGCGGTCTCGGCGCCGTACGGCCAGTCGTCGCTGAGCAGCACCTTGAACAGGGCGCGCTCGAGGTCGTCCATGATGTCGTCCTCGGTCTCCAGCTCCTTGGCGCCCTCGACCGAGGGTTCCGCCAGCACGCCGGTGATCTTCTCGGCCATCCGGTCGGCGACCTCGGACATCTGCTTGAAGACGGGGCGCAACTCGGCCGGGACGGCGGGGGAGGGGTGCCGGCGCAGGGAGGTCTTCGCCACGTGCTCGGCGAGGTCGCCCATCCGCTCCAGGTCGGCGGAGATGTGCAGCGCCGCCACGACGGCGCGCAGGTCGCTGGCCACGGGGGCCTGGCGGGCGATGATGTCGCACACCTTCTGCTCGACCTGCCGGTACAGGTGGTTGATCTCGACGTCGCGTTCCACGACCAGCTCGGCGGCGTCGCGGTCGGCCTTCAGCAGCGCGGACGTCGCCTTGCGCATCGCGGCGCGGACGCCCTCGGCCATGGTCACCAGCAGACGGCTGAGCTCGGTGAGCTCGGCCTGGAACTCTTCACGCATGGTCCTCACCGTAGGTCGGGGCGGCGGCGGGCGCGTGAACGGCGATGAACGAGGCCGGGCCGGATGGTGAACAGTGCGGAAAGCGCGCCCGGAAAGTCCTTTTCTCTGATCCGCCCGGGTAAACAATGCCCCTACGATCGCAGCGTGGAATGGGTGGTCGGCGCCGGCCTCGTCCTCGCCGGCGCTCTGGCTGGAGTCGCGGCGGGGCTGTTCGTCGTCCGCCGGCGAGCCGGCGCCGAGGGGAGGCACGTCATCGGGACGGAGCAGGACGGCGGGGTCCTGAAGGGGCTCGGCCGCAAGAGTCTCGACTCGCTGCGCGTGGGCGTGGTCGTCCTGGACGGCTCGGACCACCCGGTGCTGGTCAACCCGGCCGCCCGGGCGATGGGCCTGCTGCGCTCCGGTGGGGCGCCCGGCACGATCGCCGCGCACCCCATCCTGCGCACGCTGGCCGGGCAGGTGCGGCGCACGGGCGTGCGCCGCGAGGTCGAGCTCGACATGCCGCGCGGCCGCGCCGGGGCCGCCCCGGCCCCGCTGGGCCTGCACCTGCGCGCGGTGGCGCTGGCCGCCGGGCACGTCGCCGTGGAGGCCGCGGACGTCACCGAGTCGCACCGGCTCGCCCGGGTGCGCCGCGACTTCGTCGCCAACGTCAGCCACGAGCTGAAGACCCCCATCGGGGCGCTGCAGCTGCTGTCCGAGGCGCTGCTCGACGCCACCGAGCTGGCCGGCGACGGCGCGGCCGAGCCGAACGAGGACCTGGTGGCGGCCCGCCGCTTCGCCGAGCGCATCCACCACGAGTCGCACCGCATGGGCCGGCTGGTCAGCGAGCTGCTGGAGCTGTCCCGGCTGCAGGGCGCCGAGCCGCTGCCGACGCCCGAGCCGGTCTCCCTCGACTGGGTCATCGCCGAGGTCGTCGACCGCACCCGCACCACCGCCTCGGCGAAGAACATCGACGTCACGTACGAGGGCCCGAAGGGGGCCACCGTGTGGGGCACCGACAGCCAGGTCGCCACGGCCGTGTCCAACCTGGTCGAGAACGCCGTCGCGTACTCGCCCGAGGGCACCACCGTGCGGCTCACGGTCCGGCAGGCCGACGAGTGGGTCGACATCGACGTCACCGACCAGGGCATCGGCATCAGCCCGCAGGACCTCGACCGCATCTTCGAGCGCTTCTACCGCGCCGACCAGGCCCGCTCCCGCGCCACCGGCGGCACGGGGCTGGGGCTCGCCATCGTCAAGCACATCGCCACCAACCACGGTGGCCGGGTCGACGTGTCCAGCGTGCTGGGCGGCGGCTCGACGTTCACCCTGCGGCTCCCGGCGCAACCGCTGGAGGCGCCGCTCCCGCTCCCGCCGGCGCTCGCGCCCGAGGCGGCGGAAGTACCCGGAAGGAACAGCTAGTGGCCCGCGTACTCGTGGTGGAGGACGAGGAGTCGTTCTCCGACGCCCTGTCGTACATGCTGCGCAAGGAGGGCTTCGAGGTCTCGGTCGCGCCGACCGGCACCTCCGCCCTGACCCAGTTCGACCGGACCGGGGCCGACATCGTGCTGCTCGACCTGATGCTGCCGGAGATGTCCGGCACGGAGGTGTGCCGCCAGCTGCGGCAGCGCTCGCACGTGCCGATCATCATGGTGACGGCGCGCGACAGCGAGATCGACAAGGTCGTCGGCCTGGAGATCGGCGCCGACGACTACGTGACGAAGCCGTACTCGCCGCGGGAACTGGTGGCGCGCATCCGCGCGGTGCTGCGCCGCCAGGGCGACCCGGCCCCGGAGGCGTCGACGCCGACGCTGGCCGCCGGGCCGGTCCGGATGGACGTCGAGCGGCACGTCGTGACCGTGGACGGCGCGGGCGTGCAGCTGCCGCTGAAGGAGTTCGAGCTGCTCGAACTGCTGCTGCGCAACGCGGGCCGGGTGCTGACCCGCGGCCAGCTCATCGACCGGGTGTGGGGCGCGGACTACGTCGGCGACACCAAGACCCTCGACGTGCACGTGAAGCGGCTGCGCTCCAAGGTCGAACCGGAGCCGTCGGCGCCGCGCTACATCGTCACGGTGCGCGGGCTGGGCTACAAGTTCGAGCCGTGACGGACCGGGCGCCGGTCCCACCACCGGCGCCCGGGGCCTTCCGTCACGGCGTGACGGCGATGTTCGTCAGGCCGCCGGTGGCGTTCACGACCGTGTTGGACGCGTACACCACGTTGAGGTTGCCGGCGCACTTCGACGTGGACGTCACGTTGACCGCCCACCGCCCGGCGCCGCCGAGATCGGACCGGTTGCCGCGCCACACGTTGCCGCAGCCGGAGCCGGGCGTCGGGTGGTGCGTCTCGTAGCCGTTGGCGAACGTGCCGGGGGCCCGGAACGTGCCGGTGTTGTCCTCGATGAGGTAGCCGGTGCCCTTGGCGTCGACCCAGGAGTCGGCGGAGTTCTGCCCGGCGATGCCCCGGCCGTCGAACGTGTTGCCGCGCACGACGCCGCCGGTGGTGCCCTCCTTGATGTCGATGTGCTCGGCGCGCACGTCCGGGCCGATCCGGTTGTTCAGCACCTGCACCCGGTCGGTGCGGTCGGGGCCGCCGGCGGTGCCGTAGCAGGGCCAGTTGGAGTTGGCCGAGCCGAGGTAGACGCCCTCGCCGTACTGGGGCTGGGTGACCCCGGTGTTCTCGATGCGCGAGTTGCGCACGATGCCGTCCGGCGAGGTGCGCCGGAAGTGGACGGCCTCGTCGCCGATGGTGTGCACGTGGACGCCGTCGACGGTGACGTGCGGCGAGGCGTCGACGACGATGCCCTTGCGCGCGCCGGTGACGGTGAAGCCGGTGAGCCGCCAGTGCGCGGCCCCGTACAGCCAGAAGCCGTAGCCGGGGTCGAACCCGGCGGCGGGCACCGTGCAGCCGGGGTTGCTCCCGGCGGGCTCGGGGTTGGTGAGGATCGCGGTGGCGGGGCCGGTGACGGTGACCGGCTGGGCCGCGGTGGCGACGGTGCGCGCGACGAACGCGCCGTGGTAGGTGCCGGGCGCGAGCCGGATGGTCTGGCCGGGTCGGGCGGCGGCGACGGCGGCCTCGAGCTGCGCGGCGGTGCGCACGTCGACGACCGGCCCGGCCGGGGGCCCGGTCGGCGGCGTGGTCGGCGGCGCGGTCGTGGCGGGCGGGGTGGCCGGCGGACGAGTGGTCGGTGCGGTGGTGGTTGGCGGGGGCGGGCCGCCGGCGCACGGGGCGCCGTTGACGGTGCAGTTCAGCGGGGTGCCGAGGCCGGCGGCGTTGAACCCGAAGCTGACGCTGGCGCCGGGCGCGACGGTGCCGTTCCAGCCCGCGTCGGCGAACCGGTGGTGGTCGCCGGTGGTGGTGCGCACCGAGCTCCACGAGCCGGTGACGCGGGTGCCGGCGGGCAGGTCGAACTCGACCGTCCAGCCGGTGGCGGGGGCGTCGCCGCGGTTGGTGAGCACGTAGTCCGCGCCGTAGCCGGAGCTCCAGGCGGAGGTGCGGACGAACGTGGCGGTCAGGACGGGTTGCGCGGCGTGGGCCGAGGGGGCGACGGCCACCGCGGCGGCGCCGGCCGCGGTGGCGAGCAGGACCGCGAGGGCGCCGCGGCGGAGGGAGGGGGCGATCACCTGTGCAGTTTGTTTCAAGCTGTGGACGAAGGTCAATGGGGTGAACGCGACCACAGGCGTGGACGGCGTCTACGGACCACGTGCGGAACGGGCCCGCCGCGTGCCGGGGCCGGCCGTCACGCGGCGGGGGTCAGCGGGCGGGCGGCCGCGGGCCTGGCGGACCGGCCGGTCACCAGGGTCACGTGGGTGCCGCACCAGCACTCGACGTCGAGGACGATGCCGTGGTCGGTGTTGGCGAGCGAGCGGATGCGGCGGTCGGTGACGAGCACCTGGCGGCCGTGGCTGGGGCAGTCGATGGCGAACATGGGAACAGCGTCCCGCCGCGCCGCGCGCGCCGACAGTGGCAGAAAAGACCGCCATCGCAAGTCTTCTGCCAACCCCGTTTCGGTGCCATGCTGAGGCCATGAGCGCGCACCCGTTCCGGTCCGTCGCCGCGTACGTGAGCGACGGCTTCGGCGCCTTCGGCCTCGGCATCGTCAGCGAGATCTTCGGCTACGACCGCAGCGGCCGCGGCCTGCCCCGGTTCGACTTCGCGGTGTGCGCCGACGTCCCCGGGCCGCTGCGCAGCGACACCGGCCTCACCGTCCTCGTCGAGCACGGCCTCGACCGGCTCGCCGCCGCCGACCTGGTCATCGTCACCGGCTGGGAGGACCTGGCCGCCAACCCGTCGCCCGAGGCGCTGGCCGCGCTGCGCGCCGCGTACGACCGGGGCGCCACCATCGCCAGCCACTGCACCGGCGCGTACGTGCTCGCCGCCGCCGGCCTGCTCGACGGCCGCCGCGCCACCACCCACTGGCGGTACGCCGAGGCCATCGCCGCGCGCTACCCGGCCGTGCGGCTCGAACCCGAGGTCCTCTACATCGACGAGGGCCGGATCGTCACCGGCGCGGGCTCCGCCGCCGGGCTCGACCTGTCCCTGCACCTGCTGCGCCGCGAGTACGGCTCCGGCGTCGCCACCGCGCTCGCCCGCGACCTCGTCGTCCCGCCGCACCGCGACGGCGGCCAGGCCCAGTACGTGGCGGCGCCCGTCCCCGACCTGTGCGAGGACAACCGGCTCCAGGAGGTCATCGGCTGGGCGCGGGAGAACCTGCACCTGCCGCTGTCGGTCGAGCAGCTCGCCGCCCGCGCCCTGATGAGCCCGCGCAGCTTCGCCCGGCACTTCAAGGCCGCCACCGGCGCCACCCCGCACGCGTGGCTGCTCGGCCAGCGGGTGCACCGCGCCGAGGAGCTGCTGGAGACGCACGACCTGTCGGTCGAGGAGGTCGCCCGGATGGCGGGCTTCGGCACGTCGGCGGCCCTGCGCGAGCAGTTCGTGCGCCGCCGGGGCGTCCCGCCGCGCGACTACCGGCGGGCCTTCGCCACCCGCTGACCCGGCCCGGGCGGCGACGCCGGCTCGCGCCCGCCCTCGTCCAGGTCCTCGCCGGAACGCGCCGCCGCCACCGTGGCCGGGTGCGGCGAGATGAGCCCCTGCGCCAGCCGGGCCTCGCACAGCCGGGCCAGCTCCGCGTAGGCCTTCTCGCCGATCAGCGCCGCCAGCTCCGGGCCGTACGACAGGTACATCGCCTCGGTGCCGGTGTGCGCCTCGGGCGACGACGTGCACCACCAGTCGAGGTCGTGCCCGCCCGGGCCCCAGCCCCGCCGGTCGAACTCCGTCAGGGTCGAGACCAGCAGCTTCGTGCCGTCGGGGCGCTTGGTCCACTCCTGCTCGCGGCGCACCGGCAGCTGCCAGCAGACGTCCGGCTTGTACTCCAGCGGGTGCGCGCCGTCGCGCAGCGCCTGCGCGTGCAGGGCGCAGCCGCCGCCGCCCGGGAAGTCCGCCTCGTTGAGGAACACGCACGGGCCGTCGGCGACCCGGGTGGCGGTGCGCCGCGCGGGCGCGCTGCCGTCGATCGTGTCGACCTCGGTCCAGTTCTTGAAGCCGCGCCGGTGGTGCTGCCAGGTCTGCGGGGTGAGCCGGGCGACCGCCGAGCGGACCCGGTTCTCGTCGTCGGCGTCGGTGAAGAACGCGCCGTGCGAGCAGCAGCCCTCGTCCGCCTTGCCCGCCACGATGCCGTGGCACGCCTTGCCGAACACGCACGTCCACCGCGACAGCAGCCAGGTCAGGTCGGCGCGCACGAGGTGCTGCGGGTCGGCCGGGTCGGCGAACTCGATCCACTCGCGCGGGAAGTCGAGGCCGACCTCGCGCTGCGGGGGGTCGACCAGGACACGAAGGTTCGTCCGCCGGGGGCTCACCCGCGCCAGCGTACGCCCGAGGGCTGCCCCCGGCTCGGATGCCGTTGCCCGTCGGCGTTCCCTTTCGGGCGTGCCGGCCGATCATCGGCGTTCGCAGGATGACCGTCATGAGAAAGCCGTTCAGCCGCGCGCGGAGGATGAGCGCCGTCCTGGCGGGCGGCCTCGTCCTCGCCATTGCCTCCGGCTACCTGACGCCGGCGCAAGCCGCCGACCCCGTCCCCCTGTCCGAGGCGGAGATCGCCGACGTCCTGTTCGGCGCCGCCGTCCGGCTCAAGGACAGCGGCCCGGCGTACCACCGTTCCGTGGTGCTCACCGCCGAGCTGCTCGACTGGCGCGCCGCGAACCCGGCCGCCGACCAGCCCGCCGTCGCCGCGCATATGGCCGCCGTCGCGGGTGGCCTGGACGCCGCCCTCACCGAGACCGACCGGGCGCTGCCCGGGGCCGAACTGCTGGGCCGGCAGCTCCAGGTGCTCTACACCGTTCCCGGCGCGGTCGTCACCGGCGAGCGCACCACCGGCCTGCTCGACGTGGCGACCGCGAAGGACCTCGCGGCCGGCGTCGACTCGATCGACCAGCGGCTGTCCGGTGCCCAGCAGCGTTACGCCCTCGACATCGCGTACGCGGACGCCCAGCAGTCGACGTGGCTGGCGCTGCGCAAGAAGGTCGGCGCGGACGCCGACACGAGCGTCGCGACCACCTGGAAGAACGAGCTGGGCAAGCCGACCGCGGCCGAGCCGGCCGGCGCCGACCCGAAATGGACGTTCGAGGACTTCGCGTCCGACGCGCTGCAACTGTCGAAGCTCGTCGACGTCAAGGAGCTGAAGAAAGCCGCCGACGAGGGGTCGGAGGAGTTCTGGACCGAGCTGCGCGAGCAGTTCGAGGCGTTGCAGACGAAGCTCACCGGCGAGCAGTCGAAGCTGACCCGGGCCATCGAGGACCTGCTGAGCCGGGCCGGTGTCCCGGGCAAGCCGGGCGAGCGTGGGCCGACGCCGGCGCAGATCGCGCAGGCCAAGAAGGACCTGCAGGAGCGGCAGGAGATCATCGACGGCGCCAAGGCGGGGCTGGACGCCATCGTCTGGATCGCCGAGCGGGTCGACGAGGGCTTCGCGAAACGGCTCGCGGTGTTCACCGAGACCGTGTACCAGCTGGCGACGGCGCTGAACAAGCTCTACACCGCCATCGCGACCCTGGCCGTCTCGACCGGCATGGGCGCCGCCACCTTCGGCTACATCGGCGCGATCATCGGCGCCGTCATCGGCCTCGCCCAGATCATCTTCTCGTGGGGCAGCGGTGATGACGCGGCGGCCAAGAACGAGCAGCACGAGCAGCTGCTGCGCGCGATGGCGAACGGTTTCCGGGGGGTCCAGCAGTCGTTCGAGACCCTCTACGAGGCGATGAACGACCGGTTCGACCGGGTCGACGCCGGGCTGTCCCGGATCTACCGCGACATGATGTCCCACTTCCAGACGGTGATCTCCCTGCTGCACGACGTCCGCGCCGACGTGCGCCGGGTGCACACCGACCTGCTCGCGCTGGAGTCGAAGGTGCAGGCGTTCAACTTCCAGCTCATCAGCCAGGTGTCCGACGCGAACAAGACGGAGTTCCTCAACGCCGCCAACCTGTACGTCGACTACGAGTTCCAGAACAACACGCCGCTGCCCAACTACGAGTCCGGCGGCAACGACTACGTCACCGGCGTGAACCGGTTCGACACCACGGCCACGTCGACGGCCCGCAACGCCAACTTCACCTGGGCCGACCTCACCTCGTCCGAGTTCGACGCCGCCGTCGACGCGCACGGCCCGCTCGGCGCCGTCGACTACCTGGCCGTGCGCGCCGCGGCGTACGGGCTGACGGTGCCCCGCTCGGCGAGCCGCGTCCCGAACGCGGACCTGTGGGCCGCGGCCGCCCGCGCGTACACCCTGACGGCCGCGCAGAACCCGCGGTTCGCGGCGATCGAGTCGTCGGCCCGGGCGGACCGCATCCTCGCCGCGGGCCGGCAGATCCGCGACACCGCAGCCGCCTTCAGCACGCCGGTCGGCCCGCCGGCGTCGGGCGCCTGGACCGCGACGAACCCGCTCTACACCGGCCTGCTCGCGGAGAACGACCGGCTGCGCGCGGCGTTCGCGGAGAGCCTGCCCGACCTGGAGGAGCAGGTGATGGTCCCGGACCGGCGGATCCGGCTGTGGAGTGGTCAGCCGATGGGCGCGTCGGGCCCGCCGCCGGCCGAGATGCAACCCGTGGACGTCGACAAGATGTCGGTCAACCCCACCGACGGCGCAGTGAACAAGCTGCGGGCGGTGCCCGCCCAAGCCACCCGGTGCAGCGACAACAGCCGCCCCACGAAGGTCCCGGACGCGGTCACCGGCCGCAACCTGCCCCGCCCTCTGCTGCTCGGCCTGTACGCCGACGCCTCGTACTCGTACCGCGTGTGCTGGACGAACCCCCGCTGGTCGGCCGCGTTCAACGAGAAGCGGCGGGAGTTCATCGGCGGCGGCAACGGACACCCGCCGGCGATCGTCTGGCACCACAGCCGCCACAGCTACCTGATCGCCGACTTCCAGGAGTGGGTGGACGTGACGGGCCAGGGCCGGGTGCTGGGCCGCGCGACGACCACGAAGCGCAAGGTGCTGCTGTGCTCCTGGGACTCCCGCGACGAGTTCGAGCCCGTGCCGGACGACTGCCCGGCGAACGGCGGCAACGCGGCCGACAAGGTGGCCACCCTGTCGCTGGGCACGTTCGAGTCGACGACCAGCACCGCCACGGCGGGCATCGAGGAGGCGCGCGCCCTGCTCGACCGGCGCCGGGCCGCCTACTACACGCTGGTGGCGAACCGGCTGCGCACCAACGCCCTGCCGTCGGCCCGCGCGCTGGACTCCAGCATGCGGCGGCTGCAGGCGTACACGGCGGTCGGGTTCCCGCGGGCGCTGGAGAACGACGAGATGCTGCGCGCGCTGCTGCACGGCGGCCACGGGCTGCCGAACAATCTCTCCGCCACCCCGCTGCTGCAGGCGGTCTTCCTCCAGGCGGCCGAGAACGCCAGGGCCCGCAAGTCCGGCGGCGTGGAGCAGCCGCTGCTCGACGCCCCGACCGGCAGCTGCGTGCCGATCGAGCGGTTGTACTACGAGGACGACCCGGTGGCGAGCTGCCTGCTCGGTGAGGGCCGGAAGCGCTCGGACGAGCTGCGGTACCGCTACGAGGTGCACTCGAAGGCGCTCCACCTCAGGCAGGAGGTGCAGACGCTGCCGCTGGTGGACGAGGCGATCCGGAACCTGGAGCTGGTCCGGGAGCACGCCGCCCGCCGCTGACCGCCGACACCCCGGGCCGGACCACCGGCCCGGGGTGCGGTGGTTTACCCCATTCGTGGCCCGGGGCTACCCTGGAGCGCGTGAGTACCCGCGTACCCGTGCTGCTGTCCTCGTCCTCGGTGTTCCCGGAGCCGACCGCGGCCGCGTTCGAGATGGCGGCGACGGTCGGGTACGACGGCGTCGAGGTGATGGTCTGGACCGACGCCGTCAGCCAGGACGCCGGCGCGCTCAAGGGCCTGGCCGACCACTACGGCGTGCCCGTGCTGTCGGTGCACGCGCCCTGCCTGCTGGTCACCCAGCGGGTGTGGTCGCCGGACCCGTGGGAGCGGCTGGCGAAGGCGGCGCAGCTGGCCGAGACGCTCGGCGCCCCCACCGTCGTGGTGCACCCGCCGTTCACCTGGCAGCGCGACTACGCCCGGAACTTCCGCCAGGGCCTCGACGACGTGCAGCGGCGGCACCCGGAGATCCGGTTCGCCATCGAGAACATGTACCCGGTGAAGATGGCCGGCCGGAACTTCGTGCCGTACGCCCCCGGCTGGGACCCGACGCTCGCCGGCTACGACGCCTACACCCTCGACCTGTCGCACTGCGCGGCCGCCCGCACCGACTCGCTGGCCATGGCCGACAAGATGGGCGCCCACCTGGCCCACGTGCACCTGGGCGACGGCACCGGCGAGGGCCGCGACGAGCACCTGGTGCCCGGCCGCGGCACCCAGCCGTGCGCGGAGCTGTTGTCGTCGCTCGCCGGGCGCGGCTTCACCGGGTCGGTGGCCGTCGAGGTGGCCACCCGCAAGGCCGCCAGCCGCGCCGTGCGCGAGGCCGACCTGCGCGAGGCGCTCGACTTCGCGCGCCGGCACCTGCCGGCGCAGGCCGTCACGCCGGCGTGAGCGACCCCGACTGGGCGCGCTTGCGGGCCCGGTGCGCGGCGACGTGCGAGCGGGTCGCGCAGCGCTCGGAGCAGAATCGCCGGCAGTTGTTCGACGAGGTGTCCAGGTAGACGTTGCGGCAGCGCTCGTCGGCACAGATGCCGAATCGGGCGCTGCCGTACTCGCACAGCCACACCGACAGGCCCCACACCGCGCCCGCGAGGTATTCGCTGCTGACCGACGCGCCGCGGCTGGTCACGTGCATGTGCCAGTCGGCGGCGTCGTGGCCGGAGATGCGCGGCTGCACCGGGAACGCCGACAGCAGCGCGTTCAGCTCGGCGACGGCCTCGTTGTCGCGGCCGCTGGTGCCCGCCTCGAAGACCTGGCGCAGGCGGCGCTGCGCCCGCCGGAACACGGTCACGTCACGCTCGGCGACCTCGTCGCGCATCCAGTCGTTCTCGCCGTCGGCGAAGAGGCCGCGCAGCGCGTCGAGGTCGTCCAGGCCCGCGTTGACGAGGTCGACGGCCGTGCGCGCGTACGCATCGAAGTCCACCCGACAACCGTAGACGACGACGGCGGGAATCGACGCAGCGGCGAAACGGGCGTCCGGGCGCCGGCCGTCAACTCGGACGTGGATCCGACGCGCGGTGTGCCGGGCGCTACGCTCGGCTCATGCTGCGATCCGTCTTCCTCGCCGCGTCCCGGTCGTCGGCCCTCGAGCGCCTCGCCGAACGAGCGCCCGTCAGCCGCAGCGTGGTCCGCCGGTTCGTCGCCGGCTCCTCCACGGCGGACGCGCTCAAGGTCACCCGGCAGCTGATCGACGACGGGCTCACCGTCAGCCTCGACCACCTGGGCGAGGACACGGTCACCGGCGAGCAGGCCGTCGCGGTCCGCGACGCGTACGTGACGCTGCTGCGGCTGCTGCGCGACGGCGGGCTGGCCCCGGCCGCCGAGGTCAGCGTGAAGCTCTCCGCGCTCGGGCAGAAGATCGACGAGCGGCTGGCGTACGAGCACGCCAGGGCGATCTGCGCCGCGGCCGCCGACGCCGGCACCACGGTCACCCTCGACGCCGAGGACCACACCACCACCGACGCCACCCTGGAGACGCTCGCCAAGCTGCGCGCCGACTTCCCGTCCACCGGGGCGGTGCTGCAGGCGTACCTGCGCCGCACCGAGGCGGACTGCCGGGAGCTGGCCACCGCCGGGTCCCGGGTGCGGCTGTGCAAGGGCGCGTACGCGGAGCCCGAGTCGGTGGCGTTCCAGTCGGCGCTGGACGTCGACAAGGCGTACGTGCGCTGCCTGAACATCCTGATGTCCGGCGACGGCTACCCGATGGTGGCGACGCACGACCCGCGGCTGATCGCGATCGCGGAGGACCGGGCGCGCTGGTTCGACCGGGCCGCCGACGAGTACGAGTTCCAGATGCTGTTCGGCTGCCGCCCGGAGGAGCAGGCCCGGCTCGCCGCGGGCGGCCAGGTCGTGCGCGTCTACGTGCCGTACGGCGACCAGTGGTACGGCTACCTGATGCGCCGCCTGGCGGAGCGCCCGGCCAACGTGGCGTTCTTCGCCCGGAACCTCGTGTCCCGCGGCTAACGGCAGTCCCGAAACACTCATCCGCGCCCTCCGGCGGCCGATCGGAACGCGGGAGGGTGAAAACCGGCGCATCA
The DNA here is from genome assembly GCF_016863475.1 of Spirilliplanes yamanashiensis. GTDB lineage: Bacteria > Actinomycetota > Actinomycetes > Mycobacteriales > Micromonosporaceae > Spirilliplanes > Spirilliplanes yamanashiensis. The sequence continues at coordinate 44,727 of NZ_BOOY01000001.1, forward strand.
ACGGTGTGTCGCCTTGACTTCCGGTACACCATTTTCGCGAAGTCATCGCGCTGGTCACAGCCGCCCCGCTACCGTACTGATGAAACGCGCGTCGATATGAACGCGCCGGGAGCACAGAGGGTCGGTGCCATCACCATGACGGGAACACCGCACGCCGGGGAACTGCCCGAGGTCCGGTTCCTCACGGTCGCCGAGGTCGCGTCGCTCATGCGGGTCTCCAAGATGACGGTCTACCGCCTGGTCCACGGCGGCGAGCTGACCGCCGTCCGGGTCGGCCGGTCGTTCCGCGTGCCGGAGCACGCCGTGCACACGTACCTCAAGGGCGCGTTCTCCGAGTCCGCGTAGGTCCGTACCGCAGCCGCGGCCCCCTCGCGCAGGGGGCGTGTTGGCCCTGTTGACGCGCGCCGGTTACCCTGGAGCGCGACCGTGACCGCGCTCCCGTGCCCCTGGGCGGGGCGCCCCGAGGTCCGGTCCGCTGTCCAGTTCGGAAGCCGGCGTCACCTCCACGTGCGCACCGGTCCGACCCGCACGTTCTCGAGAGGTCTGTCGTATGGGCTCCGTGGTCAAGAAGCGCCGCAAGCGTATGGCCAAGAAGAAGCACCGCAAGCTGCTGCGCAAGACCCGCGTCCAGCGTCGCCGTCTCGGCAAGTGACGGCCGGGGCGTTGCCGCCCCGCGTCGCTTGCCAGACCCTGTCGACCCTCGTCGGGAGGCTCTCGTGCTGACGTTCCGGTGGTCACCGCACCCCTGCCGGGGGCCGCGGTGACCTCGGCGTCGCCCGTGACCCCGCCGAGGGTCGTCGTCGTGACCGGGGTCAGCCGGTTCCTGGGCGCCCGGGTCGCCGCCCGGCTCGTCGCCGACCCCCGCGTCGAGCGCGTCGTCGGCCTCGACCCGCACGAGCCGTCGGCCCGGCTGGCCGGCCTGCTCGACGGCGTCGAGCACATCCGCGCGGACGCCCGCCACGCCGTGCGCGCCATCGGCGAGCTGGGCGCCGAGGCCGTCGTGCACCTCGCGGTGAACGGCGCCCCGGACCCCCAGCACGGCGGCCGGGCGGCCATGAAGGAACAGAACGTCATCGGCACGATGCAGCTGCTCGCCGCCTGCCAGGGCGCCCCGCGGCTGCGCAAGCTGGTGCTGCGCTCGTCCACGGCCGCGTACGGCGCCTCGTTCCGCGACCCGGCCGTCTTCACCGAGGAGACCGAGCCGCGGGCGGTGCCGCGCGGCCCGTTCGCCCGCGACATCCTCGACATCGAGGGCTACGTGCGCGGCTTCCGCCGCCGCCGGCCGGACGTGGCCGCGACCGTGCTGCGCTTCGCGCCGATGATCAGCGCCACCGCCGACACCACGCTGACCCGCTACCTGGCGCTGCCGTTCGTGCCGACCGTCATCGGCCGCGACGCCCGGCTGCAGTTCGTGCACGTCGACGACGCGCTGGAGATCCTGCACCGCTCGGTGGTCGAGGACCACCCCGGCACGTTCAACGTCGCCGGCGCCGGGGTGCTGTCGCTGTCGCAGGTCATCCGGCGCGCCGGGCGCATCTCCGTGCCCGTGCTGGAGCCCGCCCTGTCGGCGGCCGTGAGCATGGCCCGCAACGTCGGCGTCGGCCAGTTCGGCCTCGACCAGATCGACCTGTTCGTGCACGGCCGGGTCGTCGACACCAGCCGGCTCGTCAAGGAGTTCGGGTTCACCCCGCGCAGCACCGCCGAGGCCCTCGACGACTTCGTGGCGGGCTTCCCGGACGGCGCGGCGCTCACCGCCGACCGGCTGGAGGCCGCCGAGCGGGCCGTCCTCGACCGCATCCGGCAGGTCCGCGCGGCCGGCGCCGCCGCCCTGCGCGCGGCCGAGTCGCGGGCCGGAGCCGGGCAGTGAGCGCCGAGGAGCGCTCGGCGCGCCAGGTGCTGCCCGGCAGCGTGTCGTTCCGGCCGGAATCGGTGAACGGCCACCACCGGAACGGGGTGAACGGCCACGTGAACGGGAAAGCCGACGGGGTGCCACCCGCGCCCCTGCACCAGGGCGTCGCCGACGGACCGGGCGACGTGTGGGACGCCCGCGTCGCGGCCGCCCTGGCGTTCCTGCGCCGCCGCCTGTCCGGCCAGTACGAGGTCGACGACTTCGGCTTCGACCCGGAGCTGACCGACGGCGTCTTCCACCCGATCCTGAAGCTGCTCTACCGCGACTGGTTCCGCACCGAGGTCAGCGGCGTCGAGAACGTCCCCGAATCCGGCGGCGCCCTGCTCGTCGGCAACCACTCGGGCACGTTCGCCTGGGACGCCCTGATGCTCACGGTGGCGGTGCGGGACGAGACGCCCGCCCAGCGGCACCTGCGGCTGCTCGGCGCCGACCTGGTGTTCCGGGTGCCGGTCGTCAGCGAGCTGGCCCGCAAGTCGGGCGTGACGGTGGCCTGCAACCCGGACGCCGAACGCCTGATGAGCACGGGCGAGCTGGTCGGCGTGTTCCCGGAGGGCTTCAAGGGCATCGGCAAGCACTACAGCCAGCGCTACAAGCTGCAGCGCTTCGGCCGGGGCGGGTTCGTGTCGGCGGCGCTGCGCACGGGCACCCCGATCGTGCCGGTGGCGATCGTCGGCGCGGAGGAGACGTATCCGCTGCTCGCCGACATCAAGCCGCTGGCCCGCCTGCTGGGCGTGCCGTTCTTCCCGGTGACGCCGCAGTTCCCGCTGCTGGGGCCGCTGGGGCTGGTGCCGCTGCCGAGCAAGTGGCTGATCCGGTTCTGCCCGCCGATCCCGACGGCGCACCTCACGGACGCGGCGGACGACCCGATGGTGGTCTACAACCTCGCCGACCAGGTCCGGGAGACGATCCAGGCCACGCTGCACGACCTGCTCAAGGATCGCCCGGATCCGTTCGGGCTCTGATCTCCCCGTTCGGGTGACCCGGCAGTCCGGGGGTGATCTCGCACCGAATCACGGTTGATATGCCCGATAAGCGGCCTTTCGGGGCCCGATGATCCGGGGGGATCACACCGTGAACACACTGACCAGGATCGGCGCCGCGGCGGGCGCCGCCGCCCTCCTCGGCGCCGGCGCCGCCATGCCGGCCCAGGCCCACGACGGTCACCACCACGGCGGGTCCGGCGCCGGCGCCGGCGCGGCCGTGGCCGTGCACCCGGGCTCCACGCTCGGCTTCGCCAAGGTGCGCGAGCTCAACGGCTCCGACGCCTGGGGCGTGGCGACCGTCCACCTGAAGGGCCAGAAGGCCGACGTGCGGCTCTCGGCGTTCGGGCTGGTCCGCAACGCGCCGCACGCCATGCACTTCCACGCCGGCGCGCGGGGCACCTGCCCCACCGGGGCGGCCGACAGCAACGACGACGGCTTCGTCAGCGTCTCCGAGGGTCACCCGTTCTACGGCGACATCGTCACGTCGCTGACCACCTCCGGCGACACCAGCCCGGCCAGCGGCCTGGCCATCGACCGGTTCCCGACCGCCCCGCGCGGCCGGATCACGTACCACCGCACGATCACCGTCGACCCGGCGGCGGCCGCCGCCATCCGGGCCGGCAACGCGGTGCTCGTGGTGCACGGCGTCGACAAGAACGGCTCCGGCGCGTACGACGGCCCGGTCGTCAGCGACCTCGACCCGAGCCTGCCGATGGAGGCGACCGCCCCCGCCGGCTGCGGCACGGTGCGGGCGCTGCTGCGCTACTGAGGTGAGCCGGGGCGGTCCGGGCGCGGGACGAGGCGCCCGGGCCGCCCCCCTCTCAGACCGTGCGCAGGTCGAGGGTGTGCCAGACGGTGTCGTCCACGTCGCCCGTCGACCACCACAGGATCCCGCCGCGGCAGATGACCACCCCCACGCCCGTCGCCACCTGGACCGTCTCCTTCGTGGTCAGGTCGTGGACGAAAAGCTGCTGGCTGCTGGTCGTGCCGTTGTCCGAGCCGGCCGCCGACACGATCTCGAACCGGTCGAGGATCGCCACGTCGACCGTGGCCGCGTTGCCGTCGCCGCCGATGACCCGCCGCCGGTCCGTGCCGTCCGGCCGCATCAGGTCGGTGCGCGCCGGGGCGTCGCCCGCGAGCACCAGCACCCGGCACCAGGCGGAGCTGCACGTGGCCAGCTCGGTGCCGCCCGTGGCGACCTCCGTCACGCGGTTCGTCGCCAGGTTGCGCACCTGCACCGGCCCGAGCTGATTGCTCGCGCTGACGAGGTACGGCCACGCCGCCCGCGCCCAGGCGCCCCGCTGGACGGTCGTGCGCACCGCCCCGCCGGTCAGCGCGACCGAGCGCAGCTCCGTGGCGGGCTCGTCGCCGGCCGCCACCGCCACCCAGTGCAGCCGCCCCTCGGCGATGACCATGTCGTACTGCGAGTTGAAGAACACGATGTCGCCGGTGTCGCCGGTGAGCCGCCGAACCGCGCCGCCGGCCAGCGGCAGCGCGTACAGCGTGGTGCCGCCGTCGGCGACCGAGACCGAGAAGGCGAACGTGTCGGCGGACGCGGTGAAGCCCCCGTACGTCGGGTTGCCGGACAGCGGCACCCGGTGCAGCTCGGTGACCGTGCCGTCGGCGGCGCGGCGCAGCAGGCGCAGCGCGCTCGCGTCCGGCGTGGGGGCGGTGCCGATGCTGTCCGTGGCGGACAGGAACCACACCGGCTGGTACGACGGCCCGTCGGGCACCGAGCCGGGGATGTCGGCGCGGGTGGCGCCCGGCCACTGCTCGGCGGCGCTGACCGGGCCGGTGCGCGCCGCGGGCGCCCGGTCGCCGGTGGGGGCCAGGACGATGAGCGCGACGGCGGCGGTCAGGGCGACGGCGAGCGCCACCGTGGCGCGGCTGAGGTAGGACGGCATGACGACGGAAGGGTAGCCCGCCGGGCCACCCTTCCGCCGTGTGCGTCGTGCGATGTCAGCCGAGGATGCCGCCGAAGATGCGGCCGATCAGACCCTCGTCCTCGGCTCCTGGCTGCGGCGCGGGGGCCTCGGCCCCGTCGGACGGCTCGCCGTCCGGGACGGCCGCGCCGGTCTGGCCGCCGCCGGGGACCTCGTCCGCCGTGGCGCCCGTCCCGGTGCCGGCGCCGGTGCTGCCGGTACCCGTGCCCGTGCCCGTCGCCGGGCCCGTGCCCTGCTGGTCGGAGCCGGTGCCGCGCTCGGCGTCCTGCTCGCGCTGCTGACCCTGCTTGCCGGTCGTCGACTTGCCGGTGCCGGAGCCCTTCTCGATCCCCTGCGGGGCGGCCGAGCAGGTCCGCGGCAGCGGTCCGAGGCCGTCGGCGCCGGTCGTGCCGCAGTCGAGGCCCTTGCGCAGGCCGGCGACGCGACGCTCGATGGCGTCGAGCAGGGTGATCGAGGTGACCGCGGCCTCCTGGTCGGCCGGGCCGACGCGGGCGAGCAGCGGCTGGAGCTGGCGGCGCTGGCCGAGGACGAACGTGTCCACCACGGCGAACGGGGCGGGGTCCTTGCGCTGCACCGCCGACGTCGTCAGCAGGCGCACGCCCTCGCGGGTGTCGCGGTCCATGTCGCCCAGCACGGTGGTCAGCGGGGTGCCGCCGGCCTGCACCGCGGCCGCCTCGGCGAGGCGGTTGCGGGCGAAGCCGAGGAACAGCTGGCCGCGGGTCACGTCGGAGCCGGCGAGCGCGAGCTGTGCCTTCTCCGCCGAGCGCTTGACGCCGTAGAGGGCATCGCCCGGAACCGCGTCCTCGCTGGCGAACGACATGCCGGAGACGGCGACGGCGCCGACGGCGACGCCGGCCACGATCGCGCCGCGGGCCCGCAGACGCCGGCCGGAGCCGGCGCCGAGACTGAAACGGCGGCGGGGCTCGTCGATCTCCGCGGTGCCCGGGGCGGCGGTGACACCGATCCCCTCGCGCTCGGCGGTGGCGATGAGCATGGCGCGCAGGTCCTGGCGGAACTCGCGGTCGACCTCGGTCCGCACCGCCGGTCGCATCGCGGTCAGGGTGTTGCCGACCGCAGCGAGTTCGGCGAGGTCGTCGTCTCCGCGACCGTGCGAGTGGTGCCGAGGACCGCCGTTGGTCTCGTCCAAAAGCTGCGCGAAGCGCTCGGCGCGCCGGCGGTCGAGGAAGTCCAGACTCACCGCGGGCACCTCCCTTCGCTGGTGATGGACCGGCCGCCTTCGACCGGTCGCACCCGGACAAACGCCCGACGGGCGCGCGCGGTTACGGGCAACAATGTTTCCAGTTCGCCGGTCGTCACAGCGTGAAGCCCTCCGGCAGCAACCGGGCCAGTGCGCGCACGGCCCGGTACTGCAGGGCCTTGATGGCGCCCTCGTTCTTGCCCATCGTCTGCGCGGTCTCCGCGACGGAGAACCCCTGCAGGAAGCGCAGAACGATGCACTCCTGCTGCTCGGGGTTGAGCTGCTTCACGGCCGTCAGCAGGGCGACGTTCGTGATGTGGTCGACGACGGCCGCCTCGGGGCTGCCCTCGGGGCCGCGGTCCTCGCGGTCGGCGTCGAGGACGTCGCCGGTGGTGACCTCCAGCCGGTACCGGCCGGACTTGAAGTGGTCGGCGACCAGGTTGCGGGCGATCGTCACGAGCCAGGCGCCCAGGTCGCGGCCCTGCCAGGTGAACGAGCCGATGCGCTTGAGCGCGCGCAGGAACGTGTCGGACGTGAGGTCCTCGGCGAGCTGGCGGTTGCCGACGCGGAAGTAGACGAACCGGAAGACGGTGTCGACGTACCGGTCGTAGATGAGGCCGAACGCCTCCGACTCGCCGGCCTGCGCCCGCTCGACCAGCGCCCACACGTGCGCGGCCGGGTCGTCCCGGTCGGGGCGGGCGGGCCGCGGCTGCTCGGCGGGCGGGCCGGTGGTGCTCTGCGCGGGCACGACCACGGACTGCTGGTCGGCGACCGGCGGGGCCGGCACGTCGAGCGGGCCCGTCCCGGCGGGGCGCTGCCCCGGCATCTGCGGGCGGCCCGGCGCGACGACGCGGCCGCCGACGGGGCGCACGTTGCCGGCGGGGGACTGGTTGCGGCCCGGCGGCTCGTTGACGTGCGGCCGGTTGCGGGTGCGCTTCGGGCCGTCGCCGGCGATGGCCCAGGCGATGGTGTCGTGCAACGACGTCAGGCCCTCGTTGAGGGCCTGACGGGCACTCCGGACGTCGCGGTCGACCGGGTCCAGGGGGAACGCATGGCTCACGGGGCCTCCTCCACCCGGCAGCTCGTCCGGTGTGCCGTTGCTTCGGCGCGGTCCCCGGCGGGTGGTTCGGGGGGCGCCGCCGGGCGACACAGGTGCATCAGCCGACCAACGGGCACTGCGGCCTCCTCGGGGGGAGAGGGGTGTGACAACTCGCCACAAAGAGGGCAAGTTAACCGCCGCACGGACAGCGGCGACATCACCCAAAGGCGTGGAGTCCGTTACTCGAGGGGAAGTATTTCCGCCGACGCACACGCGGCGTCGCACACTGTGTGCGCTGTGCGAAATTAGTCGTTCACGGCTGTTAACGGACTTTCCGCCCTAAACACGGCCGGAGCGGCGCCGTCGGCCGGTGTGCCAGACTCGCCCGGTGGAGACCCCCGACACGGCGAGCCACCCCCACACCCTCGCCGGAGCGGTCCGCCGGGCCGCGCTCATGCGCCCCGACCATCCCGCCCTGATCACCCCCGGCCCGGACGAGGACATCCGCACCTGGGCCGAGGTCGACGCCGCCGTCGACGCCGCCGCCCGCGCGCTGCTCGCCCTCGCCGGCCCGCGCACCGGCGCCCACCCGCCCCGGGTGGCGATCGCCCTGCCCAACGGCGCCGACTTCGCCGTCACCCTGTTCGGCGCGATGCGCGCCGGGCTCGTCGCGGTGCCGGTCAACCCCGGCTACACCGAGCCCGAGATGCGCCACGTGCTCACCGACGCGGGCGCCTCGGTACTCGTCGGGCGCACCCTCGACCTGCCGGGCCTGACCTGCGTGCCGGCGGACCTGCCGGCCGGCGGCGACCGGCCGCTGCCCGCCGTCGACGCGCACGACCTGGCCGTGCTGCTCTACACCTCCGGCACCGAGGGTCGGCCGAAGGGCGCGATGCTCACCCACGCCGCGCTCGTCGCCAACCACGAGCAGCTCGCCGGGCTCGGCGTCGTCGACCAGCGGTCCGTCGTGCTGCTCGCCGTGCCGATGTTCCACGCCTACGGCCTCAACTCCGGGCTCGGCTCCGTCGCCTACCACGGCGCCTGCGGGGTGGTCGTGGCCGAGTTCGACGCCGCCGCCACGCTCGCCGCCGTCGAGCGGCACCGGGTGTCCGTCCTGGTCGGCGTGCCGTCCATGTACGCCGCGTGGCTCGCCCAGCCCGGCGTCGCGGGCCGGCTGGCCACCGTCGAGGAGGCCGTCTGCGGCGCCGCCCCGCTCGACCCCGACGTGCTGAGCCGCTGGCACGCCGAGACGCACACCGCCATCCGGATCGGCTACGGCCTCACCGAGACGGCCCCGGTGCTCACCGCCACCGACCCGTCACCGGACGCCAAGCCCGGCTCGATCGGCCGGGCCGTCCCCGGCGTCGAGCTGGTGCTGCGCGCCCCCGACGCCACCACCGACGACTACGACGTCGACCCCGGCGACCCGGCCGGCACCGAACCGGGCGAGATCGTCGTGCGCGGCGCGAACCTGTTCAGCGGCTACTGGCCCGACGGCCGGGGCGGGCCCGACGCCGACGGCTGGTGGGGCACCGGCGACATCGCCCTGGCCGACGCCGACGGCGAGCTGTTCCTCGTCGACCGGGTCGGCGAGCTGATCATCGTCAACGGCTTCAACGTCTACCCGCGCGAGGTCGAACGGGTCCTGGAGGAGCACCCGGCCGTCCGCGAGGCCGCCGCCGTCGGCGTGCCCAGCGCCGCCACCGGCCAGGCCGTGCGCGCCTTCGTCGTGCTGTCCGGCCCGGCCGACGACCTGGCGGAGCACTGCGCCGCCCGGCTGGCCCGGTACAAGCGGCCCGACCGCATCGAGGTCGTCGACGAGCTGCCGCACTCGGCCATCGGCAAGGTGCGCAAGACCGAGCTGCGGGACGCGACGTGACCAGGCTGACGCTGATCAGCCGGGCCGGGTGCCACCTGTGCGAGGTCGCCGAGCAGGCCCTCGACCGGATCGGCGAGCCCTGGACCCGCCTCGACGTCGACGCCGACGACGAGCTGGTCCGCGAGTACTCCGACCGCGTGCCGGTGCTGCTGCTCGACGGCCGCGAGCACGGGTACTGGCGCATCGACGAGGACCGGCTCCGGCGCGACCTGGCCCGGCCACCGGGCGCGCCGCCGTATTAATGTTCGCCGGATGGCGCGCGATCACCTTGTCTGGGACTGGAACGGCACCCTGCTCGACGACCTGAGCCTCGTGGTCTCCTCGACCAACGCGGCGTTCGCCGCGATCGGCGGCCCCGAGGTCGACGCCGACTCGCACCGGCGGTCGTTCCGCCGCCCGATCGCCGAGTACTACGGCGAGGTGCTCGGCCGGGTCGTCGACGCGCACGAGTTCCAGCGGCTCGACGAGGTGTTCCACGAGGCGTACCGGGTGGGGCTGACGTCCTGCTCGCTCGCCGCCGACGCCACCGCCGCGATCAAGGCCTGGCCCGGCGACCAGTCGCTGCTGAGCATGTGGTTCCACGCCGAGCTGGTGCCGGCCGTCGAGTCGTACGGGCTCAACGGCCTGTTCGCCCGCGTCGACGGGTTGCAGGCGGCGGTCGGCGGCGGGTTCAAGGCCGGCCACCTCGCCGCGCACCTGGCCGAGCTGGGCGTCGCCGGTGAGCGGGCGGTGCTGATCGGCGACTCGCTGGACGACGCGCACGCCGCGGACGCGGTCGGCGCGGCGGTCGTCCTCTACACCGGCGGGTTCACCGATCCGGAGCGGCTGCGCGCGTCCGGCTACCCGGCCGCCGACACCCTGGTCGAGGCCGTGGAGCTGGCCACGACCCTGTAGGCGATCCGACCCCCGATCGGTCGGAAGCGCGTCCGCGATTGGCGATCGGGACGCCCGTTGGGCCATACTCCGGAACAGGGATCGCGCTGCTCACAGGCGGACGATCGCGTCAGCGGTCGTTAGCATGGAGAGCCGGTCCCTGTCCAGTTACGCCACCAAGATCGCGATTTGTGCACGTCTTCACAAGCGCCTACTCTGTAGCTCCGACGAGCCCCGCTACCACAGCCGGTTCCCACGGACGCGAGCGGGCTCACCGCAGCAGAAACCAGCCGTCGGCACGGAGTCTCATGAGCCAGCACCGACCCGGAAGCACGTCCGGCCCCGCCGGCGCGGTCCCGGCCCTCCCGGATCTCCCGGAGGCGACCGTCGCCCGGCTGCCCGAGTACCTCCGGGCGCTGCACCACTGCGCCGAGACCGGCTACGAGACCGTCTCCAGCGAGGGGCTCGCCGCCGCCGCGGGGGTCAACTCCGCCAAGCTGCGCAAGGACCTGTCCCACCTGGGCTCGTACGGCACCCGCGGCGTCGGCTACGACGTGGCCCTGCTCATCGACCAGATCGAGTACGTCCTCGGCCTCACCCAGCGCCGCGCCGTCGCCCTCGTCGGCGTCGGCAACCTCGGCCACGCCCTGGCCGGCTACGACGGCTTCGCCTCGCGCGGCTTCCACGTCGTGGCCCTGTTCGACGCCGACCCGGCCACGATCGGCGAGCGCATCCACGGCCTGCAGGTGCGGCACATCGACGAGCTGCCCGCCGTCGCCGCGGAGACCGCCATCGCCATCGGCGTCATCGCCACCCCGGCCGCCGCCGCGCAGGCGGTCGCCGACCAGCTGGTCGCCGCGGGGGTCACCAGCATCCTCAACTTCGCGCCGTGCGTGCTGTCCGTGCCGCCGAACGTCGACGTGCGCAAGGTCGACCTCGCCATCGAGCTGCAGATCCTGTCGTTCCACGAGCACCGCAAGTCCACGCTGACCGCGCTGCCCGGCGGGCGCGCGGCCGGCACCTCTGGTCAGGAGGCGGTCGGGTCGTGAACCTCCTCGTCGTCGGCGCGTCCTACCGGACCGCCGCGGTCGGCACCCTCGAGCGCCTCGCGGTGCCCGAGCCGGACGTCGCCGCCATCCTCGGCCGGCTCGTCGCCCAGCCCTACGTGGGCGAGGCCGTCGTGCTGTCCACCTGCAACCGCGTCGAGGTGTACGCCTGCGTCAGCGGCTTCCACGGCGGCCTGAGCGACGTGTGCGCGGTGCTCGCCGAGCAGTCCGGGCTGCCGTCCGCCGAGCTGGCGAAGCACCTGTACGTGCACTACGACGACGCGGCCGTGCGGCACGCGTTCCGGGTCGCGGCAGGGCTCGACTCGATGGTGGTCGGCGAGGCGCAGATCCTCGGCCAGCTGCGCGACGCGTACCACGTGGCGACGGAGGCCGACTCGGCCGGCCGCCTGCTGCACGAGCTGATGCAGCAGGCGCTGCGGGTCGGCAAGCGCGCGCACGCCGAGACCGGCATCGACAAGGCGGGCCAGAGCGTCGTCACGGCGGCCCTCGACGTGGCCGCCACCCACTTCGCCGACGGCCTCGCCGGGCGCTCCGCGCTGATCGTCGGCGCCGGCGCCATGGGCGCGCTCAGCATGGCCACGCTCACCCGGGCGGGCGTCGCCCCGGTCCGGGTCACCAACCGCGGCGCCGACCGGGCGGCCCGCCTCGCCGAGGCGTACGGCGCGGTCGCGGTGCCGTTCGGCACCCTGCCCGAGGCCGTCCTCGCCGCCGACGTGGTCGTCTGCGCCACCGCCTCGCCCGAGCCGGTGCTGACCGCGCCGATGCTGGCCGAGGTGGCCGCGCGCCGCACCGAGCCGCTGGTCGTGCTCGACCTGGCGGTGCCGCGCGACGTCGAGCCCGTCGACCTGCCCGGCGTGCACGTCGTCGACATCGACGCGCTGGCCGCCAGCCGCCGCGCCGCCCCGGCCGCCGCCGAGACCGCCGCCGTCGAGCAGATCGTCGCCGGCGAGGTCGAGCACTTCCTCGGCTGGCTGCGCGGCGCCGACATCGCCCCCACCGTGGCCGCCCTGCGCACCCGCGCGGAGGACGTGGTGACCGCCGAGCTGCGCCGGTTCGCCGCCCGCCGCCCGGAACTGACCGACGACCAGCGCGCCGACGTGGCGCACACCCTGCACCGGGTCGTGCAGCAGCTGCTGCACTCGCCCACCGTGCGGGTGCGCCGGCTCGCCGCCGAGCCGGGCGGCGACCAGTACGCCGCCCTGCTGCGCGAGCTGTTCGACCTGGACGTGCCCACGGCGACGCAGGCCGACGCCGTCCCCGAGATCGGTGATCCCGCATGAAGCTAGGCACCCGGGGCAGCGCGCTCGCGCTCGCCCAGTCCACCCACGTGGCCGACGCGATCACCGCCGCCACCGGCCGGCCGGTGGAGCTGGTCCGCATCGTCACCGCCGGGGACGCGTCCAGCGCGCCCGTCGCGACGCTCGGCGTCGGCGTGTTCGTGTCGGCGCTGCGCGACGCGCTGCTCGCCGGCGAGATCGACGTGGCCGTCCACTCGTACAAGGACCTGCCGTCGGCGGGGCACCCGGCGCTGCACATCGCCGCGATCCCGCCGCGCGAGGACCCGCGCGACGCGCTCGTGTCGCGCGACGGCCTCCTGCTCAACCAGCTGCCGCCCGGCGCCACCGTCGGCACCGGGGCGGTGCGCCGAATCGCGCAACTGGAGGCTCTGGGCCTACAGTTGCGCGTCACGCCGATCCGCGGGAACGTCGACAGCCGCATCGCGCGGGTGCTCGGCCCCCAGGCCGACCTCGACGCGGTCGTCCTCGCGCGGGCCGGGGTGGCACGGCTCGGTCGCACCGCCGAGCTGTCCGAGACGCTCGACCCGATGCTCATGCTGCCCGCCCCCGCCCAGGGGGCACTGGCGGTGGAGTGCCGGGCCGACGACACCGAACTGGTCGAGCTGCTGGCCGCACTCGACCACGCACCGACCCGCGCCGCCGTCACGGCGGAGCGGTCGTTGCTCGCCACGCTCGAGGCCGGGTGCAATGCCCCGGTCGCGGCATATGCGGAGGTCGCCGAAGGTGACGACGGCGACGAGATCTACCTGCGCGGTGCGGTGTTCAGCTTGGATGGGGCCCGAGACATCCGGCTGTCCCGCACCGGAACGCCCGCCGACGCGGCGGAGATCGGCAAGGCGCTCGCCGCCGATCTCCTCGACAACGGCGCCGACACCCTGATGGGGAGCACAGAATGACCCGCACGCGCAAGCCCGTCGGACGCATCGCGTTCGTGGGCGCCGGACCCGGCGACCCGGGGCTGCTGACCCGACGCGCACACGAGGCCCTGGTCGACGCCGACCAGGTGGTGTACGACCGGGGCGTGCCCGAAACGCTGCTCGACGCGATCCGCGCCGAGGCCCAGCCGGATGCCCAGTTCAGCCCCGCCGAGGGCGGCCCCGGCGACGTCGCCAAGGTGCTGCTGTCCGCGGCCAAGTCCGGCCTGTCGGCCGTGCACCTGGTCGCCGGCGACCCGTTCGGCCACGACGCCGTCGTCAAGGAGGTGCAGGCCGTCGCCCGCACCGCCGTGCACTTCGAGGTCGTGCCCGGCATCGGCCAGGCCGAGGGCGTCGCCGCGTACGCGGGCGTCCCGCTGGCCGGGGTGCGCACCGCCGCCGACATCGACGACGTCGCCGAGCTGGACTTCGACGCGCTCGCCGCGGCCGTCGCGCGGGGCGGCTTCGCCGTCGCCGTCGACGCGGGCGACCTCGCCGCCGTCCGCGACGGCCTGCTCGCCGCGGGCGTCGAGCCGGGCACGCCGGTCGGCATCACGGGCGACGGCACCGGCGAGACCCAGTACACGACCGGCTCCACGGTGGAGAGCTTCGTCGCCGCCGCGCTCGGCTTCACCGGCCGCGCCGTGCTCACCGTCGGCCCGGCCGTCGCCGAGCGCGACAAGCTCGGCTGGTGGGAGAACCGCCCGCTGTACGGCTGGAAGGTGCTGGTCCCGCGCACCAAGGAGCAGGCCGGCGCGATGAGCGCCCGGCTGCGCGCGTACGGCGCGATCCCGTGCGAGGTGCCGACGATCGCCGTCGAGCCGCCGCGCACGCCCGCGCAGATGGAGCGCGCCGTCAAGGGCCTCGTCGACGGCCGGTACGCCTGGGTCGTCTTCACCTCGGTGAACGCGGTCCGCGCGGTGTGGGAGAAGTTCGCCGAGCACGGCCTCGACGCCCGCCACTTCGGCGGCGTGAAGATCGCCTGCATCGGCGAGGCCACCGCCGCCGCGGTGCGCGACTTCGGCATCCAGCCGGAGCTGATCCCGGCCGACGACCAGTCGTCCGAGGGCCTGCTGGCCGAGTTCTCGCCGCACGACGAGATCCTCGACCCGGTCGGCCGGGTGCTGCTGCCGCGCGCCGACATCGCCACCGAGACGCTCGCCGCCGGGCTCATCGAGCGCGGCTGGGAGGTCGACGACGTCACCGCGTACCGCACGGTGCGCGCGGCGCCGCCGCCCGCCGACATCCGCGACGCGATCAAGAGCGGCGGGTTCGACGCCGTGCTGTTCACGTCGTCCTCGACGGTGCGCAACCTGGTCGGCATCGCCGGCAAGCCGCACGCCCGCACGGTCGTCGCGGTGATCGGCCCGAAGACCGCCGAGACGGCCACCGAGTTCGGCCTGCGGGTCGACGTGCAGCCGTCGCACGCCTCGGTGCCGGACCTGGTCGAGGCGCTCGCCGAGTACGCCGTCGAGCTGCGCGAGAAGCTGGCCGCCATGCCGGCGAAGCAGCGCCGCGGCTCCAAGGTGCAGGGCCCCACGGCGCTGCGCTTCCGCTGACGTCCGTCGGACGGGCCGCCCCGGCCGGGGCGGCCCACCGGAGAGGTGGACCCGTGTCGTACCCCGACATCCGGCCGCGGCGGCTGCGCCGCACCGCGGCCCTGCGCCGCCTGGTCGAGGAGACCCGGGTCGCGCCGGCCGAGCTGATCCTGCCGATGTTCGTCAAGGAGGGGCTGACCGAGCCCCGCCCCATCGCGTCACTGCCGGGCGTGTTCCAGCACTCGCGCGACTCGCTGCGCAAGGCGGCGGTCTCCGCCGTCCAGGCCGGGGTCGGCGGCATCATGCTGTTCGGGGTGCCCACGACCCGCGACCCGTCCGGGTCGGCCGGGCTCGACCCGGCCGGCATCCTCAACGTGGCCATCGCCGACGTGGTGTCCGAGGTCGGCGACTCCACGGTGGTCATGAGCGACCTGTGCCTGGACGAGTTCACCTCGCACGGCCACTGCGGCCTGCTCGCCGCCGACGGCACGGTCGACAACGACGCCACCCTGGAGGCCTACGCGGCGATGGCGGTCGCGCAGGCGTCCGCCGGCGTCCACATGGTCGGCCCGTCCGGGATGATGGACGGCCAGGTCGGCGTCGTGCGCCGGGCGCTCGACGCGGCCGGCTTCCAGGACACCGCGATCCTGGCGTACGCCGCCAAGTACGCGTCCGCCTTCTTCGGCCCGTTCCGCGACGCCGTCGAGTCGGCGCTGGAGGGCGACCGGCGCGCCTACCAGCAGGACCCGGCGAACCTGCGCGAGTCGCTGCGCGAGGTCGAGCTGGACGTGGCCGAGGGCGCCGACCTGGTGATGGTGAAGCCGGCGCTGCCGTACCTCGACGTGGTCTCGGCGGTCCGCGACCGGGTCGACGTGCCGGTGGCCGCGTACCAGGTCTCGGGTGAGTACGCGATGGTCGAGGCGGCCGCCGCGAACGGCTGGGTGGACCGCGAGCGGGTCATGCTGGAGACGCTGACGTCGATCAAGCGCGCGGGCGCCCAGCTGACCCTCACGTACTGGGCGGCCGAGGCGGCCCAGCTGCTGCGCACCCGCCTCTAGCCGAGGAACCGGGCGCCCATGTCCGGGCCCGGGGCGGCCACGCCATGACCTGGTAGTACGCGGCGCCCCGTGGTGGACCGCCACGGCACGGCACAGCAGGCCGAGCGTGCCGACGACGCCGCCGGGCCCGACGCCGCCCAGGCCGGCGACGGCGATGACGGCGCCCGCGTCGACCACCACCCACGCCCCGGACAGCAGCCCGGAGCGGCCGTCGCCCATCGGCCGGACGTTCCGTGGTTCCGCCGTGCCGTCCGCGCGGGGCGACACGCTGTCCGTTTAGTTCGACATACGAAATGTATGACGTTTTACTGGCACCCGACCGGAACCGTCCGTCGGTCCGGCGATGTCGAACGGAGCAGCATGGTCCAGCAGTCAACCCGGCGGAGCAGGTCCCGCCGGATGCCCGCGCGCATCCTCGTCGCCGGCCTCCTCGCCGCCGCGGGCACCACCGCGGTCGTCACCGGCACCGCCTCCCCGGCGTGGGCGTGCCACGGCCTCCTGTACGGCAACCCGGTCCGCAGCACCAGCGGCTTCACCTTCGAGGTGACGTCGTCGTTCCCCAGCGCCTCCAACATCACCGTGCAGGCGAACAACGGCACCGCCACCATCAGCGGGACCAGCTGGACCAACGGCGCCCCGCCGCTCGTCGCCACCGTCACCGGCCTCAACCCCGGCCAGAGCTCCACCGTGCAGGTCAACGCCGACCTCTCCAACGGCGGCACCGCCTGCTCCTCGTACGCGAACAGCGCCACCACCGCCCCGGCGCAGGCGCCGGCGACCGGTGCGGCCACCGCCACCGCCACCGGCTTCACCTTCACCATCACGAACTACAACGGCGCCGTGTACGACTACACGTTCAGCGAGACCAACGGCGCGACCGCCACCGACGACGGCAACGGCCTCGTGACCGTCACCGGCCTCGCCGCGGGCGCCTCCTCCACGGTCACCGTCACCGCGACCGCGAAGAACAACAGCGGCTTCACCGGTTCCGCGAACACCGCCGTCACCGGCACCGCCACGCCGCCCGCCCCGGCCGCGCCGGACGCGCCGGCCAAGCCGACCACCGTCGCCGGCGACAGCTCCGCCGCCATCACCTGGGCCCCGCCCGCCGCGAACGGCTCCACCATCACCGGGTACGTCGTCACCGCCGCGCCCGGCGGCGCCACCTGCACCGGCGGCGCCGGCGCCACCACCTGCCTCATCGGCGGCCTCAGCAACGGCGTCGCCTACCGGTTCACGGTGACCGCGACCTCCGACCAGGGACCGTCGCCCGCCAGCGCGGCCAGCAACACCACCACGCCCGTGCGCACCGCCAACAAGGACATCGCCATCGACCGGGCGTCGGTGGAGCCCGGCGGCACCGTCACCCTGCGCGCGGAGGGCTACCGGCCCGGCGCGTCCGTCCGGTTCACGTTCTACTCGACCCCGGTGGTCCTCGGGTCCGCCACCGCCGGCGGCAACGGCGTCGCCACGCTCACCGCCGCGCTGCCCGCCGGCGCCGCGCTCGGCGCGCACACCGTCCGCGCCCTCGGCGTCGGGGCGAGCGGGCGCCCGCTCAGCCAGGACATCGACGTGCGCGTCGCCGCCGCCACGGGCGGCGGCGGGGGCGACGAGGACGAGGGCGGCCTGCCCGTCACCGGCCCGGGCGCCACGGCCACCGCCGGCGTCGCCCTGGCACTCCTGCTCGCCGGCGCCGCCCTGGTGCTGGCCACGCGGCGCCGCCGCACCGTCTGACCGGACCGCGCGAGGCCCCGGGGGAACGCACCCCCCGGGGCCTCGCCGCGTCACAGCCCGGACGGCGTGCCCGGGGAGTCGTCCGTCGAGCCCTGCCCGAAGTTGCTGCGCCGGCCCGACACCGCCGGGTCCGGCGTCAGGTTCGGCTGGCCGCCCTGCTCACCGGCCTGCGGCTCGGACTGCTCGTCACTGTCGTACGCGGGTGTGTCGTTGCCGCCGCCCGTGCGGGTCGCGTCCCGGGCCGTCGGGTCCTGCGCGGCCCGCTGCTCGGCCACGTCGGTCGCGGTGCCCTCCGCCATCGGGTCGCCGCCGTCGAGCGGCAGGTCGTTGCCGGAGCTCCGTGGGTGATCGGACATGGCTGCCTCCGTTTCGCCTGGTGAACGTGTCATGCCCACCGGCCGGGCAACCATGCGCCGCCGTCAGTCGTCGTCGGTGATCGTGCCCGTCGCCGTCGGGTCCGCCAGCCGCACGCCGGCCGCCAGGCCCGCCACCACCAGCGACAACCGCTCGTCCCGCTCCGCCCGGGCGTCCGCCCGCACCGTCACCTCGATCACCGCCGACGTCGCGCCCGCCGGGACCGTCACGCAGCCCGCCCACGGCTCGAAGTCCGCGAACGCCACCGCCGACAGCCCCAGCGTGAACCCGCACACCGGCAGCGCCGCGTCGACCGGCCGGCTCAGCGTCACCGGGAACCGCAGCACCCCCGCGCCCTCCGCCGCCGACGCGTCGCCCACCGACAGCGCCGGCGTGGACCGGAACCGCGCCACCTGCGGGTCGTGGTCGCTGGACCCGCGCGAACCGTCGCCCGCGAACTCCGCCGGCCAGTCCGCGTTGACGTGCGCCGCGCGCATCTCCACCAGGTCGCCCAGCAGGGCGTCGTTGACGAAGACGTGGTCGAGCGTCTGCGCCTGACCGTCGAACACGTACGAGTACGCCGACGCCGCCGGCAGCCTTTCCCACAGGTTCGTCAGGCCCGCGTCGTCGTACAGGGCGGCCAGCTGGTCGCCCGGCGCCGCCGGGGTCGGGTCGTCCGGCCGCGGGAACACGTTCAGGTCGCCGCCGTACACCACCCGCTCGCCCGCCGGCAGCGCGGTCACGATCGCGGCGCCGTACCGGGCCTGCTCGCGGCGCTGCCCCACGCGGGCGTCCGGCGTCGACGAGAAGTGGTTGCTGACCGCCCACAGCGGGTAGCCGCCGGTCGGCGTCCGCACCGTGAACAGGGCCACCTGCGGCGCGCGGGTGTACACGTTCGGGCCGTCCACCCCCGTCGAGGTGTCCATGTCGGACGGGCGCACCGCGTTCAGCGCCTTCGGGTTCGACACCTGCGCGTTCGACGGCAGCGCCGCCGCCCGGTACTCCACCCGGGGATCGGCGGTCAGCACCGACCGCGGCGCCGCCAGCGCCATCCGGTCCGTCCGGTACAGGAACGCCGCCGTGATGCCGCGGTCGTCGGCGCCCGTCCGGTCGTACGCCGCCCGATACTCCGGCCCGCCGGCCGCCGCGACGGCCAGCGCCAGCTCCTGCAACGTGTCCGGCGCGCCGTCCGCGTCGTTCGCCGCCCCGCACACCAGCTCGCCGCCCGACACCGCGCAGATGTCCTGGTCCTCCGCCTCCTGCACCAGGATCAGGTCCGGCGCGTGCAGATCCGCCACGATCTGGTCCGCCAGCGCCGCCAGCTGCGCCGTGTACTCCGCCGCCGACGCCGGCACGTAGTCGAACGGCGGCCGCACCCCCGGGCAGCCCGGGTTGCCGGCGAAGTCGCAGCCGTCGAACGGGTCGTCGCGGAAGTCGTACAGGTTCTCCACGTTGTACGTGGAGATCGCCACCTCCGCGGCGCGCCGGGCCGGGCGCGGCGGGTGGTTCGCCGACGGGTCCCGGCCCGCCTCGAACGCGGCCGCCGCCGGCTGCACCCCGTACTTGTTGAAGCTGTAGTAGACGCCGCCCACCGCGTCGCCGGACAGCCGGTCGAACGTGTGCGCCGGCGCCAGCAGCGCCGTGTTGTCCCGCGCCGCCGCCTTCACGCCCAGCGACCCCAGCAGGACGCGCCCGCCGTTGCCGTCCGGCACCCGGTCCAGCGGGTGCGCGTCCCGGAACGTGCGCGCCGCGAACCCCGGCCGGTCCAGCGCCGGGTCGTCGCGGTCCAGGACCCACGTCTCCGCGTCCGCCGTCCCCGCGAACACGTTGCGGCCCGACACCACCCCGGCGCCGTCGCGCACCCGCAGCTGCATGCCCTCGTGCCGCTCCCACCACAGCTCCGCCGCGGCCAGCTCCGCCGGCGGGGCCGCGTCCGCCACCTCGACGTCCGTCACTCCCGACGCCAGCTTCGCCACCAGCGACGCGCCCGACAGCTGCGTCATCGAGAAGTACTCGGACACGCGGGCGCTCAGCACCACCTCGTCGCCCACCACCGGCACGTAACCGCCGCGCAGGTCCGTGAACGCCCCCATGAACACGAACACGCCGTCCGACGTGGCCGGGTCGCCGTCCGCCGCGTCGCGCCGCGACTGCAGGAAGAACCCGTGCTGGTCCGCGCCGGTCGCCGTCCGCGCCAGCGTCCGCTGCGTGATCACACCCCGCACCTGGTACGCGGCCGCGCTCGGGTTGTTGCCGGTCGCCGGCGCCAGCGGCGACCGGTGCGTGCGCGGCAGCTCCCGGGTCACCCCCTGGACCTGACCGACCGTCAGGACGGGCTCCGCGGCGGCCAGCGCCGGCACCGCCGGCACGGTCACCGCCACGAGGGCAGCGAGGGACGACAGCACGGCGAGGGGTCGCACGAAGCCTCCAGGAAGAACGGTGGTTCTACACCTCGGACTCGAGCCTCGTCACCAGTTGGGCGACGTCGGCCCCGTATTCATACCAGTCACGGTCCGCCTGGAAGCCCAACTCCGCATTGACCTTGAGCATCGATTCGTTGTGCTGGGCGTTCCACGTCTGCACCTCGCGCAGCCCCGGCTCCGCCGACCGCAGCTCGAACAGCATCCGCGCCTTGATCGCCCGGTCCACGCCGTACCCGCGATGATCACGCGTCACGATCGTGTCGTACTGGTCGGCGCGCACCGGGTGCTGCGCCGGCACCACCACCTCCGTCAGCCCCGCCACCGCACCCGACCGCTCGTGGATCGCCAGCACGATGTACGGCTTCAGGCCCCGCGCGTGCAGGCAGCTCAGGCTGTCCCGCAGCCGCTGCGGGTCCGACGAGCTCGGCCGTAGGTCCAGGTCCGGCTCGTCGGCGTCCTGCTGCTCCAGCTTCGCCTTCGCGTACGCCTCGATCAGCGCCTCCGGCGGCCCGCCCGGGTGGAACTCGATGCGGTAACCACTGGCGATGCCGCGGGCCATCTCGCCCAGCGCCAGCCAGTCCACCGTGGACAACGTCAGCACGCTGCGCGTCTCCACGTACTCCCGCTCGAACCCCAGCGCCTCGAAGAACGCCGTCGCCGACGTCCCGCCGATCACCTCGACGCCGATGGACGAGAACCCCTCCAGGTACACCCGCCGCGCCGCCACCGCCACCAGCTTGCGCCCCAGCCCACGCCGCCGCGCCTCCGGGTGCACGAACACCTCGAGCACCCCGATGTCACCCAGCAGCAGCACGCTCACGTGGCCCAGCAGCCGGCTGTCGCCCTCGACGCCGGGTTCCTCCTCGGCCACCCACGAGATGCGGCGTTCCCCCGGCATCGTCTCGGCCAGGTACTCCCTGACCATGTCGTCCTGCCACGGCGGATCCTCGGGCACGTCGACGGCGAGCACCGCGTTCAGCGTCGCCACCAACGCGCGGATCTCCTCGGCCGTCGCCGACCGCGGATCCCATTCGCGCACCCTCACCCGTACAGCTTGCCGGTACAACGACCTTCCCGAAAGGGGGAAGTGCTCCAAGGTACGGGCGCGACTACTCTACGTACGGCTCCGCAGCCCGTAGTCGTTCGCCGCCGCGAACACGTCCTGCGCGTAAACCCGCACGTCGTTGTAGGACAGGATCGCCGCCCACCAGTCCTCCGAGGTGGACATGTCCCGCGCACCCCGACACAGATAGTTCGCAGCCGCCATCGCCGCATCGTCGATGTCGTTCGGATCCGTCACACCGTTGTTGTCCGCGTCGACCGCCATCTCCCGCCACGTCGTCGGGATGAACTGCATCGGCCCCATCGCCCGGTCGAACTGCTGATCACCGTCCAGCAGCCCCCGGTCCGTGTCCGCGATCTGCATCCGGCCACCCTTGCCGTCCAGCGGCAACCCCCGGATCGGCGGCAACGCCTCCCCGTCCACGCTCAACGTCGCGTTGTTCGCACTCCCGTGCGCCGACTCCACCCGCCCGATCGCCGCCAGCGTCGTCCAGCTCAACTTGCACGCCGGCGTCGTCCGCGCCACCACCAGCTCCGCATACCCGTACGCCTGCACCGCCACCAGCGGAATCCCCGTCGACGCCGCCACCGGCCCCGCCCACGCCTGCAACGCGTCCGCCGGCCGCCCCCGCCCCACCGGCCCCGCCGACGGCAACCCGGTGGCGAACCCCGTGCTCAACCCCGGCAACGGATTCCCCGGCACCGGCGCCACCGTCCCCGCCGACGGCGCCACCGGCGGCACCGCCGTCGACGGCTGCGCGGGCGCCGACGCCACCGGCTGCGCCACCAGCGCCTTCGGCACCACCCACGCCCCGGCCGCGACCGCCCCACCCAGCACGACCAGCGCCAACCCGCCGAGCACCACGAGCCGCCCCCGCGGCTTACGCCCCCACACCACGACCGCCCGCCCGGCCCGCACCACCGACTGACGGGTGGGGCGGCGCAGCTTGTGCGCGAAGGGGACGCGGATCCGCCGCTTCGCGGCCTTGCCGTCGGCGGCGGCCTTGTCGTCGGCGGCGGCCTTGTCGTCGGGCGCGGTCTTGTCGTCGGTGGCGGTCTGGCTGCCGGGTGCGGCCTTGTCGTCGGCGGTGGGCTTGCCGTCGGGCTTGGCTCCGCCGTCGGGCGTTGTCTTGTCGTCGGTGACGGTCTTTCGGTCGGGCGTTGCCTCGCCGCCGGCGGCGGTCTCGCGGGCGGGCGTGACCTTGTCGTCGGCGGCGGCCTTGCCGTCGGGCGTGACCTCGCCGCCGGCGGCGACCTCGCTATCCGGCGTGACCTTGCTACCGGCCGCGACCCCGCCGTCAGATGTGGTCCGGCCGTCGAGCGCGGCGATGCCGCCGGTAGCGGTTGTGCTGTCCGGTGCGACCTGGCCGGCGTCCGAGGTCTTGCCTTCCTGGCCGGTCGTCGGCATGGCTGAGGTGCCCGGCTCGGGCGTGGTCGTGCCGCCAGCCGCGGCCTGGCCGTCGGCTGGGGCTTCGCCGCCGGGCACGGACTCGGCAGCGGCCGAGGTCATGGTCTGAGGGACGGTCCGGCTTTCGGGTGCGGTCCCGGCCTGCGGAGTCCCGTGGGCCTGAGCGGGCGTCGCCTCCGCCGATCCGGCAGGAGTGGAGCCCGACGCAGCCGTCGTGGAGCCCGAGGCGCGCGGCGACCCGCCGCCAGCAATTCCGCTCGCCGCGGCGTCACCCGCACCGACCCCACCGGCCTCGCCGTCAGCCCCCACGGACCCACCGCCCGCCGCCGGTTCCTCCGGAGCGGCGCCCGAGCTGCCGAGCGGCCCCGCGAAGGACGGCGCGGCCGGTCGGAGCCTGCGCTTCACCGTGTCGTCCCCATCCGCCACCTGGACGAGACTACCGTCGTCCGTCGATGCTTGTCGGCCCACTGTCCGCCTGTGGATAACCCGGCTGTGCATGGTCTGCTGCAGGGCGCCGACGGGCCGTAAGCTGTGGCGATGCCCCGGTACGAATTCCGCTGCCGCGCGTGCGGCGACACGTTCGAGGTCGACCGTCCGATGCGGGCGTCCGGTGATCCGGCCGCCTGTCCGCAGGGTCATGCGGACACCGTCAAGTTGCTGTCCGCCGTGTCCGTGGGCGGGCGTGGCGGCGGGTCCGGCCCGGCCGCCCCGGCAGCAGGCGGTGGCGGCGGTGGTGGTGGCTGCTGCGGAGGCGGCTGCTGCGGCTGACCCCTGCGAGCGGGCACCCATCGCGGCGCGGCGAGGTCTGCGAATGGGCACCGGCTGCGTCGCGGCGAGGTCCGCGACACTGCCACCCATCGCGGCGCGGCGCGGCGCGGCTCGCGGACCGGTACCCGCTGCGGCGCCGCGAGGGGCGCGGACCGGTACTCACTGCGGCGCCGCGAGGGGCGCGGACCGGTACCCACTGCGGCGCCGCGAGGGGCGCGGACCGGTACCCGCTGCGGCGCCGCGAGGGCGCGGGCGGGCGGCACGGCGGCGGCCGGGAGCTGGCCGAGGCCGACGCGAAGAGATCGACCACACCGCCGCCCACCAGCGCACTGTCCGATTAGTCGGAAATGTGTCAGCCGACCTCTGGCACGCGAAACTGCTGGCCAGTGGCACCGCCGCCGAGGATCCGTCACCCGGGCGAGTGGCCCGCAACCGCTGCTTGCGGCGTGTCGTTACCCCTGCGTCGGGGCGTCGTGTGCTTCTTGCGTGACCGCCAAGACACGCAGAGTGGTCAATGCCGTCCGTTTCTCTGATGTGCGGGTAGACGGGGTGCGGCAGCATGGGCGCGGTCAGCTCGTATGGGGGCGGAGGTCAGACGTGTCGGTCCGGACCCAGCTGCCCGGCGGCCTGGTCACCTTCATGTTCACGGACATCGAGGGGTCGACGCGGCTGGCCCGGCTGCTCGGTGCCGGGTACCGGCCGGTGCTGGCGGAGCATCGGCGGCTGGTGCGGCGGGTGCTGTCCGAGTCGGACGGCCGGGAGTTGTCGACCGAGGGGGATTCGTTCTTCGCGGCGTTCGCGGACGCGGGGGCGGCGCTCGGCGCCTGCCTGAGCGCGCAGCGGGCGCTCGCCGGGCACGAGTGGCCGGGGCCCGAGGCGGCGCCGCTGGTGCGGATGGGCCTGCACACGGGGTGGGCGGAGCCGTTCGGCGACGAGTACACGAGCGCCGAGGTGCACCGGGCCGCGCGGGTGGCGAGTGCCGCGCACGGCGGGCAGGTGCTGTGTTCGGCGGCGACCGCGCGGTACGCCGACGTGTTGCCGCCGTCGGCGTCGCTGCTGGACCTGGGGCTGCACCGGCTGCGCGGGTTCGACGACCACGAGCGGCTGTTCCAGCTGGTGGCGCCGGGGCTGCGGCAGAGTTTTCCGCGGCCGCGCACCGAGCGGGCGCCGGCGCACAATCTTCCCGCGGCGACGACGTCGTTCGTGGGGCGGCAGGCGGAGCGGGCGGAGCTGACCGGGCTGCTGCAGCGGCACCGGCTGGTCACGGTGACCGGGGCGGGCGGGGCGGGCAAGACGCGGCTGGCGGTCGAGGTGGCGAAGGGCCTGCTGCCCGCGTACCCGGACGGGGTGTGGCTGGTGGACGCGGCGGGCCCGCAGCCGGTCGCGGAGGCCCTGGTCGCGGCGGCCGGGCTGCGGCCCGAGCCGGGCCGCGCCGCGATCGAGACCCTGGTCGAGTACGCGGCGGCGCGGCGCCTGCTGGTCGTCGTGGACACCTGCGAGGCGCGGCCGGACGAGGTGGCGGCGGTCGCGGACCGGCTGCCCGCGGCGGCGCCGGGGGTGCGGGTGCTGGTGACCGGGCGGGAGTCGCTCGGGGTGTCCGGCGAGGTGGTGTGGCGGATCCCGCCGCTGGCCGACGCGGTGCGGCTGCTGGACGAACGGGCCACCGCGGCGCGCGGCGGGCGGGCGCCGGCGGCGGCGGAGCGGGCGGGCCTGGCGCGGGTGGCGGGGCGCCTGGAGGGGTTGCCGCTGGCGGTGGAGCTGGCCGCGAACCGGCTGCGCATGTTGTCGGCGGACGAGCTGGCCGCGGGCCTGGACGACGGGTACGCGGTGCTGGAGGACGGGCGGGCGGCGCGCGGGCCGGAGGAGCAGCGGCGGCACCGGTCGCTGGCGGCCACCGTGGCGTGGTCGTACGACCGGCTGGCGGCCGACGAGGCGGAGCTGCTGCGCCGGCTGTCGGTGTTCGCCGGGCCGGTGGACCTCGGCGCGGTGGCCGCGATGACGGACGGCGGCGGGTTCGCGCAGCTGGCCGCGCTGGTCGACAAGTCGCTGGTGGAGGCGCAGCCGGCGCCGGCCGGGTCGCGGTACCGGCTGCTGGGGCCGGTGCGGGCGTTCGCGGCGCGGCGGCTCGCCGACGCCGGGGACGCGGCCCGCGCCCGCGACCGGCACGTGTCGTGGGTGCTGGCGGCGCTGCGCCGGGTCCGCGCCGACGGCGCCGGCCGGCCGGTGACGCTGTCGCTGCACGACGTGACGCCGCTGGCCGCGGAGGGCGAGGCGGCGCTGCGCTGGTGCGCGACGGGCGGCAGCGCGCGGCTCGGCCTGCGGCTGGCCGGCGGCCTCGACCCGTGGTGGCGCGACCGCGGCGGCGCCGGGGGAGCGCGGCGGCTGCTGGCCGCCCTGTACGCGCGGCTGTCGTGCGGCGGCGAGCGGGTCCCGGACGCCGAGCTGGCCCGCGCGTTCCTGGTGCACGCCGCGCAGGCCGCCGCCGACGGGCAGCCGGCGGAGCAGGCGCGGTTCGTCCGGTACGCGGAGCGCGCGGCCCGGCGCGCCGGCGACCCGGCGGTGCTGGCGCGGGCCCTGGCCGCCCGCGGCCCGGCGCTGGTTGCGCTGGGTAGGCCGGCCGAGGCGGACCGGGCGTGCCGGGAGGCGATCGGCTGGGCGGGCCGCCGCTCGCTCACCGGCGCGGTGCTGCCCGCCGTGTACTGCCTGGCGGACCTGCTGTGGCGGCGCGGGGAGGTGGCGGAGGCGGCGGAGCTGCTGGGCGCCGCGCGGCCGTGGGAGACGGCGGGTGCGGAGGAGCGCGGCCGCCGTACCGTCGACATGCTTCTGGGGTGGGTGGCCCTGCGCCGCGGCGACCTGGTCGCCGCGCACGACCACCTGGCGGTGGCGCTGCGGTCGCGGGTGCGGCACGGGTTCCGGCGGCCGGCGGTGGAGAGCCTGGCGGCGATGGCGGTGCGCTGCGCGACCGGCGGCGATCCGGTCACGGCGGCGACCCTGTTCGGGGCGGGCCGGGACGTGGCGCTCGACCCGTGGGCGGCGCGGCAGCAGGTGCTGGCGCGGGCCCGGGCGGGCGACGCCGCGTTCGACGCCGCGTACGCCGCCGGGACCCGCCTGGAGCTGGACGAGGCGGTCGCGCTGGCGCTGGCCGTGGAGCACCCGGACCTGGCGGCCGGCTCGTCGCGGTTCGAGCCGGCCCCGGCCCCGGCTCAGCCGATCAGCCGCTCCGCCCGCTCGACGTCGGCGGGCTCGACGGCGGCCAGCGAGCCGAACGCGTCGACGGCGGTGTAGTAGGTCCAGGCCAGGCTGTAGCAGGCGGGCCGGACGACGGGCGAGTAGGTGGCGCACTTGCGCTTGAGGTCGGCGTGGAAGGCGTTGTCGAGGCGGGCCCGGTTCGCGGCGAACAGGCCGGCCTTCTTGTAGTTGCGGTAGCCGAAGTCGTGCCGCTTGCAGGCGAGCCGGAAGTCGAAGCCGAGCGGCCGGTCGGGGCTGGAGGAGCAGTCGTCGGTGGTCCAGTCGAAGCCGTAGGGGCCCCAGGCGCCCCGGTCGGCGCGGGCGGTGTTCCAGGCGGCGTAGCTGGCGGCGGAGGTCTGGGTCCAGCTCGACAGCACGGCGAGCTTCTGGGCGGCGGTGGCGGCCGCGGCCGGGTTCGCGAGCCCCAGGACGAGGGCGGCGGTGGCGAGGAGGGCGAGGAGGGCACGGCGGGCAGCGGGCATGGCGAACCTCCGAGCGGACGGCCCCTCGTGAGGGCCTGACGTGACTGGGGGTGATCGCGTAGTTACGGGGTGGGATCAGTGTCACGGCCGGGTGCCCGGTACGCAAGCCCGCCGCCGCACCCCGGCCAGGTGCACTAAGGTCGGTCCGACGTTTGCGGTGGCAGGGACCAGGAGGCGCCGGCATGATCCACCTTCCGGTGGTGCGGCAGGGACCCGCGCGCGCCCTCGGCATCCGCCTGGGCGCCGCGATCTCCCTCATCCTCGGCGCGGTCGCCGTCATCTACGCCGACCGCGACGGCTACCGCGACGTCAACGAGGACGGACTCACCCTTCTCGACTGCTTCTACTACGCGGTGGTCTCGCTCTCGACCACCGGGTACGGCGACATCACGCCCGTCACCGAGGCCGCCCGGCTGGTCAACGTCCTGATCATCACGCCGGCCCGCGTCCTCTTCCTCATCATCCTGGTCGGCACCACCCTCGAGGTGCTGACCGAGCAGTACCGGCGGAACCTGCGCGAGGCGCGGTGGAGGCACAAGTTGAAGGACCACATCATCATCTGCGGCTACGGCACCAAGGGCCGCGCCGCCGTGTCCGCCCTGCTGGAGGGCGGCCTCGACAAGCACCGCATCGTCGTCATCGAGAACGACGAGTCGACCGTCCGCCAGGCGGTCTCCGCCGGGCTCGTCGCCATCGAGGGCTCCGCCACCCGGTCGGCCGTGCTCAACCAGGCCGACGTCAAGGGCGCCAAGGCCGTCATCATCGCCACCGACAGCGACGACGCGTCGGTGCTCATCACGCTCACCGTGCGCCAGCTGACCGGCGGCCAGGTGCGCATCGTCGCGGCCGTCCGCGAGTCCGAGAACCTGCCCCTGCTCAAGCAGAGCGGCGCCCACCACGTCATCGTCTCGTCCGCCACCGCCGGCCGGCTGCTCGGCCTCACCACGACCGCCCCGCCGCTCATCGACGTGGTCGAGGACCTGCTCACCCCCGGCCAGGGCATGGCGCTGGCGATGCGGTCGGCGAAGCGCGACGAGGTCGGCAGCAACCCGCGCCAGCTCGACACGCTGGTCGTCGCGCTCATCCGGCGCGGCAAGGTGCTGCCGCTCGGCGGCGCCGCCACCGTCGAGATCGAGACGGGCGACATGCTCGTCTACATCCACGACGACCGCGACGGCGCCGACGAGCGGCCGCTCACGGTCTAGGGCCGAGCACCGCCGGGCCGGCCGTGCCGGAGCCCGGCTCCTTCAGCTCGATGAAGATCGAGTGGGTCGGGGTGTCGCCGATGTTCGCGCCGGCGTGGGTCTGGGCGTCGAGCCAGCGGACCTCGCCGGCCCCCAGCGCCACGTCCACCTCCCGGCCGCCGGCCATCAGGCGCCGCCGGAACGCCCCGAGCGTGACCATGACGCTGTCCGGGTGGCGGTGCGGCGAGGTGGTGTAGCCGGGCTGGTCGACATACTCCAGCACGCGGACCCGGTCGTTCTCGAGAAGCACCCGGTACGCGCCCGGGTCGGTGACGGTCGGGTCCTGGCTCATCGCGGCCTCCTTCGTGGTACCCGAGTGCCATATGGGACGACGGTACCATGAAGGCATGGCGATCCCGTACGAGTCGACCGGGCGGATCCAGCAGAAGACGCGCACCCGGGAGGCCCTCGTCGCGGCGACCCGCGCCCTGCTCGCGGAGGGTGTCGAACCGACCGTCGAGCAGGCGGCCGCGGCCGCGCGGATCTCCCGCACCACGGCCTACCGGTACTTTCCCGGCCAGCGGGAGCTGCTGCTCGCCGCGCACCCCGAGATCGACCGGACGTCGCTGCTGCCCGCCGACGCCCCCGCCGACGTCGAGCGGCGGCTCGACCTGGTGGTCCGGGAACTCGCCCGGATCAACCTCGACTGGGAGCCGCAGCTGCGCGCCGCCCTGCGGCTGTCGCTGGAGGCGGGCCGGTCCGGCGAGCCGCCGGTGCTGCGCGGCGGCCGGGCCATCGGCTGGATCGAGGACGCGCTCGGCCCGCTGCGCGACACGCACCCCGGCATCGACGTGCGGCGGCTGGCCGTCGCGATCCGGGCGGCCGCCGGCATCGAGGCCCTCGTCTGGCTGACCGATGTGGCCGGTGTGGGGCGCGCCGAGCTGGCGGACCTGGCGTCCTGGTCCGCCCGGGCGCTGCTGCGAGCGGCCCGGGCGGAGGACGAGCGACGGGACTAGAGGATCGTCCAGGTGTCGCCGGAGGCGAGCAGGCCGCTCAGCATCTCCTCCGGCGTGCCGGTCGCCCCGGCCTTCGCCGTGGCGAGCTGCTCCTGCACGAGGGTGTCGTAGGACTCCCGCCGGACCGAGCGGAACACCCCGATCGGCGTCGTGCCCAGGTCCGAGCCCGACAGCCGGGACAGCGCGAACGCGTACGCCGGGTCGTCGACCGTGGCGTCGTGGACCAGGACGTCCTCCGGCGCCACCGACGCGGTCTCGCGCACCGACAGGCCGAAGCCGCCGGCCGGGTGCACCACGCAGAACTGGCCCTGCGCGCCGAACGTGATCGGCTGCCCGTGCTCCAGCCGGATCAGGTGGTCGTCCTTCGTGCCCGGGTCCTTGAGCAGCTCGAACGCGCCGTCGTTGAAGATGTTGCAGTTCTGGTAGATCTCGATGAACGCCGAGCCGTCGTGCTCGGCGGCCGCGCGCAGCACCGACTGCAGGTGCTTGCGGTCGGAGTCGATGGTGCGCGCCACGAACGTGGCCTCCGCGCCCAGCGCCAGCGACAGCGGGTTGAACGGCGAGTCCGCCGAGCCCGTCGGCGTCGACTTGGTGATCTTGCCCAGCTCGGACGTCGGCGAGTACTGGCCCTTCGTCAGGCCGTAGATCCGGTTGTTGAACAGCAGGATCTTCAGGTTGACGTTGCGGCGCAGCGCGTGGATCAGGTGGTTGCCGCCGATGGACAGCGCGTCGCCGTCACCGGTCACCACCCACACCGACAGGTCGGGGCGCGACACCGACAGGCCGGTGGCGATCGCCGGGGCGCGGCCGTGGATCGAGTGCATCCCGTACGTGTTCATGTAGTACGGGAAGCGCGACGAGCAGCCGATGCCGGAGACGAAGACGATGTTCTCGCGCGGGATGTTCAGCTCCGGCATGAACTGCTGCACGGCGGCGAGGATGGCGTAGTCGCCGCAGCCGGGGCACCAGCGGACCTCCTGGTCCGACTTGAAGTCCTTGGCGGTGAGCTTCAGGGGAATGGTCGCTTCAGCCATTCTTGACCACGTCCTCCAGCATGTTCGCGAGCTCCGTGGCCGTGAACGGCAGGCCGCGGACCTGGTTGTAGGGGAGCGCGTCGACCAGGTACTTGGCCCTGATGACGTGGGCGAGCTGGCCGAGGTTCATCTCGGGGATGACCACCCGGTCGTAGCGGCGCAGCACCTCGCCGAGGTTCGCCGGCAGCGGCGCGATGTGCCGCAGGTGCGCCTGCGCGATCGGCAGGTTGCGCTGGCGCAGCCGCCGGCACGCCGCCCCGATCGGGCCGTACGTCGAGCCCCAGCCCAGCACCAGCACCGACGCGTCGCCGTCCGGGTCGTCCACCTCGACGTCCGGCACCGGGATGCCGTCGATGCGGGCGGCGCGGGTGCGGACCATGAAGTCGTGGTTCGCCGGGTCGTACGAGATGTCGCCGGTCCGGTCGGCCTTCTCCAGGCCGCCGATGCGGTGCTCCAGCCCCGGCGTGCCCGGCACCGCCCACGGGCGGGCCATCGTCTCCGGGTCGCGCAGGTACGGCAGGAACCGGCCGTCCTCGCCGTTGGGCTCGGTGGCGAACTCGACGCGCAGGTCGGGCAGGTCGCCGACCTCGGGCAGCAGCCACGGCTCGGAGCCGTTCGCCACGTAGTTGTCCGACAGCAGGATCACCGGCGTGCGGTACGTCAGCGCGATGCGGGCCGCCTCGATCGCGGCGTGGAAGCAGTCCGACGGCGACTTCGGCGCGATCACCGCGAGCGGCGCCTCGCCGTGCCGGCCGTACAGGGCCATGTTGAGGTCGGCCTGCTCCGTCTTCGTCGGCATGCCGGTGGACGGGCCCGCCCGCTGCACGTCGACGATCACCAGGGGCAGCTCCAGGGCGATCGCCAGCGAGATCGACTCGCCCTTGAGCGCCACGCCCGGGCCCGAGGTGGTGGTGACGGCCAGGGCGCCGCCGTACGCCGCGCCGACCGCCGCCGCCACGGCCGCGATCTCGTCCTCGGCCTGCATGGTGGTCACGCCGAGCCGCTTGTGCTTGCTCAGCTCGTGCAGGATGTCCGAGGCCGGGGTGATCGGGTACGCGCCCAGGAACACCGGCAGCTGCGCGCGCACGCCCGCCGCCACCAGGCCCAGCGCGAGCGCCGCGTTGCCGGTGATGTTGCGGTAGGTGCCGGCCGCCATCTTGGCCGGCTTCACCTCGTAGCGGACCGTGAAGGTCTCGGTGGTCTCGCCGAAGTTCCAGCCCGCCTTGAACGCGGCGATGTTCGCCGCGACCAGCTCCGGGCGCTTCGCGAACTTGCGCTCCAGGAACCGCAGCGTCGACTCGTGCGGCCGCGAGTACATCCAGCTCACCAGGCCGAGGGCGAACATGTTCTTCGCCCGCTCCGCGTCCTTCTTGGAGACGTCCAGGTCGGCCAGCGCACCCACCGTCATCGACGTCAGCGCCACCGGGTGCACCCGGAACCGGGCCAGCGAGCCGTCCTCCAGCGGGCTGACCGCGTACCCGACCTTGATCAGGTTGCGCTTGGTGAACTCGTCGGTGTTGACGATGATGTCGGCGCCCGGCGGCAGGTCCGCCACGTTCGCCTTCAGCGCCGCCGGGTTCATCGCCACCAGCACGTTCGGCGAGTCACCCGGGGTGAGGATGTCGTAATCCGCGAAGTGCACCTGGAAACTCGACACGCCCGGCAGGGTGCCGGCGGGCGCCCGGATCTCGGCGGGGAAGTTCGGCAGCGTCGAGATGTCGTTGCCGAGCTGCGCCGTCTCCGACGTGAACCGGTCACCGGTCAGCTGCATGCCGTCGCCGGAGTCACCGGCGAACCTGATCACGACGCGTTCGAGCTGCTGCACCTGCTTCGCGGGAGCAGCATCCGAAACCTGCTCGGCCACGGTCGAACCTCCTGGGGTCGCGCGGCGGGTGCGCACGTCGATGAACGAAACCCGCAGACGATAGATGAAGCCTACGTCGCGACGCGAGGCGCCATCGTGCGCGCTCGCCTGTCGGACACCTCCGGCAGCCCGTAACGCGGTCAGGATCGCTGCCGGGAATCGGACCTGACCACAGTAGCTACGGGTGATCGGTGCGAACCAGCGGTTCCCGCCGCCCGGGGACGTCGCGCTCGTCACTATGTCGACTAATCTCGGCAGGATGACCGGCTACCTCGGCTCGTACGCCGTCCTCGGGCTGCTCCTGCTCGCGGGCGCGCTGGTGTTCGTCGGGGCGTTCGGCGCGAACCGGCTGCTGCGCCCCGCGAACCCGGCCGAGCCGGCCGGCAAGCGCGTCGCGTACGAGTCCGGCATCGACCCGGTCGGCGGCAACTGGGCCCAGATGCAGATCCGCTACTACGTGTACGCCTTCCTCTACGTGCTGTTCGCCGTGGAGAGCGTCTTCCTGTTCCCCTGGGCCGTCGTGTTCGCCGATCCCGGCTACGGGGCCGCCGTCGTGGCCGAGATGGGCATCTTCGTCGCGGTCCTCGCGCTGGGCATCGTGTACGCGTGGCGCAAGGGCGTCCTGACCTGGTCCTAGGCCCGCGCGCGACGTCGGCCCCGCGGCCGTGGTCGCAGGCCGGCTCGCGGCGCTGGTCCTAGGCCGCGCGCGACGTCGGCCCCGCGGCCGTGGTCCCGGCCCGGCTCGCGGCGCCGGTCTCAGGCCAGGCCGCGGCGGGAGACCGCCGGCTGGCGGTCGCCGCGGATGGCGGCCACCATGTCCAGCACCTGCTTCGTCTCCGCCACCTGGTGCGCGCGGAACACCCGGGCGCCGTGCCAGGCCGAGATCGCCGTCGCGCCCAGCGTGCCCGGCAGCCGCCGGTCCACCGGCAGGTCAAGCGTCTCGCCCACGAAATCCTTGTTCGACAGCGCCACCAGCACCGGCCGTCCCGTCGCGACCAGCTCGTCCAGCCGGCGCGTCACCTCCAGCGAGTGCCGGGTGTTCTTGCCGAAGTCGTGCGCCGGGTCGATGAGGATGCCGTCCGGCCGCACCCCCAGCCGCTCCGCCCGCTCCGCCAGCTCCGTGACCCGCGCGACCACGTCCGCCACCACGTCGTCGAACGCCGCCCGGTGCAGCCGCGTCCGCGGCGTCAGCCCGCCCGCGTGCGAACACACCAGCCCCGCCCCGGTCCGCGCCGCCACCTCGGCCAGCGCCGGGTCCGCCCCCGACCACGTGTCGTTGATCAGATCGGCGCCGGCGGCCACCGCCTCCACGGCCACCTCCGCCCGCCAGGTGTCGATCGAGACCACCACCTGCGGGTACGCCTCCTTCACCCGCGCCACGAAGCCGACCGTCCGCTCGATCTCCTGCGCCGCCGTCACCTCGTCGCCCGGCCCGGCCTTCACGCCGCCGACGTCGATGATCTCCGCACCCTCCGCCACGGCCCGGTCGACGGCCGACAACGCCTTGTCTGGGGCGAATGTGGCACCCTTGTCGTAGAAAGAGTCCGGTGTCCGGTTCACGATCGCCATGACCACCGGCGACCCCGCCGGGAACTCCCGTCCCCCCAGCCGCAGCGTCCCGCTCACCTCATCCACCGGCCTCTCTCGCGTGCGTGCGGGGTGGCGGGCTTCACTGTCCTGGGCGCCCATGCCACGATCGTCGCATGGGCGAGCTTTTCCTCTTTCTCGTCGTGGCCTTGACGGTCGCGGCGATTGTCTTCGGCGTCACGGTCCTGGTCAGCGGCGGCGACCCGGGCCTGACCCCGGTCGAGCCCGACGGCCGCGCGGTGCCCCTGCCCGCGAACCGGCCGCTCGACGAGGAGGACGTCTCGCAGGTCCGCTTCGACACGGCCGTCCGCGGCTACCGCATGGCCCAGGTCGACCAGGCCCTCCAGCGGGCCGCGTACGACATCGGCTACAAGGGCGAACTCATCGGCGTCCTGGAAGCTGAGGTCAACGCCCTGCGCGAGGGCCGCACGGAAGACGCGGACATCCTGCGCCGCGCCCGCGAGGCCGCCGTCCAGCCCGCCGCCCCGCCGCCCGCCGACGCTCCGCCTGTCGACGCTCCGTCGGAGTCGCCCGCTGCCGTGTCGGCTGTCGCTGAGCCGTCGGTTTCTTCGCCCGCCGAGGACTCGCCGGCCGCTTCGCCGGCCTCTGCGCCGGCCTCGCCCGCCTCGCTCGCCACGCCGGCCGGGTCCGCCGCGGCTGCGGCGTCGTCCTCGCCCATCTCGTCGGCGATCCCGCCGGCGGCTTCGCCGGCCACGCCTGTCTCGCCCTCGTCCGTTTCTCCCGCTTCGTCTTCTCCCGCTTCGTCGTCGGCGCCGGCTGCGGCGACGGCGGCCGCGCCGGTCGCCGCCGCGGCCTCGCCGCTTCCGGCGCGCGACGTCGCCGACGACCCGGCCATCGGCGGGTCGCCCTCGGACCTCGCCGACCCGCTGTCCGCGCCCACCACCCCGGCCGCCACCGGCGACGACGACTACTCGCCGATCTTCGCGGAGATGTACCGCGCGGCCCCCTCGGCTGACGGCTCCGCGGAGAACGCCCCCGACTCGGCCCGTGATACGGCTGCCGGATCTGCGGCCGGTTCTTCGGCCGGTTTCGCTTCCGGTTCCACTTCCGGCTCCGCGGCCGGTTCGGCCGGCGGATCCGCCGCAGGGCACTCCGGGCACTCCGCCGGGCACTCCGGCGATCACCCCGACCGGGTCGGTCCGGCCGCGGAGGCCGCCGCCGTGCCGCCGTCGGTCGTCCACGACGAACCGGCCCACCGGCCCCCGGCCCCGGCCGCACCGACCGGGTCGGAGCCGCCGGCCGGCCCTTCGGGCGGCACGTCGGCCTCGCCGGCGGTCCGGCCGGCCACCGAAGAAGCGGCTACCACCACCACCGCCCCTGCTGCGGGCCCGACGCCCGAGAACGGGTCGTCCTCGTCTGCCGGGTCGTCGGCCGCTGCCGTTGCTCCGGCTGCCGCCGGGCCGTCCGCCACCCCGACCACTCCCGGCGCCCCGGCCACCCCGGCCACGTCGCCCGCCGCTGCCGAGCAGCCCGTCGCGCCGTCCCGCTCCGCCGGGTCGGCCGCCGAGCGCGGCGGTGACCCGGCCGATTCCGGCCGGGCCGCGCCTGACGGTGAGCCGGCGGAGCGGCGATGACCGAGCCGCTCGGCAACATCGGCGACGCCGCCCAGCCCGGCGCGGGCGAGGTCACCGCCACGGTCATCGTCGACGCGCCCGCGGAGCGCGTCTTCGCCGGGTTCACCGCGTGGGAGCGGCAGTCGGACTGGATCCCGTTCACGACGGTCCGGGTCGTCGAGGGCACCGGCGGCGAGGGCAGCCTGATCGAGGCGGTCACGACCGTCGGCCCGGCGGTGCTGCGCGACGAGATGCGGGTGGTGCGGGTGGACGCCCCGTACGAGGTGCGGGTGGTGCACTGCGGCAAGCTGCTGCGCGGCCCCGGATCGTTGCGCTGCACGCCGATGGAGCGCAACCGCACCCAGGTGGTCTGGCACGAGTGGTTCCACCTGCCGGGCGGCGCCGCGGGCCGGATGGCGTGGCCGGTGCTGTGGCCCGGGTCGAAGGTGAGCCTGAAGGGCGCCCTGAAGAAGTTCGGCCGGCTCGTCGAGGAGGGGCGCCTGCCCTGATCTTCGCGACATCGCGGAAGTCGGGGCGTCGTGGCCCGGGGGAGACGCCGGTATCGCGGTAAGCGGGCTCAGGGGGTACCCGGGAAGGGCCTGTGGAGGGCGTACGACGAGGGTTTCTGTCGGTCGGCGGTCGTAGCGTGAGTGGCGTGACGGACCTGATGATCGGCGCGGACGGGCTCGCCCGCTGCGCCTGGGGCAGCAGCACCCCGGAGTACATCCCCTACCACGACACGGAGTGGGGCCGGCCGCTGCGCGGCGACGACGCCCTGTTCGAACGCCTCAGTCTCGAGGCGTTCCAGTCCGGCCTGTCGTGGATCACGATCCTGCGTAAACGGGAGTCGTTCCGGCGCGCGTTCGCGGGCTTCCACATCGAGACGGTGGCCCGCTTCGGCGAGCAGGACGTGGCCCGCCTGATGGCCGACGCGGGCATCGTCCGCAACCGCATGAAGATCGACGCCACCCTCCAGAACGCCCGCGCCGCCGCCGACCTCGAGGGCGGCCTGTCGGACCTGCTGTGGTCGTACGCGCCGCCGCCGCGCCCACGCCGCCCCGCCGCGGGCGAGGTCCCGGCGGTCACCCCCGAGTCCACGGCGATGGCGAAGGACCTGAAGAAGCGTGGCTTCCGCTTCGTCGGCCCCACCACCGCGTACGCGCTCATGCAGGCCACCGGCATGGTCGACGACCACATCGAGGGCTGCCACGTCCCGCAGCGCACCGCGGAGCCGGTTCCCCCGGGTACCTGAGCGAGTGGTTCGATGGGTCCATGACGCAGTGGGCGGTGGTCATCCCGGCAGAGCAGTACGAAACCGAGCGGCTCTACCACCACGACGAGGTCACGGTCGAGTCCCCGGCGGGCGCCGAACTGCCCGCGGACGGCGACGAGGCCCTGATCGTCGTGGCGGGGGAGCACCCTCTGGTGATCGGCCTGGGCCGCATCGTCGCCCCAGCCCCCGCGACGGCTCCGGCGGCTACTGCGGCCCCGGCCGCGGGTGGGCGCACCGTGGTGGTCGCCTACACCCGGCGGGCCTTCGACGCCCCCGTGCCCGCCCCACGGCTAGCGCTCGGCCATCAGGTCCAGCCGCTCGACCCCGCCACCTACCGGGACTTAGCGGCCCGCCTCGGCGTGCCCGCCGACCGGCGCACCTGGCTGGTGAGCGTCGACCTGCCGATCGAGGCGGAGTCCCCGGCGGAGGCGGTGCGCCAGTTCTGGTCGTACGTGCGCCAGCTGGGGCCGCGCGAGCTGCCGACGTTCGTGTGGCCGTCGGGCAACGAGCTGGCGATGCAGGCGTTCGTGCTGGGCGAGGAAGCCAACCAGGACCCGGAGGAGGACGAGGACGACGACTGACCGCCGGCGGGATCTGCAGGGCGGCGGAAACGCGGAACGGGCCGGACGGCCGGGACGTCGTTGTCCCAGCCGCCCGGCCCGTTCGCTCCGCGAAGGGGACAACGGCCCCGGGGTTCACCCCACCCGGGACCGCCGTCGCTCCTTCAACGACCGAGCCAGCGAAGGGGCGGGTCAGCCGCCGAGGCTGGTGGCCGCCGACCGGATCTGCGCCGTGTACGTGCTCACCTCGGTGTACACGCCCGGCTTGTTCGGGCGGGCGCACCCGTCGCCCCAGCTGACGATGCCGACCTGGATCCAGGCGTTCGCGGCGTCGCGGCGGAACATCGGGCCGCCCGAGTCGCCCTGGCAGGTGTCGACGCCGCCCTGGGTGTAGCCGGCGCAGATCTCCTGGGCGGCCTCGACCTGGCCGTTGTACATCGTGCGGGAGTTGCAGGTGGCGTCGCTGACGAACGGGACGGTGGCCTTCAGCAGGTAGCGCTGCTGCGAGCCGCCTTCGCGGTTGGCGCCCCAGCCGGCGATGGTGAAGGTGCCGGTGTTGTAGGTGGCGTCGGAGGCGATGGGCAGGGTGGGGACGCCGGTGACGGCCTGGGAGAGCCGGATGAGGGCCCAGTCGTTGTTCGGGTCCGGGCTGCCGGTGTAGTTGGCGGCGCGGAAGACGTAGTTCGAGCGGCGGGTGATGCGGCTGGCCGACTGCAGGTCGACCGAGCCGAGCGTCGCGGTGATGCTGGTGGTGGCGCCGGTGCGGCCGACGCAGTGGGCGGCGGTCAGCACGAGGGTGGGGCTGTAGAGGGCGCCGCCGCAGCCCATGGACAGGCGCACCATGAACGGGAACTCGCCCTGGGTGGCCCGGGTGCCACCGACGACGCGCTGGGGGCCGTCACCTGCCGGGGCGGCGGTCGCCGACGTCGCCATCAGCGTGCCGGCGCTCGCCGCCACCAATGCCGCCGCCGCCGTGCCCAGAAGCCTGCGCCACCTGTTCATGCGTCCTCCCCGGACTTCAGGTCGTGTCACCGGTGGGGTGCACGTACCGACCGTTTGGCGGAAGCGTAGGTGGCGTATCGGCGTCGGTGAGTATCCCGTTCAGCTCATATCGTCGGCGGTTCGGCGGGTCAGCGGCCGCTGAACTGGGGTTTCTCCTTCGCGACGAACGACGCGACGGCGGCCCGGTGGTCCTCGGTGGCGCCGCAGATGGCCTGCGCCTGGGCTTCGGCGGCGAGCGCGTCGGACAGGGTGCCGGCGTCGCCGATGGACAGTTCGCGCTTGATGGCGGCGTACGCGACGGTGGGTCCGGCGGCGAGGCGGGCGGCGAGTTCCTGGGCGGCGGGCAGGACGGCGGCGTCGTCGTCGACGAGGCGGCTGACCATGCCGAGCTCGTGGGCGCGGGCGGCGGCCAGGGGCTCGGCCAGCATCAGCAGCTCGACGGCGCGGGCGTGGCCGACGAGGCGGGGCAGCGACCACGAGATGCCGGTGTCGCCGGCGAGGCCCACGTTCGCGAACGCCATGAGGAAGCTGGTCTTCGGCCCGGCGATGCGGAAGTCGGCGAGCAGCGCGAGGGCGGCGCCGGCGCCGGCCGCGGTGCCGTTGACGGCGGCGACGACGGGCTTGGGCAGGTTGGCGAGCCGCTGCGCGATCGGGTTGAAGTGGGCGCGCACCGTGTCCAGCGTGCCGCTCGTGCCGGCCTCCAGGATCTGCGCGTGCTCGCGCAGGTCCTGCCCGACGCAGAACGCCCGCCCGGCGCCGGTCAGCACGACGGCCCGGCAGGAGCGGTCGGTCTCCAGCTGGGCGAGGGTGTCGCGCAGCGCCTCCTTGAGCGGGATGTCGAGCGAGTTCATCGACTCGGGCCGGTTGAGGGTGAGGGTCACGACGGCGTCGGTGCGGTCGACGAGCAGCGGGTCGGACACGGCGCGGCACTCCTTCGTCAGCTGATCAGTCAGCGTCTCACACGCCCGCGCGCGCGAGAGGCCGCCGGGCGCGCGGCGGCAATGAGGGAGGGCGCAGGAGCGCGAAGGGGCATGGGAGAGGGAGCGCGCCGCGTCAGCGGCGGGCCGCCGGTCGGTGCCGGGCCGCGTGGTCCAGGCAGGCCGTGACGTACCGGTCCGCGGCCGGGCGCAGCCGGGCCGCGTGCCGGTCGAAGAACGCGGCGGCCGTGGTGCCCGGCCAGCGTTCGGGCAGCAGGCTGGGCGGCAGTTGCGGGTCGCGGAACAGGAACGTGCGCCACGCGTGGACCAGCCGGAACCGCACCGAGTACGCGTCCTCGTCGGAGCTCTTCGCGGTGACGGTGCCGACGAGGGCGCGCTGGTCGGTGACGAACTGCTCGTAGGCGGCGCCGACCTCGTCGAGGTCCCAGGCCCGCCGGACGACCGCCGCCGCGCCCGGGGTGCCGGCGGCGTGGGCGGCGGTGAAGCGCTCGTACTCCAGGCCGTGTTCGGCCAGGACGGCGTCGATGTCCTCGGCGCTGCGGGGCGCGACCCAGGTCTGCTCGTCGAGCATCCCGTACCCGAGGAAGGCCAGGCCGGCGGCGAGCCGCTGGCCCTCGCGGCGGGTGACCGGGGTGCGGATGAGGACGAGGTCGAACTTGCCGTCCCAGGCGGGGCGGCCGGTGCGGTAGATGCGGCCGGCGGCCTCGTCGAGGCGGCGGACGGCCTTCGGGGTGAGGGCGTAGCCCGGTCCGGCGACCGTGCGCAGGGGGTGCAGCCAGCCCTGGCGCACCATGCGGGACACGGCGGTGCGCACCGCGGGTGGGGCGATGCCCAGCGGTGCGAGCAGCCGGACCAGGGCGGCGACGGGGGCCCTGCCGCCGCGTGGGCGCAGGTAGTCGCCGTACAGGTCGAAGAGGGCCGACCGTGCCTGCATGACCGCACATTGTGACAGTCAAAAACCCACTATGCTAGACGCTGTCACACCGCACCGGTCTCGGTTTGGGTCCAGCGGTGTTCATCAGGGAAAATGTTTGATCGGCCCGGCCGTCTCGGCGGTCGGGCCCGCTCCGATGGTAAGCACCGGCGCCGTGGGCTGTGCACGGCGGTGAAGTTGTGAGGCACACCTACCGACCCTGACGTAGGTCTGAGGGGAGACAACATGGCGGCGATGAAGCCGCGGACGGGCGACGGTCCGCTGGAGGTCACCAAGGAGGGCCGCGGGATCGTCATGCGGGTTCCGCTGGAGGGCGGTGGCCGGCTTGTCGTCGAGATGACTCCCGACGAGGCCAGCGCGCTCGGCGACGCGCTGAAGGCCACCGCGGGCTAGACGCTCGCAGACCCGCCGGTCCGGTGCGCCGGGCCGGCGGGTCTTCCATGCCCGGTGCAGGTCGGCGGAAGGCAGCTGAAGGCAGTGCGCTCGTTCGCGATCCGGTCCGTCCCCGGCGATCCCGGCGACGGCACCCTGGTCCTGCCCGTGGGGGCCGGCGGCGACCTCGCCGCGCGCGCCCCGCAGGACGTCCTGGCCGAGGCCGCCGAGCTGTTGCGCGACGCCGACGACCCGGGCCGTCCCGGCGCCGTCCAGGTGCTGCCGCGGCCGCTGCGCACCCCGGCGCGGGTGCTGCTGGCCGGGGTGGGCGCCGGCGACGCCGCCGGCTGGCGGGCCGCGGGGGCCGCGATCACCGCGGCGGCCCGGGCCGGCGAGGCGCTGCGGGTCGCCGCGCACGAT
This sequence comes from Spirilliplanes yamanashiensis, assembly GCF_016863475.1. Taxonomy (GTDB): domain Bacteria; phylum Actinomycetota; class Actinomycetes; order Mycobacteriales; family Micromonosporaceae; genus Spirilliplanes; species Spirilliplanes yamanashiensis. Next base: position 85,643 of record NZ_BOOY01000001.1, read on the forward strand.
CTGCACCCCGATGGGGTACGGGCGTTCGCCGAGGCGGCCTGGCTGGCCGGGTACGCCTTCCGCGCGCCCGGCGACGCCGACGACCCGGCGCAGCCGTACGGCGACGACACCAACCCGGCGGAGATCCTGCTCGTCGGCGCCCCGGAGGCGGGCCTGGCCGAGGCGCGCGCCACCGCCGCCGCGACCGCCCTGGCCCGCGACTGGGTCAACATGCCGTCGTCGGTGAAGAACCCGGAGTGGCTGGCCGGGCGGTTCGCGGCCGAGGCGGCGGGGCGTCCCGGGCTCACCGCGCGGGTGCTGGCGGGCGACGAGCTGGCCGGGTTCGGCGGCATCCTGGCCGTCGGCGGCGGCTCGGTCAGCCCGCCGCGCCTGGTCGAGCTGAGCTGGTCGCCGGCCAACGCCACCACCCACGTTGTGCTGGTCGGCAAGGGCATCACGTTCGACACGGGCGGCATCTCGATCAAGCCGGTGGCGGCGATGACGCTGATGCGCAAGGACATGGGCGGCGCCGCCGCGGTGGCCGCCGCCACCCTGGCCGCGGCGGACCTGCGCCTGCCGGTGCGCGTCACGACGCTGCTGCCGCTGGCGGAGAACGCGGTCAGCGGCGCGGCGATGCGCCCCGGCGACGTCATCACCCACTTCGACGGCACGACCAGCGAGTCCACCAACACCGACGCCGAGGGCCGGCTCGTGCTCGCCGACGCGCTCGGCTACGCGGCGGCCCGGCTCGACCCGGACGTCATCGTCGACCTGGCCACCCTGACCGGCGCGAACGCGGTGGCGCTCGGCAAGCGCACCGCCGCCCTGTACAGCCAGGACGACGAGTTGGCCGCCGCGCTCGAGGGCGCCGCCGCGGCCGCCGGCGAGCAGGTGTGGCGGATGCCGCTGCCGGAGGACTACGTGCCGTACCTGCGCAGCGACATCGCGGACCGGTTCAGCGCCCCCGCCCAGGGCGCCGGCTCGGTGGTGGCGGCGCTGTACCTGCGCGAGTTCGTCGGCGACACCGCCCAGTGGGCGCACCTGGACATGTCGGCCCCGTCGTGGGCGGACGCCGCCGACGGCGAGCTGACCAAGGGCGCCACCGGGTGGGGCGTGCGCACGCTGGTGCGCTGGCTGAGCGCTATCGCTTGACGGCGACCAGCAGGCCCTCGCCGGCCGGCACCAGCGCTTCGATCCACTCGTCCGACTCCCGCACAGCCGTGACCATCTGGCGCACCGTCACGGTCGCCACGTCGCGGGCCGCCGGGTCGGCGATGCGGCCGCCCGCCAGCGCCCCGTTCACCGCCAGCACCCCGCCGGGCCGCAGCAGCCGCAGGGCGGCGTCGGCGCACGCGCCCGACTCGGTGGCGTCGGCGTCGACGAACACCAGGTCGTAGACGCCGTCGGCCAGCCGCGGCAGGACGTCGAGGGCGCGGCCCGTGATGATCCGCGTCCGCGACGGCGCGAACCCCGCCTCCAGGAAGATGCGCCGGGCCACCCGCTGGTGCTCGTTCTCCACGTCGATCGTCGTGAGCACGCCGTCGGGGCGCATGCCGCGCAGCAGCCACACCCCGCTCACGCCGGTGCCGGTGCCGATCTCGACCACGGCCTTCGCCGGGCCGACGGCGGCCAGCAGGCGCAGCAGCGCCCCCGCGCCGGGCGACACCGCGCCCAGCCCCACCTCCGCGGCGAGGCTGCGCGCCGTCTGCAGGACGAGGTCCTCGGGTACGTACGACTCGGTGAACCCTGTCGACGGCGCCGGGTGCGCGCCGAACGTGCGGGCGACGGTGGCGATGACGTCCTCCTCGGGTGCGCGCGAGCATGCCTGACCGGTTCGCGCAGACATTGAGCCTAGGGTCCGGTGTCGGGTGACTTCCACCGGCCTGCACCCCGAGCGTGCCGGGGGTGACCCTGGTGGGCGGCTGCGGCGGTCGCGCCGAGCGATCCGTGTCATTCTGGGAGTGGAGCGCGGGGGCGGCTCCGTTCGACCGAGTGGAGGCAGGGCGACTGTGACCGACGGCTGGAACTGGCAACAGCCTCGACCGCCGGCTGACCCGGCGCGTCCCCAGCCGCCCGAGCCCGCCGCCGGCCCGGCGCCGACCGCGGGCGCCGAGGTCGCCGACTCCCCGTCCACGTGGCCGTCGTACGCGGCCGAGCCCACCGACACCGCCGGCACCGGTGTCCGCGGGCTGGGTGAGCCGTCGGCCGCCGTGCCGGACTTCGCGCAGCCCCAGCTCCCGCCGCCCACCGAGCCGTACGCTGCCTCGCCGCCGCCCTTCGAGCCGCACCCCGGGCCGCCGCCGTTCGGCGCCGTGCCGTCGGCCCCGCCCGCCTGGACCCAGCCCACCGACCCCCGCGTCCCGGCGTACGGCCGCCCGGCCCCGTACGGGCCGCCCGGCGCGGCGGTCCACGGCCAGGCCGCGCAGCCCGGCCCCGCCGCGTTCGGCCCGCCGCCCGGCGCCCCCTGGGGCCCGCCGGCCTACGGCACGCCCGCGCAGGCCCGGCCCGCGTCGGCGGCGCAGGACGACTCGCCGTGGTGGTCCGACGCGCTCGCCGACCCGTGGCGCGACCCGTACGCGCCGTCCGCCGTCGTGGTGCCCGCACCGTCCGCGCCCGCCGGGGCGGCCCCCGAGCCGGTCGAGGACCCGGACCGGGTGCAGCGCCGCGGCATGACCCCCGTCCTGCTCGTCTGCCTGCTGACCGCGCTGCTCGCGGGCGGCCTCGGCGGCACCCTGGGGTACGTGTTCGCGCTGCGCGGCGGCCTCGGCGGCGGCGCGTCGCTCGGGGCGCCGCCGCAGGAGGGCCCGGACCTGGCGCAGCGCCCGCCGGACTCGCTGGCGGGGGTGGCGGAGCGGGTGCTGCCGAGCGTCGTGACCGTCCGGGTGGGCGGCGCGGTGGGCTCCGGCTTCGTCGTCAGCGCCGAGGGATACGTCGTGACCAACGACCACGTCGTGGAGGGCGCCAGCGGGGCGGCCTCGGTGTCGTTCAGCGACGGCTCGACCGCGTCGGCGGCGATCGTCGGGCACGACCCGGAGTCGGACGTCGCCGTCATCAAGGTGTCGAAGACCGGGCTGAAGCCGGTGGAGCTGGGCGACTCGGACCAGATCGCGGTCGGCGACCCGGTGCTGGCGATCGGCTCGCCGCTGGCCCTGGCGAACACCGTCACGGCGGGCATCGTCAGCGCCCTCGACCGCACGATCCAGGCGGGCGAGCCGGGCGGCCAGGTGCGCTACTACGCGGCCATCCAGACCGACGCCGCCGTCAACCAGGGCAACTCCGGCGGCCCGCTGGTCGACGGCGCGGGCCGGGTCATCGGCGTCAACTCGGTGATCCGCTCGCTGTCGGCCGACAGCGAGGAGGCGGGCAACATCGGCCTCGCGTTCGCCATCCCGATCAACCAGGCCGAGCGGGTGGCGAAGGAGATCATCGACACCGGCAAGGCGCGCCGCACCGTGTTCGGCGCCCAGGTGGGGAACCAGACGACCCGCAACCCGGGTGGCGGCGTCCGGCTGCAGTCCGTGCAGGCGGGCGGCCCGGCGGCGACCGCGGGCCTGAAGTCCGGCGACGTCGTGACCCGCATCGACGGGCGGGTGCTGGAGGAGGGCACCGACCTGATCGCGCTGGTCCGCAAGTACCCGCCGGGCGCGGTGGTGGCCGTCGAGTACCGACGGGGCACGGCCGCCGAGCGAACATCGGTGACCCTGGCGGCGGACGCCAAGTGACGTGATCGACCGCGTCTGCCGCGACCGGCCCGCCGTGCGTAGTCTTGCCCCGGGGAGAGGAGGCGCCCGGTGTTCCAGAACCTGAACTGGTGGGAGATCGCCGCGCTGCTCATCGCGGCGTTGCTGATCTTCGGCGACAAGCTGCCGAAGGTGATCGCCGACGGCCTCCGGATGATGCGCAACCTGCGCAACATGGCCACCAACGCCACCGCCGACCTCAGCCGCGAGCTGGGCACGGACATCAAGCTGGAAGACCTGCACCCGAAGGCGTTCATCCGCAAGCACATCCTCAGCGAGGAGGAGGAGCAGGCGATCCGCAAGCCGCTCCAGGGCCTCTACGAGGACGTCAAGAGCGACCTGAACGGCGTGAAGGGCGAGTTCGGCAGCGTCCGCGACGACATCGAGGACGTCCGCCACGCCGGCCGGCGCGGCCAGGAGTCCACCGGCGCGACGGCGAACGGCAGCGCGAACGGCTCGGCGAACGGCGCCGCGACCGCCGGTGCGACGGCCGCCGGCACCGCGTCGGTCAACGGCGGTGCCGCGCCCGCCCCGGCCCCCGCCGCGCACGGCTTCGACCTCGACGCGACCTGAGCCGCGCCGAGGCCGGACGCGCCTGGGTCAGCGCCCGACGGGGCGCAGGTTGAGCGGCTTGCCGACCAGCGACTCGCGCCGCACGGCCAGCCGGTCCGCGACCGCGTCGAGGGCCTTGGCGGCCGGCGCCTCGGGCGCGGCCAGCACGACCGGGTTGCCGGCGTCGCCGGCCTCGCGCACCCGGGTGTCGAGCGGGATCTGGCCCAGCAGCGGCACGGGGGCCCCGACCAGGGTGGACAGCGACTCGGCGACCGTGGCGCCGCCGCCGGAGCCGAAGACCTCCATGCGGGAGCCGTCGGGCAGTTCGAGCCAGGACATGTTCTCGACGACGCCGACGATGCGCTGGTGCGTCTGCAGGGCGATGGCGCCGGCCCGCTCGGCCACCTCGGCGGCGGCCTGCTGCGGGGTGGTGACCACGAGGATCTCCGCGTTCGGCAGCAGCTGGGCCAGCGAGATCGCGACGTCGCCGGTGCCCGGGGGCAGGTCGAGCAGCAGCACGTCCAGGTCGCCCCAGTAGACGTCGGCGAGGAACTGCTGCAGGGCGCGGTGCAGCATCGGGCCGCGCCACACCACGGCGGCGTTGCCGGCGGTGAACATGCCGATCGAGATGACCTTCACGCCGTGCGACTGCGGCGGCATGATCATGTCCTCGACGCGGGTGGGGCGGCCGTCGGCGCCGAGCATGCGCGGCACCGAGTGGCCGTAGATGTCGGCGTCGACGACGCCCACGCTGAGGCCGCGCCGGGCGAGCGACGCCGCCAGGTTGACGGTGACGCTGGACTTGCCGACGCCGCCCTTGCCGCTGGCCACCGCGTACACCCGGGTGCGGGAGCCGGGCTGCGCGAACGGGATGACGGGCTCCGCGGCCTGGCCGCCGCCGCGGAGGCTGGCCTGCAGCGACTGGCGCTGCTCGGCGCTCATGACGCCGAAGTCGATCTCGACGGCGTCGATGCCGGGGACGGCCGTGACGGCGGCGGTGATGTCGGTGGTCAGCTTGTCCTTCAGCGGGCAGCCGGCGACGGTGAGCAGCAGCTCGACGCGGACGCGGCCGGCGGTGATGGTGAAGCCCTTGACCATCCCGAGGTCGGTGATGGGGCGGCGGATCTCGGGGTCGTCGACGGTGGCGAGGGCCGCGCGGATGGCGTCCTCCATCGTCGGCGTGCTGGTGGGCGCTGACATGAGGTCAACTCTACGTCGCCGCGAAGCCCGCCCGAATTGCCCCGTGCTGACCTATTCGGACTGGACGATGTCCAGATCGTCTGGGACCATCGAGGGCAGCGTGCCGCGCGTCCAGCCCCTTGGGACGCGCGGCTTCACTCTTTCTCGTCCCGGTGGATGAGCTCCAGCTGCTTGTGCCGGCGGTGCGCCGCCTCGTCCAGCTCCTCGGCGAGCCGGGCCAGCTCCGAGCGCAGGAAGTCCCGGGTCGCCACCTCGCCCATGGCGATGCGCAGCGACGCGATCTCCCGGGCCAGGTACTCGGTGTCGGCCTTCTGCGCCTGCGCCCGCCGCCGGTCCTCCTCCATCGTCACCCGGTCGCGGTCGGCCTGGCGGTTCTGGGCGAGCAGGATCAGCGGCGCCGCGTACGACGCCTGCAGCGACAGCATCAGGGTCAGGAACGTGAACGTGTACGGGTCGAAGCGCAGGTCGCGCGGCGCCAGCGTGTTCCACAGGAACCAGGCGGCGATCACCACGGTCATCCAGAAGATGAACTTCGCCGTGCCCATGTACCGGGCGATGCCCTCCGACCAGCGCCCGAAGGCCTCCGGGTCGAACCGGGGCAGCCGGATGCGCCCGGGCTCGCGCGGCTGGTCGAGCCGAGCGGGCGCCTCACGCCGCAGGTCGCTCACGCGGCGTCGTCCGCGTCGCGGTCGCGCCAGTCCTCGGGCAGCGAGTGGTCGAGCACGTCGTCGACGGTGACCGCGCCGACGAGCCGGTTCGCCGAGTCGACCACCGGCATCGCGACCAGGTCGTACGTCGCCATCCGGCGGGTGATCTCGGTCAGCGTGGTGTTCTCGTGCAGCGGGTCGAGGTCGTTGTCGACGATGTGCCCGAGCTGCGACGACGGCGGCTCGCGCAGCAGGCGCTGGAAGTGGACCATGCCGAGGTACTTACCCGTCGGCGTGGCCATCGGCGCGCGCGCCACGAACACCTGCGCCGCCACCACCGGCGACAGCTGCGGCTCCCGGATGCGGGCCAGCGCCTCAGCCACCGTCGCGTCCGGGGTCAGGATGACCGGCTCCGAGGTCATCACCGAGCCGGCGGTGCCGCGCTGGTACTTCATCAGCTGCCGCACCGGGTCGGCCTCGTCGGGCTGCATCAGGTCGAGCAGCACGTCCTGCTCCGGCTTCGGCAGCTCGGCGAGCAGGTCGGCGGCGTCGTCCGGGTCCATCTCCTCCAGGACGTCCGCGGCGCGCTCCCGGTCGAGCCCGGCCAGGATCTCCACCTGGTCGTGCTCGGGCAGCTCGCCCAGGACGTCGGCGAGGCGCTCGTCGTCCAGCGCGGCGGCCACCTCGTTGCGGCGGGCGTCGGGCAGGTCCTGCAGGGCGTTGGCCATGTCGGCGGGGCGCATCCGGTCGAACACCGCCAGCAGGCTCGCCGTGCCCTGCGTGTCGGTGGGGCCGATGAGGCCGCGCACCCGCTCGTACTCGACCTGGAGCAGGTGGCCGCGGCGGGTGAGGCGCCCGGTGTGCTCGCGGACCGCGACCCGGCTGACCAGCCACTCGCCGTTGCGGCTCTGCTCCATCGCCAGGTCGACCACGGTGCCCGGTCGCCCGTCGACCTCCACCCGGCGGTCCAGCAGGTCGTGCAGCACCAGCAGCTCGTTCGCCCGCTTCTCGAACCGGCGCAGGTTGAGCGTGCCCGTCGCCAGCATGACCGCCTCCGGGTCGAAGCTGGTCACCCGGCCGATCGGCAGGAAGATCCGGCGGCGCAGGGGCATCTCGGCGACCAGGCCCACGATCTGCGGCGGCCGGTTGGTGGTGCGCAGCCGCACGACGGCGTCCCGCACCCGCCCCACCTGGTCACCGTTGGGGTCCAGGGCGGCGAGTCCGGCCAGGCGGGCCACGTACACCCGGGTCGCGACGGTCACGCCACTTACAGTAGGCGACGCTCTAGATTCAGGGGCATGTCCACCCTCGAGTACGAGATCGTCGACGTCTTCACCGACCGCCCGTTCGCCGGCAACCCCCTCGCGGTCGTCTACGGCGCCGACGGCCTGGGCACCGACCAGCTGCACGCCCTGGCGCGCGAGTTCAACCTGTCCGAGACGGTCTTCGTGCTCCCGCCCGCCGACGCCGGGGCGACGTACCGGGCCCGGATCTTCACCCCCGAGGTCGAGCTGCCGTTCGCCGGGCACCCCAGCGTCGGCGCGGCCGTGACGAGCCTGCGCCGCGGCCTGTTCGCGGCCGGGACGGTGACCCAGGAGTGCGGCGCGGGCCTGCTGCCCATCGACGTGACCGAGGCGGGCCGGGCCACCCTCACCGGCGGGATGCCGACCCTCGGCGGGCTGCTCGACCCGGGGCCGCTGCTGGCCATGGTGGGCCTGTCCGGCGCAGACTTCGGCGGGGCGCCGCCCCAGCGGGCGGGGTGCGGCCTGGAGTTCGTGTACCTGCCCGTCGTACCCGAGGCTGTGAGCAGGGCCGCCGCGGACCCGGCGGTGGCGGCGCGGCTAGGGGTGTCGCAGATCAGCGTCTTCTCCTGGGACGAGACGGCGCGCACCGCGCACGCGCGCGTCTTCTGCCCGGGCGTGGCGGTCGCGGAGGACCCGGCCACCGGCTCGGCGGCCCTCGGCCTCGGGGTGTGGCTGGTCGCGGCGGGCTGGCTGCCCGGCGACGGCAGCTCGGCGTACACGGTGCGGCAGGGCGTCGAGCTGCGGCGGCCCTCGGTGCTGGACTGCACCGTACGGGCGTCGGCGGGCTTCGCGACCACCGCCACCGTCGCCGGCCACGTGCAGCCGGTGGCGCGCGGCGAGATCGCCGTGCCGCCGTTCGTGGGCTAGCCGGGGGACGGGCGGCCGGCGGCGCGATCGCCGTGCCGCCGTTCGTGGGCTAGCCCGGCAGCGGCACCACCGGGCCGCTGCGGACCACGACGATCGGGGCGTCCGCCCCGTACCGCGCGGCCAGCTCGGCGCGGGCCCGCTCCGGGTCCCGCGCACCCACCTCGACGCCGGACCCGTCGTGCCGCGCCCCGACCGTCTCGATCCGCACACCGCGCCCCTCCCACTCCGCGAGGTCGGCGGTGATCCGCTCCTGCAGCGCGGCGAGGGTCGCGCGGGAGTGGGCGGCGTCGCGCACGACGACGCACACCCCGGCCGGGGTGAGGCCGCGCACGGCGGCGTCGAAGTCCGCCGCGGGGACCCGGTGCACGATCGCCCGCACCCCCGCCTGGTCGACCTCGACCCCGGCGTACGCGGCGGCGAAGTCGCGGCCGCCGGCCTCGTCGATCGCGGCGATCACGGCGGCGAGGTCCGGCGGGGTGACGGGCATGCCGGCCTCGGTGTGCGGGTGCCGGCTGAGCGCGCACCCGGGCGTCGTCCACTCCATCGCCCCATCCCACCCCGGGACGGCCCACGGCGCCACCGTCAGCCCGGCCCGCCGCCGCCACCGTCAGCCCGGCCCGCCGCCGCCACCCGTCGGCGCGGCCCGCCGCCGCCACCGTCAGCGCGGCTCGCCCGCCGCCCGCCGCGGGCCGTCGGGGTCGCGCGCTCCCTGCTCCGCCGGCGCCTCCCGCCCGCCGGGGTCGGGCCGCACGCCGGACCCGGGCCGCATTCCGGGCCCGGGTCGCCCGCCGGGCCCGGGTCGTTCGTCCAGGGCGGCCGGTTCGACCGGCTCGACCGGCTCGCCGACCAGTTCCGGCGCCGCCGGCCGGGCCGCGTGGCGGGCCGTGCCCAGCACGACGGTGCCGACGCCGACCAGCAGCAGCGCCAGCCCGGGCAGCGCGGCGGTGCGGGGCGCCTGCCCCAGCCACACCCAGGCCAGCAGGGCCGCCGCGGGCACCTCCAGCAGGATCAGCACGCTGATCGTGGTCGCCGAGATGCGGGCGATGGCGTAGTTGAACATCGAGTGCCCGAGCAGCTGCGCGCCCGCGACCAGGCCGAGGATGGCGAGCCAGGTGCGCCCGTCGTACCCGGCGAGGTCGACGCCGCCGACGAGGCAGACCACCAGCAGCGTGAGCGCGCACACCCCGTAGCAGACCGACGTGTACGTGACCGTGCTGAGTCTGGTGCGCGCCTGCTCGCCGAGGGCCGTGTAGATCGCCGCGAACAGGCCGCCGAGCAGCGCCAGCCCGTCCCCGGCGACGGCCCGGGCGGACAGCCCGAAGTCGGCGCCGGTGGCGATGGCCGCGCCGGCCACCGCGATCGTGATGCCGATCCAGGCCAGCGTGGGCAGCCGCCGTCCCTGGGCGAGCGCGATGAGCCCCTGCCAGACGGGCTGCGTGGCGACGAGGGCGGTGGCGGTGGCGACGGTGCTGAGCTGCACCGCCGGCATCCAGGTGCCGAAGTGCGCGGCCAGCGCCAGGCCCGCGAGCACGCAGAACACCAGCGGCCGCCGCCCGGCGGAACGCACCTCGCCGCGTTTGGTGATCAATGTCACGGGGGTGAGCGCGGCGGCGGCCAGGGCGTTGCGCCAGAACGCGATGGCCAGGGCCGGAGCGGCCGCGTACGCGATGAGGGGCCCGGACGACGACACCGCGACCACGGCTACGGTGACGGCGGCGATGGCCGGCACGCCGGGTGATGGACGCGGGTTCATCCGCTTGGGTCCCTTCTTGCACACTCCCTGCAGCATGGTTTGCCTCGCGGAGTGGAACGGAAAGTGAAGGGCTCGTTACGCTGGCGAACATCCTGCGCCCGATTTACCCCTCAACCAGTCGGGAGACTGATTGCTGTGCCCACATACCGAGCGACCCTGTTCGACTTCTTCGGGACGCTTACGCAAAGTGTCCAGCGTGGACCGTTACATGCGGATATCGCCCGCGGTCTGGGCTGCGACCCCGACGTCGTCGTGGGGGTGCTCGACAGGTCGTTCCGGGCCCGCGCCCGCGGCCTGTTCGGCTCCGCCGAAGCTACCCTGCGCTGGGTCAGCGAGCAGGCCGGCGGCAACCCGTGTGACACGCGCCTCCGCTCCGCCCTGTCCGCCCGCGTCGACGCCCTGCGCGCCGACACCCGCCTGCGTCCCGACGCCGAGTCCACCCTCCGCGCGCTGCGCGCCCGCGGCCTGCGCACCGCGGTGATCAGCGACTGCACCCACGAGCTGCCGGCGTTCCTGCCCGAGCTGCCCATCGCCCCGCTGCTCGACGCCCGCGTCTTCTCCGTCGAGGTCGGCCGCTGCAAGCCCGACCCGATGATCTACTTGACCGCCTGCGCCGAGCTCGGCGTCGCCCCGGAGGAGTGCCTGTACGTGGGCGACGGCGGCAGCCAGGAACTCAGCGGCGCCGAGGAGGTCGGCATGACCGCCGTCCGCCTGGCCGCCCCCGACCTGGCCGACCACCTCGTCTTCGACCCGGACGCCCGCTTCACCGGCCCGAGCATCACGTCGCTGACCGAGGTCCTCGCCATGCTGGACCGCGTCCCCGTCCCCGCCTGACCGCCCCCGGCCGGCCCCGGCGGGTGGCTGTCGCGGGGGCCGCCGGGCGCGCGAGAATGGCGACATGACGCATCCGGTGGTGGCCGAGGCCATCAAGAAGGCGGCGGTGGTGTGGGTCTCCGTCGCCGGCGGCCCCGCGTACGCCCTGTGGTGCATGCCGCACGACGGCTCCCTTTACGTGGTCGCCGGCCCCGGCGAACAGACCGCCCCGGACCTGGCCGGCGCCACCGAGGCCACCCTGACGCTGCGCGGCGACCACGGCGGCCGCATCGTCGACTGCCCGGCGACCGTCCGCCCCCTCACCCCCGGCACGGAGGAGTGGGACACGGTCACCCCCCAACTCGCCGCCAAACGCCTCAACGCCAGCGGCACGGCGGAAACCCTCGTCGCCCGCTGGCAGGCCGACGGCTGCCTGGTCGCGGCCCTCACCCCCGCCGACGGCGCCGGCACCACCGGCCGCGACCTGCCGGACGACGCCGCGGCCGAGCCGCCACGCGAAACCCCGGCCCGGGTCCCGGCCCGCCGCCCCTTCCGCCTCCATCGGGTACGCCGCCGCAAGTAACGGAAGGCCGCGGCTCCGCCGCCGGCCTTCGGGGCGCCCCCGTGACCGAGGCGAGGCGGCCCTGGCGGCTGGCTGCGGTCTGCGTCTCAGGTCTCGCGGCTGGGGTGAGCCTCCGCATCGAGCCTTGCGGGTTGGGGAGAATATCTGCGGCGGGCGTCGCGCCTAAAGCCGGCTCCCACGGTGTCCTCGTGGTCGGGCGATCCCCGCGTGGGTCTTCGTGGCCGGGCGATCCCCGCCGGTGGTGGACAACCTGCGCGAGACCCCGCTTCCGGCGTCAGCGCCGGGGCGGGGTCCGCTTCAGGCTCTCTCCCCTTGACCGGGGCGCCGCCGCGTCAGGTCGTGTAGGGCTCGGAGTCGTCGAAGGCGCCGCTCGTGATCGCGAGCACGAGCAGCCCGCCCACGAGAAGCGAGATCCCGAACCCGATCCACCCCATGATGATCCCGGCCGTCGCCATGCCCGCGCCGCCCTCGCCGCGCTCGCGGATCTGCCGCCGCGCCACGTGCCCGAGCACCGCCCCGATGACGCCGATGACGCCCGTGAGCCCGTACGAGCAGAGCATCAGCCCCAGCGCGCTGATCGACGTGACCATCGAGGCGGTCGCGAAGCCGTTGGTGCGCGGCTGCGGTGCGCCGTACCCGTAGCCGTAGACCGGCGGGTACGGGTAGGCGTACGGCTGGGCGGCCGGTTGGGCCCAGCCGCTCTGCGGGTAGGCCGGCGCGTACGCGTACGGCGGGTAGGACTGCGGCGCCTCGTAGGCGGCGTAGCCCTTCGCCGGGTCGTAGCCGGTGAAGATCTGGCCCTGCTGGGCGTAGGCCGGCGCGCCGGCCTCGCCGGTGGGGACGGCGTAGGGGTCCTGCGGCGCGCCGACGCCGCCGGGAGGCGGCGTCCAGCCCTGCGGGGGCATGTCCGCTCCCGAGCCGGCCGACGACCCGGCGCCGCCCGCGGGATCACCGTGGGACGAAGGCCCCTGAGCAGAAGCGGCGGATTCGCCGAGGGACGACCGGGGCGCGGAATCGCCGGCAGGCGACGACGCGGCGCGCTCCGCGGATCCGGTTCCCGACCCTGCCGCCGACCGGTCACCCGGCGACGACTCGGGGTTGCGATCCTCAGATCCGGCCCCCGACCCGGCCTCCGACCGGTCGTGCGGCGACGACTCGGCCCGGGCCGCGGACCCGCCGCTCAGCGACGACGGCGAGCCGATGTTCGACGGTGTGCCGATCGACGGCGCCACCCCGAAGCCCTCCGCCGCGCCGCTGCTCGACGGCGCCGCGGACGTCGGGTCGGCAGCCGGGCGGGACCACGGCGAGGGTGGCGGCGCGGCCGTCGGGTCCGGCGGTGGGGCGGGGTCGCGGGGGTCGGTCATCGGGGCTCCGTGGTCGCTCAGGGCGCCCCGGCCTGCGGCGCCCCGCCAGGGTATCCGTCCCGTGCGACACCCCGCCGCCCCTCGCGGGGCGCACCGTTGGTGCGCCACCCGTGCACGATGTTTGCCCCGGGTCGCGGGAGCAGGCAGGATTCGCGCATGGGATTCGACGCCCCACCCGATGACCCGCAGCGCACCGCCCCGGCGGCCGGCGCCTCCCTCGATGTGCCGGGCGGGGCCGACGTGCCCGATGCCGCCCTCGACGAGGCGCTCGTCACCTCCCGCCTCGACGGTCGCGTCGCCCTGGTGACGGGGGCGGGCAGCCCGGACGGCATCGGGTACGCGACGGCGCGGCGGCTCGTGGCGCTCGGCGCGCGGGTGGCGATCGTGTCGACGACGCGGCGCATCCACGACCGGGCCGCCGAGCTGGGCGCCACGGGTTTCGTCGCGGACCTCACCGACGAGGCCGAGGTGGGGGCGCTGGCCGACGCGATCGCCGACTCGCTGGGTGACGTGCAGGTGCTCGTCAACAACGCGGGCCTGGCGAGCCGCACGAGCCCGGAGGTGCTGCGCCCGGTCGCGCAGCTGACCTACGACGAGTGGCGCGCCGAGATCGACCGCAACCTGAGCACCGCGTTCCTGTGCAGCCGCGCGTTCGTGGGCGGCATGGCGGAGTCGGGCTGGGGCCGCATCGTGAACCTGTCGGCCACGGCCGGCCCGGTGAACGCGCTGCCGACGGAGGCGGCGTACGCGGCGGCGAAGGCCGGTGTGCTGGGCCTGACCCGGGCGCTGGCGATGGAGCTGGTCGCGGACGGCGTCACGGTGAACGCGGTCGCGCCGGGCACGATCTACACGGCGGCGTCGACGGTGACCGAGCTGAAGCAGGGCCTCGGCACCCCGATCGGCCGCCCGGGCGCCCCGGACGAGGTCGCCGCGGCGATCGCGTTCCTGTGCTCGCCGGCCGCCTCGTACATCACTGGTCAGATGCTGGTGGTCGACGGCGGCAACAGCGTCCGCGAGGCCCAGTTCCGCTGACGATCACCCCGACAACGGCGGCGGGCCGGCGCGCTGGCGCCGGCCCGTCTCCGTGGTACGGGTTGATCAGTAGCTGGAGCCGCTGCTGCCGACGGCCGCGACGATGACCACGATGTAGAAGACGCAGACGAGCGCCATGATGCCGGTGAAGATGTAGCCGAGCACCAGGCCGGCGGTGGCGAGGCCCTCGCCCTGCTCGCCGCGCTCGCGGATCTGCTTCTTGGCCATGTGCCCGAGCACGATCGCGACCGGCGCGAACACGAACGCGAACACCAGCGCCAGGATCGCCATCACGTTGGTGGTCGGGTTGTACGGCGCGCCGTAGCCGGGCGTGCCGTAGCCGGGCTGGGCGTACGGCTGGCCGCTGGACGGCGTGGCGCCGTACGGCTGGCCGCTCGACGGGGTCGCGCCGTACGGCTGGCCGCTGGACGGGGCGCCCGTACCGTACGGGTCCGAGTACTGGTACGGGTCCGGCGCGCCAGAGGTGGGCTGCTGGCCGTACGGCTGCTGACCGTAGGGCTGCTGCGGCTGGTAAGGGTCCGGCGAGCCGCCCGGCGGCGGATACGTCATGTCATTCCTCCTAGTTCCCCCGGCACCGTACAAGACCCGGCCGACTTCCCGGGGACCTCCACACGGTGTTTGCTGAGGCCAAGCACGTGCGAGCGACGCCCAAAGCCCGCAAAGCGCGCGTTACGCAGCCGCCGGTGGCCGAGTTGTGATCAACCGTCGGCTATCCGACCCGGGTCAGCCCGCCGACGGCCCGCTCGACGGCCAGGCACCGGTCCTCGACGTAGTCGATGCCGGCGGCGGTGGCGATCTCACGCGCCTCGGCGGACACGATGCCGGACTGCAGCCACACGGCGGGCGCCCCGATCTCGACGGCCTGCCGCACCACCTCGACGGCGTCGCGGGCCGGCCGGAACACGTCCACCAGGTCGACGGGTTCGCCGATGTCGGCCAGCGACGGGAAGCAGCGCACGCCGAACAGCTCGTCGACGAACGGGTTGACCGGGATGATCCGCCAGCCGTACCGCATCATCTGCAGCGGCACGGAGTGCGACGGCTTCCACTCCTCCCGGGACGCCCCGACCACCGCGATGACGGCCGCGTCGGCCAGGATCTGCTGCGCGTCTCTCATGCCTCGACCCTACGACGGCGCTCACAGCAGGGTCAGCTGTTGCGCCGCCGAGTTCGCGGCCACGGCGCCCGGCCCGGTCTGCTCCGCCGGCGCGCCCGGGTGGCCGTAGGCGGTGCCGGCGTCGGGCAGGCTGCGGGCCTCGCCGGGCTCGGCGCGGTGCAGCCCGTGCCGCCGGGCGGCCCGCCGGACCCGCGCGGTGATCTCCCGCTGGTACGCCTGCGGCAGGTACGACCCGCGGCCGAACAGCTCCCGGTAGCGCGGCACCAGCTCGGGGTGGGTGCGACCCAGCCACCGCGCGTACCACTCCCGGGCGCCCGGCCGCAGGTGCAGCGGCAACGGCGACAGGCTGGCGGCGCCCGCGGCGGCGATCGCGGCGACGGTCTCCTCGATGGACTCATCGGTGTCGGTGAGCCCGGGCAGGATCGGCGCCATCAGCACGCCGACCTCGAAGCCGGCGTCGGTGAGCGCCCGCACCGCGTCGAGGCGCCGCCGCGGGCTGGGGGTGCCCGGCTCGACGTCGCGCCAGTGCTGCTCGTCGACGAAACCGATCGACATGGACAGCCCCACCGTCGTGACCTCGGCCGCCTGGCGCAGCAGCGGCAGGTCGCGCAGGATCAGCGTGCCCTTGGTGAGGATGGAGAACGGGTTGGCGAAGTCGCGCAGCGCCGCGATGATCTGCGGCATCAGCCGGTAGCGGCCCTCGGCCCGCTGGTAACAGTCGACGTTGGTGCCCATCGCGATGTGCTGCCCCTGCCACCGTGGTGCGGCGAGTTCGCGGCGCACCAGCTCGCCCGCGTTGACCTTGACGACCACCTTGGAGTCGAAGTCGTGGCCGGCGTCGAGGTCCAGATAGGTGTGCGTGTTGCGGGCGAAGCAGTTGTGGCTCACCACCCCGTCGGCCACGAAGTCGCCGGTGCCGGTGGTGATGTCGTAGAGCGGCATGTCGAGCCCGAGCGGCTCGACCGCGACCACGGCCGAGCCGGCGGCGCCCTCGACGGCCAGCCCGGTCGCCTCCGGGGCGCCGCCGTCCATGCCGGTGACGTGCCAGAGCCGCAGCGCCTCGGCGAGCGTGCCGCCGGCCTCCAGGGTGGGCAGGCTGCCGAACGGCCGGGGCCGCACCTCGCGCGCCGCGAACCCGAGCCGCGCCAGCGCCCCGGCGGCCAGCGCGAGCAGCTCCTCGCTCTGGCTCGCGAACCGCACCGTGAGCCCGTCGAGCCGTCCGGCCGCCGCGTGCAGGCCGGCGATCAGCCCGCGGTCGAAGCTCTCGGTCGGGACGGCGGGCAGCTGCAGCGCGCGGGGCAGGTGCAGGTCCTTGAGGTAGTCGTCGGCCCGGGCCCAGGGGTCGGCGGAGGAGGCCGAAGGACGGGATCGGGCGGGACCGGCCGCGTCGTGAGGGGGTGCGGCGCGGCCGGTCCGTGCGCCGCCCGCCGAACGGTCCGGGACCGCCGGCGCCGGTGCGGCGGCGGAGGCGGCCGGACGGCCGGGGTGTGGGCGGCAGGCCTGCGGGAGCGGCCACGGCGGGCCGGCGGCGGCGCGCGGGCCGCGACCGGATGCTGTGTCCGCCGGGGCCCGCCGATCGGGCGGAGCCCCCGCCGGCGTACCCGGGAGGTGCCGGCGGCGGCGGACCAGGGCGGCGTCGCCGCGGACCAGGCCGTAGACGTAGCCGGCGCGGTAGTCGGTGTCCTCCTTCGGCGGGTCGGCGAAGCCGCCGCCGGGGCCCAGCAGGACGTCGCCGGCGGCCAGGTGGGGGCGGTCGGCGCCGGGGCCGACGTGGCGCCAGCCGCGGGCGGTGAGGAACCGGTGCTCGGCGCTGGCGACCAGCCGGGTGCCGTCGGCGAGGGTGACCCGCCAGGCGGGCTTCGTGGTGGACCAGTGGTCGAGGACGGTCGTGGGCACGTAGCGGCGGTCGGTGCCGACGCCGACCGTGCCGTAGACGGCGTCGCCGGGGCGCAGGTCGGCCAGGGGCCGGTGGGTGCCGTCGGCGAGCAGGATCGGGGTGTCGCCGGCCAGGCAGTACGAGCAGGCGTGCGAGCAGCCGCGGTAGGGGTTGATCGTCCATTCGAACGGCACGCGGGACGCGCCCGGCACCCGGTTGATGATCGACTTGGCCTGCACCTCGTAGAACGTCATGCCGGCGAAGCCGGGGGTGTCGAACGTGCGGACCGTCGCCCCGGGCAGCGCCAGCGGCAGGGGTGGTGCCGCCGGCGCTGCGTCCGGGGTGGTCGCGTCGGGGGGAGCCGACAGGTGCGCCCATCGCATGCCGAGAATTCGAACACACGTTCGACTGCGGTGGCAAGCGGAACACGCGAGCGGTGTGTGCGGGGGATGGGCGATCCGGTCCGGGGTGACGTCACGGACTCCTCGCCAACTTCAACGTATATCACACCCCGGGGCTTGTGGCAAGACCCACCCCGTGCCGCAGAATCGTCGTCCGTAGGCCCGTGACCTGCGAAAACGGCAATGGAGCTGATGACGTGAATCCCCTGATCGCCGGCGCGTTCGACCTCCCGGAGCGCCTCGCCGCGAAGGCCGACCCGGCGCTGATCGACGTCGACGAGCGGCACTTCGCGGCCATCGCGGACAGCCTCGAACGGGTGACCGCGGACCTGTCCGACCGCCTCGACGCGGCGCGCCGCGCACCCGGCGGCAAGGGCCGGCAGGCGGTGGACCGGGACGACGAGGTGCGCCGGCTGACGTCCCGCCTGCGCGCGCTGCGCCGGTTCAGCCTCGACCTGTGCCTGGGCCGCATGGTCGGCGCGGACGGCGGCGAGCCCGTGTACGTGGGGCGGCTCGGCCTCACCGACGACGGCGGCCGCCGCCTGCTGGTCGACTGGCGCTCGCCCGCCGCCGAGCCGTTCTTCGGCGGCACCCACGCCAACCCGATGGGGTTGGCCAGCCGCCGCCGGTACCGGTGGACGCGAGGCCGGATCACCGACTACTGGGACGAGGTGTTCACCGCCGACGGCTTCGAGGGCCACGCCGCGCTCGACGACCAGTCCGCGTTCATCGCCAGCCTCGGCGGCAGCCGGTCGGGGCGGATGCGCGACGTGCTGGGCACCATCCAGGCCGACCAGGACGCCATCGTCCGCGCGGGCTCCCAGGGCGCCCTGGTCGTCGACGGCGGGCCGGGCACCGGCAAGACGGTCGTCGCGCTGCACCGCACCGCGTACCTGCTGTACTCCGACCCCCGCCTCGGGCACCGCCGCGGCGGCGTGCTGTTCGTGGGCCCGCACCAGCCGTACCTGGCCTACGTCTCCGACGTGCTGCCCAGCCTGGGCGAGGACGACGTGCAGACCTGCACCCTGCGCGACCTCGTCGCCGAGGGCGCCGCCGCCGGGGCCGAGCCCGACCCGGAGGCGGCCCGGCTGAAGGCGTCCGCCGACGTGGCGCGCGTCGTCGAGGCGGCCGTGCGGTTCTACGAGGACCCGCCCACCGGGACCATGACGGTCGCCACCGACTGGGCCGAGGTCCGGGTGACCGCGGCGGACTGGGCCGAGGCGTTCGAGGCGCCCGACCCGGGCACCCCGCACAACGAGGCGCGCGACACGGTCTGGGAGGAACTGCTCACGATCCTGAGCGACCGGTACGACGGCGACCGGCGCGAGCTGGCCCGCAGCCGGGACCTGCTCGCCGCGTTCAACCGGGCGTGGCCGCTGCTCGAGGCGGCCGACGTCGTCGGCGACCTGTGGACGGTGCCCGCGTACCTGCGCAAATGCGCCCCCGGGCTGGGCCCGGACGACCTGCGGCGGCTGCGGCGCGCGGACCCGCGGGCCTGGACGGTGTCCGACCTGCCCTTCCTGGACGCGGCCCGGCAGCGGCTCGGCGACCCGGAGGCCTCCCGCCGCCGGCGCCGCAACGACGCCACGGCCGCCGCCGAGCGCGCCCGCATGGACAGCGTCGTCGACGACCTGATCGCGTCCGCCGTGCACGACGACGGCGAGGGCCTGATGACGATGCTGCGCCAGCCGGACCTGCGGGACGTCCTGGCCGGCGGGGCGGCCCTGAGCACCGCCGACCCGGACCTGCTCGCCGGGCCGTTCGCGCACATCGTCGTGGACGAGGCCCAGGAGCTGACCGACGCGGAGTGGCAGATGCTGCTGCTGCGCTGCCCGTCCCGCAGCTTCACGATCGTCGGCGACCGCGCGCAGGCCCGGCACGGCTTCACCGAGTCGTGGCGCGAGCGGCTGGAGCGCGTCGGCCTGGACCGGATCGGGCTGGCGTCGCTGAGCATCAACTACCGCACGCCGGCGGAGATCATGGCGGAGGCCGAGCCGGTCATCCGGGCGGCGCTGCCGGACGCCAACGTGCCGACGTCCATCCGCCGCAGCGGCGTCCCGGTCACCCACGGCCGCCGGGCAAACCTGCCCGCGGTCCTCGACGACTGGCTCGCCGCCCACGCCGAGGGCACCGCCTGCGTCATCGGCGACCCGTCCTTCACGGCGACGCCGCGCGTCCGCTCGCTGACGCCGGAGCTGTCGAAGGGCCTCGAGTTCGACCTGGTCGTGCTGGTCGACCCGGAGTCGTTCGGCACGGGCATCGAGGGCGCCGTCGACCGCTACGTCGCGATGACCCGGGCGACCGGGCGGCTGGTCGTCCTCAGCGGCGCCTAGGCCCGCCCAGACGCCGAAGGCGCCGGGACCGGTAATCCCTGGCGCCTTCGTGCGGGTGGTGAACGGTCAGCTCTGCTGCGAGGCGAGCTTGTCCTTGACCTCCGACATGTCGAGGGCCTCGACCTGCTCGATGAGGCTCTCCAGCGCGCTCTCGGGCAGGGCGCCCGGCTGCGCGAACACGATCACGCCGTCGCGGACGGCCATGATGGTCGGGATCGACCGGATGTCGAACTTGGCCGCGATGGCCTGCTCGGCCTCCGTGTCGACCTTGCCGAAGGTGATGTCCGGGTGCTTCTCCGAGGAGCGCTCGTACGTCGGCGCGAACCGGACACAAGGACCGCACCAGCTCGCCCAGAAGTCGATCAGGACGATGCCCTCGCGGCTCGTCACCTCGTCGAAGTTCTCAGCGGTCAGGGCAACGGTGGCCATGGTGTGTCTCCATCTCCAGATCGGGCTACGCCTGATCGAACCAATCCGGCCCCTCTGTCATTCCCCGGGGTGGCCCGCCGACACCCGTCCAGCGACGTTCGTGAACGGGCGATGTCGGGCCTATCTGGACGCTGCATCACAGTGGGTAGCGAGAGCGCTCTCACGGGTCAACCCGCAGAGTAATCGCTTTCTGTCCGTATTTGACGCCGTCTGACCGGATGGACTGCTGGTCATGATCCGCGCGGCGCACATGATCGCCCAACGCAAGGTAATGGGAAAGAAAGTTAAATGAGACCTGGGTCACACCCCTGAAACCTATCCGGCAGTACGGAGGGTGAGGCAAAATCTGTTGCAACAGAGCGTGGGCGGCGGGTGCCGGGGAGGGCCCCGCCGCTCATTGCGTCCAGGGTCAGGTGGTCCGGGGGCACGCCCCCGGCCCCTTTCCCCGGAGGCGCCGATCGGTGGCCGTCGAAGCGTGGGTGGATCGGTCCCCGCGCGCCGGCCGCCTCGGGCGGGGCGGGCCGGCGGCCGGACGTGAGGCCCTCGCCGCCGCCACCCCTGCCGGGTCCGGACCGCGTCCGGGCCGCCCCGCCGCAGTGCTGCCGGGTTCGACCGTCACCCCGCCGGGCTTGACCTGCCACTCCCCGCCCACCTCTGCCGGTTCGGACCCGCGCCGCCGGGTTCGAGCGGCGAGCGCGCCACCGCGCCGGGCTGCTGCCGGGGCCCTGACCGCCACGCCGCCGCGTTCCGGGCGGCGCGGTCCGCGCCGCCACGCGCGTCACCCGCCAGCGGCCCAGCGGGTCGCCGAGCGCCCAACTCGCCCAGCCACTGCTTCATCCGTTAGTTCTGCCGCGCCTGGTGGCCCAAATCGCCGCTACCTACCGCGGCGGCGTCACGAACGCCCCGGGCTACGCCGAGGCCGCCGCACGGCCTGCGCCGCCCGCCGCGCCGCCCGCCGCGCCGCCCGCCGCGCCGCCCGCCGCGCCGCACCCGTACCGGCAAGCCGCACCTGGTCGGGCGCGCAAGCCCGCCAACCCCCAACCCTCGCTCACGACGTACCCTCATCGGCCGTGAGTGGTGACGAGCAGGCCGTCGGGGTCGGGCCCTGGCCGGGGGAGCCGCCCGCCGATCCCCGCTACGACCCCGAGCTGCTCGCCGAGGGCGACCGCCGCAACGTCGTCGACCGCTACCGCTACTGGCGGCACGACGCGATCGTCGCGGACCTGGACCGGCGGCGGCATCCCTTCCATGTCGCGATCGAGAACTGGCAGCACGATCTCAACATCGGGACGGTCGTGCGCAACGCGAACGCGTTCCTGGCCGCCGAGGTGCACATCGTGGGGTTGCGGCGGTGGAACCGGCGCGGGGCGATGGTGACCGACCGGTACCAGCACGTGCGGCACCATCCGGAGATCGACGGGTTCGCGGGCTGGGCGCGGGCGGCCGGGTTGCAGGTGGTGGGGATCGACAACCTGCCGGGGTCGCGGCCGATGGAGAGCGTGACGCTGCCGCGGGAGTGCGTGCTGCTGTTCGGGCAGGAGGGGCCGGGGCTGTCGGACGCGGCGCGGGCCGCGTGCGACCAGCTGTTCTCGATCGCCCAGTACGGGTCGACGCGGTCGATCAACGCCGGTGTGGCCAGCGGCATCGCGATGCACGCGTGGGTGCGGGCGCACGCGGGACCCCCGCCCGGGTACGAACAGGCCTGATGCGGGGCGGGAATCGCCGATCCGCTTGACGGGGGGCGGTCCGCCGAGCACGGTGTGGTGGTGGGCGTCACCGTGAGTTGCCCCAGGTGTGGTGCTGAGGTCCGGCCGCCGGATCTCATGCACAGCGCGTGGCGTTGCATGGACTGCGGCGAGGTGCCGCCTCTGCACGTGCCGCAGCACATCGGTCCGGAGATCGTGGCGTCGGCGGTCGGGCAGGGCGCGGGGTCGCTGGAGCGGCCGCCGGTGTGGTGCCCGTGGCCGTTGCCGCCGGGGTGGACCGTGACCGGCATCGGCTGGGCCGGCGACGACCGCACCGGGGTGCGCGGCACCGTGGTGGCGTGCAGCGGGCCGGGGCCGCTGGGCGACGGGCCGGCCGACGTCGTGCTGGTCGCGGAGCAGCCGGGGGTCGGGCTGGGCAACCGCATGGCGGGCATCCCGGGGCTCGATCCGGGTGCGCTGCTGGCCGAGTCGATGGGCTCGTCGGGCACCCATGCCGGTCCACATGCCAAGGTCAGGGCCGGGGGGCACCCGACTCCACTGTGGTGCGTGAAGTCACCGGCGGACCGGAGCGCATACGTGAGTGAGGCCCGAGGAATGTGGCTCTATGCGGTAGCGTGGCCGGCAAGCGCGGGTTACATCCTCGCGGACACTGTCGACCTTCATGACCTGTCCGAGTGGGTGCCGCCCGAGCTGGTGTACGGGGCACCGTCGCCGTACCTGCACGGACGGGTCTGACCTGTTCGCCGGGTATGGCGCAGATTCCCGGACATCGTTCACACTGTGCACAGCAACTGATACCGTGAGTATTGCTGCGGCGGCGACCGTCAACCGCACGGAGGAGAAGGCCAGTCATGATCAAGAAGGTCCTCACCTGGCTCGGCATCGCGTTCTTGATCTTCTTCATCGCCTTCAACCCTGATTCTGCCGCCGACGTCTTCCAGTCGCTCGGCAGCACGATCGGTGACATCGCCGAGGGCTTCGGCGCTTTCTTCACCAACCTCGTGGCGTAGTCCACGATGGGCCCGGACACCCCCCGTCCGGCCGGCGACGAGGATCCGCGCCGCCCCCGCGACGACGACACGGACTTCATCTTCGACGACCCGGCCTTCGTGGACGACGACGATCCACGGCAGACGCCGCGGTATGCCCGCGGCAGCAGCTCCGGCCCGGGTTTCGCGGAGAGCGCCGGCTACGCCGACGGTCCGTCGTACGCGGCCAGCGCCGGCTTCGGCGACGGCGGTGACGAGACCCGCGCCACCGGCCGCGCCCAGGCCCCGTCCGCGGCGGCCGCAGCGGGCGGCGGCGGTGGCGGTGGCGGCGGTGGAGGCGGCGGCACCGGCGGCGGTGGCGGCGGCTGGGACGACGATGACGACGACTTCGAGCGGCGGCACGGCTACGTCCCGCAGTTCACGGCGGAGGAGCTCGAGGGCCTCGGCACGGACGAGAACGGCCTGCCCACCGGCCCGCGGCGCGTGCTGCCGCTGGAGGACGAGCCCAGCACCCTCGTCGCGCGCTACCTGTTCCCCACCGAGCGCTACCGCGGCGAGTGGAAGCGGCACTTCATCCACCTGACCACCCCGCTGCTCATCGGCGTGGGCGTGACGTTCCTACTCGGCTACCTGTCCGGCTTCCTCGCCAAGCAGAACGTGGACGGCCTGACCACGGCGGCCGTCCTCATCTGGCTCGGCGTCATGGGCTGGGTGGCGTGGAAGGTCGCGGACTGGTACTTCGACCGCTTCATCCTGACCAACAAGCGGGTCATGGTCGTCAACGGCATCATCACCCGCAAGGTCGCCATGATGCCGCTGCTGCGGGTCACCGACATGAAGTACGAGCAGTCGCCGCTCGGCCGGCTGCTCAACTACGGCACGTTCGTGCTGGAGTCGGCCGGTCAGGACCAGGCCCTGCGCGAGGTCAAGCACCTGCCGAACCCCAACGAGCTGTACCTGCGGGTCGTCGAGGAGATGTACGAGCCGCAGGCCGTCGAGGCCCGCCTCGGCAAGGACGACGAGGCGGTCGGCGACGCCTGACGCGGGTCACCCCGCCTTGGGGGACTCCCAGCCGCAGGTCACGCACTGGTACGACGGCCCGGGCCGGCGCCTGCGGCGCCGCCCTGGACCACGCCCGGCGTCCACACCGCACACCGTCCCACTCCGGCAGATCGCCGCCGCCTCGCTCATTCCCGGCATCGCGCCGCCGGCAATGTGTCGCCCGCATGGGCCGGCGTGGACCGGCGCGGGCGCGCCGACCACGATGGTCACGCCGCCTCACCCCTCCCCGTCGTCCGCCGGTGACGCAACGACGCCGGCCGCCGGTCCGCGGCGGTCCTGACTGATATGCGTCTATGCCCCCCCGGGGCGCTCCGCCGCGGGATGTTCATGCAGGGGACGGCGGCACCCGACCACCCGGTAACCTCACACCGCGTGACCCGGATCGACCTGCACACGCACTCCACCGCGAGCGACGGCACGCTCACCCCGGCGGAGCTGGTCGCCGCCGGCGCCGCCGCCGGCCTGAGCGTCCTGGCGATCACGGACCACGACACCACCGGCGGCTGGGACGCCGCCGCCGAGGCCCGCCCGGCCGGCCTCACCCTGATCCGCGGCGCCGAGCTGTCCTGCCGCTGGCACGGCTCCGACCCGCCCATCCCGCTGCACCTGCTGGGCTACCTGTTCGACCCCACGGCCCCCGAGCTCGTCGCCCAGCTCACCGCCATGCGCGCCGACCGCGAACGCCGCGCCGAACGCATGGTCGAGCTGCTGCGCGCCGACGGCGTCGACATCAGCTGGCCCGAGGTCGCCGGCTACGCCGCGGGCGGCTCCGTCGGCCGCCCCCACATCGCCCAGGCCCTCATCCGGGCCGGCCTCGTCGCCACCACCAGCGAGGCCTTCGCAAGCCGCTGGCTCGGCCGCCGCTACCACATCCCCAAGTTCGACCTCGACGTCTTCGACGCCATCCGCCTCGTCCGCGCCGCCGGCGGCGTCACCGTCTTCGCCCACCCCCGCGCCAGCCGCCGCGGCCGCGTCGTCGACGACGCCATGATCACCGAACTCGCCGCCGCCGGCCTGTTCGGCCTCGAAGCCGACCACGAGGACCACACCCCGGAGGAACGCGACCAGATCCGCGCCCTGGCCGGCCGGCTGGGCCTCGTCGTCACCGGCTCCTCCGACTTCCACGGCACCCACAAGACCGTCGCCCTGGGTGCGAACACGACCGCCCCCGAGGCGTACGACAAGATCGTGGCCGCCGCGACCGGCGTGCCGGCGCTGTAGGGTCCGGGCACGATGGACCTGAAACTGTTCGGCGAGGTCTTCGTGACCCTGCTGGTGATCGTCGACCCGCCCGGCATGGTCCCGATCTTCCTGGCCCTCACCGGCGCCCTCCCGGCCCGCCAGCGCCACCGCGCCGGCACCCAGGCCGTCGCGCTCGCCCTCGGCGTCATCGTGGTCTTCGCCGTCGCCGGCCAGACCCTCCTCGACTACCTGCACGTCGACCTGCCCGCCCTCCAGGGCGCCGGCGGCCTGCTGCTCATTCTGGTGGCCCTCGAACTGCTCACCGGCAAAACTGACGAACCCACCACCCAGTCGACGTCCAACATCGCCCTCGTACCCCTGGGCACCCCGCTGCTGGCCGGCCCGGGCGCCATCGTCGCCACGATGCTGTTCGTCCAACGCTCCGACGGCAGCGCCGCCGAGTACGTGTCCATCGGCGCCGGCATCGTCGCCGTGATGCTGTCGGTGTGGCTGGTCCTGCGCTTCTCCGGCGTGATCGTCAAGATCCTGCGCCCGGGCGGGATCGAGGTTCTGACGCGGATCGCGGGTCTGCTCTTGGCGGCGATCGCGGTCCAGCTGATCGCGGACGCGGTGGCGGCGTTCGTGCGGCAGTACGCGGCGGGCGGCTGAGCGTTCCCTCACTGGCTGCCCCGGCCTCCGCTGCTTCCGGTCGGCTGTCCTCGGCTGTCCTCGGCCGGCTTGGCCGGCGGAGCTACCCCGGCTGTCCTCGACAGCCGCACCGACATCTGTCGGCTGCCGGGGGGCTCGGGCGGCTTCCCCCGTTCGGGGAATGTCGGTGGGTGCTGGAAGGATCGGGGGGTGGCTTCCTCCCGGTCCCGCACCGTTTCCGCGGCAATCCCCGAACAGCTCGGTTTCGCCGGGATGCCCGAGCGGCTGTTCGTGTGCACCCCGAGCAAGCTGGGCGCCTACACCGACTGCCCCCGCCGCTACCGGTACTCCTACGTCGACCGCCCCACCCCGCAGAAGGGCCCGCCGTGGGCGCACAACTCGCTCGGCGCGAGCGTGCACACGGCCCTGAAGAACTGGTACGCGACCGCGCCCGACCGTCGCGACCCGTCCATCGTTCCCGCCCTGCTCCGCGCCACCTGGGTGTCCGAGGGCTACCGCGACTCCGACCAGCAGCGCGCCGTCTACCACCGCGCCCTCGGCTGGCTGGAGACGTACGTGACCGGCCTCGACCCGGCCGACGAGCCGCTCGGCGTCGAGCGGGTCGTCGCCGCCAAGACCTCGGTCCTGGCCTTCAACGGCCGCGCCGACCGCATCGACGCCCGGGTGGACGACGACGGCCGCCCGGAGGCCGTGATCGTCGACTACAAGACCGGCCGCTCCGAGCTGGACGCCGACGACGCCCGCGGATCCCAAGCTCTGGCGCTGTACGCGTACGCGGCCGCCCGTGTCTTCCGCCGCCCGTGCGTCCGCGTCGAGCTGCACCACCTGCCGACCGGCACCGTCGCGGCGCACGAGCACACGCCCGAGTCGCTGGACCGGCACGTGGGGCGGGCGGAGGAGACGGCCCGGGACATCCTCGCGGCGGAGAAGGCCGTAACGGCCGGGGGTGATCCGGACGAGGCGTTCCCCGCTCAGCCCGGCACGCTCTGCGGCTGGTGCGACTTCCGGCGGGTGTGCCCGGCGGGGTCGGCCATGCCGGCGAAGGAGCCGTGGACGGCGGTCGACCGCCCGGATTGACTGCCGTAGTTGGTCGTTCCCGGTCGGTCCACCGCAGTGGAACCCCCGACCTGGCTGCCGCAGTCGTCCGCCTCAGCCGGTATGGGTGACCGGCCGGTCGCCGCGTGGTCCCCGAGGTCGCCCGTCGGTTGCCGGTCAGTCCCAGTGGGGTGGGCGGTCGGCGAGGAGCCGGTCGTCATTCGAGTCGCGGGACCAGCCGCCGCCCCAGCCGTGGTCGGTGTCGTCGCGGGTCTGCTCGGGCAGCACCGGCGGCTCGTCCGGGTCCAGGTCGACGGTGCGGTCGTCGCCGCTGGTCGGGCTGCCGCCGGAGCCGGTGCCTGCACGCGTGTCCACGCGCCGAGCCTAACGATCGTCGCTCGAGGTGCCGACGCCCGGCCGTCCGGCGTTGGTAGCGTCGGACAGGTGAGCGCCCCGACCGGTCCCAGCGACGACGACGCCTACTGGCGCCGCCCAGACGACGACGCCGGAGGCCTGCCCACTCCGCCGCCGGCCCCCGAGCCGCCGGCGAAGCCCGTCTACCCCGGTCCGCCGCCGAGCACCCCGCCGCCGAGCGGGTGGCGCCCGCCGTTCGTGGCGGAGCCGGTGCCGCCGCGGTCGCTGCCGCCGCAGGACCCGGCCGTCATCGACGACGCCGAGCGCAGCGCCCGCACGGTGACCTATGGCATCGGCATGGTGGCGGCCGCCCTCATGCTCGTGACCGTCTGCCTCCTCTGCTCCCGGCTGCTGTTCTGAGGTTGCTGCTCAGGAGACGCCGTGGACCGACTGGGCCCCGCTGTCCCCGGTCTGGAAGACGTAGAACCCGGCCACGGCCGCCAGCGCGATGACCGCCACGATGAGGCCCGCCTCGGCGGCCCGGGGGAGCGGCCGGCGGCTGGTCAGCCACACGAGCAGGCCCGCCGCCACGCCGAGGCCCAGCGTGAACCAGAAGGTGCGGGTGCCGAACGACGCGTGCTGCTGCACGTTGGCGATGGCGTCCTCGGGCACGCCGGCGTACTTGCGGTCGTAGAACGCTGACCCGGACAGCATCGCGGCGAGCGCGGTCAGCGGGGACCCGACGGCGAGCAGGCCGACCACCCAGCCCAGCCGGGCGCGCAGCTTCGGGACCAGCGCGTAGAGCACGCCGGACAGCGCCAGCAACGGCACGAACACCACTGCGGCATGGACCACGAGCACGTGTACGGGCAGGCCGTTGACCTGGTTGAACATTGCGCCTCCTCGGTTGGCGGTACGAGGGTGAAGCCTGAGGTTTCAACTATTCCCTACGGGCCCCTACGCGCGATGCCGTGGTTCGGTTCACATGATCGCCATTTCGTTTCCGGGCTGCGCATGTTGTCATGGAACGCGTGCCCGGTGCTGAGGAGCTGCTCCGGTCGCGGGGCCTGCGGGTCACGCGGCCGCGGCTCGCCGTGCTCGACGTGCTGACCGCCGGCGGACACCTGGACGTCGACCAGATCGCCGGCCAGGTGCGCACCCGCCTCGACTCGGTGTCGACCCAGGCCGTGTACGACGTGCTCGGCGCCCTGTCGCGCGCCGGCCTGGCCCGCCGGATCGAGCCCGCCGGCAGCCCGGCCCGCTACGAGGCGCGCGTCGGCGACAACCATCACCACCTGGTGTGCCGCAGCTGCGGCGAGATCACCGACATCGACTGCGCCGTGGGCGAACGCCCGTGCCTGGACCCCGGGGCGAGCCACGGGTACGACGTCGACGAGGCGGAAGTGACGTTCTGGGGCCTGTGCCCCGGCTGCAAGCGACGCAGAGCGGACGACTGAGCCCGTCCCGCGTGGCACGCTTGGCGGATGGACGACGCCCACGATCTCGGGCTCTTCGGGCCCCGTTCGGTCACGTGGAAGCTGCACCAGGAGCCGATCCTCGGGCTCGCCGGCCTGCGCTCCCTCTACTTCCAGGCGCTGCACCCCCGCGCCGTCGCCGGAGTCGCCCAGAACTCCGTCTACAAGGACGACGCGTGGGGCCGCCTCATGCGCACCTCCATGTACGTCGCCACCACGATCTACGCCCCGACCGCCGAGGCGGAGGCGGCCGGCCACCGGCTGCGCCGCCTGCACGCGCGGCTGAGCGCGGTCGATCCCGCCACGGGTGAGCGCTTCCGCATCGACGAGCCGGACCTGCTGCGCTGGGTGCACGTCACCGAGGTTGAGTCGTTCCTGACGGTGGCCCGGCGGGCCGGCCTGTCGCTGACCGACGCCGAGGTCGACACCTACTACGCCGAGCAGTTGCGCAGCGCCGAACTCGTCGGCCTCGACCCGGCGACGGTGCCCTCGACGGCCGCTGAGGTCGCCGCCTACTACGAGCAGGTCCGCCCCGAGCTGCGCCTGACCCGCGACGGCGCGGAGACGATGATGTTCCTGACCGTGCCGCCGGTGCCGGACTCGTGGGACCTGAGCCTGCCGGCGCGCCTGGGGCTCACCCTCGGCCCGACCCGCTGGGCGTACCTGGGCATCGCGTCGACCGCGCTCGCCCTGCTGCCGCCGTGGGCGCGCAAGCTCTACGGCGGCCTGGGCTGGGCCACCACCGATCTCACCGCCGACCTGTCGGTCAAGAGCATCCGCCTGCTGCTGGCCGCGCTGCCGCGCCGGCTGCGGGTCAGCCCGATGCGCCAGGCGGCGCTGGAACGGGCCGCGGCCGCCGGCCACCTGGTGGACGCCTAACCACCCGCGGATCGTCACCTGGCACCTCCCGTCGCTGATCCGTGGGAGGCATTGAAGCAGTCCGCGGGTGACCCTCGGCGAGTTATCCACAGCGGGCCGTTGTCCACAGGGTTGTAGGCGGTCGGCCCGCGTCGTGCCGTGCCATCGCTAGCGTTCCGTCCCGGTCGGCGCCTTCCCGGTGCGCCGGCCGGAAGGAGACCTGCGATGGCCAGTCGCCGTTCCCGCGACGCCCTGCCGCCTGCCCCGGCGCTGCCCCTGCGCCCGGCGGCGGGAGGCCACCCGCCGCCTGAGGTCGCGGGGCGTTCGGCGGCGGACGGCCGGCTCGATCCGATCCGCTGGCGGCGGCCGGGGCGCGCGGGCCTGATCCGCCTCGGGGCGATCGCGCTGCTGTTGGTGACCGCTGCGGGGCTGGTGCTGGGGCGGGAGCCGGCGGGCTGCGCCCCGGCGGCGTCGACCGGCACGTCGCCGAGCAGCAAGGCGGGTGGTTCCCGCGGCGCCGCGCCCATCGCCGATGCCGGTGGTGCGCCGGGCGACGCCGGTGCGGCAGGGAGGTCCGTCTCCCGTGGGCCGGGCGCCGTGGGAGGTGCGCGCCGGGCCCGGTCCGTGCCGAAGGGGTCGGTCGGGGTGCCGGTGCGGCTCGCCGAGCCGGCCGCCCTGGGCGTGTTGCAGCCCGGCGACCGGGTCGACCTCATGGCGGCGCGCGACGACGGCAAGGCGTCCCGGATCGCCACCGCCGCGCTCGTGCTCGGCGTCGGCCACGTGGACGATCCCGGCGCGGGCCTGTTCCTCGCCCTGACGGCGGCCGAGGCCCGCGCCGCGGCAGCGGCGCCGGACGGTGCCCGCCTCAGCGTGCTGGTGCGGCCGCCGGAATAGCGGTCCAGCCCGGCGACACCGGCCACAGCGACTTGGTGCGGCCGGGCCGGTCGGTGGCTACTTGCTCGCCGAGGAGGTGGAGGCCGGTGTGGTGCTGGACGAGGACGACGCCGAGCCGCCGTTGCCGGACGAGCTCGACGACGACGTCGAGGAGGTCGAGGAGGAGGTCGACGACGAGGAGGAGTCCGACGACGTGGACGTGGAGGAACTGTCGGACTTGGCGGCCGGCTTGTCGGCCACGGCCGGCTTCGACGAGGAGCCGTTGCGGGAGTCCGTCCGGTAGAAGCCGGAGCCCTTGAAGACGACGCCGACGGCGCTGAAGACCTTCCGCAGCTTGCCGCTGCAGGCCGGGCACTCGGTCAGCGCGGCGTCGGAGAACGACTGCACCGCCTCGAGCTGGTGACCGCACTCGGTGCAGGCGTACTGGTACGTGGGCACGGTTCCTCCGGTTGTGAACACGATTGGCACTCGACGATAACGAGTGCCAGCCGAGGCCGCCTGCCATGGTGCGTCATCGAACGTCATTTCGTCCACTCGGTGGGCCGCAGTCCGCCGCTGGGTGTGACGACCGCCCCCACCGGACGATCATGCGCCGCGGCGGGCACTTCGGGCAGGAGTTCGCCGTCGTGCAGCAGGGCGATGGTGCGGGCCGGGTCGAGGCGGGCCAGCGCGCGGTCGTAGGAGCCGCCGCCGCGGCCCAGCCGGATGCCGCGATTGTCGATCGCCAGGGCGGGGACGAGAACGAGGTCGGCGGCCGCCACAGCGTCCACGCCGAGCCGGGGACTGTCCGGTTCACGCAGGCCGAGCCGGCCGGGGCGGACAGTGCCGGTGTACTCGGCCCAGTCCAGGTCGTTGTCAGGGAGGAGGACCGGGAGCAACAGGCGGCTGCCGGCGGGGAGGGCGGCGCGGAGGACGTGCGGGAGATCGGTCCCACCCGGTTCGCCGGGCATCGGGACGTAGGCGGCGACGACGAGGGGGCGAGGTCGGTGGGGAGGATCTCCGATCGGGGCGCGGTGGGCGTCTGTGCCCGTCTGACCTGCGGTGGAGACGCGTGGGCCGGTCGGCCAGGGACTCGAGGTGTCGTCCGTTATCGCGGCCGCGGCGCGGATCGTCGCGACGACGCACGCCTGGATCGCCGTCGCCGAGCCGGCTCGTTCGGCCTCGGTCAGCGCCCGGCGGGCGGCCAGCAGGCGGCGGCGCACGTCGCCTTTGGCGCGGGCGATGGTTTCCGCATCAACCGGAAAATCCGGCACAACACCTCCATCTCAAAAGCGGCAAACGGCGCACTCTGTGTCAGCATCGAGGTCGCATGGCCCATTCCTGGGGAGGGTGCGTGACTCTGCGTGGCCGCCTCACTACCGCCTTCTTGGCGGTCGTGCTCGGCCCGGTCCTCCTCGGTGCGGCGTTCGTCGGAGTCACCGTAGCCGCGGTGAGTGGTGACCGGGCCGCCGAGCGCCTCGACCACTCCGCCGGCACGGTCCGGACGGCGGTGGGCGCACTGTGCCGCCAGTTGCAGGCGGCGGCGGACTCCGTGGCCGTGCTGCCCGGCGACGAGGCCAGACGGGCCGCGGCCGACCAGCTCGTGGCCCGGGGGGTCGCCTCGGCGATCCGGGTGACGAGGCCGGCCGACGGCGCCGACCGCCGCGCCGCCGACGGCGCTCAGGGCGCGAGCGGCGCCACCGACGGGCGCGGCGGCGTGAACGGGCGGCCCGTGAGCACCGCCGACAACGGCGACGGTGGGTTCCGCACCGACGGCGCACCCGGCGGCACGTGGATCGACTGCGCCGCACCGGCAACCGCGTCGGGGGGCGGCGTCATCGCCGCCACGGCCGAGACCCGCGACGGCGACGACCGCGAGACCGGCACGGTCGAGGCGGGGCTGATCCTGGACCAGGGCTTCGCCGGCCGGCTCGCCCGCACGAGCGGCGCCGAGGTCACGGTGCTGGCGCTTTCGGGCGGCGCCCTCGAGCCGGCCGAACTGTGGCTGAGCACCGAACCCGAGGGCCGGCGCCGAGCCGTCGTCGAGGCCGCCGTCACGCCGGGGGAGTCGCCCGACGGGCGGCACGTACGGCGGATCGACCCTGCGCCCGGTCAGCCGCTGGCCGTCGTCATCTCTGTGGCGGCGCCGGAGCCCGGCGGGCTGTACACGCTGCTGCTCGCGGCCGTCCTCGGCGCCTGCGGGCTGGGGGTGCTGGCGTCGCGGTGGCTGGCGCGGTCGACCACCCGGACGCTCGCGGAGGTGGCGCACGCGGCCGACATGGTCGCCGGCGGTGACCTCAGCGCCCGGGTGCCCGGCGGTGGGCCGGACGAGGTGGGGCGGCTGGCGGACTCGTTCAACCGGATGACGGGGGAGCTGCAGGATCACGTGCAGGCGCTCACCACCAGCCGGGACCAGCTGCGGCGGCACCTGAGCATCCTGGGCGACACGCTGTCGGGGACGCACGACGTGCAGCGGATCCTGCGGGTCATCCTCGACACGGCGGTAGCGGCGACCGGGGCCCGGGCCGGAGCCGTGCTGCTGGTGGACCCGGCCGACGGGATGCTGGTGGGCCAGGCCGCCGAGGGGCTGGCCGGACGGTGGGACGGCGCGGACGTGTCGGCGCTGCGCGTGCCGGTCGGGGCGGGGTTGCTGGGCGGCGTCGCGGCGGCCGGCGAACCCCGCCACGGACACATCGGCCACCCGCGACCGCCCCAGCCGACACCGCCGGGGCCAAGGCAGGGGGCACAGCCGGGGTCAGAGCAGGCGGGGCCAGCGCAGGCGGCGCAGCCGGGGCCAGAGCAGTCGGCACAACCGGCGCCAGGGCCGGCGGCGCAGCTGGGGCCACAGCAGTCGGCACAGCCGGAACCAGGGCAGGCGGCAATTCGAGCCCCAGGGCCGGTGGTGCCGGAACAAGCAGCCCCAAGGCAGGCGGCAGCAGAAGTCGCGCAGGCGGATCAGCCGGTCGCCGGGGAGCCCCTGCCCCGCAGCACCTGGATGGCCGTGCCGATCTGCGCGCCCAAGCTCGTCGGCGACCCCCTCGTTCCCGGCACCACCGCCGAGCCGTCCGCCGGTGGGGCCAGCGTCGTGCTGGGGGTGCTGGCGCTGTACGACCGGCACGGGGCCGACGGCTTCGACGACGCGGACCTGGACATGCTGCGCACGTTCGCGGGTCAGGCCGGGGTGGCCGTCAACAACGTGCGCGTCCACGAGGAGGCGCAGCGGCTGTCGCTGACGGACCCGCTGACGGGGTTGTGGAACTACCGGTCGCTGCAGGAGTCGGTGCGGCGGGAGGTGGAGCGGGCGAGCCGGTTCCGGCGGATGCTGTGTGTGCTGGCGCTGGACCTCGACCACTTCAAGGAGGTCAACGACACGCACGGGCACGCGGCCGGGGACGCGGTGCTGCGGGAGTTCGCGCAGCGCATCCGGGGGTGCCTGCGCGAGGTCGATTTGGCGTTCCGGCAGGGCGGCGAGGAGTTCGTGGTGCTGCTGCCGGAGACGGACGCGTTCGGCGGGGCGATCGTCGCCGAGCGGCTGGGCGCGGTGATCCGGGGCGCGGCGGTGGAGATCGGCGGGCGGCGGGGGGCCAGGGCGATCCCGGTGAGCGTGTCGATCGGGATCGCGGTGTACCCGGAGCACGGGGTGACGGCGGGGCAGCTGCTGGAGGCCGCGGACGAGGCGCTGTACGCGGCGAAGGAGGCCGGCCGGGACACGTACCGGCTGGCGGAGCTGGGCGGCGACGTCGCCGAACACGGCGCCGCCGGCAGAGCCGAACACGGCGCCGCCGGCAGAACCGAACACGGCGCCGTCGGCAGAACCGAACACGGCGCCGCCGGCAGAACCGAACACGGCGCCGCCGGCAGGAACGAACATGCGGCCGCAGGCAGAGCCGAACACGGCCCCGGCGCCGACCCCCTGACCGGCCCCGCGGCGGCCGGAAACGCCCCCGCGCCCGCCGGGGTGGCGCCGCCCGCCGGGGTGGCGCAGCCTGGGGGGAGCGGCGCGCCGGGCGGGCCGCAGCCGCCGCGAGCGCGGCGTGGCCGATAGTCTCGCGGCATGTCGGGTCAGGCGAGCGAAAGCGCGGTGGCGGCTGAGATGACGACCGATACGCAGGTGACCGGACGGCGCGCGGTGAAGGCGGTGATCCCGGCCGCGGGGCTGGCGACGCGCTTCCTGCCGGCGACGAAGGCGGTTCCCAAGGAGCTGCTGCCGGTGGTGGACCGGCCGGTGCTGCAGTACATCGTCGAGGAGGCGGCGGCCGCCGGGATCACCGACGTGCTGCTGGTGACCGGGCGCGGCAAGACGTCGATGGTGGACCACTTCGACCGGCGGCCGGACGTCGAGGCGCGGCTGGAGGAGAAGGGCGACCTGGAGCGGCTGCACGAGGTGCGGCGCACCAGCGAGCTCGCCGACATCTACACGTGCCGGCAGGGCGAGCCGCTCGGGCTGGGGCACGCGGTCGGCACGGCGGCGTCGCACGTGGGTGGTGAGGCGTTCGCGGTGCTGCTCGGTGACGAGTTCGTCGACGAGGACAGCCCGCTGCTGCCGTCGATGCTGGACCTACAGGCGCGCACGGGCGGCATCGTCCTGGCGTTCATGGAGGTCAAGCCGGAGGAGACGAGCCGGTACGGCATCGCGGTGGTGGGCGAGTCGGACCTCGGCGAGGACGTCGTCACGGTGCGCGGGCTGGTCGAGAAGCCGAAGCCGGAGGAGGCGCCGAGCAACCTGGCGGTGCTGGGCCGGTACGTGCTGCCGGCGGCGATCTTCGACGCGATCCGTGACACGAAGCCGGGCAGCGGCGGCGAGATCCAGCTGACGGACGCGATGGCGGCGCTGCTGGAGGCGGGCACGCCGGTGCACGGCATCGTGTACCGGGGGCACCGCTACGACACCGGCATGCCGCTCGGCTACCTGCAGGCCGTGGTGCAGCTGGCGTGCAAGCGCGACGATCTGGGTACCGAGTTCAAGCAGTGGCTGAACGAGTTCGTCTCCGGGGAGGGTCGCGCGACATGACCGCGACGGCCGATCCCGAGGCGGCCGCCAACGAGCTGATGCCCCTCGCCACCTACCTGGGCAGCGTGCTGCGCAGGCTGGTGGCGCTGCCTCCGCTCGACCTCGACCTCACCCAGGCGTACGGCAACGTCCTCGCCGGGGACGTCACCGTGCCGCACCCGGTGCCGGCCTTCGATCAGGCCGCCATCGACGGGTACGCGGCGCGCTGGGAGGACATCGCCGCGGCCGGCCGGGCCGGGTCGCACCCCTCGTTCGGCAGCTTCGAGGGCGGGCCGCGGCCCGTCCGGCTGAATGTGGTGGGCGACCTCGGCGCGGCCAGCTGGCGGCCGGTCCGGCTCACGCCGGGCGCCTGCTTCTCGGTGGCGGCGGGCGCGCCGCTGCCGCTGGGCGCCGACGTGGTCGTACCCGTGCACTGGACCGACCAGGGCATGGCGAACGTCGAGGTGTACCACGCCCCGAAGCGCGGCCAGGGGCTGCGCCGCGCGGGCGAGCTGCTCGCCGTGGGCCAGGTGATCGCGCACCGCGGCGCGTACGTGACGCCGGCGATGGTGGCCGCGATCGCGTCCGCGGGCATCGGGCACGTGGTGGTGCGGCCCAGCCCGCGCGTGGTCATCGTGGCCACCGGCGACGAGCTGGTCGACGTCGGGCGGCCCAGCCAGCCGGGACAGATCGTCGACGCCAACTCGCACGCGCTCACCGCGGCCTCCGTGGAGGCGGGGGCGCTGGCGTACCGGATCGGGATCTGCGACGACGACCCGGAGGGGCTGCGCGGCCTGCTGGAGGACCAGACGCTGCGGGCCGACCTGATCATCACCACCGGGGGGACGGGCACCGGGCCCGGCGACATGGTGCGCCGCATCCTGTCGCGGCAGGGCGCCGTGGAGTTCACCGACGTCGCCCTGTACCCGGGGGCCGCGCTCGGGTTCGGCACGGTCGGCGCGGAGGAGGTGCCGGTCGTCTGCCTGCCGGGCGACCCGGGTGCGGCGCTGATCGGCTTCGAGGTGCTGGTCCGGCCGGTGATCCAGCTGCTGGCGGGCGCCGAGCCGGTGTTCCGGCCCAGCGTGCGGGCGCACCTGCTGGAGACGATCTCGTCGCCGGGCGGGCTGCGCGAGTTCCGGCCGGCGCACGTCGCCGAGCGGCGCGGGGGCGGCTACACCGTGCAGCCGCTTGCCGGTGGGCCGTACACTCTCTCCGGCCTGGCCGAAGCCAACGGCCTGCTGGTCCTCGGCGAGCGGGTCACCCACGCGGCAGCCGGGTCGACCGTCGACGTGCTGCTGCTGGACCGGAGGCGATGATGCTGGGCTCGGTGCCGGGCTGGCCGGTCGTCCTGGCCGAGGGCCCGGTGGTGCTGCGGCCGTACAAGCGTTCCGACGCCGCCGCCTGGTCCGAGGTCCGCTGCGTCAACGAGCCGTGGCTGGCGCCGTGGGAGTCCGCGCCGCCCGGGCCGTGGCGCGAGCTGAACTCGCCGCGCGCCTTCTCCTACGTGTACCGGGACATGCGCAGCTCCGCCCGGCGCGGCGAGAGCATGCCGTTCGCGGTGTGCCTGCGCGGCGACAACGGCGACCGGCTCGTCGGCCACCTCAACCTCGGCAACATCGTGCGGCGGGCGTTCAGCAGCGCGTACGTCGGCTACTGGGTCGACTCGCGGGTCGCCGGGCGCGGCGTCATCCCGACCGCGCTGGCGCTCGCCGTCGACCACGCGTTCGGCCCGGCCGGCCTGCACCGCGTCGAGATCAACATCCGGCCCGAGAACGGTCCCAGCCGCCGCGTCGTCGAGAAACTGGGCTTCCGCGAGGAGGCCTACCACCCGCGGTACATGCACATCGACGGAACGTGGCGCGACCACATCGGCTACGCGATGACGAGCGAGGAGGTCGCCGCCGAGGGGGGCCTGCTGGCCCGGTGGCGGCGGGTCCGTACCACGACTCCATGATCGTCCGTACGCGTCGAATTCGGCGCGTTGCGAGAATTTCCGCAGGCCCGCCCGTATCTTCACATTCATTGGGACTTGCTGCGTGCGCGCCGGAGGGCGGTGGCATCAGGCTTCCGTGACGGGTACGGCGTGCGATGCGGGGGGCATCGCGGCCGTTGCCATCCCGTCCGGCGGGCGCGCGCGACACGGCTGACGGGAGGGGTGAGGGTGCCGACCTCGGTGCTCCTCGCCGTCCTCGCCGCGGCCGGGCTGCTCGCCCTCGCACCGGCTCTGGTCCGCCGGTACGACGCCACCGAGCGCCTGGTCGCGGAGCGGGCGCAGTCGACGGCTCGGGTGCTTTCGCGCCGCCGTCGGCGCCGCACCGTGCCCGGACACCGACCGATCAACACCGGACGCCGCGTCGTGGTTACGCTGCGCCCCGAAATTCCGGTGTCCGGCGCGCCCGTCTCCGCGATCCCCGTCTCCGGCGCCCCCGTCTCCGCCATCCCGTCGCCGCGCCGCCCGCTGCGCGTGGTGCCCCGCGGCGCCCGCAAGCGCCCGTCCCCGCGCCGCCGCCACACCCCGGCGATCGTCCGCCGTCGCCGCGTCCTCATGGCGCTGCTGCTGCTCAACATCGTCGAGCTGATCGGCGTCGCCGTCGTCGGCCCCGGCTTCTGGATCAGCTTCTCCGTCACCGGCGCCCTGCTCGGGGCGTACCTGGTGCACCTGCGCAACCGGGCCCTCGCCGACGCCCGCCGCCGCCGCGAGCAGGCCCGCGAGGCCGCCTGGCTCGCCGCCCGGCAGGCCGAGGTCCGCCGGGAACAGGCCCGCCGCGCCGCCGCTCGCCGCGAATCGCAGCGCCGCCTCGCCGCCCAGCGCGAGGCGGTCCGCCGCGCCGCCATGGGCCTCGACGAGACGGGCACGGCCGGCACGGTGTCGTACCGGGGGCTGCGCGGCCGCGCGTACGAGGCCGGCGGCCGCGCCAACCTCGCCTGACCGGCCCGGCGGGGTGGTTCGCGGGCCGGGCGCGCCGCCTGCTAGCCTTGTCCCGCTGGCCCGGCGTGAGTCGGGTCCGCGGGGCTGTGGCGCAGACTGGTAGCGCACCTCGTTCGCATCGAGGGGGTCAGGGGTTCAAATCCCCTCAGCTCCACCACCGGAAACAGCACGTCGAAGGCCCAGCCGCGCAGCGCGGCCGGGCCTTTCCTCATTCCCGCACCGGGCGGCAGCAGCCGGGCGCCGTCGTCCGGGTTCGCCGAACTGCGACACTGGCCCCGTGTCCGAGGTCGACGATTTCCTGGCCGACATCCTGCCGCGGCTGCGCGCCGCCGAGATCGCGCTGCACGAGGGCGACGCCGCGCCGCGCGCCGCCCTGTGGTCGCACGCCGACCCGGTGACGCTGTTCGGCGCCGAGGTCAACCGCTCCGGCTGGGCCGAGCTGGGGCCCGCCTTCGCGTGGGTCGCGAGCCGGTTCACCGGGTGCCGGTCGCTGGAGTACGAGATCGTCGCCGCCGGGGCGAGCGGCGACCTCGCCTACCTGGCCACCATCGAACGCATCACCGCCACCGCCCGCGGCGAGCAGGTGTCGTACGCGCTGCGGGCCACGACGGTGTTCCGGCGCGAGGACGGGGTGTGGCGCGCCGTGCACCGCCACGGCGACCCGTTCCGGGAGCCGGCGCCGGACGCGTGACCGCGCCGCGCCATCCGGGCGCCGCCGCGTCCCGGGCCGTAGGTTGAGGGGCGTGACCCCGACAATCCCGGGCCCCGGCTGGGTCGAGCACGTCATCTGGTGGCACGCGTACCCGCTGGGGTTCGTCGGCGCGGAGCGCGCCGGAGGCGGTCCCGTCCGGCACCGGCTGCCGCAGCTCACCGCGTGGCTGGACCACCTGCTGGCGCTCGGCGCCAACGGGCTGGCGCTCGGGCCGGTGTTCGCGTCCGAGACGCACGGCTACGACACCGTCGACCACTACCGGATCGACCCGCGGCTCGGCGACGACGCCGACATGGACGCGCTGCTGGCCGCGGCGTCCGCCAAGGGGGTGCGGGTGCTGTTCGACGGGGTGTTCAACCATGTCGGGCGCGGGCATCCCGCGTTCCAGGCGGTGCTGGCCGAGGGGCCGGGCGCGGCGACCGCGTCGTGGTTCCGGCTGCGCGAGTGGGGGCCCGGTGGCGAGCCCGACTACGACGACTTCGAGGGCCACCACCATCTCGTCGCCCTCAACCACGCCGAGCCCGCCGTCGTCGACCTCGTCGCCGACGTCATGAACCACTGGCTGGACCGCGGCGTCGACGGGTGGCGGCTGGACGCCGCGTACGCGGTGCCGTCCGGGTTCTGGGCGCAGGTGGCCGACCGGGTGCGGGCGCGGCACCCGGAGGCGTACCTGATGGGTGAGGTCATCCAGGGCGACTACGCCGCACTCGTGGCGGACGGGCGGCTCGACGCGGTCACCCAGTACGAGCTGTGGAAGGCGGTGTGGAGCAGCCTCAACGACCGCAACTTCCACGAGCTGGCGCACGCGCTGCGCCGGCACGACGGCTTCCTCGACACGTTCGTGCCGTACACGTTCCTCGGCAACCACGACACCACCCGCATCGCCAGCCGCCTCGACGACCCCGCCCACCTGGAGCACGCCCTGGTGGTGCTGGCCACCGTCGGCGGCACCCCGTCGGTGTACGCCGGCGACGAGCACGCGTTCCGCGGCGTCAAGCGGGACCGGGAGGGCGGCGACGACGAGGTGCGGCCGCCGTTCCCGGCGACGCCCGCGGAGCTGTCGGAGCTGGGGCTGCCCACGTTCCACCGGCACCAGGAGCTGTTGGGGCTGCGGCGGCGGCACCCGTGGCTGCACGCGGCCCGCACCGAACCGCTGGAGGTGACCAACGAGCACCTCAGCTACGCCAGCAGCGCGGGTGGTGAGCGCCTCGTGGTCGCGCTGTCCACCGGGGACGCGCCGGTACGGCTGACGGCGCCCGGGGTGTCGGAGGTGCTGGCGGGCGACGGCAGCGTCGACCGGCCGGGCGCCGCGGACGCCGGGGTGCGGCTCCCGCAGGGCGGCTGGGCCGTCCTGCGCTGAGCTGCGGTCAGGCGGCCGGCGCCGGGGCCGGTGCGGCGGCCTCGCGCGGGCGCAGCAGGCCCGCGCCCGCCGTCATCACCGCGACCAGGCCCAGGACCACCGCGAACGACACCGTCAGCGACGACACGTGGGCGATGCCGCCGATGACGCCCGGGGCGATCAGCCCGCTGCCGTACGCGACCCCGGCGACGCCGGCGATGCTGCGGCCCGGGTGGTCGCCGATGCGGGCGGCCGCGGCGAACACCAGCGGGACGACCACCGCGATGCCGACGCCGAGCAGGGCGAACCCGGCGATGACGAGCGCCACCTGCGACGACAGCACCACCGTGGCGGCGCCGGCCGTGGCGCACACGCCGGCCACCCGGACCGTGGCGACCGGGCCGAAGCGGTGCACGACGCGGTCGCCGAGGAAGCGGGCCACCGCCATGCTGACCGAGAACACGGCGACGGTGGCGGCGGCGGTGCTGTCGGCGCTGCCGAGGATGTCGCGGACGTACACGGCGGACCAGTCGAGGGCGGCGCCCTCGGCGAACACGGCGCACAGCCCGACCAGGCCGATGGCGAGGACGGCGCGGGTGGGCAGCGCGAACGCGGGCGGGGCGGCCAGGTCCGGCTCGGGGCGGTGCGGGATGAGCGCGGCGCAGGCGGCCAGCACGACCACGATCAGCACGGCGGTGGTGGCGGCGAAGTGGACGCGGGCGTCGACGTCGTGCCGGGCGGCGAACACAGCGACGGCCGAGCCGGCCAGGCCGCCGACGCTCCAGAAGCCGTGGAAGCCGGACATCACCGACCGGCCGTAGCGCTCCTCGACGACGACGGCGTGCGCGTTCATCGCCACGTCGGCGACACCGGCGGTCGCGCCGTACACGACCAGGACCGCGCACAGGCCGAGCAGCGACGTGGGCAGCGACGGCAGGATCAGCGCCGCGCACCACAGCAGCATGAGGACGCGGGTGAGGCTGCGCAGGTCGAAGCGGTGCACGAGCCGGCCGGACAGCGGCATCGCGAGGATGGCGCCGAGGCCCGGCATGAGCAGGGCGACGCCGAGGCCGCCCGCGCCGACGTCCACGTGGTCGGCGACCCACGGGATGCGGGCGGCGAAGGTGCCGGTGACCACGCCGTGCGCGGCGAAGATCACGGAGGTGGCGGCGCGGGCGCGGCGCGGGGTCGGCGTGTCGGAAACAACCACGGCCGCCACGCTAGCCGAATCCCGACCGCATGGTAAGTATTCGTCATGGGGTATGCGAAGGGCCGGGAGACCCGGCGGCTCGTCATCGACCAGGCGGTCGCCCTGTTCGGCGAGGCCGGCTACCGCGGCGCGTCGCTGCGCGAGATCGCCGCCCGGTGCGGCCTGTCGCACCCCGGCCTGCTGCACCACTTCCCGACGAAGGAGTCGCTGCTGCTCGCGGTGCTGGAACACCGCGACGAGGCCGACCGCCGCCGGCTCGCCGAGGGCGCGCCGGCCGGAGCCGCCGCCCTGCACCGCCTCGCCGACCTGGCCGACGTCAACGCCGGCCGGCGCGGCATCGTCGAACTGTTCACCGTGCTGTCCGCCGAGGCCACGGCCGCCGACCACCCGGCGCACGCCTACTTCGCCGACCGCTACCGGCGCACCGTCGCCGCCATCGCGGACGCGTACGAGGCGGCCCGCGCCGCCGGCGAGCTGAACCCCGGCGTCGACCCGGCCGCCGCGGCCCGGCACCTGGTGGCCCTCATGGACGGACTCCAGCTGCAGTGGCTGCTCGGCGACGACGACCTCGACATGGGCGCGCAGCTCCGCGACCACCTGCGCACGCAGCTTCGGCGACAATGATCGGATGACCGACGAGCGCCGGGCCCGGCTCTGGGCGAAGAACAACCTGTACGTCGACGCCGTGCTGCGGCCCGACGGCTCGCTCGTCTTCCGGGGCCAGGACCTGACGTCGCCGAACATGTGGGGCACCGGCGAGTACGAGTACGCCCTCACCGTCGCGCCGGCCGACGTGCCGCGGGTGGTCGCCGCGCTGGGCGGGTCCGCCGCCGACGACGTGCTGGCGCTGGTCGAGGCCAACGGCGAGCGGATCGTGACGACGGGGGAGCAGCGGTGGCTGCGCGGCGCGGGCGTCGACCCGCAGTTCTGGTCCCGCGTCGGCGACTAGCCGCTCCCGCCGCGGGGCGGGTGGGCGGTGCACGCACCGCCCACCCGCGCCACCGGTGCCGCGATCCCCGGCCCGGGCGCCTCGCCCCGAGGCGGCCGGGCCCCGCGGCGCCGGGTTCAGGCCGCCGCCGGGACGATCGACCCGGTGAGGGTCGCCCGTAGCGTCGGCTCGGCCGCCGACCACCCCAGATGGTCGAGCGTCAACAGGGCCGCGCCCACCACCGGGTCCGCGTCGAGGACGGTGACGGTGGCGCGGGGGGCCGCCACGGCGAGGCGGGTGAGCAGCGGGTCGTGCAGGGCCGGCTGGCGGGAGCGCAGGACGCCGCCGCCGAGGACGACCGCGTGCGGGGCGGCCAGCAGGCCGAGGCGGGTGGCGGCCACCCGGTGCAGGGCGAGGATCTCCTCCACCTGCCGCTCGACGACGGTGGCGGCGACCGCGTCGCCCGCGGCGGCGGCCGCGAACAGCAGCGGCACCAGGTCGAGCAGCGCCGCCCGGTCGATCGTGCCGAGGTGGACGGCGGCGGACACGTCGTCCATCGTGGGCAGGCCGAAGTGCGCCGCCACCGCGGTGGCCAGCAGGGACGCCGGGCCGCGGCCGTCGGCGGCGCGGGCGGCGTGCCACAGGGTCTCGTCGGCCAGGCCCATGCCGCCGCCCCAGTCGCCGGAGATGGCGCCGAGCGCGGGGAAGCGGGCGGTGCGGCCGTCGGCGGCGCGGCCCACGCAGTTGATGCCGGCGCCGCAGATGACGGCGACGGCGTCGCGGTCGGCGGTGCCGGCGCGCAGCAGCGCGAACACGTCGTTGTCGGCGACGTGCGAGCGAGCCCACCCGGCGGACGCCACGGCGGCGTCCAGCCGGGTGAGCTCGATCGGCAGGTCGATGCCGGCCAGGTACACCCCGACCGCGTCGACCTCCCCCGTCACCCCCGCGAGCGTGCGCACCTCCGCGATGAGGGACGACAGCACCTCCATCGTGCCGGTCAGCCCGATGTTGTCCGGCGACGAGCCGGGCCCGCGGGCGAATCCCAGCACCGTGCCGTCGCGCGTGCCGAGGACCACGTCGGTCTTGGAGTTGCCGCCGTCGACCGCCAGGAACAGGCCGCCGCTCATCGGGCCCACGCCAGGTGGTCGGTGTTCGCGGCGAGCAGCTTGTCGGTCAGCGCGTCCGCGTACTCGTGCTGGCCGACCAGCGGGTGGGCGAGCAGCGCGCGGTAGACGCGGTCGCGGCCGCCGCGCACGGCGGCGTCGACGGCGAGTTCCTCGTACCCGGAGACGTGGGCGATGAGGCCGGCCTGGTCGGGCGCGACGGGGGCGACCGGCAGCGCGGCCGGGCCGCCGGGCCCGACGGTCGCGGACAGCTCGACCACCGCGGAGTCCGGCAGGAACGGCAGGGCGCCGTCGTTGCGCACGTTCACCGAGTGCACGCCGGTGTCGTGGCCGTGCAGGGCCGCGATCAGCCCGACCGCGGCCTCGGAGTAGAACGCGCCGCCGCGCTCGCCGAGCAGCGCCGGCTTCGCGACCAGCGCCGGGTCGCGGTACATCTCCAGCAGCGTCGCCTCGATCTCCGCGACCTTCTGGCCGCGGGTGGGCGCGGTCCGCTCCTCCCGCACGACCTCGTCGTGGGCGTAGAAATACCGCAAATAGTACGACGGCACGGTGCCGGACAACCGCAGGATCTCGGCGGGCGCCTGCACCAGGCCGGCCAGCTCCTCCAGGTGCGCCGACAGCAGCTCGGGCAGCCGGTCCACCCCGTCCACCAGGGCGGCCCGCTCCCACGTCAGGTGGTTGAGGCCGACGTGGTCGAGCACCACGGCCTCGGGCGCGACGCCGAGCAGGGCGGCGAACCGGCGCTGGAAGCCGATGGCCACGTTGCACAGCCCGACGGCCCGGTGGCCGGAGTCGAGCAGCGCCCGGGTGACGATGCCGACCGGGTTGGTGAAGTCGACGATCCACGCGCCGGGCTTCGCGCGCGCCCGCACCCGCTCCGCCACGTCGAGGACGACCGGCACGGTGCGCAGCGCCTTGGCCAGCCCGCCCGCCCCGGTGGTCTCCTGGCCGACGCAGCCGCAGTCGAGGGGGAACGTCTCGTCGCTGATCCGGGCGGTCTGGCCGCCGACGCGCAGCTGGATCAGCACCGCGTCGGCGTCGGTGACCCCGGCGTCCAGGTCGGACGTCCAGGTCACCCGGCCGGGGTGGCCGTACGCGCCGAAGATGCGCCGGGCGAACGCGCCCACGATCTCCAGCCGGTCCGCGGCCGGGTCGATCAGCACGAGCTCGTCGACGGACAGCCCGGCGCCGGCGAGGCGGGCGAACCCGTCGACCAGTTCCGGGGTGTACGTCGACCCACCGCCGACGACGGCGATTCTCATCGGTTGGTCCTCTCGGGGAAGGGCGTGCGGGACGTCAGTCGGCGGAGTCGCGGATCGTGGCGATGAGCTGCCCGCGCAGGGCGGCGAGCCCGGCGTCGAACGCGCCGAGCAGCGCCGCG
Organism: Spirilliplanes yamanashiensis; assembly: GCF_016863475.1. Taxonomy (GTDB): domain Bacteria; phylum Actinomycetota; class Actinomycetes; order Mycobacteriales; family Micromonosporaceae; genus Spirilliplanes; species Spirilliplanes yamanashiensis. The sequence goes on from NZ_BOOY01000001.1 coordinate 130,470, forward strand.
TCGTCGTCGATGGCGGTGACGGCGAGGCGGTGGTCCTGGGGCGACCAGCGGGCCAGGGCGGCCGCGACGGCGTCGCGCAGCCGGTCGCCCCCGGCGTGCGCGACCTCGCCGGCCAGCACGATCAGCGCCGGGTCGAGCACGGCGACGACGCTGGCCAGGCCCACCGAGACGCGGTCGCCGAGGGTGGCCCAGAACTCGGCGGCGTCGGCCGGGGCCGCGACGGCGGCGGCGACGGCGGCGGCGGCGGTGCGGCCCTCGAACCCGTGCTCGCGGGCCAGCGCCAGCACGGCCGGGCCGCCCGCGAGGTCCTGGAGCTCGACCTTGCCCTGCGGCGAGCCGGGCGCGTACAGGGGCAGGTAGCCGATCTCGCCGGCCCCGCCGCGGGCGCCGCGCAGCAGGGCGCCGCCCATGTCGATGGCCAGGCCGAGGCCCTCGTCGCCGAGCCAGACGAGGGCGAACCCGTCGGCGTCGGCGGCGATGCCGCGGGTGCGTTCGGCGACGGCGGCGAGGTTGACGTCGTTGTCGACACCGACGGTGGTGCCGAGCCGGTCGGCGATGCCGGCGACGAGGCCGGGCCGGTTCCAGCCGGGCACCTCGACGTGGTGGACGACGCCGGTGCGCGGGTCGTACGCGCCGGGGACGGCGAGCTGCACGTGCCGGGGCCGCCCGGCGCGCAGCCCGGCCTCGGCGTGCAGCCGGTCGACGAGGGCGGCGACGGCGACGGCGGGGTCGGTGCGCACGAAGTCGGCGGGCTCCTCGGCGCGGGCCCGGACGGCGCCGGTGAGGTCGCCGACGGCCCCGGCGAGGGTGGGCACGGCGCGGGTGCCGGTGTCGCGGACGGACACCGCAAACACGTGGCCGCCGTCGGGGTGGGCGGCGTAGATCTCGGCGCTGGGCCCGGGCCGCCCGCGGTCGTGGCCGACGACGGTGACCAGGCCCGCCTCGGTGAGCCGGCGCAGCACCTCGGAGATGGTCGGGGTGGACAGCGCGGTGAGGGCGCGCAGGTCGGCCCGGGTCAGGTTGCCGGTCTCCAGCAGGTGGCCGAGCGCGGCGGCCTCGTTGAGGGCGCGCAGCAGCTTGGCGGAGCCTGCGGAACGGGACACCCGGCCTCCGATTGATAGGCAAACTAACTAACAATTGCGGTGACGGTAGGGCTCGCCGCGGGCCGGTGTCAAGGGAGCGACCAGGCGTTTCGGGCACCCGTGGGGCGCTCGACCGGGGGGACAAATCGGATAGGCAGCAACTTTAAGAATGATTCAAGAAGCTTGATCGCCCCGGTTCCGGAACCTAGCGTCTGCCCGTCACCGTCCCCGTGACCACACCTCGCCCCTCCCCCCATCCCTCCTCCCCACCGAGGAACCGCCATGACCTCTCCTGCCCGGAATCCGCGCAGGCGCGCCCGGACCGCGGTCGCCGCCGTGGCCGCGGCGCTCACCGTCGGGGCCGGCGTCGCCGTCGTCGGGCTGCTGCCCGCCAGCGCCGCCGCCGCCCCGACCGCCACCTTCAGCAAGGACTCCGACTGGGGCTCCGGCTGGACCGGCCGGTACACCATCCGCAACACCGGCGACCAGGCCGTCACCTCCTGGACGGTGGAGTTCGAGCTCCCGGCCGGCACCACCGTCGGCAGCTACTGGGACGCCCTGCTCACCACCAGCGGCCGGCGCCACACGTTCACCAACCGGTCGTGGAACGGCGCCGTCGCCCCCGGCGCCTCCGTCACGTTCGGGTTCCTCGGCATCGGCACCGGCGTCCCGGCCGGCTGCACGATCAACGGCGCCCCGTGCGGCGGCGGCTCGGCTCCCACGACGGCCCCCACCACCACCCGGCCCACCACCGCCGCGCCGACGACCGCGCCGACCACCCGGCCTCCGACGACCGCCCCCACCACGCGGCCGCCGACCGGCCCGCCGGTCACCACGCAGCCGCCGACCGGCGGCCGGAACCTCGACGACCCGGCGAAGAAGGACGTCGCGATGCAGATCGTGTCCACCGCCGAGAACTCGTCGCTGAACTGGCGGGCCCAGTTCGCCTACATCGAGGACATCCGCGACGGGCGCGGCTACACCGCCGGCATCATCGGCTTCTGCTCCGGCACCTCCGACATGCTCCAGCTCGTCGAGAACTACACCCGGGTGTCGCCCGGCAACGTGCTCGCCAAGTACCTGCCCGCGCTGCGCCGGGTCAACGGCACCGCCTCGCACGACGGCCTCGACCCGGACTACCCGGCCGACTGGCGCGCGGCCGCGCAGGACCCGGTGTTCCAGCGGCAGCAGGAGACGGAGCGGGACAACGAGTACTTCAACCCGTCGGTCAGCCGGGCCAAGCAGGACGGGGTGCGGGCCCTCGGCCAGTTCGCGTACTACGACGCCGCCGTCATGCACGGCTACTCCGGCATGCAGTCCATCCGCGCGGCGGCGCTGCGCACGGCGAAGCCGCCGGCCCAGGGCGGCGACGAGACCGCCTGGCTGACCGCCTTCTTCGACGCCCGCGTCGTCGAGATGAAGAAGGAGGAGGCCCACTCGGACACCTCGCGGGTCGACACGGCGCAGCGGGTCTGGCTGCGGCAGGGCAACCTCGACCTGAACACCCCGCTGGCCTGGACCATGTACGGCGAGGGCTTCCGGATCGGCTGACCGGGCGGCGGCCCGGCCCCGGCCCCCCCGGGGCCGGGCCGTCACACCCCCAGCACGTCCGCCAGCGGCATGGCCGGGTGGCCCGTGAGGTCCGCGACGGCGGTGCTCACGCCCGCCAGCTCGCCCGCCGCGATCGCCGTGTACGTCGACACCCACGCGTCCACCTGCCAGCGCGGCGCCCCGTACGACGCCCGCGACGCGTACGCCTCCTCGACCGTCTCCGGGTGGTACGTGACCTGCCGGCCCGTCGCCTTCGACACCACGGCGGCCACCTCGTGCAGGCCGACGTCCTCGGGGCCGGTCAGGTCGTACGTCGCGCCGGCGTGCGCGTCCGCGTCGCGCAGCACCGCCACCAGGGCGTCCGCGACGTCGTCCTGCGCCACCGCCGACACGACGCCGTCGCCGGCCGGCCCGCGCAGCACGCCGTCCTCGCCCGTCATCAGGGGGAAGAAGTCGGCGTACAGGTTGTCGCGCAGGAACGTGTGCGGGATGCCGACCTCGCGCACGTACGCCTCGGTCGCGGCGTGGTCGCGGGCCAGCGTGAACGTGGCGTCGGGCGCGGCGCCGTAGAACGACGTGTAGACCAGGTGCTTCACGCCCGCGGAGGCCGCCGCGTCGACGAACGTGCGGTGCTGCTCCAGCCGGTCCTCGCCCTCGGCGGCCGACACCATCAGCACGGTGTGGATGTGCCGCATCGCCCGGCGCAGCGCCTCGCCGTCGCCGTACGACGCCCGGGTCACGACCGCCCGGTCCAGCCGCGGCACCCGGCTCGGATCGCGGACGATCAGGCGCTGGGGCACTCCCGCGGCGGAGAGCCGGCGGGCCACCCGGCCGCCGAGCCGACCCGTCGCGCCGGTCACGGCGATGGAGGTCATGGTCTCTGTCTACTACCTGGGCGCCACCGATCACAGCGGAACGGCGCCGGGCCCGGCGCAGCCGCGGTGGCATACGCCAAAAACGGGTGAAACGGGCCACCTTCGCGGCGCGGGATGGGATGGTCGCAGGGGAGAGGAGACACCCTGCGCGTGACCACTGAGCGGATCAACGACCGGCGGCGGCTGCGGGCGCTCGCCGCGACCGGCCTGCTCGACGGGCCCCGGGCGCCGGGCCTCGACCGCCTCGCGAACCTCGCCGCGCGCACCCTGCGCGTGCCGCACGCGTACGTGACCCTCGTCGACGCCGACCGGCAGCTCCTGCCGGGCGCCGCCGGGCCCACCCTGCCGCCCGCCGACCGCGAGGGCCCGCTGTCGCTGTCGTTCTGCCGGCACGTGGTGCAGGCGGGCGGTCCCGTGGTCATCGACGACACCCGGCTCGACCCGCGGGTCGCCGACCACCCCGTGGTCGCCGCCGGGCAGGTGCTCGCGTACGCCGGCTACCCGCTGACCAGCCCGGACGGGCACGTGCTCGGCTCGTTCTGCCTGGTCGACACCGCGCCGCGGCAGTGGACCGCCGACGAGCTGGACAGCCTCGCCGACTTCGCGGTGGCCGCCGAGTCGGAGATCGCCCTGCGCACCGCGAACGACCAGCTCGCCGCCGTGCTCGACACCGCCCAGGACGCGTACGCGGCGATCGACGCCGCCGGCGACGTCGTCGCGTGGAACCCGGCGGCCGAGAAGCTGTTCGGCTGGACGGCCGGCGAGGTGCTCGGCGCGTCCCTGACCGGCCTGATCGTGCCGGAACGCTTCCGGGCGGCGCACGAGGCGGGCCTGGACCGGGTGCGCGCCAGCGGCCACTCGCGGCTGGCCGGTCAGCGGCTCCAGCTGGCCGCGGTCGGCCGTGACGGGCGCGAGTTCCCGATCGAGCTGACGCTGCAGCACACCGGTTCCGGCCGGGACATCCGGTTCCACGCCTTCCTGCACGACATCTCCGAGCGCGAGGAGGGACGCCGGCAGCTGGAGGCGGACCGGGCGTTCCTCCAGGCGCTGCTCGAGAACCTGGACACGGGCGTCATCGCGTGCGGCGCCGACGGCGAGGTGGCCCTGACCAACCGGGCGATCCGCCGGTTCCACATGCCCGACGGCGCCGCGGGCGAGCACCCGGACGCCTGGCGGGACCTGCACCGGGTGTTCCGGGCCGACGGCCGCACCCCCGTCACCCGCGAGTCCGCGCCGCTGGCGCGCGCCCTGGCGGGCGAGACGGTCGCCGGCGAGGAGCTGGTGATCCGGTACGCCGACGGCACCAGCCGCCGGTTCGCCGTCCGCGGGCGGCAGATCCGCGACGCGAGCGGCGGCGTGCAGGGCGCCGTGGTCGTGACGCAGGACATCACCGAGGCGCACCGCCGCGACCGGCTGCTCGCCGCCCAGCACGCGGCCGCCGAGGTGCTCGCGGACGCCCCGCCGGACACCGAGGCCGCCGCGGCCGTCGTCGCGGCGGTGGGGGCGGCGCTGGGCTGGTCCGTCGGCGAGTACTGGGAGGTCGACGACGGCCGCCACGTCATCGAGCGGGTCAGCTCGTGGTCGGCCGCCGCGGACGGCCCCAGGGACGACACCGAGGCCGCGGACCGGCCGGCGCTGCTGCACGGCGAGGGACTGCCGGGGCTGGCGTGGGCGTCCGGGCGCGCCGAGTGGGTCGCCGACCTGGCCGCCGACCCCCGTGCGGCGGTCCGCGACGACGTCGCCGCCGCGCTGGCGGGCCTGCACACGGCGGTGGTCCTGCCGATCCGCAGCCCCGACGCCGTCCTGGGCGCGCTGCTGTTCGCCACCGACCGGCCGCAGCCGCCGGACGCCGAGCTGGTCGACACGCTCGACAGCGTCGGCGCCCACCTGGGGCGCTACCTCGACCGCCGCCGCGCCCGCGACGACCTCGACCGCGTCGTCCGGCAGATCACCGACTTCCTGTGGACCGTCGAGATCACCACCGAGGGCACCCTGGTGGTCCGGTACGTGAGCCCGAACGGCGAGCACGTGTTCGGCGCCGACGTGGCCGGCGTCGCGGACCTGGTGCCCGTGATCGGCGCGCGGGTCGACCCGGCGGACGCCGCGGCGTTCGCCGACTTCACGACCACGCTGGAGGGCGGCGGTACCGCCTCCGTGGAGGTGCGCGTCCGGGGCTTCGACGACGTGGTGCGCTGGGTGTGGTTCCGGGCGATCCCGCGCCGCAGCGGCGGCCGGCTGCTCGCCGACGGCGTCTGCACCGACGTCACCGAGCGGCGGGGCCTCGCCGACCGGCGCGAGGAGCTGCTGGCCGCCGAGCGCGAGCAGGTGCGCCGGCTGCGGGCGGTCGACCGGCTGAAGGACGAGCTGGTCGCGCTGGTCACGCACGAGCTGCGCAACCCGATCGCCTCCATCCACGGCTTCACCGAGCTGCTCCAGGACGACGAGGAGCTGCTCCACCCGCAGCACCGGCGGTTCGTGGCGGCGATCGCCCGGCAGAGCCTCCACCTGCAGGCCCTCGTCGACGACCTGCTGGACCTGGCCCGGCTGGACGCCGGGCACGTGTCGTTCGCGCCGCGGCCGGTGGCCCTGCACCCGCTGCTGACCGAGGTGCTGGAGGACAACCGCCCGGCCGCCGAGGCGGGCGAGGTCACGCTGACCGACGGCGCCGACCCGGAGCTCACGGTCATGGGCGACCCGCTACGCCTGCGCCAGGTCGTCGCCAACCTGGTGGCGAACGCGATCAAGTACACGCCGGCGGGCGGCGCGGTGCGGCTCGCGACGGTGCACGAGGGCGACCGGGTGACCCTGACGGTCACCGACACGGGCATCGGCATCCCGGCGGACGAGTACCCGAAGCTGTTCACCCGCTTCTTCCGGGCGACGACGGCGGTCGAGAACAAGATCGACGGCACGGGGCTGGGCCTCGCCATCGCCAAGGCGATCGTCGAGCGGCACGACGGCCTGATCCGGGCGTACCCGAACGACCCCGGGCCGGGCACGACGTTCGCGGTGACGCTGCCGGCGGTCTAGCCCTCCGACACGGTCACGACGGTCTTCAGCACCGACGGGTCGGTGTGGCCCATCGTCAGCGCCCGCTCCGACTCCGCCAGGGGCAGCCGCGCGCCGACCAGGGCGTCCAGGTCGATCCGGCCGCTGGCGGCCAGGGCGATCGCGTCGGGGTACGTGTGGGCGTACCGGAAGGTGCCGGTGACGATCAGCTCGCGCGTCTGGATGGCCTGCACCGGCAGCTGCTGGGTGCCGCTCGCGCCCATGCCGACCAGCACGGCGCGCCCGCGCGGGCGCAGCGCCCGGATGCCGGCGTCCACCACGGGCTCGGCGCCGGTGCACTCGAGCAGCACGTCCGGCCGGTACGCGGCGTAGTCCACGCCCCGCCGGGCGTCGATCACCTCGTCGACGGCGAACGCCTCGGCGGCCTTGAGCCGGTCCGGCTGCACGTCGGCGATCCCGACCCAGGACGCGCCGAACGCCCGGGCGGTCTCCGCGCACAGCACGCCGACCGGCCCGGCGCCGGTGACCAGCACGCGGGAGCCGATGGTGGTGCCGGCCTTGCGGTTGGCCCACAGGCCGACGGACAGCGGCTCGCACAGCGCGGCCGCGTCGTCGCTGAGCTCGTCGGGCACCGGGTGGGCGAACGCCTCGTGGACGGCCACCACGTGCGCGAGCGCGCCGTCGATCGGCGGGGTGGCGAAGAACCGGACGTCGGGGCACAGGTTGTACGCCCCGGCCCGGCACTGCTCGCAGTGCCCGCACGGCACCCCCGGCTCGACGGCGACCCGCTGCCCGGTGCCGACGACAACGCCGCTCGCCTCGTGACCGAGGATCATCGGCGCGTTCACCACGTGGTCGCCGATGCGGCCGTGCTCGTAGTAGTGCACGTCGGAGCCGCAGATGCCGACCGACCGGATCTCCACGAGCACCTCGCCCGGCCCCGCGACCGGCCTCGGCACCTCCTCGATGCGCAGGTCGCCCACGCCGTGCAGAACCGCGGCCACGTTCTGTGTCGTCACCACCACAGCATGCGCCCATCGACGGGAAACGACAAAGCTCGCCCGAAACGCGGAGAAGAGGTGTTAAGTGAAACTTACTCGGAGGTGACCGTCATGACCGCATCCCTGCCCCACGACGAGGCACAGCGCCTCGGCGCCCTGTACGACCTCGACGTCCTCGACACCCCGCAGGAGAAGGAGTTCGACGACATCGTCGCGCTCGCCTCCGCCGTGTGCGGCGTCCCCATGTCGCTCGTCAGCCTCGTCGACGCCGACCGGCAGTGGTTCAAGGCGCGCCTCGGCATCGACGAGGCCGAGACGTCCCGCGACGTGTCGTTCTGCGCCCACGCCATCCTCGGCCGGGACCTCATGGTGGTGCCCGACGCCGCCCGCGACCCCCGGTTCGCCGACAACCCGTACGTCACCGGCGAGCGCGGCCGCATCCGGTTCTACGCCGGCGCCCCGCTGGTCACCACCGACGGGCACGCCCTCGGCACCCTGTGCGTCGTCGACGAGCAGCCGCGCTCGCTGTCGTACGAGCAGCTCCAGGCGCTGCGGGCGCTGTCCCGCCAGGTCACCAGCCAGCTCGAACTGCGCCGGTACGCCACCGCGCTGGCCGACACCACCGCCCGCCTGCAGGAGCTGGAGCGCCGCAAGGACGACCTCGCCGCCCTCGTCGGCGGGGAGCTGCGCGCCCCGCTCGGACTGCTCAAGGGGTACCTGGACGGCCTGGCCCACACCGGCACCCACGACCTGGACGCGGCGGCGGACCTCGGCCGCGCGGCCGCCGCCCACTGCCGCGGCCTGGAGGACCTGCTCGAGCACCTGCTCAGCCTCGCCCAGACCGGCCCGGCGCCGGAGGGCCTGCGCATGCGCGAGGTCGACCTCACCCGGCTCACCCGGCGGGCCGTCGAGGCGGTGCGGCCCATCGCCGCCACCAAGCAGATCTGGATCCTCAACCAGGCCGGCGGGCCGCAGCTGCCCATCATCGCCGACCCGGTGCGCCTCGAGCAGGTCCTCATGCACCTGCTGTTCGCCGCGGTGAAGTACACGCCGCCGGGCGGACGGGTGCGCGTCGGCAACGACATCGAGTCCGGGCCGGCCGTCCACCTCGACGACCTCGACCTCGGCGACGGCACCCACCCGGACCTGTTCCCGCACCTGTACTACGGCGCCATCTCCGCGGCCGCCGACGTGCCCCAGTCCGACCGGGGCCTCGTCGTCGCCAAGCGCATCCTCGACGCGCACCACGCCACGGTGGCGCTGTCCGACCGGCCCGGCGACGGCACCTCGCTGCACGTGGTGTTCCCGTCGGCGGAGCCGGTCGCCGTCGCCTAGCGGTCCGCGGGCGGCCAGGTCAGCTGGTCGCGGCGGGCCGGCTCCGGGTACGTCCAGGGGTCGCCCGCCCGGTCCCACGCCTCCGCGGCGCGCTGCCACGACTCGTCCGGCTGCTGCGGCCACGCCGCGGGCTCACCCCACGGGTCCGCGGCCGCCCGGTCCGGCTGCGCCGGCACCGACGCCGAGCCGGCGGGCCGCACCGGCGGCGGCGCCACCGCCGCCAGGCCGTGCTCCGGCAGGCGCGCCGCCGGCACCGGCGCCGGCGGCGGCGCCACGGCCGCCGCCCCGTCGGCGCCCGCCAGGCCCGTGCGGTGCAGCTTGTGCCAGCGCAGCTTCGCGCCCGTCATCGCCGACATCACCGACTGGATCAGCACCAGGTACATCAGCTGCCGGTACGCGAGTTGCTGCAACGGCAGCGTCCACAGCGGCCTCGGCGACTCCCGGTCGAACCGGAACGCGATGAACGCCGTCACCAGCTGCAACCCCAGCATCGTCAGCCACGCGTACAACGTCTCCGTCTTGCCCCAGAAGATCAGGCCGTACAGCATCAGCACGTCCATCACCGGCGCCAGCAGCGGCAGCGCGATGCCGAACAGCGCCAGCAGCGGCAGCCCCACCCGGCCGAACCGGCCCGACGCGCCCCGGTCCAGCAGCGCGCCGCGGTGCTTCCACATCGCCTGCATCGTGCCGTAGCTCCACCGGTACCGCTGCTTGTACAGCTGCGACAGGGTGGCCGGCGCCTCCGTCCAGGCGCGGGCGTTCTCCTCGTACACCACGTGCCAGCCGGCCCGCTGCATCGCGATCGTCACGTCGGTGTCCTCGGCGAGCGTCTCGTCGCTCATCCCGCCGACCTCTTTCAGGGCCTGGCGGCGGAACGCGCCGATCGCGCCCGGCACCGTCGGCATGCACCGCAGCACCTCGTACAGGCGGCGGTCCAGGTTGAACCCGATGACGTACTCGATGTGCTGCCACAGCGCCGTCACCGTGCCCCGGTTGCCGATCTTCACGTTGCCGGCGACCGCGCCCACCTGCGGGTCCGCGAACGGCTGCACGATCCGGCGGACCGAGTCCGGCTCGAAGATCGTGTCGCCGTCCACCATGACGATCAGGTCGTGCCGGGCCAGCGCCACGCCCGTGTTCAGGGCGTTCGACTTGCCGCCGTTCGGCACCCGCACCACCCGCACGTTCGGCAGGCCCAGGCCCTCGGCCAGCGCCGCCGTCTCGTCCGTCGAGCCGTCGTCGACGACCACCACCTCGATGTGCGGGTAGTCGCCCGTCGCCAGCGAGCGCACGGCCGCCTCGATGCCCTCCTTCTCGTTGTAGGCGGGCACGATCACCGACACCGGGTCGGTCACCGGCGGACCCCAGCTCCACGTCTTCTTGCGCCGCTGCCGGGCGTGCCGGGTCGCCAGTGCCAGCAGCAGCACGGTACGCCCGATCGTCAGCGCCCCCACCAGCACGAAGATCGCCGCCAGCACGTAGATGGTGGCGTCGGCCAGCCGCACCGTCCACAGCAGGGCGCCGCCGCGCAGCTGCTCCGCCTGCGGCGCCGGCGGGTTGGGCGCCAGCGCCGCCGACGTGGCCCCCGCCTCGGACGCCGCCAGGTTGAAGCCCTCGGACACCGTGACGAACCGGTACCCCTTCGCCTTCATCGCCGGGATGAACCGGCGCAGCGCCTGCACCGTCTGCGACCGGTCACCGCCCGCGTCGTGCATCAGCACCACCGCCGGGTCGGTGCCCTCCGGGGTGGCGTTCGCCATGATCTTCTCGACGCCCGGGCGCGCCCAGTCCTGGCTGTCCGTGTCGTTGACGACGAACAGGTACCCCAGGTCGCCCGCCTCCCGCACCAGCTCCCAGTTCGGGTTGTCGATGGCGCTGGCCCGCGACGAGTACGGGAACCGGATCAGCGCCGTGCGCACCCCGGCCGCGCGGGCGATCGCCTGCTGCGTCATCGAGTACTCGAGCTTGCGCCGCCACTCCGGCAGTAACTGCAGGTTCGGGTGGGTGAACGTGTGCACGCCCAGCTCGTTGCCGTCCGCCGCCATCCGGCGCGCCACGTCCGGGTGCCGGGTCACCTGCGAGCCCACCACGAAGAACGTGCCGCGCACGTCGTGCTCGCGCAGCACCCCGAGGATCTGCGGCGTCCACCACGGGTCCGGCCCGTCGTCGAACGTCAGCGCGATCGTCTTCGGCGGCAGCCGGTGCGACAACGCCTGCCCGCCGGTCGTGTTGATGATCGGCCCGCCCTGCACCACGGACTTCGGGACCTGATCGGCCTCGACCTCCTCCGTGGCGACGTGGTCGCCGGTGAACTCAGCGCTCACGTAGGCGTGCACCAGCAGCAGACTGGTGAACACCGCGATCAGCGCGACGCCGAGAATCACCCGGGGCCGCGGCGCGACCCGCCGCGACCGGCCCCGCCCGCCCGCCGGCCTGGCCGCCCGGACGGCTGCACGGCGGGCGCTCACGACCGCACGGCCCGGACGGTGCGGACCGTGCGCGCCGCCCGCTCGTCGTCCAGGCGCGCGGCCTGCACGGCGTCGGCCCCGGCGGTGACGGCCGCGGCGAACCGGGCGGCCACGGCGGCGGTGTCACCGAGCGGCGCCAGCGCGAGCGCCTCGCCGGCCAGCGCGGCGGACCGTGCCTCCGGCGACCGGTACCCGGCGTCCACCAGGTCGCCGAGCCCGCCGACCTCGTCGAGCAACTCGTCGAGCTGCCCGGTCACGTCCTCGGCCCCGCCACTGCTGTCGCCGCCGTCGCTGCTGCCGTCGTTGTCGTCGTTGCCGCTGCCTGCGCCGTCGTCGTTGCTGTCATCGTCGTTGCTGTCATCGCCGCTGCCGTTGTCGCCGCTGCCGGCGTCGTTGTCGTCGTCGTTGCCGCTGCCGGCGCCGGGGGCCTTCGTGCCGGACCCGCTGCCGCCGCCGTCCTTGCTGCCGCTACCGCTGCTACCGCTGCCGTCGGTGCTGCTGTCGTCATCGTTGTCGTCGCTGCCGCTGCCGCTGCCGCTGCCGCTGCCGCTGCCGCCCGACCCAGTGCTGCCGGATCCTCCGGAGCCCGTGCCGCCCGATCCCGTGCCGCCTGATCCCGTGCCGCCTGATCCCGTGCCGCCCTTGCCGCCCGAGCCGCTCGACCCGGCCCCGTTGCCGTTGCCGTTGGAGCCGATGCCGGAACCCGAGCCGTTCGTCGGGGTGTCCACACCGCCCCCGCCGCCGCCACCGCCCGCGGCCCCCGTCGGCACGACGCCGGTGGGCGTGACCGTCGGGGTCGGGGTGCCCTCGCCGGGCGTCGGCGTGGTCGTCGGCGTGCGGGTCGGGACGAGCGGGGTGCGGCTCGGCGTCGGCGTGGGCGTCGCCTCGAGGACCGGCGCGCGGGTCACGCCGCGGGTGCTGCGCGGGGTGGGGTAGGTGCCGCTGGTGGTCGCCGGGGTGCGCGCGGCGGTCGGCGCCAGGCGCTCGGCGGCGAGGACCCGCGGCTCGCCGACGCCCTCGGTGGCGCCCGGCGTGGGCTCCGTCCCGGGGGTGGCGGTGGCCGGCCGGTCGACCAGCTCGGGGAAGGGCAGGATCGCGTTCGGGCTGACGGGACCGCCGGCCAGGCTGACGCTGACCAGTCCGCCGTAGACGAGACAGAACGCGGCGAAGCCGTACGACGCGCGGCGCAGCACCTTGCGGCGGCGTCCCGTGGAGTCGACGAAGACGGGCGCCGGTTCCGCCACCATGATCACCTCGGTGTCGGGGATCTCGCCAGTGGCGTCCGGGTCGTCGACGGCGCGGCGGTACAGGGCGTCGTCGTCGGCGGGCTGCGGGGTGAAGGTCTCCGAAGGCACGCGGCGAAGCATAGGAATGCGCGGCCGGAAATCCATTCGCCTCACTCGTTGGGATGACCATCGATCGCGACGGCGAATCATCCTTTCAGGCGAGTGGCGTGCCGGCCCGCTTTTCCGATCATGTGCAGGCCCGCCGAACCGCCCTTGCTGACCTGCGCAAAGAATGAGCGGATAAAAGGTGACGGCCGCCGGATGATATTGGCGCTGTCAACTTTCTCACCGCATTGCTAGATCAATTCACCCACGTGATTAGTCCGAATTGTCGCTATCAAGGGCGTTGATCAATGAACGCGGCGCCACCGCCCGGTACGCGTCCTCGCACAACTCACCGATCTCCGCCCAGTCGACGTCACCGTCCAGCCGCACCCCGAGCCACCCCCGGTGCCCCACGTACGGCGGCCGGAAGAACCGCCCCGGCTCCGCCGCCACCAACTCCTCCTGCGCGCCGGCCGGCGCCGCGCACCACAGGTGCGGAAACTGGTTGTGATGGTGGCCGTCCACCATGACCATGACGAAGGTCTTCTTGCCGCGCACGAAGAAACTCGGCGCCCCGTGACTCAACCGCTCCGTCACCTCGGGCAGTCGCAGGCACGCCGCCCGTACCCCGCTCAGCAGGTCCACGACCCTGACGCTAACCCCTGCGGCCGGCGCCGCGCTGACCTCCAGCGTTTTCACAGCCTCCCATCGGCGGCAGCCATTGTGCGCAGCGGCGCCGTGTGGCTACCATTGCCCTGCGCGCCCCTATCGCCCGCTTCCCCCGTGGCAGGCGATCGGGGCGCGCGCTATGTCTGCTCCCGGGTGACGACGCCCCCCGGTCGAGCGAGGTCCACAAGCAACCCACCCGGCGGGCTGCCTCACCAAGGCTGGCGAACGGCGGGCCTTGCGGAGCGGTCGAGGTGATGGGACCCGGCTGCGCGGCGCGCGGCCCGCTGGCAAGCCATCCCGGCGCTGCTCCCGACAATGCCGCCAGATGGATTGGCCACGGGGGTGGTGGTTGGGAACTCGGCGGCAAGCCGGCAGCGGCTTGGTGGGTGACTGTTCGGCGGTCGGCGCAGGGGAGCGTCCGCCGGGTCGATGAAGCTCGGGTGTCCGCGGGACTGCCGGGATGGATGTCACCGCCGGGTCGGCGGATCGCCGACCAAGACGGCCGCGCTCAGGACCATGCGGTGTCCTGCGGGCCCGATGGCCCCGAAGCCACCCTCAGGCTGCCGAACCACGCACCCAGGCTGCCGAACCGCGGACCGCCGCCTCACCGCCTCCGCCGCCGGCCCCCGGGGCCGCCGGACCGGCGCCACCGCCGCGGTTCTCGGGCCGCCAGATCACCGCCTCACCGCCTCCCGGCGTCGCCGGCCCCCAGGGCCGCGCCCGGCGCGTCGCCGGATCCCGGCCCACGCCGGTCCGCCGGAACCGCAGCGACCACCACCCGACACCTCCACACACGACGAAGCCCGCCACCCCGAAACAGGGCGGCGGGCCGGAAACGTCGTGGGCTAGATCCAGCGCGGCCCCAGCCACATCCGGGACGACCAGTCCTCGTACGGGATCAGCTGCCCGGTGAAGACGGGATAGAAGTAGGCGAAGCACGCCGCCACGAGCAGCACGTACAACCCCGCCACCACCGCGCCCACGATCTGCCGGTCGCTCTTCTCCGGGCCGAGGCCCTCGGGTGGGGTCATGATCGCGCCGAGGACGTACACGACGGCCAGGACCAGGAACGGTACCGCGGGCAGCAGGTAGAAGGAGAACATCGTGCGGCCGTCGGCGATGGCGTAGTAGTACCAGGGGAGCATGCCGGCGACGACCGGGACGAGGATCGCGGGGGCGCGCCAGTCGCGGCGGGCGATGCCGAACCAGGCGGCGGCGACCAGGGCGGGCAGGAAGCTCCACCACAGCAGTGGGGTGCCGAGGAGCAGGATCTCGGCGGCGCAGCTGGGGGCGCCGCAGTTGCCCTCGCCGTTCCAGTAGAACGCCACCGGGCGGCCGAGGAGCAGCCACTGCCACGGCCACGACTGGTACGTGTGCTTGTCGTCGAGCTGGGTGTGGAAGCCGAAGGCTTCCTGGTGGTAGTGGAACAGGTTGATGAGGGCGCCGAGGACGGGTGGTTCGGCACGGCCGTTGTCGGCGAGCCAGTGGCGGAAGTAGCCGGTGTCGGTGAGGAACCAGCCGGCCCAGGTGCCGAGGTAGACGACGGTGGTGACGACGCCGGACAGCAGCAGCCAGCCGATGTCGCCGACGATGCCGCGGGCGACGGGGCGGCGGATGCCGGCGGAGCGGCGGGCGCGGACTTCCCACACGACGACGAGGATCGCGAAGAACGGGGCGAAGAACGCCGCGCTCCACTTGACGCCGACGGCGCAGCCGAGGAAGAACGCGGCGAGCAGCCGCCACCACGGCACCGCGCGCAGGAAGCCGAACCGGGGGCGCCGGTGCTTGGCCGGGTCGAAGCCGGTCTCCAGGGCGGTGCGCCACCGGGTGCGCCGCTGGTCGCGGTCGATGAGCAGGCACGCGAACGTGAGCAGGATGTAGAAGCCGAGGAAGATGTCGAGCAGCGAGGTGCGCGACAGCACCAGGTGGAAGCCGTCGAGGGCGAGCAGCAGGCCGGCCGCGCCGGACAGCACGACGGAGCGGAACAGCCGGTACGCGATGCGCGCCGTGATGAGCACCATGAGGGTGCCGCAGACGGCGCCGACGATGCGCCAGCCGAGCTCGTTGTTGCCGAAGATCTGCTCGCCGAGGGCGATCATCCACTTGCCGAGGGGCGGGTGGACCACGTACGCGGGGCCGTTGGTCTTCTCGTCCCACTCCACGGCGTGCTGGAGCATGTCCCACGCGTCGGTCGGGTAGTAGACCTCGTCGAAGATGTACCCCTTGGGGCGGTCGACGTTGACGATGCGCAGGATGCCGCCGATGACGGTGACGACGATCGCGGCCAGCCACGAGTACGGGTTCAGCCGCTCGTCGACGGTGCTGAGCCGCCGCCGCACCACCGCCGGCAGGGATCGGCGCCCGTCGTCGCCCTCGGGCGGCCGCACGGGTTCGTCACCGCCGGCCGCGGGGGCCGCCGGTGCGGTGGACGTGTCTGCATCCGCTGTCGCCGCCGGGATCACCCCGCGATCGTAGGCTGCGAACCTGGGCCACGGCGTCCGGAGGCCGGTGGTCGGCGTGTGGTCAACTGGTGCGACATCGGACGCCGTAAGGGGGAGCCGTGGCCGACGACGCCGCCGAGGGCACGTTGGTGCTGGTGGGGGCCCCGCTGGGCAACATCGGCGACGCGTCGCCGCGCATGCGCGAGGCGCTGGCCGGCGCCCAGATCGTGGCGGCGGAGGACACCCGCCGGCTGACCCGCCTGGCCCGCGACCTCGGCATCGAGGTGCCGGGCCGGATCGTGTCGTACTTCGAGGGCAACGAGGAGCGCCGCACCCCCGACCTGGTCGAGGCGCTGCTCGGCGGCGCCCGCGTCGCCCTGGTGACCGACGGCGGCATGCCCAGCGTCAGCGACCCCGGGTACCGCCTGGTCCGCGCCGCGCTCGACGCGGGCGTGCCGGTGACGACGGCGCCCGGCCCGAGCGCTGTCACCACGGCGCTGGCCCTGTCGGGGCTGCCCTGCGACCGGTTCTGCTTCGAGGGTTTCCTGCCGCGCTCCGGCGGGCCGCGCCGCGCCCGGCTGCGCGAGCTCGCCGCCGAGCCGCGCACGCTGGTGCTGTTCGAGGCGCCGCACCGCATCGCCGCGACGCTGACGGACCTGGCGGCCACGTTCGGGGAGGACCGCTCCGCCGCGGTGTGCCGGGAGCTGACGAAGACGTACGAGGAGGTGCGCCGCGGCCCCCTCGGCGACCTCGCCGGCTGGGCCGCCGAGAAGGACCCGCGCGGCGAGATCACCGTGGTCGTGGCCGGCGCGCCGCCGCGCCCGGCCGAGCGGCCGGCGGACGCCGACCTGCGCGCTGCGGTCGCCGGCCGCGAGGCGGCGGGCGCCACCCGCCGCGACGCGATCGCCGCCGTCGCCGCGGAGCACGGCCTGCGCAAACGAGAGGTGTACGCCCTCGTGCACGCTCAGTAGGCCGCCACGAGGAACCCGGCCAGCACCAGCAGCGGCGCGGTGTTGCTCAGCAGCACCGCGCGCCGGCGGGCCCGGGCGTTCTCCAGCCGCCGCGCCCCGGTCGCCGAGGCGATGCCGAGCCCGCAGCCGACCACGAACAGCACCCCGAGCAGCCACCGCAGGTGCAGCGTCCACCCGCTGGCCCCGACGAACGCCTGCCGGCTGTTTGCCGACACCATCCGCGCGGTCACCCGGGTGCCCGGCTGCGCCTGCGCCGGCTGCACCCCGAGCAGCGCCACGCTGGGCACGGTACGACCGTCGGCGGTGAACGTGCCCCGGCACCGCTGCCCGACCCCGTCGCCCGTGCACCGGGTGACGGTGGCCGTCCCGGTGGTGCTGTGCCCGACGGCGAGCCACAGCGGCTCGGCGCTCACCCACGCGAAGAAGCTGCCGACCAGCGCCAGCGCCAGCAGCGCCCCCAGCCCGAGCGCGGGCCGCAGCGGCGTCCGCGGCGCGGTGCGCCGCACCGGCCGCACCCGGGTGGCGGTGGCGGTGGCCCCGGGCGCCTGGTGGAACAGCTCGCCCTCGGGCAGGTCCTCGCCGCGCTCGATGGCGTGCAGCCAGAACGACGGCCCGCCGGCCTCGGCCCGCGGGTTGGGCACCGGCGCCGCGGTCCGGTCGCGGCCCGCGCCGGGTTCCGGCAGCACCATCACGTCGGGTACGCCACCGGTCCCGTCCCCGAGCCATGCCCCGGTGAGCCGGTCGGCGGCGCCGTCGTCGTCCCCGGCGGCGGCGGCGCGGGGCGCGGCCCCGGTCCCGCGGCCCGCCTGCGCGCCGACGGTCCGGCCGGCGCCCGGGTCACCGCCCGGCTCCGCGCCGGCCGCGGGCTCGGGCTCGGCGGCGTCGGCCGGGCCCGGCCCGGCCGGGGCGGCGGCGCCGTCCTCGGCGTCGAGCCCGGCCGCGGGGCCCGCACCGGTCGTAGCCGCGGGGCGGTCCGGGCCGCTCGCCGAGGTCGAGGCCGCCGTGGTCGTGGAGTCCTGCTCGGTCGGGCCCGGACCGGTCGTGGTCGTCGGAGCCGGACCGGTCGTGGTCGTCGGGCCCGGGGTGGTCGCGGTGGCGGGGCCCGCGGTGGGCGCGGGCGTCGGTGAGTCGCCGCCCGGCGTCGGAGCCCCCGGCGGAGGCGCTGCCGCGGCCGGCGAAGGCTGCGTTTCCCGGGGCGGGGTCGGCGGCGGGGCGGGGGCGCCGGCCGGTCGGGTGGGGCGGGGGGTGGTGCGGTCGAGGGCCACGGTCGGGTGGTGGGTCACGTCGCCCGTGGGTTCCGGTGGGCCCCCGGTCGTCGTATCACTGGATGTGACCTCGCGGCCCGCGGCCAGGGCCGCGGCCGTGGCGCGCGGGCTGATGTCGCCGGTCTGTTCGTCGAAGGTGTCGCCGCTCCACGACGGCGCGTCCGACCACGGCCCGGCCGGCTGGGGATCGCCTGAATGCGGCGCAGATGCGGTCATATCACCCATTGGACAACGGGGTTCGAGGGGGACGGCGCTCAAACGGGCGCGTGTCGGTGAAAAGGGGTCCGGGGCGCGCGACTATCCGATCGCGGCGCGATCGGCGGCATCACTACGCTGGGCGGCATGAGTCACGTTCTCGCCGCGGTCGCCTGGCCCTACGCCAACGGCCCGCGCCACATCGGTCATGTGTCCGGCTTCGGGGTGCCCTCCGACGTGTTCAGCCGGTACATGCGGATGGCCGGCCACGACGTGCTCATGGTGTCCGGCACGGACGAGCACGGCACCCCGATCCAGGTGCAGGCCGACGCGGACGGGGTGACCCCGCGCGAGCTGGCCGACCGGTACAACCGGGTGATCGTGGAGGACCTGCACGGCCTCGGCCTGTCCTACGACCTGTTCACCCGCACCACCACCGGCAACCACTACGCGGTGGTGCAGGAGCTGTTCGCGGGCCTGCACCGCAACGGCTACATCGTCGCGAAGACCACGCTGGGCGCCATCTCGCCGTCGACGGGCCGCACGCTGCCCGACCGCTACATCGAGGGCACGTGCCCGATCTGCGGCTACGAGAGCGCCCGCGGCGACCAGTGCGACAACTGCGGCAACCAGCTCGACCCGGAGCAGCTGCTGAACCCGCGGTCGCGGATCAACGGCGAGACGCCGGAGTTCGTCGAGACGGAGCACTTCTTCCTCGACCTGCCCGCGTTCGCCGGGGCCCTGGCCACCTGGCTGGACCAGCGCGAGGGCTGGCGGCCGAACGTGCTGAAGTTCTCCCGCAACCTGCTCGACGACCTGCAGCCGCGCGCCATCACCCGCGACCTGGAGTGGGGCGTGCCGATCCCGCTCGACGGCTGGCGCGACCGCAACGACAAGCGCATCTACGTGTGGTTCGACGCGGTCATCGGCTACCTGTCGGCGTCGATCGAGTGGGCGCGCCGCACCGGCGACCCGGACGCGTGGAAGCTGTGGTGGTCGGCCGACGGCGACGGCAAGGACGCGCGCGGCTACTACTTCATGGGCAAGGACAACATCGTCTTCCACTCGGTGATCTGGCCGTCGCTGCTGCTGGGCTACTCGGGCCAGGGCGACAAGGACGGCACGCCGGGCGACCTGGGCGCGCTGAACCTGCCGACCGAGGTGGTGTCGTCGGAGTACCTGACGATGGAGGGCCGCAAGTTCTCGTCGTCGCGCAAGGTGGTCATCTACGTGCGCGACTTCCTGGAGCGCTACGACGCGGACGCCCTGCGGTACTTCATCGCGGCGGCAGGGCCGGAGTCCAACGACACCGACTTCACCTGGGCGGAGTTCGTCCGGCGCAACAACGACGAGCTGGTGGCGGGCTGGGGCAACCTGGTCAACCGGTGCGTGTCGATGGCGGCGAAGAACTTCGGCGCGATCCCGCCGGCCGCCGACCTGACCGCCGAGGACGAGGCGCTGCTGGCGGTGGCCCGGGAGGGCTTCACGACGGTGGGCCGGCTGATCGAGCAGCACCGGCAGAAGGCCGCGATCGGCGAGGCGATGCGCGTCGTCGCCGAGGCGAACAGGTACCTGTCCGAGCAGGCGCCCTGGAAGCTCAAGGACGAGGCGTCGAAGCCGCGCATGGGCACCATCCTGGCGGTGGCGCTGCAGGTGGTCAGCGACGCCAACACGCTGCTGACGCCGTTCCTGCCGCACTCGGCGCAGAAGGTGCACGAGCTGCTCGGCGGCACCGGCGTGCACGCGCCGATGCCGCGCATCGAGGAGGTCGAGGACCTCGACGGCGGCCCGGCGTACCCGGTGCTGACCGGCGACTACACCGTCGGCGCCCGCTGGGCGTCGGTGCCGCTGGTCGCGGGCACGGCGCTGGCCGCCCCGACGCCGGTGTTCAAGAAGCTGGACGTGTCGGTGGTCGAGGAGGAGCTGGCCCGCCTGGCGGGCTGAGCGCCGCGATGACCGTCCGTTTCCGCAGCGACATGGTCGTCGAGCTGGTGAAGCACTCCGCCGCGGACGCCGACGTGGTGCTGGCCGCCCGGGTGTCCACGCAGGGCGCCCGGGCCGGCGCGGCCACCGACGCGCAGAAGGACGCCGGGCTGATCGGCTACCTGATGCGCGACCGGCACGGCTCGCCGTTCGAGCACTCCGTTTTCACGTTCTACGTGGAGGCGCCGATCTTCGTGTGGCGCGAGCACATGCGGCACCGCATCGCCTCGTACAACGAGGAGTCCGGCCGCTACAAGGTGCTGGAGCCGGTGTTCTACCTGCCCGGCGCCGACCGCAACCTGGTGCAGACCGGCAAGCCCGGCGCGTACGAGTTCGTCCCCGGCACCCCCGACCAGTACCGCCGACTGGTCGAGCGCAGCACCCGGGTGTGCGAGGTGGCGTACGCGGCGTACCGCGAGTCCCTGGACGACGGGCTGGCCCGCGAGGTGGCCCGCATGGACCTGCCGGTGCGGCTGTACTCGGCGGCGTTCGTGACGATGAACGCCCGCGCGCTGATGAACTTCCTGTCGCTGCGGGTGAAGTCCGACGCCGCCACGTTCCCGTCGTTCCCGCAGCGGGAGATCGAGCTGGTCGCCGAGGCGTACGAGCGTGAGTTCGCCCGGCTGATGCCGGTGACGCACGCGGCGTTCGTGCGCGGCGGCCGGGTCGCCCCCTAGAGCCGGTACGCGACGTCGACGGCGCCGTGGTCGGTGACCTCGGCGGCGGGCGCCCACACCTCGTACACCCCGCGCTCGTAGCAGCGGGCCCCGAGCAGCGCGACCGAGTCGGCGTCGGGGGCGGCCAGGCGCAGGCGCAGCCAGCCGGACTCCTCGCGCAGCACCGAGCAGGGCACGCCGCGCCAGCGGGCCGCCACGAACCGGCGTACCAGGGCCTCGACGGGGTAGCGGGCGGCCCGGGTCATGGCCAGCACCCGGAAGTCCTCGGGCGGGTCGGCGACGGCCTCGTACGCGGTGGCGCCGATCCAGCCGACGAGCCGGCTGGCGCGGGCGGCGTCGCCGGTGGGCACGTACTCCTGGTCGGCGTTGACGCCCGGCACGCCGGCGAGCAGGTGCCGCCAGCGCGGGCCGGCCAGCCGCAGCCAGCCGCGCTGTTCGGGCTGGTACGCGTACAGCACGACCTCGTCGCCGTCGGGGGTGTACGCGACGAGCTGGGCGTTCGCGCTCAGCGGCAGGTCGACCACGCCGGCGGTGACGAACTCGGGGACGAGGTGCCGGTCGCTGGGCGAGAACCCGGTGCCCAGCACGGGCGGGCCGACCCGGCCGTGCGGCGGCAGCCCGGGCAGCCCGCGCTGCACCGCGCCCATCGGGATCTCGTAGTCGACGGGGTCGGTGGCGCGCCAGCGCAGCGCGTACGCGGCCGCGCCCGGCTCGCTCGGGGTGTCGGTGCGCAGCGGCAGCAGGTCGGCGGGGGTGCGCAGGTGGGCGACGTCGTAGGCGCGGTAGCAGAACCCGTACGGCAGCCAGCCGCTCAGGTGCCCCGCGAACTGGGCGGGCGACAGCACCTTGACCATCTGGGTGCCGCGCCGCACGGCGGCGGTGGCGCGCACGGCGTGCAGCCCGGCGTCGTCGCGGTGCGCGGCGGACTGCGCGTGCCGGTGCAGTTGCGTCCAGCCGCGGCCGCGGCTCAGCAGCGCCGTCAGCGGGGCGTCGTCGGCCGTGGGCGGCTCGGGCCCGTCGACGGCGGCGGGCTCGGTGGCGTGCACGAACCGGTGGTACGCGGCCCGCGCGTCCGGCCGCCGGTCCGGGGTGAAGCCGGGGGCGGCCGCGTCGGCGAACAGCTCGTACGCGGCGCCGCGGCCGACCGCCTCGGCCCGGTAGCGGACGCCGTCGCAGGTCACGTGCAGCTCCGCGCGGCCGGCGTCCGTGACACTCACGGGCGGCACGCTAGGCCCGCGAGGTGGCCGCGGGGTGAACGCCGGGTGGCCCGGGCGCCATGTGTGATGCTTGCCGCGATGAGCACGCCGACTGAGTTCCGCAAGCAGCGCGCGGCCCGCCGGGCGGGGGAGTTCCCGCCGGCCCCGGAACCGCTGGCCGTCCCGGTCTTCGACAGCCACACCCACCTCGACATCACGGTGCACGAGTCCGGCGTCCCGGAGGGCGTCACCGGCGACCCGGTCCTCGGGCTCATCGACGCCGCGGCCGCCGTGGGCGTCGACCGGCTGGTCCAGGTGGGCGTCGACACCGAGTCGTCCCGCTGGGGCGCCGAGCTGGCCGCGAAGCACGAGGCGGTCCTGGCCACGGTCGCGCTGCACCCGAACGAGGCGCCCCGGCTGGCCGACCTGGACGAGGCGCTGCGGGTGATCGACGAGCTGGCCGGGCAGCCCCGGGTGCGCGGCGTCGGCGAGACCGGCCTGGACACGTTCCGCACCGGCGAGGACGGCCGCGCCGCCCAGGAGGCGAGCTTCCGCGCCCACATCGCCATCGCGAAGCGGCACGGCAAGGCACTGATGATCCACGACCGCGACGCCCACGCCGACGTGCTGCGCGTCCTGGACGACGAGGGCGCCCCCAACACGGTCGTGCTGCACTGCTTCTCCGGCGACGCGGAGTTCGCCGCCGAGTGCATCCGGCGCGGCTACCTCCTCAGCTTCGCCGGCACCGTCACGTTCGGCAGCGCGGGCAGCCTGCGCGAGGCCGCGGCCCTGTGCCCGCCGGAACTGATGCTGGTCGAGACGGACGCCCCGTTCCTGACCCCGATGCCGTACCGCGGCCGCCCGAACGCGTCGTACCTGATCCCGGTGACGGTGCGGGCCCTGGCCGCCACGACCGGCCGCGACGTGGACGAACTGTGCGCGGCGATCTCCGCCAACGGCGACCGCGTCTTCGGCAGCTGGTCGGCCTAGCGCCGATGCGCGGGCGTGGACGATTGCACTACGTTGCCCTGGAGAACGACGCCGAGGCGGTCCGCCGGCTCCTCGCAGCCGGCGCCGACCCCGACGCCGAGGACATGCACCGCTTCCGGCCGTTGCACATGGCCGCCCAGCAGAACGCCGCCGAGGCGGCGCTCGCCCTGCTCGAAGCCGGCGCCGACGTCGACGCGGCCAACCGGCACGGCAACACCGCCCTCTTCGTCGCGGTGTTCAACTGCCGCGGCGACGGCCGGCTCATCACGCTGCTGAGGGAGCACGGGGCGGATCCGTTCGCGCGGAACGCCCACGGCCAGACGCCGGTGGGATTGGCGCGCCTGATCGCCAACCATCCCGTCGCCGCGTTCTTCGACGACCTGCCGGACTGACGGTCACCCCCGCGACGAGACGACCACCGTGTCGTCGCCAGGACGGCGGGTGCGTGGGCGGGGCCGGCCGGGCACGTAGGCTCTGCGGTCATGGCTGATCTGCTCGGCCCGGCCGAGATCCGGGAGCTCGCCGCCCGTCTCGGGGTGGCGCCCACGAAGAAGCTCGGCCAGAACTTCGTGCACGACCCGAACACGGTGCGCCGCATCGTCGCCGCGGCCGGGTTGCGGCCGGACGACGTGGCGCTGGAGGTGGGGCCGGGGCTGGGGTCGTTGACGCTGGCGCTGTTGCCGCAGGTGGCGCACGTGCACGCCGTCGAGCTGGACCCGGTGCTGGCGGCCGCGCTGCCGGGGACGGTCGCCGAGCGCGCCGACGCCGCGAAGCTGACGGTGCACGCCGCCGATGCGCTCAAGGTCACCGCGGACGACGTGCCGGGTTCCACGATGCTGGTGGCGAACCTGCCGTACAACGTGGCTGTGCCCGTGGTGCTGCATCTGCTGGCCGAGCTGCCGACCCTGCGGGGCGGGCTCGTGATGGTGCAGAAGGAGGTGGCGGACCGGCTCGTCGCCGGGCCCGGTTCCAAGGTCTACGGGGTGCCGAGCGTGAAGCTGGCCTGGTACGCGGAGGCGCGCGCCGCCGGGCGGGTTCCCCCGACCGTGTTCTGGCCGGTGCCCAATGTCGACTCCGGGCTGGTGGCGTTCACCCGGCGGGCCGAGCCGGTGGCCGGCGCGCCGCGCCGGGCGGTGTTCGCCGTGGTGGACGCGGCGTTCGCGCAGCGGCGCAAGACGCTGCGGGGCGCCCTCGCCGGCTGGGCCGGCAGCCCGGACAACGCGGCGGCGGCCCTGGTGGAGGCCGGTGTGGACCCGGGGGCGCGCGGCGAGTCGCTCGGCGTGGCGCAGTTCGCCGCGATCGCGGCTGCCGGGGTACGGCGGGGGTACGGCGCTAAGGTGTCCCGGTGACGGAGGCGTGGGGCCCGGACGACGACCGGCCGCGGAAAATGGCGGGGCCCGTGCGGGTCCGCGTGCCCGCGAAGATCAACCTGCACCTCGGGGTCGGCCCGCTGCGCGACGACGGCTACCACGAGCTGAACACCGTCTACCACGCGATCAGCCTGTTCGACGAGGTCACCGCCCGCTCCGGCGACACCCTGTCGCTGACGATGGAGGGCGAGGGCGCCGGTCAGCTGGCCCTCGACGACTCCAACCTGGTCATCCGCGCCGCCCGGGCGCTCGCCGCGCACGGCCGGGTGCCCGCGCACGCCCGGCTGCACCTGCGCAAGCAGATCCCGCTGGCGGGCGGGCTGGCCGGGGGCAGCGCCGACGCGGCCGCCACCCTGATCGCCTGCGACGCCCTGTGGGGGCTCGGCATGAGCCGCGACGACCTGGCCGTCGTGGGCGCCGGGCTGGGTTCCGACGTGCCGTTCCTGCTGTACGGCGGCACCGCGCTGGGCACCGGCCACGGCGAGGCGGTCAGCCCGGTGCTGGCCCGCCCGGCCACCTGGCACTGGATCGTGGCGGTCGCCGACGGCGGGCTCGCCACCCCCGAGGTGTACCGCGAGCTGGACAAGCTGCGCGAGGGCTCCTGGCCGCCCGCCCCGCTGGGCGCCGCCGACGAGCTGCTCGCGGCGCTGCGCCAGCGCGACCCGGAGGTGCTGGGCGCCGTGCTCGCCAACGACCTGCAGCCCGCCGCGCTGTCGCTGCGCCCCGCCCTGGCCGACGTCATCAAGGCCGGCTACGACGCGGGCGCCGTCGCGGGCATCGTCTCCGGGTCCGGACCCACCTGTGTCTTCCTCGCCACCGACGCCGGGCACGCCGAGAGCGTGGCGGCCGGCCTGCGCGCGGCCGGGGTGTGCCGCGACGCCCAGCCCGCCCGCGGGCCGATGCCGGGCGCGCGGATAGTCTGAACCGTGCCCAACATCGTCAACCTCGACAAGGTCAACAAGGGTTACGGGGCCGCCGGGCAACTGCTCACCGACGTCTCCCTCGGCCTCGACGACGACGCCCGCGTCGGCATCGTCGGCCTCAACGGGGCGGGCAAGTCCACCCTGCTGCGCATGCTGGCGCGCGCCGAGGAGCCCGACTCCGGCCGCGTCACCCACCGCCGCGACCTGCGCGTGCTGTCGCTGCCGCAGTCCCTCGACCTGTCACCCACCGCCACCGTGCGCGACGTGGTGCTCGGCTCGCTGTGGCTGGCGTCCGACATGGGCGCCGAGCACGAGTGGGCGGGCGACGCGGGGGTGCGCACCATCCTCGACGGCCTGGGCATGGGCCACCTGGGCCTGGAGACGCCGGTCGGCCCGATGTCCGGCGGCGAGCGCCGCCGGGTGGCGCTGGCCGCGCTGCTCGTCCGCGAGTCCGACCTGCTGATCCTCGACGAGCCCACCAACCACCTCGACGTCGCCGGCGTCGACTGGCTGGCCCGCTTCCTGAAGGGCCGCCGCGGGGCGTTCGTCGTGGTCACCCACGACCGCTGGTTCCTCGACGAGGTCTGCACCGCCACCTGGGAGGTCGTCGACCAGCAGGTGCACGTGTACGAGGGCGGCTACGCGGCCTGGACCCTGGCCCGCGCCGAGCGGCAGCGCGTCGCCGCCGCCGTGGAGGCCCGCCGGCAGAACCTGCTCCGCAAGGAGATCGCCTGGCTGCGCCGGGGCCCGCCCGCCCGCACGTCCAAGCCGCAGTTCCGCATCGACGCCGCCAACGCGCTCATCGCCGACGTGCCGCCGGTGCGCGACAGCGTGTCGCTGCAGCGCCTGGCCACCTCGCGGCTCGGCAAGCAGGTGTACGAGCTGGCCGGGGCGTCGCTGACCGTCGGCGACCGCACGATCCTGGAGCCGACCACGTGGCACGTGGGCCCCGGCGACCGGATCGCGCTCGTCGGCGCGAACGGCGCCGGCAAGACCACGCTCCTGCGCCTGCTCGCCGGCCTGCGGCAGCCCGACTCGGGGCGGGTGCTCACCGGCTCGACGGTGCGCCCGGCGTTCCTGTCCCAGGAGCTGCACGAGCTGCCCGGCCACCTGCGCCTGCTGGAGGCCGTCGAGGAGGTCGCCAAGCGGGTCAGGCTGGGCGACCGGGAGTTGTCCGCGGGCCAGCTCGCCGAGGTGTTCGGCTTCACCGACAAGCGCATCTGGACGCCCGTCGGCGACCTGTCCGGCGGCGAGCGCCGCCGGCTGCAGCTGCTGCGCCTGCTGGCCGCCGAGCCGAACGTGCTGCTGCTGGACGAGCCGACCAACGACCTCGACACCGACACGCTGGCGTCGCTGGAGGACCTGCTCGACAGCTGGCCCGGCACGATGATCGTGGCCAGCCACGACCGCTACCTGGTCGAGCGCGTCACCGACACCGTGTACGGCATGTTCGGCGACGGCCGCATCGTGCACCTGCCCGGCGGCATCGACGAGTACCTGGCGCGGACGTCGTCGGCGCCCGTCGTGTCCACGTCCGGCACGATCGCCGGCGGCCCGGCCGCCGCCCCCGCCGCGAACGGGATGTCCGCCGCCGAGGTGCGCGCCGCCCGCAAGGAGCTCGGCAAGCTCGAACGGCAGCTCGCCAAGCTGGAGCAGAAGGAGGCCCGGCTGAACGAGAGCCTGGCCGAGCACGGCGCCGACTACGACAAGATCATCGAACTGGACGGCCAGCTCAAGGCCACCCGCGCCGAGCGCGCCCAGGTCGAGGAGACCTGGCTGGAGCTGGCCGAGCAGCTGCCCGCCGACTGATCCGGGGGTGCTCCTGCGGCCGCCGCGGCCATGCGGGAGAATCGCACCCAGGACAACCGACCCGTTGGAGACAGAGACCATGGCGCACACTCCGGTCAACCACCCCCTGCGGCCCGTCTACCGGGCGCTCGGCGGGCTCGCCGGCCTCTACCTCGTGCTCTTCGGCATCCTCGGGCTCATCCAGACGGCCGGCGACGGGCTGTTCGCGCTCGGCATCGACCACGTCCTCGGCCAGGGCACCAACCTCGCCTGGTCGATCGTCTCGCTGGTCGTCGGCGCGCTCGTGCTGCTCGCCACCGCGGTCGGCCGCAACCTCGACGTCGCCGCCGACCTCTACCTCGGCTGGGCGCTGCTCGGCGTGGGCAGCGCGATGCTGGCGCTCATCCGCACCGACGCCAACATCTTCAATTTCAGCCTGACGACCGTCATCGTGACCTACGTCGTCGGGCTCGTGCTCGTCATGGCCGGCCTGTACAGCAAGGTCGTCGCGCCCGAGCGGGCCGGCGCGCCGCGTCAGGTGCTGCAGGAGCAGGCCAACGCCTGATCCGTTCTCTCCGCCCCCGAGGAGGCCACCCCCCATGGCTCACTACCCGGTCAACCACCGGTTCCGCGGCACCTACCGCGGCCTGGCGGCCCTGTGCGGGCTGCTCTTCCTCGTGGCCGGCATCGTCGGCATCATCGTCACCTCGGGCGGCGAGTTCTTCAGCCGCGGCTCGCACTGGGCGCTGGGGTTGCGCACCAACCCCGCGCAGGCGTGGCTGTCCGTGGTGATCGGCGTGGTGCTGGTGGCGGCCGCCGCCATCGGCGGCAACGTGCACCACCGGGTCAGCAGCGGCGGCGGCTGGGCGCTCATGGTGCTGGGCGTCTTCGGGCTGGCCGTGCTGCAGACCGACGTCAACGTGTTCAACTTCTCGGTCGTCAACATCATCGTGCTGCTGGTGACCGGCCTGGTGGTGCTGCTCGCCGGGCTGTACGGCAAGGTCGACGACGACCCGGAGGCGGCCGAGCGCGAACGCATCGCCACCGCCGGGCGCGGCTGACGCACCCCAGGCGTTCTCAGCGCGGGGGGCGGGTCAGCAGCGCCGGCTTCGCCTCCAGGTGCGACAGGCCGTTCCAGGCCAGGTTGACCAGGTGCGCGGCCACCATCTCCTTCTTCGGCTTGCGCACCTCCCGCCACCACTGGCCCACGAGCGCCACCATGCCCACCAGCGCCTGCGAGTAGAGCTCGGCGAACTTGGGGTCGAGGCCGCGCGCCGTGAACTCGGCGCCGAGGATGTGCTCGACCTGGTGCGCCACGTCGTTCATCACGCTGGAGAAGTTGCCCGCCTGCGACAGCACCGGCGACTCGCGCACCAGCACCCGGAAGCCGTGCGGCTCCTCCTCGATGTACTCCAGCAGTGACAGCGCGGCCTGCTCCAGCAGCTCGCGGGGGTGCCCCGCGGTCAGCGCCGCGGCGATCCTGTCCAGCAGGGCGCGGACCTCCCGGTCCACCACCACCGCGTACAGGCCCTCCTTGCCGCCGAAGTGCTCGTAGACCACCGGCTTGGACACCTTCGCCCGCGCCGCGATCTCCTCGATCGAGGTCGCGTCGAAGCCGCGGTCGGCGAACAGCTGGCGGCCGATGGCGATGAGCTGCTCGCGGCGCTGGGCCGCCGACATGCGCACCCGGGAGGTGGCCGGTTTCCCGGCCGGGCGCGCCGGCTCCGCCGCTGCCGCCCGCCGCCCCCGCGGCGCCGGCCGCGCCGGCTCGCTCTGCTCCGTCACCCGGCCATCCTGCCAGGCCTGAGCCACCGGAAGCGTCCCGGTTTCCGCTTGCTGTCCGATTTCCTGGCCGATCTCCCGGCCACCGGCGCGGGCCACGCCCGGCCACTTGCCGCCCGGCGGGGCCGGCCAGCGCCGCCGCGCGGCCCACGGGTCCGGGTCGTCCTGCGTGCCTGTGCCCGTGGGCGCCGGCCGGGTGGCCGGCGCCCGATCCGGGGCAACCGTCACGCCGCTTCCTTGACGAGCTTGGCCTGCACGCGCTCGGCCTTCGGCCACTTGACGTTCGACGCCCAGCCGAGCTTCTCGAACATCCAGATGACCCGCGCCGAGATGTCGATCTGGCCCTTGAGCACGCCGTGCCGGGCGCACGTCGGGTCGGCGTGGTGCAGGTTGTGCCAGCTCTCGCCGAACGACACGATGGCCAGCGGCCAGAAGTTCGAGGCCTTGTCGCCCTCGCGCACCTCGAACGGGCGCTCGCCGTACACGTGGCACACGGAGTTGATCGACCAGGTCACGTGGTGCAGCAGGCCGATGCGCACGACGCCCGCCCAGAAGAACGCCGTCAGCGCGCCCTGCCACGACCAGGTGATGAGGCCGCCCAGCAGCGCCGGGCCCAGCGTCGAGATGACCACCCAGAGCGGGAACAGCCGGTCGACCAGCGCCATGTCCTTGTCGGCGAGCAGGTCGGGCGCGAAGCGCTTGCGGTTGGTCAGCTCGCGCTTGAACAGCCAGCCCATGTGGGCGTGCCAGAGGCCCTTGGTGAGCGCCCAGAACCCGGTGCCGAACCGCCACGGCGAGTGCGGGTCGCCCTCGATGTCGGAGTACGCGTGGTGCCGGCGGTGGTCGGCCACCCACTGGATGATCTCGCCCTCGATGGCGAGCGACCCGGCCACGGCCAGCGCGATGCGCAGCGGGCGCTTGGCCTTGAACGACCCGTGGGTGAAGTACCGGTGGTAGCCGACGGTGATGCCGAGCCCGGCGATCACGTAGAACACGCCGGCGATCGCGATGTCCGTCCAGCTCAGCCACCCGCCCCAGGCCACCGGGACAGCCGCGATGACCGCGAGGAACGGGATCACGACGAAGGCGTACAGCGCGACGAGGATGGCCGGTCGCTGCGGCCCCTCGGTCAGCGGCTTCGGCCCGGCGGCGGGGGCGGCCGGCTCGTGCAGGACGGAAGTCATGGCACCTCTCAGGGGAGCGGAGGACGGTACGAGGGGGGCGTGCCGGAGATCCAAAGCTACGCCTACGTCACCGTAACCTACGGGACCGTAGGTCGCTACGGGAACGGTGCCGGAAGTTGCCCATCGAGTCGGAGTTCGTCGATCCGTCCCGCCGACCGGCCCGGCCGGCCCGCGATGGCCGGGGCCGGGCATCGGCCAGTGCGGGATCACCGGACCGGGCGCCGCGCCTGGTCGGGTTAAGATGTGGGCCGCGGAAAGCCCGTCAGGGCGAACGTCCCGTGTGGTCCCCGATCGTCTAATTGGCAGGACTGCGGCCTTTGGTGCCGTCTATAGGGGTTCGAGTCCCTTTCGGGGAGCAGTCGTCTCCGCGGCTGAAGCGCAGCCGCGTCCTGCCCGCTGCTGCGAACAATGGAGTCCCGCGTGAGCCAGGCCCCCAGCCGTACCGTCGTCGTCCTCGCCGCCGGTGAGGGCAAGCGGATGAAGTCCGCGACGCCGAAGGTGCTCCAGCCGATGCTCGGCCGCACCCTGCTCGGCCACGTGCTGGCCGCCGCGGCCGCCGCCGAGGCCGGCCGCACGATCGTCGTGGTGGGGCACAAGGCCGAGCAGGTCGAGGCGCACCTCGCGGAGATCGAGCCCGGCGCCGTCCCCGTGCTGCAGGCGGAGCAGAACGGCACGGGGCACGCGGTGCGGATCGCGCTGGAGGCGGCGCCGGACGCCGCCGGCACGGTGGTGGTGCTCAACGGCGACGTGCCGCTGCTGCGCCCCGAGACCGTGGAGGCGCTGGTCGCCGCGCACGAGCAGAGCGGGGCGGGCGCGACCGTGCTGGCCGCCGAGGTGGCCGACCCGTCCGGGCTCGGCCGGATCGTGCGGGACGCGAACGGCCACCTGGAGCGCATCGTCGAGGAACGCGACGCGTCGCCGCAGGAGCGCGCGCTGCGCGAGATCAACGCGGGCATCTACGCGTTCGACCTGGGCCTGCTGCGCGAGGCGCTGGGCAAGCTGTCGACGGACAACGACCAGGGCGAGGAGTACCTGACCGACGTGTTCGGCCTGCTCGCGTCCGTGGGGCACCAGGTCGCCGTGCACGTGGCGGGCGACTTCCGCGAGACGCTCGGCGCGAACGACAAGCTCGAGCTGGCCCTGCTGCGGGTGCTGCTGCGCGACCGGGTGAACTCGGCGTGGCTGCGCGCCGGGGTGTCGATCCTCGACCCGCAGACGACGTGGATCGACGTCACCGTCGAGCTGGAGGCGGACGCGGTGATCGACCAGAACTCCCAGCTGCAGGGCGCGACGCGGGTCGGCGCCGGCGCGGTGGTCGGGCCGGACACGACGCTGGTCGACACGGTGGTGGGCGCGGGCGCGACGGTGCTGCGGGCGCACTCGGTGGGCGCCGAGATCGGGCCGGAGGCGACGGTCGGGCCGTACTCGTACCTGCGGCCGGGCACCACGCTGGGGCGCAAGGCGAAGATCGGCGGGTTCGTCGAGGCGAAGAACGCCGAGCTGGGCGACGGCGCGAAGGTGCCGCACCTGTCGTACGTGGGCGACGCCCGCATCGGCGCGAAGGCCAACATCGGCGCGGGCACGATCTTCGCCAACTATGACGGGGTGGCGAAGAACCGCACCACGGTCGGCGAGGCGGCGTTCGTCGGCTCTGACTCGGTGCTGATGGCGCCGGTGGAGATCGGCCCGGGCGCGTACGTGGCGGCGGGCAGCGCGGTGACCAAGGACGTCCCGCCGGGGCACCTGGGGGTGGCGCGCGGCCAGCAGCGCAACATCCCGGGCTGGGTCGAGCGCAAGCGCTCGGGCACCGCCAGCGCGGACGCGGCCGCCCGCGCAAGCCGGGGTGAGGGATCTGACAGCGGACACTCGGGCGGTGGCGATCCGGCCGCCGAGGGGGATACTGCTCGGGACTAGTCGGCACCAACGTCGGGAGCGCAGCAGCCGATGGGCAGCATCGTCGCGGAGAACCGTAAGTCCCTGATGCTCTTCTCCGGACGGGGCTTTCCCGAGCTGGCCGAGGAGATCGGCCAGGTGCTGGGGGTGGCCCCGACGCCGTCGGACTCGTACGAGTTCGCCAACGGCGAGATCTTCGTCCGGTTCAAGGACTCGGTGCGCGGCTCGGACGCGTTCGTCGTGCAGTCGATGACGGCCGGCATCAACACCTGGGTCATGGAGACCCTGATCATGGTCGACGCCCTGAAGCGGGGGTCGGCGAAGCGGATCACGGTGGTGCTGCCGTTCTACCCGTACTCCCGGCAGGACAAGAAGCACCGCGGCCGCGAGCCGATCTCGGCCCGGCTGATCGCCGACCTGCTCAAGCAGGCGGGCGCGAACCGGATCCTGACGGTCGACCTGCACACCGCGCAGATCCAGGGCTTCTTCGACGGCCCGGTCGACCACCTGTTCGCGATGGACATCCTGGCCGACTACGTGCAGAAGAAGTACGCGGGCCGCCCGATGACGGTGGTGGCGCCGGACTCGGGCCGGGTGCGGGTGGCGGAGCGCTGGACGGACCGGCTGGGCGGCTGCCCGCTGGCGTTCATCCACAAGACGCGCGACCCGCTGAAGCCCAACCAGGTGGTCGCCAACCGGGTGGTCGGCGAGGTCGAGGGCCGGGTGTGCCTGGTCGTCGACGACATGATCGACACCGGTGGCACGATCGCGAAGGCCGCCGACATCATCCACGCCTCCGGCGCGGCCGACGTGATCGTGGCGTCGACCCACGCGCTGCTGAGCGACCCGGCGGTCGAGCGGCTCAAGAACAGCCGGATCAGCGAGGTCGTGGTGACCAACACGCTGCCCCTGCCGCCGGAGAAGCAGTTCGACAAGATCACCGTGCTGTCCATCGCGCCGCTGCTGGCGCGGGCGATCCGCGAGGTGTTCGACGACGGCTCGGTGACCACCCTGTTCGGCGGCCTGAGCTGACGAAACGGCCCCGGCGGCGAGCGCTCGTCACGGGCAGGTAAACTGGTCCGGTTGCCACGGCGAGGGTGCCCTGCGGTCTGCTGCTGACAAGCGCGGACGGCACGGAGGCACCGTGATCGACGCGGTGCTCCGGGCCTGTGCCCAGTGCGCCTCTCGCCCGGCACCGCCGACGACCGCACGGCACCGCCGACGATCGACGCCACGCCCGCCGACTACGCAGCCCCGACGAACAGCTTCAGGAGTTTCCCCGTGTCCGAGGTAAAGATCAGCGCCGAGCCCCGTACCGAGTTCGGTAAGGGTGGAGCCCGCCGCACGCGCCGCGCCGGCCTGGTGCCCGCCGTGCTGTACGGCCACGGCGAGAAGCCCGTCCACATCGCCCTGCCCGCCCGCGAGTTCGCCGCGGCCATCCGGCACGGCGGTCTCAACCAGGTGTTCGCGATCGACGTCCAGGGGGGCGCCAGCACGCTGGCCCTGCCGAAGGCGATCCAGAAGGACCCGATCAAGGACACCTACGAGCACATCGACCTGATCATCGTGAAGCGCGGCGAGAAGGTCACCGTCGACGTCCCGGTGATCCTGACCGGCGACGCCGCGAAGAACACGCTGGTCGTCACCGAGAGCACCACGCTGTCGCTGACGGCGGAGGCGCTGCACCTGCCCGAGTCGGTCGAGGTCTCGATCGAGGGCGCCGAGGCCGGCACGCAGATCACCGCCGGCGACGTGACCCTGCCGCGCGGCTCCGAGCTGGCGGTCGACCCGTCGACCGTGATCGCGCTCGTGTCGGCGGCGCAGACGGTCGCCGAGGAGCCCGCCGAGGGCGAGGCCGCCGAGGGCGGCGAGTCCGCCGCGGCGGAGGAAGCCCCCGCCGAGGCCTGATCCGCAGCACGACACGCATCGCATCAGGGAAAGCGCCGCCCGGCGCTTTCCCTGATGTCGTTTCCAGGGGGTACACACGCATGGACGAGCCGTGGCTGCTGGTCGGCCTGGGCAACCCGGGCCGGGAGTACGCGGGCAACCGGCACAACGTGGGCTTCATGGTGGTGGAGCTGCTGGCGGGCCGGATGGGCGCGAAGTTCGGCCGGCACAAGCGGGCGCACGCCGAGGTCGCCGAGGGCCGGCTGTCGATCGGCGGGCCGCGCGCGGTGCTGGTGAAGCCGCTGACGTACATGAACCTGTCGGGCGCGCCGGTGGCCGCGCTGTCGCAGTTCTTCAAGGTGCCGGTGGAGAACGTGGTGGCGGTGCACGATGAGCTGGACGTGCCGTACGGCCAGCTGCGGGTGAAGCGCGGCGGCGGCGAGGGCGGCCACAACGGGCTGCGCAGCATGTCGAAGTCGCTGGGCAGCAAGGAGTACGCGCGGGTGCGGTTCGGCATCGGCCGCCCGCCGGGCCGGCAGGACCCGGCCGACTACGTGCTGTCGGACTTCTCGGCGGCCGAGCGCAAGGAGCTGGAGTTCCTGGTGGACCGGGCGGCGGACGTCGTCGAGTCGGTCGTGACGAAGGGCGTGGAACCGACACAGAACGCGTACCACGGTTCCTAGACGAATGCTCGTAAATCGGACACATCTTTCGTCCTGATTGTCTGATCCCGTTGTCCCGCAACGCCTTCCGTGCGAATCGCGTTGGGCACTGCGACGCTGCGAACCGCAGCGTCACCGTGTTCGACGTCGTGGGGAGGTCGGGATGCAGCAGGCGTGGCCGGACGAGCGGGATCGCGCCGTGTCGTCCAATGCCGAGGACACGACGGAGCTGCTCACCGATCTCGTCGCGCAGCTGGAGGGCTACGTTCCCCCGGCCCAGCACCCGTCCGACCTGACCGAGGCGCCGGCCAGCCCGGCGCCCGCGGGCCTGACCAGCCTCACCGGCCCCACCATGGCGCTGCCGTGGCTGGGCGAGAACCCGCAGCCGCGCGCCGGCCGGGGCGCCCCCGGCGCCGGCGCCAACGCGGCCCCGGAGGCCTCGACCGGCGAGATCACCAACGGCGGGCAGCGCGCGCAGCGCATCCCGTACACCCGGGCGCAGAACCTGGCCGAGCAGCGCTTCGCCGCCGGCCCGAACCGCAGCGCCGCCACCACCCCGCTCACCCGCCCGCCCGGCCGGCACTCCGGCCGGCACGCCGCGTTCTCGCGCCGCCAGGCGTGGGAGTCGCGCTACGTGCGCGCCCTCGTGGTGGCCGACCTGGCGGTCGGCGCGGCCGCCGGCGCGATGGCGTTCGGGCTGCGCTTCGGCGAACAGCTCACCACCTACAACAGCGCGTACCTGCTGCTGTCGGCGCTGCTGCCGGTCGCACTGGTCGCCGTCCTGATGCTGAGCCGCGCCTACGAGCGGCGTTTCCTGTACGTCGGCACCGACGAGTACGAGCGGGTCATCCGCGGCGGGCTCGGCCTGATCGCGGCGACGGCGCTCATCTCGTACGCGCTGGAACTGGACCTGGCCCGGTCGTACGTGCTGGCCGCCCTGCCGGTCGCGACCCTGGCCTCGGTGGCGTTCCGGTTCGCGCTGCGCAAGCGGCTGCACCGGGCCCGGGCGCGCGGCGCCTGCCTGCGCCGGGTCGTCGTGGTAGGCCACGAGCTGGCCGTCGTCGCGATCACCCGGCAGCTGCGCCGCGAGCGCTACCACGGCCTGGAGGTGGTGGGCGCCTGCCTGCCGCCGCAGCACGACGGCAACGTCGGCATCGAGGTGTTCGGCACGTTCGACGACGTGGCGTTCGCGGTCGAGGCCGCCGAGGCGGACACCGTGCTGGTGCTGAGCTGCCCGGAACTGGACGGGGTGGCGCTGCGCCGGATGGCGTGGCGGCTGGAGCGCGACGACGTCGACCTGATCGTGGCCAGCGCGCTGGTGGACGTCGCCGGCGCCCGCACCACGATCCGCCCCGTCGACGGCCTGCCGATGCTGCACGTCGAGCACCCGCGGCTGTCCGGCGGCGGCCGGGTCGTCAAGGAGGTGTGCGACCGGATCGGCGCGGGGCTGCTGCTGCTGGCGTTCTCGCCGTTGCTGCTGGGCATCGCACTGGCCGTCCGGATCTCGTCGCAGGGACCGGTACTCTTCCGGCAGGTCCGCATCGGCCGCGACGGCCAGGAGTTCCGGATGGTGAAGTTCCGGAGCATGTACGTCGACGCCGAGTCCCGCCTGGCGGAGCTGCGTCACCTCAACGAGCACGACGGCGTGCTCTTCAAAATCAGGAACGACCCGCGGGTCACCCCGGTCGGGCGCTGGCTGCGCCGGCTTTCGCTGGACGAGCTGCCGCAGCTGCTCAACGTCCTGTCCGGGCGGATGTCGCTGGTGGGTCCCCGGCCGCCGCTGCCGGAGGAGGTCGCCGCGTATCCGGACGACGTCCGCCGCCGCCTCGCCGTGAAGCCCGGCATGACCGGTTTGTGGCAGGTGTCCGGACGGTCTGATCTGGCGTGGGACGAAGCCGTCCGACTGGACCTCAGCTACGTGGAGAACTGGTCGCTCAGCCTCGACCTGGTCATCCTGCTGCGTACCCTGTCGGCCGTGGTCCGGTCGTCCGGGGCGTACTGACGAATGGGAGCGAACATGAGTGAGCGCACCGCCGCCCGGGTGGGCGCGCAGCGCGGCGACGCCGAGTCCGGCACCCCGCCGGTCATCGACGCCGCCTTCGCGCGCTGGCTCGCCGCCCGCGCCGGCCAGGCGCTGCTCGAGGTCCGCGAGAGCGTCGGGTACGCCGACCCCAAGGCCCTCAAGGCCGCGGGCGACCAGGCGTCGCACGACCTCATCCGCGCCGAGCTGGCCCGCTGGCGGCCCGCCGACGCGGTGCTGTCGGAGGAGGACGAGTCCTCGCGCACCGCCTGGAGCGAGGGCACCCCGCGGCCCGACCGGCTCGGCGCCCAGCGCGTCTGGATCATCGACCCGCTCGACGGCACCCGCGAGTTCAGCGAACAGGGCCGCACCGACTGGGCCGTGCACGTCGCGCTCT
The DNA here is from genome assembly GCF_016863475.1 of Spirilliplanes yamanashiensis. Taxonomy (GTDB): domain Bacteria; phylum Actinomycetota; class Actinomycetes; order Mycobacteriales; family Micromonosporaceae; genus Spirilliplanes; species Spirilliplanes yamanashiensis. The sequence goes on from NZ_BOOY01000001.1 coordinate 167,415, forward strand.
GGACCGCCGACTGCTCCCGCCCCAACTGCCTCGCCGCCGGCGCCGTCGCCCTGCCCGCCCAGCACCGCGTGCTCGCCACCGACGAGCCGCCCGCGTACCCGCCGCTGCCGCTCTCCTCCGCCACCGGCGGGAAGATCCGGCTCGCCGCCTCGCGCAGCCGGCCGCCGGAGTTCCTCACCGCCCTCGGCGAGGACATCGGCGCCGAGATGGTCCCCATGGGCTCCGCCGGCGCCAAGATCGCCGCCGTCATCTCGGGCGAGGCCGACGCCTACATCCACGCCGGCGGCCAGTACGAGTGGGACTCCGCCGCCCCCGTCGCTGTGGCGACGGCCACCGGGCTGCACGCTTCCCGGATCGACGGCACTACGCTGCAATACAACGAGGCCGATCCGCGCCTGCCGGACCTGGTGGTCTGCCGCAAGGATCTCGCCCCTCGGTTGCTCGCAGCGTTGCAGCGTCACCTCCGCGTACCCTGACCTCCGCACGCCGGGCTGATTTTTGAGGAACTGACACCCATGAGCCAGACAGCGACCTACCGCGTCTCGCACCTCGACGCTCTGGAAGCCGAGAGCATCTTCGTCATGCGGGAGGTGGTCGCCGAGTTCGAGCGGCCCGTGCTGCTCTTCTCGGGCGGCAAGGACTCCATCGTCATGCTCCGCCTCGCGGAGAAGGCGTTCGCGCCGGGACGCATCCCGTTCCCCGTCATGCACGTCGACACCGGGCACAACTTCGCCGAGGTGCTCCAGTACCGCGACAAGCGCGTCGACGAGCTCGGCCTCAACCTGGTCGTCGCCAGCGTTCCCGAGGCCATCGAGTCCGGCCTGGTGCGCGAGCTGCCCGACGGCACCCGCAACCGCATCCAGACGCCCGTGCTGCTCGCCGCCGTCGAGAAGTACCGCTTCGACGCCCTCTTCGGCGGCGCCCGCCGCGACGAGGAGAAGGCCCGCGCCAAGGAGCGGATGTTCAGCTTCCGCGACGAGTTCGGCCAGTGGGACCCGAAGAACCAGCGGCCCGAACTGTGGTCGCTGTACAACGGCCGGCACGCCCCCGGCGAGAGCATCCGCGTCTTCCCGCTGTCCAACTGGACCGAGCTCGACGTGTGGCACTACATCGCCCGCGAGCGGCTCGAACTGCCGAGCATCTACTACGCGCACGACCGCGAGGTCATCGAGCGCGACGGCATGGTGTACGCCGTCAACGAGTTCCTCGCCGCCCGCCCGGGCGAGACCCCCCGGATCGAGCGCGTGCGCTACCGCACCGTCGGCGACGCGTCCCAGACCGCCGCCGTGCGCTCCGACGCCGACACCGTCGAGAAGGTCATCGAGGAGGTCGCCGCCACCCGCATCACCGAGCGCGGCGCCACCCGCGGCGACGACCGGGTCAGCGAGGCCGCGATGGAAGACCGCAAGCGAGAGGGCTACTTCTGATGTCCCAGTCCGTCCTGGAGCCCGAGGCGGCCGCCGCGCGCGGCATGGACCTGCTCCGGTTCGCCACCGCGGGCAGCGTCGACGACGGCAAGTCGACCCTGATCGGCCGGCTGCTGTACGACACCAAGTCGCTGTTCACCGACCAGCTCGAAGCCGTCGAGGCCGTCAGCGCGGCCCGCGGCGACGAATACACCAACCTGGCGCTGCTCACCGACGGCCTGCGCGCCGAGCGCGAGCAGGGCATCACCATCGACGTGGCGTACCGCTACTTCGCCACCCCGCGGCGCAAGTTCATCATCGCCGACACCCCCGGGCACATCCAGTACACCCGGAACATGGTCACCGGCGCCTCCACCGCCGACCTCGCGCTGATCCTCGTCGACGCCCGCAAGGGCCTCGTCGAGCAGTCCCGCCGGCACGCGTTCCTCTGCTCGCTGCTGCGGGTCCCGCACCTCGTGCTGTGCGTGAACAAGATGGACCTCGTCGACTGGGACCAGGACGTCTACAACGAGATCGCCGACGAGTTCACCTCGTTCGCCGCCAAGCTCGACGCCCCCGACCTCACCGTCATCCCGATCTCCGCGCTCAACGGCGACAACATCGCCACCCGCAGCGAGAAGAGCCCGTGGTACGAGGGGCCGTCGCTGCTGCACCACCTGGAGCACGTGCACATCGCGTCCGACCGCAACCTCGTCGACGTCCGCTTCCCCGTGCAGTACGTGATCCGCCCCCAGTCCACGACGGTCACCGACTACCGCGGCTACGCGGGCCAGGTCGCCTCCGGCGTCCTCAAGCCCGGCGACGAGGTCATGGTGCTGCCGTCCGGCTTCACCAGCACCATCGCCGAGATCGACACCGCGGACGGCCCCGTCGCCGAGGCGTTCCCGCCCATGAGCGTCACCGTCCGGCTCGCCGACGAGATCGACATCTCCCGCGGCGACATGATCTGCCGCCCGCACAACGCACCGGCCGTCGCCCAGGACATCGAGGCGATGATCTGCTGGATGGACGAGTCGGCCCCGCTGCGCGTCGGTGCCAAGTACGCCGTCAAGCACACCACCCGCACCGCCCGCGCGGTCGTGCGCGGCATGCAGTACCGCCTCGACGTCAACACCCTGCATCGCGACGAGACCGCCGACGAGCTGAAGCTCAACGAGATCGGCCGCGTCAAGCTGCGCACCACCGTCCCGCTGCTCGCCGACGAGTACCGCCGCAATCGCACCACCGGCGGCTTCATCCTCATCGACGAGACGACCAACCGCACGGTCGCGGCGGGGATGATCATCGAGGCTCTGTAGTTTGTCGCCGCTCCGCGGCGACGGGCTGGCGCCGCCTTGACGCGGTGTCCCGGCTCCTGCGGGCGGCCACGGGCTTCGCCCTCGCCGTCCTCGGAGCCGGGACACCGCGCGGCGCAAGCCGACTTCGGTTGCGGTTACTGCAGGCGGACACGGACTTCGTCCTTGCCGTCCTCGGGCCCTCGACACCGCGCGGCACAAGCCGACTACGGTTGCGGTTACTGCGGGCGGCTTCGGGCTTCGCCCTTGCCTTTCTTCGGGCCCGGATGTTTTGTGGCACAAGGCCTGTGGGTCTCTGCGGCGCCGGTTGTTTGGGGGGCCACTGGCCGGGAAGTCCGCCCCATGGTTGCCGGAACTCCTTGCCGAAGCGTCCTGCGATGACCGTCGCCGGGGTGGGGGCGCCGGACGTCGGCCGGGTGGTGTGCCGGGACGGTGCGGACCGGTTGTTGCTGGACGTCGCCGCGCGGGCGGTGCGCAAGCTGCCCTGTGCGGATCTCGACCGGCCGCCGCTGCTCGGGCGGCATCCGGGGCTGCCGCGCGACGCCCGGCGGCGGGCGCTGGCGCAGGACGCGTACGCCGACGCCGTGCCGGTGGACACCGCGCGGCGCATAGATCCTGAGGCCGTCGCGGCCTGGTTCGCCGGGCACTATGCCGGCGACGGTTTTCCGGCGCTCGTGCTGGGTTCGCCGCACGGCGCCGCGGTGCACCTGGCCGCCGCGATGGGGGCGCCGTGGCTGCCGACCAGTTTCACGGTGACGGTCCGCCGCGGCCAGGCGCCGTCGGGTGAGCCGGGCGCGATCGGTGACGCCGTCGACGTCGGGGCGGAGGTGGCCGCCGGGCTGCTGGCGGCGCACCCGGGGGTCACCGTCCGGCAGGTGCACGACCCGGTGCGGCGCGGGCCGGGCGCCGACACGACCGTGACGCTGCACGTGCGGTGGCTGGCGCTGCCCGAGGCCTACGGGCGGCTGCTGACCGAGCGGCTGCGCCCGGGCGCGCCCGTGCTGCTGTTCCGCGACACCCGCACCTGGCCCGTGCTGCGGGTGGGGCCCGGCCACACCTGCCAGATCGGCAGCCCCGTCGGCGGGCTGCACCCGCACGATCACCTCGGCCCGGGGCACCGCGAGCTGACGTTGCGGGCGCAGGGCCGCCAGTGGTCGCTGGCGTCGTACCCCGCGCTGCCCGGCCAGTACGCGGAGACGGCGGGCGAGCCGGAGCTGGAGCGCGACCTGCGGCGGACCGCCGCCGGCGCCGGCACCGTCGCGCACCGCGTCCTGTACCCGCGCTCGGAGGCGCTCAGCGCGGCGGCCGCCGACGTGCACCGCGACCAGGCGGCCGCACTCGGCGGCGGCGACCGCCTGGTGGTCGAGTCGGACCGGCTGCTCGACCCGTGGCTGGTGCAGGCGGGCGGGCTGGTGCCGTACTGGTGCGAGACTTCGTCGGCGCGGACGGTGGACGCGGCCGAGCTGTGGCTGGCGGGCAGCCGGCCGTTCGCCGAGGTCCTGGTCCTGCCGGCGCCGCCGGGGACGGTGCGGCACACCCACGCGTCGCTGGGGCAGTGGCGGGCGCTGGCCTCGTTCGCCGGCCGCCACGGCGAGGTGGATCTCGACGCGATGCGGCACTACCCGCACCTGGCGTTGCCGACCGCCCACGCGTCGCGGGCGCTGCGCACCCCCGGCCCGGCCGCGCCCGCTCCCGCGCTGCCGCCGGCGGACGTGCTGGCCGGGCTGCGCCGGCACGGCCGGGCCCTGGGACTGCTGGTCCTGTGAGGGCGCAGGCCGCGCGGTGTTGCAACGTTGTAGGGTCAGCCCTGGAGCGTCGCGACTGTCGAGGGGGCGACCGGATGCCGCCGGGCCTGAAGGACGTGGCCGCGCGGGCAGGCGTGTCGATCAAGACCGTGTCGAACGTGGTCAACGGATACGTGCACGTCGCGCCGGGCACCCGTGCGCGCGTGCAGGAGGCGATCGACGCGCTGGGCTACCGCCCGAACGCGGCGGCCCGGCAGCTGCGCGGCGGCCGGTCGGGGGTCATCGCGCTGGCGCTGCCCGAGCTGCAGATGCCGTACTTCGCGGAGCTGGCCGGCTTCATCGTGCAGGCCGCGGAGCGGCACGCCTGGACCGTGCTCATCGATCAGACGGACGGCCAGGTGGAACGCGAGCGCAACCTCGTGTCGGGGCTGCGCCGGCACGCGATCGACGGGCTCATCTTCAGCCCGCTCGCGCTGGCCGGCGGCGACCTGGCGCGCGGCGAGGCGGGCACGCCCATGGTGCTGCTCGGCGAGCGGGTCTGGCACGGCCCGGCCGACCACGTGGCCATCGACAACACGGCGGCCGCCGGTGACGCGGTGCGGCACCTGGCGGGGCTGGGCCGGCGCCGGATCGCGGCGATCGGCGCGCAGGCGCAGTCGTCGGCGATCACGGCGCACCAGCGGCTGGCCGGCTACCGGGCGGCGCTTTCGGAGTGCGGGCTGCCGTACGACGCGTCGCTGGTGGTCGCGGTGGACTCGTTCCGCCGGGCGGACGGCGCCGCCGCGATGGCGGCGCTGCTGGACCGGGCGGACCCGCCGGACGCCGTCTTCTGCTTCAACGACCTGCTCGCCCTCGGCGCGATCCGCACCCTGCTGGACCGCGGGGTCGCGGTGCCGGACGAGGTGGCGGTGATGGGCTTCGACGACATCGAGGACGGCCGGTTCAGCAGCCCGACGCTGAGCACCGTCTCGCCGGACACCGCCCGGATCGCGCGGCTGGCCGTGGACCTGCTGGCCGAGCGGCTGGGCGAGGATCCGGCCGAGGCCGCCGCGCCCCGCGAGCTCAAGGTCAAGCACACGCTGATGCTGCGGGAGAGCACACTCGGCCGCTGACGGTCAGTAATCGGCACGTAACGTCTTGATGCCGATCTCTTTACAACGATGGTTGCAACGTTGTAAAACGGGGCATGACCGTGGCGCAGCTCACTCTCGACCCGGCCTTCGTCATCGGCGCGGTGGATCCCCGGCTCTTCGGCTCCTTCGTGGAGCACATGGGCCGGTGCGTGTACTCCGGCGTCTTCGAACCCGGCCACCCGGCGGCCGACGACGCCGGGCTGCGCACCGACGTGCTCGACCTGACCCGCGAGCTGGGCGTCACCACCGTGCGTTACCCCGGCGGCAACTTCGTCTCCGGCTACCGCTGGGAGGACGGCGTCGGCCCGGTCGGCGACCGGCCCCAGCGGCTCGACCTCGCCTGGCGCACCGTCGAGTCCAACGCCTTCGGGCTCAACGAGTTCATGGGCTGGGCCCGCGCCGCCGGCGTCGAGCCGATGCTCGCCGTCAACCTCGGCACCCGCGGCGTCGCCGAGGCGGCCGAGCTCGTCGAGTACACGAACCTGCCCGGCGGCACGGCGGCGGCCGACCTGCGCCGAAAGCACGGCGTCGGGCAGCCCCACGACGTGCGGCTCTGGTGCCTGGGCAACGAGATGGACGGCCCGTGGCAGGTCGGCAACCGCACCGCCGACGAGTACGGCCGGGTCGCCGCCCGCGCCGGGCACGCCATGCGCCGCGTCGACCCGGGCATCGAGCTCGTCGCCTGCGGCAGCTCCCACTCGGACATGCCGACGTTCGCCGCCTGGGAGGCGACCGTCCTGGAGCACGCGTACGACCAGGTCGACTACGTCTCGCTGCACTCCTACTACGACCCCGAGAAGCACGACGCGGCCAGCTTCCGGGCCGCCGCCGTCGACCTCGACGCGTTCATCGACGCCGTCGTCGCCACGGCCGACTTCGTCCGGGCGAAGCTGCGCCGCACCAAGCGGATCCGGCTCGCGCTCGACGAGTGGAACGTCTGGTACCAGTCCCGGTTCACCGAGCCCGAGGACCGCGGCATCGCGGGTGAGCCGCCGCCGCTCATCGAGGACGAGTACACCGTCACCGACGCGATGGTCGTCGGCAACCTGCTCATCAGCATGCTGCGGCACGCCGACCGGCTCGCCATCGGCTGCCAGGCGCAGCTCGTCAACATCATCGCGCCGATCCGCACCGAGCCCGGCGGGCCGGCCTGGCGGCAGACGATCTTCCACCCCTTCGCCCTGACCGCCCGCCACGCCCGCGGCACCGCGCTGCGGCCCGTCCTCACCGCGCCGACGATGCCCACCGGCCGCTTCGGCGACGTGCCGGTGCTCGACGCCGCGGCCACCGTCGACGGCGACCGGCTGACCGTCTTCGCGGTCAACCGGGGCGAGGCGCCGGTGCCGCTGCACCTCGACCTGCGCGCGTTCGGCGCCGTCACCGCGGTGGAACACCTCGCGCTCGCCGAGGCCGACCCGACCCTCGCGAACACCGCCGCGGCGCCCGGCCGCGTCGCGCCGCGCCCCCTCGACCCGCCGGTGTTCGACGGCGGCCGCGCCGTCGTCGAGCTGCCCCCGGTCTCCTGGCACGTCCTCCGATTGACCCTCCCCCAAAGGAAGTGACCGCCGTGAACCCATCCCTCACCCGCCGCGGACTCCTCGGCCTCGGCCTCGGCTCCGGCAGCGCCGTGCTGCTCGGCGCGTGCGGCGGCGACGGCCCGAACCCCGTCGTCGGCGGCGGCGGGCAGAACGCCCAGCCCGCCGCGACCACCTACACCGGCCCCGACGTCACGCTCGCCTTCTGGAACGGCTTCACCGGCGGTGACGGCCCGATCATGAAGTCGCTCGTGGACAAGTTCAACCAGGCCAACCAGAACATCAAGGTCTCGATGAACGTGTACGAGTGGGCCGACTACTACCAGAAAGTGCCGGCCGCCGTGTCCACCGGCAACGGCCCCGACCTGGGCATCATGCACGTCGACCAGCTCGCCACGAACGCCGCCCGGGGCGTGGTGCTGCCGCTGGACGACGTCGCCCAGTCGCTGCAGCTCGACGAGGCCGCGTTCTCGCCGCCCGTCTGGCGGGCCGGCGTCTACAACCAGAAGCGGTTCGGCATCCCGCTGGACGTCCACTCGCTCGGCATGTTCTACAACAAGAAGGTCCTCGAGCAGGCGGGCCTCGACCCGGACAAGCCGCCCACCAACAACGACGAGTACATGTCGGCGCTGGAGACCCTGAAGGGCAAGGGCATCCAGGGCCACTGGGCCACGCCGTTCCCGTTCACCGGCAGCCACCAGTTCATGTCGCTGGTCTGGCAGTTCGGCGGGCAGATCTTCGACGAGCAGGGCACCAAGGCCACGTTCGCGGAGCAGCCCGGCCAGCAGGCGATGACGTGGCTGGTCGACCTCATCCAGAAGGGCTACAGCCCGCGCAACGTCGCCCAGGACGCCGACCTGCTCGCCCTGCAGAACGGCAAGGCCGCGTTCAACTGGAACGGCATCTGGACGATCAACACGCTGCGCCAGGCCGAGGGCCTGGAGTGGGGCGTCGCGCCGCTGCCGCAGATCGGCACCCAGCCCGCCGTGTGGGCCAGCTCCCACAACTTCGTCCAGTTCAAGCAGCGCAGCCAGGACCAGAACAAGCTGACCGCCGGCAAGGTCTTCATCAACTACATCAGCCAGCAGTCGCTCGAGTGGGCCAAGGGCGGCCAGGTCCCGGCCCGCCGCGACATCCGCGAGAGCCAGGGCTTCAAGGACCTGATCGAGCAGGCGTCGATCGGCACGCAGATCGACAACGTGCACTTCCTGCCGTCGGTGCCCGGCATCGGGGACGTCATGGCCGCGCTCGACACCGCGGTCAACGAGGCGATCCTGCTGCGCAAGCCGCCGGCCCAGGCGCTGGCCGACGGCGCCAACAAGGCCAACCAGCTGCTCGAGCAGAACGCCAAGAAGTACGGGGGCTGACCGCCATGGTCGAGCAGACCGTCCGCCCCGCGACCCGCCCCGTGCCGCCGGTGACCCCGGCGCCCGCCGCGCCGCGGCGGCGCGGGCCCGGGGCGGCGCCGTGGCTGTTCCTCGCGCCCTACCTCGTCCTGTTCACCACGTTCACGCTCGTGCCGGCGGTCTACGGCCTGTGGATCAGCCTGCACGAGTGGGACTACCTGCTGCCGGGCAAGCCGTTCGTCGGGGTCGACAACTACGGCGCACTGCTGGACAGCGGATCGGCCGTCTACGAGTCGTTCTGGCAGTCGATGCAGGCCACCGGCATCTTCACGGTGTTCACCGTGCCGCTGCTGGTGGCGCTGCCGCTGGGCGTCGCGCTGATCCTCAACCGGGCGTTCCCGGGCCGCACCTTCTTCCGGGCCGTCTACTTCGCCCCGTACGTGCTCAGCGTCGCCGTCGTCGGCCTGCTCTGGCGGTTCGTCCTCGACCCCAACCTCGGCGTCGTCAACGCCGGCCTCGGCGCGATCGGCCTGCCCGGCGACACCCCGTGGACGACCGGCCTGCCGTGGGCGTGGATCTCGCTGGTCGGGGTCACGGTGTGGTGGACGCTCGGCTTCAACGCCGTCATCTACCTCGCCGGCCTCCAGGACATCCCGCGCGAGCTGTACGAGGCGGCCAGCATCGACGGCGGCGGCAAGTGGGCGGCGTTCCGGCACGTGACCCTGCCCGGGCTGCGGCCGGTGCTGCTGTTCATCGTCATCAACACGGTGCTCGCCTCGGCGAACATGTTCGGCCAGGCGTACCTGATCACCCAGGGCGCGCCCGGCCAGGAGACCCGCACGGCGATCATGTACATCGCCGAGGAGGGGCTGCGCAACTACCGGATGGGCAGCGCCGCCGCGATGAGCTACGTGCTCACGCTCGCCCTGCTGATCATCAGCCTGATCGTGTTCCGCCTCTTCCGCGAGAAGGACCCGTCATGAGCAAGGTCAAGGGCATCGCCTGGTACACCATGCTCGGCGGGCTGAGCCTCATCTTCATCGCCCCGCTGGTGTGGATGCTGCTCACGTCGTTCAAGACCACCAGCGAGGCGACCCGCGTGCCGCCGACGATCCTGCCGGGCGACCCGACCACGGCCGGCTACGCCGAGCTGTTCGGCGGCAGCTCGCAGACGCCGGTGCTGCGCTGGTTCCTCAACAGCATGCTCGCCGCCACCGGGCAGGCCGTGCTGGTGCTGATCGTGGCCTCGATGGCCGCGTACGCGCTGGCCCGCTTCGACTTCCGGGGCAAGAACGTCATCTTCGGCGCGATCATCGCCACGCTGTTCGTGCCGATCTTCACGCTGATCATCCCCAACTTCCTCATCGTCGACCGGCTCGGCTGGCTCGACACGCTCTGGGCGCTGATCGTGCCCGGGGCGGCCAGCGCGTTCGGCGTCTTCTTCCTGCGCCAGTTCTTCTCCCAGCTGCCCCGCGAGCTGGAGGAGGCGGCGCTGCTGGAGGGCGCCAACGCCTGGCAGATCTTCGTCAAGGTGATCCTGCCGCTGTCCAAGCCGGCCCTGGCCACGCTGGCCACGATCAGCTTCCTGACCAACTGGAACGACTTCATCTGGCCGGTGTACGTCCTGTTCAGCCCGGAGAACTTCACGCTGCCGCCGGGCCTGGGCACGCTGCAGGGCGCGTACGGCGTGAACTACCCGGTGCTGATGGCGGGCGCCGCGCTCGCCAGCATCCCGGCGCTGCTGCTGTTCATCGTCACGCAGCGGTACATCATCGAGGGCGTCTCGCGCTCCGGCCTGAAGGGCTGAGGCGATGCGACGCCTGCTGGCGGCGCTGGTCGCGGCGTTGATCCCGCTGGTTCCGACGGCGGCGGCGGCCCACCCGGTGCGGCTGCCGGACAACCCGGTGTCGCGGTCGTTCGCCGACACGTTCGCCGACCCGGTGATCGTGCGCGGCGACGACGGCGCGTACTACGCCTACGGCACCACCGACCCGCTGCGCGAGGGCGAGCGGGTGTTCCACCGCATCCCCATGGCCCGCTCGACCGACCTGCGCACCTGGCGGTACGTGGGCGACGCGTTCGCCCCGGGGCAGCGCCCGGCGTTCGCCGACCCGGACACCGCGTACTGGGCGCCGGACGTGCGGCGCCACGGCGGCCGCTGGCTCATGTACGTCACCGTCACCGAGACGACGGTGGCCGAGGGCGCCTCGGCGATCGGGGTGGCGACCGCGCCGTCGCCGACCGGCCCGTGGACCTTCGTGGACACCCCGGTCGTGGCGCCCCGGGCCGCGCCCGGCGGCGGCTGGTGGTGGACGTTCGACCCCGCCCAGCTCACCGCCGCCGACGGGCGCCGGTACCTGTACTACGGCTCGTACTTCGGCGGCGTCTGGGTCAGCGAGCTGACCGCCGACGGGCTGCGGATCACCGGCACGCCCACCCGGGTCGCGATCGACAACAAGTTCGAGGGCGCGTACGTGGTGCGCAGGCACGGCTGGTACTACCTGTTCGCGTCGTCGGCGAACTGCTGCGCCGGGCCGACCACCGGCTACTCCGTCTCGGTGGGCCGGTCCCGCGACCCGCGCGGGCCGTTCCGCGACCGCGACGGGCTGCGGCTCGACGTGTCCCGCGCCGGCGGCACCCCGGTCATCGCGCCGAACGGCAACCGCTGGGTCGGCACCGGCCACAACGGCCTGATCACCGACCGGCGGGGCCAGGACTGGTTCGTCTACCACGCCATCGACCGGGCCGACCCGTACCTGGACGAGCCGTTCGGCATCAACGAGCGCCCGATGCTGCTCGATCGCCTCGACTGGGTCGGCGGCTGGCCGACGGTGAACCGCGGCGCGTGGGCGTCCGACGGCCGCGACACCCCGCCGGGCCGCGAACCGCGGGCCGGGCGGCTGCTGCACCGGCACTCCGACGAGTTCCGCGGCGGCGCCCTCGGCGCGGCGTGGCAGTTCGTGCGCCCCGACCCGGCGGCGACCGTGCGCGGGGGAGCGCTGCGCTGGCCCGTCCAGGCCGCCGACCTGACCGGGCCCGGCGGCACGGCCGGCGTGCTGCTGCGCGACGCCCCGCGCGGCGCCTGGATCGCCGAGACGAAGGTGACCCTCGACCTGGGCGAGGACACCGTGCGCAACTTCCAGCAGGCCGGGATCGTGGCGTACCGCTCGGACGACGAGTTCGCCCGGCTGTCCAGCGTGGCCATCTGGAACACCCGGCAGGCCGAGTTCGGCCTGGAGATCCCGTACGCCGGGCGCACCTCGTACGGCGGCACGATCGTCGGCACCCCGGGCGTCACCACGTGGCTGCGGCTCGCCCACCGGTTCGACGCGGTCCACGGCGAGCACGAGTACCGCGCCGGCGTCAGCCGCGACGGCCGGCGCTGGACGTGGGGCGGCACGTGGACGCTGCCCGCGGGCGCGGCGGCACCCCGGATCGGCCTGGTCGCCCACGGCGGCGCCGCGCCGCCCGTCACCGCCTCCTTCGACCACCTGCGCTTCTACGAGCGCCGGTGGTGAGGCGCCCGGCCGCGGCGGTCCTGCTGCTCGCCCTCGCGGGCTGCGGGACCGCCGATCCGGCACCGCCCGCCCCCTCCGCCCCGGCCGTGTCCGGCCCGTCGTTCACCAACCCGGTGCACGCCGACAACTTCCCCGACCCGGGCGCCCTGCTCGCCGACGGCACCTGGTACGCGTACGGCACGAACACCGGCACCGCGAACGTGCCGGTGCTGACGTCGACCGACCTGGTGCGCTGGGCACCCGCCCCGGACGCGCTGCCCGAGCTGGGCGCGTGGGCGTCGCGCGGCAACACCTGGGCGCCCGAGGCCACCCGCACCGCCGCCGGCCGGCACGTCCTCTACTACACGGCCCGCTCCACGGCCACCGGCCGCCAGTGCATCGGCGCGGCCGTCGCCGCCAAGCCGGGCGGGCCGTACACCGACAGCGCCCGCGAGCCGCTGGTGTGCCAGGCCGGCGAGGGCGGCTCGATCGACGCCAGCCCGTACACCGACGCCGACGGCGGCCTCTGGCTGCTGTGGAAGAACGACGGCAACGCGGTGGGGGAGCCGACGTACCTGTACTCGCAGCGGCTGTCCGCCGACGGCCTCACCGTGACCGGGAAGCCGGCCCGCCTGTCCCGCAACGACGCGGCGTGGGAGGCGCACGTCGTGGAGGCGCCGCAGCTGGTGCGCCGCGACGGCCGCCTCTACCTGTTCTACTCGGCGAACGCCTTCGACAGCGACGCCTACGCCGTCGGCTACGCCACCTGCGACACCCCGCGCGGCCCGTGCGCCGACGCGCCGGAGAACCCGGTGCTGCGCTCGTCGCCGGTGGCCGAGGGCCCGGGCCACAGCTACCTGGTCACCGAGGCCGACGGCACGACGTGGCTGCTGTACCACGCGTGGGCGCCGGGCGCGGTGGGCAGCGTGACCCCGGGCCGCCAGCTCTGGCTGGACCGCGTCGACTGGACGGACGGCCGCCCGGTCGTCCGCGGCCCGACGGCCGACCCCCAGCCGGCCCCCTGACCGCGCGGTCACTCCAGGCGCGTCGCGCCCGGGCCGGGGGTGGCCACGAAGTGGTCCGGGGCGGCGAAGCCGCGGTCGGCGAACGCGCGCCGGACGGCGTCCGCCACGGTCTCCGCCGCGTCGGCGTCGACCAGGGCGATGACGCAGCCGCCGAAGCCGCCGCCGGTCATCCGGGCGCCGTACGCGCCGGCCGTCAGGGCCGTCTCGACGGCCGTGTCGACCTCGGGCACGGTGATGGCGAAGTCGTCGCGCATGGAGGCGTGCGACGCGGTCAGCAGGGGGCCGATCTCGCGGACCCGGCCGCCGCGCAGCAGCTCGACGGTGTCGAGCACCCGCTGGTTCTCGGTGACGACGTGGCGCACCCGGCGGCGGGTGACGTCGTCGTCGAGGGCGGCCAGGGCGGCGTCCAGGTCGGTGACGTCGCGCAGGGCGGTCAGGCCGAGGGCCGCGGCGGCCGCCTCGCAGGTGCTGCGCCGGTTCGCGTACTCGCCGTCGACGAGCTTGTGCGGGGCGTTGGAGTCGACGACCAGCACGGCGAGGCCGTCGCGGGCGACGTCGAACGGGATGTGCTCGACGTCGAGGGTGCGGCAGTCGAGGAACAGGGCGTGTCCCGCCCGGCTGCGGACGGACGCCGACTGGTCCATGATCCCGCAGGGCACGCCGACGTAGGCGTTCTCGGCGCGCTGCGCCACCGCGGGCCGGCGGTCCACCGGCAGGTCGAGCCCGCCGAGGTCCACCAGGGCGGTGAGCACGGACGACTCCAGCGCGGCGGACGACGACAGGCCGGCGCCGACGGGCACGTCCGAGCCGAGGGCGAGCCGGGCGGGCGGCGGGTCGAAGCCGGCGTCGCGCAGCGCCCACACCACCCCGGCGACGTAGCCGGCCCAGCCGGGCACCGCGCCGGGCTCGGCGGCCTCGGCGGCGCCGAAGTGGACGGGGGAGCCGTCGTCGGAGACGACCGTCCAGCCGTCGCCCTCGTGCGGGGCGGCGGCGGCCACGGTGGTGTGCGGGAGCGCGAACGGCAGCACGTACCCGTCGTTGTAGTCGGTGTGCTCACCGATGAGGTTGACGCGGCCCGGCGCGGCCCACAGGCCGGCCGGGTCGGCGTCGTAGGCGGCGCGGAAGCGCTGCCGGGCGCGGACGGAGGGGGCGTCCGGCATGGGTCAGGCCACGTGCGAGCGGTAGAAGGCCCAGGCGTCGCCGATCATGTCGGCCAGGGTGGCCTTCTGCGGCACCCAGCCCAGCTCGTCGCGGGCGCGCTGCGACGACGCCACCAGGATGGCGGGGTCGCCGTCGCGGCGCGGGGCGACCTCGACGGGCAGCTCGGCGCCGGTGACCTCGCGGGCGGCGTCGACGATCTCCCGGTTGGAGAAGCCGGTGCCGTTGCCCAGGTTGAAGATCTTGTGCTCGCCGGGCACGGCGGCGTCGAGGGCGAGCAGGTGGGCCCGCGCCAGGTCCTCGACGTGGATGTAGTCGCGCACGCAGGTGCCGTCGGGCGTGGGGTAGTCGTCGCCGAACAGCTGGAGCTTGTCGCGCTTGCCCGCGGCCACCTGCAGGGCGATCGGGATGATGTGGGTCTCCGGGTCGTGCCGCTCGCCGATCGCGACGCCGTCGCGCAGGTAGGCGCCCGCCACGTTGAAGTAGCGCAGCGACACCGCGCCGAGCCGGTGCGCGAAGGTCTCGCTGGTCAGCGCCATGTCGAAGGCGAGCTTGGTGGCGCCGTAGGTGTTGGTGGGCTGCTTCGCCGCGTCCTCGGGGATGGGCACCTCGGCGGGGTTGCCGTAGACGGCGGCGGTGGAGGAGAAGATGAACTTGCGCACGCCGGCGGCGCGGGCGGCCTCGAGCAGCCGCAGCGAGCCGACGACGTTGACCTCCCAGTACTTCTCCGGCTTGACCATCGACTCGCCGGCCTGGATGAGGCTGGCGAAGTGCAGCACGCCGTCGAACCCGGCCTCCGGCGTGAGCACGGTGGCGGCCTCGTGGATGGGCGCGTTGACGTGGGTGGCTTCGGGCGCGAGTGCGACCGCGTGCCCGGTGCGCAGGTCGTCGAGGACGACGACCTCGTGGCCGGCGTCGAGCAGCAACCTGGTGACGACGCTGCCGATGTAGCCGGCGCCCCCGGTGACGAGCAGTTTCACGGCTGGGCCTCTCCTGCTGGGGATGTTCGCTTGACCTATTTTCGCACACGAGTCAACACGACCGAACAACACGACGGGACTCCCGGGTCCAGCTTGCCGCAAATCGGCAACCGCCGGGGCATGTCGCCACACGGGCAGGTGTCCTGACAGAATGGCCGCCATGTCCCACCCCGTCGCCCGCCCGCCGCGCGTGCTCTCCGGCATCCAGCCGACCGCCGACTCGTTCCACCTCGGCAACTACCTCGGCGCGGTGCGCAACTGGGTCGCCATGCAGGACGACGTCGACGCGTTCTACTGCGTCGTCGACCTGCACGCCATCACCGCCGGCCACGAGCCGGCCGAGCTGCGCCGGCGCACCCGCGTGTCGGCCGCCCAGCTGCTCGCCCTCGGCCTCGACCCCGAGCGGTGCACGCTGTTCGTCCAGTCGCAGGTGCCCGAGCACGCCCAGCTCGCCTGGGTGCTCAGCTGCATCACCGGCTTCGGCGAGGCCAGCCGCATGGTGCAGTTCAAGGACAAGTCGCAGAAGCAGGGTGCCGACCGGTCCAGCGTCGGGCTGTTCACCTACCCGATCCTGCAGGCCGCCGACATCCTGCTCTACCAGGCCGACCAGGTGCCCGTCGGCGAGGACCAGCGCCAGCACCTCGAGCTGACCCGCGACCTGGCCCAGCGGTTCAACAACACGTTCGGCCCCGCGTTCACCGTGCCGGCGCCGTACATCGTCAAGGACACCGCGAAGATCACCGACCTGCAGGACCCGACGGCCAAGATGAGCAAGTCGTCGTCCTCGCCGGCCGGCATCATCGACCTGCTCGACGAGCCGGCCAGGAGCGCCAAGAAGATCCGCTCCGCCGTCACCGACGCGGGCCGCGAGATCCTCTTCGACACCGAGAACAAGCCCGGCGTCAGCAACCTGCTCACGATCTACGCGGCGCTGTCCGGCCACACCATCGACGAGCTGCTGGAGCAGTACGACGGCAAGGGCTACGGCGACCTGAAGAAGGACCTCGCCGAGGTCGTCACCGCGTTCGTCACGCCGATCCGGGAGCGCACCCGGCTCTACCTCGACGACCCGGCCCAGCTCGACAAGATGCTCGCGGTGGGCGCCGACAAGGCCCGCGCGGTGGCGGCGCAGACCCTCGCGCAGGCGTACGACCGGGTCGGCTTCCTGCCGCCGGCCCGCACGGCGTGACGGTGGACCGCCCCCCGCCGGCGGCGGGCCTCACCCGCATCGGTCTGGCCGTCGACATCCCCGAGCCGTGGGGCTCGCAGCTCACCGCGCGGCGCGCGGCGGCCGGCGACCCCCAGGGCGCGTACGTGCCCGCGCACATCACGTTCCTCGGCCCCACCGACGTGCCCACCGACGCGCTGCCGCGCATCGAGAAGCACCTGGCCCGCGTCGCGGCCGCGCACCCGCCGTTCACCGTGCGGCTGCGCGGCACCGGCACGTTCCGGCCGATCACCGAGGTGGTGTTCGTGACCATCGCGCAGGGCGTGGCCGAGTGCGAGCTGCTCGCCGCCGCCATCCGCAGCGCCGACGGGCTCGACGCGCCCACCCGGTTCCCGTACCACCCGCACGTCACCGTCGCCCAGGACGTGGAGCCCGCGGCGCTCGACGCGGTCTTCGCCGACCTGGCCGGCTTCGAGGCCGAGTTCGAGGTGGCCGGCTTCACGCTGTTCGCGCACGGCGGCGGTGAGGGCCCCTGGCGCCCGCAGCCGCGGCGCGACTACCTGCTCGGCGCCTGAGATGACCAACCCGCTCGACCGGCTCGAGGCGGGAGCGCTGCGGCTCATCCGGGCCGGCCGGCGGCGCAGCCGCGTCTTCGACCACTTCTGCTGCGCCTACCTGCGCTACGACTCCGTGCTCGGCGGGCGGCTCGCCGCGGCCATCGCGTACTACGGCTTCTTCGCCGTGTTCGCGCTCATCCTCATCGCGTACTGGATCTTCGGCCAGGTGCTGCGCGGCAACGACGCCCTGGACAACCTGGTCGGCGAGTTCCTCCAGGCCAACCTGCCGTTCGTCGACACGAACGCCATCCAGGCCAGCGGCCGCACCGTCGGCATCGTCGGCCTGCTCGGCCTGACGTTCACCGGGATCGGCTGGATCGAGGCGATCCGCTCGTCGCAGCGGCACATCTGGCAGCTCGACCAGCAGCCCGGCGACTTCCTCGTCCGGTTCGCGGTCGACCTGCTGGTGATGATCGGCGTGCTGCTGCTGGTGTTCGTCTCGTTCGGGGCGGCGTACGCGCTGGAGTCGCTGATCGGCTGGCTGTCCGGCGACCGGGTGCCGTTCGTGCTGGACGCGGTCAGCTGGGTGCTGACGGTGCTGGTCAACATGCTGCTCGCCGCCGCGCTGCTGATGGCCGTGCCGCGGCTGCGGATGACGGTGCGCCGCCTGGCGCCGTCAGTGATCATGGTCGGCGTCGGCATCACGCTGCTCAACACCGTCGGCCGCTTCTTCGTCGGCATCATCCAGCGCAACCCGGCGTACGGCCTGGTCGTCAGCGCCGTCGGCCTACTCGTCTACCTGTACGTGTTCAACCAGCTGCTGCTGTTCGGCGCGGCCTGGGCGGCGACCAGCCCGCACGGCTACGTCAGCGACTACTCCGGCGACCGGATGATCCCGCCGATGCTGCCCGAGCCCTCGAAGGGCGGGCGGGACCCCGAAAGCCCGGTGCCGGACGACTAGAGCGGACATCATGGCAGGGTGGGCGCACTCGTGACGCTGGACCTGCCGGCCGACTCCCCGATCCGGGAGCTGCCGTGGATCATCACCATCGGACCCCTCGGCGACGAGGACGAGTGGGACCCCGTCGTCTGCGGCCCGTACGAGCGCCCGCACGCGCTCGCGCTGGCCCAGGCCGTCGTCGCCGACGAGGACCTGATGGCGGTCGTGGAGCCGCTGCTGCCGCTGGCGGACGTGGAGGCGGTGCGGGCCGAGGTCGACCGGGCAAGGGCGGCCGCCCCGCACGACCTGGACGGCGCGGCCGACGACGGCGACGACTGGGACGACGACGGCAGCGAGCCGGACCCCCACCGGGTGCCGCCGATCGTGCCGCCGTCCGAGGAGGAGATCCGGGCCGGTTTCGCCCGCATCGCCGCGACCCTCACGCGGGGCGGCTGAGCAGGGTCCGCACCCCGGCGACGTAGGTCTCCAGGTCGGGGGTGCCCGTCAGGGTGCGCTGCAGCGCGTAGCCCGGCACGAGGCTGAGCAGCGCGGCGGCGGTGGCGCCCGGGTCGGTGCCGGGCGGCAGCTCACCGGTGGCGACCGCCCGTTCGGCCAGGGCGTGCAGGCGGCCGCGCAGCGTCGCGTACCGCTGGGCGATGATCTCGCCCAGCGCCGGGTTGGTGACCGACTCGCCCCAGACCTGCAGCGCGATGGGGAACATGCCGTCCGGCCCGAGCTGCTTGTCGACCGTCCGCAGCACGTGCTCGATCGCCTCGGCCAGGGTCGGCGGCTGCCGCGCGGCGTCGAGGGCGAGCGCGGCGTCGAGCGAGCCCACCACCTCGTCGGCGATGGCCGAGACGATGTCCTCCTTGCTGCGGAAGTAGCGGTACACCGCGCCGACGGACAGGCCGGCCTCGCGGACCAGGTCCTGCATCGACGTGGCGTGCAGGCCCTTGGCGAGGAAGCAGCGCCGGGCGGCGTCGAGGATCTGGCGGCGGCGGGCGGCGAGGTGCTCGTCGGAGACGCGGGGCATGCGTCACATCATAAAACGAACGTTCGTTCTTGACACGCGGCAGGGCAGAGGCGCACTCTCGATTCATCAAAGAGAACGAGCGTTCGTTTTAGGAGATCCCGATGAAGCGCTCCCTGCTGATCGCCGCCGCGGCGGTCGCCCTCCTCGCCCTCCTCGTCCCGCTGTACGCGGGCCCGGCCACCGCCCTGGCACCGCGCGACCTGCCGATCGTCGTCGCCGGGCCCGCCCCCGCCGCCGGCGCGCTCGCCGCCCGGCTCCCCGCCGACTTCGCCCCCACCGTCGTCGCCGACGCGGCCGCCGCCGACCGGGCCCTGCGCGACCGCGAGGCGTACGGCGCCGTCGTCCTCACCCCGGCCGGGCCGGTGCTGCACGTCGCGTCCGCCGCCGGCCCCGCCGTCGCCGCCGCCCTCACCCAGGCCGCCCCCCGCCTCGGCATCACCGCGCCCGTCGTCGACGTCGTCCCCACCTCGCCCGACGACCCGCGCGGTGCCGGCTTCGCCGCCGGCCTCCTGCCGCTCGCCATGGCCGCCATGGCCGCCGGCGTCCTGCTCGCCCTCGCCGCCGGCACCCGCGGCGCCCGCCTCGCCGGCCTCGCCGCGTTCACCACCCTCGCCGGTCTCGTCGGGGCCGCCGTGCTGGACCTGTGGCTCGGCGTCGCGCCCGGCGGCTACTGGGCCGTCGCCGCCGCCGTCGGCCTGGTCACCGGCGCGATCGCCGCCACCGTCGCCGGCCTGGGCGCCGTCCTCGGCCGGGCCGGCGTCGCCCTCGGCGCGGTGGTCGTCTTCCTCGTCGGCAACGCGCTGTCCGCCGTCGCCTCCGCCCCCGAACTGCTGCCCCAGCCGTGGGGCGAGGTGGGCCAGTGGCTGCCCGTCGGCGCCGGCGCCACCCTGCTGCGCTCCGTGGCGTACTTCGACGGCGCCGGCGCCGGGCAGGCCGCCTGGACCCTGGCGGCGTACCTGGTGATCGGCGCCGCCCTGGCCGCCGCGGCCCGCACCCCGCGGCCCGCCCGCACCGCCGCCGCGCCGGACCGGGAGCTCGTCACCGCCTGACCGGCCGCCGGGCACCACCCGCCATACTCGGCGGG
Source organism: Spirilliplanes yamanashiensis (assembly GCF_016863475.1). GTDB lineage: Bacteria > Actinomycetota > Actinomycetes > Mycobacteriales > Micromonosporaceae > Spirilliplanes > Spirilliplanes yamanashiensis. The sequence goes on from NZ_BOOY01000001.1 coordinate 187,338, forward strand.
TGGTGCTCTCGCGTCGGTGGTCGGTGTTCCTCGTGCTCGTCGGGGTGTGGACGTGGGTGATCTGGCCGCGCTTCGCCGTGGCCATCTGGAACGACGACCGCTCGTTCGCGGCCGGCGGTGCGCCGACGTCGTTCCTGTGGGTGCACGCGCTGCTGATCGCGGCGTCGCTGGTCGTCGGGACCACGACGGGGGTGCTCGGCGTCCGCGGCTGGCGGGCGGCGCGTCGTAACGCAGGGTGATGAATCCCGCTGATCGCCGGTTATATTAAATGATCCTTACAATAATTGACCGGTCGCTGGCGGGTCCGTTGACTGAGGGCGCCTCGTCCCCTCCGGTGCGGGCTGCGCACGGAAAGGCGACCATGAAGAAGCGCATTGTGGCGGCCCTCGGCACGACCGCCGTGGCGGTGACCGGCGCCGCCGTCGCCGTCATCCCGATGACGACCTCGAACGCCGCCGCGGCCTGTGCCGCCGCGTACAGCGACGCCGCCGTCTACACCGGCGGCGCCGTCGTCTCGCACCGGGGCCGGAACTGGGCCGCGAAGTGGTGGACCCAGCACGAGGTCCCGAGCACCGGCGGCTCCGGCGTCTGGCGGGACAACGGCGTCTGCGGCGACGGCCCCACGCCCCCGCCGACCACCGCGCCGATCACCGGCCCCGGGGCCAACCCGCCCGGCGGCGCCGGGGTGCTGTTCACCGACCGGTTCGACTCCTTCGACCGTGCCGTCTGGCAGTGCGAGTACACCTGCCCGACCACCGACGACGGCAAGGCCCGCTTCGCGCTGCGCTCCGGCATCGCCCCGGACGCCGTCGGCACCTGGACCAAGGCGCGCTACAAGCCGGCCCGGTTCACCTCCGGCAGGTTCACCGTCCGCTTCGCCCTCACCGACCGCCCGGCCGGGAAGGTGTGGTGGGGCGTCGCCCTGTGGGACGACGGGCCCACCGCCGACATGAAGCAGTTCAACGAGATCAACTTCGGCTACACCACCAGCCAGAGCTTCACGAACACCCAGCTGCTGTTCGAGAGCGCCAAGCGCGGCAAGTACCAGTCGATCAAGGTCGACACCGGCGTCGACCTGTACGACGGGCAGTGGCACACCGCCACCCTGGAGTACGACGCCCGGCGGGTCGCGTTCCACCTCGACGGCCGGCTGCTCAAGACGATCACCGACGCCTCCGTGATCCCCACCGACCCGATGGACCTGATCCTCGGCCCGCGCATCGTCAAGGACGGCGGCGCCCCGCTGAACCGCGGCTTCACCCAGTCGATCGACTGGGTCGAGATCGCCCGCTGACCCCCGTGTACTGCGCGGCCGGCGGGTGACGCCGGGCCGCGCAGTTACACGCGGGTAACGGTGCGCCAACAGTCCGGCTCGAAAGAGAGCGACTGAGCAGGCCCGGGGTTACAGTCCGCCGAGGGACGCGCCGCCAACAGGCAGCGCGCCGTGGGAAGGAGACGGGTTTGCGTCCTGTTCGTGGGAAGCGGATCTTTGCGGCGCTCGCGGCCGGCGGGTTGACCCTCGCCGCGGCCGCGTGCGGTGAGGCACCGGCCGAGAACACCGGCAGCAACGGCGGCGCGAGTGCCGCCCCGACATACAGCGCGTGCATGGTGACCGACGTCGGCGGCATCGACGACCGGTCGTTCAACGCGTCCGCGTGGGCCGGCCTGCAGGCCGCCAAGGCCGCGGCGCCGAACATCGACGCGAAGAACACCTCGTCGACGGCGGAGGCCGACTACGAGCCGAACCTGCGGGCGTACGTCACGCAGAAGTGCAACTTCATCCTCGCGGTCGGCGGCCTGATGGGCACGGCCACCGGCAAGATCGCGAAGGAGAGCCCCGACCAGCAGTTCGCGATCGTGGACGCCGCGGTCCCGGACGCGAGCAACGTGTTCCCGATGCAGTTCGCCACCGAGCAGGCCGCGTTCCTCGCCGGCTACCTCGCGGCGGGCTACTCGAAGACCGGCAAGGTCGGCACGTTCGGCGGCCTGAAGATCCCGCCGGTGACCGTCTTCATGGACGGCTTCGCGGACGGTGTGGCCCACTTCAACAAGGTCAAGAGCAAGAACGTCCAGGTCGTCGGCTGGAACAAGCAGGCGCAGAACGGCACGTTCGCGGAGAGCTTCACCGCGCAGGACAAGGGCAAGTCGATCACCGACACCCTGGTCGCGCAGGGCGCCGACGTGATCATGCCGGTCGCCGGCGGCACCGGCCTCGGCGCGGCGGACGTCGCGAAGGGCTCGGCCGGCAAGGTCGCCGTGATCTGGGTCGACACCGACGGCTGCAAGAGCGCCGAGCAGTACTGCGACACCTTCCTCACCACGGTGGTCAAGAACATCACCGGCGCGGTGGAGGAGGCGGCCACCAAGGGCGCCAAGGGCGAGCCGCTGACGGCGACCCCCGGCTACCTGGGCACCCTGGAGAACGAGGGCGTCTCGCTGGCGCCGTACAACCAGTTCGACAGCAAGGTCGACCCGGCCCTCAAGGCCGAGGTCGACAAGCTGAAGGCGGACGTCATCGCGGGCACCGTCACGGTGACCTCGGCGAACTCGCCCAAGAAGTAACGCGCACCATCTCCGGCCGCCGCGCGGCCGCGGACACCCCTCCGCGGCCGCGCGGCGGTCGCATGGCCCCTCACACCCCGGAGGCCCCCCGGTGAGACTCGAGCTGCGTGGCATCACCAAGCGGTTCGGTGACCTCGTCGCCAACGACCACATCGACCTGACCGTCGAGCCCGGCGAGATCCACGCGCTGCTCGGCGAGAACGGCGCCGGCAAGTCGACGCTGATGAACGTCCTGTACGGGCTGCTCCAGCCCGATGAGGGCGAGATCCTGGTCGACGGCGAGGTGCGGCCCATCCGCAGCCCGCGCGACGCGATCGCCGCCGGCATCGGCATGGTGCACCAGCACTTCATGCTCGTGCCGGTGTTCACGGTCGCCGAGAACATCGCGCTGGGCGCGGAGGAGACCCGCGGCGGCCCGCTGGGCTGGCTGGACCGCCGCCGCTCGCGGCGCGCGCTGGTCGACGTCTCGCAGCGCTACAACCTGCCGGTCGACCCCGACGCGGTGGTGGAGAACCTGCCGGTCGGCGTGCAGCAGCGCGTCGAGATCGTCAAGGCGCTCACCCGCGAGGTCGACCTGCTGATCCTCGACGAGCCGACCGCGGTGCTGACGCCGCAGGAGACCGACGAGCTGCTCGCCGTGATGCGGGCGCTCAAGGAGTCCGGCAAGTCGATCGTGTTCATCACGCACAAGCTCAAAGAGGTCAAGGCGATCGCCGACCGGATCACCGTGATCCGGCGCGGCCGCACGGTCGGCACGGCCAGCCCGGACGCGGCGGAGGACGAGCTGGCGTCGCTGATGGTGGGCCGGCACGTCAGCCTGGAGGTCACCAAGGACCCCGCCGACCCGGGCGCCCCGATCCTGCAGATCGCCGACCTGGTCGTGGACGACGACCGCGGCGTGCGCGCCGTCGACGGCGTCGACCTGGTGGTGCGCTCCGGCGAGGTGCTCGGCGTGGCCGGGGTGCAGGGCAACGGGCAGACCGAACTGGTCGAGGCGATCATGGGCCTGCGCGAGGTGCGGGCCGGCACGATCACCCTCGACGGCGTCCCGCTGGCCGGGCGCACCACGAAGCAGGTGCTGCGCGCCGGCGTCGGCTACGTCCCGGAGGACCGCAGCGTCGACGGCGTCGTGAAGGAGTTCACGGTCGCCGAGAACCTGGTGCTGGACATCTACGACCGCGAGCCGTTCGGCAACGCGTTCAGCCTGCGGCCGGAGAAGATCGCGGCGTCCGCGCGCGAGCGCATCGAGCAGTTCGACGTGCGCACCCCGTCGCCCGACGCGGCCGTCGGCACGCTGTCCGGCGGCAACCAGCAGAAGGTGGTCGTGGCGCGGGAGATGTCCCGGCCGCTGAAGCTGTTCATCGCGGCGCAGCCGACCCGCGGCGTGGACGTCGGCTCGATCGAGTTCATCCACAGCCGGATCGTGCACGAGCGTGACATCGGCACCGCCGTCCTGCTGGTCTCCAGCGAGCTGGACGAGGTGCTGGGCCTCGCCGACCGCATCGCGGTGATGTACCGGGGGCGCATCCTCGGCATCGTCTCGCCGGACACCCCGCGCGAGCAGATCGGCCTGCTGATGGCCGGCATCACCGAGCAGGAGCAGGAGGACGCCCGGTGACGACCGTCGAGAAGCCGCCGGCGGAGGCCAAGCCGGAGAAGACCGAGGACGGGTTCCTCCAGCACTTCCTGCACAACCTGTGGGCCGCGAACACCGTCGTCGTCACCCTGCTGTCGGTGCTGCTCGCGATGGTGATCGGCGCGGTGCTGATCATCGTGTCGGACGAGGAGGTCCGGGCCACCTGGACCTACCTGTTCGCCCGGCCCGGCGACGCGCTGCAGGCCAGCTGGACGGTCGTCACCGACGCGTACGCCGAGCTGTTCAAGGGGTCGGTCTTCGACCCGGTGGCGGTGGCCGACTGGACGTCGGGCGCGGGCACCTGGCAGGCGGTGTTCACGCCGATCTCCGAGACGCTGACCTACACCGCCCCGATCGTCTTCACCGGCCTGGCGGTGGCGCTGGCGTTCCGCGGCGGCCTGTTCAACATCGGCGCGCAGGGCCAGGCGGTGCTGGGCACGATGATCGCCGCGATGGCCGGCTTCCTGCTGCCGCTGCCGCCGGTGCTGCACCTGCTCGTGGCGCTGCTGGCGGGCGCGCTGGGCGGCGCGGTGTGGGGCTTCGTGCCCGGCATCCTCAAGGCCCGCACCGGCGCGCACGAGGTCATCACCACGATCATGCTGAACTACACGGCCGGGCTGCTGCTGGTGTGGCTCATCCACCAGAACGGCATCCAGGACCCGGACCGCACCGACGCGATCAGCAAGACCGTCGAGTCGTCGGCGCAGCTGCCCGCGTACGGCGGGGCGCTGCGGGTGCACCTCGGCATCGTGCTCGCCGTGCTGGCGACCGCCGGGGTGGCGTGGCTGCTCAACCGCTCGACGTTCGGCTTCGAGCTGCGCGCGGTCGGCGCCAACCCCGACGCCGCCCGCACCGCCGGCATCAGCGTGGCGAAGACGTACACGCTGCTCATGGTCATCGCGGGGGCGCTGTCCGGGCTGGGCGGCGCCACCCAGGTGCTCGGCGTCGCGCACACGCTGACCCCGGCGGTGGCCGGCAACATCGGCTTCGACGGCCTGCTGGTGGCGCTGCTCGGCCGGACGAGACCCTGGGGCGTGCTGCTGGCGGCGTTGCTGTTCGGCGCGCTGCGCGCCGGCGGCAACCGGATGCAGACCGCGGCCGGCATCTCGCTGGAACTGGTCACGGTGCTGCAGGCCCTGATCGTCGTGTTCATCGCCGCGCCGGCGCTGGTGAAGGCGCTGTTCCGGCTGCGCGCCGCCCGCGCCGCGCGGCTGTCGACCAGCGTGGCGAAGGGGTGGTGACGCGATGACGACCGCGACCGTGGACGAGGCCCCCGTGGCCGTCGTGCCCGACCGGTTCTGGGACCGCCACCGCCGCCTCGGCGCCGCCGTCGCCGCCCTCGGGCTGCTCGCGGCGGTGCTGTTCGGGGGGCTCGCGCCCGCCGAGCCGGCCCGGTTCACCCTGAGCGAGAACGCCGAGGGCGCCGCGTGGGAGATCGACGGGCGGTTCGGCGCCATCCTGTTCGGCGTGCTGGCGCTCGCGGCCGGCGCCGCCCTGCTGGCCGGGGTGGCGCGGCGGTTCTCGACGCTGCTGCTCGCCGCCGGCATCGGCTGCTTCGTGCTGTCGTTCCTGTGCTGGCAGGTCGCCGGGGCGTTCATGCCGCTGGTCGACACGGCCAGCGGCTCGCTGGCCCTGGCGCTGCCGCTGATCCTGGGCGCCACCGCCGGCGTGCTCGGCGAGCGGTCCGGCGTCGTCAACGTCGCCATCGAGGGCCAGTTCCTGATGGGGGCGTTCTTCGCCGCCATGGTGGGCACGCTGGCCACCAGCGTCTGGGCGGGCCTGCTCAGCGCCGCGGTCGGCGGCGTCATCATCGCGGGCATGCTGGCGGTGCTGGCGATCCGGTTCCTGGTCGACCAGGTCGTCGTCGGCATCGTGCTCAACCTGTTCGCGGCGGGCGTCACCGGCTTCCTGTACGAGCGACTCATGCAGCAGGACCAGCAGACCTACAACCAGCCGCCGCGGCTGCCGACCTGGCGCATCCCCGGCCTGGCCGACATCCCGGTGATCGGCCCGGTGCTGTTCGACGCCAGCGCGCTGGTCTACATCGCGCTGGCCGCCGTCGTCATCGTGCACGTGGCGCTGCTGCGCACCCGGTGGGGCCTGCGCACCCGCGCGGTCGGCGAGCACCCCACCGCCGCCGACACCGTCGGCATCCGGGTGCGCGGGCTGCGCTACACCAACGTGCTCATCGGCGGGCTGGTGGCCGGGCTCGGCGGCGCGTTCTTCACGCTGGTCGCCACGGGCAGCTTCACCAAGAACATGACGTCCGGCGCGGGCTTCATCGCCCTCGCGGCGCTCATCTTCGGCCGGTGGACGCCGTTCGGGGCGCTCGGCGCGGCGCTGTTCTTCGGCTTCGCCCAGAAGCTGGCCACGTACCTCAGCGCCATCGGCAGCTCGGTGCCCAGCGAGTTCCTCAACATGCTGCCGTACCTCGCGACGCTGGTGGCGGTGGCGGGCCTGGTCGGCCGGGTGCGGGCGCCCGCGGCGGACGGAAAGCCGTACGTGAAGGCCTGACCCGGGTGGCGTCGGGCAGAATTGCGGCATGCAGATCGACTGGGCCCGGCTCCGCGAGGCCGCGATCGACGCGATGCGCCACGCGTACGCGCCGTACTCCGACTTCCCCGTCGGCGCCGCGGCGCTGGTGGACGACGGCCGCCTGGTGGTGGGCTGCAACGTGGAGAACGCCGGTTACGGCGTGACGCTGTGCGCCGAGTGCGGCGTCGTCTCGTCGCTGCACGCCACCGGCGGCGGCCGCATCGTGGCGCTGTCGTGCGTCGACGCGCGCGGCGAGCCGCTGATGCCGTGCGGCCGGTGCCGCCAGCTGCTGTGGGAGCACGGCGGCCCCGACTGCCTGATCGAGGCGGTGCCGCGCCCGCTGCGCATGGAGGAGCTGCTGCCGCACGCGTTCGGCCGCGAGGACCTGGCCGAGGTGGCGAACGCCGGCCCGTCCACCGCGCCCGAGGTGCCCACCCGGCTGGCCCGGTGGCGCGGCCGCGGCACGGTGTTCGTGCACCCGGACATCCAGGGCGGCAACCAGGTGTGGACCGGCTACTGGGAGCGCGCGGCCGGCACGACCGGCCCGGAGGCGGGCGAGGAGGTCGGCATCCTGGAGGAGGGGCCGATCTGGGCGTCGGCCGCCGAGGCGGTGGCGTGGGGGCGGGTGCGCACTCCGCGGGTCGTGGTCGTCGACCGCGACGGCGTCCTGTCGTGGGCGGGCGAGGGCGAGACCCCCGAGGGCATCGGCGCCCGGTGGACGCCGTGAACGTCATCGACGTGATCTTGACCAAGCGGGACCGCGGGGTGCTCAGCGACGCGCAGATCGACTGGGTCGTCGACGCGTACACCCGGGGCGAGGTCGCCGACGAGCAGATGTCGGCGCTGGCCATGGCGATCCTGCTCAACGGCATGACGGCGGGCGAGATCGCCCGCTGGACGGCCGCGATGATCGCCAGCGGCGAGCGGCTCGACCTGTCGTCCGTGCCGCGCCCGACGGTCGACAAGCACTCCACCGGCGGCGTCGGCGACAAGATCACGCTGCCGCTCACGCCGCTGGTGGCGGCGTGCGGCGCGGCCGTGCCGCAGCTGTCCGGCCGCGGGCTCGGCCACACCGGCGGCACGCTCGACAAGCTGGAGTCGATCCCCGGCTGGCGGGCGCAGCTGAGCAACGCCGAGTTCACGGCGCAGCTGCGCGACGTGGGCGCGGTCGTCTGCGCCGCCGGCGAGGGCCTGGCCCCCGCCGACCGCAAGCTGTACGCCCTGCGCGACGTCACCGGCACCGTCGAGGCCATCCCGCTGATCGCCAGCTCGATCATGAGCAAGAAGATCGCGGAGGGCACCGGCGCGCTCGTCCTCGACGTCAAGGTGGGCACGGGCGCGTTCATGAAGGACATCGACCGCGCCCGCGAGCTGGCCCGCACCATGGTCGAGCTGGGCGGCGCGCACGGCGTGCGCACCGTCGCGCTGCTCACCGACATGAACACCCCGCTCGGGTACGCCGTCGGCAACGCCATGGAGGTCACCGAGTCGGTCGAGGTGCTGGCCGGCGGCGGCCCGGCCGACGTGGTCGAGCTGACGCTGGCCCTGGCCCGGGAGATGCTCGACGCGGCGGGCCTGCCGGACGCCGACCCGGCCGCGGTGCTGGCGGGCGGCCAGGCGATGGACGCGTGGCGGGCGATGATCGCCGCGCAGGGCGGCGACCCGGACGCGCCGATGCCCGCGGCGCGGGAGACCGAGCTGGTGCGGGCCGAGGCCGACGGTGTGGTGACCGCGGTGGACGCGTACGCGATCGGGGTGGCCGCCTGGCGGCTCGGCGCCGGCCGGGCCCGCAAGGAGGACCCGGTGAGCGCCGCCGCGGGGGTGTTCCTGCACCGGCGTCCCGGCGACCCGGTGCGCGCCGGCGACGTGCTGTACGAGCTGCGCGCCGACGACCCGGCCCGGATCCCGGCGGCCCGCGAGACGGCGGCCGGCGCGGTGACCGTCGGCGCGGCCGCCCCGGCCCCGGCCCCGCTGCTGCTCGACCGGGTGGGCTGACCGCCGCGATGACGATGGCCGCTCCCGACCCCCGCGGGGTGCGCGACGCCAGCCTGGACGAGCTGGAACGGCTCGGGCTGCCCCTGCCCCCGCCGCAGTTCCCGCTGGTCTGGGAGCCCGGCGACACCGTCGAGCTGCGCGGCACCCGCGACATCGAGGCGCGGACCGCCGTGCTGCACGTGGTGGTGGCGCGCTGCTTCGGCATGCCGACCGACCTGGCGATGCAGTGGCTGCTCGCCTCCCACCTGGTCGACCAGGTGACGCCGCCGGAGTGGCAGTTCGTGATGGGCGGCAGCGGCGACCACCGCTCGTTCGTGCTGCACCACGACGCCGTGTTCGCGCTGGCCTGGGTGCTGGGCCTGAGCAAGCACCTGGACCCGACGTCGGCGCCGGAGCAGCGGCTGATGCGCCAGATGCCGGACCTGCCGGCGGGGGAGACGTTCGACGTGTGGCGGGCGCGGGCGCTGGTGGCCCCGCGCGACGCGGTCGAGGTGGCCGCGCTGCTCGACCTCTACTACTGCCTCGACTGGGCGTTCATGGCGGCGGAGAAGGACGGGCTGCCGCTGCCGGGCGAGGTGGACGGCAACGCGATCGGCCAGCGCCGGTGGGCCCTGGAGTGGGCGGTGGTGTTCCGCGGGCCGTACCACGAACCGCCCCCGGGCTGGGAGGAGATCGACCTGTCGGTCTAGGCCCAGACCGTCAGGTCGACCGCGGCCGTCACCGTCGCGGGCGCGGTCTCGCCCGCGAACGTGCGGGCGCTCGGCGTCATGCCGATCAGCGTGCGCACCTCCGCCCCGCTCAGGGTGAGCGTGCGCCGCAGCGTCGTGCGGCCCGCCTCGGTGAAGCGGCCGCCGAGGCTGTCGCGTACCCGGCCGGGTTTGTCCTTCTCGACTGTGAGCAGGCCGTGCGCCGCGACCAGCTCGCCCAGGTGGTCCGCGGCCGGGGTGACGACGAGCAGCACGCCGCCGGGGCGCAGGACCCGGCGGAACTCGGCGGCGTTGCGCGGCGCGAACACGTCCAGGACGACGGCGGCGGCGCCGTCGGCGACCGGCAGCGGCGCCCACAGGTCGGCGCAGGCCGCGCCGGCGCGCGGGTGGGCGCGGGCGGCCCGGCGCAGCGCGGGCTTGGACACGTCCAGGCCGAGGCCGGTCGCGGCGGGCGCGGCGTCGAGGACGGCGGCCAGGTAGTGCCCGGTGCCGGTGCCCGCGTCGAGCACGAGCCCGTCGGCGTCGGCGTCGGTGACGGCGTCGGCCAGCGCCCGCGCCACGAAGTCGTAGTGGCCGGCCGCCAGGAACGCCGCCCGGTCGGCGATCATCTCCGCCGTGTCGCCGGTGTGCGGGCTGCGGCCGGTGAGCAGGTTGACGTAGCCCTGCCGGGCGACGTCGAAGGAGTGGCCGCCGGCGCAGCGCAGGGCGCCGCCGTGGTCGTCGAGGGTGCCGCGGCAGACCGGGCAGCGCAGCGCCGCCACGATGGTGTCGAGCATCCGCCTACCGCCTCCCGTGCCGCCCATACCCTAATGTCTTGGGATGGCCGGTATCCCGCTCGACGACATCGTCAAGGCCCCGAAGGCGCTGCTGCACGACCACCTGGACGGCGGCCTGCGGCCGGCCACGATCGTGGAGCTGGCCGACGGCATCGGGCACGCGCTGCCCTGCACCGACCCGGCCGACCTGGGCCGCTGGTTCGTGGAGTCGGCCGACTCCGGCTCGCTGGAGCGGTACCTGGAGACGTTCGCGCACACCGTCGCCGTCATGCAGACCGAGGAGTCGCTGCACCGCGTGGCCCGCGAGTGCGCACTCGACCTGGCCGCCGACGGCGTCGTCTACGCCGAGGTGCGCTACGCCCCCGAGCAGCACCTGGAGAACGGCCTGTCGCTGGACGCCGTGGTCGAGGCGGTGCTGGCCGGCTTCGCCGACGGCTCGGCCGAGGCGGCCGCCGCCGGCCGGCCCATCCGGGTGGGCACGCTGCTGACCGCCATGCGGCACGCGGCCCGCTCGCAGGAGATCGCCGAGCTGTCCGTGCGCTACCGCGACACCGGCGTGGTCGGCTTCGACATCGCCGGCGCGGAGGCGGGCTTCCCGCCCACCCGGCACCTGGACGCGTTCGAGTACCTGCAGCGCGAGAACTTCCACTTCACGATCCACGCCGGCGAGGCGTTCGGGCTGCCGTCGATCTGGCAGGCCATCCAGTGGTGCGGCGCCGACCGGCTGGGTCACGGCGTGCGCATCGTCGACGACATCACCGGCGGCAAGCTGGGCCGGCTGGCGTCGTACGTGCGCGACAAGCGCATCCCGCTGGAGCTGTGCCCGTCGTCCAACGTGCAGACCGGCGCGGTCGCCTCGATCGCCGACCACCCGATCGGGCTGCTGCGCGACCTGCGCTTCCGGGTCACGGTCAACACCGACAACCGGCTGATGAGCGGCACGTCGCTGTCGCGGGAGCTGGCGCTGCTGACCGAGGCCTTCGGGTACGGCTGGGCCGAGGTGCAGTGGTTCACGGTGAACGCGATGAAGTCGGCGTTCATCCCGTTCGACGAGCGGCTGGCCCTCATCAACGAGGTCGTCAAGCCGGCGTACGCCAAGCTGATCGGCTGACCCGGACGCCCGCGGGAGGCCCCGGATAACGGAAGTAGCCGATCGGCCGACCCGATTCGGCCATCCGGGCATCGATACGTCTACACACATCGCCAAATCCGGCATTCCGGGTTGTCGCTCCGACCTGCGCCGGGCAAGGTCGTGGGCGGCACGGGTCCCGGACCGGGGAGCCGGGTCCGATGGCGGCGGACGGCGGCAACTCGTCACCGTGCAGGCATCGACCGTGCACTTTAGGTGACATCGCGCGAGTGTGTTTCAACTGATCAGTAGCAACCGGGCGTCGTACAAGCGGTCCGCCTGACGCTGCTCTTTCTCTTTGACACTCGTCGTGATGGAATCTCGGGGGTTCGATCCGCGGGGTCGAAGGGTGTGCGGTGCCTGATCCGCCGGAGAAGGCCCGATCTTGGAGGACGGTGACGTGAGCGAGCGGCCCGGGGCGACGAACGGCATGATGTCGCGTCTCCGGCGGCCTGCCGGCCGGCTGCGGGACATGCCGATCTGGTCCAAGCTGGGCCTGATCATGCTCGTGCCGACCGTGGCCACCATCATCGTCGGCACGACCGGCCTGGTCGAGCAGATCGACGAGGCGAGCAACGCCGAACGCGCGCGCACCCTCGCCGCGCTGACCGACACCTCCGGTGAGCTGGTCAACCACCTGCAGAACGAGCGCGCCTTCGCGATCATGATGCTGTCGGCCCGCAACGACACCGCCAAGGCCGCGGCGCTGCGCCTCTACACCACCGAGCAGCCGCTCGTCGACGAGGCCAAGAAGCCCTACTCGCAGCAGCGCGCCGCCCTGAGCGACCTGCCGGGCAAGCTCGACCTGCTGCTGTCGCGCCTCGACCGCAACCTCGAGGACCTGCCGGCCATGCGCAGCCAGATCGCCAACGGCACCATGCGCCTGAGCGAGACGGCCGACAACTACGAGGTCCTGCTCTCCGACCTGCTCGACCTGCGCGACTCGTCCGCCCAGCTGTCCGGCGACACCAACCTGTCCGACCGCATCCGCACCGCCGCCGCCGTCGCGCGCAGCAAGGAGTTCCTCTCCCAGCAGCGCATCGTCGTGCACGAGATGCTCGGCCAGAACCAGCTCACGCCGAAGCTGCGCAACGACTACACCGCCACCCAGACCGGGCAGGCGCAGGCCGTGCAGACCATGAAGTCGACGGCCACCGACGCCGAGCGGCAGACCTACGAGCAGATCGTCAGCGGCCCCGACCTGCGCGCGTCGACGAACTACAACGCCTACGTGCAGGCCCGCGCCACCCCCGACATCAGCGACGTGCCGTTCAACGCCGAGCTGTGGGACAACGCGATGCGCGGCCACGCCAAGCTCGTCCGCGACGTCGAGGCCCAGTTCGACGACCAGATCCTCGCCGACGCCACCGAGCGCCGCGACAGCGTCAACACCCGCGTCTTCGTCGAGACCGCCCTGCTGCTCGGCATGCTGCTGCTGGCCATCCTGTTCGCCTGGCTCGTCGCCCGGTCGATGGCCCGGTCGCTGCGCGAGCTGCGCCAGGGCGCCCTCGCCGTCGCCCAGTTCGGCCTGCCGCACGCCGTCGGCCGGCTGCGCGACCCGGCCCTGGTCAACAGCCAGATGACTCCGGCGCAGGTGGCCGACCAGATCGCCGAGCCGCTGCCCGTGCGCAGCCGCGACGAGTTCGGCCAGGTGACCGAGGCGTTCAACGCGGTCCACCTCGAGGCCGTCCGCACCGCCGCCGAGCAGGCCGCGCTGCGCTCCAGCGTCTCCACGATGTTCGTCAACCTCGCCCGCCGCTCCCAGATCCTGGTCGACCGGCTCATCGGCCACCTCGACCGGCTGGAGCGCGGCGAGGAGGACCCGGACCGCCTGGCCGAGCTGTTCCAGCTCGACCACCTCGCCACCCGCATGCGCCGCAACGACGAGAACCTGCTGGTCCTCGCCGGCGCCGACTCCACCCGCGTGCAGCGCGAACCGGCCGCCCTCATCGACGTGCTGCGCGCCGCCCAGTCCGAGGTGGAGCACTACACCCGCATCGAGTTCGGCACCGTCGACCGCGAGCTGGAGGTCGCCGCCCACGCGGTCAACGACCTCGTGCACCTCGTCGCCGAGCTGTTCGACAACGCCACCGCCTTCTCCCCGCCCGACTCGCACGTCATGGTCGAGGCGCGGCGGGTCGGCGACCGGGCCACCCTCTACGTCGAGGACCGCGGCATCGGCATCAGCCCCGACCAGCTGCGCGACCTCAACGAGCGGCTCGCCAACCCGCCCATGGTCGACGTCGCCGTCTCCCGCATGATGGGTCTCGTCGTGGTCGCCCGGCTGGCCAACCGGCACGGCGTCCGCGTCGAGCTGCGCCCGTCCGACGAGCGCGGCACCGTCGCCGACGTCACCCTGCCCGCCGCCGTGCTCGTGCCGCGCGCCGTCTCCGGCGGCCGCGTGCAGGCCGGCGTCGGCGGCCCCGCCGCGTACGACGGCGGCGGCCGCGCCGAGGACACCATGGTCCAGCGTTCCCCGTTCGGCGCCCCGCTCGCCCTGGAGAGCGGCCCGTCGCGGCCCACCTCCGGCGGCGGCTTCGGCTCGCCGTACGAGCCGGCCGGGCGCCCGTTCGACCCCAACCCGCCGCTGAACGGCGGCGGCATGCTCGGCACCGGCGGCCCGCGCTCCATCCCCGCCTGGTCCGACCTGACCGGCGCCGGCGCCGGCCCGGCCGGCGGCACCAACGGCAACGGCACCAACGGCGCCAACGGCAACGGCGGCCGCGGGCCGAACGGCTTCCACGGCCCGCAGCAGCAGCCGTCGGCGTTCCCCGCCTCCGGCCCGCCGAGCGACCTGCCGCGCCGCCGCACCGACTTCGACGACGGCCACACCGGCCCGATCCCGCGCCAGCTGCCGGCCAACCCGGAGAACTTCCGGCCCGACCCGTACCGTGGCGGCCCGGCCGTCCCGCCGGTGTCCGCGCCGCCGGTGCCCCCGGTGTCGGCCCCGCCGCTGCCCGGCCGCCCGGTCTCCGGCCCGCCCGTCTCCGCGCCGCCCGTCGCGTCCGCGCCGCCCGTCACGTCCGCGCCGCCGCACCCGTCGCTGGTGTCGCCGAGCGGGTCGTACCCGGTCGTGCCGCCCGGCGTGCAGCGCCCCGACGTGCCCGGCCGGCCGCAGTCCGGCCCGCCCGCCCCGCCGGCGTGGCCGCCGGTGCCGAGTTCCGGCGCCCCGGCCGTGCCCGAGAGCCTCGCCGCCGCGCTCGACATGACGGCGGAGATCCCCAGGGTCCGTCCGACCGATGCCGGAAGCACTGGTCAGCAGCCTAAGGTCGGCCCGGTGGACCGGCAGCCGGACGAGCAGCGCACGGCCGCCAAGCAGGCGGCGGCCGCGGCGCACCAGGCTGCCGCGAACCAGGCCGCCGCCGCCCAGCGGGCCGCCGCCGAGCAGGCCGCCGCCGCCAAGCGGCAGTCCGCCGAGACCCAGGCGCGCATCTCCGACGAGACGATGGAGCTGCCGATCTTCCGGGAGCTCGAGTCGGCGTGGTTCCGCACGCAGCGCACCGACGACACCCCGAAGGCCGCGAACGGCACCGCCGCCACGTCCGCCAACGGCGTGCAGTCGCAGCGCTTCTCCACCGCCGAGCAGCCGCCGCGCACCCCGGTGCCGCAGCAGGCGCAGCCGTCCGACCGGCGCGCCGAGCCGGCGCCCGCCGCGGAGGCCCCCGCGCCGGCCCCGGCCGCCCGCGGCGGCGGCAACAGCCCGTGGCAGACGGCGGCCGACGAGGGCTGGCAGGCGGCCCGCGCCGCCGAGAGCAACGTCGCCAGCGTCAACACCACCACGACCGCCGGCCTGCCCAAGCGCACGCCGATGGCCCAGCTCGTCCCCGGCGGAGTCGACCGGGGCGGTCCCTCCGTCCAACGCCGGACGCCCGAGGCGGTGCGCGGGCTGCTGTCCGCGTACCATCGCGGGGTTCAGCGCGGCCGTTCCAAGGATCAACCGACCGCCACGGACGAAACGCCGGGCGGGCAGTCCTCGCAGGCTGGCAAGGAGCATGAGGAATGACATCAACGCAGGATCTCGGTTGGCTTCTCGCCAACTTCGCTGACCGCGTGCCGGGGGTCGCCCACGCGATCGCCGTCTCCGCGGACGGCCTGTTGCTCGCGGCTTCCCGCGATCTGCCGCGTGACCGCGCCGACCAGCTGGCCGCCATCGCGTCCGGCCTGGTCAGCCTCACGCAGGGCGCCGCTCGCTGCTTCGAGGGCGGTGCGGTGCTGCAGACGGTGGTCGAGATGGACAACGGGTTCCTGTTCCTGATGTCGATCTCCGACGGCTCGTCGTTCGCGGTCCTCGCGGCCCGCAGCTGCGACGTGGGCCAGGTGGGCTACGAGATGGCGCTGCTCGTCGACCGGGTCGGCGACGCGCTCACGCCCGCGCCGCGCAGCGCGGCCGGGATGCTGGGCTGACGCCCTGCCTTCGTCGCGGGCAGTGGCAAGCTTGACGGACAGCGACAGTCCTACGGGTCTAGGGAAGGGGTGTAACGGTGACGATGGCCGAACGGGATGAACCGACCGGCGCGCTGGTCCGGCCGTATGCCGTGACCCGCGGACGGACCCGGCCGAGACTGGAGATCGCCCTCGAGGCGCTCGTCGAGACCACCAACCGCGGCCGCACCGGAGCTTCCGGCGTCGGAAGCACGGGCAACGAGCACCAGTACATCGCGGCGATGTGTGACAACGGGTTGCAGTCGCTCGCCGAGATCGCCGCGCGGATGCACATGCCGCTCGGCGTCGCTCGGGTCATCGTCGCCGACATGGCCGCCGACGGCCTCGTCGCGGTGCACGAACCGACATCCTTGGAGGACGAACCGGATGCGGTGGGCACGGAACTGCTGGAGAGGGTGCTGAGTGGACTTCGCAGGCTCTGACAACTCGCGCCGGCCTGCCGCCGGTCGCGTGACATCGGCGAAGATCGTCATCGCCGGTGGCTTCGGCGTCGGCAAGACGACGCTCGTCGGCTCGGTCTCGGAGATCACGCCGCTGACCACCGAGGCGATCATGGCGTCGGCCAGTGTGGGTGTCGACGACAACCGGCAGGTGCCGGGCAAGACGACCACCACGGTCGCCATGGACTTCGGTCGCATCAGCATCGATCGCGACCTGATCCTGTACCTGTTCGGCACCCCCGGCCAGACGCGGTTCTGGTTCATGTGGGACGAGCTGGTCCGGGGCGCCATCGGCGCGGTCGTCATGGTCGACACGCGGCGGCTCGCCGACTGCTTCGCGGCGATCGACTTCTTCGAGCACCGGCGGCTGCCGTACCTGGTGGCCATCAACTGCTTCGACGGCATGCAGTACCACAACGCGCAGGACGTGCGGGACGCGCTGGCGATCTCGAGCGACGTGCCCGTGGTCAGCTGCGACGCGCGCAACCGCGAGTCGACGAAGAACGTGCTCATCTCGCTCGTCGAGTACGTCCTGACGATGCGCCGCCAGCGCGCCGTCGCCCCGGCCTGACCGCCGGCCGCACCAGCACCCGCGACGCCCACGCCTCTTCGCAGGCGTGGGCGTCGCGCTGCGCCCGGCGTCAGGCGTTCGACCAGTCCCGCGTCGACAGGGTGAGCCGGTAGCCGTCCGGGTCCGCCACTGTCACGCCCCACCGCGCCCAGTACGCCCCCTGCTCCACCCGGGCGCCGCCCGCCGCCACCAGCCGCTCCACCAGCCCCTCGTCGACCGGCCTCGCCAGGTACAGCACGAGCAGGTCCTCGGCGGTCGGGCGCGGCGCGACGGCCAGGTTCGGCCCGCCCACCAGCTCCAGGTGCCAGCCGGCGCCGGGCAGCCCCACCATCAGCAGGTCGTGGTCCCCGCCCGCCGACCGGTACAGCACGGTCAGGCCGAGGCCGTCCACATAGAACCGCTCGGCGGCGGCGAGGTCACGGGACGGGCGGGCGATCCGCAGGTGCGCACCGGGCTCGATCATGACCCCAGTGTGCCGCCTACCGGGGCAGCCGTGCGGCGTCGGCGACGCGTTGCCGCCAGTCGGCGCGGATGGCGTCGAGCTGGGTGCGGTGCCGCGCCTCCCACGCGTCGAGGTTCCGCGCCACCTGCCGCATCGCGATGACGTACGCCGGGCGGCGGCACTCGGCGTCGGCGGCGAACACGGCGTCCATCTCGGCGAGGCCCCGGGTCCAGGCGGCGTTCGGCGGGCTGCCGTCGACCGGGGCGTCGCGGCGGTCGAGGCGGGGCTGGAAGAGGAACTCGGTGCGGTCCTGCCCGTCGATCTCGTAGCCGTACCGGTCCCTCATGCAGGGTTCGTAGGTGGCCATGGCGGCGACCAGCCCCAGGATCGGCTCGGTGAGCAGGCCCGGGAAGACCGACAGCCGGTAGGCGTCCGCGGGGGGCTCGAAGTCGTTCGGCGGCCGGTAGCCGGTGGGGCCGTTGCAGCGGTTGAAGAACGGCACGTCGGCGTCCGGAACGAGGCTGGTGCTGCCGTCGATGAGCACGCCGGCGCGCGCCCTGCGGGCGGCGGCCAGTTCGATGAGCACCGCCCGCCGGCCCCGCGCGGTGAGGGAGTCGATGACGCTGCCGAACCCGTTGCCGTAGCCGAGGTCGGCGTCGGTGAACTCGTCGTAGCGGCTGACGAACGGCAGCGGCCGGTAGGTCCGCCCGGCGGCCGCCATGCACGCCACCAGCGCGCCTTCCGCCCGGTGGTAGTTGAGCCGCTCGGCGGCCCGGTGCTCTTCCAGGTTGCCGGTGATCCGGCGGGTCAGGTCGTCGAGCCGGACGGCCGTCGCTGCCACGTCGGCCGGCACGTCGGCGGGCACGTCGGCGGGCACCGTGGGTGGCGCGGCGGGTGCCGCAGCCGGCGCCGCGGCCGGTCCCGCCGCCGCGCACGCCGCCAGGGACAGGAGGGCGCCCGCCGATGCCAGGGCCGCCACGATGCGCCGCTTCACGACCGGACCAACGATCCGGCCCTCGCCGGGGACGCGAACCCGCTACCGTGTCCGACCGTGAGCCTCGTGTCCCGGCGCCGCGCCCCCGCCGCCCTCGTCCTGGCGCTGCTGCTGGCGGGCTGCGCCCCGGACGCCGCCCACGAGTCGTGCGGGCGGGCGGGCGCGGCGGACTTCGGCCCGCCGATCAGGTTCGCGATCGCGCACGACGACTACAAGGCCCGGCACGTCGGGCGCACCGCCGAGGGGCACCAGTTCTTCCTGACCCGCCCGTTCGAGATCGGCGACGGCGGCCGGGAGTTCGTGGCGCTGTACGTGTTCGACGCGGCCGGGCGCCTGCTGAGCACGGAGATCGACGCGTTCGGGCCGGGCGACGACGGGGCCGACCGGGCGCACGCCGACCGGCTCGCCGGGCTGGGCGCAGTGCGGTACGGGCGCATCGAGGTGGCGCCGTTCGGCGTGCGGCGGTTCGGCACCACGTTCGGGCTGGTGGCCCGGCCGCCCGCGGGCGCGGACGACACGTGGTGGGTCACCGCGGAGCCCGGCGACTACATGGCCTTCCCGGCGCCCTGGGACTGCGGCTGGTACGACACCTGACCGCGGGTCAGCTGGGGTAGCCGGCCGACCGGAAGTCGTCGTCGCGGCTGCCGCCGTCCCGGCTGAAGTCCCAGCCGCCGTTGGCCTCGCGGCCCGGGCGGCCGCCGATCGCGTACCCGCCGATCTCCTGGCCGCGGCGCCAGCCGCGGAAGTAGCCGGTGGTGTGGGCGGCGATGCTGGCGGCGTCGCGGACGATGCGCAGCGGGCGCTCGTCGCGCAGCGGCGAGCCGGGCACCAGGTTGGCCTGCGGGACCCGCTTCGGCAGGCCCGCGCTGGTCTCCGCCTCGATCTTCGGCTGCGCGGCCTCCTCGGCGGCCCGCCAGCCGCTGTCCATGCTGGACTCCCAGCCGACCTCGTTGTCGTCGGTGTGGCCGGTGAACCAGGCGGACCGCGCGGCGGCGAAGATCAGCAGGTCGCCGTCGCCCTCGTCGGGCACGGGCGGCGTGGAGCTGCGGTCGAGCGCCGTCAGGGTGGGCCGGCGCGGGGCGCCGCGGCCGTTGCGGCCCTCGCCGTCGACCAGGCGCAGGCCGCGGTCGAAGCGGGACTCGTCGGCGGCGTCGCGCTCCGGCTCGACGAGGCGCAGGGACGGCGGCTCGGCGGGCAGGTCGTCGGACTGCCACGGCGGCGGCACCCGGCCGGCGCCCGACGTGGGCGCGGGGGCGCGCTCCTCCGGGGCGGCGGGCGGGTTGACCGGCCAGTTGGCGCGGGACCCGGGCGGCGGGGCGTCGCGGCGCGGCGCCGGCATGGGCAGCGAGTAGTCGGTGACGCTCGGGGCCTGGTCCGGGACGCTGCTCGTGGGCCGGGTGGTGGGCCGCGGCGGGATGACCGTGCGCTGGCGCTCGGCGCGGGCGTTGTTGATGGCCGCGTTGGTGAGCGTGGGGCGGAACGGCTGGCCGGCCTCGGCGGGCGGCACGGTCGAGCGCGGGCCGGGCACCATGCCGGGCGGCGGGGGCGGCGGCGCCGAGACGGGGCGCGACGACGACACCGGGCGCGACGGCAGGCCGGTGGACGCGGCGGGCGCGAGCGGCGGCGGGGTGACCGGGCGCGGCGCGACGGGCTGCGGCGCCATCGGCGGCGGGCTCAGCGGCGCGGGGGCGGTCGGCGGGGAGGTCATCGGGCGCGGCCCGGCCGGGCCGGAGACCGGCGACGGCTCCTGGCGGGCGCGGCGGCCGCCGGAGGTGAGGTCGACGCGCTGGATGGTCGGCGCGGGGCTCTCGGCGGCGCGGCGGGCGCTGCGGCGGCCGGTGGTGGTGCCGGCGGCGGGCGGCTCGACGACGCGGGCGGACAGGGTGGAGACGAGCGAGGCGCAGGCGGCGTCGCAGGCGCGGACCGCGGCCAGGGCGTCCTGCACGGTCTCGGCGACGGCCGGGGCGAGCGCCTTGTTGACGCCGCCGCGGCGCGGCGACTCGGCGATGGCCACGCGCAGGGCGGTCACGGCGTCGCCGACGGAGCGCGGGTCGCCGACCCCGCCGTCGACCAGGGCGGCGATGACGTCGTCGGCGACCTCGGCGGCGTCGCGGCCGCGGGCCCCGGCGCCGGTGAGGCGGCCGGGCTCGGGCAGGGCGTCGAGGACGGCCATCGGCAGCGGCTGCGCCGGGTCGGGGTACGCGCGCAGCGCCGCCGGGTACAGCTCGCGCAGCACCTCGCGCAGGGCGGTGGCGGCGGCGGAACGGCCGGTCAGCATGGCGGCGTGGGCGGCCAGGACGGGCTTGTGGCCGACCAGCTCACGCGGGGTCGGCAGCGGCGTGGCGGTGAGGGCGCCGGCCTGCAGCGCGCGGGCGAGCCCGACGGCCCGCCGGTACGCGGGCGGGAACTGGATCTCCTCGGCGGAGTCGTCGTCCGCGAAGCGCTCCGCGAAGTCGTCGACGGAGTCGTCGTCGGCCACGGCGAGCGGGCGGCCCGCGGCGGTCAGCAGGGAGGTGAGCACGTGGTCGTCACTGTCGGCGGCGACGGCGGCGCTGTTCAGGCCGGAGGAGCGCTCCACGAGCAGCGCGCCGAGCCAGGCGTAACCCGCCGGGTCGTCACTGACCTCGTGCACACCGAGCAACCGGCCTGCGTCGTCGACGACGGCGACGGTCATCCCCGGCGCGGCCGGAGTCCGACTCACCGTTGTGTCCGCCGACGCCAGACCGCAGTACACCCGTACGAGCGCCACGGCGTCGTCCTCCTCCCCGGGACTCCTCGTGTGCCAACTGCAAATGCTCCCTGGTGACGGTCAGTCGCGCCAGTCCACGGAAGCAGAGATCTTCCCGATAATCGTGCGCCAGCCGATGCTTGCCTGTTGTGCCCCGATTTTGCGGAGGCGGCGCCGGCCGCGGAACCCGCCGAGCCCGCCCTTGGCGGCGGAACGCAGCGATTCGTCCAGGTCGTCGAGGGGGGTGCCGGGGGACAGGGCGGCGACGACGGCCTTGATCCGCAGCGCGTACGCCAGGTCGCGGGCGATCTCGCCGGCCTCGATCAGCAGCTGGTTGTCCCACGTGTCGTGGCCGCCGCGCAGGTTCTCCACGACCAGGTCCAGCTCGTAGCTGTCCTCGTCGTCGACCACCACGTCCTCGACGGTGATGCGCTCGGCGAGCGTCGGCCAGGTGTCGAGCTGGGTGAGGTCGTGCGGGGCGCCGGAGCGCACGAACGACACCAGCGACTCGGGCGACTTGAAGACGAGCAGCTTGCCCTTGTGGGTGAGGAAGAAGGGGACCTCCTCGACGGGCTCCTTCTCCTCGTCGTGGAACTCCTCCTCGGCGGGCTCGTCGCCCTCCGCGGCCTCGTCGGCGTCGGAGTCCTTGCCCTCGACGAGGGCCTTGTACTCCTCGTCGAGGATCACGACCTCCTCGTCGTCCTCGTCGTCGTCCAGGCCGGCCCGGGCGCGGGCGTCGAAGACGTCGTCCTCGTCGCTCTCGGCGACCTCGGTGCCGGCGAGCTGGTCGGACATCCGGTACGCGCGGAGGGTGAAGCCGACACCGCCCGGCAGGGCGATCTCGACGGGCGTGACCCGGGTCTGCTCCCACAGCGCGCGGTCCGCACCATCGGCGGACGAGACGTCGGACGACGAGACCTCGTCGGCGTCGGTCGGCTGCTCGGACGGCTGGCGGGCCACGGTGACCTCCGGGTGAGGTGGGATCCTGCGGGTGACTCTGGGCACACCCTAGTGGGCGGAGCTGAGTGCCGGTGGACCGTACCCCCGGTCAACCGATTTGGCCACACTCCGGTCGCGGGACGGCCCGCGTCAGAAGCCCTTCGGGTGCCAGACGGTCTTGGTCTCCAGGAACGCGGTCATCCGGCCCAGGCCCGGGTCGGCGGCCCAGTCGGCGCCGGGGCCCGGCCGCAGCACCCGCTTGAGCGTGCCCGCGGCCGCCTGCTCCAGGGCGACGGCCAGCTCGCCGTCGGCGACGCCGGTCAGGTCGAGGGCGTTGACGTCGTCGTGTGACGCCAGCCACGGCGCGATCTCCGCCGGCGACCCGGTGAGGATGTTCACCACCCCGCCGGGCAGGTCGCTGGTGGCGAGCACCTCCGCCAGCGTCACCGCGGGCAGCGGGTCGCCGGCCACGACCACCACCGCGTTGCCGGTGACGATCGCCGGGGCCACCACGCTGACCAGCCCCAGGAACGACGCCGGCGCGACGACGCCCACGACGCCGGTCGGCTCGGGCGCCGACAGGTTGAAGTACGGCCCGGCCACCGGGTTCGCGCCGCCGTGCACCTGGGCCAGCTTGTCGGCCCAGCCCGCGTACCAGACCCAGCGGTCCGTGGCGGCGTCCACGTCGGCCTCCGGCACGCCCAGCGCGGCGAACTCCGCGCGCCGGCCCTCCAGCATCTCGGCGGCCCGGTACAGGACCTGGCCCCGGTTGTACGCCGTCGCGCCCGCCCACCCCGGCTGCGCCTTGCGGGCGGCGAGCACGGCGTCGCGGGCGTCCTTGCGGGAGGCGAGGGCGACGTTCGAACCGTCCACCAGATAGGTCCGTCCTGACTCGCTGCGGGGGAACTTCCCGCCGATGTAGAGCTTGTACGTCTTGCGGACGGCGAGGCGCTGCTCAGGCAAGGTAGGCCTCCAGCCCGTGGCGGCCGCCCTCGCGGCCGTAGCCCGACTCCTTGTAGCCGCCGAACGGCGACGCCGGGTCGAACCGGTTGAACGTGTTCGCCCACACCACCCCGGCGCGCAGCTTGTCCGCCACGGCCAGGATGCGCGAGCCCTTCTCCGACCAGATGCCCGCCGACAGCCCGTACGGCGTGTTGTTCGCCTTCTCCACCGCCTCGGCCGGGGTGCGGAACGTCAGCACCGCCAGCACCGGCCCGAACACCTCCTCGCGGGCGATGCGGTGCGTCTGGCTGACCCCGGTGAAGATCGTCGGGGCGAACCAGAACCCCTGGCCCGGCAGCTCGCACGGCGGCGACCAGCGCTCGCCCTCCTGCTCGCCGACGGCGGCCAGCGCGCGGACGCGCTCCAGCTGGACGGACGAGTTGATCGCCCCGATGTCGGTGTTCTTGTCGAGCGGGTCGCCCACGCGCAGCTGCGCCATCCGCCGCTTCAGGGAGTCGAGGACCTCGTCGTACACGTTCTCCTGCACCAGCAGCCGCGACCCGGCGCAGCAGACGTGGCCCTGGTTGAAGAAGATGCCGTTGACGATGCCCTCGACCGCCTGGTCGATCGGGGCGTCGTCGAAGACGATGTTCGCCGCCTTGCCGCCCAGCTCCAGCGTGACCCGCTTGCCGGTGCCCGCCACCGACCGGGCGATCTGCCGGCCCACCTCCGTGGAGCCGGTGAACGCCACCTTGTTCACGTCGGGGTGCTCGACCAGGGTGCGGCCGGTGTCGCCGGCGCCGGTGACGATGTTCACCACGCCCGGCGGCAGCTCGGCCTGGCGGCACACGTCGGCGAAGAACAGCGCCGACAGCGGCGTCGTCTCCGCCGGCTTCAGCACCACCGTGTTGCCCGTCGCCAGCGCCGGCGCGATCTTCCACGCCAGCATCAGCAGCGGGAAGTTCCACGGGATCACCTGGCCGACCACACCCAGCGGAGTGGTGCCGTACCCCGCGTACGCCAGCTTGTCGGCCCAGCCCGCGTAGTAGAAGAAGTGCGCGGCCACCAGCGGCAGGTCGACGTCGCGCGCCTCCCGGATCGGCTTGCCGTTGTCGAGCGACTCCAGCACCGCCAGCTCGCGCGAGCGCTCCTGCACGATGCGGGCGATCCGGTACAGGTACTTCGCGCGGGCGGCGCCCGGCAGCGCCGACCAGCCGGCGAACGCGCGCCGCGCGGCCGCCACCGCCCGGTCGACGTCGGCGGGGCCGGCCACCGAGACCTCGGACAGCACCTCCTCGGTGGCCGGGTTGACCGTCTTGAACACGCCGCCGTCGGCGGGCGCGGCGAACTCGCCGTCGATGAACAGGCCGTACGACGGCGCCAGGTCGACGATGGAACGGGACTCGGGGGCGGGTGCGTACTCGAACATGGGCGTCAGTCCAGCGTCACGTAGTCGGGGCCGGAGTAGTGGCCGGTGCGCAGCTTGGCGCGCTGCATGAGCAGGTCGTTGAGCAGGGTCGAGGCGCCGAACCGGAACAGGTCCGGGGTGAGCCACTCCGGACCGGCCGTCTCGTTCACCATGACCAGGTACTTGATGGCGTCCTTGCTGGTGCGGATGCCGCCCGCCGGCTTCACGCCGATGCGGCGGCCGGTCTGCGCGAACCAGTCGCGCACCGCCTCCAGCATGATCAGCGTCACCGGCGGCGTCGCCGCGCTGGGCACCTTGCCCGTCGACGTCTTGATGAAGTCGGCGCCCGCGTCCATCGCCAGCCACGAGGCGCGGCGCACGTTGTCGTAGTCGCCCAGCTCGCCCGTCTCCAGGATCACCTTGAGGTGGGCGTCGCCGCACGCCTCCTTGACCGCCACGATCTCGTCGTGGACCAGGTCGTAGCGGCCCGCCAGGAACGCGCCCCGGCTGATCACCATGTCGATCTCGTCGGCCCCCGCGGCCACCGCCGCCCGCGTGTCGGCCAGCTTCACCTCCAGCGGCGCCTGCCCGCTCGGGAACGCCGTCGCCACGCTGGCCAGGTGCACCCCCGAGCCGCGCAGCGCCTCGGCCGCCGCCGGCACCATCGCCGGATAGACGCACACCGCCGCCACCGGCGGGCAGTCCGCCTCGGGCCGGCGCGCCTTCGCGCACAGCGCCCGCACCTTGCCCGGGGTGTCCGCGCCCTCCAGCGTGGTCAGGTCGACCATGCGGATCGCCAGGTCGATGGCCTCGGCCTTCGCCGTCGTTTTGATCGAGCGGGTGCCCAGCATCGCCGCCCGCTGCTCGGCGCCGACCCGGTCGACACCCGGCAGTCCGTGCAGCATCGCGCGGAGAGGGGTCATAGGTTCACCATATGCCGCGGGTGGCCGGTACGTTGACGCCTGTGGACGTACTCGTGGTCGATCATCCGCTCGCCGCCTCGCGGCTCACCGCGCTGCGCGACGCCCGCAGCGACAACGGCGCCTTCCGCGCCGCCCTGCACGAGCTCACCACCATGCTCGTGTACGAGGCCGCCCGCGCCTTCCCGCCCGAGACGTACCCCATCGAGACGCCCGTCGGCCCCACCACCGGCACCCGCATCGCCAACCCGCCGCTGCTCGTGCCCGTCCTGCGCGCCGGCCTCGGCATGACCGACGCGGCGCTCGCCCTGCTGCCCGAGTCGCAGATGGGCTTCGTCGGCCTGGCCCGCGACGAGGAGACCTACGAGCCCCGGGCGTACCTGGAGTCGCTGCCGCGCGACCTCACCGGCCTGCCCGTCCTCGTGCTCGACCCGATGCTCGCCACCGGCGGCTCCCTGGAGCACTGCTGCCGGCTGCTCGTCGAGCGCGGCTGCACCGACATCACGGTGCTGTGCGTGCTGGCCGCGCCGGAGGGGGTGGCCCGCCTGGAGGCGTCGGGACTGCCGCTGCGCCTGGTCACGGCGTCGATCGACGAGGGGCTGAACGACAAGATGTTCATCGTCCCCGGCCTGGGCGACGCCGGCGACCGCCAATTCGGCGGCATGCCCCGGTTCTAGGCGAGCTGCGCTCGCGACGCCCTCCTCGCGGTGGCCGGAGCCCTGCGGGGGCCCACGGCTGCGCCTCGGCCTCCTCGGGCTCCGGCCACCGCGGGGCGTCGCGGACGCAGCCCGCCGGCGGCTTCGCCGCGGCCTGCTCGCCTGCGGCTTCGTGAGCTACAGCTCCGTGTAGGTCCAGCTTGTCGCCTTGCCGTTCTCGAACGGCATGACGCCGT
The DNA here is from genome assembly GCF_016863475.1 of Spirilliplanes yamanashiensis. GTDB lineage: Bacteria > Actinomycetota > Actinomycetes > Mycobacteriales > Micromonosporaceae > Spirilliplanes > Spirilliplanes yamanashiensis. The sequence continues at coordinate 213,397 of NZ_BOOY01000001.1, forward strand.
GGAACGTCTTCGGCTTCTCGGCGAAGACGAGCGGTAGGAAGTGGCGGTCGCTCTCCCACATGGGCAGCTTGCCGGCCAGGACGTCCGCGACGTCCACCCAGTGCAGGGTGCCCTCGGCGTTGCCCGGCGGCGGGGTGCCCGTCCACGTGCGGACGCGGAACAGGAAGCCGAACCAGTTGGCGCCGTCGCGGCCGAAGCCCGGCCAGGAGATCGTGCCCGCGAGTTCGGGGGCGCCGCAGTCGAGGGCGGCCTCCTCGCGGATCTCGCGGCGCAGGCCGGCGACGACGTCCTCGCCGGGCTCCAGCTTGCCGCCGAGGCCGTTGTAGTAGCCGAAGTGCTGGTCGTCCGGGCGGGCGTCGCGCCGGATCATGAGGACCCGGGTCTCGTCGGGGGACAACACGTAACCGAGGGTGGCCAGAACCGCACGCACGCCGCACACCATAGCGCCCGGCCGGTGGCGGGCCCGTGCGACCATGTGCCGAGTGGTACCGTTCCGCCCCGGTTGCGTCGCTGGGCCCGTCGGGTGGATGGTGCCCTCACCAGCGCAAACGCCGATAATCGTCTGACTGGAAGGGACGACCCGTGCCCCCGCTGCGCCGCATCCGCAAGGCCGTGCCGAAACCGGTCAAGCGCTGGGTGTTCAAGGCGCTGCCGCGGCGGGTGCGCGACTCGATCCGGCCGCCGAAGCCGAACCCGAAGCAGCTCGCGCCGATCGACGCGGCCGCGTCGCCGCTGGCGGTGCGCACCGCCAACCTCGACCGGGTCGTCGCCGCGCTCGACGCCGCCGGCGTCGCCTGGTTCCGGCTGCCGACCCGGCAGGTGTCGCGCTCGTCGCTGGCCGTCGCCGAGTCGGCGCGCGCCGCCGTCGAGCGGGTCACCAAGGCCCTGGCCGCCGAGGGCGCCACCGTGCGGCCGATCCGGCGCCGCCGCCCGCCCGAGGTGACGCCCGAGCAGCACGCCGCCGTGCCGCCGTACCTGGTGCAGGTGTTCTGGCCGGTCGTCGACCCGCAGCGCGGCCTGCTGATCGCCCACGACGCGGGCTGCGAGATCGAGTTCTGGGCGGAACAGGACGGCCGGCTCGTCGCGCCCCGGCAGAACCGCGGCACCGACGTGGTGCTCGCGTCCGACGCCGAGGTCGAGGCGGGCGAGGAGGCGTTCGGCGACTTCCGCGCCGCCGCCGGCGACGGGCGCCGCTACCGCACCCGCGCGCCGTTCCTGGTGCCGCCGCTCGACCACGTCGACTTCCCGATCGACGTCGTCTACACCTGGGTCGACGGCGCAGACCCGGCCTGGCTGGCCCGCAAGAACGCCGCCCTCGGCGAGAACGACTGGGTGACGGCCAACGAGCAGGCCGCCAACGAGTCCCGCTACATCTCCCGCAACGAGCTGCGCTACTCGCTGCGCTCGCTGCACGCCCACGCCCCGTGGGTGCGGCGCATCTTCATCGTCACCGACGACCAGACGCCGGAGTGGCTCGACGCCGCCCACCCGCAGATCACGATGGTCAGCCACAAGGAGATCTTCGGCGACACGGGCGTGCTGCCGACGTTCAACTCGCACGCCATCGAAACCCGGCTGCACCGCATCCCCGGCCTGGCCGAGCACTTCGTGTACTTCAACGACGACGTGTTCCTCGGCCGGCCCGTGCTGCCCAGCACCTTCTTCACGCCCAGCGGCCAGACGAAGGTGTTCCTGTCGGTCAACCGCATCGACAACGGCCCGGCGCAGCCCGACGACCCGCCGATCATGAGCGCCGGCAAGAACAACCGGGCGCTGATCCAGCGGCGCTTCGGCCGGTTCCTGTCGCACAAGATGAAGCACACCCCGCACCCGGCCCGGCGCAGCGTCATCGCCGAGATCGAGCTGGCGTTCCCCGACGAGGTGGCGGCCACCGCGGCGCACCAGTTCCGGCACCACAGCAACATCTCGCTGATGGCGTCGCTGCAGCAGCACTGGTCGGTGCTGACCGGCCAGGGCGTCCTGGCCGACCTGAGCTACATGTACAAGGACATGGCCGACCCGACCACGCCGGCCCGGCTGGCCGAGGCGCTGGCGAAGCGCGACCTCGACGTGTTCTGCCTGAACGACACCAACGCCACCGGCGAGGCGGCGGCCGCCCAGGCGGCGCTGCTGGCGTCGTTCCTGCCCGCGTACTTCCCGTTCCGCGCGCCGTACGAGCTGCCCGACCCGCCGGGCGCCGGACCGGCCCCGCTGCGCGGGACCGGCCTCGGCGCCTAGAGGCGGTAGCCCCGGCCGGCGACGGCGCGGTTGCGCTCGCTGCCGCGCTCGTACTGGCTGGGGATCGGGAAGTACGCCCCGAGGAACGCCTCCATGATCCGCAGCTGGTCGTCGGCCGGCACGTCGCCGTCGTGGTAGTCGTTGAGGCAGAACACCTCGTGCCAGCGGCGCTGCAGCAGCGTCTGCAGCTTCGGCAGCTGGTTCTCCAGGCTGACGTTGACGAACGCGCACCGGATCGTGCCCTCGACGCTGCGCCCGGTCATCAGCCCGTAGTGGTGGGCCAGCGACGACAGCGGCGAGATGTCCTCCCGGGTCCGCACGCGGGCGGCGGCGGTGCGCTGCCACGCCTCGGCGAACTCCTGCTCGATCCCGCTCAGCGTGCTGCGCCGGTGGGCGTGCGGCGCGTGCAGGAACGAGTGGGTGAGCGTGCGGCCGTACGCCTTCTCCAGCAGCGCCCGGTTGTTCTTGGCGGCGGCGGCGAAGATCTCGTCGGTGGGCGCGACCGGCGTCAGCGGGATCACCGTCGGGCTGGCGAACGCCTTGGGCAGGCCTGCGTCGGCGAAGAAGCTGTCCGGGCCGAGCAGCCGGCCGAAGAACACGTCGTCGTTGAGGTAGAGGAAGTGCTCGGACAGGCCCTCGATGTGGTGCAGCTGCGTCTCGATGGCGTGCGAGTTGTACGAGGGCAGCACCGCCGGGTCGGTGAAGATGTCGCGGTGGTCGACGATGCGCACCTTCGGGTGGTCGAGGTCGAGCCACTCCGGGGTCTGCCGGTCGGTGACGATCCAGATCCTGTTGACCCACGGCGCGAACGTGTCGATGGAGCGCAGCGAGTACATCAGCTCGTTGCGCGACCGGAACCGCTCGTGGCCCTGCACGTCGCCGGTCGGCACCAGCTGCGCGCCGAGCGCCTCGGCCTTGCGGCTCAGCCACGCCGGGTCGTCGCCGTCCACCCAGGTGTAGACCACGTCGACGGGCTCGGTGAACTCGCCGCCGAGGGTGCGGGTGAACGGTTCGACGGTGCGGTACTGCCGGCCGCCGACGCCCATGGTGGCCGGCGTCAGCGACTCGACGGAGACGCGCATGCCGGCCAGGTTGCCGCCGGCGGGGGCCACGAGCTCCTGGCCGCTCGGTGAGGTCTCCCAGAACTCGATGCGGCAGCCGTAGAACGCGCCCATCCGCAGGGTCTGGCTGGTGGTGAGGACCGGTTCGAAGATCCGCACGGACGCGGCGAGCTGCACCTTGTCCACGGTGGCGCACACGGCGGCCGGCCAGACCCCGCGGCCGCGGCCCTGCGGGTCGAGCGCCTCCACGTAGGCGGGGCGGCCGGTGAACGCGCCCGCCAGCGCCTCCAGGATCGTGGTGCGGTCGTCCGCCTCGACGGCGATGCGGAACGTCGGGTGCGGCTGGCGCACCAGGAAGTAGCGGACGCCGGCCCGCTCCAGCGCCTCGACGGCGAGGTCGAGGTTGAGCTGGGCGACCTCGCCGGGCGTCAGGTCGTCGCGCAGGCGGGTGAGCTGGCCGTGGCTCCACACCAGCTCCGGGTCGGCGGCGTGCACGGCGGCCGCCCAGGTCTCCGCGTCGGCGGGCAGCTGCGGCGCCGCCGAGATGAACACGACCGCCTCGGACTCCTGCGCCCACTGCAACGCCTGCGCCGCCGACCGGCGCTCGTTCCAGCCCGGCTCGTCGCGGCCGGCCAGCAGCTCGGTGTAGAGCGCCTCCCACTGCGGCATGACGGCGTCCACCGAGTACCGCTCGACGGCCTTCAGCGCCCGGTTACCCATGTCGTGGCGCAGCTCGTCGTCCTCGATGAGCTTGCGCAGGCCGGCGGCGAGCTCGTCGATGCTGTCCGGCGGCACCAGGAAGCCGGTGACGCCGTCGGCGATGATCTCGCGGGGGCCGTTGGGGCAGTCGTACGCCACCGACGGCACGCCGGCGCCCATGGCCTCGATGAGCGTCAGCCCGAACGACTCGACCCGGGACGTGAGCAGCGCGATGGACGCCTTGGACCACTCCTGGTCGAGCGAGAAGCTGGTGCCCATCAGCTCGACGTGCTCGCCCATCCGCAGCATGGCGATCTGCCGCTCGACGGAGGCGCGCAGGCCGTCGCCGAAGATGCGCAGCCGCCAGTCCGGGTGGTCGGGCACCAGCTGGGCGAACGCGCTGACGGCGTGGTCGAACTGCTTCTCGGCGGTGAACCGGCCCGCCATCATGATCGTGCGGTTCATCCGGCTGGACCGGGGGCGGTAGCCGCTCTCGACCGCGTTCGGGATGACGGCGAGCCGCGGGGCGGCCTCGCCGAGGCGGACGCCGAACCAGTCCCGGGTGCGCTCGGACAGCACCGCGATGGCGTCCATCCGGGCGGCGTAGATGGCGTACGGGTCACCGGACGTGCGGCGCAGCTCGGCGACCCGGTGCTCCTGGTGCACGACGACGACGCGGCGCGGCACCAGCTGGGAGACCACGGCCATGAGGGCCGGCGACGTGGTGACGACGACGTCGGCGTCGGTCTCGCGCAGGGCGCTCTCGAGTTCGAGGTCGGTCAGCGCGTTGTACGCCGGCTCCCACTCGCTCTTGACCAGCCGGCTCGGCGACGCGGCCAGGACCCGGCACGCCTCGACGTCGAGCTCGCGCTCGACGGGCCGCTGGACCGGGCCGCGCGAGTCGACGAGGAACCGGCTGGTGACCCGGTCGTCGACCTCGAACGCCGGGGTCTCGCGGGTGCGGAACACACCGAGCACCTCGACGTCGTGCCGCCCGGCGAGCCAGTTCGCCTGGCGCAGCACGGTGCGCTCCGTGCCGCCCATCGCGTCGGCCCAGGTCAGCAGGTACGTGATCCTCATGCGCCGCCGTTCAGTCGTTCTGGCCGATGTGCCGGCAGGCGAGCGTCATGCCGCCGGCCGGGGTGAAGCGGACCTGCACCCGCAGGGATCTGCCGGGCGCGGCCCAGATGATCGCCGGGGTCGGCTTGAGCACCTTGCCGGGGTTCATCAGGTCGTGCAGGACGCGGCCGACCCGCAGCCGGCGGCCCTCGCCGCGCAGGAAGACGTTGAGCACGGTCTCCTTGCCGGGCTTGGTGAGGCCGGCGAGTTCGGCGACCGGCAGGGCGCAGCGCACCCGGTCGGCGCCGGAGCGGCTGGCCTCCGCGGTGACGCGGGCGGTGCCGGAGCGGTTGCTGACCTCGACGACGGCCTGGTCGGGCATCCGCCAGCCGACGGCGCGGACCTCCAGCTCGGCGCGGGTCCAGTCGAGCTGGACGCGGCTCAGCTCGGCGGCCGGGGCGGGCGGGGTGACGGTGAGCGCCAGCCGCCCGGACCAGTAGAGCCGGGCCCGGTAGCGGTAGCCGGTGTCGGGGTGCGGCGGCGACGGCAGGGTGAGGCCGGTGGTGCCGGCGTTCTGGCGGCCGCCGAGCACCTTGAGGATGCGCCGGCCGCGGGACACCGTCTGGAGCATGACCTCGAGCAGCCACGGGTCGCCGGGGCGCAGCGCGTAGCCGCCGGGGCTGTCGTCGAGCAGGGCGGTGGCCTCGATGCCGCAGGTGCCGTCGGGTTCGCGGCGCACCCGGGCGGGGGTGGTGCGGCGGACCGCGCCGCGGACGACGTGCAGCTCGGCGGCGACGACGTCGTCGGCCCGGAACTGGGGCGCCAGCATGTCGATGTTGAGGGTGCGGCCGTCGAGCACGGCGGCGAGCCGGGCGTCGATGAAGGAGCTGCCGGACAGGGCCCGGGTGACGCCGCGCAGGGGCGCCCGCTGCTCGTGGCGTTCCTGCTGCAGCCGGGCGACCGGCCCCTTGAGCTTGCGGTCGAGCCGGCGGGCGGCGACCTTGAGCTTGGGGAAGCGGCGCAGCGAGGCGGCGGCGAACTTGCGCACGGTGTCCACGGACATGTCGCCTAGCCGGTCCGGGGGGCGGTGCGGACGTCCAGCACTGATTCTCTCCTCGGCGGGTGGAAGGGCGGTCGGCCCAGGAGCGGTTCCGAGTCTAATGGTCCCCGAACACCCCGAGTCGGCGACGATAACCAAGTCACGGGCACGAGACAATTTCACCGACGGCTACCGGACGATCACCCACGATCGATGATTCGACGCGCTTCGTGGCTGGACGCCACCGTGGTGACCACTCCCACTATCGTTTGCCTCATGACGTCGATCGCCCTCGCCGAGGAACTGCTGCTGCTCGCCTACGACGACGAGACCGGCAAGGCCACGGTCTCGCGCATCGGCCTCGACCTGGGCATGGCCGCGGCGGTGCTGGTCGACCTGGCCCTCGCGGGCCGGGTCGCGTACGGGCCGGGCGGCATGCTCATCGTGACCGACCCGACCCCCACGGGCGACCCCATCGCCGACGCCGTGCTGGCGAAGGTCGACGGTGACGATCCGCACACCCCCGCCCAGTGGGTGCAGCGGCTGCGCCACAAGCTGCGCGAGCGCGTGCTGGAGGACCTGGTGGCCCGCGGCGTCGTGCGCGACGTCGACGAGACCGCCATGGGCCACATCCACATCCACCGCTACCCGGCCGCCGACCGCGCGTTCGAGCACGAGATCCGCGAGCGCCTCGCCACGGCCCTGACCACCGACGTGGCGCCCGACGAGCGCACCGCGGCCCTGGCCACGCTGGTCTGCGCGGCCCGCATGGAGCCCGCCCTGAAGCTGCCGCCGGAGGACCGCGAGCGCGTCCACGAGCGCCTCGAGGCGATCGCGGCGGGCGCCGGCTTCTCGGGCGGCGTCAACCTGGAGGACTCGATCGTGCGGCCCAGCGTGGCGCTGGTCGTGGCCGTCCTGGGCCGGGCCATCGCCGCGGCCCTGGGCACGCCGCGCCCCGCGGTCAGCTAGGCGGGCACCCCCAGCACCGCGGCCGTCTCGGCCCGCAGGGCGGTCAGCGCGGCCGCCGCGCGGGCCCGGGCCGCCGGCACGTCGCCGTCCGCGGCCTCCTCCACCACCTCGAGGTACGCCTTGAGCTTCGGCTCCGTGCCCGACGGCCGCACCACCACCCGGGCGCCCGCCGTGCGCAGGATCACCACGTCGGCATTCGGCGCCAGGTCGGCGAACTCGGTCAGCTCCACGCCGAGCAGCTCGCCCGGCGGGCGGGCGCGCAGCGCGGCCATCATCGTGCCGATCTCGTCGAGCTGCGCCACGCGCACGGACAGCTGGTCGGTGGCGTGCACGCCGTACGCGGCGGCCAGCTCGTCCAGCCGGTCGGTGAGCGTGCGGCCCGCGGCCTTGAGCCCGGCGGCCAGCTCGGCGACGACCAGCGCGGCGGTGATGCCGTCCTTGTCGCGCACGTGCCCCGGCGCGACGCAGTAGCCCAGCGCCTCCTCGTAGCCGAACGCCAGGTCGTCGGCGGCGCGCACGATCCACTTGAAGCCGGTCAGCGTCTCGCCGTACGGCACGCCGCGGGCGGCCGCCATCGCCAGCAGCAGCGACGACGAGACGATGGTGGTGGCGTAGGTGCCGGTGGCGCCGCGGCGCATCAGGTGGTCGGCGAGCAGCGCGCCGAGCTCGTCGCCGCGCAGCGCCCGCCAGCCGCCGGCGGCGGGCACGGCGACGGCGCAGCGGTCCGCGTCCGGGTCGTTGGCGATGGCCACGTCGGCGCCGGTCCGCTCGGCCAGGGCGAGCAGCAGGTCCATCGCCCCCGGCTCCTCCGGGTTCGGGAACGCCACCGTGGGGAAGTCCGGGTCGGCCGCGAACTGCTCGGCCACCGTCGCGGGCGCGGCGAACCCGGCGGCGGTGAACGCGTCGACCAGCACCGGGCCGCCGACGCCGTGCAGCGGCGTGTACGCCACGGTCAGGTTGCGCGGGCCGGCCGGGTCGACGACCGCGGCGGCCGCCGTCACGTACCCGGCCACTATGGCTTCGTCGAGCACGGTGCCGGGCGCCCCCAGCGGCACGTCGGCCACGGCGGGCACCGCCTGGATGGCGGCCTCGATGCCCCGGTCGGCGGGCGGCACGATCTGCGCCCCGGCGCCCCGGGCGCCGCCCAGCGCCGCGCCGAGGTAGACCTTGTAGCCGTTGTCCTGCGGCGGGTTGTGGCTGGCGGTGACCATCACGCCGGCGACCGCGTCGAGGGTGCGCACGGCGGCGGCCAGCACCGGCGTGGGCAGCGGCCGGGGCAGCAGCAGCGCGGGGCGGCCGGCGCCGGTGGCGACCTCGGCGGTGCGCTCGGCGAACGCCCGCGAGCCGTACCGGGCGTCGTAGCCGATGACCAGCGGACCGTCGGCGCCCTGCTCGGCCAGCCAGGCGACGAGGCCGGCGGCGGCGCGGGTGACGACGGCGAGGTTCATGCCGTTCGGGCCGGCCCGTAGGGTGCCGCGCAGGCCGGCGGTGCCGAACGTCAGCGGCCCGGCGAACCGGTCGGCCAGCTCGGCGGCGCTGCCCGGCAGGCCGTCCAGCAGGGCGCGCAGCTCGGCGCGGGAGGTCTCGTCCGGGTCGTCGGCGAGCCACCGCTCGGCGGCGGAGCGAAGGTCATCGGGAGTCACCCCCGATGCCTACCACACCGGTCAGCCGGCGGCCGTCACCGAGAACGTGCGGACCATCTCGTCGAAGATGGGGCGGCTCTCGGCGAACCGCGCGTCGGGCACCGTCATGTAGAAGCTGTACATCTTGCCGCCGGCGGTGACCTGCCGCCAGACGCCGCGGCGCAGCTCGTCGCCCTCGCCGCAGGTGTACTGCAGCTCGGCGGACGGGCGCCCGGCCATCTCGACGTCGGTCAGGCTGATCCGCGCGTACGGCTTGATGCAGCTCGACCCCTTGCGGTCGAGCCCGGCCTCGGCGATCTCCATGAACCGGCGGGGCTGGGCGCTGCCCGGCTCGACCAGCAGGCGCACCTTGCGCTTGCTGTCGGCGGGGTCGACGTAGTCGATCCACGTCTGGCCGGACGTCTTGCGCTGCCAGCCCTTCGGCACCTTGACCGTGATGCCGCGCTCGGCGTGGTCCTGGGTGGCGAACGACGCCGGCACGGTGGCCGGGTCGCTGGCGCCCGGCTGGGCGACCGGGTTGGTCGGGGCGTCGTCGCCACTGGTGGCGAGGAGGATGCCGCCGAGCAGCAGGACCGCGGCGAGGCCGCCGGCGACCGCGTACTGCACGTTGCGCGGCCAGGCGCGCACGGTGCCGGCGGCGGACGCCGCGCCGCCGCGCACCGCGGCCAGGGCCTTCTCCACGGTGGCCCGGCGCTGGGCGCCGGACGCGGCCACGACGGTGCCGCGCTGCTGCTGCGGCGGGCCCGGCTGCCAGGAGTGCTGTGGCGGGATGACGGAGGTGGGGTCGCCCTGCGCGGCCGCGGGGGCGGGCAGCGCCCACGGGCCGGCGGCCGTGTCGGCGGGCTCGGGCAGCGCCGGTGCGGGCTCGGGGGCCCGGCGGCGGCCGCCCTGGCGGACCTTCTTCAGGCGGTCGGTGAGCGACTCGCCCGGGGCGAGCATGGCCCGGCCGCCGATCTGGCCGCTGGGCGGCGGCGCGGGCGCCGGCGCGGGCGGGCTGACCGGCTCGCGCGGGGGCGCGGGCGGCCGCTGGGTGGGCACGACCGCGTACGGGTCGGTCATCAGGTGGGCGGGCGCCTTGCTGGCCAGCGGCCCGGCGAGCAGCTGGCGCAGCAGCGTGCGGGAGTGCGGGACGTCGTAGCGCTGGGCCGGGTCCTTCTCCAGCAGGCCGAGCAGCACGTTCGCCAGCGAGCCGGCGCGCACCGGCGGCGCGGGCGGGTCCTCGACGACGGCGTGCATGGTCTCGATGGGGTCGCCCTTGTCGAACGGCGGACGGCCCTCGACGGCGGTGTAGAGCGTGACGCCGAGCGAGAACAGGTCGCTGGGCGGGCCGAACTCGCTGCCCATGGCCCGCTCGGGCGAGATGAAGTGCGGCGAGCCGAGCACCATGCCGGGGGTGGTGAGCTGGATGTCGGTGGGCATGCGGGCGACGCCGAAGTCGGTGAGCACGCACCGGCCGTCGGAGCAGATGAGCACGTTGGCGGGCTTCACGTCGCGGTGCAGCACGCCGTGCGCGTGGGCCACCTCGAGCGCGCCGAGCAGCGCGATGCCGATCTTGGCGACCACGCGGGCGGGGACCGGCCCGTCCTCGATGACCATGTCGGCCAGGCTGCGGGCCTCCAGCAGCTCCATGACGATCCACGGGCGGCCGTTCTCCTGCACGACGTCGTAGACCTGCACGACGGCGGGGTGCTGGAGCGCGGCGGCGGCGCGCGCCTCGCGCATGGTGCGCTCGTACATCGAGTCACGGTCGCTGGGCGCGAGGCCGGGCGGGAGGATGACCTCCTTGACCGCGACGTCGCGGCGCAGCAGCGTGTCCGCCGCGCGCCAGACCGTGCCCATGCCGCCGTGGCCGACGGCCGCACGCAGGGTGTACCGGCCGCCGATGACGGTGCCGGGGGCCGCGCGTCCGCTGGCCGGAGCGTTACCGCTGCTCCACGTCGGGATCTGAGTCACGAGGTAAGCCACCGAGGGGAAGTCGAGGGGGCGCTGACAACCCCACCATCTTGCTGGTTGTCCCCGCCGATTGCTAGCCGCCCAGGTAACGCTGTGGATAAGCGGACCGAGCGTGCGGGAGCCGTCGCACAGGGTGTACGAATCCGGACCCCCTGTGTCAATTCGGTTACGTGTGGCGGTGCCCCGCCGGGCTCTACGATCCCCGATATGGATGCTGAGTCCGGCTTCGAGATCAAGCCGGTGTACGCCGCGACCGACCTGCCCGACGACCTCGAGGCACGGCTCGGCGCACCCGGGAGCTACCCGTACACCCGCGGTGTCTACCCCACCATGTACACGTCGCGGCCCTGGACGATGCGGCAGTACGCCGGCTTCGGCACCGCGGCCGAGTCCAACGCCCGCTACCGCCAGCTGCTCGCCCACGGCACGACCGGCCTGAGCGTCGCGTTCGACCTGCCCACCCAGATGGGCTACGACTCCGACGCGCCGCTCGCGCACGGCGAGGTCGGCAAGGTCGGCGTGGCCATCGACTCGATCGACGACATGCGCACCCTGTTCGGCGGCATCCCGCTGGACAAGGTCTCCACGTCGATGACGATCAACGCCCCGGCCGCCGTCCTGCTGCTGCTCTACCAGCTCGTCGCCGAGGAGCAGGGCGTGCCCGGCGGCGCCCTCAACGGCACGATCCAGAACGACATCCTGAAGGAGTACATCGCCCGCGGCACGTACATCTTCCCGCCGAAGCCGTCGCTGCGGCTGGTCGCCGACACGTTCGCGTACTGCCGCGCAGAACTGCCGCAGTGGAACACCATCTCCATCTCCGGCTACCACATGGCCGAGGCCGGGGCGTCGCCCGCGCAGGAGGTGGCGTTCACGCTGGCCGACGGCGTCGAGTACGTCCGCGCCGCGGTGGCCGCCGGCCTGGCCGTCGACGACATCGCGCCCCGGCTGTCGTTCTTCTTCGTCGCCCGCACCACCCTGCTGGAGGAGGTCGCCAAGTTCCGCGCCGCCCGCCGGATCTGGGCGCGGATCATGCGCGAGGACTTCGGCGCGCGGAACCCCAAGTCGTGGATGCTGCGCTTCCACACCCAGACCGCCGGCGTGCAGCTCACCGCCCAGCAGCCCGAGGTCAACCTCGTCCGGGTCGCCGTCCAGGGCCTCGGCGCGGTCCTCGGCGGCACCCAGTCGCTGCACACCAACTCCTACGACGAGGCGCTCGCGCTGCCCACCGAGAAGTCGGCCCGGCTCGCGCTGCGCACCCAGCAGGTCCTCGCGTACGAGACCGGCCTCACCGGCACCGTCGACCCGTTCGCCGGCTCCTACGTGGTCGAAGCCATGACCGCCGAGATCGAGACCCTGGTGGACGACCTGATCCGCCGCGTCTTCGACCACGGCTCCGTCGTCGACGCCATCGAGGCCGGCTTCCAGAAGCGCGAGATCGAGGCGTCGGCGTACCGGATCGCCCAGCAGATCGACGCGGGCGAACGCGTCGTCGTCGGCGTCAACCGGTTCGTCGCCGACACCGAGGACCCCTACGAGCCGCTGCGCGTCGACCCCGCCATCGAGGCGGCGCAGGTGCGGCGGCTGGCCGCCCTGCGCGCCGAGCGCGACGGCGCGGCGGTGGAGGCGGCCCTCGCCGCGCTACGGTCGACCGCGGGCGGCCAGGGCAACGTCCTGCACCCGATGCGCGTCGCGCTTCAGGCCCGGGCCACCGTCGGTGAGGTGTGCCACGCCCTGCGTGACGTCTGGGGGGTGTACCAGCCCGCCGAGCGGTTCTGACCGTCGGATATCGGGTACGGAAACACGACGGACGCGGAGTGTGGCTAGCGTCGGTCCGAAGGTGTGAGCGTTCGCTCGGTGACCGGACCGGATTCCCTGCCGCGTCACCCGGATGGTTCGTCGTGCGTTGGAGGGGGTGTGGCTCGGATGACCGCGCGTGATCACGGTGCGTCACCGAACCCCTCCCGTCGGCCCGCGTCCGGACACGCTCACCAGCGATTTCGTGACGGTGCGCAGTCCGAGCGTCACGGGAATGGTGTTGCGCAGCGTCACGAGAATCGGTCTAGGCTGACGCGACAGCCCGAAAACAACCCAACCCTCACGAGCGAACGAGAATCAGACGTGACGAGTGCGCTGACGGTGACCACGGGCACCGACCTGACGTCGTCCTGGCCTGACACACCGCCGGGCGCCGATCCACTGCCGGGCCAGCTCGACCGCTGGCTCGCCTCCCGCGGCGCCGAACTGGTGGCCGTACGGCGGCACATCCACGCGCACCCCGAGCCGTCCTACTCCGAGTTCGAGACCGCGGCGCTCGTCGCCCGCGAACTCGCCGTCGCCGGGCTGTCGCCGAAGCTGCTGCCCAAGGGCAACGGCGTCATCTGCGACATCGGCACCGGCGACCACGCCGTCGCGTTCCGCGCCGACCTCGACGCGCTGCCCCTGCAGGACAGCAAGGACGTCCCGTACCGCTCCACCAACGACGGCGTCGCCCACGCCTGCGGCCACGACGTGCACACCACCGTCCTGCTCGGGCTCGGCTGGGCGCTGGCCCAGCTCAACGAGCGCGGCGAACTGCCCGGCCGGGTCCGGCTGATCTTCCAGCCCGCCGAGGAGGCCGTCCCGTCCGGCGCCCCCGGCGTCATCGAGGCCGGCGCGCTCAAGGACGTCTCGTCCATCTACGCCCTGCACTGCTACCCGCAGCTGCCCGCCGGCCTGGTCGGCGTCCGCTCCGGGCCGTTCACCGCCGCCGCCGACACCGTCGCCGTCCGGCTCACCGGCCCCGGCGGGCACACCGCCCGGCCCCACCTCACCGTCGACCTCGTGCACGCCCTCGGCCGCGTCATCCTCGACGTGCCGGCCCTGCTCGAACGCCGCGTCGACCCGCGCGCTGGCGTCTCCATGGTGTGGGGCACCGTGCAGGCGGGCCAGGCGTACAACGCGATCCCCGGCGAGGGCTTCGTCAAGGGCACCGTGCGCATCCTCAACCGCGAGGCCTGGCGCTCCGCCCCCGAACTCATCACCAAGCTCATCCGCGACGTCGTCGCCGCCACCGGCGCCGAGGCCGAGGTCACCTACAACCGCGGCGTCCCGCCCGTCATCAACGACCGCATGGCGTCCGCCGTCATCGCGGGCGCGGCCGGCGCGGCCCTGGGCGCCGACCGGGTCGTCGAGGCCGAGATCAGCATGGGCGGCGAGGACTTCTCGTTCTACCTGGAGCAGGTGCCGGGCGCGATGATCCGGCTCGGCACCGGCACCCCGGGCTCCGACGTGAAGCACGACCTGCACCAGTCCGGCTTCGACGTCGACGAACGCTGCATCGGCTACGGCGTCCGCGTCATGGTCCACACGGCGCTCGCTGCGCTCGCATCGCCGTTCTGAGTTTCTGGTCGTCGCTTCGCTCCTCCGGGCTGACGCCGCCTTGGTCGCGGTGCCCGGCGCCTGCGGGCGGCCCACGCTGCGCTCGGCCGTCCTCGGCACCGGACACCGCGGCGGCGTCAGCCGACTCCGGTCACTCCTTCGGGCTTGCCGGGGGAGCGGAGACCGGCGGGGCCGGGGGGCCGTACGTCGCCGGGGCCACCTGCGGGGCCGGGTGCGCCGGGGTGCGGCGCAGGCGGCGGATCAGCCACAGGGTCAGCAGGAGCGGCAGGCCCAGGGCGATCAGCCACGGCAGCAGGGCGCCCACGATCGTGAGCAGGACCCGCAGGGAGGCGACCAGGGCGTCCCAGCCGGCCGCGAGCCCGCTCAGGAACGTCGGCTCGTCGTCGCCGGCGGGGGCGCCCGGCGCGCCCGGGTCGAGCAGGACGACGGTGATCGTGGACAGGGCGGTGAGGTCGGCGAGGCGCTTCTGCTTGGCCTGCAGGGAGGCGAGGTCGGCCTCCCGCTTGGCCAGTTCGCTCTCCAGCATCACCAGGTCCTCCAGGTTCTTCGCCTGGGCGAGCAGCCGGCGGCCGCTGTCGACGCGGGCCTGCTGGGAGGCGATGCGGGCGCCCAGGTCGAGGACCTCCTCGGTGACGTCCTGGGTGTTGACGCTGCGCTGTTCCTCCTCGCCGAGGCCGGCGATCTGGTCCACGACGGACTGGAACTTGTCGGCGGGCACCCGCAGCTCGATGGTGGCCTCGGCGGCGTCGGTGGTGTCGCCGCTGCTGCGCTTGTCGGAGCCGACGAAGCCGCCCGCGCCCGACGCGATGGCGAGCACCCGGGCGGCGTCCTGGTTGACGTCCTTGACCCGCAGGGTGATGGATCCGGTGTAGATGATGGAGCGCTGGTCGACCTGGAGGTTCGGGGCCTTGGCGGCGGTGTCGGCGGCGGCCGGGCCGCCCCGGTCGGCCGTGCCGGGTTCGGCCGCCTTCTCGGCCGCCGGGGCGCCGCCGGCCGACGACGTGGCCGCCTGGTCGTCCGAGCTGTCCGCGCTGCAGCCGGTCAGGGCCAGTGCCGCCGCCACCGCGAGTGCGGCCGGCCAGGTGTGTCGTGCCCGCATGTCGTCCTCCGAAAGTCCCCGTGAAGTCCCCGTACCGATGAACCGGGGGTCTGACGAGGGGCGGGTGATCCCCGGTTCCGGCAGACTGCAGGACGGACGGTCACGATTTCGGCAACGGAGGATCCCGTGCGCGTCACGAAGAACACCCACGCCTGCATCCGGTTCGAGGGCGACGCGTCCGGCGGCGTCCTGGTCGTCGACCCGGGCGCGTTCGGCGAGCGGAACGCGCTCGACGGCGCCGACGCCGTGCTCATCACCCACGAGCACCCCGACCACCTCGACGTGGAGCTGCTGCGCGCGCACCTGCACCGGCACCCCCGCACCCAGGTGTACGCCCACCCGGACGTGCTGAAGCATCTGCCCGGCTCGCCCGTCACGCCCGGCGACCGGTTCACCGCCGCCGGCTTCACGATCAGCGTGCACGGCGGGCAGCACGCCGAGATCTTCCCGGAGATCCCGCGCATCCCGAACGTCGGCTTCCTCATCGACGACGGCGCGCACAGCGTCTACGTGCCCGGTGACAGCCTCGAGGTGCCCGACGCCACCGTGGACACCCTGTTCGTCCCGTTCACGGCGCCGTGGCTGAAGCTGAGCGAGTCCATCGACTTCGTGCGGGCCGTGAAGCCGGGCCGGGCGTTCGCCGTGCACGACGGACTCGTCAACGCGACCGGGGCGAAGGTGTACGACGGTCATCTGGAACGCTTCTCCGGGTGCGAATACCGCCACCTGCCCGCCGGGTCCGTCCTTCCCTGAGGGAACATGTCGTGGTGACCGCGCCGCCCGAGGATCTGGTCCGCCGGCTGTACGAGGCGCCGCCGGACTCCTTCGTCGCGGTGCGCACCGAGGCGGTCGCCGCGGCCCGCAAGGCGGGCGACCGGGAGACGGCGCGGCAGATCGCCGCCCTGCGCAAGCCGACGGTGGCCGCGTGGCTGGTCAACCTGCTGGCGTTGCGCCGCCCCGAGCTGGTCGAGGAGCTGGTGGAGCTGGCCGGCATGCTCCGCGAGGCGCAGCGCAACCTGCGCGGCGAGCAGCTGCGGGAGCTGTCGAACCAGCGCCGGCAGGCCGTCATGGCGCTGGTCGACCAGGCGCGCCGGCTGGCGGTGGAGGCGGAGCCGGGCCTGGGCCGCGGCTCGCTGCCGCTGGGCGACGTGGAGGCGACGCTGTCGGCCGCGCTGTCGGACGCCGACATCGCCGAGCAGGTCCGCACCGGCCGGCTGATCCGCACCGTCAGCGTGTCCGGCTTCGGGGAGGTGCCCCGGCCGCGGCTGCGCCTGGTGGTCGGCGGCGACGAGGACACCGACGAGGGCGTCGAGGACGAGGACGACGAGGCCGAGGACGAGCAGCCGCCCCCGCGTACCGCGAAGGAGGACCGGCTCGCCGCGGCCCGGGAGCGCGCCGCGGCCGAGCGCCGCGCGGCCGCCCGCCGCGCCGTCGAGCGGGAGCTGCGCGCGGCGCAGCAGCAGGCGGAGCGGGCCGACGCGGCGGCCGAGGAGGCCGCGGACGCCGAGCACGCCGCCGCCCGCACCGTCGCCGAGCTGGACGCGGCCCTGGCCGACCTGGAGCGCCGCCGCGCCGCCGCGCAGGCCGAGGCGTCCCGCGCGAAGCTCGCGCACAAGGCCGCCGTCCGCGACGTGGCGACCGCGCGGCGCCGACTCGGCGAGGTCCAGGGCGCACTGGACGAACTGGACGGGTAGAGAGAACCGGACGGACGCGGCAGAATCGCGCGGGTGACCCCAGAACAGGCGGCGGCGTTCGCCAAGCCCGGCGTCCTCGGCCTCACCGACGCGTTCGCGGAGTCCCCGCAGACCCTGCGCCGGGCCCGGCTGATGGGGCTGTCCGGCTGGGCTTACCACGTGGCGGCCCGCGCCGGCGCCCTCGGCGACGTGCGGCCCGACACGGTCGCGGCGGCGCTGGGCTTCATCGCGCCGGAGGCGGTCACCGACGGCTGGGAGGCCGCCGCCAAGCTGGTCCGCCCGGCGGAGGTGGCCGAGTGGCACCTGCACGAGCTGTGCCGCTGGGGCGTCGACCAGGTCGGCCCGTTCCCGCGGGTGGACCGGCTGGCCGAGCTGCTCCAGCGGGTGGTGGGGGCGGCGGAGGCGGCGGCGCTGCCGCTGTTCGCGGCGTGGCGGGCCATGCCGGTGCCCGACGACGCGCCCGGCGCCCGGGTGGCCGTCGCCCTGCACCTGCTGCGCGAGCTGCGCTCCGGCGCCACGGTGGTGGCGATCCGGGCGGCCGGGCTGAGCCCGCTGGAGGCGATCATCGCCGGCCCGGACGGCGAGACCGGGGCGGTCGCGTTCGGCTGGCAGCCGCCGTACCCGCCGCTGGGGCCGCTGGTGCGCCGCCAGGTGTGGGCGGATGCGATCACCGACGCCATGTGCGGCCAGGCGTTCGCGGCGCTCGACGGCGCGGAGCGCGTCGAGCTGGTCGGCCTGCTGAACAGCCTGCTGGGCCGGCTGGGCCGCCGCGTCGCCTGAGCCGTACCCCGGAAAAGCGGTCGCCGGGCCGGGGCGGCTGTGTTTCGCTGCCACCCATGACGGAGCTGTCCGCGGCCCTCGCGCTGCCGCCCCTGACCGAGCTGCCCGCCGGCTGGTCGACGCGGCGGCCGGTCGCCGCCGACGCCCCCGCGATCCTCGCGGTCGTGCACGCCAGCGACATCGCCGCGGTCGGCGAGCCCGACTTCAGCCTCGACGACGTCGCGGAGGGCCTTTCCGGGCCGTACGTCGACGCGAGCAGGGACTCGTGGCTGGCGCTGGACCCGGCCGGCGAGATCGCGGCCTGGGGCTACCTGCGCAACTCCTCCGGCGGCGCCCGCGACTTCGTCGAGGTGTACGCCCGCCCCGGGCACGGCGAGCCCGCCCAGCGGCCGCTGCTGGCCATGCTGCTGCGCCGCGTCGCCGAGCGGGCCGGCGAGCTGGGGCACCCGGTGATGACCGCGCGCGGCGGCGCCGTGCCGACCGAGACGGCGTGGATCGCCGCCCTCACCGCGGCCGGGTTCGGGTTCGTCAAGCGGTACAACCGGATGCGCGGGCTGCTGGCCGGGGTGGCGCCGACGCCCCCGCCGCCCCCGCCCGGGGTGCGCATCCGCGCCGTCGGCACCGACGACGCCGAGCTGCGCCGGTTCCACGCGGTGCTGGAGGAGGCGTTCGTCGACTCCCGGGACCACCTGCCCACGACGTACGAGGACTGGCGCGCGGGCCTGCCCGGCATCAATCCCGCCGAGTGGTTCGTCGCCGAGGTCGACGGCGAGCCCGCCGGCATCCTGCAGTCCGAGGATCCCGACGAGCAGGAGAGCGAGGGCTGGGTGAAGATGCTGGCCGTGCGGCGGCCGTACCGGCGCCGCGGGGTGGGCGAGGCGCTGCTGCGGCACGCGTTCGCCGCCTACGCCGCCCACGGGCGCACCCACGCCGGCCTGGGCGTGGACCTGACGAACCCGACCGACCCGGTGCGGCTGTACCGCGCGGTGGGCCTCGAACCGGTCTACGCGGCCGACATGTACGAGCGCCCGGTGGCCGCGGGCTAGGGCGCCGCGGTGCGGGTGGGGCGGGCGCGCAGCTCGGCGACGTAGTCGTCCGGCGCGCCGGCCTTCTCGGCAGCGTTGGCGATCTCCGACAGGTACCAGGCCGTCGGCAGGCCGCCCTCGTAGCCGTCGAAGACGTACACCCACGCCGTGACGTCGCCCTCGAGGGTCGACACCCGGACGGTGAGCTTCTGGTACGTGCCGGCGGTGACCCCCTCGACCTCGTCGAGCTGGGCGGCGTCCCAGGGGTGCACGTCGTAGAGCGCGACGAACACCCGGTCGCCGGGCGACTCGACGATCGTGCTGACCGAGCCCTCCCAGCCGAGGTCCTCCTCGCCCGCGAACGTCAGGCGCCACCCCTCCACCCAGCCGATGCCGACCATGGGGGAGTGTGGGCAGTACGCCCGCATGCGGGCGGGATCCAGGTTTGAGCCGTACGCGGCGTAATGACGCACGGCGATGACGATAGCCGGATCCGGCGGTGGTGGAGAATACGAGGCGTGCGTGTCGGGCGGTGAGCCCGCAAATGTCACATCTGAGACATAAAGGGAGCACTGTGAGTCACATCGTCATCATCGGTGGCGGCCCGGCCGGGTACGAGGCCGCCCTCGTCGCGGCGCAGCTGGACGCCGAGGTGACCGTCGTCGAGGCGGAGGGGGCCGGCGGCGCGTGCGTGCTGTCCGACTGCGTGCCGTCCAAGACGTTCATCGCCAGTTCCGAGGTCGTCACCGGCTACTCGCACAACGAGCAGTTCGGCGTCCACGCGGACCTGCAGGCCGTCACGGTCGACGCCGCCGCGGTCAACGGCCGGGTCAAGCGGCTCGCCCTCGCCCAGTCGGCCGACATCCAGGCCAAGCTGGTCAAGGCCGGCGTGCACGTCGTCAGCGGCCGGGCCCGCATCGGCGAGGACACCCTGGGCCACACCCACCGGGTGCTCATCACGCCGCACGACGGCGAGACCTACCCGGTGGACGCGTCCACCGTCCTGCTCGCGGTCGGGTCGACGCCGCGGGTGCTGCCGAGCGCCGTGCCCGACGGCGAGCGCATCCTCGACTGGCGGCAGGTCTACGACCTCACCGAGCTGCCCGGCAAGCTGATCGTCATCGGCTCCGGCGTCACCGGCGCCGAGTTCGCGTCGGCGTACAACGCGATGGGCGTCGACGTCACGCTGGTCTCCAGCCGCGACCGGGTCATGCCGCACGAGGACGCCGACGCCGCGATGGCGATCGAGCGGGTGTTCCGCGGCCGCGGCATGACGATCCTCAACAACTCCCGGGCGGACGGCGTCGAGCGCACCGCCGACGGGGTGCGGGTCACCCTGTCCGACGGGCGCACCGTCGACGGCACCCACGCGCTGATGTGCGTCGGCGCGGTGCCGAACACCGCCGGCCTGGGCCTGGAGGAGTACGGCGTCGCCGTCGCCAAGGGCGGCTACGTCACCGTCGACCGGGTGTCGCGCACCAACGTGCCCGGCATCTACGCCGCGGGCGACTGCACCGGCGTGCTGCCGCTGGCCAGCGTGGCCGCCATGCAGGGCCGGATCGCCGTCTGGCACGCGATGGGCGAGGCGGTCGCGCCGCTGCGGCTGCGCACCGTCGCGGCGAACGTGTTCACCGACCCGGAGCTGGCCACCGTCGGCGTCTCGCAGAACGAGGTGGACAGCGGCAAGACCCCGGCCCGGCAGGTCATGCTGCCGCTGGGCGGCAACGCCCGGGCCAAGATGGCCGGCCTCACCGACGGCTTCGTCAAGCTGTTCTGCCGGCCCGCCACCGGTCAGGTCGTCGGCGGCGTCGTGGTGGCGCCGAAGGCGAGCGAGCTGATCCTGCCCATCACGATCGCGGTGGAGAACGGCCTCACGGTGGACCAGCTGGCCCACACGATCACGATCTACCCGTCGCTGTCCGGCTCGATCGCCGAGGCCGCTCGCCAGCTGATGCTGCACGAGCTGCAGTAGCGGGGCCGTCCTCGTCCTCGTCGTCGTGGCGGCCGCCGAACAGCGCCAGCACCCAGCCCGCGGTGCCGAAGATGACGGCGGCCACCGCGGCGACGGCGAACAGCCGCCATGCGGTCTGGGTCAGGGCGGTGCCGCCGATGTGCCCGACCAGGCCGCCGTAGGTGGCCCAGCCGATCGCGGCGGCGCCGTCGTAGAGCACGTACAGCCGGTACGGGTAGCGCAGCCGCCCCGCCCGGAAGCTCGCCACCATCCGGCCGCCCGGCACGAACCGGCACAGCAGCAGCACCAGCGGCCCCGGCCGGCGCAGGCCGCGGGTGAACTTCGCGGCGGCCTTGCGCGCGGTCCCGCGCTCGCGCGGCGGCGCGTCTGCTTCGGAGCCGTGCCGCACCCGGTCGAGCAGCCGCTGCCGGAACGCGGCCAGCCGCCCGCTGCCGCCGTGCGCGCCCGCCGTGCGGCCGAGCTGGTAGCAGCCGAAGTCGCCGAGGAACATGGCGGTCGCGCCGACCGCGAGGACCAGCGGCAGGCTGAGCCCGCCGTAGACGGTCAGGGCGCCCGCGGTGATCATGATGGCCTGGATGGGCACGACCGGGACGTAGGCGTCGACGACCAGCAGGCCGAAGAGGGCGACGTAGGCCCACGCGGGCGTCGCCATCATCGTCAGCAGGTCGGTCACGGTCGAGGACCACCTCGTGCGCGGTCGGGTCGCATCTGTTCGAGCCTGCGCGTCCCGACCCGCGTTTGACCAGGCCCGCCTCCGGGTGATGCGGGACACGGTACGGCCACAACCGCCGTCGCGCGCCCATTAACGGCCCCCGGCTCGCCGATTCGTCCCATTCTGCTCGCCTGGTCGGCAATCGGCAGCGGTTCCGGCTGTTTTCGGGCTCACGCGGGAGGGGTTCCTGCGCGTACGCTTCCAGCGGGTCGCACACACCGGGTCCCCCGTTCCCGGTGTTCGGCCCACGCGCAGCCCCTTCACTGCGGGCGCGCCCGGGCCGTCGGTAGGTCCCGTACCGACGGCCCGGCACTGCGCTCCCCACGGCGCATCACCCTCTCGATCAACTCCCGCCCCGTTGTTACGCGCGCGCAACGGCGCGGGCGTAGCGTGCGGTCATGGCGGACCTGTTCGAGGACTACCGGCTCGGTCCCGGCTGGGACGAGATGTTCGGCGATCCCGGCATGCCCCGGGAGACCTACGAGGCCCTCTACGCCACCCTGCAGCCGCTGTCGTCCGCCGAGCTCGGCGTGCGCGCCGAGGTGCTGGCGCGCGCGTTCCTCGACCAGGGCATCACGTTCGCCCTCAAGGGCGTCGAGCGCCCGTTCCCGCTCGACATCGTGCCGCGCGTCATCGCGGCCGCCGAGTGGCGCACCGTCGAGGCGGGCGTGGCGCAGCGCATCCGCGCGCTGGAGGCGTTCCTCGCCGACGTGTACGGCGCCGGCCAGGTGCTCGCCGACGGCGTGGTGCCCCGCCGGCTCATCGCCACCAGCGCCAACTTCCTGCGCCAGGCGCACGGCATCAACCCCGCCAACGGGGTGCGCGTGCACGTCGCCGGCGTCGACCTGATCCGCGACGAGCAGGGCACGTTCCGGGTGCTGGAGGACAACGTCCGCATCCCCTCCGGCGTCAGCTACGTGATGGAGAACCGGCGCGCCATGGCGCAGGTGCTGCCCGAGGTGTTCGCGTCCACCCGGATCCTGCCCGTCGAGTCGTACCCGTCGATGCTGCTGCGGGCCCTGCGCGCGGCCGCGCCCGTCGGCGTCGCGGACCCCACCGTCGTGGTGCTCACCCCCGGCGTTCACAACTCGGCGTACTTCGAGCACGCGCTGATCGCCCGCGAGATGGGCGTCGAGCTGGTCGAGGGCCGCGACCTGGTGTGCGTCGGCAACGAGGTCGCCATGCGCACCACGGCCGGCGAGCAGCGCGTCGACGTGATCTACCGGCGCATCGACGACGACTTCCTCGACCCGGTGCAGTTCCGCGCCGACTCGGTGATCGGCGTGGCCGGGCTGCTCAACGCCGCCCGCGCCGGCCGGGTCACGATCGCCAACGCGGTCGGCAACGGCGTCGCCGACGACAAGCTGCTCTACACGTACGTGCCGGACCTGGTCCGGTACTACCTGAACGAGGAGCCGCTGCTGCCCAATGTGGAGACGTACCGGCTGGACGAGCCGGGCGTGCTCGACGAGGTGCTGCCGCGGCTGTCCGAGCTGGTGGTCAAGCCGGTCGACGGGGCGGGCGGCGCGGGCATCGTCATCGGCTCGCAGGCCACCGACGCCGAGCTGGCCGCCGTGCGCGCGACCGTCTGCGCCAACCCGCGCGGCTGGATCGCCCAGCGCGAGGTGAAGCTGTCCATGGTGCCCACCCTGGTCGGCAACCGGCTGCGGCCGCGGCACGTCGACCTGCGGCCGTTCGCGGTGAACGACGGCGAGAAGATCTGGGTGCTGCCGGGCGGGCTGACCCGGGTGGCGCTGCCGGAGGGCGCGCTGGTCGTCAACTCCAGCCAGGGCGGCGGCTCGAAGGACACCTGGGTGCTGGCCTCGCCGGACGACACGATGGCGTACGAGGAGCCGCACCTGCCGTCGTACACGCCGCCGGTCGAGCACGACCTGCCGAACTCCCCGGACCCGGGCCCCGGCGCCGGGGCGATCGCCAGCCAGCAACAGCAGCAGCAACAGCAGGAGGCGGGACAGTGCTGAGCCGCATCGCCGAGTCGCTGTACTGGATCGGCCGGTACGTCGAGCGGGCCGAGGACACCGCCCGCATCCTCGACGTGCACCTGCAGCGGATGCTCGCCGACCCGTGGGTGCAGGAGGAGCAGGCCTGCCGGTCGCTGCTCGGCGTCATGGGCATGAGCCCCGACGACGCCCCCATGTCGTCCGCCCGGGTGGTCAGCCTGCTCGGCCTCGACGAGCGCAACGCCGGGTCCGTCGTCGGCGCGCTCGCCGCCGCCCGGGAGAACGCCCGTGGCGCCCGCGAGACCGTGTCCAGCGAGATGTGGGAGTGCCTCAACGCCACCTGGCACGGCCTGCCCAACGCGCGGCGCCGGGTCGAGCAGGAGGGCGTGCACGCGTTCTTCCGCTGGGTGCGCGAGCGCTGCGCGGTGATGGCCGGGCTCACCGACGCCACGATGAGCCGCGACGAGGGCTGGCTGTTCCTGGTGCTGGGCCGCAGCATCGAGCGGGTCGACATGACCGCGCGGCTGCTGTCCACGCACGCCCGCGCCGGCGGCAGCATCCCGTCCTGGCTGACGCTGCTGCGCTCCTGCGGGGCCTGGGAGACCTACCTGCGCACGTACCGCGGCTCGCTGGACGACCGGCACGCCGCCGAGTTCCTGCTGCTCGACCGGCTGTTCCCGCGTTCGGTGTTCGCGGCGCTGTCCGCGGCGGAGGGCTGCCTGGCCGAGCTGGAGCCCGACCCGGGCCGGGCCGGCGTCGCCACCGACGCGCAGCGCATCGTCGGGCGGGCCCGCACCAACCTGGAGTTCCGCGGCGCCGACGAGCTGATCGACGACCTGCGGCCCGTCCTGTCGTCGCTGGGCCGCACCTGCTCGCAGGTCAACGACGCGGTGTCGCGCCGCTACTTCCGCCAGACCACCGCGGTCAACTGGGTACCGGAGGCCGTCGCGTAATGGACTCCTGGCGTTTGAAGATCAAGCACGAGACCGGCTTCACGTACGCGGGCAAGGTCGGCTCCTCCTACAACGAGGCGCGCATGTCGCCGCGCAACGAGGCCCGCCAGGCCGTCCTCGACGCCCGCGTGGAGGTGTGGCCGCCCGCCCGCACCTACCGCTACGAGGACTACTGGGGCACCGGCGTCACCGCGTTCGACGTGCACGCCGCGCACGAGAAGCTCACCGTCACGGCGACCGCCACCGTCGAGACGCTGCCGCCCGGCGACCTCATCGACCCGGCCGGCGGCGCGTCCTGGGACGACCTGGCCGTCGCCGACGCCGTCGACCGCTGGCACGAGCTGCTGCTGCCCACCGCCCGCACCGCGCTCGACGAGGAGCTGGCGTCGCTGGCCGAGGCGATCCGCGGCGGCAGCGCCACGCCGCACGCGGCCGCGCTGAGCGTGTGCGAGAAGGTGCGCGAGGAGGTCGCGTACGTGCCCGGCTCGACCGGCGTGCAGACCGACGCCGTCCAGGCGTGGCGGCTGCGCTCCGGCGTCTGCCAGGACATCAGCCACCTCACGGTGGGCCTGCTGCGCGCGATGAGCCTGCCCGCCCGGTACGTGTCCGGCTACCTGCACCCGTCGCCCACCGCGGCGATCGGCGACAGCGTGGTCGGCCAGTCGCACGCCTGGGTCGAGTGGTGGGTGGGGCGCTGGACGGCGTTCGACCCGACCAACGGCGTGCCCGTGGGTGAACGGCACGTGTCGGTGGGCCGCGGCCGCGACTACGGCGACGTCCCGCCCCTGAAGGGCGTCTACTCGGGACCGGCGAACACCGGCCAGGGCGTCGAGGTGACGATCACGCGGCTCCGCTAGCCACCCGGAGTTCACCCGCCCGTCGCCTGGCGGCCGGGACGCGACCACGTCGGCACCCGATCGTGGGCCGATGAGCGGTCCCCTGCTGAGTGTGATCGTGCCCGTCCACGGCGTCGAGTCGTGCCTGCGGCAGTGCCTCGAGTCGGTGCTGCGCGAGGCCGGCCCCGCCGTGGAGGTGGTGGCGGTCGACGACGCGTCCCCGGACGGCTGCCCCGCCGTCCTCGACCGGTACGCCGCCCGGGACCCCCGCGTGCGCGTGGTGCGGCTGGCGTCGAACGTCGGCCTGGGCCGCGCCCGCAACGCCGGGCTGGCCGCCGCCCGCGGCGAGTTCGTCTGGTTCGTCGACGGCGACGACTGGCTGCCCGCGGGCAGCGTGCCCGCCGTCCTCGCCGCGCTGCGCGACCCCGGCGCCCCCGACGTGCTGCTGCTCGACCACATCCGCGTCCACGAGCCCGACGGCCGGGTCCGCCTCGACCCGAACAGCCGCCTGCTGCGCGGCGTCACCGGCGCGTTCACCCTGGCCGAGCGCCCCGGCATCCTGGCGGCCCAGCACGCCGCCTGGAACAAGGTGGTGCGCCGCTCCACCCTGCTCGCCTCGGGCATCCGGTTCCGGCCCGGCTTCTACGAGGACGGCCCGTTCAGCCACGCCCTGCTCATCGCCGCGCCGTCCATCGGCGTCCTCGACCGGGTCTGCTACCACTACCGGCAGCGGGCGCAGGGCGCCATCACCGGCACCGTCAGCGACCGGCACTTCGAGGCGTTCGAGCAGTACGAGCAGCTGATGGTCACCCTGGACGGGCTGGGCGAGGCCGCCGCGCCGTACCGGGGCGAGGTGCTGCGCCTGGTCGTCGACCACCTGCTCGTCATCGCCGGCAACCCGGGCCGGGTGCCGCCCGCCCGCCGCGGCGAGTTCTTCCACCGCATCGCCGAGTTCCGCCGCCGCCACCTGCCGCCGGGCGGCTACCCGGCGCCGGCCGGGGTGGCGGGCGTCAAGCACCGCATCGTGGCCCGCGACGCCTTCCGCGCGTACGCGACCCTGCGGCACGCGTACCGCCTGCTCGGCCTCCTGCCCCGCGCCCGCCGCACCCCGGTGACACACGTGCCGATCCCGGCCGCGCCGATCCCGGCGCAGCGCTCGGCCCCGCCGGCCCGGCTGAACCGCTAGCCGGCCCGGCTGAACCGCTAGCCGATCCGGCAGACCACCGTGCCGGCGCCGATGACGGCGCCCACCTTCAGGGCCAGGTCGCTGACCGTGCCCGCGGTGTGCGCGTGCAGCGGTTGCTCCATCTTCATCGCCTCGACCACGGCGATCAGGTCGCCCTCGCCGACCTGGTCGCCGTCGGCGACGGCCACCTTGACGACGGTGCCCTGCATGGGCGCGACCAGCGCGTCGCCGCCGGCCGCGGCCGCGCCGCCGCCCGCCGCGCGCCGGGCCGGGGCGCGTTTCGGGCCGCCGCTGCCGCCCGTACCCGTGACCAGGCCGGCGGGCAGGCGGACCTCGAGCCGCTTGCCGCCCACCTCGACCACGACGGACGTGCGTTCCGCCGGCTCGCCGCGCGCGGCCGGGGCGGCGTACGCGGGGATCCGGTTGTCGAACTCGGTCTCGATCCACCGGGTGTGGACGGTGAGTTCGGCGAACGCGGGGTCGCGCACGACGGCCCGGTGGAACGGCAGGGCGGTGGCGAGTCCCTCCAGGACGGTCTCGTCGAGGGCGCGCCGGGCCCGCTCCAGGGCCTGGGTGCGGGTCTCGCCGGTGACGACGATCTTGGCGAGCAGGCTGTCGAAGTTGCCGCCGACGACGCTGCCCCGCTCGACGCCGGCGTCGACGCGCACGCCGGGCCCGGTGGGCCAGGTCAGGTCGGTGACGGTGCCGGGGGCGGGCAGGAAGCCGCGGCCCGGGTCCTCGCCGTTGATGCGGAACTCGATGGCGTGCCCGCGCGGCGCCGGGTCCTCGGTGAGCCGCAGGCGCTCGCCGGCGGCGATGGCGAACTGCTCGCGGACCAGGTCGACGCCGGCGGTCTCCTCGGTGACCGGGTGCTCGACCTGCAGCCGGGTGTTGACTTCCAGGAACGACACCGTGCCGTCGGCGCCGACCAGGTATTCGACCGTGCCGGCGCCGTGGTAGCCGGCCTCGCGGCAGATCGCCTTGGCGCTGTCGTGGATCTGCCGCCGCTGGGCGTCGGTGAGGAACGGCGCGGGCGCCTCCTCGACGAGTTTCTGGTGGCGGCGCTGCAGCGAGCAGTCGCGGGTGCCGACGACGACGACGTTGCCGTGGGTGTCGGCCAGCACCTGCGCTTCGACATGCCGGGGCCGGTCCAGGTACCGCTCGACGAAGCACTCGCCGCGGCCGAAGGCGGCGACGGCCTCGCGGGTGGCCGACTCGAACAGCGCCGGGATCTCGTCGCGGGTGCGGGCCACCTTGAGGCCGCGCCCGCCGCCGCCGAACGCGGCCTTGATGGCGACCGGCAGCCCGTGGGCGTCGGCGAACGCCTCGATCTCGGCGGCGTCGCGGACGGGCTCGGCGGTGCCGGGCACCAGCGGGGCGCCGGCGCGCTGCGCGATGTGCCGGGCGGTGACCTTGTCGCCCAGGTCGCGGATGGCCTGCGGGCTCGGCCCGATCCAGGTGAGGCCCGCGTCGAGGACGGCCTGGGCGAAGTCGGCGTTCTCCGACAGGAACCCGTATCCGGGGTGGACGGCGTCCGCGCCCGCCTGCGCGGCGCGGTCCAGCAGCTTGTCGATGCGCAGGTACGTGTCGGTGGCGGTGTCGCCGCCCAGCGCGTACGCCTCGTCGGCGGCCCGCACGTGGGGGGCGTCGCGGTCGCTGTCGGCGTAGACGGCGACGCTGGCCAGGCCCGCGTCACGGCAGGCCCGGGCGACCCGGACGGCGATCTCGCCCCGATTGGCGATCAGGATCTTGCGCACGGGCTCCAGCCT
This sequence comes from Spirilliplanes yamanashiensis, assembly GCF_016863475.1. Classification (GTDB taxonomy): domain Bacteria; phylum Actinomycetota; class Actinomycetes; order Mycobacteriales; family Micromonosporaceae; genus Spirilliplanes; species Spirilliplanes yamanashiensis. The sequence goes on from NZ_BOOY01000001.1 coordinate 241,426, forward strand.
ATCCTTGGCGGCGTGTCCGCGACGCGCATGATGATCCTCGGCCTGGTCAACTGGATGCAGCCGGTGCACGGCTACGACGTGCGCCGCGAGCTGCTGAGCTGGAGCGCCGACAAGTGGGCGAACGTGCAGCCCGGCTCGATCTACCACGCCCTGCGCAAGCTCGCCGAGGAGGGCCTGCTGCGCGAGGTGGCGACGGAGCAGGTCGGCGCCCGGCCGGCGCGCACCACGTACGAGATCACCCCGGCGGGCAAGGACGAGTTCGAGACGCTGCTGCGCCGCCTGTGGTGGCAGCTGGACGTGCCGCCGGACCCGTTCCTGGCCGCGTTCTCGTTCCTGCCGGCGCTGCCGCGCGAGGAGGCGGCGGCCGCGCTGCGCAGCCGCGCCGCCCAGCTGAAGGCGGGCCTGGAGCAGATGGCGGCGTCAGCGGCGTCGGAGTGGATGAAGTCGAAGCCGGTGCACGTGGGCTGGTCGTTCGAGCTGTGGATGGCCCGGGCGGAGGCGGACATGGGCTGGTGCCTGCGGGTGGCGGAGCGGATCGAGTCGGGGGAGTCGTACTTCCCGCCGGGCTTCCCGGCCGACTTTAGTCAACGTTGACTATTCATGGTTTGACGGCGTAACTTCGGGCTCATGATTGAGACGCGGGGGCTGCGCAAGTCCTTCACGTCCCGGCAGGGCCGGGAGAAGAAGACCGTCGAGGCCGTCCGCGGCGTCGACCTGACCGTCGCCGAGGGCGAGATCTTCGGCTTCCTCGGCCCCAACGGCGCCGGCAAGACCACCACGCTGCGCATGCTGGCCACCCTGCTGCCGCCCGACGGCGGCACCGCCACCATCGCCGGCGTCGACCTGCTGTCGTCACCCGGCGACGTGCGCCGGGTCATCGGGTACGTCGCGCAGGGCGGCAGCACGTGGGACGAGTCCACCGCCCGCGAGGAACTCGTCCTCCAGTCCCGCCTGTACGGGGTGCCCCGCGCGGCCTCTCAGCAGCGCGCCGCGCGCGTCCTCGACGCGTTCCAGCTCACCGAGTACGCCGACCGCAAGTGCAAGACCTACTCCGGCGGCCAGCGCCGCCGCGTCGACATCGCGCTCGGCATCATCCACGAGCCGAAGGTCGTCTTCCTCGACGAACCCACGTCCGGCCTCGACCCGCAGAGCCGCGCCCACATGTGGGACGAGATCCGCCGCCTGCGCGACGAGGGCATGACGGTCTTCATCACGACCCACTACCTCGACGAGGCCGACGCCCTCTGCGACCGGATCTCGATCATGGACCACGGCGAGATCGTCGCCTCCGGCACACCCGCCGCCCTGAAGCGCGAGATCTCCGGCGACGTCGTCCGCGTCGGCCTGCCCGCCGCCGCCGTGTCGTCCGCCGCGTCCCTGCTCGGCTCCGCCGCCTTCGTCTCCAAACTGGAGACCCACGACGACAGCATCCGCCTCTACGTCGAGGACGGCGCCACCGCCATCCCCCTGATCCTGCGCACCCTCGACGCCGGCGACGTCCCGCTGCACGCCATCGAACTGCACCGCCCCAGCCTCGACGACGTCTTCCTCACCAAGACCGGCCGCTCGCTCCGGGAGAACTGATGACCTTCGTCCGCGACACCTGGCTCATCTTCGCCCGCCAGATGCAGCTCCTGCTGCGCAACCCCGTCTGGGTCCTCGTCGGCGTCTTCCAGCCCGTCATGTACCTGCTGCTGTTCGCGCCCCTGCTCAAGCCCGCCCTGCAGGTGCAGACGGACGCCGAGGCGTACCGCATCTTCGTCCCCGGCCTGCTCGTCCTGCTCGCCATCTTCGGCGGCCTGTTCCAGGGCTTCGGCCTCATCGCCGAACTCCGCGCCGGCGTCATCGAACGCTCCCGCGTCACCCCGGTCAGCCGCATCGCCCTGCTCCTCGGCCGCTCCCTGCGCGACATGGTCAGCCTCATCGCCCAGGCCGTCATCATCACGCTGCTCGCCCTCGTCTTCGACCTGCGCGTGTTCATCGGCGACCTGCTGCTGGCGTTCCTGATGCTGGCCCTGATCTCCCTGATGACCTCGGCCGTGTCCTACGGCGTCGCCCTGCTCGTGAAGAGCGAGGACGCGCTGGCGCCCCTGATGAACACCGTCGCCCAGCCCGTCCTGCTGCTGTCGGGCATCCTGCTGCCGCTGACGTTCGCACCGGGCTGGCTGCAGGGCATCGCCGACTGGAACCCGTTCTCCTGGGCGGTCAACGGCACCCGAGCCCTGTTCGTCGGCGACCTCGGTGACCCGGCCGTGTGGCAGGGCCTGCTGATCATGGCGGTGCTGGCGGTGGCGGCGATCGTGTGGGCGGCCAGGCTGTTCGCCCGGTCGGTGCGCTGAGGGGTCGCTCCTGGCGCTCGCCGTGCTGTTTCGGGGCCCGCTCGCCGTGCCGTCTGGGGGCCCACTCGCCGTGCCGTGTGCGGCCCGCCCGCCGTGCCGTCCGTGGGCCCGCTTGCCTGTTTCTTGTGGGCGCCCGCTTACCTGCCGTTTACGGACGCGCTTATCTGCTCCTCATTGGCCCGTTGGCCGGCTGTTTGTGGGCCCCGATCGCCTACCGCTTGCGGGCGATCGTCAGGCCGTCCGCCACCGGCAGCATCACCACCTCGACCCGGTCGTCCCCCACCACCATGTCGTTGAAGGCGACGATGGCGTGGTCCGACTCCCGCTGCGGATCCAGCACCCGCCCCGACCACAACACGTTGTCCACCAGCACCAGCCCGCCGGGGCGCAGCCGCGGCACCAGCTCCGCCCAGTAGACGTGATAGTTCTCCTTGTCCGCGTCGATGAACGCCAGGTCGATGTGCTCGCCTGCTGGCAGCGCCCGGAGTCCGTCCGCGGCCGCCCCGATCCGCAGGTCGATCCGGTCGTCCACCCCGGCCCGCGCCCAGTACCGGCGCGCCACGTCCGTGAACTCCGTCGAGATGTCGAAGCACGTCAACCGCCCACCGTCCCGCAAGCCCCGCGCGATCGCCAACGACGACAGCCCGGTGAACGTGCCCACCTCCACCGCGTAGCCCGTGCCCTGGACCTTCGCCAGCAGGGTGAGGAACGCGGCCTGCTCCGGCGCCACCTGCATGCCGGCGTTGTCCGGCAGCAGCGCCCGGGTCTCGGCGATCAGGTCGGCGGCCACCTCGTCGGGTGGGGTGCCGTGGGCCAGGAGGTAGGCGTGCAGGTCCGGGGTGAGCGGGAGGGGCTTGAACGTCATGCCCTCTGTTCTACAACGCAGTTCTCCGGCGTGTCCCGGGCGCGGCTGGTGTACCGCAGGTCTGAGCGCGGCCGGTCTAGAGCGCGTCCTTGCGCCACAGTGATGTCACCGGGACGCCGAGCTCCCCGAGCAACCGCCGCAGCAACGGCAACGACACCCCGACCACGTTGCCGTGATCACCGTCGATGCGCTCGACGAACACCCCACCGAGCCCGTCGATCGTGAACGCCCCGGCCACCCACAACGGCTCCCCGGTCGCCACGTAGGCGTCGATCTCGTCATCACTGACGTCGGCGAACGCGACCACGGTCGACCCAACCCCACCGATGGCGACTCCATCCCCGCGAAGATCCACCAGGTGATGCCCGGTGTACAGCACCCCGGTCCGGCCACGCATGGCCCGCCACCGCTTCACCGCGACATCGGCGTCGCCGGGCTTACCGAGGATCTCCCCGTCGAACGCCAGCACCGAGTCGCACCCGAGCACCACCGTGTCGGCATGCTTCCCGGCAACCCGCAACCGCTCGGCGACCGTCTCGGCCTTCATCCGCGCCAAGGTCGCACACAACGCGTCGGCCTCACGATCCTCGACCACCGACTCGTCGACGCCACTGACGATCACGTCAACGTCGATCCCGGCAGCCTGCAACAGGGCCCGCCGAGCCGGACTGGCCGACGCAAGTACCAGCCGGCACGCACTCGATGTCTGCACGAGCGCCCACGCTACGTCTTGCCCTAGGGGTACGTCCCGTCGCCCCTCCGCCGCCGGACCAGGAGGAAGGCGACCAGCCCACCGATCACTGCGACGCTGCCTACGAGGCCTCCGGCGATCAGCGGGGTGTTGTTGCTCTTCGGATCTGTCTCGGTGGAGGCGTTGGCAGTAGGGGAAGTGGTTGCGGATTCGGAGATGGACGGACTTGGCGCCGTGCTAGGTGCTAGGGGTGGGACATCGGCGGTCAGCGCTTTGACGATGTTCACCACGCCGTAGCCGCACTCATCGTCCCGGCCAGGCGGCCCGTTGTCGTCAGCGGTGGCAGTCAAACGGTGAATAACTTCGCGTGCCGTTAAGCTAGGGAACTTGCTGCGAATGAGCGCTGCTGCCCCAGAAACGATAGCTGTGGAGTTTGAGGTCCCTGTGCCTATGCGGTATTGATTCTTGGGTCCAGTGCTTACGATCTCGTCGGCGGGGGCGCAAATCAAAACAGCTCTGTCGCGGATAGAAATTTCCGAATGATCCCCGCCACGGTCTGAGCCGCCAACGGCTAACACGCCCGGCATTGCCGCAGGGTATCCCCCCACAATGTCGAGGTTGGTATTTCCGATCCCAGCCACGATGAGCACATCTCGTGCGGCCGCCTCCGCCACTGCGGCATCAATCTCGTCGTCTGGAGAAACGGCATACGACACATTTACGATGCTAGCTCCGCGGTCTATCGCGATTTTGATTCCGCGTCCGACGGCAGGCGCTCCGGCGCTGATTTCCTTATTTTGGATCTTGATGGGTAGCAATTTGGCTTCGGGCGCGATGCCGAGAACGCCAGCGTTGCTCGCGCGACCTCTTCCTGCAATGAGTCCGGCCATCTGCGTGCCGTGGCTGTCTTGGTCCTCGCGGCCGTCGCCGGAATCTCCCGGAATGATGGTGGTGCCGGTGAGCACCTGACCGGCCAGATCCCGATGCGGATCTATGCCGGTATCTACAACGGCTACGACCACGCCGCTGCCCTTCGAGACTGTGTGGGCTCTTGACGCGGCCAGCGCTTTCAGATGCCACTGACCGTCTCTAACCTTGTCGGCAGAAGCTGCCGCCGGGGGTAGCGTCGCCAGAATCGACAGGCTGAAAGCGAAGATTACACGGACTCGCCTCATCGAGGCATTCCGATCACGGGGCCAGGATCGATTCGCCTTTCCCGCGGTGCTTCGAGTACAGGCGGAACGCCTTCGGCAGTCTCCCATGGATTGTCTGGATCCCATCGCCGCGCTTGGGTCTCGGAACCTTGTGTAGCTCCGCGGCCGTTCGGTGCCAATACGCCGGGCATCCCCGGCATGCTTGCCTGATGGCCGGCTATAACGCCTCCGACCGGATTGACCTGCATAGTCGGTCGGCCGCCAGACGTGGGCTGTCGAAGGGGCGCGGTACTTGGTGTGCCTCCGACAACGCCATTGGTTGGGCCCGTGCCCCTGACGCCGCCAAGTGGTCCCTGGCCGATGGCGCGCCCCGGTGGCGCCGCGACGCTGGGTGCACCTGGGCGGCTGTAGCCTGCTGGCGGTGAAGGTGGCGAGGCGATGCCAGATATCGGGGAAGGCTGCGATGAGCCCGCTCCGGTCGGCGTTGGGCTAGTGGGTGGAGCCCCGATGTGAGGGGGACTGCTGCTGTCCAGAATGGGCCCAATTGCCGGTCGGCCAGAAGATTGTCGATCGGTACGATTTCCATCGAAGGGCGGTGAAGTGGCTGTCGACGACGGCGACGCACCGGTCGCAAGAGGTACCGCAGCCGTGGCGTCTTCGCCGCCGAAGAGGTCGTCGGTCGTTACATCCCTTCTCGGGTCGAAGGGAGCCGGCGTACGGAGCGTCGCGGACGCCTGCCTCAACTCCGTGCTCAGATTGACCATGATGCCGGCCGCCTCGCGCTGCAGCCGAACATGCTCCTGCTGCGCCCTGACAATCTCCGGCCTCATGGCATCGAACGCGCCGGTCCCGCCCATCTCCCGCTCAGCAACCGCATAGTCGTTGAGCGCCGCCTGATTGGCCTTGTACTGGTCGTAGACCCGCTTAAGCTCCCGACGCTGGCCCCCCAGAGCCGAGATGGCACCCGAAAGCGCAGTGTCATTGGCCACCGCTGCGTCATAGGTCTCGCCGAGCGACTCGATGAGCTTGTTCAGCCGTGCGAGGTACATCGCCGATGCCGCGTTCCGCTCCGGCGGCCATGCCTGCATGAGTTTGTCGCGGTAGTCCTCGACGCGGCGCTTGTGGGTCAGGATCATCTCGTGGGTGGCGCGCCAGCTGTTCTGCAGCGTCCAGTGGACCTGGGCCGGTTCGTGGTCCGCCAGGGCGTTCCACATGGTCTCGATGTCCCAGGTCCAGAAGTCGGTTCCGCCGTAGAAGCCGGCGCCGTCTGCTTCGATCATCAGAGTTCGAACTCCCGGCTGTTGTTGCGGCCGCCGGGGCTGTCCATCGCGGCGCCGTTGGCGAGGGCGTCCTGGACGTCGCGGACGCGGGCCTCGGAGAAGGCGTCCGCGCCGCGGTACTCGGTGCTCACCTTCTGGGCCGCGCTGGCCAGGGTGTGGGTGTCGCCGCGGAACTCGCCGATGTTCCGGTAGGTGATCCGCTTGGCCTCGTGGTGCGCCGCGAAGAACTGCTGCAACTCCGCGAACATCGCCGTCCCGGGCAGATCCAGCCGGAGCTCCCCGACCACCCGGTTCGCCTCAGGTCCGAAGTTCTTCTCCACCTCGGCCGCCAGCCCCGCCGCGAAGTCCTCCATCGCCGCGATGTCCGCCTCGATCCCCGCGATCTGGCTGTCGCCCAGCCCGGCCGATCGTGCCGTGATGTCCCCGTGCCACTCCGGCATCTGCCCTCCCCGACAGTCACGCAACTCGATCGAGAGGGTAGCGGTTCGTGGCGGTCGGCGGGCCCCCGATGCGGCCCTTGTGGACAGTCAGCTCCGGGGTGTCCGCCACGTCCCGCGGGCGCCCGACCGGCCCGACCGGACCCATGCCGACACGCCCGGCTCGTCCGGTGGTGGTGAAGATCTGGGGAGTGCGGTCAGCAGCGCTGCGGTCACCGCGGCGAGTTCCTCGGCCGTCGGGGTGCCCCGGGAGACGCTGAACAGCAGGTCATCCGCCATGTTGCCAGCCTAGGTCACCATGGTGACCCAGGTCCCACACGCGCCTGATCGATTAGTGTGCGGTTGCGCGGACCGGGTATTTTCTGCGGGATGTCTTCTGGCCCTCCCCAAGTTGTCGCTGACCGTTACCGGCTCGTGTCGCCGCTCGGTCAGGGCGGGATGGGTCGTGTCTGGCGCGCGACCGATGTCGTCCTGCATCGGGACGTCGCGATCAAGGAGCTGGTGCCGCCTCCCGGGCTGACGACCGAGGAGCGGCAGGAGATGCGCGAGCGGTCGTTGCGGGAGGCGCGGGCGATCGCGCGGCTCAACAACATCAACGTGGTGCGCGTCTTCGACGTGCTGCGCACGGACGCCGATCCGTGGATCGTCATGGAGTACGTGCCGTCGCGGTCATTGCACGACGTGCTGGCCTCGGACGGGCCGGTGGGGCCGGAGCGGGCCGCGGAGATCGGGCTCGGGGTGCTCGGGGCGCTGAAGGCCGCGCACCGGGCCGGGGTGATGCACCGGGACGTGAAGCCGGGCAACGTGCTGCTCGGCCAGGACGGCCGCGTCGTGCTCACCGACTTCGGCCTGGCCACCATCCCGGGCGACCCGAACGTGACGCGGACCGGCCTGGTGCTCGGCTCGCCCGCGTACATCGCGCCGGAGCGCGCCAAGGACGGCACCGCCGGGCCGAAGGCCGACCTGTGGTCGCTCGGCGCGACCCTGTACGCGGCGGTCGAGGGCGCGTCGCCGTACGCCCGGCCGTCGGCGATCGCGACGCTCGCGGCGCTCGCCACCGAGGACCCGCCGCCGGCCCGCAACGCGGGCCCGCTCAAGCATGTCCTGAACGGCCTGCTCCGCAAGGACCCGAACCAGCGCATCGACGCCGAGGAGGCCGAGCGCCTCCTCAACCGCGCCATCGGCCGCCGCCCGCGCCTCGGCTTCCCGATGAGCCCGACGATGCGCCGCCCAGGCCGCGACCGCACCGGCACGCGCCCGGTCCTCCCCGGCCCGGTCACCGGATCGGCGCAGGTCCCGGGCTCGCCGCCCCCGCCGGTCGTGCCGGGCCCGCGCCCGCCGGCGCAGCTGCCCGGCGCCGACTCCGGCCGCACGGTCTACCGCCCCGGCAAGGCGTCGGTCGGCCAGCCGGCCGCGGCCGCGCCGCGCCCGCAGACCGAGACCCGCATCGACACCCCGGTGGTCCCGCCGGCGAAGAACACCGCCGCCACGCGCGTCGACACCCCCGCGATCAAAGACCCCGGGGGTACGCCTTCGGCCCGCACCCAGACGCCCAGCCGCCCGGCCGCCGCACCGGACGAGCAGCGCCAGGCCGCAGCGGCCCAGATCGCCGTTCCGATCGCCCCGCGCCGCACCCCGCCCGCCACCACCCCGCCCGCCACCACCCCGCCCCCGGCGGAGCAGCGCCCAACCGCGCCCGCCCCCACGGCAACGGACGCACCGCCCACCGACCCGTCGACCGCCCAGGCACCGACCTCCCCGGCGCCGCAGACCGACAAGGCGGCCGCGCAGGCCGAGGCGGCGGAGCCGGCAAAGGCGCAGGCCACGCAGGCGGAACCTGCGGAGGCGACGGCGACGGCGACGGAGTCCGCCAGCTCCCAGGCCACGGCGGCGGAGTCCGCCAACGCGCAGGCCACGGCGGCGGAGCCGGCGACGGCGCAGCCGGAGCAGGCCGAGCCCGGATCCACGCAGGCCGCGACCGCCGAGGCCGCGACCGCCCCGGCGACCGCCGAGGCCGCGACCGCCCCGGCGGCCGACGCCCCGGCCGCGACCGCCCCGGCGTCCGACGGCCAGGCTGCCGAGGCTCCCGCGGCCGACAAGGCCAAGGGCGCGAAGCCAGGCGCACTCGCGGCGGCCGCAGCAGCCGTCGCGGCGGCCACGAAGAAGCCGACCAAGACCGACGCCGCGAAGGAGCCTGCCGCCACCGACGACCCGGCCACCGAAGCGGCGCCGGCCGCCGCCGCAAGCAACGGCACCTCCGCACCCACGACCACCGACCCGGCCGCGGCGGCTGACCAGGCCGCCACGGCGGCCCCGGCCACCGGCCCCGACACGACCGCCGAGCCGGACCTGGCCGCCCAGCCCTCCACCTCCGACCGGCCCACGAAGCCCAACCAGGCCGCGAAGCCCGACCAGACCACCGCGGCCGGCGACGAAGCACCCCGGCAGCCGGCGTCGAAGGCCGACGCTTCCGAGCAGCCCGGCCCGGGAACCCCCGAGACGACGACCGCCGCCGCGAGCGCCGAGAGCGACGACCCCACGGCGAACGGCGCGGCGTCGCCGAAATCATTCGGGCCGCAGAGCCGGAAGAGCAAGAAGGCCGCGCGGGCCGCCGCCGCCCGGGAAGCCCGGGAGGCCCGCGAGAAGCAGTCCGCGCGGACCGGCGCCGCGACGACCGGAGTGCCGCAGCAGCAGGCCGCGAAGGACCAGACCCTGACCACGACGACCGCTGCCGCGGCAGCCGCCAAACCGGCGGTCACCACCAAGCCGGCCGCCGGCCCCGCCACGACCAGACCGGTCACGGGCACCAAGCCCGCCGCCACCAGGCCCGCGACGACGACGGCAGCCAAGGCAGGCACGGCAAGCAAGGCAGGCACGGCGAGCAAGGCAGGCACGGCGAGCAAGGCAGGCACGGCGAGCAAGGCGGGCGCGGCCGCGAGGTTGCCCGCCGCGCGCCCCGGTGGGCGGCCCGCTGCGGGGGCGCGGCCGGTCAGTGGGGGTGCGCCGGCGGGGCGTACCGGCGTGGTGTTGCCGCCGACGCGGTCGGCGGAGGTGACGGAGCCGTCGTTGGTGCGGCTCGTCGGGCGGGAGTTGGTGCGCAGCCGGCGGCGCGTGGTCGTGCTGGTGGCGGTGTTGGTCGCGATCATTGTGCTGGCCGTGGTGGTGCCGCTGCTGCTGGCGGACGACGACCCGAAGGGTTCGGCGACGCCGGGGCCGACGCCCACGGCGGCGGGCGGGGCGCCTACGTCCGCGGCGGGTGCGCCGGCGCCCGCGCCGGCGTCGGAGGCGGCGGAGCCCAGTGTGGCGCCGACGCAGGCGGCGACGTCGAAGCCGGCCGAGGCGGTGGCGTTGCCCGCCGGGTGGCACCTGTACGCCGACCAGACCGGTTTCAAGGTGCCGGTGCCGAAGGCGTGGACGGTGCGCCGCCAGGGCACCGAGGTGTACTTCGAGGAGAACAGCGGCCAGTACCGGACGCTCATCGTCGACCAGACGCGCACGCCGCAGCCCGACCCCGTCGCCGACTGGGGTCAGAAGGAGCGGGAGCGGCGCGGCTCGTACCGGTCGTACCAGCGGCTGCGGCTCGACGACGTCGAGGGGTACTGGAAGAAGGCCGGCGACTGGGAGTACCTGCGCAACAGCGACAGCGGCAACCGGGTGCACACGCTGAAGCGGGGCTTCATCACGGCGAAGGACCAGGCGTACGGCATCACGTGGCTGACGCCCGAGCGGGAGTGGGCGGCGAACCGCGCCAACCTCGACCTCATCTTCAAAGGATTCGTACCCGCACGGGCGGATTGACGGCCATCGCCGAACAGCGGGCATGATCCCCGGAACGGCTGGGTATCACCTTTTCCCTAGCGGAGGAGGTGCCCGATGATCTGCCGCCGGCATTGTACGAAGACTGCTGTCGCGCTGTGGACACTGATCGCGGCGGTCGACATCGTGCTGCTGGTGGCGGCGGTCGGGGTGCTCACCGTCGTGCTGGCGGTGGCGGGGGCGGCGGTCGTCGCCCTGTCCGTGGTGGGGGTGTGGATGCTGGGGCACCGGCCCCGTCCCGGCGACATGCCGTCGCGGGCGATGTCCCGGCTGCGGCGCCGCGCCTGACGCCCAGGGTGTTGTCGGCGGCGTCGGCTACGCTGCCGGGCTGTGTCGAATGACGGGCTGACTGAACTCTGGGAACGGCTGCTCGGGGCGCAACCCGACCCGCCCCCGCTGCTGGTTCTCGTGACCGCGGTGCTCGCCGCCGCGGTGGTGCTCATGCGCCCGGCCTGGCGGGTCGCGCGCAACGCCATCACGATCGCGCACGAGGGCGGGCACGCGCTCGCCGCCGTGCTGACCGGGCGGCGGCTGCGCGGCATCCGGCTGCACTCCGACACGTCGGGGCTGACGCTGTCGGCGGGTCGGCCGAGCGGGCCCGGCATGGCGTTCACCCTGCTCGCCGGGTATGTGGCGCCGTCGCTGGTGGGGTTGACCGGGGCGTGGCTGCTCGGCGGCAACCGCATCACGATGCTGCTGTGGGTGGCGGCCGCGCTGCTGCTGCTCATGCTCGTCATGATCCGCAACGTGTTCGGCGTGGTGTCCGTCGTCGTCACCATGGCGATCGTGCTCGGGGTGTCGTACTACGCGTCGCCGCAGGTGCAGGCCGCGTTCGCGTACCTGGGGGTGTGGTTCCTGCTCATCGGCGGGGTGCGGCCCGTGGGGGAGCTGCAGACGATGCGGCGCCGGGGACGCCTGCCCGGTTCGGACGCCGACCAGCTCGCGCGCATCACCCACGTCCCGGCGATCGTGTGGGTGGGTGTGTTCGGGGCGGTGACCATCGCGGTGCTGGTGGCCGGCACGTTCCTGCTGGCGGGCCAGTGGCTCCCGGAGGTGTCGGCGACCGCCGGAGGCTGATGGAGGCGGCTCAGAGCGGGATGTTGCCGTGCTTCTTCGGCGGCAGCGTCTCCCGCTTGGTGCGCAACGCCCGCAGCGCCCGCACCACCTGCTCCCGCGTCTGCGACGGCGCGATGACCGCGTCCACGTACCCGCGCTCCGCCGCGATGTACGGGTTGGCCAGCGTGTCCTCGTACTCGGTGACCAGCTCGGCCCGCCGCGCGGCCGGGTCGTCGGCGGCGGCCAGCTCGCCGCGGTAGAGGATGTTGACCGCGCCCTGGGCGCCCATCACCGCGATCTGGGCGGTCGGCCAGGCGAAGTTCAGGTCGGCGCCGAGGTGCTTGGACCCCATGACGTCGTACGCGCCGCCGTACGCCTTGCGCGTGATGACCGTGACCTTCGGGACGGTGGCCTCGGCGTACGCGTAGAGCAGTTTCGCCCCGCGCCGGATGATGCCGCCCCACTCCTGGTCGGTGCCGGGCAGGAAGCCGGGGACGTCCACGAACGTGAGCACCGGGACGTTGAACGCGTCGCAGGTGCGCACGAACCGGGCCGCCTTCTCGGACGCGTTGATGTCGAGGCAGCCGGCCAGGTGCATGGGCTGGTTGGCGACGACGCCGACCGGGCGCCCCTCGACCCGGCCGAAGCCGACGAGGATGTTCGGCGCGAACAGCGGCTGCACCTCCAGGAAGTCCTCGATGACGGCCTCGACGACGGTGTGCATGTCGTACGGCTGGTTCGGCGAGTCCGGGACGATCGCGTCGAGGTCGGCGTCCTGGACGGCGCCCGCGTCGAAGGCCGGCGGGTCGTCCATGTTGTTCGACGGCAGGTACGACAGCAGGGCGCGCACGTAGTCGACGGCGTCCTGCTCGTCCGCGGCCAGGTAGTGGGCGTTGCCGCTGCGGGTGTTGTGGGTGCGGGCGCCGCCCAGGTCCTCCATGGCGACGTCCTCGCCGGTGACGGTGCGGATCACGTCGGGCCCGGTGATGAACATGTGCGACGTCCGGTCCACCATGACCGTGAAGTCGGTGATCGCCGGCGAGTACACGGCGCCGCCCGCGCACGGCCCCATGACCAGCGAGATCTGCGGGATGACGCCGCTGGCGCGGGTGTTGCGGAAGAAGATGTCCGCGTACAGGCCGAGCGCGACGACGCCCTCCTGGATGCGCGCGCCGCCGGAGTCGTTGATGCCGACGACGGGGCAGCCGATCTTCATGGCCAGGTCCATGACCTTGACGATCTTCTCCCCGAACACCTCGCCGAGCGACCCGCCGAACACGGTGAAGTCCTGCGAGAACACGCACACCTGGCGACCGTCCACTGTGCCGTAGCCGGTGACGACGCCGTCCCCGTAGGGCCGGTTCCGCTCCAGGCCGAAGGCGGTGCTGCGGTGCCGGGCCAGCTCGTCCAGCTCGACGAAGCTGCCCTCGTCGAGCAGCATCTCGATGCGTTCCCGGGCGGTCCGCTTGCCGCGGGCGTGCTGCTTCTCCACGGCCCGCGCGGACCCGGCGTGCACGGCCTCCTCGGTGCGCCGCGCCAGGTCGGCCAGCTTGCCCGCCGTGGTGTGGAGATCGCTCACCGCACGCCACCCCTCTGAGATCGACTACGCCCCGCCGATCGTATCGACGCGTGCCCGTCCCCGCGATGTGCGTTTCGTACTCAATGCCCCTTTCGTTACAGACACCGTGACAGACCGGAGTGTGCGGTGACCGCCGCGGGCATCGCCCTCATCCTCGGAGGGCTCGCCATCCTCATCGGCGCGCGCCACATCCTGTGGCCGTCCGCGCCCCGCCCGGGCCGCGGCTCCCGCCGCGCCACCCGCAAGGCCCGCCGCGCGGCACTGCCCGCGGCCCCCGTCCGGCTCGCCCTGACGGCAGAACCCATCGGGTACGCGCCCCAGCAGGCCCCCGGCGCCCCAGCCGCCACCGCCTCCGACGACCGCACCGCCGACGCCCCGCAGACCGAGGTCCTCGCCGCGCCCACGCCGGACCCGTGGGTCAACGACACCTACGACCGCATCCGCCGCCTCGCCGACGAGTCCCACACCGACACACCCCCGTCCGACGCGACACCTGCACCGGCCGACGCCCCCCACACTGAGGTGGCCGGTCCTGCCCGCGCCGAAGCGGCACGGCCCGCCGACGCGGCCCCGACCGCCGACGGGACCGCCGACCGCGCGGCCGACCAGACCGCCGACCTGGCCGCCGACCGCGCGGCCGACCGTTCCGCCGAGTGGGTGGCCGGACCGGCTGCCGGTGTTGCCGCTCGCAAGGCCGCCGGAGCGGCGGCAACGCCCGCCCGCCCCGTCCCGTCGGCCTTCGTGACCCCGCCGCCGACCGCCCCGGTCTCCTTCGACCCGGCCCCGCAGCCCGGCCCGACCGTGATGGTTCCCGTGGTGGGTGTCCCGGTCTCGGCCAGCCCGGCGGCGCCCCTGGTGGGGGTGCCGGTCTCGACCGAGCCGGCGGCGCGGACCACCGCGGAAGCCGCGGTCCCGACCGTGCCCGTGGTGGCGGTTCCGGTGTCGGCCGAACCCGACCCGGCAGCCGTCCCGGTGTCGGCCATCCCGACCTCGGCCGCCCCGGCCTGGGCGGCCCCCGCCGACAGCGGCTCCGCGGCCTTCGCCGACAGCGGCTCCGCGGCCTTCGCCGACCGCGTGTCCGCGGCCTTCGCCGACCGCGTGTCCGCGGCCTCCGCCCACCTCAGGTCCGCGGCTCCCGCCGACCTGGGCTCCGCGGCTTCCGCCGACCCTGGCTACGCGGCCTCCGCGGGCCTCGCGTCCGCGGCTCCTGCCGATCTCGTGTCCGCGGCTCCCTCTGACCTTGGCTACGCGACCTCCGCCGACCTTGGCTACGCGACCTCCGCCGACCTCGGCTCCGCGGCTTCCGCCGCCGAGGCCCGGACCGCGACGGACGCCGACCACGAGCCTCCGGCCCGGACCGTAGCCGCGCCGCCCGCCTGGTCCGTCGCGGGCGACACCTGGAGCGACGACGCGGAGGCCCAGGCCGACCGCTGGCGTCGCCGCGCCGACCTGTGGGCCGGCCGCCACGAGGCCGACGCGCCCGCACCGGACCCGGACGAGGCCCCGGCCTGGCAGCAGCCCGCCGAGTCCACCCCGGACCGGGTGCGTGACGAGCGGCCGGAGCCGTGGCGTGCCGCCCACGAGGCGGCCGACGTGTGGCGCGACGACGACCCCAGCGACCCGAAGGGCTGGCAGACCGAGCGGCCGGCCCCGTCGTGGCGGTTCGACGACCCGGTCACGCCCACGTTCTTCCAGCAGCCCGACCCGGTGGCCGTGCCGGTCTTCGACCCGCGGCCGACGAGCGGGGCGCGCCTGGCGGGTTCGGTGGCGGAGGAGCCGTCGGCGGCGGACCTGTGGCAGGCCGCGCCCGCCCTCGACGACCTCGGCGAGCGCCACCACTGGGCCGCCGGCCGGCACTGGTCGATCGACGCCGAACCCGAAGCGGAGCCGGAAGCGGACCGGGAACCGGACCGGGGCAGGGAGCCCGCCGCCGCCCGCGACGGCTGGGACACCGGCTACGCCGCGGCCGGGACCGCGGAGCAGGCCTGGTCCGCGGCACAGGCCGAGTCCGCAGCGCACGCCGAGTCCTCGGCGCAGGACGAGTCCGCAGCGCAGGCCGGGTCTTCGGCGCAGGCCGCGTTTGCAGCGCAGGCCGCGGAGCGGGGCCGGTCCGCGGAGCGGTCCGGGTCCGAGGTGCAGGCCGGTTCCGCGGAGCAGGCCTGGTTCGCAGCGCAGGCGGGGTCCGCGGAGCACGCCGGGTCCGCAGCCCAGAGCGGCCCCGCGGAACACCCCGCGCCCGCGGGACCCCCCGCCTGGCCGCAGCCCGCGGCCGCGTGGCCCGCGCCCGCCGGCCGGCCGGCCGATGAGGCCCCGGCCGTGGCGGCCAGTGCCTACTGGCCGGACACGTCCGGGAGCTGGGCGGTGCCCGACTCCACCCGGCCCGACGGTGGTCTGCCGCCCGCGCCGGTCAGCCCGCGCGTCGACCTGCCCGCGGCGGCCGAGGTGTCGCAGCGGGACGAGCGGGCGACGGCCGCCATGACGCGGCCGACCGAGGCGTTGCCCGAGGTCGCGGCGCCGCAGGCGCGGCTGTACCCCCAGGCCGAGCCCGCGATCCGGCCCGCGCGGCCGGCCGGCGGCGACGAAGACGGCGGGCACGGCGACGCCGGCCGGGCCGTGGCGCAGCAGGCGGGGGCGGTCGCGCTGACCGTGCGCGGGCCGGCGCCCGCGCTGCGGCGGCGGGCCGTCACGGTGCGGGTCGGGCAGCGGCCCGAAGGGTCGTCCGGCGGCGACACGGCCACGCGGCAGCGGGTCACGCACCCGCGGGCCGAGGCGCGCCGCCGCATCACCGCCGCCACCGAGGTCATCCCCGCGGTGTCCGACCTGACGGCCATCATCCCGGCCGTGCCGGACGCGCGCGGGGAGCGGGCGGGGGAGCGTTCGTGGGAACCCGGACGCCCGTGGGAGGGGGCGCGCACCCGCGACGGCGACAGCCCGCGGCCGCGCCCCCGCCCGCGACCACGGCCGACGGCGCGTGAGGAGCGGCCGCCGCCGACGCGCAGCACCGTCTACGTCAGCCGGCACGCCGCCGACTGACCCGCGGGCGGGGCGTGCGTAGGCTCGGGGGATGCCGGCCTCGCCGTACACCGATCTGGACCGTCCGCCGTTGCGGGTGACGGGGTTGCGGCGTGCGCTCGTCGTACCCGGTGGGTTGTGGCGGCGGCTGGAGGTGCGGGCCGAGACCGGTTCGACGAACGCCGACGTGGTCGCGGCGGCCAGGGCCGGTGAGCCCGAAGGGCTCGTGGTCGTGGCCGAGTCGCAGACGGCCGGGCGCGGGCGCCGGGACCGGGTGTGGGTGTCGCCGCCGCGGGCCGGGCTGACGCTCAGCGTGCTGCTGCGGCCGGGGCCGCAGGTGCCGCCGCGGGCCTACGGGTGGTTGCCGCTGCTGGCCGGGGTCGCGCTGGTGCGGGCCGTGCGGGCGCGCGCCGAGGTGGACGCCGGTCTGAAGTGGCCGAACGACCTGCTGGCGGGGCCAGCCGCCGCCAAGTGCGCCGGGATCCTGGCCGAGGGCGCCGGGAACGGGGCGGTCGCGCTGGGCATCGGCCTGAACGTGACGACCACGGCGGCGGAGCTGCCCGCGGACCGCCCGGCGACGTCGTTGCGGCTGGCCGGGGCGAAGACGACCGACCGGGACACGCTGCTGCGGGCCCTGCTGCGCGAGCTGGCCGAGCTGTACGCGCCGTGGCGCGACGCCGGCGGTGACGCGCAGGCGAGCGGGCTGCGGGAGGCGTACCGGGAGATGTGCCGGACCCTCGGCGAGCCGGTGCGGGTGCTGCTGCCCGGCGGCGAGGAGCTGACGGGCGGCGCCGTGTCGGTGGACGGCGACGGGCAGCTCGTGGTGAACACCCCGGACGGGCCGCGCACCGTCACGGCCGGCGACGTGGTGCACGTGCGATGAGCTTCCCCGAGGACGCGCTCACCGCGAAGGAGGAGGTCGCGCTGCACACCCGCCCGCACGCGATCACGGCGGTGCGGCCGGTGCTGGCGATCGTGCTGGCGGTGGCGGTGGTGGCCGGGGTGTGGGTGGTGCTGCCGGCGAACGAGGGCGGCCGGTTCGCGGGGCTGTTCGTGACGACGGTCGGGCTGCTGCTGGCGGTGTCGAAGGGCGTGTGGCCGCTGGTGGTGTGGCGCTGCCGGCACTGGGTGTTCACCAACGAGCGGGTGCTGATCCAGGAGGGCGTGCTGCGCCGGGAGCGGCGGGACCTGCCGCTGGCGAAGATCGTCGACCACGGGCTGCGGCAGGGCATCCTCGACCGGCTGCTGGGCACGGGCACGCTGCGCCTGGACACGGCCGGCGACGACGGCCCGGAGCTGCTGGTGCGGATGCCGGGTGTGGTGCGGGCGCAGACGCTGCTGTACGCGCTGATCGAGGGCGCGCCCCGCGACGAGGAGGACGAGGACGACGACGAGCTGGAGGTCGAGCCGGAGCCGCCGCGGCGGGCGTTGCCGTGGCGGCGCGGCTAGACCCGCAGGTCAGCGGGTGGTGCGGCGCTCCGCGTCGAGCTCGGCGACCAGCTCGGCGTCGAGGTCGACGGGGTCCAGCTCGGCCGGGTCGGGGCGGCGCGGCGTCGTGATGTCGGCGAGGCCGGCGGCCGGGTCCAGCTCGGCGAGCTCCTGCTCGACCGGCTCCGGCTCGGGCACCGGCTTGAGGAACACGAAGGTGCGGTAGGCCCAGAACCGGAAGATCGTGGCCAGGACGATGCCGACGACGGTGACGCCCATCAGCAGGTGCAGGTCGTCGCGCTCGGTGAGGCCGAAGCCGTACTTGACGGCGGCGAGGCTGCCGGACTGGATGACCATGCCGGCCAGGTTGAACCCGAAGAACAGCGTGTACTCGCGGCGCAGCGCGGCGCGGGAGCGGTGCCGGTACGTCCAGTGCCGGTTGGCGAGGTAGGCCAGCGTCGTGGTGACGACGGTGGCGATGACGCTGGCCTTGACGGCGCCGATGTCGGCGAGCACGTAGACGATCAGCAGGTACAGCGCCGTGTTCCCGGCGCCGATCACGCCGAAGGCGAAGGCCTCGGGAACGAGGCCTTTGACTCGTGTGAGCAGCTGGCGGGCTGAGGGCATTGGGCAACCTTACGGGAGTGGGGGGCGGTGGGTGGTCGCACCGGAGGTGTGGCTGGTCACCGCTGGTCCGCCGCGGGCTGCGGCGACCGCGCGGGCGGCGGGGTGGCCGAGGCGACGAAGACGAAGCGGCGGTAGGACCAGAAGCGGAACAGCGTGCCGCAGGCCGTGCCGACGAGCTGGGCGGAGATGAGGTCGGCCCACTTGGTCGCGAAGATGTGGGGCCAGATCGCGCCGAGCCCGTAGTGGCTGATGCCCAGCACGGCGAGGGCGATGCCGAGGCCGACGGTGTTGAAGAAGAAGTAGAGGCCGTACTCGCGGCGCAGGTTGGTGCGCTCGCGGTGCCGCCAGGTCCAGAACCGGTTGCCGATGAACGCGATGGTCGCGGCGATGACGGTGGAGATGGTCTTGGCGGTGAGGCGCTCGACGTCGTTGTCGATGAGGGCCGTGAAGATGACCAGGTCGACGGCGAAGGCGACGGCGCCCACGGTGCCGAACTTGCCCATCTCGTGGACGAGGTGGCCGAAGCGCTCCCGGAAGCGGGCCACGACGGACCCGCCGCCCGGTCTGGGTGGCGTCGACGGCTCCCCGGACGTCGCGGTCACGGCGTCGAGGCTACCGGGGTCGCGCTCGCCGCACGCCGTTCGTGGGCGAGTCTTAACCGACGGGGCCCGATTCGTGACCTGCGAATCACGCAGAGTGGCCGTCGGCCTCCGCTACGGCGTCGAGCCGGTTGCGGCACTCGGCGCACCAGGCCAGATGGGCGTCGAGCCGGCCGCGCTCCCGGGCGGCGAGGCGGCCGCGGACGAGCCCGCCGAGGCGTTCGGCGGCCCACCGGCACTCGGGGTGGGCGGCGCCGGCGATGTGCTGCTGGAGGTAGAGGCGGCGCAGGCCCTCGCGGGCGCGGTGGGCGAGGACGGCGACCGCGTTGGGGGTGAGCCCGAGCACGGGGGCGGTCTCGGCCGGACCGAGGCCCTCGACCTCGGTGTGCCAGAGGACGTCCTGCCAGCGCGGCGGGAGCTGGCGGAACGCGCGCACGGCGTAGGCGCGTTCGAGCCCGGCGAGCGCGGTGTCGTGGAAGGGCACGCCGGGGTCGTACGGGCTGAGGTCGTCGGTGAACTCGATCCGCCGGTCCACCCGGGCCCGGTTGTAGCAGACGTGCCGCAGGGTGGTGAGCAGGTACGCCCGGAACGACTCCTGGGGGCCGCGCCCGGCGCGCAGGGTGGCGAGGACCTTGGTGAACGCCTCGGCGACGAGGTCGTCGGCGTCGGCGGGGTCGGAGGCGAGGGTGAACGCCAGCTGCCGGCCGGCGCCGCGGTGCCGCTCGTAGAGCGTGGCGTACGCGGCGGTGTCGCCGGCGCGCACGGCGTGCACGAGGTCGGTGTCGGTGTCGGTGTCGAGGAGCGCTGACGTCATCTGTGCCTCCTGGAGCGGTAAGGCCTGGGAAGCGTGGTACACCCGATTAAGTGTCATCCTAAGGTGTTAAGTCCTATTTGCGAAACCCGCCACCGGCGCGTCACTTGACGGGCGCGTCGTGCGCGAATGTGCGCGATAGAACGCGCACTCGAAAGAAATTGCTTACCGAGCCTCAAATTCTGATGATTCTTAAGCTCAGCACGTCACAAACTGATGATTTGTAGCCGGGCCGCTTCTAGGCTGAGGTGCCGCGTGAGCGACGCGGGTTGGTACGCCAACCGAGGGAGTCGCCGATGTCCATCTCCACCACGCCCACCGACGCCGCGGATCGAGTCCCCGAGCACGAGCCGACCGCCCACCGCGGCCTGCTCGCCTGGGTGCGGGAGATCGCCCGGCTGACCACCCCGGACCGGATCGTCTGGTGCGACGGCTCCGAGGCCGAGTGGCACGAACTCACCGACGGCCTCGTCGCGGCCGGCACGCTCGTGCGGCTGGACCCGGCCAAGCGGCCGAACTCCTTCTGGGCGCGGACCGACCCCACCGACGTGGCGCGGGTCGAGGAGCGGACGTTCATCTGCTCGGCGGACCCCGCCGACGCCGGGCCGACCAACAACTGGGTCGAGCCCGCCGAGATGAAGCTGACGATGACCGAGCTGTACCGCGGCTGCATGACCGGCCGCACGATGTACGTGGTCCCGTTCTGCATGGGCCCCGTCGACGCTCGAGCGCCGATGTTCGGCGTCGAGCTCACCGACAGCCCGTACGTGGTGGCCAGCATGCGCATCATGACCCGGATGGGCGCGAGCGTGCTGGCGGCCATGGGCGACGACGCCCCGTTCGTGCGCGCGCTGCACTCGGTCGGCGCGCCGCTCGAGCCCGGCGCCGCCGACGTGGCCTGGCCGTGCAACGACACCAAGTTCATCTCGCACTTCCCCGAGACCCGGGAGATCTGGAGCTACGGCTCCGGGTACGGCGGCAACAGCCTGCTCGGCAAGAAGTGCTACGCGCTGCGCATCGCCAGCGTC
The DNA here is from genome assembly GCF_016863475.1 of Spirilliplanes yamanashiensis. Taxonomy (GTDB): domain Bacteria; phylum Actinomycetota; class Actinomycetes; order Mycobacteriales; family Micromonosporaceae; genus Spirilliplanes; species Spirilliplanes yamanashiensis. The sequence continues at coordinate 262,148 of NZ_BOOY01000001.1, forward strand.
ATGGGCCGCGACGAGGGCTGGCTCGCCGAGCACATGCTCATCATGAAGCTCACCTCGCCGCAGGGCGTGGTGCGGTACGTGGCGGGCGCGTTCCCGTCCGCCTGCGGCAAGACCAACCTGGCCATGCTGGAGCCGACCCTGCCCGGGTGGACGGTCGAAACCGTCGGCGACGACATCGCCTGGATGCGGTTCGGCGACGACGGCCGGCTGTGGGCCGTCAACCCGGAGTACGGCCTGTTCGGCGTCGCGCCCGGCACCGACCACCGCACCAACCCCAACGCCATGAAGACCCTGGCCAAGGGCAACTCCATCTTCACCAACGTGGCCCGCACCGACGACGGCGACGTGTGGTGGGAGGGCATGGGCGAGCCGCCCGCGCACCTCACCGACTGGCACGGCGACGACTGGACGCCCGACAGCGACGGCCCGTCCAGCCACCCGAACAGCCGGTTCTGCACCCCCATCACGCAGGCGCCCACCCTGGCGGCCGAGTACCACGACCCGCGCGGCGTGCCGATCGACGCGATCCTGTTCGGCGGCCGGCGCCGGACCACCGTCCCGCTGGTCAGCGAGGCCCGCGACTGGGTGCACGGCGTGTTCCTGGGCGCCACCCTGTCGTCCGAGACCACCGCCGCCGCGACCGGCAAGGTCGGCGTGGTGCGCCGCGACCCGATGGCGATGCTGCCGTTCATCGGCTACCACGCCGGCGACTACTTCGCGCACTGGATCGACATGGAGAAGCGGGCCGGCGACGCCGCCAAGCTGCCGAAGGTCTTCTACGTCAACTGGTTCCGCCGCGGCGACGACGGCCGGTTCCTGTGGCCCGGCTTCGGCGAGAACAGCCGCGTGCTGGCCTGGATCGCCGGGCGCCTCGACGGCACCGCCCCCGCCGTCGAGACCCCCGTCGGCATGGTGCCCCCGCCGGGCGCGCTCGACCTGTCCGGGCTGGACACCGACCCCGCCGACGTCGAGCTGGCGCTGCGCGTCGACGCCGACGAGTGGCGCGCCGAGCTGCCCGGCATCGCCGAGTGGTTCGCCACGATGGGCGACAAGCTGCCCGCCGTGCTCGCCACCGAGCTGGACGCGCTGCGCGCCCGGCTCGCGTAGCGACCCCGATCAGTGGGTATTCGGACGGCCGTGCGACCCACGGCCGTCCGAGTGCTCACCGTCCTGCTCGTCCTCACCGCGGCCGCGACCGTCACGGTCGAGCTGCTCAACCTGCGCTACGCCGACGAGCAGGGCTTCGGCCTGGCCGTGCGCACCGGCTGGGCGCTGCTGCGCACCGTCGGCTGGCTGGTGCTCATCTGGCACGTGCGCAAGGGCCGGGCCAGCGCCCGCCCGCTCGGCCTGATCCTCGCCGCCACCACCATCTTCGCCGTCGCCCGGCTCGTCCTGCCCCGCGAAGGGCTGCCGCCGCTGCCCGGGCTCGTCGGCTTCGGCGTGCTCACCGCGCTGTGCGTCACCGTCGTCGTGCTGCTCTACCGGCACCCGGCGCTGTTGGCCTGGCACGTGCGGCACGCCAACCGGCTGGTCGTCACCGGCGAGGGGCTGCGCTGGCAGGAGGGCCGCCCCAGCCGCCCCGAGCTGAGCGGCTGGCTGCTGACCGCCCGCACGGCCGCGTTCACCTGGACGCCGCTGATGATCGTCCCCGCCCTCGCGGCGGGCGGCGAGCTCGGCCGCAACGGCGTGGCGTCGCTGGCCGCCGTCGTCGCCTGGTTCGCCGCCGCCATCGCGCAGAGCTGGTTCGTCGCCGGCACCACGCTGTTCCTGCTGCGGGGCAAGGCGTGGGCGCGCACCTTCCTGCTCGGCGTCGGCGTCGCCGTGCTCGCCGTGCACCTGCCGCTGTGCTGGCTGCTGCTCGGCCCCGACGGGCTCGTCCGCGACGGCGCCCCGGTCGTCGCCGCCGTGCTGCTCGCCGCGTACGGGCTGCGCCGCGCCGGCCGCGAACCCGCCCGCGACCAGGTCCTCGTGTCGTGATCTACGACGTGGCGGTCGTCGGCGCGGGACCGGCCGGCGCCGCCGCCGCGCTCGCCGCCCGCCGCGCCGGGGCGTCCGTGCTGCTGCTCGACCGGGCCGCGTTCCCGCGCGACAAGCCGTGCGGCGACGGCATCGCCCCGCACACCCTCGACGTCCTGGCCGGCCTCGGCGTCACCGGCCTCACCGACGGCTACGCCCCGGTGCCCGCGCTGCGCCTCGTCGGCCCCGGCGGCGCCGCCGTCGCCCGGCCGCTGCCGCGCGTCGCGCACACCGTGCCCCGGGCCGTCTTCGACGCCCGCCTCGTCGCGGCGGCCGTCGCCGCCGGCGCCGACCTGCGCCGGCACACCGTGCGCCGGATCGACCCCGGCGACCCCGTCGACATCGACGGCCGGTGGTCGGCGCGCACCCTGATCGGCGCGGACGGGGCGTCGTCGCTGGTCCGGCGCCTGCTCGGGTACGACCCCAACCCGCCCGGCCACCTCGCCCTGGCCATCCGCGGCTACGCCGCCGCCCCGCCCGGCCCGGTCGAGCAGCTCATCGTCACCACCCGCGCCCGCTGGCCCGCGTACGCCTGGTCGTTCCCCATCGGCGACGGCCGGGCCAACGTCGGCTACGGCGAGGTGCTGCGCGGACCGGCGCTCAGCCGGGCGTACCTGCTGGACCGCCTCGCCCGTCTGCTGCCCGGCGCCGAACCCGACAGCCTGCGGGCCCACCACCTGCCGCTGTCCACCCACCGCCCGCCGCCGGGCCGCGGCCGGGTCCTGCTCGCGGGCGACGCGCTGTCGCTCATCAACCCGTTCACCGGCGAGGGCATCTTCTACGCGGTGCTGTCCGGCGCGCTCGCCGGCGCCGCCGCCATCGGCCCCGACCCGGCCCGGCGGTACGCGGCGGCGCTGCGCGCGCGGCTCGGCCGGCACCTGCGGCACTCCGGCGCGGCGGCCTGGCTCAGCCGGGCCCCGCGCTTCGTCGACGCCGCCGTGCGGGCCGCCCACCGCGACGCCCGCGTGTTCGGCCGGGTCGTCGACCTGGGCCTCGGCGACGGCCACCTCGATGTGCGCACTCTGTGCAGGATCGGTGGCGAACTGGTGACCACCGCGTGAGCGCGGCCCCGCGGTGGCTACCCTGACACCGATGAAGCTGCGGGACCTCGCCTACTCCGTGTACGAGCGGCGGCTCGCCGGCAAGCTCGCCGGCAAGCCGGTGCCGCAGCACGTCGGGGTCATGTGCGACGGCAACCGCCGCTGGGCCCGCGAGATGGGCTACGTCGACCCCAACGACGGCCACCGCGTCGGCGCGCAGCGCATCAAGGAGCTGCTCGGCTGGTGCGACCAGGCCGGCATCGGCCACGTCACCCTCTACCTGCTCGCCACCGACAACCTGCGCCGCGCCGCCGAGGAACTCGACCCGCTCGTGCAGATCATCGAGGACCTCGCCACCGAGCTGGCCGAGGACGGCAACCCGTGGCGCCTGCGCATGGTCGGCGCCCTCGACCTGCTGCCCGCCGCCACCGCCACCACCCTGAAGGCGGCCCAGGAGAAGACCCGCGACCGCACCGGCGGCGTCGAGGTCAACATGGCCGTCGGCTACGGCGGCCGCCGCGAGATCGCCGACGCCGTCCGCTCCCTGCTCCACGAGCACGCCGCCGCCGGCCGCACCCTGGAGGAACTGGCCGAGATCCTCGACGTCGAGCACATCGCCCAGCACCTCTACACCCGCGGCCAGCCCGACCCCGACCTGGTCATCCGCACCAGCGGCGAGCAGCGGCTGTCCGGCTTCCTGCTGTGGCAGTCGGCGCACTCCGAGTTCTACTTCCACGACGCCAACTGGCCGGACTTCCGCCGCGTCGACTTCCTCCGGGCGCTGCGCTCGTACGCGGCCCGCCAGCGCCGCTTCGGCGCCTAGAACGCGCGATGGCATACATGGCCGACCTCGACGTAAACGAGTACGGGTGGGTGACCGGCGGGGTCGAGGCGTTTCCGATCCACGTCACGGATCACGACTGGCTGACACCGTACCCGCGCTTCCATTCCATTCCCGCCTTCCGGTGGGAGGCCGGCACCTCGCGGGTCGTGTCGATGTTCGTCGGCGCCGGCGTCAAGGGGCTGGGATGTACGCCCCTGAACTTCGCCGAAGTTGGGAATAGTTAACTGGCATGCCTGACATATCGGTGGCCTTGATCGGCGCCTCGACGGTGCAGACCGCCACCCTCCGGCGACGTCTCGAGCAGGCGGGCTATGTCTGCCGACGTCCGGACGCCCTGGTCGTCGAGCTGCGAGATGTGTCGGACTGCTCGAAAGTCGGGGGTGTCATCGCGGAGTCCCTGCGGGATGGGGATCCGGCGGTCATGTTGCATCTCGACGGGCCCGGGGCCGAGACGACCCACTTCCGGATCCAGTCGCTGACCGGAGAGATGATCGGCTCGTCCCTCGCTACCTGTGCCTGGTTCCAGTAGCCGGTGTCCGACGGCCGGCCCTAGAACAGGTCCCGCGTCTGGTCGGCGATGTAGCGGGTCAGGGCCACCCGCTCGGCGAAGGCGCCCGCCGCCACCGGGTCGTCGGTGCGGTCCATCAGCTCGTACGGCAGGGACGTGAAGCCGCTGCGGATCAGCAGCATGCCCAGGAAGCCCAGCCGGACCTCGTCCGCGTCCTCGACGACGCCCTCGTCGGACAGGCCGGTCAGGTACGCGTCGCCGATGATCGACTGCACGGCGGGCAGCTCGGCCACCCGGTGCTCGCCGGCGTGCACCATGCCGACGAGCAGCTGCGCCAGGTCGGCGCCGACCGCGCTCGCCGACTGGAACTGGGCGTCGATCACCACGAACGTCTCCGGGGCGTCCGCCGGCACCAGCAGGTTCTGCGGGCAGGCGTCGTTGTGGCCCATCGACTGCGGCAGGGCGTCGAGGCGGTCGAGCGCCGCGGGGATCCGCTCGGCCAGCGCCAGCAGGTCGGCGCGCAGGCCGGCGTGCTCCGCCAGCCACGGGTGGGCCCACACGGCGTCGTCGGCGAGGGCGTGCAGGCCGCGGACCGGGATGCTGTCGGCGAACCTGCGGGTGACGAAGCCGGGCGGCTGCGGCGCCTGGGCCATCACCTCCGGGCGGGCGCCCCGGGCGTTGAGGCGGCCGAGCAGCCGCGCCGCGCGCGCGTAGCGGGCCAGGTTCCACACCTCCGAGGACGCGTGCACGTCCTCCATCCACAGCGCCAGCCGGTCGTCGCCCAGGTCCGCGACCCGGTACAGCGCGGGGACGCGCATGCCGTCGGGCAGCATCCCGGCGAACGGCTGCTCCCACGCGCACAGCTCGGCGCGCCACGGGAACAGCTCGAGGATCTCGGTGGCCATCGGCTCGGGCAGGATGTGCAGCAGCGGCCAGTGCCGCGGGTGCTGGATGACCTTCACGAAGATCGACCAGTGCTCGCCGTCCAGGTCGCGGCCGTGCACGCGGGCCAGCGCGCCGGTCGAGATGGAGCCCATCTCGTAGGTCACCGGGGTGACCGCCACCGACGCGCGGTCGATCTTGCGGTGGAGCGCCTCGTCGACGAGCACGGCCAGGGCGGTGCCCGCGTCCTCGGGGGCGGCCTCCGGCGTCTTCGGTCCGAGCAGCTCGTCGACAGTCCAGGTCATGCGCCTATCGTCGCCCCTGGCGGGGCGGTTGCGCTGTCGGATCGCCGCGCTAGCGCGCGAAGGCGGGCAGTGCCCCGGCCAGGAAGTCGGCGACGGCGTGCGGCGAGTCGAGCGTCAGGTCGGCGGCGTTGGACACCTCGGCGCCCGTCTCCGGGTTCGCCACGGCCACGCACATGCCCATGAACTTCGGGTCGACGGCCTCGCGGGCGCGCAGCGCGTCGAACGCCTTGATGTCGGACATGTCGTCGCCGAAGTACCAGGCGCAGCCCAGCTCCTTGACGGCCTCGCCGATGACCATGCCCTTGTCCTGGTCGACCGGGGGCTTCAGCTCGACGACCATGCGGCCGCCCTGCACCTTGAGGCCGAGCCGCTCGGCCTGCTCGCGGCCCCAGCGCTCGATGGTGGGCCCCTGGTCGGGGTTGGTGCGGTAGTGCAGCGCGACGCTCAGCCGCTTGAACTCGACCAGCGTGCCCGCGGGCAGCTCGGCGCGGGCCCGGCCGGCCAGCTCCTCCATCACGGGCACCCACGGCTCGGCGGCGGGCACGGTGACGATCTCGCCCTCGTGCAGCACCTCCAGGCCGTACAGCCCGTAGAGGTCGACGTGCTGCAGTGCGGCGAACCGGTCGCGCAGGAAGCTGACCGGGCGGGCGCTGACGATGGCGACGCGGCTGACAGCCCCGGCGAGCGCCTCCAGCGACGCCATGACCGCGGGCACCGGCTGGACGGCGTCGGGGTCGTCCTCGACGGGGGCCAGCACGCCGTCGAAGTCGAAGAAGAGGGCGGCCTCGGAGGCCCGCTCGGCGGTCAGCTGCCACGCCTCGGCGGCGGTGGGGGAAGACTGCGGCACGGGTGTCAGCGTACCCGTCCGGGGACGGTTGCGCGCCGGTCGCGTTTCGGTTGCGTCCCGGTTGCTTCGGCGCGGCGATCGAGCTCGTACTAGCTAAGCCTGGCTTGCTGCCGCTAGCGTCTAGTCATGGCGAGGGGTCGTCCCGAGCCAGCCGGCCGGCCCGGACCTGCGATGTATGCGCCACGGGGCCTGCATCCGACCCCGTGAACGTTCCGGGCGCCGGTGAGGGCGGACACGGGTGGTTCGGGTGCACGCCCGTTGGAGATGGCCTGTGACCACTCGCCGCACCGACGCCGCCACCGGCAGCCGCACCGCGCGCCGCGCCCCGCGGTCCGTTCTCGCCGACGCGGAGCCCGTATCCACCAGCCGGGTGTTCGTCCTCGACACGTCCGTCCTGCTGTCCGACCCGGCCGCGTTCCGAAGGTTCTCCGATCACGAGATCGTGCTGCCGCTGGTGGTCATCTCCGAGCTGGAGGGCAAGCGGCACCATCCCGAGCTGGGCTGGTTCGCCCGCCAGGCGCTGCGGATGCTGGACGACCTGCGGATCAAGCACGGCCGCCTCGACGAGCCGGTCCCGGCCAACGACGAGGGCGGCACGCTGCGGGTCGAGCTGAACCACGCCGACGACTCGGTGCTGCCGCTGGGCTTCCGCAACGAGTCGAACGACGCGCGCATCCTGTCGGTGGCGCTGGGGCTGGCGGTGGAGGGCCGCGAGGTCACCCTGGTCAGCAAGGACATGCCGCTGCGGGTGAAGGCGGCGTCGGTGGGCCTGACGGCCGACGAGTACCGCTTCGGCCAGGCGATGGACCCGACGTGGACCGGCATGGCGGACCTGGAGCTGTCCGAGGAGCAGGTCGGTCAGCTGTACGCGGGCGAGACCATCGACGTGGGCGACGCGGCCGGCTACCCCACCCACACGGGCCTGGTGGTGCACTCGCCGCGCGGCTCGGGCCTGGCCCGGGTGCTGCCGGACAAGACGATCCGGCTGGTCCGCGGCGACCGGGACGCGTTCGGCCTGCGGGGCCGCTCCGCCGAGCAGCGGGTGGCGCTCGACCTGCTGATGGACGACTCCATCGGCATCGTGTCGCTGGGCGGCCGGGCCGGCACCGGCAAGTCGGCGCTGGCGCTGTGCGCGGGCCTCGAGCAGACGATGGAGCGCGGCAAGCACAAGAAGGTGGTCGTCTTCCGCCCGCTGTACGCCGTCGGCGGCCAGGAGCTGGGCTACCTGCCCGGCAGCGAGAGCGAGAAGATGTCGCCGTGGGCGCAGGCGGTGTTCGACACCCTGGGCGCGGTGGTGCACGACAACGTCATGGACGAGATCCTCGGCCGCGGGATGCTCGAGGTGCTGCCGCTGACCCACATCCGGGGCCGCAGCCTGCACGACGCGTTCGTGATCGTCGACGAGGCGCAGTCGCTGGAGCGGGGCGTCCTGCTGACGGTGCTGTCCCGGATCGGGCAGGGTTCGCGCGTGGTGCTGACCCACGACGTAGCGCAGCGTGACAACCTCCGGGTCGGCCGGCACGACGGCGTGACCGCCGTGATCGAGGCGCTGAAGGGCCACGAGCTGTTCGCCCATGTGACCCTCACTCGGTCCGAAAGGTCTCCGATCGCCGAGGTGGTGACCGACCTGTTGGAGGACATCCCGCTGTAAAGCATGGCGGGGAGGCGTTTCGGACCGTTTTGCTGTGATAGGCGGTGTGATCCATTTCACAACACCGTGTCGTCGTTTCACATCGCCTTCACAGTGCGCCATGGTGTCTGACGAGCACCGGCACGCGGCCCACCCTGCGGAGATCCACTCTCAGGGCCCGCCCTCCCGTTCCGTGGGGGTCACGACGAGTGATCCCGTAGTCGGAGAGTGCTTGCGGCGTACACGAGTCGCCCGACCTCGGGCGGCCTGGGCGCGCCGCGTCCTAGCCCCCGACGAAGGGACCATTTCGTGAGTCGGCTGTGGAGCCGGGTCGGTATCCGAGCCCTGGCGGTAGCCCTGCTGGTCACCGGTGTGATCGGCGGCGTGTACCTCGGTCAGGACCACCAGACCCAGCAGCGCACCGCCGCGCAGGACGAGATCGTCCTCACCGAGCAGGCGGAACTCGACCTGCTCAAGGAGCGGCACGCGGAACACGCGGCCGCCCGCGCATCCCAGCGTGCCGCCCAGGCGGACGCCGCCGAGAAGGCCGCGAGCGCCGCGAAGGCGGCCGCCGCCAAGTCGCGCAAGCTCGAGGCCGCGGTGATCAAGAAGAAGGCCGCGGAGAAGAAGGCCGCCGAGGAGAAGAAGAAGGCGGCCGCCGGCGACGGCGCGACCGTCCCCTTCACCGGCCCCATCCCGGAGTCGTGCGGCGAGTACAAGGGCAACCGCGCCACCGCCTGCGCCCTGCTGGTCGACCGCGGCTACAGCCTGGAGCAGATGGCCTGCCTCGACAAGCTCTGGACCAAGGAGAGCGGCTTCAACCACAAGGCCCAGAACCGCAGCTCGGGCGCCTACGGCATCCCGCAGTCGCTGCCGGGCAGCAAGATGGCGTCGGCCGGCTCCGACTGGCGGACCAACCCGGCGACCCAGATCAAGTGGGGCCTCGGCTACATCAAGGGCCGCTACAAGACGCCCTGTGCCGCCTGGGGCCACTCGCAGGACGTCGGCTGGTACTAGCGGCCGACCGCAGCATCGGACGAACGGGGCACGAGTCGCGACTCGTGCCCCGTTGTCGTGGGCGGGGGACCGCCGAGCTGTTCCAATGGACAAATGCTCCGAAACGCCCTGAAAGTCGCGTCCGTCGTCGCGCTCGTGCTCGCCATCGGCGTCGCCCAGGCCCCCGCGCAGGCGCGGCCGGACGAGCCGGTCCTCGAGGTCGTCGGCGGCGACACCGCCACCCAGGGCCAGTTCCCCTGGATCGTCCGGCTCTCCATGGGCTGCGGCGGCACCCTCTACTCGCCGCGGGTCGTGCTCACCGCCGCACACTGCGTCGGGCGCACCGGCCGCGACACCAGCATCGTCGTCACCGCCGGCGCCGCCGACCTCGGCTCGCCGTCCGCGGTGCGCGCCCGGTCCGTCTCCGTCGTCCGGGCGCCGGGCTTCACCAACGAGATGAGCGGCGACGACTGGGCCCTGGTCAAGCTCGACCGCGCCCTCAAGCTGCCCACCGTGACACTCACCCCCGGCACCGGGTACGACAAGGGCACCTACACCGTCGCCGGCTGGGGCCAGGTCACCGAGGAGAACCGCACCCAGCAGCGGCGGCTGCGCTGGGCCGAGGTGCCCGCGATCGGCGACTCCGCCTGCGCCAAGGCGTACGCCAAGGTGGGCGTCACGCTGGTGACGAAGGACTCCCTCTGCGCCGGCAAGCGCGGCGTCGACGCCTGCCAGGGCGACTCCGGCGGCCCGCTGCTGCGCCGCGACGGCAAGGGCCGCTGGCTGCAGGTCGGCATCGTCAGCTGGGGCATCGGCTGCGCCCGGCCCGAGTTCCCCGGCGTCTACACCCAGGTGTCGGCGTTCCGGTCCGCGATCGCCAAGGCCGCCGCCAAGCTCGGTTGACCCGAACCCCGGGTGGCAGGACGGCTGATCGCCTGGAAGCATCGATCGCATGGGCTACGACACGGCGCGCGGCGAGCCGGCCACCCGATTCGGCACCGAGGAGTTCTACGCGGCGCTGGGGCGGGCGTTCGTCGCCATGTGCGCCGTCGTCCCCGTGTTGTTCCTCATCGAGGCGATCGACGTGTGGGCGCGCCTCGGCCTCGACCTGGCCGGCGGCATCATCCCGCGGCACCTCGACGGCATCGACGGCGTGGTGTTCAGCCCGTTCCTGCACGCCAACTGGGACCACCTCTACGGCAACAGCGTGCCGCTCATCCTGCTCGGCACGTTCGTGCTGGCCGCCGGCTGGCGCCGGTTCGTCTGGTCCACGGTGCTGATCATCCTGGTCAGCGGCGTCGGCGTGTGGTTCATCGGCGACCCGAACAGCGTCGTCGTCGGCGCCAGCGGCGTCATCTTCGGCTACCTCGGCCTGCTCGTCACCCGGGGCCTCGTCGAGCGCAGCTGGTGGAACCTCGGCGTCTCCGCCCTGGTCGGGCTCCTGTACTGGTACCAGCTCTACAACGTGCTGCCGACCGACGGACCCGTCTCCTGGCAGGGGCACCTGATCGGGCTGTGCGCGGGCGTCATCGCCGCGATCATCTTCCGCGCCCGCCGGCCCCGCATCCGCGACGCCATCGACGACCTCTGACCCGTCACAGGGGTGTGCCCCGCCCGTGACCGCCCGCTGGGACGCTGCGGGCATGATTGTCGACGTCCCGGCGGCGCCACGGGGGACCACCGCACGGGCCGCGCTCGCCTGGCTCGGCCATCCCCTCGTCGTGCTGGCCCTCGCCCTGCTGCTCGTCAACGACCACGTCCTCAAGGCCGCCCACCCGTCGTGGTGGACCGGCAAGCTCAGCGACGCCGCCGGGCTGGTCCTCGCGCCGCCGCTGCTCGCGCTGGCGCTGCGGCTGCCCGCCCGCGCCGCCGTCCTGACCACCGGCGCCGGGTTCGTGCTGCTCAAGAGCAACGCGTACGGGGCGGCGCTGGCCTCCGGGGTGTGGTCGCTGGCCGTACCGTCGCACGTGGTGGCCGACGCCACCGACCTGCTGGCACTGCCCGCGCTGGCCCTGTCGTGGCTGGCCTGGCGCACGGCGACGCCGGCGGCCGGCCGGGCGACGCGCGCGGTGCGGGCCGCGGTGCTGCTGCCGCTGGCCCTGGCCGGCGTGGCCGCCACCAGCGCCGTCACCATCGACAGCGCCACCGCCGTGGGCGCCCGCGACGGCGTGCTCGTCGCCTACTACCGCAACGTGGGCGACGCGGCGGACGACGGCCACACGGTGACGAGCACCGACCACGGCGCGACCTGGACGCGCGGCGACGACCCCGTCCCCGACCCCGCCGCGATGGCCTGCTCCACCACCGACCGGCGGGTCTGCTACCGCGTCGTGCGCGGCGCCGCCGCCGTCGACCGCAGCGCCGACGCCGGCGCCACCTGGCGGCGCGACTGGGCGCTCGACCCGGACGTGCGGCGCCGGCACGACGAGCCGCCGCGCTCGCAGTCCGTCGCCGTGCTCGACGTCCCCGGCGGCGGCCACGTCGTGCTGGTCGCCAACGAGGCCGACGGCCTGGCCCTCCGCCGCGCGGACGGCACCTGGGAACGGCTCGGCTTCCCGGCCGGCGTCGGCCCCGAAGGCCCGGAACTGCCCCAGCCCGGCGCCGCCCGCCCCGAACCGGTCATGGTCACCGAGCACGAGGTGATCAAGGCGGGGCTGCTCACCCTGCTGCTGGCGTTCCTCGCCGCCACCCTCGGCGCCGCCCGCCAGGGCCACCGCGCCGGGCGGGCGGCCGGCTGGCTCAGCCCGGCGGCCGTCGCGCTGCTGCTCGCGCTCACCGCCGGCCTGTACCTGGTGCCGGCGCACACCGCGCTCACGTATTTCCTGTACTTCGTGGCGCTGCTCGTCGTCCTGGCGGCGCTGTCCGGCGCGATCACCCACGTGACCGTCGTCAGCGGCCGCTCCACGGTCCACCGCCGGTGGGCGCTGCGGGTGTGGCTCGGCGCGCTGCTCGCGGCCGCCCTGCCGGCCGCAGCGTTCGCGGTGCTCGTCGCCCGGGGGCCGCTCGTCCCATGGTGGGGGGTGCTCGTCGCGGTGGTGGCGGCGGCGCCGGGGGCGGCGGTGGCGCTGCGGGCGGCGCGCTGAGGTGGCCCGCCGCGGCGGTCAGCGGCGCCGGCGCGCGGGCAGCACCGCGATCAGCACCGCCACCAGCGTGAGGGCGGCCCCGGCCAGGGTCGTCCCGGCCGGGCGGCCCGCGGAGGCGGGAACCAGCAGGTCGAGGGCGACCGCGCCCGTCACCTGGCCCGCGATCATGCCCAGGCCCAGCAGCAGGACGCCCGTGTACCGCACGACGGCCGCGCCCAGCGCGATGAAGACGATGCCGATCGGCCCGCCCGTGTAGAGCCACCAGTCGGCGGGCAGCGCGTCCGGGCGGCCGCGGACGGCCAGGTCGACGGCCAGCGCGACCAGCAGCACGACCGTGCCCGCGGTGAAGTTGACGAACCCGGCGACCATCGCGCTGCCCGACACGGCCCGCACGTGTCCGTTGACGGCCTGCTGCCAGGCGATGCCGACGCCCGCCGCCAGCGGCAGCAGCGCCAGCACCAGCGTGCCGGGGTGGCCGAGCCGGTCCGCCACCGACAGCAGCACGGCCAGCACCGTCAGGACCGAGCCGCCGATCCGCGCCGCCGTGACCGGCTGACGCCCGGCCGGCCCGGCGCCCGCGTGGTCGACGAGCAGGCCGCTGGTGGACTGGCCCGCCACCACGGCCACGATGAACACCGCGACGCCCAGCGTGGCCACCGTCAGGCCCTGGCTCGCCACGAGGAAGGCGCCGCACGCGCCGCCGAGCAGCTGCACCGGCCGCAGTCCGCCGCCGCGCAGCGCCTCGCGCAGCCGCCGCAGCCCCCGCCGCCCGGCGGGCATCGCCGGCACCAGGACGGCCAGCAGCAGCAGGCCCGAGCCGAACGAGACGACCGCGGCGGCGATGCCGTCGTCGATCCGCACGGCCAGCTCGCCGTTGATCCGGGTCTGCGCGGCCAGCGCGACGCCGCAGAGGATCGCCGCGGCGACGCCGGCGGCCCGGCGGCCGGCGCTGACGGGAACCGGCGCGACGGCCGGGGGAGCGACCGTCATGCCCGCCCGGCGAAGTCGACCGCCGAGTACGCCTGGATCTTCTCCAGCCGGTGCCACGAGTCGATGACCCGGATCGTGCCGCTCTTGGACCGCATGACGATCGACTGGGTATGCGCGCCGTCCGCCCGGTACCGCACGCCCTTGAGCAGGTCGCCGGTGGTGACGCCGGTGGCGACGAAGAAGCAGTTGTCGCCGGTCACCAGGTCGTCGGTGGTGAGCACCCGGTCGAGGTCGTGGCCGCCGGCCAGCGCCTTCTCCCGCTCCGCGTCGTCGCGCGGCCACAGCTTCGCCTGAATCATGCCGCCCATGCACTTCAGCGCGCACGCGGCCGTGATGCCCTCCGGGGTGCCGCCGATGCCCATCAGCACGTCGACGTCGCTCTCCGAGCGGGCCGCCGAGATGGCCCCGGCGATGTCGCCGTCGGAGATGAACCGGATGTTCGCGCCGGCCTGGCGCACCTCGTCGACCAGGGCGGCGTGCCGCGGCCGGTCCAGGATGCAGACCGTCACGTCGGACACCGACACCCGGCGCACCTTCGCGATGCGCCGCAGGTTTTCCGTCACGCCCGCGTTGATGTCGACCACGTCGGCGCAGTCCGGGCCCACCGCGATCTTCTCCATGTAGAAGACGGCGCTCGGGTCGAACATCGCGCCGCGCTCGGCGACCGCCAGCACCGCCACCGCGCCCGGCATGCCCTTGCTCATCAGCGTGGTGCCGTCGATCGGGTCGACCGCCACGTCCACCTCGGGACCGGTGCCGTCGCCGACCTGCTCGCCGTTGTAGAGCATGGGCGCCTCGTCCTTCTCGCCCTCGCCGATCACCACCACGCCGCGCATCTGGATCGAGTTGATCAGCTTGCGCATGGCGTCCACGGCGGCGCCGTCCCCGCCGTTCTTGTCGCCACGGCCCACCCAGCGCCCGGCGGCCATCGCCGCCGCCTCCGTCACCCGGACCAGTTCGAGGGCGATGTTGCGGTCGAGATCCTGCGGGACGTTGGCGGTCATGGAACGGCCTCCTCGCGACGCTGCGGGTCGGTCACCGGACGCTCACAGCCCGGCGGTCCCCCGATCCTGGCACGGCGGGCGGGGCGCTGTCCCCAGGGTGTGAGCTGGTCGGCGGGGTGCATGGACGATGATGGAGGCGTGGAAGCCGCCGAACCCACCTCGCCCGCCCCCGTCCAGCCCGCGCGCTCCGGCCGCAGGCCGCGGGACATGGCGATGTCGCTGCTCGTCCTGCTCGTGCCCATCGCCATCGTGGTGGGCGCGCAGAAGTACCTGTTCGACGGCGACAAGCCCATCGCCGTCAGCCCCGCCCAGGCGATCGCCGACGCCCGCGCCTCCGGGGCGTTCCCCGTCGCCGAGCCCGGGCCGCTGCCCGACGGCTGGACCGTCACCAGCGCCCGCTTCCAGCGCCCCGCCGACGGCGCCACCCTGCGCCTCGGCTACGTCACCCCCGACGCCGAGCCCGCGCTGCTCGTGCAGAGCAGCGTCCCCGCCGACCAGCTGCTCGCCCGCGAGCTGGGCGACACCGCGAAGGCCGGCGGCCCCGTCGCGGTCGACGCCGTCAGCTGGCAGCGCTACGACAGCACCCGCGGCGAACCCGCCCTGGTGCTGCGCGAGGCCGGACGCACGATCGTCGTCGTCGGCGCCACCGACGAGCCCACGCTGCGTGAGCTGGCGGCGGCCGTGAGCTGAGGGGCTGTGGATGTCGTGCCGCTCGTCTACAGTGCGGCGCGACCCTCCCGCCCCTTCCAGTACGGAGTACTTCCAGTGCGCATTCCACGGGGGACCCTCGCGGGCTTCGCCCTGCTCACCTCGGCCACCCTGGCCCTGACCGGGTGCACGACGAGCGGCAAGGCCGACCGCCCCGCCGCCGGCGCCCCGGCCGCCACCGCCGCCGAGCCGGCCACGGACTCGCTGGTCAAGTCCACGATCCAGCTCTCCAAGGGCAACTACACCTACACGATGAAGGGCGGCGCCCAGTCGTACGAGGGCGTCGTGCACCTGCCCCAGTCGGCGCTGCTGACGGTCGTCGACACCTCCGCCGACGGCGGCGAGTTCGCCTATCTGGTCGTCGGCAAGGACCGCTGGGTCAAGCTGAAGATGGAGCTGGACCTCGGCGAGGACATGCCGTCCCCGGCCGAGCTGGAGCAGCTCGCCGACCAGAGCCCCGAGATCGCCAAGATGGCCAAGCAGCTCAAGACCCTCACCGCGATGGTCGCCGGCAAGAAGTGGCTGGTCATCGACCCCAAGCGGGTGGACGAGTTCGGCGAGGGCTTCAACGGCTTCGAGCACCCCGACGCCACCGGCGCCTCGTACCTGCTGTCGACGGCACGGTCCGCCACCCGGGCCGGCGACACCATCACCGGCGACCTCGACCTGAGCACGGTCAAGGCCGACCAGGTCCCGTGGGACTCCGAGGAGGTCCTCGACCTCAAGGCCGCCGGCAAGGTCCCGTACGCGGCGACGCTCGACGGCGAGGGCCGGCTGGTCAAGCTGGTGCTCGACCTGCCGGCGATGGGCGAGCAGAAGGCCCACCGGGAGACCATCGAGGTCACCGGCTACGGGGCCGCCGCGCTGCAGACCAAGCCGGCGACGGGCGACACGATCAGGATGACCGACGACATGTACGACGTGCTCAACGGCCGATGACGACGCCCGCCTGGGAGCAGCGCCTCGCCGACGCCTGGGGCCGGCTCGACACGCTCGAGCCGGGCCCGTTCCGGGCGCTGGTCGACGACCTCGCCGCCGAACTCGCCCCGGACGACCCGGTCGGGGCGTTCGAGCGCGCCGCCGCCCGCGACTCCACCGGCAGCCCCGCCGAGGCCGTGCCGCTCTACGAGCGCGCGCTCGCGGGCGGCCTGACGGGTGAGCGGCGCCGCCGCGCCGTCATCCAGCTCGCCAGCTCGCTGCGCAACCTCGGCCGGGCCCCGGAGAGCGTCGCCCTGCTCACGGCCGAGCTGGGCCGCGGCACCGACCACCTCGACGACGCCGTGCGCGCGTTCCTCGCGCTCGCCCTCGCCGACGTGGGCCGCGAACGCGAGGCGCTGGGGCTCGCGCTGGGCGCCCTGTCCCGCCACCTGCCGCGGTACCAGCGGTCCCTGGCGGCGTACGCCCGCTCGCTCTGACGGGGCAGCGGCGGGGGCCGTCCGGCCGATAGGCTCCCGCCGCTCATCCCTCGCACCGTTCGGAGTGACACACCACCATGCGCACCACCACACGGGGAACCATCGCCGCGCTCGCCCTGGCCACCGGCCTGGCGCTCGCCGGCTGCAACAACGCCGGCACCGCCGGCGCCGGCGCCGACGCCGGCGCCGGTCCGGGCGCCACCACGGCCCCGGCCGTGCCCGCCGACCCGAAGGCCGCCCTCGCCGCCTCGACGGCCGAGCTGAAGAAGGGCGACTACACCTTCACCGTCGCCGCCGTCGACCAGAACGCCACCGGCAACGCCCACATGGCCAGCACCAGCGCCTCGCTCGTGTCGGAGTCCACCGACCCCGAGGCCAAGGGCACGTTCGAGTTCCGCGTGGTCGGCACCGACCACTTCATGAAGATCAAGATGGACCTCGGCGATGCGGGCCAGGACCTCGGCGACCTCGGCGAGCTCGGCGACAGCCCCGAGATGAAGAAGCTCGCCGACACCCTGAAGCAGATGCAGGAGATGTTCAGCGGCAAGTACTGGTCGAAGCTCGACACCGCCAAGGTCACCAGCAAGATGGCCACCCGCTTCGACGCCGCCAACCCCGACATCACCGGCTCCGCCGCCCTGCTCGACGGGGTCGTGACCGCCGAGAAGCAGGCCGACGGCAGCTACGCCGGCACCCTGGACGCCACCAGGTCGGGCCCGGGCCAGCAGCTGTGGACGTCCAAGGAGCTGACGCAGCACGCCGAGAAGCTCAAGGCCGTGCCGTTCGTCGCCACCCTCGACGCCCAGGGCCGCCTCGCCTCGCTGACGATCGACGTCCCGGGCGTCGGCAGCAACACCGCCGGCGAGTACAAGACCACCATCACCGGGTACGGCACCGGCAAGCCCGTCGAGGCACCGCCGGCCGCCGAGACGCGCGAGGCCACCGCGCAGACGTACGAGATGCTCAACCGGTAGCCGCGGCCACCCGCACCGGAGGCGTCAGGCGCCTTCGGTGCGGGCCCGCCGGGCCGTGTCGATGCGGTCCCGCGCGCCGTCCAGCCAGCCCTGGCAGATGTCGGCGAGCTTCTCGCCGCGCTCCCACAGCGCCAGCGACTCCTCCAGCGAGCTGCCGCCGGTCTCCAGCCGCTCCACCACCGACGCCAGCTCGGTGCGCGCCTGCTCGTAGCTCAGTGTCTCGTCGCTCATCCCTGCTCCTGCTCGGCGGTGACGCGCAGCTCGCCCTCGGCGAGGCGTACCCGGAGAATGTCGCCCGGCGTGACCTCGGACGCCGCGCGGACGACGTGGCCGTCGGCGCGCTGCACGATGGCGTAGCCGCGCTCCAGCGTCGCGGCGGGCGACAGGGCCCGCAGCTGCGCCACGGTGTGCCGCAGCTCCTCGCCCGCGGCCCGCAGCCGCACGTCGAGGCTGCGCCCGGCCCGGTCGCGCAGGGCGACGACGTCGGCGGCGCGCTGCTCGATCATCGCCTCGGGCCGGGCCAGCGACGGCCGCGACCGCCACGCCTCGATGCGGTGGGTCTCGCGGTCGAGCATGGTGGCGACGGCCCGGTCGAGGCGGCGCCGCGCCTGGTCGATGAGGCGGGACTCCTCGGCCAGGTCGGGCACGATGCGCTTGGCCGCGTCGGTCGGCGTGGACGCGCGCACGTCGGCGACGTAGTCGACCAGCGGGGCGTCCGTCTCGTGGCCGATCGCGCTGACCACGGGCGTGCGGCAGCCGAACACGGCGCGGCACAGGGCCTCGTCGGAGAACGGCAGCAGGTCCTCGACGCTGCCGCCGCCGCGGGCCAGCACGATGACGTCGACCGTGTCGTCGTTGTCGAGCACCTTGAGCGCGTCGATGATCTGCGGGACGGCCGTCGGGCCCTGCACGGGCACGTTGAGCACCCGGATGTCGACGGCGGGCCAGCGCCGGCGCGTGTTCATCAGCACGTCGCGCTCGGCGGCGGAGGCGCGGCCGGTGATGAGCCCGACCCGGCGCGGCAGGAACGGTGGCCGGCGCTTGCGCTCGCGGGCGAACAGGCCCTCGGCGGCGAGCAGCTTCTTCAGCTTCTCCAGCCGGGCCAGCAGCTCGCCCAGCCCGACCTGGCGGATCTCGTCGGCGCGCAGGCTGAGCGTGCCGCGCGCCGGGTAGAACTCGGGCTTGGCGTGCAGGGTGACCCGGGCGCCCTCGGCCAGCTCGGGCGCGCCCGCGTCGAGCACGTCGCGGTGCGCGGTGACCGTGAGGCTCAGGTCGGCCGACGGGTCGCGCAGCGTGAGGAACACGACCGAGGCGCCCGGCCGGCGGCTGATCTGCGCGACCTGCCCGTCGACCCACACCCAGCCCAGCTTGGCGATCCACGCGCCGACCTTCTGGCTGACGACGCGCACCGGCCACGGCTCCTCGGCGGTGCTCCTCGGCACGCCCCCGGCGTCGGTGTCCGTCACGCGGCCCAGCCTACGGGCGGCGGCCGACAGCCTTGCGCACCAGCGCCACCACGATCACCAGCAGCACCCCGGCGAACGCCCAGAACGCCAGGTCGGCGAGGAACGGCGTCCAGTGGAAGTTCCACGGCTTGGCCAGCGCGGCCCGCTGCGCCTCGCCCGGCGTCTCGCCCGTGTCGCCGCGGCGCAGCGGCAGGAACGGGTAGCCGCGACCGACCAGGTAGGCGTACATGCCGCCGGTGGTCTCCTTGACCTGGACGAGGCTCGCCGCCGTGCCGGCCAGCGCGACCACGGCCGTGGCGATCACGCCCACCGGGCGCACCCGCAACCCGAGCCGGGGCAGGAAGATCAGCGCCGCGCCGCCGGCGGTGGCGACCGCGCCCGCGACCAGCGACTCCCGCACCCGTTCGGGGGAGCCGAGCTGGTCGAGCAGCACCATCAGCCCGGCGATCATGCCGAGCGCGCCCGCGGCGGACACCAGGATCTGCCCGCCGAGGCGGCGCGCCGACAGGGCCGTCTCCACGCCTTCAGTATCGCCCGATCTGTGGTGATGTGCGCCGGAAACGGGCGCCGCGGTCCCGCTGTGGCGCTGTCCACAGGCCGGTCGTGCGCGGCGCGGGGCACGTACCATGGCCGGGTGACCGAGACCCGTAAGCGTGTGCTCCTGGCCAAGCCGCGTGGCTACTGCGCCGGCGTCGACCGGGCCGTGCAGACGGTCGAAGAGGCGCTGAAGCTCTACGGCGCCCCGATCTACGTGCGCAAGCAGATCGTGCACAACAAGCACGTGGTCACCACTCTCGAGGCGCAGGGCGCCGTCTTCGTGGAGGAGAACGAGGAGGTGCCCGAGGGCGCCACCGTCATCTTCTCCGCCCACGGCGTCGCCCCCGAGGTCCACGAGCAGGCCCGTGAGCGCAACCTGCGCGCCATCGACGCCACCTGCCCGCTCGTCACCAAGGTCCACCACGAGGCCCGCCGGTTCGCCGCCGACGACTACGACATCCTGCTCATCGGCCACGAGGGCCACGAGGAGGTCATCGGCACCTCCGGCGAGGCCCCCGCGCACATCCAGCTCATCGACGGCCCCGAGGACGCCGACAAGGTCGTCGTCCGCGACCCGGCCAAGGTCGTCTGGCTGTCCCAGACCACCCTCAGCGTCGACGAGACCATGGAGACCGTCGCCCGGCTCAAGACCCGGCTGCCGCTGCTGCAGTCCCCGCCGTCCGACGACATCTGCTACGCCACCTCCAACCGCCAGCTCGCGGTCAAGGAGATCGCCGAGCAGTGCGACGTGATGCTCGTCGTCGGCTCCCGCAACTCGTCCAACTCCGTGCGTCTCGTCGAGGTCGCCGTCGACGCGGGCGCCCGCGCCGGCCACCTCATCGACTACGCCCACGAGATCCGCGAGGAGTGGCTCGACGGCGTCACCACCGTCGGCCTCACCTCCGGCGCCAGCGTCCCCGACGAGCTGGTCATGCAGGTCCTCGAGTTCCTGGCCGCACGCGGCTTCGGCGAGGTCACCGAATTCGTGACCGCCGACGAGCGGCTCACCTTCTCCCTGCCGCAGGAACTCAAGCGCGACATGAAGAAGGCCGCGCTGTCACAGCCGCTGGGCTAGTTCCGCCGGCGCCGGCATCGCCGCCATCTCGTCGCGCACCTCCCGCGCCGCCGCCCGCACCCCCTCGTCGGTCAGCAGCCGCTCCAGGTCCGCGGCCGAGATCGCGGCCGCGTCCACCGCCATGCCCGCACCGCGCCGCTGCACCGCCTCCGCGTTGAACCGGCGGTCACCCGCACCCGGCACCACCAGCTGCGGCACCCCCTCCGCCAGCGCCCCCAGCACACTGCCCGCCCCGCCGTGGTGCACGAACGCGTCCGCGTGCGGCAGCACCAGGTGCAACGGCACCCGCCCCACCGTTCGCACGTTCGCCGGCAACCCCTTCCGCGGCCCCCGCACCAGCACGAACTCCGCGTCCACCCCCGGCGCGGCCGCCACCACCGCCGCCGTCGGATCACCCCCGCCGCCCGGCGACCGCACCGTGCTGTAACTGACGACCACCCGCGGCCGGTCACCCCGCCGCGCCAGCCACTCCGGCACGTCCCCGCCCCCCGAGAACGGCACCGCCCGCACCGGCGTGCCCGCCCGCGCCCCCACCACACTCGGCGGGGCGATCGTCACCAGCTCACCCACCACGAACGGCTTGCCCACCTCGGCCGCCACCGCCTCCGCCAGCACCCGCCCGTCGAACAGGCTGTTCTCCACCACCACCGTCCGCGTCCCGGTGCGCCGCGCCGCCAGCGCCCCCGCCACCGCCAGCGGCTCCACCAGCACCAGATCCGGCTGCCACTGCTCCACCAGCGCATCCGTCAACGGCCCCATCTTCCGGGCGATCCGTGCGAACAACGGCGCCACCGCCCGCACCCCCGCCCGCCCCTGCAACTCCAACCGCATCAGCCGGGGATGCCGCACCACCAGCGGCAGCGCCGCCCGGCCCACACTCACCCCCGGCGCCACGTCCCGCTTCGGCAACCCCGGAGTCGCCACCCCGATCGCGTCACCACCGCTCGCCAGCAACACCTCGTGCCCGGCCTCCTTCAGCGCCCGGGCCAGCGGCACCAGCGGCAACAGGTGTCCCACCAGCGGCGCGGCCACGACGAGAACCCTCATGTCGACGCTCCTCTCAGGTCTGTCCACAGGGGGCAGCGGGGGTCGTGCTGATGTCGGTACAGTACGGCGGCTTCACACGGGGGAGGGGCGCAACAGTGGTCAATCGGCTCATGAACAACCGCTTCGGCGTCGCCGTCTTCGGGGCGGTCATCCTGGCCGTCGCCGTCGGCATGCTGAGCCAGAGCGACGTCACCTGCGGCGGGCGCACCATGCAACCCGGCGACGAGTGCGTCCAGACCCGCAAGGGCACCAGCACCACTCGCAGCTACGCCGAGCAGAAGCAGCACGACACCCTCATCGCCTGGGGTGCGCTGCTGGCCGGCACGGCCATGACGCTCGGCGGGGCGGCGCGCATCGTGACGGTGGCGCGCCGGCGGCGCGGCGATCGGGCCGCGGAGGCCGGGCAGCCTCCGGTCGCCGCCGCCGCCGCCTCCGCCTTCGGCGGGCAGCAGCCGGTGGGGTACGCGCAGGGCGGGCAGTCGCAGGCCTGGGGGGCTCCGCATCAGCCGGCTGTGCAGCAGCAGGGGTGGAGTTCTCAACCGTACGCGGCGCCGGGTCACCCGGTCCCTGTCCACCAGGGTGCTGCGCCCGCTCAGCCGGGGTGGCCGCAGGCGCAGGCTCCGCAGCAGGGTTGGGGCCCGCAGCAGGGGTGGGACGCGCAGAACCAAGCCTCGGTGCAGCCGGGGTGGGACCAGCCGGCCGCTCACCGGTCATCCGCCGAGACCCACGCCGCCCACCACGAGGGTTGGGTCCAGCCTCAGCCCGGGCCCCAGGCCTGGGAGCCGCAGCCGAACCCCCACCCCACGTGGGAGCAGCACCAGCCCGGACCTGCCGGCCAGCCGGGCGGATAGCCTGCCCGTCTCTAGCTGAGCGCCCTCAGGCAAGCCGGCCGTCCCCGGGCAAGCGGAGGGCGGCAGGCGCGGCGCCTGCGGGGCGGGCGCCGGCAGGCAGGGCGTCGACAGGCAGGGCGTCGGCGGTCAGGACTCGGCGGTCAGGACTCGGCGGTCCGGGCGCCCGGGGTCATGGGCCCGGCGGTCAGGGGGCCGAGCGGCGGTCGTGAGCAGCCGGTTCGCCGAAACGGGCCGTGCGCAGGGCCGTCAGCTCGTCCACGGTGGGCAGCAGTTCCGGGGCCTGCGGCTGGCGCGGGGTGACCTCCACCTGCGGCGGGGCGGGCAGCTCGTCGTCGGAGACGCCCAGGTCGGCGAGCTTGCGGGCGCTGACCAGCACCCGCGCCTCCAATGAGCCGACCGCGCGGTTGTAGGCGGTCACCGCGCCGCCCAGCGCGCCGCCGAGCTTGCCGACGTGGTCGCCGAGGGTGGACAGGCGGCCGTACAGCTCGCGGGCCAGCGTGTGGACGGCCGCCGCGTTGCGGGCCAGGGCCTCCTGGCGCCACGTGTACGCGACCGTGCGCAGCAGGGCGATCAGGGTGGCCGGGGTGGCCAGGACGACGTTGCGGCTGAAGGCGTGCTCCAGCAGGCTCGGGTCGCGCTGCAGGGCGGCGTCCAGGAACGGGTCGGCGGGCACGAACAGCACCACGAACTCCGGGCTCTGGTCGAACGCCGACCAGTACGCCTTCGCGGCCAGCGCGTCGACGTGGCCGCGCAGGTGGCGGGCGTGCCGGTCGAGGCAGGCGTCGCGGTCGCGTTCCTCGCGGGCCTCCGTCGCGGACAGGTACGCGTCCAGCGGGGCCTTCGCGTCGACCACCACGGTGCGGCCGCCGTGCAGGCGCACCACCAGGTCGGGGCGGACGCCCTGGTGGTCGGTGGCGGCGGTGACCTGTTCCGAGAAGTCGCAGTGGTCGAGCAGGCCGGCCGCCTCCACGATGCGGCGCAGCTGGTGCTCGCCCCAGCGGCCGCGGACCTGCGGGGCGCGCAGCGCGGCCACGAGCTGCTTCGTCTCGGTGCGCAGCTCGCCGGAGACGCTGCCCATGGCCCGCACCTGTTCGCGCAGCTCCGCGTACGCGTCGACGCGGTCGCGTTCCAGTTCGGCGACGCGCTGCTCGTACCGGCGCAGGGTCTCGTGCAACGGCGCCACCGCGCGCGCGACGGCCTCCTGCGACTGGGCCGTCGCCTCGTACGACAGGGAGCGCATGGACGCCTCCAGCCGGCCCTCGCCGTCCCGGGTGGCCTGCAGCGTGGCCTCCAGGCGCGCCACGTCGGCGCCGGAGCGCGCGCGGGCCGCGAACCAGCCCAGCGCGCCGCCCACCGCCAGACAGATGATCACCACGGCCACGGTTCCGACAGTCACGCTCCGCAGCTTGTCACAGGGGTACGACCAGACGTGCGCGACGCGACACGGCGAGTACCGTCGAAATGCGAGGGGATCTCTGCTGTTCGTCCTGCTCGTGCTCCTGATCGCCGGGGCGGTCGCGGTGATCGCCGTGTCGCGGGCCCAGCGCCGCCGGCAGTACCTACTGGCGAACGCAGAAGACGCCGCCTACGCGAACCGCCACGATCGGCTCCACTGAACTCCGCCCGGCCGCGTCCAGAGGCTGAAGCGGGTCGGAGAGTCCCGGCCCG
>NZ_BOOY01000002.1 GCF_016863475.1 Spirilliplanes yamanashiensis
GACCAAGGCGCAACCAAAGGAAAATCAGAAAGCGCAGGCAATGACCAAAGAAGGAGTCCGATCAGGCAGCATGTCCAGCTTCGTGATCCGCCCAGC
Source organism: Spirilliplanes yamanashiensis (assembly GCF_016863475.1). Lineage (GTDB taxonomy): Bacteria > Actinomycetota > Actinomycetes > Mycobacteriales > Micromonosporaceae > Spirilliplanes > Spirilliplanes yamanashiensis. The sequence continues at coordinate 97 of NZ_BOOY01000002.1, forward strand.
GGACCGCAGATCACCCTCGATCAGAGCCAGCTGATCGAGCAGAGCAGCAGGCCCGAGAGCCTCGGCGAGCGGAACCTCCGTGCGCATCGACACCTTGCGGTCGCTCTTGGCCCGCCGGATCTGCCGCAGCGCGTCCCCCGCCAGGTCCAGCAGGGACGCGTCGCCGCCGGGGGAGACGCGCTGGAGTTCGTACACCGTGGGCCACGGGGCGCGGTGGACGGAGCCGTACCGCCACCACGACCACACCTCCTCCGTCACGTACGGCAGGAACGGCGCGAACAGGCGCAGCTGCACGGACAGCGCGGTGGCGAGGGCGGCGCGGGCGGACTCGGCGGCGGGGCCGGTGGCGTACGCGCGTTCCTTGGCGAGTTCGATGTAGTCGTCGCAGAACGTCCAGAAGAACGCCTCGGCGGCCTGGAGCGCTCCGGTGTGGTCGTACGCGTCGAAGGCCTCGGTGGCGCGGGCCACGACCGGGGTGAGCGCGGCGAGCATGGCGGTGTCGAGCGGCGCTGAGACGGGCTGGCGCAGGGCGTCGGCGGCGCCGAGGCCGAGGGCGAACTTGGAGGCGTTGAGCAGCTTGGTGGCCAGGCGGCGACCGACCTTGATCTGGGCGGGGTCGTACGCCAGGTCGGTGCCGGGGCGGCCGTTGGCCGCCCAGTAGCGGACGGCGTCGGCGCCGTGTTCGCGCAGCAGGCCCATGGGGGTGACGACGTTGCCCTTGGTCTTCGACATCTTCTTGCGGTCGGGGTCGAGGATCCAGCCGGACAGGACGGTCTGCTTCCAGGGCAGCACGCCCTGCTCCTGGTGGGCGCGCACGACGGACGCGAACAGCCAGGTGCGGATGATGTCGTGGCCCTGCGGGCGCAGGTCCATGGGGAAGACGCGGCGGAACAGGTCGGGGTCGCGTTCCCAGCCGCTGACGATCTGCGGGGTGAGCGACGACGTGGCCCAGGTGTCCATGATGTCGGGGTCGGCCGCGAAGCCGCCGGGGACGCCGCGCCGTGACTCGTCGTAGCCGGCGGGGCACGCCGACGTCGGGTCGATCGGCAGCAGCGACTCGTCCGGTGTGAGAGGATTCGCGTAGTCCGGCTCGCCAGCGTCGTCGAGCCGGTACCACACCGGGATGGGCACGCCGAAGAACCGCTGGCGGCTGATCAGCCAGTCCCCGGTGAGCCCGCCGACCCAGTGCTCGTACCGGTGCCGCATGTGCTCCGGGTGCCAGGTCAGCTCGCGGCCGCGGGCCAGCAGCTCCTCGCGCAGGGCGGCGTCGCGCCCGCCGTTGCGGATGTACCACTGCCGGCTGGTGACGATCTCCAGCGGCTGGTCGCCCTTCTCGTAGAACTTCACCGGGTGGGTGATGGGCCGGGGCTCGCCGATCAGGTCGGCGGACTCGCCGAGCAGCCGCACGACCTCCCGCCGGGCCGCGTTGACGGTCAGGCCGGCCAGGCCCCGGTACGCGGCGACGGGCACGCCGGAAGGGGCGTCCGGCAGGAACCGGCCGTCGCGGCCGACGACGACGCGCGTGTCCAGCTGCAGCTCCCGCCACCAGGTGACGTCGGTCAGGTCGCCGAACGTGCACACCATCGCGATGCCGGTGCCCTTGTCGGGGGTGGCGAGCGGGTGGGCGTACACGGGGACCTCGACGTCGAACAGCGGGGTGCGCACGCTGGTCAGGCCCGCGAACCGGGTGTCCGACGGGTGATGGACCAGCGCGACGCAGGCCGGCAGCAGCTCGGGCCGGGTGGTCTCGACGAACACCGGGCCGGCCGGGCCGTGGAAGCGCAGCCGGTGGTAGGCGCCGGGGCGTTCCCGGTCCTCCAGCTCGGCCTGCGCGACGGCGGTGCGGAAGCCGACGTCCCACAGCGACGGCGCCTCCGCCGTGTACGCCTCGCCGCGGGCCAGGTTGCGCAGGAACGCCCGCTGCGACGCGGCCCGCGCCGCCTCGCCGATCGTCGTGTACGTCATCGACCAGTCGACGCTGAGCCCGAGGAACCGCCACAGCTCCTCGAACGCCTGCTCGTCGGTCGCGGTGAGCTGCGCGCACAGCTCGACGAAGTTGCGCCGCGAGATCGGCAGCGGCGGCGACGGCGGGGCCGCGGGCGGGGTGAACGCCGGGTCGTACGGCAGCGACGGGTCGCAGACGACGCCGTACACGTTCTGCACCCGGCGCTCGGTCGGCAGCCCGTTGTCGTCCCAGCCCATCGGATAGAACACGGTGCGCCCGCGCATGCGCTGGAACCGGGCGACGGTGTCGGTGTGGGTGTAGCTGAAGACGTGCCCCATGTGCAGGGAGCCGGATACGGTCGGCGGAGGTGTGTCGATCGCGTACACGTCCTGCCGCTCCTTCGAGCGGTCGAACGCGTACGTGCCCTCCTCCTGCCAGCGGCGCGCCCAGGTGTCCTCGAGGCCGTCCAGCGACGGCCGCTCGGGCAGCGCGCTCCTTCCCGTATCAGTCATGCTGCGATGCTACGGGCGCGCTTCGTGCGCGAGCAGCCAGGTTTTGACGTCGAGACCCCACCGGTACCCGCCGAGCGTGCCGTCGGTGCGCAGCACCCGGTGGCACGGCACGAACAGGGCGGCCGCGTTGCGCGCGCACGCCGCCGCCGCGGCCCGCACGGCCAGGGGCCGCCCGGCCAGCGCCGCGAACCCGGTGTAGGTGACCGGCTCGCCGGCCTTGATGTCGCGCATGACCGCCCACGCGTGCCCCATGAAGGGCCCGCCGGTGCGCTGCTCGACCGGCACGGCGTCGATCGCGGCGAGGTCGCCGCCGAGATAGTCGCGCACCGCGGTGGTCACGGCGCCGAGGTCGCGCACGGCCCGCGGTTCGGCCCGCAACCCCGGGTGTACGAGCGGCAGGAGCATCCCGACATCAGCCGTGAACCCGGCTGCCCGCACCGCCCCGTCGCCACTGACGACGATCGTGAGCGGTCCGGCGGGCGTGGTCATCGTCGCGTGGTTCATGAGGCCCTCCAGAGCCGGATCAGTGCGTAGGAACGCCAGGGGCGCCAGCGTTCGGCGTGGGCGCCGAGGTCGCCGGTGACGCCGAGGACGGCGGCGCCGCGGCGCAAGGCGAGGTCGGTGGGCAGGAACGCGTCGGGGTCGCCGAGCGCCCGCATGACGACGTAGCCGGCGGTCCAGGCGCCCACGCCGGGCAACGCGGTGAGCTGCTCGCGGGCGGCGGCCGGGTCGGCGCCGGGCTCGAGGTCGACGACCCCGTCGGCGACGGCCCGGGCGAGCGATCGCAGCGACTCCCGCCGCGCGGCGGGCATCCCGAACGCGCGGTCGGGCAGCGCGAGCAGCTCACCGGGGGAGAGGAAGGCGCGCAGCGGTTCGGCGGGCTGTGCCGGGGGTGCGGTGGCCGCCGTCAGCAGGCGGTGCAGCGTCGTGCGGGCCGCGGCGACGCTGACCTGCTGGCCGACGATGGCCCGGACCGCCGTCTCGAAGCCGTCGACGGCGCGCGGCACCCGTACCCCCGGCTCGGCGGCGACCGCCGCGGACAGTGCGGGGTCCGCGGCCAGCACGCCGTCGACGGCGACGGGGTCGGCGTCGAGGTCGAGGAGCCGGCGGCAGCGCGCGACCGCCGGCGCCAGGTCGCGCACGTCGGCCAGGTCGAGGGTGGCGGCGACCCACCGGTCGCCGGGGGTCAGCGCGACGGTCGCGGCGCCGTGCGGCAGCCGCAGCCCGCGCCGGTACGTGCGGCCGTCGCACTCCTCGACGCCCGGGACGGCCCGCAGCGCCAGGAACTCCAGCAGCGCGGCGGCGTGCAGCGGCGGCCGGTACGCGAGCCGCAGCGCGATCGACCCGGCCTGGGCGGGCCGGGCGGCGGGGCGGCGTTCGCGAAGCTGGGAGGGCGTGCACCCGTACACCTCGCGCAGCGTGTCGTTGAACTGCCGCACGCTGCCGAACCCGGCGGCGAACGCGATCTCGGCCAGCCCCAGCTCCGTCGACTCGACGAGCGTGCGGGCGGTCTGGGCGCGCTGCGCCCGGGCGAGCGCGAGCGGCCCGGCGCCCAGCTCCGCGGTGAGCAGCCGGTTCAGGTGCCGCTCGGTGTAGCCGAGCCGGTGGGCGAGCCCGGGCACGCCGTCACGGTCGACGACCCCGTCCCCGATGAGCCGCATGGCCCGCCCGACGACGTCCGCGCGCACGTCCCACTCGGGCGAACCGGGGGCCGCGTCGGGGCGGCACCGGCGGCAGGCGCGGAATCCGGCGCGCTGCGCCGCGGCCGCGCTGGGGTAGAACGCGACGTTGCGGCGGCGCGGCGTGACGGCCGGGCACGACGGCTTGCAGTAGATGCCGGTGGAGCTGACGGCCGTGTAGAACCAGCCGTCGAACCGCTGGTCACGGCTGTCGACCGCCCGGTAGCACCGCTCGAACTCCAGCTCCATGCCCCCGATCCTGCCCCGTGTCGGTGCCTCTTGGCTCGCGGGAATCGGACGTGACCGTCGGGGCGGCCGCCGGGCCGGCGGCGGGGTCTGTAGCCGCCGGAGCGGGTCGCTGGTGCGGTGCGGACCGCGGGTGGGGTGCCGGACCGGGCAGCAGGCGGCCGAGCAGCAGGGGCAGCCCGATCACCGGCAGGATCCACAGCGGCGCCGTCAGCCGCTGCTCCTGGCTGAGGAACGGGTGCGCGGCCAGCGTCACCACCCCGGTGAGCGCCACGAACGTGACCGGCCACGCGATCAGCGGCCGCCGCCGGAACAGCCCGATCGCGGCCGCCACCATGATCGCCAGCAGCCACGGTGCTCGGGCCTGCGTCTGCAGCCACTGTGTCCAGTAGTTCAGGTTCAGCTCCGCCAGCCGCCGCCACGGGTCGGCGACGTCGGGCCGGTAGAAGTGCCGGGTGAACGTGTCCTGCAACGACTCCGCCGCCCCCGGCCAGCCCAGCGCCTGGTTGGCGACGACGAGGGCGGCGAGCATGCCCGCGCTGACGCCCAGCAGCACCGTCACGCCGCGGTGCCGGGCCGCCCGGTGCCGCCACAGCAGCACGACCGCCGCCGCGGCCAGCGCGGCCGCCCCGAGCAGCGCGCTGGAGGACTTCACCAGGAAGCCGGCCACCAGGGACCCCGCCAGCAGCGTGGCCCCCGCCGCGACCCGGCGCTGGATGAGCCACACCGCGCCCAGCAGCGACGCCATCGTCAGCGCGAACGCCGGGCCCTCGCCGAGCGGGTAGCTGCCCCACAGGCCGAGCGGTGTCACGTAGAACAGGATCTGGCCGAGCGCCGCGAACCGGGGCGCCAGGCCGACGGAGCGCAGCAGCACGTACGCAAGCCAGCCGCCGGCCGCCGTGCACAGCAGCGACGCGATCCACAGCCCCGACGACACCCCGAACGCCGCCACGAACGGCGCCGCCAGCAGCGGGTAGCCCGGCCGGGCGTCGAAGATCGCCTCGTAGCGGGGGCCGACCGGCCCGAGCCCACCGCGCCAGGTGTGCAGGCAGCGGGCGAGCTCGTCGCGGGGCGCCCGGTGCCGGAACCGCAGGGCGCTGCGCTCACGTTCGCGCTGTTTCTCCGCGGACTGGTCGACGCACCACGCCCGCACCGCCCGCTCGGTGGCCTCCTCGCGGGTGTGGCCGAGGACCTGCAACGCGCTGCGGCCGTACCGGTAGCTGTCGTTGGTCATCAGGGCGGCGGGCGCGGCGAGCGCCTGCAGCACGAGGAAACCCAGCACGAGGAGCAGGGGCAGCGGAACCCTCCGGCGCGGCGCCACGGGCCGAACGTACCCGCCCGCCGCGACAGCGCGGCCTCACCGCGCCGGGCCGGTCAGGGCGTCCAGGCGGGGTCGCGGCCGCTGAGGCCGATGACCCGGTCGAGCGGCGACGCGTCGGGGGGCACCGGGACCCGCGGCCCGTACATGCCCGGGGTGCCGCCGGCCTCGTCGTCGGGGAACATGCTCTCGCTGACGGCCAGCGCCGCCGGGTCCGCCGAGTACGGCGCGCCGACCGCCCGGGCCAGGTCCCAGCCGTGGATGAGCAACTCGTTGAGGGCGACGGCACCCATCACCTGGGCCGGCAGGGTCACCCCGCCCGCCTGCGTCTCGCCCTCCCACGCGGCCGGGTCGCGCCACGCCGCCACCAGCTCGTCGAGGTGCCGGGGCAGCACCTCGCGCCACGCCGGGTCGAGGTGCTCGGCGGACGGCTCCGGCGCCTGGGCGGTGACCCCGCCGGTCTCCTTGCGCGCCGACAGCCGGAACGCGTACGCCAGCCCGACGAGGTGGTCGAGGAGCTGCGCCACGGGCATGCCCGCGCAGGGGGTGGGTCCGGTGAGCTGCTCGTCGCGCACCCGGGCGGCGACGGCCTTGACCGCCTCGGCGGTCGGGCCGAGGTCGGGCCGTGCGGTGGTGTCCGTCATGGGCCGGGACGTTACCCAGCCCCACCGACCTTTTCGGTCTCCCGCCCGGCCGGGTCCGCGGCCGGCTCCGCCGTGGTGCGGGTGGCGAGCCGGTGGACGAGGATCGGCACGCCCAGCACCACGGTGAACCACAGCGGCGCCATCAGGCGGAGGTCCTGGTTGAGGATGGGGTGGGCGAGGATCGTCGCCGGCCCGGTCGCGGCCACGCCGGTCACCATCCAGCCCAGCGTGCGGTCGTGCCGGAACAGCGCCCACAGGCCGGCGGCGGCCAGCACCAGCAGGTACGGCGCGCGCGCCTGCTCCTGCGCCCACACGGTCCAGTAGTTGACGTTCAGGTCGACCAGCGGCGCCCACACGTCGGTGACGTCCGGCTCGACGAAGTGCGCCGTCCACTTGTCCTGCAACGACTCGTTCATGCCCGGCAGTCGCAGCGCGACCGACACGGCGACGGCGGCGGCCGCGCACGCGGCGTTCACCGCGATCATCAGGTACGTGCCGCGGTGCCGCGCGTCGCGGCGCAGCAGCGCGATGACGCCCGCGGCGGCCAGCGCGCCCGCGGTCAGCAGGAAGCTCGAGTACCGCGTGGCGAAGCCCAGCGCCATCGACGCCACCAGCACCGTCGCGCCCAGCGCCAGGCGGCGCCGCACCATCCACCACGAACCCAGCAGCGTGCCCATCACCAGCGCGAACGTCGGTCCCTCGCTGAGCGGGTAATTGCCGACCAGCCCGAACGGCGTCACGTAGTAGGCGACCTGCCCCAGCAGCGCGTACCGCCACGGCAGCCCGGCGGCGCGCAGCAGCAGGAACGCGAGGAGCCCGCCGAGCAGCGTGCACAGCGCCGAGGTCAGATAGAGCCCCTGCGCCACCCCGAACAGGGCGGTCAGCGGCGCGGCCAGCAGCGGGTACCCGGGTCGCATGTCGAAGATCGCCTCGTACCGGGGCGACGTGGGTGGCAGGTTGCCCTCCGCCTTCGCCTCGTCGAGGCACTTCTGCGCGGTGTCCGGCGGCACCGTCTCGTCGAACTGTCGCAGGTCGACGCTCCAGACCCGCTCCTCCAGCCCGGCCCGGCCCGCGCAGAACGCCTGCAGCGACTTCTCCTGCGCCTCGGCCCGGCTGTCGCCGAGGATCTGCAGCGTGATCCGGCCGTAGCGGTAGCTGTCGTTGGTCATGAACGTGCCGGTGCCCGCCACCAGCTGCAGCAGGAAGAACGCCAGCGCCACCAGTGCCGGCCACATCATCCACCGCCGCGCCGGCTCCCGCGTGTCCGCCATGTCCCCGCCAGCCCCCTCGTGACGCTTTGTCGGCCCGGCGCCAGCATCCTCGGCGGCGGCCCGGGGCGCAAATGTCTCCGGCGGCGCGGGGTGGCGGAACGGGGCCGCGTAAACTGGCGCGCCGTGAGCCTCACCATCGGGATCGTCGGACTGCCCAACGTCGGCAAGAGCACCCTGTTCAACGCGCTGACGAAGAACGACGTCCTCGCCGCGAACTACCCCTTCGCCACGATCGAGCCCAACGTCGGCGTCGTCGGCCTGCCCGACGAGCGCCTCGACAAGCTGGCCGCGATGTTCGGCTCCGAGAAGATCGTCCCCGCCCCGGTGTCGTTCGTCGACATCGCCGGCCTGGTCCGCGGCGCCTCGAAGGGCCAGGGCCGCGGCAACGCGTTCCTCGCCAACATCCGCGACGCCACCGCCATCTGCCAGGTCGTCCGCGCCTTCAGCGACCCGAACGTCCTGCACGTCGACGGCAAGATCAGCCCCTCCGACGACATCGAGACGATCAACACCGAACTGCTCCTCGCCGACCTGCAGACGGTCGAGAAGGCGCTGCCGCGCCTGCAGAAGGAAGCCAAACTGAAGAAGGAGCGCGCCGCGGTCGTCGCCGCCGCCGAGGCCGCCCTCGCCCTGCTCAACGAGGGCACCACCCTCTACGCGGGCGCCGCCAAGGCCGGCATCGACGTCGCCCTGCTGGCCGAGCTGCACCTGCTCACCACCAAGCCTTTCCTGTACGTCTTCAACGTCGACGAGGCCGAACTCGGCAACGCCGACTTCCTCGACGAACTCCGCGCCCTCGTCGCCCCCGCCGAGGCGATCTTCATGGACGCGAAAATCGAGAGCGAGCTCATCGAGCTGCCGGAGGACGAGGCCCGCGAACTGCTGGAATCGACCGGCCAGACCGAGCCGGGCCTCCAGCAGCTCATCCGCGTCGGCTTCAACACCCTCGGCCTCCAGACGTACCTCACGGCCGGCCCGAAGGAATCCCGCGCCTGGACCGTCCCGGTCGGCGCGACCGCCCCGGAAGCCGCGGGCGTCATCCACTCCGACTTCCAGCGCGGCTTCATCAAGGCCGAGATCGTCGGCTTCGACGACCTGATGGCGGCGGGCTCGATGGCGGCGGCGAAGGCGGCGGGCAAGGTCCGCATGGAGGGCAAGGACTACATCATGAAGGACGGCGACGTGGTGGAGTTCCGCTTCAACGTCTGAAACGGCGGCCGGGTGGCTCGCACACGGCAACGGACAGGGCGACCTTTCCGGACGTGCAGCGCGTGCCAGGATTCCCGGTGTGGAGCTCACCAACTTCCCGGTCGTGCGCGGGCCTGAGGGAGGGCCGTACGCGTGTCCGGTGTGTGGTTTCCTGACGCTCGGCGAGCGAGGCGGCTTCGAGATCTGCGACGTCTGTTTCTGGGAGGACGACGGGCAGGACGACCCGGATGCGGACGTCGTGCTTGCCGGCCCGAACCGTGGCCTGAGCCTGACCCAGGCCAGGCGCAACCATCTCGAGTACGGGGCCTGCGACGAGCGGAGCCGCGCGTTCGTCCGGCCACCGACCGACGATGAGATCCCCAAGCGCTGACCTCGCTACGGCGCCGGAATCCCTGACGGGGGCGACGCCGGACGGGGCGGCGGGGCGCCGAATCCGGGGAGCGGGCGTCCCCACCGGACGGGCATACTCCCAGCGCATGAAGGAGCCGTTCGCCCTGGGGCGTGCTGACGCCGCCCGATGGACCGTCCACCCGCCTCAGGATCCGTACGGCGACGGCTACGTGTACACGGTGGCCACAGAGTTGCACACCCCTGGCATGACGGCTGTGACGGTCGCCGAGGTCGACGGGTTGGTCGCCGGTTCCGGGTCGACGCTGGCCGGCTTCGTGGAGAGCCTTGCGGCTGACTGGACCGGCTGGGACGGCGTCCGCACGTGGCAGTCGATGGAGCGGCACCTCGTCGTCGATGCCCGGCACCGACGGCGCGGGTACGTGTCGCTCGGCGTGACGCTGCGGGAACCTGGCCAGGACGCGGATGACACCGCCTGGTCGGCGCGCGCGGTGTTCGTTGTTGAGGCCGGGGAGGAGATGACCCGGCTTGCCGCGGAGCTGAGCCACCTGCTCCGACCGTGACCTGCCGTGGCCGCGTGGCCCTCGACCGACGACGCTGTCCGCGGCGTCGTGGGTGACGGGCAGGCTGAGCAGGGCGGGACGCCACGCCGTCGCCGCGGCGGCGGGCCGGCGTCTGACCGGCCGCCGCGTGTCCCCCGGGCGGGCGCGGCCGTTGGGGACGCGTGACGACATCTGTGGAGAGCCGCCCGGCGGCGCGGCCCGTGACGGCGGCGCTGGCCGGGACGTTCATCGCCGGGTGCGCCGCGGTCGCGCTCGTCGCCGCGCTCGCGCCGGGGCTCATGAAGAGCGTGCGCGCCGGCTCGGCGTACACGTCGTACTGGCCGGGTTATGCCTCCTACTACCTGTGGGCGCTGCTGCCGTTCCTCGGCGGCCTCGCCCTCGCGGGCCTGGTCCTGGCGGTCCGGCCGCGGCTCGGCCGGCCGGCGGCCGCCGTGTCGGCGGTGCTGGCCGCGCAGGCCGCGGGCTTCGGCGCGGTGGCGGTGCGGGACTGGTTCAACATGGCCGGCGCCGGGCCCGGCCTGCGGCAGAGCAGCCTGGCGCTGGTGGTGGGCTTCGCCGCGGTGGTGGCGATCGCCGCCGCCGTGGCCGGCTGCGCCGCCGTCGCCGTGCTGTGGCGGGAACCGGCGGCGGGCTGGCGCGGCGCAGGGCCGCGCCGGCCGGCGTGGGTCGTCGCGGGCGTCGCGGTGGCCATGGCGCTGCCGCCGGTGCTGACCGCGGCCGTCGGCCAGTCGGACGTCACCACGCTCGGCCAGCTCGCCCTCACCTACGGCCTGCCGTGGGGCGGCGGGCTGGCGCTGGCGGGCTGGCTCGGCCGGCGCGGCCGGATCGCGGTGCTGGTCACGATCGGGCTGTCGGTCGCCCTGGTGGCGAGCCGGTTCGCCGTCGCGTACCTGCGGTACGTCTCCGGCGACTAGGTAGGTTCGCCCCATGGCAACGCACTGGACCCTCGGCTGCGACGCCGCCGACCCGCACCGGCTCGCAAACTTCTGGGCGGACGCCCTCGGCTACGTCCCCGAACCCGGCTACGACGACCCCGACGGCGCCTCCATCGTCGACCCGGACGGCCGCGGCCCGGCGATCAGCTTCCTGCGCGTGCCGGAGGGCAAGACCGCCAAGAACCGCATGCACATCGACGTCCGCGTCGGCGGCGACGGGCCCGACCGGGAAGACCGCATCCGCGCGCGGGCGGCGGGCCTGGTCGCCGCCGGGGCCACCGTCGTGCGGGACGAGTGGTACGGCGGCCAGTTCGGCCACGTCGTCATGCTCGACCCGGAGGGCAACGAGTTCTGCGTGGCGTGACGCCGACTACGTCATTCGTCAGCGGCAGCCGGGGCACCGTTGCGGCTTGCGCCCGCGGGTGACCTGGCGGTCGAAGCTGGCACCGCAGGCGGCGCAGGTGAGTGCCTCGACCACGGTCCGGCTGGGCGCCGCCCGCGGCGGGCGTGCGGGCCGCGGTGCGCCGGCACTCTCGTTCGTGAGCTTGGCCCGGTAGGCGGCGGCTCGTCTGTTCAGGTCGTCGACGGCTTCCGGCCGCGCGCAATCCGAGCCGTACAGGCTCAGTCCTCGTTCGGTCCACCAGAGGGCCTTCGCCCATTCCTTCGCCTTCTGCTGGCGAATGGCCATCTGCCGGTACGTGTCGAGGATCGGTACCTTGCCGAACTTGGTGAGCAGCGCGTCCCGGATGCCGTCCATCTCGGCATCGTGCTGGATGCACGTGTCGTCGTAATCCTGCAGTGCCGACGAGAAAGCGTCCCTGGAACGGTAGAGACGATCTTCCAGCTCGCAGAACATGAAGTGACGGTCGATCGGGTTGGGATCGTCCTTCAGGAGCCGCCGCAACGAGCCGATCGCCGGGACCGGGTCCGCCGGCAGTCGCTGCAGCCACGACAGGTCGTAGGAGTCGTCCTGCGCGTCGGTGAGGAGGGCTTCGGTGAGCCCCGTGCGCATGGCGCCGCGCATCGACGCGACGGGAGGCGGCACGACCGGGGCGAGGCCGAAGTCGGCCGGATCGTGTGACATCCAGACGCCGAGGAAGCCGGGGCCGTCGTTCCGGACGCCTCCGCCGACGATGACGCCACGGAGGGCGATGGACCGGCCCTCGCGGGCCTGCAGCGCGAGCAGGCCCGTGCGGTAGGCGGCCGCGTCCTCGCGCGACAGGTGCCCGACCTGCATTCCGTCGATCCAGACCGAGATCGCGTTGTCGTCGTGCGGGTTGTCCGTCTCGGCGACGAGAACCGCCTGGATGTCGTGGCGGACGCGTTCGGTCCGCCGCCCGCCCACCGCCCGCCAGAGCGCTTCCTGGTAATAGCTCTCGCCGACGACCTCGAGATCGTGACTGCCGTCGTAGAGAACGACGTCGAGAGTTGTGTTCGGGCTCCGCGGTTCCTGATCGGCCGGCGCCGGAGAAGCATCGGTTCGTCGGCGATTCAGCAGCCGTTGCAGAAATCCCATTCGGGCATGGTGGCAAGCACGGCATCGGCCGTGCCATGGGGCGGATGGACGGATCCGGCGGCGAACAGGCCGACCTGTGCGGCGGCCCGTTCAGGTCCGATCGGAACCCTCGTCGGGTACGGCGTTCGTCATATTCGCTGGACCTCGAGTCGGGATGAGGTTCTAGCGTTGCCGAGGTGACCACCACGACGACCCCCGCCGCCCCGCCCGCCGGTCTGTTCTCCCGCCCCTACGTCCTGGCCACCCTCGGCTCGTCGGGGCTGGTGTTCCTGGCCGCGTTCGAGGCGCTGGCGGTCACCACCATCATGCCGGTCATCACGGCGGAGCTGGACGGGCGGGCGCTGTACTCGCTGGCGTTCTCCGCGACCATGGCCGCCGGCGTGGTGGGGATGGTGGCGGCCGGGGCGTGGTCGGATCGGCGGGGGCCGGACCGGCCGTTGCTGGTGGCGGTGGCGGTGTTCGCGCTGGGGCTGGTGGCGGCCGGGGTGGCGCCGTCGATGGGGGTGTTCGTGGGGGCCCGGTTCCTGCAGGGGCTGGGCGGGGGTGGCATCACCGTCGCGCTGTACGTGGTGGTGGGGCGGGCGTACCCGGGTGTGCTGCACCCGCGGATCTTCGGGTTGTTCGCGGCGGCGTGGGTGGTGCCGTCGATGGTGGGGCCGTTCGCGGCGGGGGTGGTCGCGGACTCGGTGGGCTGGCGGTGGGTGTTCCTGGGGGTGCTCGTGCTGGTCGCCGGCGCGACCGCCCTCATTCTGCCCGTACTGGGCGGGGGCGGCGGGTCGGCCGAGCCGCGGGCGGGGGACGGGCGGCGGATCGTCGCGGCCGTGGTGGTGGCGGGGGCGGCGGTCGCGCTGAGCGTGTGGGGTGGGCGGTGGCCGTGGCTGGTGCCGCCGGTGGCGGTGGCGGTGATCGTGGTGGCGGTGCGGCCGTTGCTGCCGGTCGGGACCTTCCGGGCGCGGCGGGGGCTGCCCGCGGTGGTGCTGCTGTGCGCGGTCGCCGGGGCGACGTTCTTCAGCACCGAGGTGTACCTGCCGCTGCTGCTGCACGACGTGCACGGCCTGCCGACGTGGCTGTCCGGGGTGACGCTGACGGCGGGCGCGGTGTCGTGGGCGGCCGCGTCGCACGTGCAGGGGCGGCTGAGGGAGACCGGGCACGCGGCGGTGATCCGCACGGGTGCGGTGCTGCTGGCGGCGGGGGTGGCGGCGGAGCTGGCGGTGGCGGCGTTCACCCTGCACCCGGCGCTGGCGGCGGTGGGGTGGCTGTTCGCGGGCGGCGGCATGGGGCTGATGTACCCGCGGGTCAGCACGCTGGTGCTGGCGGTGTCGGCGCCGGGCGAGGAGGGTTTCAACGCGGCGGCGCGCAGCATCTCCGACGCGGTCGGGGCGAGCGTGGCGCTGGCGCTGGCCGGGTTGCTGTTCACCCGGCTGGGGACGGTGAGCACGTGGGCGTCGTTCACGGGCACGCTGACGTTCTGCACGGTGGTGGCGCTGAGCGTGATCGCCGTGGCGGGCCGGGTCGGGGACGAGAAAAGGTGAGCGGGGCTGTCGATCCGGTGGCCGGTCGTTCGTGTAGACGGTGACAAGAGCCCACCACGACGGGAGCCGATCATGAACCAGTACCTGCTCAGCGTGTACCAGCCCGACGGGGAGATCCCGGAGCAGGCCGTGCTCGACCGGGCGATGGCCGACCTGGGCCGCATCGCCCAGGAGGCGCAGGCCGCGGGGGCGTGGGTGTTCACCCACGGGCTGCACCCCGCCGACACCGCCACCGTCGTCACCGTGCGCGGCGGCGACGAGCTGATCACCGACGGCCCGTACCTGGAGGGCAAGGAGCACGTCGGCGGCTTCTGGGTGATCCGGGCCGAGGACCTCGACGGCGCGCTGGTGTGGGCGCGGAAGATCGGGGCGGCGCTGTCGCCGCTGCCCATCGAGATCCGGCCGATCGCGGGCTGACGTCGGTCCCGATGAACCTGGAGGACGTCTACCGCGCCGAGTACGGCCGAGCCGTGGCCGTGCTCAACCGGGCGCTGGGTGACCTGGACCTGGCCGAGGAGGCCGTCCAGGAGGCGTTCGCGGCGGCGGTCACCGCGTGGGAGCGCGCGGGGCCGCCGCCCAGCCCGGCGGGCTGGATCATCACGACCGCCCGGAACCGGGCCATCGACCGGCTGCGCCGCGAGGCGACCCGGGAGGCCCGGCACGCCGAGGCGGCGCTGCTGCACGCCCGCGACGCACCACCCGAGGAGGGCGCCGTGCCCGACGACCGGCTCCGGCTCATCTTCACCTGCTGCCACCCGGCGCTCGCCGTGCCCGCCCAGGTGGCGCTCACCCTGCGGCTGCTGGGCGGGCTGACCACACCCGAGATCGCCCGGGCGTTCCTCACCGGCGAGGCCACGATGGCGCAGCGGATCGTGCGGGCCAAGGCGAAGATCCGCCTCGCCGGCATCCCGTACCGGGTGCCGCACGAGGCCGACCTGCCCGCCCGGGTCCGCGCGGTGCTCACGGTCGTCTACCTGATCTTCAACGAGGGGTACGTGGCCGGCAGCGGCCCCGACCTGACCCGCGAGGACCTGTGCGCGGAGGCGATCCGGCTGGGCCGGCTGCTGGTCGAGCTGATGCCCGACGAGCCGGAGGCGCTGGGACTGCTGGCGCTCATGCTGCTGACGGCGTCGCGGCGGCCCGCGCGCACCGGCCCGGGCGGCGAGCTGGTGCCGCTGGCGGAGCAGGACCGCTCGCGGTGGGACGCCGCGCTGATCGCCGAGGGCCAGGACCTGGTGCGGCGCTGCCTGCGGCGGGGCCGGCCGGGCCCGTACCAGATCCAGGCCGCGATGGCCGCCGTGCACAGCGACGCGCCCGCGGCCGCGGCCACCGACTGGATCCAGGTGGTGCGGCTGTACGACCAGCTGATGACCGTCGCGCCGAGCCCGGTGGTGGAGCTGAACCGGGCGGTGGCGGTGGCCGAGGTGGCGGGGCCCGCGGCGGGGCTGGCGCTCGTCGACGCCCTCGACCTGGCCGACCGGCACCTCTTTCACGCGATCCGCGCGGACCTGCTGCGCCGCCTCGGACGCGCGGCGGAGGCGGCCGCGGCGTACGACGAGGCGATCGCGTGGGCCGGCAACGACGCGGAGCGCGCGTTCCTGGCGCGGCGGC
Source organism: Spirilliplanes yamanashiensis (assembly GCF_016863475.1). Taxonomy (GTDB): domain Bacteria; phylum Actinomycetota; class Actinomycetes; order Mycobacteriales; family Micromonosporaceae; genus Spirilliplanes; species Spirilliplanes yamanashiensis. The sequence continues at coordinate 15,426 of NZ_BOOY01000002.1, forward strand.
GGGCCGGGCTAGCCGCCGAGTAGGGCGGCCAGCACCTTCTCGACGCGGCGCTGCCGGGTGGCGTCGGTCTTCGCGCCGGTGACGGACTCGGCGTGGGCCCGCTGCCGGCTGTACGACAGCCGCTCGAAGGCGGCCTTGGCGTCCGGGTGGTCGGCGAGCGCGGCGGCCAGGTCGGGCGGCACCTCGACGACGCGTTCGGCGGTGTCGAGTTCGAGCGTCACGTCGACCTCGTCGCCCGCGGCGAGGCCGGCGGCGGCCCGGTTGGCGGCGCTGACGCCCAGCCAGAACTCGCCGTCGTAGACCGCGACGGTGTTCCGGTAGGTGTGCCCGCCGACGGTGACGGTGACCGGCGGCTTGCGGCCGTGGCCCAGCGCCTCGACGACGGCGGGCGGCACGCGGAAGCCGGTGGTGGTGCCGCCGGTCGCCTCCAGGACAGCGCGGAACTGCATCCGTGCAGCCTAGGGGCGGGCGTCCGCCATGTCGCCCCCGACGTCGCCGGGGTCGTCGAGCTGGTGGCCGGTGTCGTCGACCACGCCGGGCGCCATGCTGCCGCCGTGCGCGTCCTGCGGGTCGAGGCCCGCCTCGTGCGGGTCCGCCGGTGCGGCCTCCTGGGCCTGGCGGGCGGTCTCGGGATCGGGGTCCAGGTGATCGGTCATGCCGGTCGGATTACCCCGGGGCCGCGGCGTTGATGCCGCCGGCGGTGGATGGTCCGACCCGCCGCCTTCACGGGGGAGAGAGGCGACGGGCCGGATCCTGCCCTGGACATCGGGCCGTCGCGGGCGGACCTGAAGGCGGGACCTCAACCGCACCCGGAGGGGACCCTCACCGCTCCGGGCGCAGCACGAACACGGCCCAGCCGAGGCGGCCGCGCTCGTGCGCCAGGTAGCGGCGGCGGCTCTCGTCGAGCAGCACCCGGGCGTCCGGGGCGCGCTTGTCGCCCGCGTGGGCGTCGAGCCAGGTGCGCAGCGTCCACCACTGCCCGGCGACGTAGCGGTCCCAGCTGTCGGCGTCGGCCGCGACCATCTCGACCAGGTCGGCGCCGGCCAGGTCGAACGCGTCGAGCAGGCCGTCCAGGCTCTGGTACGGGGAGTCCTCCGGCCGATCGCCGGTCCAGAACGGCTCGCCGATGAGCAGCACCCCGGTGCTGCGGACGGCGGGCCGCAGCAGCTCGATGGCGCCGGTGACGCCCCCGGCGACGGCGGTCGTGGCGAGGCACGCGGCGACGTGGTAGCCGCCCGGCTCGGGGTGGTAGCCGGCCGGTTCGCCGTGCCCGATGCGCACCCGGTCGGCGACGCCCAGCTCGGCGGCGCGGCTGCGGGCGGCGGCCACGAACAGCTCACTGTGCTCGACGCCGACCCCGCGCGCCCCGTACGCCTGCGCCCACCGGCACAGCACCTCGCCCTTGCCGCAGGCCAGCTCGAGGACGCAGGAGTCGCGGCCCACGCCGACGATGGCGCCCAGGTCCAGCAGCTTGGCGTCGGACAGCGGGTGCAGGAGGCGGTGGCCCTCCGCGGCGAGCTCGAGCAGGGAACGGGACATCAGGCTATTTTCCGGTCATCTCGACGCCGCCGGTCAAGGCAACGCCGACCAGCTTGAGCTGATCCGGGGCGACGGACGAGAAGTACGCGTTGTCGTGACAACCTTGCGTGAAACGGACAACCGACGAGTCGGGCAGCCGGTCCCGCAGGTCCCGCACCGCCGGCGCGAACGGGTCCGACTCCCCGCAGTCGATGCGCACCCGCACCCGGCTCAGCGCGTGCGCCTGGGCCAGCACGTCGTAGCGGGCCCACTCCTGCGCCGAGGCGAACGCGCCCGCGTTGACCGCCCGCGCCTCGTCGTACGAGCGCCAGATCGCCGGGGCGCTCGCCGCCACCGCCACGAACCGCTGCGGGTCGGTCAGCGCGCACAGCATCGCCCCGTACCCGCCCATCGACCAGCCGATCGCGGCCAGCCGGTCCGTGCGCAGGCCGCGCCCGGCGAGCATCGGGACGAACTCCCGCAGCAGGGCGCCCAGCGGGTCGTCCCCGTCGTGCGGGTGCCAGTAGCCGTCGCCGCCGTCCATCGCGGCCAGCACGAACGGGTCGCCGCCGCCCGCCACGTGGGTGGCCAGGTGCCGGTCGTACGCCGCCGCGCCGATCGCGGTCGCCGCCGTCGCCCCGTAGCCGTGCAGCACCAGGCAGACCGGCAGCTTCGCGCCCGGCTGCGCGCCCGGCGGGTACGCCACCACCCAGCTCACCCGCTGCCGGCGCAGCGCCGAGTCGAACGTGCCGGTCTGCTGCAGGCCGGGCGCCACGGTCGCCGGCGGCACCTCGACGTCACACCGGCCCACGGCCCGGTCGAGGACGCTGCGGCCCGGCACCACCCGGGCCTCGACCAGCCCGAGGCCGCCCGCGCCCACGGCGACCGCCCCCGCGGCCCCGCCCAGCAGCAGGCGTCGCCGGCTGATCCCCATGCGTCGCACGCTAGCGGGTCGGCGGGTAGAAAGAGGTCGTGACAGCCGACTCGCCCACGATCGTCGCCTCCAGCATCGGGTTCCGCAGCATCGGCCGCGGGCCGCTGGACTGGCGTCCCGGACCCGTCTTCCGGTACGCCGCCGACCTGGCCGGCGCCGGCGCCCGCCCGCGCATCTGCTTCCTCAACCAGGCCACCGGCGACCCCGCCGACCTGCTGGCCGCCATGTACCCGGCGTTCACCCGCGCCGGCTTCGAACCGTCCCACCTCGCCCTGTTCCCGATGCCGAACGTCGAGGACGTCCGCGCCCACCTGCTCGCCCAGGACGTCATCTGGGTCGGCGGCGGCAGCGTCGCCAACCTGGTCGCCGTGTGGCGCGCCCACGGCCTCGACGACATCCTCCGCGAATGCTGGCAGGCCGGCGTGGTGCTGGGCGGCGTCTCGGCGGGCTCACTGTGCTGGCACGTCGGCGGCACCACCGACAGCTTCGGCCCGGCGCTGCGCCCGTTCACCGCCGGCCTCGGCTTCCTGCCGTACTCCAACGGCGTGCACTACGACGGCGAGGAACAGCGGCGCCCGCTCATGCAGCGGCTTGTCGGGGCGGGCACGCTGCCGGACGGCTACGCCACCGACAACTGGGCCGCGCTGGTCTACCGCGGCGAGACCCTGGCCGAGGTGGTGGCCGAGCGCCCCGGCGCCTACGGCTGGGAACTGCGCCGTTCCGACGACGGCACCGTCGTGGAGGAGCGCCTGGAGACCCGGCTGCTGCCCGAGGCGGCTCAGGAGATGTAGTGCAGCACCACGTTGTGCACGTGGTGGGCCTTCTGGTCGCCCCGGAACTCCACCTCGTAGGTGTGCGTGCCGACGTGGATGGCGATGGCACTGGACGAGAAGAACGACCCGCCCCACGACCGGTCGCTGACCACACTGATGCTGGTGATCCGCGCGTACGGAATGCTGGTCAGCGCGACCTTCTTGCCGACGAACGACTTGTCCTGCACGATCACCCGCCGGTCGGTCAGCCCGATGAACCCGGTGCCGACACCGACGGCGTCGTAGACCGCGATGATCTGCTCGCCCTCGAGCAGGCCGCTGCGGATCTGCTTGAGCTGGTCCTTGTGGTCGTAGATGACGTCGGCAGCCATGATCCCGAGGCTACGGGGGCGGCGCCACCCGTCACTGGCGGCCGGTGACCGTGCGGTACGCGTCCTCGATGCGGGCGGCCAGGGCGACCTCGCCGGCGGTGATCGCGCCGCCGTCCGTGGCGCCGAGGGAGATCTGGGTGCGGCCGTCGAGGCGGCGGATCTCGGGGCGCAGGCGCAGGGCGTCGGCCGCAACCTTGACACGTTCGGTCAGGGCGGCATGCTGGAAGTCGTCGATGGGCAGGACGCGCTTGATCTGCACACCGTCGCGGGTCCACCCGCTCAGCAGCGTCAGGGCGTCGGACAGGTAGTCGGGCCTCGGGCGGCTCTTCCACCGGGCTCGCATCGCCACACCCTCCTGGCGTCGTTGCCGGCTTGTGGCCAAACTGTCGCCGTGTCGTCATGGTCGGTGCCCTCAATACTTGTGCTCTCCGGCCTGCCTGTCCACGCTCACATTTGTAGTGTTCTTGCGACAGACGGGACGGCTCGGGCAGCCCATTCGGACCATATTTCGTGGCACGCTGGTGCCTCGTGGGGAACAAACGTCAGGTCAGCGGCTCGCCGTCACCACGGGTGATCGTGGGCGCCGCCATCATCGATGACCGCCGGGTGCTGGCCTGTGAGCGCACGTCGCCGCCCGAGGTGGCGGGGCGCTGGGAGTTCCCGGGCGGCAAGGTCGAGCCGGGCGAGTCCGACGTGGAGGCGCTGGCGCGCGAGTGCGTCGAGGAGCTGGGCGTCCGGGTCGAGATCGGGGCGCAGGTGGGCCCGTCGGTGTCGCTGGCGCACGGGCGCGCGGTGCTACGGGTGTACGCGGCGCGGCTGGTCGACGGCGACGAGCCGAAGGCGCTGGAGCACTCCGACATGCGCTGGCTGGGCGCGGACGAGCTGGCCGACGTCGTGTGGCTGCCGGCGGACGCGCCGATCGTCGCGGCGCTGCCGCCGTTCCTGGCGTAGGACCCGGGGAACGGCGGCAGCAAGGCGGGACGTCAGGCGGGCGGGGCGGGGCGTCAGGCGCGGCGGCGCCGGCCGACGGCGAGGAAGAGGGCGCCGGCGAGGAGCAGGGCCAGGCCGGCGAGGACGGCCGCGCCGGCGCTCGCGCCGGTCAGCGGCAGGTCCGCGCCGCCGCCACCGCCGGTGCCCTCCTCGGGCCGGTCCGCGGCGGCCACGGGCGTGGTGTCGGGCGCGGCGGGAACGGCGACGGGGGCCGCCTCCGGCGCACCGCCGGGCGACCCGGGCGCGGCGGGCGACCCGGGCGCGGCGGGCGCGGCGGCGGGGGCCGGCGCCGGGGGAGCGGCCGGGGCATCGGTCGGGGCGCCCGGGGCCCCCGGAGCACCCGGGGCACGGCCGCCCGGGACCGGCGCGACCGCGGCGGCCTCCAGCATGCCGACGCCCAGGTCGAGCAGGACGCTGCCGCCGCCGTTGCCGGCGCCCGCGCTGACCAGCTCGATGCGCAGCGACGCGGCCTTCGCGGCGACGGCGTTGCCGCGGACGATCTGCTGCAGGTCGCCGACGGACACGCGCAGCAGCGAGCCGCCGCGCGGCGGGGTGGCCGACTCGCCGGACTGCGGGGTGCCGTCGGGCAGCAGCGGGACGGCGGCCCGCTCGTCGAGGCCGGGCAGGGTGGGGGCGGTGGCGCGGCCGGCGGACGTGACCGGGGCGAGGGCGGTGCCGAGCAGGCCGCGGACGGGGTCGGCGCGGCCGGGCAGCGGGACGTCGACGGACTCGCCGCCGCCGTCGATGCGGCGGCTGACGCCGGCGCCGGTGACCTGGAGGACGGGGGCGGCGTACCGGACCCGCGCCGACGACGGCGTGCCGGCGGTGCTGACGGTCAGCGACGGCTCGCTGAGGACCTTGACGGTGACGGCGCCGTCGAGCAGGTGCAGTTCGGCGAGCGCGATGCCGGCGGCGGCGACGGAGCGGGCGGCGTAGCCGTCGTGCTCGACGCCGGTGCTGCTCCAGCCGCGCAGGCTGGCCGGGACGCCGGCCACCGCGGTGCCGCGCCGGCCGGGCAGCACGGCGGCGTCGAGCAGGCGGGCCTCGGCGCGGGATGCGGCGCAGGTGCGGGCGTGCGCGGTGGTGCGGGCGGCGCCGAGGGTGAGCGGCCCGGCCTTGGTGGCGACGAGGTCGGAGGTGGCGGGCCGCGGGTTGTCCGGCGGGGCCTGCTGCCCGACCTCGCGGGTGAGCTGGGGCGGCAGGCCGACGCCGAGCAGCTTCGCGTCGAGCGCCCGGGCGACGGCGGACGAGGTGCCGGCGGCGTGCCCGGCGCGGGTGGAGGCGACGCGCAGGTCGGCGAGCGGGCCGACGGGCAGCCCGAGGGGGCGTAGGTTCAGTGCCTGCACGCGCAGCAGGTCGGCGCCGGCCGTCGCGCCGTGGCCGCGCAGCCGGTCGCAGCCGCCGGTGGCGGCGCGGGCGGGCGCGGCCGGGACGGCGACGGCGCCGGCGATGCCGGCCGCGGCGAGGGTGGCGGCGAGGCGGCGGAACCTGGTCATCGGACCTCCGGGGCTGAGCGTCGTTCCTACGGCCCTGGACAACGACGGCCGATCACGGCCGTCGCCGATGTCCTGATCGGTTACGCCGATCGAGGTGTACAAATGCGGACAAACATGGTCAGGGGTAGAGGCGGCTCACCGTCTCGGCCACGCACACCGGCTTCTCGCCGCGGTCGCTGTGCACGGTCACCCGCATGACGAGCTGCACGGCGCCGCCGGCCGGCTCCAGCGACACCACCTCGGCGGTGGCGCGCACCGACGCGCCGGACGGCAGCGGGGCGGGGAAGCGGACCCTGTTCAGCCCGTAGTTGAGCGCCATCGTCAGGCCCTCGAACGTGTAGAGGTCGCGGGCGAGCAGCGGCAGCAGCGACAGCGTCAGGTACCCGTGGGCCACCGTGCCGCCGAACGGGCCGGCCGCCGCCCGCGCCGGGTCGACGTGGATCCACTGGTCGTCGCCGGTGGCGCCGGCGAACGCGTCGATCCGCGACTGCTCGACCGCCAGCCACGGTCCCGGTCCGAACGTGTCGCCCACGTGCACGTCCTCGATCCTCATGCCAGGTGCCCTCCGAGCTTCGTGTACCCGCGCAGCAGGTCGCGGGAGATGATCAGGCGCTGCATCTCGTCGGTGCCCTCGTAGATGCGCAGCAACCGCACCTGCCGGTACCAGCGTTCGATGGGCAGCTCGCGGGTGTAGCCCATGCCGCCGTGGATCTGCAGGACCCGGTCGACGACCCGGTTGACCATGCCCGCCCCGTACAGCTTCGCCATCGACGACGCGTGCCGCGGGTCGGTGCCCTGGTCGACCGTCCAGGCGGCGCGCAGGACCAGCCAGCGGGCGGCCTCCAGCTCGGTCTCCGAGTCGGCGATCATCCACTGGATCGCCTGGTTCGCGCCGATCGGCCGGCCGAACGTCTCCCGGGTGTTGGCGTACTCGATCGCCATGCCCAGGGCGCGCTCCGCGGTGCCCAACGCGTGCGACGGGATCAGGTAGCGGCCCTTGCCGATCCAGCGCATGCCCAGCTCGAAGCCGCGCCCCAGCTCGCCGAGGATGTTGCGGGACGGCACCCGCACGTCGGAGAACACCAGCGACGCCGGCCCGCCCTCGCCCATGGTCTGGATGAACTCCGAGCGCCAGCCCATCGCCCGGTCGACGAGGAAGGCTGTGGTGCCGCCGCCGCGCACCCCCTTCTCCGGGTCGGTGACCGCGACGACGATCGCGAAGTCGGCGTCGTTGCCGTTGGTGATGAACGTCTTCTCGCCGTTGAGGACCCAGTCGTCGCCGTCGCGCCGGGCGGCCAGCCGGATGTTCGCGGCGTCGGAGCCCGCGCCCGGCTCGGTGATCGCGAAGCAGGAGATCCGCTCGCCCTCGATGGTGGGGATCAGGTACTCGGCGCGCTGCGCGTCGTTCGCCTCGAACAGGATGTTGTCGGCCTCGCCGCCGAACCGGAACGGCACGTAGGTGCGGCCGATCTCGGTCCAGATCAGCGACTGGACGACCGCCGGGAGCGCCATGCCGCCGTACTCCTCCGGGGTGTCCATGCCCCAGAAGCCGAACGTGCGGGCCTTCAGCTGGAGCTCGCGCAGCTCGTCGCGGGTGATGCCGGGCTCGTGCCGGCGCTCGCGGCGCAGCAGCTCGGCCTCCAGCGGCATCACCTCGCGGGTCACGAACGCGCGGGCGGTGTCGCGGATGGCGCGCTGCTCGTCGTCCAGGGAGAAGTCGATCATCGGGCGCCTCCGTTGACGTACAGGGTCTGGCCGCTGACGTACGACGCGTCGTCGCCGCTGAGGAACGCGATGACGGCGGCGACCTCCTCGGGCCGGCCGACCCGGCGCAGCGGGGTCTGCGCGGCGACCAGCTCCTGGTGCTGCTCGGGGGTGGCGCCGACGCGTTCGGCGGTGGCGGCGGTCATCGCGGTGGCGATGTAGCCGGGCGCGACCGCGTTGACGGTGATGCCGAACGGGCCCAGCTCGATGGCGAGGGTGGCGGTGAGGCCCTGCACACCGGCCTTGGCGGCGGCGTAGTTGACCTGGCCGCGGTTGCCGAGCGCGGAGCGGCTGCTCAGGTTGACGATCCGGCCGTACCGCGCCGCCACCATGTGTTTCTGCGCCGCCTGGCAGCACAGGAACATGCTGGTCAGGTTCGTGTTGAGCACGGCGTTCCACTCCTGCGCGCTCATCTTGAACAGCAGGTTGTCGCGGGTGATGCCGGCGTTGTTGACCAGCACGTCCAGCCCGCCGTGCGTCTCGGCGATCTCGTCGACGGTGGCGGCGACGGCGACCTCGTCGGTGACGTCGCACCCGTACGCGGCGGCGGACCCGCCCGCCGCGGTGATCTCCTCGACGACCGCCCGGCCGCGCTCGGCGGTCAGGTCGACGACGGCGACGGTGTCGCCGCGCGCGGCGAGCCGGCGGGCGGTGGCCGCCCCGATGCCCTGGGCGCCGCCGGTGACGACCGCGACGCGCTGTGTCGGCTGTGTCATGCACCTAAACTAGCGGTGTAAGTTTTATGGCGTCCAGAGCCGATCGGAGACCGCGATGCCGAGACCGCGCCGGGCGCTGCTCAGCCGGCAGCGCATCGTCGACGCCGCCGCCGCGCTGGTCGACGCCGAGGGCCTCGACGCGGTGTCGATCCGGCGGCTCGCCGCCGAGCTGGGCGTGCAGGGGCCGTCGCTGTACAACCACTTCGCCACGAAGGACGACATCCTCGACGCCGTCGCCGACGCGGTCGTCGCCACCGTCGACGTGTCCGCGTTCGAGACCTGCGACTGGCGCGAGGCGCTGCGCCGGTGGGGCCACTCGTACCGGGCCGCGCTCGCCGCGCACCCGAACATCGTCCCGTATCTGGCCCGCGGCCCCGGGCGGCGGCCGGGCGCGCTCGCCATGGCCGACGCCGTCTACGGCGGGCTCGTCCGCGCGGGCTGGCCGCCCGCCCGCGCCACCCACATCGGCGCGCTCATGCGCTACCTCGTCACCGGCTCCGCCCTCGGCTCGTTCGCCGCCGGCTTCGCCGAGGACCCGGCCGTGTACGCCGAGCAGTACCCGCACCTCAGCCAGGCGCACCTGCTGGCCGGGCACCGGCACAGCGTCGACTCCGGCGCGTTCGACCTGGGCCTCGACCTGCTCATCGACGGGCTCGACCGATCGAAGGGGAACTGACCGTGCAGCTCTACATCGACGGCGCGTGGACGCCGGGCCGGGACACGATCGCCGTGGAGAACCCGGCCACCGGCGAGACAGTCGGGCACTGCGCGGCGGGCACCGCGGCCGACGTCGACGCCGCCGTCGCGGCCGCCCGCGCCGCGTTCGACGGCTGGGCCGCGACGCCGTTCGCCGAGCGCCGGGCCGCCCTCGACCGCCTGCACGGCGCGCTCGCCGCGCGCGCCGGCGAGCTGGCCGACACGATCGCGCGCGAGCTGGGCACCCCGCTCAAGGTCGCGACGCGGGTCCAGGTCGGTCTGCCGCTGACGGTCCTGCGCGGGTACGCCGACAGCGCGCCGCAGCCCGACGAGGAGATCGGCCACTCGCTGGTCGTCCGCGAACCCGTCGGCGTCGTCGGCGCCATCACGCCGTGGAACTACCCGCTGCACCAGGTCGTCGCGAAGCTCGCCCCCGCCGTGCTGGCCGGCTGCACCGTGGTGCTCAAGCCCAGCGAGCTGACCCCGCTGGTCGCCGGGCTGCTGTTCGAGGCCGTGCACGCCGCCGGCTTCCCGCCCGGCGTGCTCAACCTGGTCACCGGCACCGGGCCGGTCGTGGGCCAGGCGATCGCCGCGCACCCCGGCGTCGACATGGTGTCGTTCACCGGCTCCACCGCCGTCGGCCGGGGCGTCGCGCACGCCGCCGCCGACCGCATCGCCCGGGTCGCGCTGGAGCTGGGCGGCAAGTCCGCCAACATCGTGCTCGCCGACGCCGACGTGGCCCGCGCCGTCAAGGTGGGCGTCGGCAACGCGTTCCTCAACTCCGGCCAGACGTGCACCGCGTGGACCCGGATGCTCGTGCACCGCGACGCGTACGACCGGGCGGTGGCGCTCGCCGCCGAGGCCGCCGCCGGGTACACCGCCGGCGACCCGTTCGACCCCGCCACCCGCCTCGGGCCGCTCGTGTCCGCCGCCCAGCGCGACCGGGTGCGCGGACACATCGCCCGCGCCGAGGCCGACGGCGCCCGCCTGGTCAGCGGCGGGCTCGACGCCCCGGTGCCCGGCCGCGGGCACTACGTCGCCGGCACCGTCTTCGCCGACGTCGACCCCGGCAGCGCGCTCGCCCAGGAGGAGGTCTTCGGGCCGGTCCTGGCGATCATGCCGTTCGACACCGACGACGAGGCCGTCGCCATCGCCAACCACTCCCGGTACGGGCTGGCCGGCGGCGTCTGGTCCGCCGACCCGGACCGGGCGCTCGCCGTGGCCCGGCGCCTGCGCACCGGAGCCGTCGACGTCAACGGCGCCGCGTTCAACCCGCTGGCGCCGTTCGGCGGCTACAAGCAGTCCGGCCTCGGCCGCGAACTCGGCCCGCACGGCCTCGCCGAGTTCCAGCAGCTCAAGGCGATCCAGCGATGACCCGCGCCGTCGTCGCCACCGGCCGGGGCGCCGTGTCGGTGACCGAGGTGGACCTGCCGCCCGTCGGGGACGGCCAGGTGCGGGTGCGGGTGCGCGCCGCCGGCGTGTGCCACTCCGACCTGTCCATGCTGGACGGCACCGTGCGGGTCCCGTACCCCCTGGTGCTGGGCCACGAGGCCGCCGGCGAGGTGGTCGAGGCCGGCCCCGGCGTGCCCGCGGCCCGCGTCGGCGAGCACGTCGTGCTGAACTGGGCGCCCGCCTGCCGGGCGTGCTGGTTCTGCACCCACGGCGAACCGTGGCTGTGCGCGGCGACCGCCGCCCCCGCGGTGCCCCGCGGCGACGGCCCGCCCGTCGCCCTCGGCCTGGGCGCGCTCGCCGAGGAGGTCGTCGTGCCGGCCGCGGCGGCCGTCGCCGTCCCGCCGGAGCTGCCGTGGGAGCAGGCCGCCCTGCTCGGCTGCGCCGTGCTCACCGGCACCGGCGCCGTGCGGACCACCGCCGCCGTCGCCCCCGGCCAGTCCGTGCTCGTCATCGGCCTCGGCGGCGTCGGCCTGGCCGCCGTCGCGGCGGCCCGCGCGGCGGGCGCCGGACCCGTGATCGCCGCGGACGTCGCGCCCGGCAAGCGCGACCTGGCGCTCGCCGCGGGCGCCACCGAGTTCGTCGTCTCCGACGACACCCTCAGCCGCACCGTCCGCGCCCTCACCGAGGGCCGCGGCGCCGACCACGCGTTCGAGTGCGTCGGCCGGTCCGCGACCATCCGGGCGGCCTGGCGCGCCACCCGCCGCGGCGGCACGGTGACGGTCGTGGGCATGGGCGCCAAGGACGACATGGTCGAACTCGGCGCCCTGGAGATCTTCCACTCGGCCCGCACGCTGCGCTCCTCGGTCTACGGCTCCTCCGACCCGGACCGCGACGTGCCGCTGCTCGCCGCCGAGGTGCTGTCGGGCGCGCTGGACCTGCGCTTCCTCGTCACCGGCCGGATCGGCCTCGACGGCGTCCCGGCCGCGTTCGAGCGGATGTCCCGGGGTGAGGGCGCGCGCTCCGTCGTGCTGTTCTGAGGGCGCGTCAGCCGGCCGCGAGCCGGACGGCGTCGTGCACGCCGGCCGCGTAGCGCTCCGGCTGCTCCCACGCCGCGAAGTGGCCGCCCCGGGACTCCTCGCGCCAGACGCGCACGTCGAAGAACCGCTCGGCGAACTCGCGGGGGGCGTTCACCAGGTCGCGCGGGAAGATCGTGAAGACCGCGGGCGGCGTGACGCCGGCGGGCGCGGCGCCGGCCGTGGCGTACGGCGTGAAGGACGTGCCGATGGCGCCGGTGACCCAGTACGCCGTCACCCAGGTCAGCAGCTCGTCGCGGGTGAAGACGGACTCCACGTCGCCGTCGCAGTCGGTCCAGCCGCGCAGCTTCTCGACGAGCCAGGCGGCCAGCCCGGCGGGGGAGTCGCCGAGGGCGGCGGCGAGCGTGTGCGGCTTGGTGGACTGCTCGTGCATGTAGCCGCCCTCGCGGGCCTGCCAGTCGCGGCCGTGCCGGACGTACGCGCGCTCGGTCTCCGACAGGTCGTCGGGCAGGCCGGTGAGGAAGTGGTGCTGGGAGACGTCGGTGAGGTGCAGCGCCGCGACCCGCTCGGGGTGGCGGGCGGCCAGCTCCTCCGCGACGTCGCAGCCCACGTCGCCGGCCGACACCACGTACCGGTCGTGGCCGAGGGCGGCCATCGTCTCGGCGACCGCGCCGGCCATCTCGGCGGCGGACATGCCGGCGCCGGGCACGGGCGCGGCGAACGGGAAGCCGGGCAGGCACGGCACGACGACGTGGTGGTCGGTGAGCAGGGGCAGCACGCGCTCGAAGCGCAGCACCGAGTCGGGCCAGCCGTGCAGCAGCAGCACCGGCGTGGCGTCGGCGCGCGCCGAGCGCTGGTGGATCGCCCGGGTGGCCGTCAGCGTCCACGGCAGGCGGCGCAGGCGGTCCTCGTGGACGCGCCAGTCGTAGGCGTGCGCCCAGTGGCCGACCAGGTCGGCGAGGTAGTCCGGGTCGACGCCGCGCCGCCAGCCGAGGCCGCCGGGCAGGGGCACCGGCCGGAAGGCGCGCAGCCGGGCGCGGAGGTCGTCGAGGACGTGCGGGGCGGTCGCCTGGGGCGCCGCGGGGTCGTGGGTCATGGTGTCCCTCCCTCGGTTGCCGACACCGGTTAACGCTAATACCGGTGTCGCCGTCGAGTCAACACCGGACAACCGTTACAGTGGTGTCGTGGCCACCCTCGACGTGATCGTGGACTTCCTGAACACGGTCGACCGCAGGACGTTCAGCCGGCACGGGGAGACGCACGTCGCCGCCGAGCACCTCACCTCCCCGCGGGCGCTGGCGGACTGGCTGGCGGCGCACGGCCTGCCCGGCGCGGACGGCCCGCTCCGGCCGGCCGACCTCAATGCCACCGTCGCGCTGCGCACGGCGCTGCGCCGCGTCCTCGCCGGTGAGCCGGACGGCACCGCGGCACTCACGGACTGCCCGCTGCGCCTCGTCCCGGAGCCGTCGGGCGGCCTGCGGATCGCCGCCCGGTCCGGCCGGGCGTGGCTGGACGAGATCGTCGAGACCGTGGCGCAGGGCGCGGCCCGGGGCGACTGGCGGCGGGTGCGGCTGTGCGCGGCGCCGGACTGCCGCTGGGCGTTCCACGACACGTCCCGCAGCGGCCGGGGCCGCTGGTGCGCCATGGAGATCTGCGGCAACCGGCAGAAGACGCGCACCTACCGCGAGCGCCACCAGGGCGCCCGGTGACGGCGGCGCGGGTCAGCGGGTCAGCAGGGCGGTGACCGTGCGGGTCATGGCCTCGCGGGCCGCGTCCGGGTCGAGGCCGAGGACGTCGCGGTGGACCGACCACGCCGACCAGGTCGCCGCCGCCGTCAGGGCGTGCACGGTGGCGTCGCGGTCCGGGCCGAGCCGGTCGAGTTCCGCGCCGAACAGGTCCTCCAGCTGGGAGCGGACCAGGTCGAGGTGGCGGCGGCGGGTGTGGCGCAGCTGGGCCGAGAACGGTTCCTTGACGGCGGCGGCGCGCGCCGACGGGGCGACGTGTTCGAGCAGGCGGGCGCGTTGCCGGCAGAACTCGTCGATGCGCCGGGGCAGCGGCAGCGCCGGCGGGATGGGTTCGGTGGCGGCGATCTGCAGCTGCAGGACGCGCTCCCCGGCGGCGCCGATGAGCGTCTCCATGTCCTTGAACTTCGTCCACAGGCCGCGCAGCGAGATGCCGGCGCGCTCGGCGATGCGCTCCGCCGTGGGGCGCAGGTCGCCTTCGCGGATCAGCGCCAGGGTCGCCTCGACGATGGCCGCACGGGTGCGTTCGGTGCGCGCGGTGCGGCCGTCCACGCGTCCGGTCGCCTGATTCGTCTCCATCGCGCCTCGCAGCCTAACGCCGGTGGCGGTCCAGTTCACGCCGGGCGAGGGAGCGCTTGTGGACCTCGTCGGGCCCGTCGGCCAGGCGCAGCACGCGGGCCTGGCTCCACAGCCGGGCGAGCGGGGTGTCCTGGCCGACGCCGGCGGCGCCGTGGGTCTGCACGGCCTTGTCGACGATCCACTCGACCGCGGCCGGAACGATGATCTTGATGGCCTGGATCTCCGTGTGGGCGCCGCGGTTGCCGACGGTGTCCATCAGCCACGCGGCCTTGAGCACCAGCAGCCGGGCCTGCTCGATGCGCACCCGCGACTCGGCGATCCACTCGCGCACGACGCCCTGCTCGGCCAGCGGCCGGCCGAACGGGCTGCGGGTCAGTGCCCGGACGCACATCAGCTCCAGCGCCCGCTCGGCCATGCCGACCAGCCGCATGCAGTGGTGGATGCGGCCGGGCCCGAGCCGGGCCTGGGCGATCGCGAAGCCGGCGCCCTCCGCGCCGATCAGGTTCGACACGGGCACCCGGACGCGGTCGAAGCTGATCTCGGCGTGCCCGCCGTGGTCGCCGTCGTCGTACCCGAAGACGGTCATGCCCCGCTCGACCGTGACGCCGGGGGTGTCGCGGGGGACGAGCACCATGCTCTGCTGGCGGTGCCGGTCGGCGCCGGGGTCGGTCTTGCCCATCACGATGAACACCGCGCAGGCCGGGTTCATCGCGCCGGAGATGTAGAACTTGCGGCCGGTGATCACGTACTCGTCGCCGTCGCGCTCGATGCGGGTGCCGATGGTGGTGGCGTCCGACGAGGCGACCTGCGGCTCGGTCATGGCGAACGCGGAGCGGATCTCGCCGTCGAGCAGCGGCCGCAGCCACCGCCGCTGCTGCTCGGCGCTGCCGAACTCGGCGAGCAGCTCCATGTTGCCGGTGTCGGGGGCGGCGCAGTTCAGGGCGGCCGGGGCGATGGCCGGGCTGCGGCCGGTGATCTCGGCGAGCGGCGCGTACTGCAGGTTGGTCAGCCCGGCCCCGTGCTCGCCGGGCAGGAACAGGTTCCACAGGCCCGCCTCCCGCGCGGCGGACTGCAGCGCCCGCAGCCCGGGCGGCGGGGACCAGCCGGCGGACTCCCACGACGCCTCGGCGGGGTACACGTGCGCGTCCATGAAGGACGTCAACCGTGCGCGGTAGTCCTCGGTGACCGCGTCGTACGCGAAGTCCATCAGCCCTCCAGCGCCTCGTGTCCCTGGGCGACCAGCGGCGCCACGAGCGCCCCGACCGTCTCGAACCCCTCGCCGACGGTCTTGCCGCCCACGTAGCGGTAGTGCACGCCCTCGAGGATCACCGCCAGCTTGAACGCGGCGAACGCCACGTACCAGTGCAGGTCGGAGGCGTCGCGGCCGGTGCGCCGCGCGTAGTGCCCGCCCAGCTCGGCGGTCGCCGGGTGGCCGGGCACCGCCAGCGGGACGCGGCCGCCGGCGAGCAGCGGCTGGCCCGCGTACACCAGCGTGAGGGCGAGGTCGCCGAGCGGGTCGCCGAGCGTGCTCATCTCCCAGTCGAGCACCGCGCGGATCTCGCCGGCCGGGCCGAGCAGCACGTTGTCGAGGCGGAAGTCGCCGTGCACGACGGTGCCGGGCCCGCCGGCGGGCACCGCCGCGGCGAGCCGGGCGTGCAGCTCGGCCAGGCCGGGCACGTCGCGGCTGCGGGACGCGTCGAGCTGCTGCTTCCACCGCCGCACCTGCCGGGCGTTGAAGCCCTCGGGGCGGCCGAAGTCGCCGAGGCCGATCGCGGCCGGGTCGAGGGCGTGCAGGTCGGCGAGGGTGTCCACCAGGGACAGCGTGGTCTGCCGGGCGCCCAGGGCGGCGAGCCGGTCGGCGGACCGGACGATCTCGCCGTCCACGTGCTCCATCAGGTAGAACGGGGCCCCGACGACGTCCGGGTCGGCGCAGAGCCGGATCGGCCGGGGCGCCGGGAACCCGGCCGCCGACAGCGCGCCGATGACCCGGTGCTCGCGGGCCATGTCGTGGGCGGTGGGCAGCACGTGCCCCAGCGGCGGGCGGCGCAGCACCCACCGCTGCGTGCCGTCGGTGACGGCGTACGTCAGGTTGGACCGGCCGCCGCCGAACAGCTCCGCGGTGAGCGGCCCGGTGCCCAGGTACGCGGCCAGCCGGTCGAGGTCGAGGCCGGGCGGGCCGGTCACCGGGCCTCCAGCCCCTGCTGGAGCCGGTTCATGCCGGCGAGCCAGCGGTCCGGGTCGGCCGCCCGGTTGCGGTACCACTCGCCCACCTCGGGGTGCGGCAGGATCAGGAACTCGTCGCCGTCGAGCGCCCGGGCCACCGCCTCGGCGGCCTCGTCGGCGCTGATCGCGGTGGCGCCCATCAGCGCCTGGCCGACGTCGCCGGCGCTGTCCAGCATGGGCGTGCGCACGCCCTGCGGGCACAGCGCCTGCACGACGACGCCGCGGTGCGCGTACGTGGCCCGCAGCCACTCGGCGAAGGCGAGCGCCGCGTGCTTGCTGACCGCGTACGGGGCGCTGCCCAGCATCGTCAGCAGCCCGGCCGCCGACACGGTGACGACCAGCCGTCCGCCGCCCGCGCCGAGCCAGCGGGGGAGCAGGGCGCGCGCCGCGTACACGTGGGACAGGACGTTGACCTGCCAGGCCAGCGCCCAGTCGGCGTCGGTGGCGTCCGCGCCGCCGTGCGGGGCGACGCCCGCGTTGGCGCAGAACAGGTCGCAGCCGCCGGCCAGGTCGTAGGCGGCGGCGACCAGCTCCGCCGTGAACGCCTCGGAGCCCACGTCGCCGGGCACCGCGTGGCCGCCGATCCGCTCCGCCACCGCCGCGGCGGCCGCCGCGTCCCGGTCGTTGACGACCACCCGGGCGCCGCCGGCCGCGAACCGCCGGGCCAGGGCGGCCCCGATGCCGGAGCCGGCGCCTGTGACGACGACCGCCGCGCCCGGCCTCACCCGGCCTGCCCGGTGAGCGTCACGCCGCCGTCGACGACCAGCGTCTGCCCGGTGATCCACGCCGCGTCAAGCGAGCACAGGAACGCCACCGCGCCGGCCACGTCCTCGGGCACCCCGAGCCGGCGCAGCGGGTACGCCGCCGCCACCTTCTCCTCGCGCCCCTCGTACAGGGCGGTGGCGAACCGGGTCTTCACCACGGCCGGGGCGACCGCGTTGACCCGCACGTGCGGCCCCAGCTCCACGGCCAGCTCTGCGGTCAGGTGGATGAGCGCCGCCTTGGTGAGCCCGTAGAAACCGATGCCGGGCGACGGCTGCAGCCCCGCCACCGACGACACGTTGACGATCACCCCGCCCGGGTCGGCCAGCCCCGCGCCGAGCGCCGCCTGCACCCAGCCGAGTGTGCCGAGCACGTTCACCTCGAACATCTTGCGGGCGGCGCCGAGGTCGAGGTCGCGCAGCGGCCCGAACGCGGGGTTGATGCCGATGTTGTTGACCAGCGCGGTGACCGGCCCGAACGCCTCGCCGGCCCGGGCGACGACCTCGGCCCGGTGGTCGGGGTCGTCGCCGCGGCCGCGGACGCCGAGCGCGTGCTCCGGCCCGCCGAGCGTCTCGACCGCCGCGGCCAGCGCGTCCGGGTCGCGGCCGGTCACGCACACCCGCGCCCCGTCCGCCACCAGCCGCCGGGCCACCGCCAGGCCGATGCCCCGGCTGGCCCCCGTCACGATCGCCACTGCACCCATCCGGCCTCCCGAGGAGTTGTGCGACCCAACCTAACCCGGACCGACGACGCAGGGGCGCCCCCGTGTGGGAACGCCCCTGCGTCGTGCTCTCGTGCCGTCAGTGCGCCTGCGTGCCCTCGTCCTCCGGCGACGTCTCGCGCTGCCGGTCCGGGTGCACGTAGCTGGTGCCGCGCATCGGGAACGACACGTCCTCACCGAACGGCGACGGCGCCGCCGGCCGGTCGAACGTGATCTCCGTCAGCGCCAGCTTGCCGTCCTCCTGCAGGTCCGGCGGCTCGGGCAGGCGGGCGCTCGTCGGCCCCACGCCCTTGGCGTGCCCGGTGACCCCCGCCGGCTTGCCGCTCGGGGCGTCCAGGCCCTGGCCCTGGCCGTTCAGCTGGTCGCGGCGCAGGATCTTGCGGCCCAGCCACACCAGCGGGTCGAACTTGCGGTCGATCACGCGTTCCTTCATCGGGATGATGGCGTTGTCCGTGATCTTGATGTGCTCGGGGCACACCTCGGTGCAGCACTTCGTGATGTTGCAGTAGCCCATGCCCATGCTGGCCTGGGCGTACTCCTTGCGGTCGGTCTTGGCGTCGAGCGGGTGCATGTCCAGCTCGGCGGCCCGGATGAAGTACCGCGGACCCGAGAACTCCGGCTTGTTCTCCTCGTGGTCGCGCACCACGTGGCAGGTGTTCTGGCAGAGGAAGCACTCGATGCACTTGCGGAACTCCTGCGAGCGCTCCACATCGACCTGCTGCATCCGGTAGTCGCCCGGCGCCACGCCCGCGGGCGGCGCGAACGCCGGCGTCTCGCGGGCCTTCTCGTAGTTGTAGCTCACGTCCGTGACCAGGTCGCGGATCACCGGGAACGTGCGCAGCGGCGTGATCGTGACCGTCTCGTCCTCGGTGAACGTGGACATCCGCGTCATGCACCCCAGCTTGGGCATGCCGTTGATCTCCATCGAGCACGAGCCGCACTTGCCGGCCTTGCAGTTCCACCGGCACGCCAGGTCGGGCGTCTGGGTGGCCTGCAGCCGGTGGATGACGTCGAGGACGACCTCGCCCTCGTTGACCTCCACCTGGAAGTCCTGCAGGTCGCCGCCGTTCTCGTCGCCGCGCCAGACGCGGAACTTGCGCGTGCTGCCCATTACTTCGCCTCCCCGCTGAGCGCGTCGAACTCGGCCAGCTCGTCGTCGGTCAGGTACTTGCTCAGCTCGGTGCGCTTGAACAGCGTGATCAGCTCGCTGCGCATCTTCGGCACGGGCTTGCGCTCCAGCACCACGTCGTCGCCGTCGAGCGCGCACACCAGGTTGACCTGGCGCCACTCCGGGCTCATCTTCGGGAAGTCCTCGCGGGTGTGCCCGCCGCGCGACTCCTCCCGCTCCAGCGCCGCCATCGCCGTGCACTCGCTGACGACCAGCATGTTGCGCAGGTCGAGGGCCAGGTGCCAGCCCGGGTTGTACTTGCGGCCGCCGACCGCGCTGACGTTCGCCACCCGCCGCTTCAGCTCCTGGAGCCGCTTCAGCGCGTCGGTCAGCTCGGCCTCGCGCCGGATGATGCCGACCAGGTCGCCCATCACCGCCTGCAGGTCCTGCTGCAACGTGTACGGGTTCTCGCCGTTCTCCCGGCTCAGCGGCGCCAGCGCGGCGGAGACCGCGGCCTCCACGTCGGCCGCCGCCGGCTTCGGCCGCTTCGGCAGCGAGTCGGTGTACGCGGCCGCGTGCTCGCCCGCCCGCTTGCCGAACACCAGCAGGTCGGACAGCGAGTTGCCGCCGAGGCGGTTGGAGCCGTGCATGCCGCCGGACACCTCGCCCGCGGCGAACAGACCCTCGACCCGCCCGTGCGCGGCCGTCGTGTCCGGGTCGACCTCGACGCCGCCCATCACGTAGTGGCAGGTCGGCCCGACCTCCATCGGCACCTTGGTGATGTCGACGTCCGCCAGCTCCTTGAACTGGTGGTACATCGACGGCAGCTTGCGCTGGATCTCCGCGGGCGTCAGGCGGCTCGCGATGTCGAGGAACACGCCGCCGGCCGGGGTGCCCCGGCCCGCCTTGACCTCGCTGTTGATCGCGCGGGCCACCTCGTCCCGGGGCAGCAGCTCCGGCGGGCGCCGGTTGTTGTCCGGGTCGGTGTACCAGCGGTCCGCCTCCTCCTCGGTGTCCGCGTACTGGTGGCGGAACACGTCGGGGACGTAGTCGAACATGAAGCGCTTGCCGTCGGAGTTCTTCAGCACGCCGCCGTCGCCGCGCACGCTCTCGGTGACCAGGATGCCCTTCACCGACGGCGGCCAGACCATGCCGGTCGGGTGGAATTGCAGGAACTCCATGTTGATCAGCGTCGCGCCGGCGCGCAGGGCCAGGGCGTGGCCGTCGCCGGTGTACTCCCACGAGTTCGACGTGACCTTGTACGACTTGCCCACGCCGCCCGTCGCCAGCACCACGGCCGGCGTCTCGAACAGCAGGAACTCGCCCGACTCGCGGACGTAGCCGAACGCCCCGGCGACGCGGTCGCCGTCGAGCAGCAGCTCGGTGATCGTGGTCTCCGAGAAGACCTTGATCTTCGCCTCGTAGTCGCCGTGCTTGCGCTTGTCCTCCTGCTGCAGCGACACGATCTTCTGCTGCAGCGTGCGGATCAGCTCCAGGCCGGTGCGGTCGCCCACGTGCGCGAGCCGCGGGTACTCGTGGCCGCCGAAGTTGCGCTGGGAGATCTTGCCGTCCTTCGTACGGTCGAACAGCGCCCCGTACGTCTCCAGCTCCCAGATGCGCTCCGGCGCCTCCTTGGCGTGCAGCTCCGCCATGCGGAAGTTGTTCAGGAACTTGCCGCCGCGCATGGTGTCACCGAAGTGCACCTTCCAGTTGTCGCGGCTGTTCACGTTGCCCATCGCCGCCGCGGCGCCGCCCTCGGCCATGACCGTGTGCGCCTTGCCGAACAGCGACTTGCTGATGATCGCGGTGCGCTTGCCCGCCAGCCGCGCCTCGATCGCCGCGCGCAGGCCGGCGCCGCCGGCCCCGATCACGACGACGTCGTAGTGGTGTCGTTCGATCCGTGTCGTCATCTGTAGTCAGGCCCTCAGTTGATGAACCGCAGGTCGGAGAACCAGCCGGCCGAGACCGCCATGATGTAGGCGTCGGTCAGGATGACGGTGAACAGCGACGTCATCGCGTACGTGCCGTGCTTGGCGTTCAGCTTGGACACGAAGGTCCAGAACTTGTACCGCAGCGGGTGCTTGGAGAAGTGCTTGAGCCGGCCGCCGGTGATGTGCCGGCACACGTGGCAGGACAGCGTGTAGCCGGCCAGGGCCAGGACGTTGACCCAGATGATCACGGTGCCGAGGCCGATGCCGAAGCCGCCGTCGGTGCCCTTGAAGCCGAGCGCGGCGTCGTAGAAGTTGATCAGCAGCACGGCGAACGCGAGGTACCAGAAGTAGCGGTGCGCGTTCATGAAGATCAGCGGGAACCGGGTCTCGCCGGTGTACTTCGTGTGCGGCTCCTTGACGGCGCAGGCCTGCGGCGACGCCCACAGCGAGCGGTAGCCGCTCTTGCGGTAGTAGTAGCAGGTCACGCGGAAGCCGGCGACGATCGGGAACGCGATGATGCCCAGCGGGATGAAGAACGGCAGCGCCGGCAGCCACGTGCCGAAGTGCGACGACCCGGGCACGCAGTTCTCCGCCACGCAGGGCGAGTACAGCGGCGTCAGGTAGTTGTGCTCCGGGACGAAGTACCACTTCGCCATGAAGATCCGGACGGTGGCGTAGGCGATGAAGAACAGCAGGATCGCCGCGATGCCCAGCGGCGGCACCCACCAGCGATCGGTGCGCAACGTCCTGGCCGCGATGGCGGCACGCGGCTTCGCACCCGGCCTCGATGCCGTAGTCGTCATGTTGTCTCCCTGACGGCGCCCGGGAAGGAGCCGGGCCGTATGTGATCGCCCACACGTTACGCCGCGATGACGTCACCGAGCAGGTAAGGGAAACCTTCCCTTCCCGGCGTTGTGGACAAGGTCACTCCTGGACGTCCGGCCGGTCAGCCGGACGCGTTTCCGGTGACGTTCCACGAGCGCAGGTGCACGGCCGGGGCCTCGTACCACGACCCCGCCCACCGCTCCGGCTGCACCGACGTGCCCGTGCCGTACCCGAGCACCTGGCCCGGTCCCAGCGCCTGCGTGTACGACTGCGTGAACCGCAGGTTGCCCACCGCGGCCGTGACCTCGCCGTCCTCGACGAGCCACACGCCGTTGCGGGTGAGCCCGGTGATGGACATGTTCTTGGTGTCCAGCACCCGGGTGTACCAGAAGTCGCTGACCAGCAGCCCCCGCTCGACCCGGCCCAGCAGCGGCGCCGCCGACGGGTCGACCACCGGCCCGGCGTCCACCGGCGGCGAACCCGGGCCGGGCGCCAGCCGCAGGTGCGTGGCGATCGGCCCGAACGAGCGCGCTCCCGGCGTGGCGTGGCCCGTGGGGGCGTGGCCGGCCTCGGCGGCGGTGCGCCGGTCGTGGGTCAGGCCGCGGGTCACGCCGTCCTCGACCAGCGTCAGCGGCCCCCGCGGGGTGCCCTCCGCGTCGAACGGCAGCCCCAGCTCGCCCGGCGGCTCCTCGGTGATCGTCACCGACAGGTCGAACTGCTGCGCGCCCGGCTCCGCGAACGACTGCCGCTCCGTGTAGACCTTGCCGTTGAAGCCGACGTAGGCGAGCTGCTGCAGCACGTCGGCCACCGCGGCCGGCTCCAGCACCACCTCGTAGCGGCCCGGCGGCAGCTCCACCGGCGCGCCGCCCGCCCGCGCCTTCGCGGCCGCCCGCTCGCCCAGGGCCGCGCCGTCCACGTCCGCGATGCGCCCGCCGGCGGTGCGGGCGACGCCGTCCGCCCCGTCGAGCCGGGCGATGCCGTCCATCGCCGCCTCCGCCGCGCGGCCCTCGACCGCGTGCCCGGCGCTGTTCGCGAACGCCGCCGACCGGTACGTCGTGCGGCAGTACCCGGCCGTCTCCAGCCCGCCCGCCGCCCGCACGAAGTCCCGCACCCGCACCGCCCGCTCGGCCGGGCTGGCCTGCGCCGTCGCCGTGTCGTACCCGCAGCCCAGCGTGATCCCGTCCGGCCCGGCCGGCAGCGCCGTCGGCGGCGTCAGCCCCGCCCAGCCCGGGTCGCGCGGCGTCAGCCGGGCCGCGGCCACCGTGCGGTCCACCATGGCGCGCAGCCCGTCCGGGGTGGTCACGGTCGTCGAGCCGGTGCTCGTGCGCCCGTCGAGGTGCAGCCGCAGCCGCACCGTCGTGCTCGCGTCGGCGACGTTCTGGTGGATCGCCGAGTTCGCGAACCGGGTCAGCGCCTGCGCCGTGTGCAGCACCCACACCTCGGCCTCCGCGCCCGGCAGCTGCCGCACCGCCGCCACCACCCGCGTCGCCAGATCCAGCTCCGCACTCACGCGCGCACCCCCACCCGGACGTTGGTGAACCGGGCCGGGGCGGCCGGGTGTCCCGTGTGGCCGATCTGGCCCGGCTGGCCCTTGCCGCAGTTCGGGGTGCCCCACGCCACTGTCTCCGACGACAGCATGTCCATCGACCGCCAGAACACCGGCCCGATCCCCGTGTACGTGGGGTTCTTCAGCATCCGGCCGATCTTGCCGTTCTTCACCTCGTAGCCGATCTCGCAGCCGAACTGGAAGTTCAGCCGCTTGTCGTCGATCGACCAGGACCGGTTGATGTCCATCAGCACCCCGTCGTCGGTCGCGGCGACGATCTCGTCCAGGGTGTGCGGCCCCGGCTCCAGGCCCACGTTCGTCATCCGCACCATCGGCATCCGCGCCCAGCCGTCCGCGCGCATGCTGCCCGCGTAGTCCAGCCCCGCCACCGCCGCCGAGTCCCGCCCCGCCAGCACGCCCACCCAGCGGCCGTCGCGCACCGCGTCCCGCTTCACCGCGGGCGTGCCCTCGTCGTCGAAGCCGAAGCTGCCCAGGGCCCCCGGGAACGTCGGGTCGATGGTGATGTTCATCAGCTCCGAGCCGTACCGCAGCGACCCCAGCCGGTCGAGGTCCAGCCAGGACGTGCCCGCGAACGCCGCCTCCCAGCCGAGGATGCGGTCCAGCTCGATCGCGTGCCCCACCGACTCGTGGATCTGCAACGCCAGCTGCTCGCCGCCCAGGATCAGCGTCGTCTCGCCCGCCGGGCACGCCGGCGCCGTCAGCAGCGCCCGCGCCTCCTCGGCCATCCGCCCGGCGTTGCCCGCCAGGTCGATCTCGTCGACCAGCTCCCAGCCGCGCGTGCCGTACTGCCCGCGGTGGCTCGGCCACGACCGCCGCTGCACCTCGCCGTCGCCGATCACCGACGCCGTCAGGCCCGCCCCGCACTTGCGCACGTGCTGGTCGATGCGGTGCCCCTCGCTGGACACGAACCACGTCCGGGTGTCCCACACCTGGTACAGCCCCTCGGCCAGGTCCGCGCCCGCCCGCTTCGCCGTGCCGGTGGCGTGCACCAGCAGGTCGCCCTTGTCGGCGAGCGACACCCCGAGCGGGTCGACGACGCACTCGCTCGCCCAGGTGCCCTCGCCCGCCCCCGCCGGCACCAGGTCGACCGGCGGCCCCGGCACCGTCGCGCTCGCCTTCGCGATCCGCGCCGCCCGCGCCCCGGCCGCCCGCGCCGCCGCGTCCGACAGGTCGGGCACCGCGTAGAACCCCCAGCTCGACCCCACGAGTGCCCGCACGCCGATCCCGGCGCTCTCGTCGGCGTTCAGCTCGTCGACGTCGCCGTCGCGCGCCGACATGCCCTCGTACCGCCGGTGCACGACCCGCGCGTCGGCGTACCGGGCGCCCGCGTCGATGGCGGCCTGCACGGCCGTACACGCCTCGTCGAAGTGGCTCATGAGATCCGACCCTAGGCGACCCCGCCGACAACCACCGGGAACGCGCGGCACGTCCTCAGGCGGGCGGCACGTGGGCGGTGAGGAAGGCGCGTTCCTGGGGGAGCAGCAGGGCGTCGTAGCCGTCCGTGAGGGCGCCCGCGCCCCGCACCGGCAGGACCGCGTGCGGGTGGCCCGCCGCGAGCAGCGACGCCGACAGGTCCAGGGTGTGCGCCGGCACGATCGTCTCGTCGGCCAGGCCGTGGACGAGCAGGACCGGGGACGGGGACGCGGGCAGGCCGAGCAGGCAGTGCCGGTCGTACACCTCGCCCGGGCCCGGGGACTCCTCGGGCAGGCCGAGGTAGCGCTCGGCCAGGTCGTTCGGGGCGAGGGTCCAGTCGGTGACCGGGGTGCGCGCGACCGCGCAGCGGACCAGGTCGGGGCGGGTCAGGGCGGCGAGCAGGGCGAGCCAGCCGCCGAGGCCGGTGCCGCGGGCGGCGACCCGGGTCAGGTCGAGGTCGGGGTGCTTGCCGGCCAGGGCGTGGAGGGCGTCGGCCTGGTCGGCGAGCAGGACGTCGGCGAGGCGGCGGTGGACGACCTTCTCGAAGGACGGTGCGACGCCTGGGGTGCCGCGGCCGTCGACGCTGACGACGGCGTACCCGGCGTCGGCGAACCACTGGCGTTCCAGCCAGGCGGCCCGGTCGGCGAGGACGGACTGGTGGCCGGGGCCCGCGCCCACGTCCAGCAGGACGGGCAGGCGGCGGCCGGTGACGTGGCGGGCCGGGTAGAGCACGCCGGCCGGCAGGGCGCGGTCGGTGACCCGGTCGAGGACGGGGGCGGGGGCCAGGCCGGGGGCGGTGGCGTGCGAGGTGAGGGCGCCGACGCGGGACTCGCCGCGGTACAGCGTCCAGGTGGTGCCGTCGGCCGACGGGGACGCCGACCCGATGGCGAGCAGGTCGCCGCCGACCGCGGCGACGTGCCGGCCGGGGGCGGACGTGAGGCGCACCGCGTCGGCGCCGCCGCGGATGCGCAGGACGTGCTGCTCGGCGGGGTCGCCGTCGGTGGCCTCGACGATGAGGTCGGGGGTGCCGGCGGGGGAGCCGAGCCGGGGCAGCACCCCGACGACGCGGCGCACGTACAGGCCGGGCGGGGTGAGCAGGCTGCCGTCGGCGAACAGGCAGCGGGCGTCGTACCCGTCGTGGGCCAGTTCCCCGCCGACCAGGACGCGGCCGTCGGGCAGGTGCCGCGGCGTGCCGGCGACGGGCTCGACCCAGCGGGCGTCGGCGAGTTCGGCGTGCACCTGGGTCTCGCCGGTGCGCGGGTCGACGGACAGCACCAGGCCGTGCTGCTGGAGGCGGCGCAGCACGGTGATCAGCGGCCCGCCGTCGGCCCAGCGGGCGGCGGCCACGTACGGGTAGGTCTCGCGGTCCCAGTGCACGTCGACCCAGCCGCCGTCGAGGTCGAGCAGGTGCAGGGTGGCGCGCGGCAGGGGCCCGCCGGGCCGGGCCAGGGTGAACGTGTGGTCGGCGTCGACCGCGCGCAGCCGCGGCAGCCGGCCGGCGTCGGTGCGCCGGGCCAGGATCGTGCGGCCGTCGGGCGACCAGCGGTAGTCGCCCCACGCGACGCCCGGCTCGCCGGCGAGCAGCTCGTCGGTGCCGTCCGGGCCGACGACGCGCAGCGCGGTGCCGCCCGCCAGGTAGGCGATGCGGGTGCCGGTCGGGTCGGGCGCGGGCGCGGTGACGGGCGCCTCGGTGACCACCTCGACGACCTCGCCGGTGGCCAGGTCGGCCCGGAACAGCCGCTCGGCGTACGCGAACGCGGCGATCCGCCCGGCGGTGTCGGTGGCGTACGCGCGGATGCCGCCGGGCAGCGGCTCCGGCTCGCCCTCGATCAGCCTGCCCGGGTCGGCGACGAGCCGCTCCGCGCCCGAGGCGACGGTGTACGTCCACAGCCCCGCCGCCGACGACGTGGCCCCGGGGGTGCGCAGGAACGACACCCGCGCCCCGTCCCCGCCGACGGCGACGGCGTGCGGCGCGCCGTGCCGCAGGCGGTCGGTGCGGTCGGCCAGTTCGGGGTAGTCCACGCCGTCCAGCATCGCCGATCGGGGCGGGCCGGTCGGGGCGGACGAAGGAAAACGCGCCCGCGCGTAAAGTGGCGCGGGTGACGATCGCGGACACACCACAGCGGCTGCTGCTCGTGCACGCCCACCCCGACGACGAGGTCATCGGCACCGGCGCGACGATGGCCCACTACGCGGCCGCCGGCGCCCACGTCACGCTGGTCACCTGCACGCTCGGCGAGGAGGGCGAGATCCACCTGCCCGAGCTGGCGCAGCTGGAGGCCCGCCAGGCCGACCAGCTCGGCGGGTACCGCCTGACGGAGCTGGCGCGCTCGTGCGCCGCCCTCGGCGTCACCGACCAGCGCTGGCTGGGCGGCGCGGGCCGGTACCGCGACTCCGGGATGATGGGCCTGGAAACCAACAACCACCCCCGGGCGTTCTGGCAGGCCGACCTCGACGAGGCCGCCGGGCACCTGGTGGAGATCATGCGGGAGGTACGCCCGCAGGTGCTCATCACGTACGACGACAACGGCTTCTACGGCCACCCCGACCACATCCAGGCGCACCGGGTGGCGATGCGCGCCGCCGGGCTGGCCGCCGCCGAGGGCTTCGGCCCCGACAAGATCTACTGGACGGCCATGCCGCGCAGCGTCATGGAGGCCGGCATGGAGGCGTTCGCCGGCTCGGCCGACAACCC
Source organism: Spirilliplanes yamanashiensis (assembly GCF_016863475.1). Lineage (GTDB taxonomy): Bacteria > Actinomycetota > Actinomycetes > Mycobacteriales > Micromonosporaceae > Spirilliplanes > Spirilliplanes yamanashiensis. The sequence goes on from NZ_BOOY01000002.1 coordinate 42,676, forward strand.
GTTCGCCGACCTGGAGAAGGTCGACGACCTGCCGTTCGGCACGCCGGACGAGGACATCGCCGCCAAGATCGACGCGACGGAGCAGCACGACCGCAAGATCGCCGCGCTGCGCGCCCACGCCAGCCAGGTGCCGGACGACTCGTGGCTGTACTCCATCGCCGGCAACTTCGGCGGCGAGTTCATGGGCGTCGAGTACTACCGGCTGGCGCACGGCGCCAAGGGCCCCGGCTCGGGCCCGCACGGCTGGGAGTCCGACCTGTTCGCCGGCATCACCGCGCCCGCCCCGGTCCCGTGACCGCCGAGCCGCACGCCGTCCCCGCCGCGCCGCCCGCGGACGTCCCCGACGGCCCGGACCCGTCCACGGCCGCCCCGCCGGCCGGCCCTTCAACGGTCGCCCGCGCGGCCGACCGGGCCCTGCGGGTGCTCGGCGGCGTCCTGGGGGTGGCGATGGCGCTGCTCAGCGGCCTGCTCGAGCTGTACCTGGCGCCCCTGCGCGTGGCCGGCGTGCTGATCGGGGTGGCCGCGCTGGTCGCGATCCCGGCGAACGTGTTCCTGGCCTGGTGGGCGCAGCGCGCCGTCGGCGCCCGGTTCGCGTTCGCGCTGCCGTGGGGGGCGTGGACGCTGCTGATGTTCGTGGCGGCCGGCGTGCGCACCGACGAGGGCGACCAGCTGCTCGCCCCCGACAACTGGGTCGGGATGGTGCTGATCCTGGCGGGCAGCATCGCGTTCGCCGCCTACGCGTACCGCTCGATTCTGGGCACCGTGCCCCGCGGCTGAACCGTTACCGTCCCGACAGCGTTGTCACAGGTGGCGCGGCATGTGCGCCGCACCCGGCGGCCGGTAGTCTGACGCCTCCGAATTCGCACAGAGGTGAGTGCCGTGACGCCCGTGAACCCGAACCAGGCCGACGAGGCCGCGACCGTGCAGTTCCGCGCGGTCGGCCCCGCCCCGGTCGGGCCCCCGCCACGGCAGGGCGCCGCCCCGCAGGCCGGTCCGGGCGCGCAGAGCGCGCCGCCACGCCCGCAGGGCGGGCCGGTCGCGCAGGGCAAGCCGGTCCCCCCGCCGCAGGGTCCGCAGGGTGGCCGGGCGCAGGTCCCGCCGCCCGCCGCGAGCGCCGCTGCCGTGCCCGCCGGAAACCCCGCCGGATCCGCAACCGGATCTGCCGCCGGGTTCGCGTCCGGCTCCGCCGCCGGGGCCGCCGCTGTGCCCGTACCCCCGGCCGGGGGGCCGCCCCGCCTCACCCGCAGGCGGACCGCGATCCTCGCCGCGGTCGTGGCCGGCGTGCTGCTCGCCGCCGGTGGCGGCGTGCTGGCGTGGGCGACGGCGGGTGACGTCCCGCGCGGCACCGAGGTGCTGGGCATCGACCTGGGCGCGCAGACCCGGAGCGAGGCGGAGGCCACCCTGACCCGCGCGCTGGGCGACCGGCTGACCGCCCCCGCCCGCGTCACGCTCGCGGGCAAGCAGGTGGAGCTGAAGGCGGCCGACATCGGCCTGGCGCTCGACACGGCCGCCACGGTCGACGCGGCGGCCGGCGGCGGCCCCCGGCTGTGGGGCACCCGCACGGTCGAGCCCGTGGTGACCGTCGACCAGGGCAAGCTCGAGGCGGCGCTGCGCAAGAACCTCGACCCCGACCAGGTCACGATGAAGAAGCCGGGCATCACGTTCGCCGGCACGACGCCGAAGCCGAGGTACCCGGAGCCGGGCCGCGACATCGACCCGGCGCAGGCCGCGCAGCTGGTGCGCGCCGGGTGGCTGGGCGGCGGGCCGGTCGAGGTGCCGCTGGTCGAGCGGCCGCCCGCCACGACGCGCGAGCAGGTCGACCAGCTCGTCGCGGACGTGGCCGCGCCGGCCGTCGCCGCGCCCGTCGCGATCCGCACCGAGGGCGGCGTGGCCACGCTGACGCCGGCCGCCATCGCGAAGGGCCTGGTGTTCCGGGCCGACGACGCGGGCAAGCTGACCCCGGCGATCGACGCGAAGAAGCTGCGCGCGGCCGCCGCGAAGGAGCTGGCGAAGGTCGAGGTGGAGCCGGAGTCGGCGAACATCGCGCTCAGCGGCGGCAAGCCGCGGATCGTCGCCAGCACCCCCGGCAAGCAGATCGACCTGGCGAAGCTCGACCTGCTGGCGGTGCTGCCGAACGCGGCGCCGCGCGAGCTGACCGCCGCCCTGGAGACCACCGAGGCGGCGACTACCGACGCCGACATGGTCCAGCTGGGCATCAAGGAGAAGGTGTCGACGTTCACGACGAAGTTCGACCCGGGCCAGGCGTCGCGCAGCTCCAACATCAAGACCATCGCCCGCGAGGTCGACGGCGCGATCGTCAAGCCCGGCGAGACGTTCTCACTCAACGGCCACACCGGCGAGCGCAGCTACGCGCAGGGCTACAAGGACGCCCCGGTGATCGTCGGCGGCAAGCTGGAGCCGGGCGTCGGCGGCGGCGCGTCGCAGTTCACCACGACGCTGTTCAACGCGGCCTACTACGCGGGCCTGCAGGACGTCGAGCACAAGCCGCACTCGTTCTACTTCAGCCGCTACCCGTCGGTCATCGAGTCGACGATCTTCTACCCGACGCTGGACCTGAAGTTCAAGAACACCACGGAGTACGGGGTGCTCATCGACACCTCGTACACCTCGAACTCGATCACCGTCGCGATGTGGAGCACGAAGGTCTACGACAGCGTCAAGACGGTGTACGGGCCGCGCCGCAACCACACGTCGCCGCCGACGGTGCACCGCGAGGACGGTCCGAAGTGCATCGCGACGAGCGGCCTGCCGGGCTTCACCCAGGACGCGTGGCGGGTCATCCGCAAGGACGGCCAGGAGCTGCCGCGAGAGAAGTTCACGTGGAAGTACGATCCGGAACCACGGTTCATCTGTGGTGGCACGGAGGACGAGGACTAGAGAGGGCACGATGAGAGCACGCTGGCTGCCGGTCGGAATCCTGGCCCTGGTGTTGTTCGCGGTCAACGTCGCGTCGCGGCTGGTGGTCCGGCTGGCGTTCGACGGTGGGGCGGTGGCGGAGAACCGCGCGTCCCTGGTGATGTTCGCGGTGATCGCCACCGTGCTCGGCGTGCTGGCGTTCGTGCGCGCCCGCCGCGAGCCGGTCGCCCGCTGGCTCGGCGACCTGTCCGTCGCCGCGGGCGTCGCGCTGGTGCTGACCCTGTTCGTCGGCCCGTTCGTCAGCGGCGGCACGCCGTTCGGCAGCGGCGCGGGCGACTTCTTCAACCAGATCTGGCTGTACGCGGGGTTCGCCGGCGCGGGGATGCTGATCGGCTACCTGCTGGTGACGGCGCTGGGGCTGGACTACCGCTCGCAGGGCCTGAAGCGGTACGCGGAGGCCCGGATGACGCGGCCGCGCCGGATCGTCCGGCGCTGACCGCGGTTCACTCGGCGGCGCGCGGCGCCAGGCCCGGCAGGGTTATCGGCAGCACGGGCAGCTGCTCGGCGGAGATGCGGGCGGCGGGCGCGACCGACGGCACGGTCGCGGGGACGGCGGCGGGCGCGCCGCTGATCGTGGCGGCGGGCAGCGCGTGGCGGGGTGCGCCGACGGCGGCGGTGCCGCGGATGGCGGCCGAGGGCCGGGGCGACAGGGTCGCGGCGCGGCTCGTCATGGGCAGCGCCGGCGAGACGGGCGCCGGGGCGAGGGCGGCCGGGGCGGCCGGGGCGAGCGTGGCCGGGTTCTCCGCGGCGGCGGCGAGGTCGCGGCGGGCGCGGGTGGCGAGCTGGAACAGTGAGCGGGTCGCGGAGTCGTAGCCCCCGCGCCAGGCCTCGTCGCGCTCGTAGGCCTGCTTGTACCACTGGTGCAGGCGGCCGGCGGCGTAGGCGGTGCACAGGGCGAAGGCCAGCACGGACAGCGCCTGCAGGACGGCGGTTTCGGGGGGATTCATACCTTTACGGTAAAGGGCGTCCCCCGGATTCTCGTCCGCTGAACAGGCGGACAACACGAGCCGTCGCCCGGAACACCAAATGTCCGAAACGCCCGTGTGCGATGGTTGCGCTCCGAACATTTGTCGTGCAGCAAGTGAGCGGGTGCCCGCCCGGGCCGGGCCCGGGCGGGCGGCGCGCTCAGCGCCCGAGCGACCAGCCGAACCGCGCCCCGGCCGCCGACCCGCCCAGCGCACCGGGGGTCAGCGTGACGGCCTTCTTCGCCGCCACCCCCCACGCCCGGCCCGGCAGGACGGTGACGAAGCCGTCGCCGTAGTACGGGTACGCCGTGGACGCGTTGCCGCCGGTGGCGGCGACGGCCAGGTCGCCGCGGCCGTCGCCGTTCACGTCGCGCACGGTGGTCAGCCAGCCGAACTGGTCGTTCGCCGCGGGCGTGCCGGGCAGGTTGCGCTCGCCGCGGGCCAGCCACTGCGACCGGCCGGACAGGCCGGTGGCGGAGCCGAGCAGGATCGACACCGATCCGGCCGCCGTGACGGCGTTGTCGGCGCCGAGGCCCTCGCGCTGGGCGCCCACGATCAGCTCCGGGTGCCCGTCGCCGGTGAGGTCGCCCACCGACACCGACGAGCCGAACCAGTCGTACGGCTCCTTGGTGTCCGGCACGCCCGCGGAGTCCTGGTCGAGCACGAGGTCGGGCTCCTCGGGCAGCACCCCGTCGGCGGTGCCGTGGAAGACGTTGACCAGGCCCTCCGACTCGGTCCAGCGGTCGACCGGGCGGCCCACGACGATGTCGGCCCGGCCATCGGCCGTGAGGTCGCCGACGGCGAGGTCGGCGCCGCCGTTGTAGACGTCGACGTGCGCGGGCGACGGGCTCAGCCCGGCGGCGGTGCCGAGGTGCACGGCGATCGACTTCGAGCCGCCGACCTGGGTGAACAGCGCCACGACGTCCTCGCGGCCGTCGCCGTTGACGTCACCGGACGCCAGCGCGGACGACCCGTACAGGGCCTCGTCGGCGGTGCGCTCGGCGGCGAACGCGCCCGCCGCCACGGTGAAGCGCACCAGGCGGCCGAAGTTGCTCGGCGGCTCGGCGGCGACGATCTCCGGGCGGCCGTCGCCGTCCAGGTCGGCCGCCGTCGCCGCGGTGCCCAGCGAGCCGCGGCCCAGGATGCGCTGCGCGCGCCCGAGCCCGTCGGCGCTGCCGAAGAAGACGGTCAGCGAGCCCGGCGTGACCAGCACGTCGGGGGTGTCGGTGTCGCGCGGGGTGCCGACCACCAGGTCGGCGAAGCCGTCGGCGTTGAGGTCGCCGGTGGCCAGGGTGTGGCCGAACGAGCGGTACTCGCCCGGCTCGCCCGGCACCGCGTCGCCCGCCTGGCTGAGGACGGTGGCCCGCGCCGGGTCGGCGCCCCGCTTCGAGCCGGGCACGATCGTCACGTAGCCGGCGCCCGCCACCCCGTCGACGGCGCCGCCGGGCGCGCCGATCGCCAGGTCGTCGTACCCGTCGCCGTCGAAGTCGCTGCCCCGGGTCCAGGTGACCGGCGCCGCGGCGGCCGGGCCGCCCACGGCCACCAGCCCGGTGGCGCCGGCGGTGCCGGCGGCCAGGCCCAGCGCCAGGATGCGCGCAAGATTCATCGAAGCTCCCCGTGTCGTAGGAGCGCAGGATACGACCGTCCGAACTGGACGCGCTGCCCCGTGTCAGGCGGCCGCCGGGCCCACCCGGGTCAGGTACGTGTGGTGGGTGCCGAACCCCAGCCGGGCGTACAGGCCGACCGCCGCCGCGTTCGCCTCCTCGACCTGGAGGAACGCCCGGGTGGCGCCCTCGGCGCGCGCCCAGCGCGCCAGCTCGCGGCACACGTGGGTGCCCAGGCCGCGGCGGCGGGCGCGGGCGGCCGTCTGCACCACCGACAGCCCGAGCCAGCCGTCGCCGGTGATCGTGCCGCGCCCGACGGCGAGCAGGCCGGCGTCGTCGCGCACCTGCGCGTACCGGGCGACCGGGGCGCCGGTCAGCACCCGCACGGCTGCGGGCGGCAGGGTGCCCTTGTGCTCGGCGACCATCGCCAGCCACTCGTCGCCGGGGCGGGTGAGCAGCTCGGCGGGCGGCAGCCCCGCGGCCGGGCCCGCGGCCAGTGCCGGCACCGCGGCCGTCTGCACCAGCACGAGCGGCAGCGTGGCCCAGCCGCGCTCGTCGAGCAGGGCGTTCACCGGGGCCGCCAGCGGCATCGGGGCGTTGATCATCGGCGGGCGGCCGCGCTCGGCGTACCAGGCGGTGACCGCGTCGACCGCGGCCTCGAGCGGCCGGTCCGGGTCGCCCACGGCGAGCGCCGAGTTGGCCCGGCCCGTCCAGCCGTCCGCGCAGCGCAGCCACCACCCGCCGAGGCGGGCCGTGACCGGCGCCGGCCAGGCGTCGTTCGCGGCCAGTTCGAGGGCGGCGACGTCCGCGGCGCGCGGCCGGCGGGCCGCCGGCACCCGCTTCGCGCGGTGCACGTCCCGCAGGGGTACGCGCAGCGGCCCGGCGGCGGTGGCGATGGTGAGTTCCGTCTCGGTGAGCTCGACGAGTTCTCCGAGGGCGTCGGAGAAGAGCGGGCGATCTTCCTGCCTGCCTACAATTCGCCGGACGACCACCCGGTGTCCCACATCCTGCCGTCGGAGCACGCGCCACCTCCTCCCCGGCGAGATACTAGGCTCTAACCGCCGCGGAGGGTTCGCGGCAGCGAAACGCCCCGAGAGGAAGATCCGTGACCTACATCATCGCCGAGCCGTGCGTCGATGTACTCGACAAGGCATGCATCGAGGAGTGCCCCGTCGACTGCATCTACGAGGGCAACCGGATGCTCTACATCCACCCCGATGAGTGTGTGGACTGCGGGGCGTGTGAGCCGGTGTGCCCGGTCGAGGCGATCTTCTACGAGGACGACGTCCCGGAGCAGTGGAAGGACTACACCTCGGCGAACTACGAGTTCTTCGAGGACCTTGGCTCGCCGGGCGGCGCCTCGAAGGTCGGCAAGATCGACAAGGACACGCCGTTCGTGACGGCGCAGCCGCCGCGCGGGGACGCGCACTGAGCGGTCTCGCCGCGGCGCTGCCGGACTTCCCCTGGGACCAGCTGGAGCCGGCCAAGGCCGCCGCGGCCGCCCACCCGGACGGCCTCGTCGACCTGTCCATCGGCACGCCCGTCGACCCGGTGCCCGAGTCCGTGCGGGCCGCGCTGGCCGGCGCGGCCGACTCGCCGGGCTACCCGCTGACCGCCGGCACGCCCGCCCTGCGCGCCGCCATGACGGACTGGTTCGTCGCGGCGTGCGGGGCGTCCGCCGACGGTCTCGGCGTGCTGCCCACGATCGGCTCCAAGGAGCTGGTGGCGTGGCTGCCGACGCTGCTCGGCGTCGGCCCCGGCGACACGGTGGTCATCCCGTCGGTCTGCTACCCCACCTACGAGGTCGGGGTGCGGCTGGCGGGCGCCACCGTGGTGCGGGCCGACTCGCTGACGGCGGTCGGCCCGGACCCGCGCGTCAAGCTGATCTGGATCAACTCGCCGTCGAACCCGACCGGCCGCGTGCTGCCCGCCACCCACCTGCGCAAGGTGGTCGACTGGGCGCGCGAGCGGGGCGTCGTCGTCGCCAGCGACGAGTGCTACCTCTCGCTCGGCTGGGAGGAGCGGCCCGTCTCGGTGCTCGACCCGGCCGTCACCGGCGGCGACCCGACGGGCGTGCTCGCGGTGCACTCCCTGTCGAAGCGCTCGAACCTGGCCGGTTATCGGGCCGGCCTGGTCGGCGGAGACCCGGTGCTGATCGCCGCGCTGCTCGCCGTCCGCAAGCACGCCGGCATGATCATGCCCGCGCCGGTGCAGGCGGCCATGGTCGCGGCGCTCGGCGACGAGACCCACGTCGAGGACCAGCGCGCCCGCTACGAGGCGCGCCGCACCGCCCTGCGCGCGGCATTGCTCGACGCCGGCTTCACCATCGAGCACTCCGAGGCCGGCCTGTACCTGTGGGCCACCCGCGGCGAGGACTGCTGGGACACGGTCGGCTGGCTCGCCGAGCGCGGCATCCTGGCCGCCCCCGGTTCGTTCTACGGCCCGGCCGGCGCCCGGCACGTGCGCGTCGCGCTGACCGCCACCGACGAGCGGGTCGCCGCTGCGGTCAAGCGCCTCGCCTGACAGGGTGGGCACCATGGAACCAGCTGTCGTCCGGGTCCGCGGCGAGGCCCAGCTCGAGGTGCCGCCCGAGCTGGCCCGCTTCGCGGTGTCCGTCAGCGCCCGCGGCAAGGACCGCCAGGGCGTGCTCACCCGGCTCGCCGAGCGCTCCGCCGCCGTCCGCGCCCTCGTCGACGAGTACCCCGACGCCGTCGACCGCCGCGAGACGGGCGCCTTCCACCTCAGCCCGGAGCTGAAGCGCACCGGCGAGCGAATCGCCGCGTACACCGGCAGCGTCACCACCACCGTGACCGTCACCGACTTCACCGTGCTCGGCGAGCTGATGGTCCGCCTGGCCGACCTGGAGCAGTCCGCCGTCGACGGCCCGTGGTGGGAGCTGCGCCCGGGCAACCCGGCCGCCGCCGAGGCCCGCCGCGCCGCCCTCGCCGACGCCCTCACCCGCGCCCGCGAGTACGCCGCCGCCGTCGGCGCCCGCGTCGACCGCCTCGTCGAGATCAGCGACGAGGGCGGCGGCGGCTTCGACCGCCCGATGTTCCGGGCGATGGCCGGTGCCGCCGAGTCGGCCGGGCTCCCGTCCTTCGACCTGGACCCGCAGGTCCAGGCGGTGCACGCGGCCGTGCAGCTGCGCCTGACCATCACGGAGCCGGAGCTCGGATAAATCCCCTTCCGCTGGCAGGAGAAGGGCCGCTATCATCGACAACGGAGTACCGCCTGCCCACGCTCTGTTACCGGCGGGCTCCGCTGCTAGCGCCAACGGGTTCCTCCCTGTGAGGAGCCCGTTTCCGCTTTACGGTGACCGGTGATGCGCACCGTCGAACTCCTCTGCGACCCCCACCTGGACGCCACCGTCCGCGAGGCGTGGCGCCGGCTCGCGGCCGCCGGCCTGCCCAGCCTCGCCACCCACCGCGGCCCCACCAACCGCCCGCACGTCACCCTCGGCGCCGCCGACACCCTGCCGGACCTGGGCTTCGTCGTCCGCGCGCTGCCCGTGCCGGTCTTCGCCGACGACCTGGTCTTCTTCGACGGCAAGTCCGGCGTGGCCGCCTGGCGGCTCGGCTCCACGACGCTGCGCGCCGTGCAGGCCGCGGTGTGGCGCGCCCTGGGCGGGGTCGGCAACCCGCTGCACGACCCGGCCGCCTGGACCCCGCACATCAGCCTCGCCCGCCGGGTCCGCCCCGACCAGCGCCGCGACGTGGAACAGGCCCTCGACGGCCTGGGGACCGTCGAGGGCCTGCTGATCGCGGCCCGCAGCTACGACACGGGTACGCGCACCGTCACCGAGCTGGGCGCTTGACGTCCTGCTTGCCGTTGCCGCCGGGCGTCCCCGCCTCGGTCGCGGGGGTCTCCGGCTTGGTGACCTCCGGCTCGGCCGGCTGCGCCGGCGGCGTGCCGGTCTGCGGTTCGGCGGTGCCGGGCTCGGCGGCGGCCGGCGTCGCCGCACCGGGATCGGCCGTCCCGGGCGGGGTGCCGGTGCCCGGGTCGCCGCCCGGGTCGGTGACCTCCTCGCCGGGACCGGCGCCGGGACCGGCGCCGGGGTCCGCGCCCGCCGGGTCCGCCGGGTCCGTCGCCGCGGGGGAGGTGGCCGGGCCGGGGCCCGCGAGCACCTGCGGGGTCACGGTGGCGTCGGCCGTCACCCGGGCCACCACGGCCGCGGACGGCGGGGCGAGCCACTTCGGCACGGTCACGGCGCCGCTGCGGCCGCTGTCCGCGCCGGCCCACTCCTCGAACGTGGCGTGCACCGAGTACGCCACCGGCTTGCCGACCGGCGCGAACAGGTCCACGCAGGTGGCCAGCAGCGCCGGCACGTCGCACACCCGCTCGGAGCCGCCGTCGGCGTGCCGGGTGACCACGTACCGCTGCACCGGCCGGTCCGCCGACATCCGCACCCGGTCCCACCGCACGACCGGCCGCCCGATCAGCGCGACGCGCGGCGCCGCCATCTCCGGCACCCTGCCCGCCGTGATCGTCAGGCTCGACGCGGCCGGCGCGGTCGACCAGCTCGCGAACGCGGCGATCGACCCGCCCACGGCCAGCAGCCCTGCCGTCGCGGACCCGATCAGCACGGGACGCCATCTGCGGCTCATCAGCGCTTCACCTTCGTCGCCTCGCCACGCAGCCGGATCGTGAACGTCACGCCCTGGCAGTCGTTGGCCACCGAGTTCGGCATGAACAGCGGCAGGTGCCCGCCGCCGGCCCGCCCGTCGGCCGGCACGGTCAGCGGCATCGTCCCGCTGTACGACTGGATGACCAGGTTCGCCGCCGACGGCCGGCAGGCCTTCTTCGACGTGGACACGACCTGGCCGGTCATCCCGGTGACCTGCAGCGGGAAGTCGTACGGGTTGCGGAACCCGACCTTGAGCTTCTTGACGGCGCCCGGGTACATCCCGGTGACCGAGGTAGCGTCGATCTGGAAGCCGTACCCGGTGGCGGTGCCCCGGGTCGCGGTCAGTTCCATCGTCTGCTCGTCCCCGCCGAACGCCCACACGAGACCGATCCCGGTCACGCCCAGCACAGCGGTTGCGGCGGCGGACGCGATGCGCCACGCACGCATGTTTCCTCCTGGAACGACGGTCACGGGGCACTCGCACCCGAGACCTGGAGCGGGATGGTGAAGGTCGCACCCTGACACGCCGAGTCGGACCGGTTCGTCATCGTCACGCCGCGCGGCAGGGTGAACGTCGCCGTCGAATCACCCTCGACCCGCCACGAGACGGCGTTGACCCGCCTGGCGACGGCCACACCGGTGACCCGGCAGCCGGCCTTACGGTGCGCCTCGTCGGCGACGGAACGCTCGGGACCGGGCGCGACGGTGTCGATGACGATGGGGAACGCGTTCGGGTTCTCGATCGTCACGCTCAGCGCCGTGGTGCCACCGGGGAAGAGCGGGGCGTCGGCCGCGGTCGTGCCCGTGACGGCCAGCTCGACGGCGCGGCCGGCCTTCACCGTGGTCGAGGTGGTGCCGTCCAGACGCCAGAACGCCCACACCACGCCCGCATTCAGGGCGACGGCGAGGATCGCGACGATACCGCCGATGAGAATGGTGCGGCGGTGGATGTCGCGCACGGGTGGCCCTTCGCTGGATCGGCTGGTCGAGGAGATGCCCGAACGGGGCGGGCCGGTGAGCCGGCCCGCCCCGTTCGCAACCTGTTAGGACAGGCCCGGCGTGGGGGCCTTGTCGGTGCTGGCGCCGACCAGGGTGAACCGGAGGTTGAACTCCTTGCCCTGGCACTCATTGGCGGAGGCGTTGGTCATCTTGACGACGTCCGAGATCGGGATGGTCTTCTCCGCCATGCCCTTGCCCAGGACGATCGGCTTCGGCAGCTTCTGGGTGACCACGATGCCCGACTCCGAGCTGTCGCAGTCGCCGCCGTCCTTCACGGTGATGACCGGGCCGGTGATGTCGGTGATCTCCACGTTGAACTGGTTGGTGTTGGAGATCTTGACCGTCACCGGCGCGGAGGCGCCCGGGACCAGTCCGCTCACGGGGCTGGCCGTGACGGTGACCTGCGCGGCCTGGCCGGCGGTGACCGTGACGTCCGCCGTGCTGTTGACGTTCCAGGCGGCGTAGGCGGCACCCGCTCCGCCGATCACCACGACGGCGGCGGCAACGGTGGCGACGGAACGCTTGGTGAACTTGCCCATGGGGGTCTTCCTCCTGCGGAAGCTTTGATCGCGCTGTGAACGTCGAGCGTCTGGTGTGACGTTTCGGCGGCGCGGCCCTCGATGAATTGGTGTGGCGCCGTCCCGGTGGAGGCGGTCCGGCGCCGCCACAAAAGATTCCGTATGGCCGGGCTTCCGGCGATAGGGCGACCGTTTGTCCTATTCGAAGCTTTGTGCGGGTCCGGAAATCCTTCCGGGCGAACCCGCAGGAGTGACGTCACGACCGGGCGTCCGGCCGCCGTCCGCCTGCAATGCCGCCCGTCGGACGCCCCGCGACGGCGCTGGCCAGCACCGCCGTCGGGAGGAAAGATCCACGCCGGGGAGCAAACGGGTGATTCGACGGACGTCGACTCGCGGCCGCTGCTCGGCCCGGCACGCGAATGGGCGTCGCATTCGCGTCGCATTCACATTTCCGGACCTCCGCCGGAACGGCGTCGGAACAGTTCTTCCGGGTCGCCGGTCAGCGGACGGAATTGCCCGCAACGGCGGCGCGGCCATCCTTGCCATGCTGCAATCGTGCGGTACGGAGAAGCTCATCCGGCGTCCGACGGGATCTCCGGGAGCGGCGTCTCGGCGGTGGTCGTGACCGGATCCGCCGCCGTCGGCGACGGCGACGCGACCGGGTCCGGCACGATCGTGGGCGTGGCCGGTGGCGTGTCCTCCTCCGCCGGCTCGGCCGCCGGGGCCGCGGGAGCGGGCACCACCGGGGCCTGCGTGGTGTCGAGCGTCCGGGCCGCCGACGCCGCGATCGTCACCGGCAGGCTGGCCGGCCCGTCGACGCCCTCCCACGTCTCGAAGCGGGTGTGGACGGTGTAGGTCCACGTCCCGGCGGGCACGTTGGCATCCCGGCAGGAGGTGGCGTTGACGGTGCAGACGTGGGCCGGCGGCACACCCGCCCCGTGCCGCGTCACGGAGTAGTACTGCACCCGGACGCCGGGGACGATGTTCTTCGCCGCCCACCTGATCGTCACGTGCCGGCCGTTGGGCGAGACCGTCGCCTCGGGCTGCGCGCCGACGGGGAGGTCGGCGGTCTTGAACCGCATCGTCACCGGGTCGGTGGGCGTCTGCCAGCCCGCCCAGGCGACGGCGCTGCTGACGACGGCGACGACCGCTCCCGCCGCGAGGATTCCGGCGCGGTGGAACGGCTTCATCGCGCGGCCTTCTTCGCGGTGCCGGTCAGCTGGATCGTGAACGTCGTCTTCTGGCACTTCGCGGACGCCCCTTTCGGCATGGCCACGGGGACGGCGCCGACCCGCTGGCGCGCGCCGGCCTTGACGATCAGCGGGAGCTTCCCGGTGAACGGCCGCGTCGTCAGCGTGGCCGGGCCCGGCTTGCAGCGCGGGTTCGACGAGGCGACGACCGCGCCATGCATGCTCTGCACCGCGATGTCGAAGTCGTACGGGTTGGTGAGCGTCACCGTCATGTCCTTGACGACGCCCGGGTAGAGGCCCTTGATCGAGCTGCCGGCCACCGTGAAGGCGAACGGGCCGTAGCCGGTCGTGGTCCCGCGCGCGGTGGTGACCATGATCGTGTCGTCGTCGGGTTCCTGGGGACCGCCGGACGCCCCGGCGACGGCGACGCCGACGACGGCGGCCGCGGCGACGAGGCTGTGCCATCGCTTCACGGCTCTCCTCCTTCTGTCGGTTGCGGCACAACGACGGATGGGCGGGACGCGAAGCCGCGCCCCGCCCATCTCGATCCGACTTAGGCGCTCTCGCCGGTGAAGTTGAACGACAGCGTGAAGGTCGAGTTGGCGCACGTCGAGCTGAGGTTCTGCGCAACGGAGAACGGCACCGTGATGCTCTGGTTTTCGGTGTCCTTCGCGATGGTCGGAGCGGTGTTCGGCAGGGTCACCACGATCGACGACGCGTTCAGCGTGGCCTTGCAGGCGTCGTTGTCCGTGTTGCCCTTGCGGACCGAGATGTTCGTCGGCGTCATGCCGGTGAGGGTCACCGGGAACTCGTTCGGGTTGTCCACCAGGGCCACCGCGTTGGCGGACTTGCCCGGGTAGAGGTTGCCCGCGACGGTGATGTCGGCGCGCATGGGCTTGATCTCCGCGGTGGTGGCGCTCGCGGAGCCGACGCCGGTGACGCCCCAGCCGGTCGCCCAAGCCGCCCCGGCGAGGCCGCCGACCGCGAGGACGGAGGTGGCGACGATGGCGGTGGAGCGCTTGGTCATCTTGCGCATGTGCTGGTTCCTCCTGCGGAACATTTCATGACCCCCGGAACGCCGGGACGCATTCCGGGGGTTTCCAATGAGAGTGGCGCCGAGCCGGTGGAGGCGGTCCGGCGCCGAGCAACAAACTGCCTCATCGGCTGCCGGAAACTGATCAGGAAACCGGCCGCCATTCCCGATGCCGACAAGCGACCGGCGGACGCCGACCGTATTAACCCGTTGGGCGTACGGGCCGGCCGTTATCGGCCCGGCTGGTCGATGAATGCGGTACGGAAATGCGTCGGGCGACAGCGTGGACTCGTCGGCTAACACCCGCGCGGCTTTTAATCAACCCGGCGATGGCGACGGAGGCCGGCCAAGGGGCCGCCGGCCCGCGCAGGCGGTGACTTCGTGACCCGGCTGTGACCTGATTTCAGACTTTTGTCATGAGAACGGACGGCTTCATCACCCGGAGGGATTCAGCCTTTCAGCGTGGCCGCAGCCCTTTCGGATGCCGGGCCGACCACGAAAGGGCGCGCGGCGCCGATTAGTGAGGGCGTCGGCGCCTGTCGGCGACGAAAAGCGATCGGAAATGCGCGGCGCGGCGAAACATTGCACCAGGGCAAAGTTCTGCTATGCCGACGTGACCGCCTATTCGGTGAGCAATCAGCCGGCGATCAGCGTGACGCCCAGCGCCCCCATCGCCACCGCGATGACCCCGTCCACCACCCGCCACGCCGACGGCCGCGACAACACCGGCGCCAGTCGGCTCGCCCCCACTCCGAGCGCCGTGAACCACACCAGACTCGCCGTGGCCGCGCCCGCCCCGAACACCCACCGGTTCGGGTCCTGCTGGGCGACGGCGCCGAGCAGCACGACGGTGTCGAGGTACACGTGCGGGTTGAGGAAGGTGAACGCCAGGCAGGCCAGCACGGTGGCGCGCAGCGGCGCGGGCGGCCGGTCGAGCGGGGTGAGGGTGGACGGGCGCAGGGCGCGGCGGGCCGCGAGGAGCGCGTACCCGAGGAGGAAGGCGGCGCCGCCCCAGCGGGCCGCCGTGAGGGCGGCGGGGGCTGCGGCGACGACGGCGCCGAGGCCGGCGATGCCGGCGGTCATGAGGGCGGCGTCGGCGGCGACGCAGATGGCGACGACCGGCAGGACGTGTTCGCGGCGCAGGCCCTGGCGCAGCACGAACGCGTTCTGCGCGCCGATGGCGACGATGAGGGCGATGGCGAAGCCGAAGCCGGTGAGCGCTGATCCCATGGTTCGACCGTAGGGTTGCGCGCGGCCGCACTCCAGCTAAAGATTCTTCAGTACGGTTAGATGAGCTTATGTCGCTCGACCCGGTGCAGCTGGCCACGTTCCAGGCCGTGGTGGAGCACGGCAGCTTCGAGGCGGCCGCGCGGGCGCTGCACGTCACGCCGTCGGCGGTGAGTCAGCGGGTCAAGGCGCTGGAGCAGGTCGTCGGGCAGGTGCTGGTGCGCCGGGCGAAGCCGTGCGTGCCCACCGACGCCGGGCGGCCGCTGATCCGGCTCACCGGGCAGGTGGCGCTGCTGGAGCGCGAGGCGCTGGAGCAGGCGCGCGGGTCGTTCACCCGGGTGGCGGTCGTGGTGAACGCCGACAGCCTCGCCACCTGGTTCCTGCCGGCGCTGGTGCGGCTGCCGGAGGTGACGTTCGAGCTGCACACCGACGACGAGGGGCACACGGCCGACCTGCTGCGCGACGGCACGGTGATGGCGGCGGTGACCGCGGAGCAGGCCGCCGTGCAGGGGTGCCGGGTGGAGCCGCTCGGGGTGCTGCGGTACGTGGCGGCGGCGACGCCGGAGCTGCACGCGGCGCACTTCGCGGGGCGGGCCGCGGGGGCGGCGTTCGGGGCGGCGCCGATGCTGCGGTTCAACCGCAAGGACCTGCTGCAGCACCGGTTCGCCCGGGCGGTGACCCGGCGCGACGTGGACCCGCCGACGCACTTCGTGCCGGCGTCGGCCGGGTTCATCGACGCGGTGCGGCTGGGGCTCGGGTGGGGGCTCGTGCCGGACTGGATCGCCGCGCCCGACGTGGCGGCGGGCCGCCTGGTCGACCTGGCGCCGGGCCGGCACCTGGACGTGCCGCTGTACTGGCAGTACTGGCGCCTGGAGTCGGCGGTGCTGGCGCGGCTGACGGCGGCGGTGCGGGCGGCGGCCGCCGGGGTGCTGCGCTGAGCCCGCGTGTCGGAGTCGCCGGGCGGCCGGCTGCCCGCACAATGCCCGAGTGTCAAATCAGGACAAAACGTCGCTGACGCTCTTCGTGCTGCGCAAGTCGCCGTGGCAGCGCCTGCCGTTCTGGCTGCGCATGGGCCTCGTGGCGACCGCGCTGCTCGTGCCGCTGGGCGGCGGGGCCGTCGCCGTCGTCGCCGCGCTGCCGGACCAGCCCACGCAGCGCCACGCGGCGGCGGCCGTGGCGCGGGGGACGGCCGGGTTCGCGCCGCCCGTCGCCGCGCCGCAGGCCTCGCCGCCGAGCGCCGGTCTCGGCCGGCGGCCCGAGCCCACCGCGACGGCGGCCCGGCCCACCGGCCGGCCGAAGAACCGGGCGGCCACGCCCGCCGCGCCGAGCGCCCCGGCCAGCCGGCTGCCGGAGAAGGGCAGCGCGGCCGTCCGGACCGTGACGGAGGCGATCCCGTTCCGGCGCGACACCTTCCGCGACCCGTCGCTGCCCCAGGGCACCGAGCGGATCGTGCGGTCCGGCGTGCCCGGCGTGCGCCGGGTCACCTACCGGGTCGGCGAGGACGGGGCGCGCCGGAAGGTGATCGCGTCCGAGGTGGTGCGCGAGCCGGTCAGCGAGATCGTCGCCGTCGGCTCCGGGCGCGGGCGGCCCGACTGCGCCGACGACTGCGGCGCCGGCGAGGACTAGCGGGCCGTCAGTCGTTGGCGTGCAGCGCCGAGTTCAGCTCGATGCCCGTGCCCGTGCGCGGCCGCGCCTCCAGGGCGCCGGTGACCGAGTTGCGCCAGAACAGCAGGTTGTTGACGCCCGACAGCTCGCGCGCCTTGACGACCCGGCCGTCCGGCAGGGTCAGCTTCGAGGCGGCCGTGATGTAGGTGCCCGCCTCGATGACGCAGTCGTCGCCGAGCGAGATGCCCACGCCGGCGTTCGCGCCGAGCAGGCTGCGCTCGCCGATGCTGATCTTCTCCTTGCCGCCGCCGGACAGCGTCCCCATGATCGACGAGCCGCCGCCGATGTCGGAGCCGTCGCCGACCACGACGCCCGCGACGATGCGGCCCTCGACCATCGACGTGCCGAGCGTGCCGGCGTTGAAGTTGACGAACCCCTCGTGCATGACGGTGGTGCCGGCGGCGAGGTGGGCGCCGAGGCGCACCCGGTCGGCGTCGGCGATGCGCACGCCGGCCGGCGTCACGTAGTCGGTCATCCGCGGGAACTTGTCGACCCCGTAGACGGCCAGGTGGCGGCCGGCGGCCCGCTCCGCGAACCGCAGCTCGTCGACCCGGTCCGGCGGGCACGGGCCCGCGGAGGTCCAGGCGTTGTTCGGCAGGACGCCGAAGATGCCGTCGAGGTTCTGCTCGTTCGGCCGCACCAGGCGGTGGGACAGCAGGTGCAGGCGCAGGTACGCGTCCGCGACGTCCTTGATCGGGTCGGCCAGCGAGCCGATCTCGGTGCGCACCACGACCGTCGCCAGGCCGGGCAGCGTGCGCGGGCCGAGCGCGCCCTCCGGCACGGCGGGCGCGTCCGCGGGCACGCCCCCGAGCCCCAGCGAACCGGCCGGGTACCAGGCGTCGAGCACCTGTCCCTCGGCGGTGACGGTGGCCAGGCCGATGCCCCACGCGGGCGACGTCGAGATCTCCACGCCGTGACAGTACTAAAGCCCGCCGGCCCGGTCAGTGCGCCCGGTCACCGCCGTCCACAACTGGCCCGTGCGGCTTCACCCGGGGCCGGTAGGGTGCGCCCTATGGCGAACCCGCTGACCCCGGATGTGCTGGTCGACCCGGTCGAGTTGACCCGCGCGCTGGTCGACATCGAGTCCGTGTCGCGGAACGAGAAGCGCATCGCCGACTGCGTCGAGGAGGTGCTGCGGCAGCTGCCGCACCTGTCCGTCGAGCGGTTCGGCCACACGCTCATGGCCCGCACCGAGCTGGGCCGCGCGCAGCGGGTCGTGCTCGCCGGGCACCTCGACACCGTGCCGCTGAACGACAACTTCCCGTCGACCGTCGTCGACGACCTGATCTACGGGTGCGGCACGTCCGACATGAAGTCCGGCGTGGCGCTCGCCCTGCACCTGGCCGCCACCCTGCCCGACCCCCGGTTCGACCTCACCTACTTCTTCTACGAGGCGGAGGAGATCGAGGGCAAGTACAACGGGCTCAAGCTGGTCGGCGACGCGCACCCCGAGTGGCTCGCCGCCGACTTCGCGGTGCTGCTCGAGCCCACGTACGGGGTGGTCGAGGCCGGCTGCCAGGGCACCCTGCGGGTGCTGGTGCGCACCACCGGCCGGCGGGCGCACTCGGCCCGGTCGTGGCGCGGGGTGAACGCCATCCACGCCGCGGGCGAGGCGCTGAACCGGCTCCAGGCGTACGCGCCGCGCACGGTCACCATCGACGGCTGCACGTACCGCGAGGGGCTGAACGCGGTCCGCATCGCGGGCGGCGTCGCGGGCAACGTCATCCCGGACGCCTGCGAGCTGGAGGTCAACTTCCGGTTCGCGCCGGACCGCGACGAGAAGGGCGCGCTGGAGCACGTCCTCGAGGTGTTCGAGGGTTACGAGGTGGAGCTGACCGACTCCGCCCCGGGCGCCCTGCCGGGCCTGACGGCGGCGCCGGCGCGGGAGTTCCTCGCGGCGGTCGGCGCCGAGCCGGCGGCGAAGCTGGGCTGGACCGACGTGGCCCGGTTCGCGTCCCTGGGCATCCCGGCGATGAACTACGGCCCCGGCGACCCGCTGCTGGCGCACGCGCCCGACGAGCACGTGGAGATCGGCCGGATCCGCGACGGCGCGGCGACCCTGCACCGCTGGCTGGCCCCCGAGGGCACCCAGGACTGACACCTCCGGCGCGACCGTTCGCGCAGCCGGACCGGCCGGCCGATCCACCCGATCATGCTGACCAGCGCCGGCCGGGGCGACGGCGGGATGCAGGACTACGTCGACAGCCAGTCGGGCGGCCGCCTGTGGCTCGGCCAGGGCTCGGTCTCCGGCCGGCACCCGGTGCCGTTCACGACGGCCGAGACGGCGTGACCATCAAGGTCGGCCACGTCGGCGAGACGGCGTCCGTCCGGGTGATGTCGAACACGACCGGGGTCACCCTGTGGGGGCCCAACGCCTGCAAGCAGGGCTTCGTGTGGCGCGCCGCGGGGCGCCTTCGCCGGCGACCGCACGTGCGTGCGGACGGAGCGGCGCGAGCAGGCCCTGGCCGACAACGCGGCGGCCGGCAGCCGGGTGCGGGGCCAGTAGGAGACGCGTGCGCCGGCCGTCGCGGACGGCCGGCGCGCGTGGCGGTGCGCGGTGATCAGGAGAGGGAGTCAGGCCCCGGTTCGGGTTCGGGCTCGGGGATGGACAGTGCCGGGGCGAGGGCGAGCGCCAGCCGGCGCTCCTCGACCGTCGCGCGGATCTTCCGCTGCAGACGTCGCTTGACCTTCAGCCGTTCCATACGGGTCATCACGGTGGCTCCTCTCCGAGCTGCCCGCCGACGACGGGACGCCGTGCTGCCGTGCAGGTACGTATAAGACGCTCCAGCGCTACGTACGGTTGCTCCACCCTGGCAAAAGAGTGACGACGCCGCAATCGTCTTTCGGTATCTGGCCCAATGTCCGTTCCCGTGCCCCTCTGTCCGACTACCGTTGATCGCATGACCGAAGGACGCGAACAACGCCGCGGCACGGCGCCCGAACGCCACCGTGGAGCGGTCACCCTGCGGCGGGAATCGATCCCCCCGAGTACGGCGGACGAGCGGCTGCTCGACTCCCGGCGGCGCGACGACTGGAAAACGAAGGACGCCTGGCGGGCGTTGCGGATCCTGTCGGAGTTCGTCGAGGGCTTCGACACGCTGGCGGACCTGCCCCCGGCGGTGAGCGTGTTCGGCTCCGCCCGCAGCAAACCGGACAGTCCCGAGTGCGCGCTGGCCGCCGACCTGGGCGCCGCGCTGGCCGACGCCGGCTACGCCGTGATCACCGGCGGCGGGCCCGGCGTCATGGAGGCCGCCAACCGCGGCGCCACCGAGGCCGGCGGGACCAGCGTCGGCCTGGGCATCGAGCTGCCGTTCGAGCAGGGCATCAACGACTGGGTCGACATCGGCATCGACTTCCGGTACTTCTTCGCCCGCAAGACCATGTTCGTCAAGTACGCGCAGGCGTTCGTGGTGCTGCCCGGCGGGTTCGGCACGATGGACGAGCTGTTCGAGGCGCTGACGCTGGTGCAGACCCGCAAAGTCACCCGGTTCCCGGTGGTCCTGATGGGCCGGTCGTACTGGCAGGGGCTGCTGGACTGGCTGCGGGACACGATGGAGGCCGACGGCAAGATCGGCCCGGCCGACCTGGAGCTGATCCTCGTCACGGACGACGTGGCCGAGGCGGTCCGGCACATCGTGGAGGCCGACGCGGCGCTCGCCGCCGAGCGCGACGGGCTGCAACAATCGGTCGTGCAGCGGCTGGCGAAGGAAACCGGGGAGAGTTGAGTGGCGGCGGTCCTGGTGTTCTGCGGTTCGTCCACCGCCCTCGACCCGGAGTACCTGGAGCTCGCCGCCGAGACCGGCCGTGAGCTGGCCCGGCGGGGGCACACCCTGGTCTCCGGCGGCGGACGCGTCGGCATGATGGGCGCGGTGGCCGAGGGCGCCCGGTCCGGCGGGGCGCCCACGCTGGGCGTCATCCCGCAGTCGCTGGTGGACCTCGAGGTGGCCGACACGGCCAGCGACGAGCTGCTGATCACCGAGTCGATGAACGAGCGCAAGGACCTGATGCTCGCCAAGTCCGACGCGATCATCACGCTGCCCGGCGGCCTGGGCACCCTCGACGAGCTGTTCGAGGTGTGGACCACCGCCACGCTGGGCGTGCACCGCAAGCCGATCGTCCTGCTCGACCCGGACGGCTTCTACGCGGGCCTGCTGGCCTGGCTGCGGGCGGCGACCGACGCGCGGTTCGTCCGCCCGGCCGCGCTCGACCTGGTGACGCTCGCGACGTCGGTCGGCGCCGCGTTCGACGCCATCGAGGCCCCGGCGCAGCGCCCCGGACCGGACGAGACCGCCGCCGCGAAGGAGTGAGCCCTCGCGGCGGCGGCCGGTGCGTCAGCGGTGTCAGCCGAGGCCGGAGCGCATCGCCCCGATCAGCTCACCGTTGCTGGTGTCGCCGGACAGCTCCCAGAAGAAGGCGCCGCCGAGGCCCTGGTTGCGGGCGTAGGTCATCTTGCCGCCGATCGTGGCCGGGGTGTCGTAGCCCCACCACTGCCCGCCGCAGAAGGCGTACGCCGTGCCGCCGGCCGTGCCCGTCGCCGGGCAGCGGTTCTTCAGCACCTTGTAGTCCTCGATGCCCTGCTCGTACGTGCCGGGCGCGGGGCCGCTCGCCGAGCCGCCCGGGGCGGCCTGGGTGACGCCGGTCCAGCCGCGGCCGTAGAAGCCGATGCCGAGCAGGATCTTGCTCGCCGGGACACCCTTGCTCTTGAGCTTCTGCACCGCCGCGTCGGACCAGAAGCCCTGCGTGGGGATGCCGGGGTACGAGGTCAGCGGCGAGTGCGGGGCCGTCGGGCCCTGGGGGTTGAACGCGCCGTAGTAGTCGTACGTCATCGGCATGACGAAGTCGAGTTTCTGGATGCCGGTGGCGTAGTCGGCGGCGTCGATCTTGCCGCCGTTCGACCCGTCGGCCGTGATCGCCGCGGTCACCAGGTTGCCGGAGCCGAACCGGGTGCGCAGCGCGGAGACGACCGCGTTGAACGAGTTCGGGCCGCTGGAGTCGCAGGTCAGGCCGCAGGCGTTCGGGTACTCCCAGTCGACGTCGATGCCGTCGAAGACGTCGGCCCAGCGCGGGTCCTCGACCATCTGGTAGCAGGACTCGGCGAACGCCGCCGGGTTCTGCGCGGCCTGCGTGAAGCCGCCCGACCAGGTCCAGCCGCCGATGGAGTAGATCACCTTGAGGTGCGGGTGCTTCCTCTTCAGCTTGCGCAGCTGGTTGAACGAGCCGCGCAGCGCCCCGGCGTCCCAGGTGTCGGCGACGCCGTCGACGCTGTTCGCCGCCGTGTACGCCATGTCGTAGTCGGCGTAGGCGTCACCGATGGCGCAGCGGCCGCCGGTGGTGTTGCCGAACGCGTACAGGATGTGGGTCAGCTTGCTCGCGGAGCCGGACGTGTCGATGTTCTTGACGAAGTACTGGCGGCCGTAGACGCCCCACTCGGCGAAGTAGCCGACGATCTTCTTGCCGGCGGGACCGGGCGGCGGGGTCGTCGGGCCGGTCGTGGGCGGGGTCGTCGGGGGAGTGGTCGGCGGGGTGGTCGGGGTCGACGAGCAGGCGCCGTCGTCGCGCCAGACGCCCCACTGGCCGCTGTTGCTGGGGATCTCGTTCTGCGTCCACCACTTCGCGGTGTACTGCCGGCCGTTGTAGGTGACCTGCATGCCGTTGGTGTAGACGGCGGTCGCGCTCCAGGCCGGTGCGGTGCACGCCGCCGCCTGGGCGCTGGTCGCCGGGACCAGGATGGTCAGCGTCCCGGCCATCACCAGTGCGCTGAACGTCGCCAGAAGTCGTCTTGTGATCACGTGGTCACTCCTTCCGTTGACCGCACCGTAAAGAATGTTAACTGTTGAACGGAAGCGCACGAGCGCCATCTGTGAATAGTCCTAAACGCCGATCACGCTCGGCGACGCACAACCGTGCGGAACCTTGTCGTACCTGCGTGGTGTGATAGCGGCGTGCGTGCCCCCGCCTACCGGCTCGTCCGGCGCCCCGCCGACCCGGCGCCGGCGCTCGTCGACGACCCGATCCAGCGGCACGTCGTCGCCCACACCGACGGGCCGCTGCTGGTCGTGGGTGGACCAGGCACCGGCAAGACCACCACCCTGGTCGAGGCCGTCGCCGCGCGCGTCGCCGAGGGCGCCGACCCCGAACGCATCCTCGTGCTCACGTTCGGCCGCCGCGGGGCCGGTGCGTTGCGTGACCGCATCGAGGCCCGCATCGCCGGCACGCCCGGGCGCATCGTCCACGAACCACTCGTGCGCACCTTCCACGCGTACGCGTTCGGGCTGCTGCGCCGCGCCGCCGCCGAGCACGGCGAGCCGTCGCCGCGCCTGCTCACCGGGCCCGAACAGGACCTGATCATCCGCGAGCTGCTCGAGGTCGTCGGCGACGACGAGCCCGACCCGGTCGGCTGGCCGCCCGAGCTGCGCGCCGCCCTGCCCACCCGCGCGTTCGCCCAGCAGCTGCGCGACCTCATGCAGCGCGCCGCCGAGCGCGGCGTCGGCCCCGTCGAGCTGGCCCGCATCGGCGAGCGCGTCGGCCGCGCCGACTGGCCCGCCGCCGCCCGCTTCCTGCGCGAGTACGTCGGCGTGCTGGCGCTGCGCGAGTCCACCAGCCGCGGCTCCACCGCCTACGACCCCGCCGAGCTGGTCCGGGCCGCGTCCGGCCTGCTGCGCGACGACCCCGACCTGCTCGCCGCCGAACGCCGCCGGCTGTCCTGCGTGTACGTCGACGAGCTCGCCGAGACCGACCCGGCGCAGATCGAGCTGCTGCACCTCGTCGCCGGCGGCGGCACGCCGCTCGTGGCGTTCGCCGACCCCGACGCGTCGGTCTACGCGTTCCGCGGCGCCGACCCCGGCATCGTCGGCACGTTCGCGCACCAGTTCCGCACGGCGTCCGGCGCCGTCGCCGAGACCGTCACCCTGCACACCGGCTACCGGGCCGGCTCCGGCCTGCTCGCCGCCACCGCCCGCGTCGCCCGGCGGCTGCGCGGCCCCGCCGGGCACCGGGAGCTGCGGCCCGCCCCCGGCCTGCCCGAGGGCGACGTGCGGGTGCACACGTTCCGCACTGCCACCAGCGAGACCGCCTGGATCGCCCACGTGCTGCGCGAGGCGCACCTGCTGCACGGCGTCCCCTGGTCGCGCATGGCCATCCTGCTCCGCTCCACCGCCCTGCAGCTGCCGCCGCTGCAACGCGCCCTCGGCACCGCCGGCGTCCCCACCGTCACCCTCGCCGAGGACCTGCCGCTGCACCTGCAGCCCGCCGTCGCGCCGCTGCTGCTCCTGCTGCGCTGCGCCCTCGACCCCGACCGGCTCGACGAGGAGGCGGCGGTCGCGCTGCTGCACTCGCCCCTCGGCGGCGCCGACCCGCTCGCCGAGCGGCGGCTGCGCCAGGGCCTGCGCGCCCTCGCCCACGCCGCCGGCGACCGCCGCCCGTCCGCCGAGCTGCTCCTCGACGCCCTGCGCGACCCCGGCGACCTGCTCGCCATCGACCGCCGCTGGGCCGCCCCCGCTCAGGCCGTCGCCCGCCTGCTCGCCACCGCCCGCGAGGCCGCCGCCGCCCCCGGCGCCAACGCCGAACAGGTGCTGTGGGCCGTCTGGCGCGCCAGCGGCCTCGCCGACCGCTGGTTCGGCGCCAGCGCCCGCGGCGCCCAGGCCCCCGTCGGCGAGGAGGCCGGCCACGCCCGCCAGTGGCGCGCCGAGGCCGCCGACCGCGACCTCGACGCCGTGCTCGTCCTGTTCGACGCCGCCGCCCGCTTCGTCGACAGGCTGCCCGGCGCCCGCACCGAGACCTTCCTGGAGCACGTCCTCGGCCAGGAGCTGCCCGCCGACACCATCGCCCCGCACGCCGACCGCGGCGAGGCCGTCCGGCTGCTCACCGCCCACGCCGCCAAGGGCCACGAGTGGGACGTCGTCGTGCTCGCCGGCGTCCAGGAGGGCATCTGGCCCGACCTGCGGCTGCGCGGCAGCCTGCTCGGCTCCGAACGCCTCGTCGACGTCCTCGCCGGCCGCGACCCGGGCGGGCCCGCGGCGCTGGCCGGGCAGACGTCGGCGCTGCTCGTCGAGGAGCGCCGCCTGTTCCACCTGGCCGCGAGCCGGGCCCGGCACCGCCTGGTGGCCACGGCGGTCGCGTCGGCGGGCGTCGGCGGCGCCGACGGCGAGGAACAACCGAGCCGCTTCCTGTACGAGCTGGCCGGCGACGACCCCCTTCCCCCCGACGACCTCGCACCGCCGCCGGACGACGACGGCGGCCCGGACGACGGCGGCCCGGACGGCAACCCGGACGGTGGCGGCCCGGACGGCGGCCCGGACGGTGTACGCGGGCCGGGGGACGGGCGCGGGCCGGAGGACGGCGGCGAGGTCGGCGCCGATGCCGTGCGCGGGATCGAGGGCGGGCGTGGTCTTCGTGAGGAGGGTGACGCCGCGGTCCGGGAGGCCCTCGCCGTCGACGGGTCACCGCTCGACGCCGGGCCGACGGTGCCGGGACGCGCCGTGCCGGAGCCGGTCGTGCCCGCGCCGCGGAGTCCCGACCAGCCCGTCGAGCTGCCCGTCGGGGCGCTGCCGCGGGCGTTGACGCTGCCCGCGCTGGTGGCGGAGCTGCGTACCGTCGTGGTGGCGGAGGACGCCGAACCCGCCCGGCGGCGCGCCGCGGCGGCCGAGCTGGCGCGGCTGGCCGCGGCCGGGGTGCCCGGTGCGCACCCGGACGAGTGGTGGGGGCTGCGCGGGCTGTCCGACGACCGGCCGCTCGCGCTGGCGGGCGAGCCGGTGCGGGTCACGCCGTCGGCGATGGAGAGTGCGCTGCGGTGCAGCCTGCGCTGGCTGCTGGAGCGGCACGGCGGCGCGGCGCCCGCCGGCCCGGCGCAGGGCATCGGCAACCTGGTGCACGCGGCGGCGATGCTGGCCGAGGACGCCAGCGCCGACCGGCAGCAGCTCATCGACTACGTGGCGGGGCGGTTCGACGCGATCGAGCTGGCGGCGCGCTGGCTGGCGGGCACCGAGCAGGCGCGCGCCGAGGGCATGGTGGACAAGCTGCTGCGGTGGCTGGCGGCTAACCCGCGGCGGCTGCTGGCGATCGAGCACGAGTTCGCGGTGCGGCTGGGCGACGAGCAGCGGCCGATCGAGCTGACCGGCCGGGTCGACCGGCTGGAGGTGGACGAGCGCGGGCGGCTGGTCGTCATCGACCTGAAGACCGGCAAGTCCACGGTGGTGGCGGCCGAGGTGGAGGAGCACGCGCAGCTCGCCGGCTACCAGGCGGCGGTCGAGGCGGGCGCGTTCGCGGAGCTGGGCGGCACCGAGGAGAGCGGCGGGGCGGCCCTGGTGCAGCTCGGCACCGGCAAGGAGGCCAAGGAGCAGCTCCAGCTGCCGCTGGCCGACGCCGCGGACGCCGGCTGGGCGCAGGCGATGGTGCGGCGCACCGCCGACACGATGGCGGCGGCGACGTTCTCGGCCGTGGCCAACAGCCGGTGTAGGGTCTGCCCGGTCCGGACCGCCTGCCCCATCTCGGGCAAGGGCCGCCAGGTAGTGGAGCCGTGACCCAGCAGAGCCTGTTCGCCACCAACGCCCCCGCGCCGCGCCGCCGCCCCGACTCCGGGCCCCGCTACACCCCGGTCGAGCTGGCCAGGCTGCTGCGCCTGCACGCGCCCACGCACGAGCAGGCGCAGATCGTGGCGGCGCCGGTCGAGCCGCTGCTGGTGGTCGCCGGGGCCGGGTCGGGCAAGACCGAGACGATGGCCGCGCGGGTGGTGTGGCTGGTCGCCAACGGCTACGCCCGCCCCGACGAGATCCTCGGCCTCACGTTCACCCGCAAGGCGGCCGGGGAGCTGGCGCACCGGGTGCGCACCCGGCTCGGGCAGCTGGTGCGGCGGCTGGGCCGCGACGACGCGTTCGCCGGGGAGCCGACGATCGCCACGTACCACTCGTTCGCGGCGCGGATCGTCACCGAGCACGGGCTGCGGGCCGGGTTCGAGCCGTCGGCGCGGCTGCTCACCGAGGCGGCGCGCTGGCAGATCGTCGACTCGCTCGTGCGGTCGTACACCGGCGACATGAGCGGGCTGAACCGGGCGCCGTCCACGGTGACCGACGACGTGCTGGCGCTATCCGCCGAGCTGAGCGAGCACCTGGTGACCCCGGACGAGCTGGCGTCGTGGACCGGCCGGTTCTTCGCCGACGTGCAGGAGCGGCCGGGCAAGGCGTACGCGGACGTGAAGCAGGTGCTGGCCCGCCAGCAGGGCCGGCTGGCGCTGCTGCCGCTGGTGCGCGCGTACGCCGAGCGCAAGCTGACCCTGGAGGCGATGGACTTCGGCGACCAGCTGGCCCGGGCTGCCGTGGTGGCCCGCGACCACCCGGAGGTCGGGGCGATCGAGCGGGCCCGGTTCCGGGTGGTGCTGCTCGACGAGTACCAGGACACCAGCCACGCGCAGGTGGTGCTGCTGCGGGCGCTGTTCGGCGACGGGCACCCGGTGACGGCGGTCGGCGACCCGTGCCAGTCCATCTACGGCTGGCGCGGCGCGAGCGCGGGCACGCTGGACCGGTTCCCGGCGGAGTTCACCGCGGCCGGCGGCCGGGAGGCGTGGACGCTGACGCTGACGCGCAGCTGGCGCAACCGGCCGGAGATCCTGGGCGTCGCGAACGCCATGTCGGCGCCGCTGCGCGCGGCGGGCGCCACGGTCGCCGAGCTGGTGCCGGCGACGTCGGTGGCGGAGCCGGTGGGCGGGGCGACGGTGCGGTGCGCGCTGCTGCCCACGTACGCCGACGAGGCGGAGTGGATCGCGGACCGCATGCTGACGGCGTGGCGGCTGGCGGCGGGCCTGCCGGAGGCGGCGCCGACGGAGATCCCGGTGGAGCGGCGGCCGACCAGCGCGGTGCTGGTGCGGCTGCGCAGCCAGATCCCGGCGATCGAGGAGGCGCTGCGCGCCCGCGGCGTCCCCGTCGAGGTGGTGGGCCTGGGCGGCCTGCTCGACACGCCCGAGGTGCGCGACGTGGTGTGCACGCTGCGGGTGCTGGCCGACCCGACGGACGGCGCGTCGCTGCTGCGGCTGCTGACCGGCGCCCGGTGGCGCATCGGCCCGCGCGACCTGGTGGCGCTGCACCGCCGGTCGCGGGCGATCGCGGCGGCCCGGTCCACGGAGGAGCCGGAGGCCGTCGGCGACACCCTGGACGACGCCACGCTCGTGGAGGCGCTGGCCGACCTGGGCCCGGCGCAGCTGTTCAGCGCGGAGGGCTACGCCCGGCTCCAGGCGTACGGGGTGGAGCTGGGGCACCTGCGCCGCCGCCTCGACCAGTCCCTGCCGGACCTGATCGCCGACATCGAGCGCACGATCGGCCTGGACGTCGAGGTGGCCGTGCGCGCCGCGGCCGGCGGCGACGCCGGGCTGGCCCGCGGCCACCTGGACGCGCTCGGCGACGTGGCGGCCCGGTACGCGGCCGACACCGACGGCGGCACCCTGGCGGGCTTCCTGGCGTTCCTCACCGCGGCCGAGGAGGAGGAGCGCGGGCTCGCCCCCGGCCAGGTGGACGTGGTGGAGGGCGCGGTGCAGCTGCTCACCGCGCACGCCGCGAAGGGCCTGGAGTGGGACGTCGTCGCGGTGGCCGGGCTGACGAAGGACGTGTGGCCGGGGCCGTCCCGGGCGTCCGACCACTACCTGGGCGGGCTGGGCGTGCTGCCGTTCCCGCTGCGCGGCGACGCGGCCGGGCTGCCCGCGTTCGACCTGTCGGCGGCGGAGGACCAGAAGGACGTGGCGGGGGCGCTGGCGGCGTTCGGCCGGGCGTGGCGGGAGCACGACGAGCGGGAGGAGCGCCGGCTCGCGTACGTGGCGGTGACCCGGCCGCGGCGGCTGCTGCTGTGCTCGGGCTTCTGGTGGGGCGACGGCGTGAAGCGGGCCCGCGGCCCGTCGGTGTTCCTCGACGAGATCCACGAGCGGTGCCGGCTCGGCGACGGCACGGTCGACGTGTGGACGCCGGAGCCGGCGGGCGACGCCGACAACCCGGGCGCGGCGGTCGTGGCGACGGCGGAGTGGCCCGGCGACCCCCTGGGCGCCCGCCGCCCGGCCGTCGCGGCCGCCGCCGACCTGGTGCGCCGGTTCCTGCGCGAGCCGCCGGACGACGCCGCGTCGGAGTGGACCCGCGAGGTGGACCTGCTGCTGGCCGAACGCGACGTGCGGGCGCACCGGGACGGCCCGGTCGAGGTGACGCTGCCCGGGCACCTGTCGGTGTCGCAGCTGGTGGTGCTGCGCCGCGACCCGGAGGCGCTGGCCCGCGCCCTGCGCCGGCCGATGCCGAGCGCGCCGAACCCGTACGCGCGCCGCGGCACCGCCTTCCATGCCTGGCTGGAGCAGCGGTTCGGCGCGGTGCGGCTGCTCGATGTGGACGAGCTGCCCGGCGCGGCGGACGCGGACGCGGCCGGCGACGACGAGCTGACCGAGCTGCAGGAGCGCTGGCTGGCCAGCGAGTGGGCGGGCCGCACCCCGGTCGAGGTGGAGGTCCCGTTCGCGACGGCGGCGGGCGGCGTGGTGCTGCGCGGCCGGATGGACGCCGTGTTCGCCGAGCCGGGCGGCCGCTACGACGTGATCGACTGGAAGACCGGCCGCCCGCCCGCGCCGGCGGAGGCGGCCGCCGCGGCGGTGCAGCTGGCGGCGTACCGGCTGGCCTGGTCGGCGCTGGCGGGGGTGCCGGTGGAGCACGTCCGGGCGGGCTTCCACTACGTGCGCGAGGGCGTGACGGTGCGCCCGGCGGACCTGCTGGACGCCGACGGCCTCGCCGCGCTGATCGGGGCGGTGCCGGAGGTGCCGCGCACCTAGGCCGGGGCGCCGCCCTTGGCGGCCGCGATGACCCGGGTCAGGGCGGCGTGCAGGGTGCGCAGCTCCTCGACGGGCATGCCGAGCCGCTCGACGACGGCGGGCGGGATCTTCTCCGCGTCGGCGCGCAGCCGGCGTCCCGCGTCGGTGAGGGTGACGGCGAGGCTGCGCTCGTCGGCGGGGTCCCGCTCCCGGCGCAGGTAGCCGATGGCCTCCAGCCGCTTGAGCAGCGGCGACAGGGTGCCGGGGTCGAGCTGGAGCAGCCGGCTGAGGTGGCGCACGGACAGCGGGGCGTGCTGCCACAGGGCGAGCATCACCAGGTACTGCGGGTGGGTGAGGCCCATCGGCTCGAGCAGCGGCCGGTAGACGGCGACGACGCCGCGCGCGGCGACCGACAGCGCGAAGCAGACCTGCTCCTCCAGGGCGAGCGGGTCGGCGGCGGTGGTCGCGTCCGGCACGCTGCCAGCGTACCCACCGCCGGGCCGCCCGCCGGGCGGGTCAGTCGCCCGCCGCGCGCAGCAGGTCGAGTAGCGCCAGCCCGTAGGCCTGCTCGGCGGCCGGGGCCTCGAAAGACCGGTCGGTGCCGAGCAGCGTCGTGGACACCCGGAAGCCGTCGTCCGTCCGGGTCAGACCGCGGAACGTGCGGCCGAGCAGCTCACGCAGCTGGTCCTCGCGGGGCAGCCACACCGCCTCGTCCTGCTCCACGTCGTCCATGGCCCACTCGGTGGTGCCGTTGAAGCCGATCACCGGGCCCTCCGGCAGCGTGTGGACCTCGATCGTCATGTCGCTCAGGACGAACACCGAGGAGTCCATGTCGCGGTCCGGGATGACGAACCGATCCCCGGCCGCGGGCTTCCAGACGAGCCCGGCTTCCTGGAGTTCACGGGCAAGTTGCAGTGCGATCACCGGCGGTCGTCCCCATCCGTGGTAGGTTCGCCTTGTTGCAGTGTGGTTCCCAAGTACTCGCGAGCGCCTGTGGGGATTGTGCCCCAGGCGCTCTTTGTCGTAACCGGAGATACCTTCTCCGGCGGGAGATCAGTACGGCGACACGAACCCGCAACGTGTGGGTTCAGTAAGGCTTCTCGGCGATACTCGCCGAGAAGGATCTACCGTCTGAGGAGACGAGCATGGTTACCGGCGTCGTTAAGTGGTTCAACGCTGAAAAGGGCTTTGGGTTCATCACCCCGGACGACGGCGGCGCCGACGTCTTCGCCCACTTCTCGGCCATCCAGTCTTCCGGCTACCGCAGCCTGGACGAGAACCAGCGGGTCGAGTTCGAGGTGACCCAGGGCCAGAAGGGCCCGCAGGCCGCCAACATCCGCCCGCTCTGATCTCAGAGCTGCGCATCTGAAACACCCGGCGCCGGCCCCCGCACCGCGGGGGCCGGCGTTTTTCACACCTTCTTCACAGCGAGGTGCAACCGACCCGACGTCCCACGCGTCTGACAGGTGACTGAGTTCTTCGCCGCGGCGGCGCACGCTGGGCGGCAATCGGGGACGTGGGGGTGGTGACGTGGGAGTCGCGAGAGGCGCACGGCGCGAATGGGCGCTCGTCGTGCTGGTGGCCGTGGCCGGCATCGCGCTGGCGTCGCTGGTGGCCTTCGCGCCCTGGTACGAGCCGGCGCACCTCACCACCGAGGCCGGCCAGGCCGAGCAGGCGACGAACGTCACGAAACTCCTCACCGCGCTGTTCAGCTGACGCCGGTCGGGTGGCCGGGCACCGCCCGCACCCGCCGTGGTGTTCACTGGATCCATGTCCGCGAGCCCGCAGCCCCCGACCCGGCAGCGCCCGGGCGGCCCGTGGGCGGCCGGCGCGGTCACCGTGCTGGGGCCGCCGCCGCCCCCGCTCGCGCCGCCACCCCCGCCGCCCCCGGCGCCCGGCGGCGGCGACCCACGGCGGCAGCTCATGATCTTCGGCGGGATCGCGGCCGCCATCCTGGTGGTGGGCCTGCTGGTCACCGCCGGCCTGGTGTTCTCCGGCGACACGAACCCGCTGCGCGCCCGCGCCGAGCCCGCCACCGACGTGCGGCCGCCGTTGGCCCAGGCCTGCCCGGCGCCCACCGTCATCCCGGAGAACGGCAACGGCGCGCCGCTGCAGCCGCCGCCGGCCGCGAAGCCGGGCGCGCGCACCACCGACGCCGAGGCGGGCATCTCGTACGCCGCGTACGACGCGCCCTGGCAGCCGTGGACCACGGTGTGGCGGGCGGGCACGCTGGAGGTGCCGTACACCCGGGGGCAGCACTTCGTCACCGAGCAGTACTCGGGCGGGTCGTACCACGCCTCGATCCTGTCGGCGGCGGTGCCGGCGGCGGACAACGACGCCGTCAGCCTCGACCTGCAGTGCGTCGGCCGGCAGGTGGCGGCGGACGTGCGCGCCGAGTACTACCCGCAGCCGAACACGATGGACCCGCTGCGCGACGAGCTGACGGACCTGGGCGGGCGCCCGGCGTGGGTGACGTCGTTCCGGCTGCACTTCTCGTCGCCGGGCCTGCGGGCGACGAACGAGCTGGCGGCGGTGGCGGTCATCGACGTGGGCAAGCCGACCGCGGCGGTGCTGTACGTGTCCGTCCCGGGCACCCACCAGCAGTTCGACTGGGTCGTCGAGGACGTGCTGGAGTCGGTCCGCCCGCTCTAGACGACCAGCGCCAGGCGGGTGGCGGCGCCCGCCACCAGCAGCGCCAGGCCGCCGCGCAGCAGCCGGTCCGGCAGCCGGGGCGCCAGCCGCGCGGCGAACGCCGCGCCGAGCAGCCCGCCCGCGCCGAGGGCCAGGCCGAGCGGCCAGTGCGGCGTCTGCACCCGGGTCAGGCCTGCGAGATCCATGACGGTGTACGCCGCCAGCCCGGTCACCGACACGGCGAGGGTGGTGGCCAGCGCCGCGCCGGCGACCCGGTGCACCGGCCGGCCGGTGAGCAGCAGCGCCGCCGGGGCGGCCAGCACGGCGCCGCCGAGGCCGAAGAAGCCGCCCAGCACCCCGCTGAGCAGCCCGGCCACGGTGAGCCACGGGCCGGGCCGGGCGACCCGGGCCTGCCCGGCGGCGGGCCGCGGCAGCAGCAGGCTGAGCGCGACCGCGACCAGCAGCCCGGCCACCAGCACCCGGAACGCGCGGGTGTCGCCGGCGACGGCCACGTTGAGCACGGCCCCGGCGACAGCGCCCGGCACGGCCGCCGCGGTCAGGGTGACCGCCAGCGCCCGGTCGAGATGCCGGGTGCGGGCGATCCCGGCGGGCGTGGAGACGATGTTGAACAGCAGGTTCGTGGCGCTCGCGACGGTGCCGCCCAGCCCGTACACCGTGAGCAGGGCGGGCAGCAGGAGCAGGCCGCCGGAGACGCCGGCGGGGGTGCCGACCGCCGCCGCGGCCGCGCCGAGCGCGGCCGCGGCGAGCAGGTCGAGGGGGCTCATCAGGGCTGCTTGAGGCCCCAGCGGCGGCGCAGGTTGTTGTCCGCCGCGTTGAACAGCACGTCGATGAGGATGCCGATGAGCAGCACCACGATGATCCAGGCGATGAGCAGGGCCGCCTCGTTCAGCTCGCGGGCGCTCTGCAGGCGCACGCCGATCGACAGCGCGCCCGGCACGATGACGAGCAGCTCGCCCGCCATCAGGCTGCGCCACGAGAACGCCCAGCCCTGCTTGAGGCCGGACACGAACGACGGCAGCGACGCGGGCAGGATCAGGTGCCGGTACCGGGCGATGCCGCGCATGCCGAGCACCTGGCCGACCCGCAGCCACGTGCGGGGCACGTAGTCGATGCCGCTGATCAGCCCGTTGGCTACCGACGGCGCGGCGCCGATGATGACCACGAACATGATGGCGCTCTCGCTGAGCTGGAACAGCAGGATGGCCAGCGGGAACCAGATGATCGACGGCATGGTCTGCAGGCCGGTGATGAGCGAGCCGATCGCGGCGCGCAGCGGGGCGAAGGTCGCCACCGCCGCGCCCACCACCGTGCCGATGACGACGGCGAGCAGGAAGCCGATGACGGCGCGGGTCATGGTGAGCCGGACGGCGTCCCAGAACTCGCCGGTGGTGACGATCGCGCCCAGCTCGTCGAAGACCTCGGCCGGGCCGGGCAGCACGTACGCCGGCTTGAGCTCGGCCAGCACGACGGCCTGCCAGGCCGCGATCACGATGGCGACGGCGAGCAGCTTGGGCCACGCGGAGCGCCAGAACCGGGCGGCGAGCCGTTCGCGGTCGGTGGCGCCGCCCAGTTCGAGCGCGTCGAGCCCGGTGACCCGGTCGGCGGCGGCGTTGCGTTCGGCGGCGGCGGGTGCGGCGGGTGCGGCGGGTGCGTCAGTGGGCATGGCGGGAGACCTCCGCGCGGAGCCGGTCGGTGATGGTGGCGGCCAGCTCGGCGACCTCGGCGGAGTCGATGCGCCGGGGCCGCGGGTGGCCGACCTCGAAGTCGGAGATGACGCGGCCGGGGCGGCTGCTGAGCAGGACCACCCGGTCGCCGAGGCGGACGGCCTCGCGGACGTTGTGCGTGACGAACAGGACGGTGAGGTTCTGCTCGCGCCAGATGCGCTCCAGCTCGTCGTGCAGGATGTCGCGGGTCATCGCGTCGAGGGCGCCGAACGGCTCGTCCATGAGCAGCACGTCGGCGTCCTGGGCGAGGGACCGGGCGAGGGCGACGCGCTGGCGCATGCCGCCCGACAGCTCGTGCGGCCGCTTGTCGGCGAAGCCGGTGAGCCGCACCACGTCGAGCAGCTCGGCGGCCCGCCGGCGCCGCTCGGCCCGGCCGACGCCGCGCAGGCGCAGGGCCAGCTCGACGTTGCCGGAGACGGTCAGCCACGGGAACAGCGCCGCCTCCTGGAACATCAGCGAGACCCGGCGCCCGTCGATGTCGAGGGTGCCGCCGGAGATCTCGTCGAGCCCGGCGACCAGCGACAGCAGGGTGCTCTTGCCGCACCCGGAGGCGCCGAGCAGGCAGACGAATTCGCCCTTGTGCACGGCCAGCGAGACCTGGTCGAGGGCGAGCAGGGCGTCCGCCCCGCGGCCGTATCGCTTGGACACGGCCGCGAGGCTGACAACGGGCGCCGTCACGCCGCACCCTCGGCGCTGACCTCCGGCTTGCCCGCCGCCTTGAGCAGCGAGTTCAGCGGGCCCAGCTCGTAGATGCCCTTGAGGTCGACGGGCTTGAGCAGGCCGACCTCCTCGGCGTGCTTGGCGCTGGCGAACAGCGAGGACGACACCGGGTCGACGGTGAAGGTGAGGTTGGCGAAGGACGCGGCGAGGATGTCGTCCTTCAGCGGCTTGCCGGTGAGCGCGGCGATCTGCTCATTGGCGGCCTTCTGGCCGGCGGCCTTGTCGGTGGTGACCAGGTCGACCGCGGCGATGTGGCCCTGCAGCAGCTTGGTGACGGTGGCCGGGTGCTTCTTGAGGAAGTCCTGGCTGACGATCAGGTGGGTGGTGACGAACTGGCCGTTCGGCCACAGGGTCTTCTCGTCGAGCAGCACCTTGCCGCCGGACTCGCTGACCAGCCGGCTGACGTGCGGCTCCGGCACCCACGCGCCGTCGATGGCGCCCTGGGCGAAGGCCTGCAGCGCGGTGGCGTTCTCCTGCGGCAGGATCGACACGTCGCCGCCGCCCTGCTGGTCGGCGTTGAGGCCCTGCTCCTTCAGGTAATGCCGCAGCGCCACGTCCTGGGTGTTGCCGAGCTGCGGGGTGGCGATCTTCTTGCCCTTGAGGTCGGCGACCGAGGTGATGCCCGGCTTGACGACCAGCGCCGCGCCGCCGGACGTCGTCCCGGCGATGATCTTCAGGGCGGCGCCCTTCGACTGCGCCCAGCCGTTGATGGCGGGGTTCGGGCCGATGTAGGTGGCGTCGATGGCGCCGGAGAACAGCGCCTCGATCGCGGCCGGGCCGGCGTTGAAGGTCTTCGTCTCCAGCTTGGTGCCGGCGCCGAGCGCGTCCGCGAAGAGGTTGTTCTTCACCCCCACCAGCGCGGGCGCGTGGGTGATGTTGGGGAAGTACCCGAGGCGCAGCGTGGCGGCCTCGCTGGTGGCGCCGCCCTCGGCCTCGTCGTTGCCGCAGGCGCTCAGGCCGGTGGTGACCAGGACGGCCGTGGCGGCCAGGGCCGCCGCGCGCAGGAATCGGGGGGTCATGCGGTCTCCTCGATGGATGCTGGGTGATGGGCGAGTTCGGCGAGCGTGGTGTTGTCCACGACGCCCTCGATGGCGTGTTCGACGGCGAGCCACACGTCCCGCAGGCCGGTGGCCACCCCGTGGTAGGTGGCGTTGCCGGTGGGCAGCCCGCGCACGGTGGTGAGCGCGCCGCCGACCGCCCGGACGACGTCGCCGACGGTGATGTCGGCGGCGGGCCGCGCGAGGGCGTAGCCCCCGTCGACGCCCCGGTGGCTGTGCAGCAGGCCGGCCCGGCGCAGGTCGAGCAGGATGCCCTGCAGGAAGCTGAGCGGGATGTCCTGCGCGCCGGCCAGCCCCGCCGCCTTCACCAGGTGCGGGTGATCGGCGGCGACGGCGAGCATGGCGCGCACGGCGTAGTCGGTGCGGGCGGAGACGTACACGAGAATCATTCCCTGCTTTGTCTACCTGTTTGATGGGAACAGTGGACCGCGTAGGCGCATCCCGTCAAGTCCGATCCAACAGATGGGAATTGACTCTTTCGGCCACTGAGCGCGAGAGTCCCGGCGCGGCGCGCTAGATTCGCACCGTGGTGCGACCGACGAAGATCCCCGCGACCAAGTACCCGGTGGAACGGCTCACCCTCGGCAACGGGCTGCGGGTGGTCCTCTCACCCGACCGCAGCGCCAGCGTCGTGGGCGTCGCCGTCGTGTACGACGTCGGCATCCGTTCCGAGCCCGAGGGGCGCACCGGCTTCGCGCACCTCTTCGAGCACCTGATGTTCCAGGGCTCCGAGAACCTCGAGAAGCTGGCCCACTTCCGGCACGTCCAGGGCGCCGGCGGCACCTTCAACGGCTCCACCCACCTCGACTACACCGACTACTTCGAGGCGCTGCCCGGCAACGCCCTCGAACGGGCGCTGTTCCTCGAGGCCGACCGCATGCGCGGCCCCCGGCTCACCGACGAGAACCTGCGCAACCAGGTCGACGTCGTCAAGGAGGAGATCCGGGTCAACGTGCTGAACCGGCCCTACGGCGGGTTCCCGTGGCTCAAGCTGCCGCCCGTCATGTTCGACACGTTCCCCAACGCCCACGACGGCTACGGCTCCTTCGTGGACCTGGATAGCGCCACCGTCGACGAGGCCGCCGAGTTCTTCCAGCGCTACTACGCCAGCGGCAACGCCGTCCTCGCCGTCGCCGGCGACCTCGACGTGGCCGAGGCCCAGGCGCTCGTCGAGCGGCACTTCGGCGACGTGCCCGAGCGGCCCGCCCCGCAGCGCCCGTCGTTCGCCGAGCCCGACCTGACCGCCGAGCGGCGCGCCCAGTACACCGACCCGCTCGCCCCGCTGCCCGCCGTCGCCGCCGCGTGGCGGGTGCCCGACCCGGGCGCCGACCTCACCGCCTACCTGCCGTACGTGGTGCTGGCCGAGGTGCTCACCGACGGCGACGCGTCCCGGCTCGTCGAGCGGCTCATCCTGCGCGACCGCAGCGCCACCAGCGTCGGCGGCTACATCGGCGCCATGGGCGAGCCGTGGGAGGTGCGCGACCCCACCGTGCTGATCCTGCAGGCGTTCCTGCCGCCCGGCGGCAGCGTCGACAAGGTGCTGCGCACCGTCGACGAGGAGCTCGACCGCATCGCCACCGGCGGCCTGGCGCCCGGTGAGCTCGCCCGCACCCAGGCCCGGATGGCCACCCACCTGCTGCGCGAGAGCGACCCGGTGATCAGCCGGGCGCTGCGGATGGCCGTCCTCGAACAGCAGCGCGGCAGACCCGAGCTGCTCAACGAGCTGCCCCGGCTGGTCGCCTCCGTCACCGCCGAGCAGGTCGTCGCCGCCGCCGCCACGCTGCGCCCCGAGCGCCGCGCCAGCCTCGAGGTCATCCCGGGAGTGCAGGCATGAGAGAGCTGCCGGCCCTCGGGCCGAACCGCAAGCTGAAGCTGCCCAAGCAGGCCGAGCAGACGCTCGACAACGGGCTCACCGTCATCGCGATCCGGCGCTCCGCGGTGCCGCTGGTCGAGCTGCGCCTGCGGGTGCCGTTCGGGCGCGCGCCGCTGGCCCGGGCGATGCTGCTGTCGCAGACCCTGTTCTCCGGCACCAGCACCATGTCCACCACCGACATCGCGGCCGGGCTGCAGACCGTCGGCGGCGCGCTCGACGCCGGGCACGACCCCGACCGCCTGCTCATCAGCGGCAACGCCCTGGTCACCGGCCTCGACCGGATGCTGGAGATCCTGGCCGGCGTCCTCACCGACGCGACGTACCCGACGGACGAGGTCGCCACCGAGCGCGAGGTGCTCGTCGACCACCTCCAGGTCGCCCAGCAGCAGCCCGCCCACCTCGTGCGGGTGGCGCTGCTCAAGCGCATGTACGGCCGGCACCCGTACGCCGTCCAGACGCCCGAGCCCGGCCAGGTCAAGGGCGTGCGCCCCGGCCAGCTGCGGGCCCTGCACGCCGACCGGGTCCGCCCCGACGGCGCCACCCTCGTCATCGTCGGCGACCTGCCGCCCGAGCGGGCCATCGAGGCCGCCGCCAAGGCGCTCGACGGCTGGACCGGCCTGGCCCGCGACGCCGTCGTGCCGCCCGTGCCGCCGCTGGAGACCGGACCGCTGGTGCTCGTCGACCGGCCCGGCTCGGTGCAGTCGTCGCTGCGCATCGCGCTGCCCGGCCTGCCCCGCCAGCACCCCGACCACGCCGCGCTGCAGCTGGCCAACCTCGTCTTCGGCGGCTACTTCTCGTCGCGCTGGACCGAGAACATCCGCGAGGACAAGGGCTACACGTACGGGCCGCACTCCGGCATCGAGCACTCCGTCGCGGGGTCCGCGCTGATCGCGTCCGCCGAGGTCGCCACCGAGGTGACCGGCCCGGCGCTGCTGGAGACCCGGTACGAGCTGGGCCGCCTCGCCAGCCTGCCGGTCGAGGCCGAGGAGCTGGAGCAGGCCCGCCGGTACGCCCTCGGCTCGCTGCAGCTCGGCATCTCCACCCAGGCGGGCCTCGCCACCCACGCCGCCGAGTACGCCGGTTACGGGCTGCGCCTGGACTACCTGGCCGAGCACGCCGCCAAGCTGGCCGCGGCGACCCGCGAGGACGTGTTCACGGCGGCGCAGCAGTACCTGGCCCCCGCGCGGGCGGTCACGGTCGTGCTGGGCGACGCGGCGGCCGTTGAGGGCCAGCTCGCGGCGCTCACCGAGGTGCAGCGGGCGTGAGACCGGCCCCTCCGCTGGCGCGGACCACCCTCGACCGGGCGGCCCACCGCCGGCGCGACCCGGCCTGGCTCGCCGAGGCGTGGACGGCCGCCCGGGTGCTGGTCGTCGACGCGCGCGGGCGGGCCCTCGCGCGCGGGCCGCGGCTCGTGCTGGTGCCGGCCGCGGACGCGCCGGCCGTGCCCGAGGCGGAGCGGATGTTCCTCGGCGTCGAGCCCGACGGCACGCCGTACTTCACCGTCGCCGCCGACCTGCCCGCCGTCGACGGTGCCGAGGCGGTCAACCTGCGCGACGTCGGCCACCTGCTCGACGACCGCGACGCCGGTCTGTTCACGGCCGCCGCGGCGCTGATCAACTGGCACGCCGTCCACGGCTTCTCGCCGCGCACCGGCCACCCGACGCACCCCGTCGACGGCGGCTGGGCCCGCAGCGACGCCGACGGCCGCCTCATGTGGCCGCGCACCGACCCGGCCATGATCGTGCTGGTCCACGACGGGGCGCCCGGCCCGGACGGGCGCTGCCTGCTCGGCCACAACGTGGCCTGGCCGGCCGTCGAGGGCGAACGCCGGTTCTCCTGCCTCGCCGGCTACGTCGAGCCCGGCGAGTCCGCCGAGGCCGCCGTCGTGCGGGAGGTCGCCGAGGAGGTCGGGGCCGCCGTCAGCGCCATCCGGTACGAGGGCAGCCAGGCGTGGCCGTTCCCCGGCTCGCTCATGCTGGGCTTCTCCGCGGTGGCCGACCCGGACCTGCCGGTGCGGGTCGACCCCGAGGAGATCGACGAGGCGCGCTGGCTCACCCGCACCCAGATCGCCGCCATGGTCGACGGCGGCTGGACCGACCCGGACACCGGGCTGGCGCTGATGCTGCCCATGCGCGCCTCGATCGCGTTCTTCCTGATCGAGACGTGGCTGACCGCTACGCCGTGAGCGTGGCCAGCTTCTCCTTGACCTGGATGATCGACGGGTTCGTCAGCGCCGTGCCGTCGTCGAAGCGCATCGTCGGCACCGTCTGGTTGCCGCCGTTGACGCTCATCACGAACTCGGCCGCCGCCGGGTCCTGCTCGATGTCGACCACCTCGTACGCGATGCCCTCCCGGTCGAGCTGGGACTTCAGGCGGTAGCAGTAGCCGCACCAGGGCGTCGAGTACATGGTCAGCATCGGTCGGAGTCTCCTCGGTCAGGCGGATGTCCACAGGCTGTCCGGTAGAACGTCACCGGGTGGTGCCATGATTCCTGGCTGTGGGCAGCGACGTGGGACAGGTTCTGGCGGGGCTCGATCCCGAGCAGCGTACGGCCGTCACCGCCCCGGCCGGGCCGGTCTGCATCCTGGCCGGCGCGGGCACCGGCAAGACCCGGGCCATCACCCACCGCATCGCCTACCGGGCGCTGACCGGCGACGTGTCGCCGCGGCACGTGCTGGCCGTCACGTTCACCGCCCGGGCCGCCGCCGAGATGCGCGCCCGGCTCGCCCAGCTCGGCGCGGGCGGCGTGCAGGCCCGCACGTTCCACGCGGCGGCGCTGCGCCAGCTGCGCTACTTCGCGCCCCGGCTGTTCGACGGCCGGGCCATGCCCGAGCTGATGGAGAGCAAGATCCGGCTCATCGGCCTCGCCGCGGCCAAGGCGGGCGTCCGGGCCGGCGACCGGGCCGCCGCGCGCGACCTGGCGAGCGAGATCGAATGGGCGAAGTCGTCCATGGTCGAGCCGGGGGAGTACCCGGTCGCCGCCGCCAAGGCCCGCCGCGAGCCGCCGCACGAGGCCGCCAAGGTCGCCGAGGTGTTCGCCGCCTACGAGGTGCTCAAGCGCCGCCAGGGGGTCATCGACTTCGAGGACATGCTGCGCGCCGCCGTCTGGGCCATCGAGGAGCACGGCGACGTCGCCGAGCAGATCCGCAACCAGTACCGGCACTTCGTCGTCGACGAGTACCAGGACGTCAACCCGCTCCAGCAGCGCCTGCTCGACGCCTGGCTCGGCGGCCGCGACGACCTCACCGTGGTCGGCGACGCCAGCCAGACGATCTACTCGTTCACCGGCGCCACGTCCGGCTACCTGATCGACTTCCCGCGCCGGCGCCGCGACGCCGTCGTCGTCCGGCTGGTCCGCGACTACCGCTCCACCCCGCAGGTCGTCGGCCTGGCGAACGCCGTCATCCGGCAGGCCCGCGGCACCGAGGCGAAGCTGCGCCTCGAACTGCACGGCCAGCGCCCGCCCGGCCCCGAGCCCGAGCTGAAGATCTTCCCCGACGAGCCCGGCGAGGCCGCCGCCGTCGCCCGCCGCTGCGCCGAGCTCATCGCCGGCGGGCTGGCCGCCAGCGAGATCGCCGTGCTGTTCCGCACCAACGCGCAGTCC
Organism: Spirilliplanes yamanashiensis; assembly: GCF_016863475.1. Classification (GTDB taxonomy): domain Bacteria; phylum Actinomycetota; class Actinomycetes; order Mycobacteriales; family Micromonosporaceae; genus Spirilliplanes; species Spirilliplanes yamanashiensis. Next base: position 83,829 of record NZ_BOOY01000002.1, read on the forward strand.
GAGTCGTACGAGGCCGCCCTCGCCGAGGCCGAGGTGCCGTACGTGGTGCGCGGCGCCGAACGCTTCTTCGAGCGGCCCGAGGTGCGCCAGGCGATGATCGCCCTGCGCTCCGCCACCCGCACCACGCCCGGCGAGACCCCGCTCGTCGAGGCCGTCGTCGACGCCCTCGCCGCCACCGGCTGGGTCCGCGAGCGGCCCCCGGCCGGTGGGCAGGCCCGCGAGCAGTGGGAGGCGCTGTCCGCGATCGTCACCCTCGCCGAGGAGTACGCCCGCAGCCCCGTGCTCGTGCCCCTGGGCGAGCCGGCCACCGTCCAGCGCGACGTGTCCCTCGCCGACTTCGCCGCCGAGCTGGGCCGCCGCGCCGAGCACCAGCACGCCCCCGTCGTCGAGGGCGTCACCCTGGCCTCCCTGCACGCCGCCAAGGGCCTGGAGTGGGACGCCGTGTTCCTCGTCGGGCTCGCCGAGGGCACCCTGCCCACCACGTACGCGCGCACGCCCGAGCAGCTGGAGGAGGAGCGCCGCCTGCTCTACGTGGGGGTGACCCGCGCCCGCGAGTGGCTGTGGCTGTCGTACGGCCAGGCCCGGTCCCCGGGCGGCCGCCCGCGCCGCCCGTCACGCTTCCTGCCCCAGCTCGGCGGCGCCGGGGGTGGCACCGAACGCGCCGCCCCCATCCCGGCGAGTCGGAAACCCGACCGGCGCACCCGCGTGGTGTCCTGCCGCGCCTGCGGCACCACCCTGCTCGCCGGCGCCGACCGCAAGCTCGGCCGCTGCCCCACCTGCCCGTCGGACCTCGACGAGGACCTGCACGCCCGCCTGCTGGAGTGGCGCGGCCGGGTCGCCGCGTCGCAGAAAGTCCCTGCGTACGTGGTGTTCACCGACGCCACCATCGAGGCCCTCGCCGAGCGCCGCCCCACCGAGCCCGCGGGCCTGCTGGCCATCGCCGGCATCGGCGCCCGCAAGCTGCGCCAGTACGGCGACGACGTGGTCGCGCTCGTCGGCGGCGCCAGCCCCGACGAACTCGTGGCAGAAAAACTTGAAAACTAGGCCGTTAATTCGTTTGCGTGGCCCCGTGGCGGGGGCTTAGCCTCAGTTCACACCTCGACGAGCACGCACGTCAGTGCTGCTCAGAGGGGTTGCCGAAGCAGTTCACTGGGAGCAGTTGAGAGGGAGGTGGCCACGGTGGAGATCTACACGACTCAGCGTCCGTCGCTGCTGCCTGTCTTCTGCCTGCCCACGTCCGGCGCCGCCTATGGCGTGCGGGCTCAGCTTCCGCAGGTGCACCAGGTCCAGATCCAGTCCGAGCTGGTTCGCGACCTCGTGCCCGCCCTGCGCGGAAGCAACGGGACCACTGGGTTCCGTGGCAGCGAGGGCGTCAAGGCCGCCAAGCCGGCGACCGCATGGATGACGGATGCCCGCGGTGTTCCACCTCGAGGAAGGCCGGTCTGAGAACCCCTCAGACCACCGGCTCACCTCGAGGCCGCGGAACCCGTAACCGGGATCCGCGGCCTCAATTTTTTGCGCGATGACAAGAGCAAGATCGAATCAGAGAGAGGTGACCGGGCGTATGAGTCTGGCGCTGGCTTCCCTCGACGCGAACGTCGAGCTGGAGGCGAACCTGCCCTGTCGGAAGTTCGACCCTGACCTGTGGTTCTCCGACTCCCCGGCCCAGCTGGAGCTGGCCAAGTCGCTCTGCGGGGACTGCCCGCTGCGCGTCGAGTGCCTCGCCGGCGCGGTGGACCGCGCGGAGCCGTGGGGCGTCTGGGGCGGCGAGATCTTCGAGCGTGGCGCGGTCGTCCCGCGCAAGCGGCCCCGTGGCCGTCCGCGCAAGGAGGACCTCGCTCGCGACGTCACCCTGCAGGCCGAGGTCCAGGAGCGGCTCGCGGCCAACGGCCTCGACTCGCGCAGCGCTGTCCGACTGGCGGCCTGACATGTACCCGATCAGCACTGCCGGCCCGGCGCCGGCCATCCAGAGCACCGACATCACCGCTGTCCCGAACGGAGCCCCGAAGGTGAAACTCATCCAACAAGCGTTGTCACGAGCACGAATGCGACGGCCTCAGGCCGTAATTCCGAGCTCTGAGGCGTACCGTCCCGCCCGCCAGATCGCGATGCAGGCCCGCCGCCAGGCGGCCCGCGAGCAGGGCATCCTTTAGAAGAACACGTTTCCCGGGCCCGGCGAGCACCGCTCGCCGGGCCCGCTCCCTGCTCACGTCACGGGGGCGAAGCCCGGGAGCCAGCGCTCCACGATCGCGCGGTAGTGCGCGCGGGCCTCCAGCTGGCACAGCACGCCGATCGAGCCCAGCGTGACCCGGTGGATCAGCAGGTAGCTCGGCGGCAGGTTCAGCTTGCGGCTCAGCTGGTACGCCGGCGACTTCGGGCTGCCGAGCCGGGTCGCCTCGCTGCGCAGCCACGCCCGGGTGAACTGGAACTCGTCGTGGGCGATCGGCTCCACCAGCGGCAGCAGGAAGTCGAGGATGCCCTGGGCGTCGATGTCGTCGCCGGGCTTGATGAAGCCCTCGTCGCGCAGGCCGTCGACGACCCCGTCCGCGTCGTTCGCCAGCGCCAGCCGCACCAGCCGCCCGATCGGCTCCGGGTGCCCGCCGGGCAGCCGCGCCACCGCCCCGAAGTCGATCACGCCGAGCCGCCCGTCCGGCAGGATCCGGAAGTTGCCCGGGTGCGGGTCGGCGTGCAGCAGCTCCGCCCGCGCCGGCGCCGAGAAATGCAGGGTCGCCATCAGCCGTCCGGCCTCGTCGCGCTCCGCCTGAGTACCGTCGGCGATCACCTTCGACAGCGGGGTGCCCTCGACCCACTCCGTCACCAGCACCCGCGGCGCCGACCCCACCACCCGCGGCACGAAGATCTCCGGGTCGTCGGCGAACGCCGCCCGGAACGTGCGCTGGCTCGTCGCCTCCAGCTCGTAGTCCAGCTCCTCCGTGATCCGGTCCCGCAGCTCCGTGAGCAGCGGCTTCATGTCGATGCCGGGCTGCACCACCTTGAACATGCCGGCCAGCCGCGACAGCTGCTTCAGGTCCGACAGCAGGGCGTCGCCCGCACCCGGGTACTGCACCTTCACCGCGACGTCGAGCAGCTTCGGCTTCGCGCCCTTGCGGCTCGGCGGCAACTTCCACACCGCCCGGTGCACCTGCCCGATGCTGGCGGCCGCCGCCGGGCTCTCGTCGAACTCGGCGAACCGCTCCCGCCAGTCGTCGCCGAGCTGCTCCGCCAGCACCCTGTGCACGCTGGCGGCGGGCAGCGGCGGCGCCGCCTCCTGCAACTTCGTCAGCGCCTGCCGGTACGGCCCGGCCATCTCCTCCGGCAACGCCGCCTCGAACACGCTCAGCGCCTGCCCGAACTTCATCGCGCCGCCCTTGAGCTGGCCGAGAACGCTGAACAGCTGCTCAGCGGTGCGCTGCTGGATGTCGGCGGAGATGACGTCGGACGCGAGCCCGGTCACCCGCTTGCCGAACCCGAGCACCGTCCGCCCGGCGAAGCCGAGCGGCAGGGCGGCAAGCTTGGCTGTGCGGGACGCCGCACGACGCGGGATGTCGGTCACGCTGCCCATTGTTACCGACTTCGCGCCCGTCGACCGCCCAGCCGACGCGCCAATGCGATCTAGTACGGTCACCGCCGCCCCCGCGGCGCCCCGCACCCGCACCCCGGATGCCGTGGCCACGACCGGCGGCGCAACCGCCCCGCCCCGCGCACGTCGACCGTCGCGCCGGCCGTCTCCGGCCGCCCACCCTCCACGAACTGCAGGATCTCCGCCACCGCGAACGCCGCGGCCGCCACCAGCGTCGTCACCGCACACGGCTCCGCCCCCGACCCCGGCCCCACCGGCGGGGCGGCCGGGTCCCGATCGCGGCGGTGCGAATCGATGCAGTGCAGGCACGGCGTCCGCCCCGGCACGGTCAACGGCCCGACCACCGGCGTGCCCTCCTGCACGGCGACCGCCAGGTACGGCTGCCGGCGCTGCGCGTGCCCCGCCGCCACCAGCGCCACCGGCTCGTCGTGCCCCAGCTGCACCACGAGGGTGGCGTGCCCCCGCTGCACCGGCCGGGTCACCGTGGCCGGGGCAGCCCGTCCGACCGCCTCGGCGATCGCCTCCCGGCGGGGGCGGCCGACGTCGTCCCCGCTCAGCGGCGTGCCGGCCAGCTCCTCGGGGGTCACGGAGCCGCCGACGTCGGCGAAGACGTGGCCGACGCCGGCGGCAGCGAGCAGGACGGCGATCGGCGCGGCCAGCCGGCCGCGGCCGGCGAGGACAACGCGGGCGGCGGCCCGCCGCCGCAGGCGGGTGGCCGGGGTGGGGACGCTCCGGGCCTCCGCGGGCCGCGGGGCTTTCGGCCTTCGCGGGTGGCCGCGGTCCGCGCCGCCTGCGCGGTCGTGGCCTGCGTGGTCGTGGCGTGCGTTGTCGCGGTCCGCGAGGTCCGCGTGGTTGCGGTGCTTGGTGTCCGAGAGGCCGTGGCTCGCGTGGTCGTGGTCCGCGGGTCCGTCAAGGCCGTGAGCGGCGTGGTCAGCGGCGGCGGCGCGGTCGGCACCGGCTGCGTGGTTCGGGGGTGAGGCCGGGCTCGGTAAGGGTGAGGCCGGGCTCGGTGGGAGTGAGGCCGGGGACAGGACGGACCGGCCCGGTGGGGGAGTGTGGAAGGCCAGGGCCGTGGCCTCGCTCAGCAGGCGCCGTCGGGTGTCGGCCGTCAGGTGCGGTGGCACGAGCGCCGGGGACGCCCACACCAGCCCCGCCGTGTGCAGGGCCGTGAGGAGTGTCCGGGCGTCGGCGGCGGTGAGGCCGTGGTGGCGGGCCGCGGTGAGGACGGCGCGTTCGGAGCGGGTGCCGTCGAGGAGGTCGAGCAGGACGGCGGCGCGGGGGTCCGGCAGGTCCAGGAGCAGGGCGCGGGAGGGGTCGAGGCCCAGCTGGAGGGTGTGCGGGTCGCGCCAGGTGCGGGCGAGGCCGGGCAGGAGCACGGGCCGGAGCACAGGTGCCATACGTGACAGCGTGTCACCACGCCGGTCGAACTCGGTCACCGTTGTCCACAGGCCGGGTACGCGTACAGACAGGGTTATCCACAGGCTCAGGGCAGTTGTCCACAGCTGTGGGCAACGCCGGGAACGGCCCCGCGATAACACAACGTGTGCGGGTGGCTACGGGTTACGGCGTACCGGGCAGGAAAAATGCGGAAGGGGCGGCCGGCACCGGCCGCCCCTTCCCGCTCGTCGGTGCTCAGGCCTTTGCAGTGGCCTTGCCGAGGATGCGGTTGATCGTCGTGCCGCAGACCGGGCACTTGCCCTTGGCCATGTTCATGCCCGTCTTCGACACCTCGACGTTGCCCTCGAAGTCCCGCTTCTCCTTGCACTTGACGCAGTAGCCGTTGTACGTGGTGGCCACGGTTCCTCCTCGTCGTTTCGTCGGCCGGTCGGTGCTCCGCCTCCGACCGTGACCGGGGTGGGTCACGAGCGGCGCCGGGCCGAACCGTTGCCACTTCCGGTGTGGCCGTCAGCCGCGGGTTCCGTACCCAGCTCCGGCCGCTTCCATGTCAGCTCCGAGCGGTGAACCCGGTGCCGAGGTGAAGTGTGCCCGTCCTGTTCGTCGGGTTTGGGTGTTTTGATGCGGACACGCCGAACGGAATGCCATGATCGGGCTGGAATGGCATGGACGGGGTCGTTCTGGCGCTCGGAAGGGATCGGTTACGGTGGCGGGCAGTCGGGCGGCTTCACCCCACTGCGAACTTTTTTCCGGATTCCCCTGGGCAAATTTCGCGATTCCGGCGCGTGTCGCGGCCGCGACTCTTGCGGTGACCTGGGATCCAACCATTAGCGTGCCAACGTGAACCCCACTCCGGGCGTCCTGGGCTGATCATGGCCAGGACGCGGAAACCCGTCGTCGAGGTGCGGCGCAGTCAGCGCCGCCGCCGGACGGTGTCCGCGTACCGGGACGGCGAGCGCATCGTCGTCCTGATCCCGGACCAGTTCAGCCGGGCGGAAGAGACCGAGTGGGTGGCGCGGATGCTGGCCCGCCTCGAGGCGCGCGAGGAACGCATCCGGCGCACCGACGACGAACTGCACGCCCGCGCGCGGCGCCTGATCGCCCGCTACCTGCCCGACCACGCCCGCACCGCGGTGCCCGAGAGCGTGCGCTGGGTCAACAACCAGAACGGCCGGTGGGGCTCCTGCACGCCCGCCGACCGCAGCATCCGCATCTCGCACCGGATCCAGGAGATGCCCGACTGGGTCATCGACTACGTGCTGCTGCACGAGCTGGCGCACCTGGTCGTGCCGAGCCACAGCACCGCGTTCTGGAACCTGGTGGCCCGCTACCCGAAGGCCGAGCGCGCCCGCGGCTACCTGGAGGGCGTCTCGGCCGCCGCCGGCCTGGTGATGGCGGAGGACTGACGCCGCCGGCGTGCGGGCCCCGCCGCCCGGCCGCCACGACCCGTGGCGTGTCCGGCTAGCCTCGCCGGGTGAGGCGTGTCGTGGTGGCCCTGCTCGTGCCCGTGCCGTGGAGCCCGCCCGGTGTCGACCCCGGCGCGTGGCGGGCCGCGCTCGCCGAGGACGTCGTCGACCTGCTGGCCATGATGGCCGAGGTGGAACCGGCGATCGCCGCCACCGCCGCCGACCGGGCCCTCGCCGAGGCCATCGCCTGGCCGGGCATGCCGATCTACGAGGTGCCCGCCGCCACCACGGGGCCGGTGTTCGCCGCGGCGGCCGCGGACGGGTTCGAGCAGGCGGCCGTGCTGGCCGCCGACGCGGCCGACGTGCCCGGCCTGACGCTCGGCAAGCTGCTGCGCCCGCTCACCACCCGGCCGGCCGCCGTGGCGACGGCCGGGCCGGACGGCGGGCTGCTGGGGGTGGCGGCGCGGCTGCCCGCGCCCGGCTGGCTGCCGGACGCCGACCTCGACGCGACGAGCACCGCGGAGCTGCGCCGGGCCGCGCCGACGCCGGGCGACGTGGCGGCGGCCCCGGCGTGGCGGCGGCTGCGCGGGCCCGCCGACCTGGCCACCCTGGACCCGGCCGTGGAGGGCTGGGACACGACCAGGGCGCTACTGTCCGGCGGGTCCTGACTCCGACGGCCCCGGGCCGTCCAGGCCGTCCAGCTCGCTGATGTCCCACGACGACTCCGCGCGGGCGAACGCCGCCGGGTCGGCGAAGTCCTCCTCGGTCGGCAGCAGGTCGGGGTGGCCCCACAGGGCGTCGCGGCCGGCGACGCCGCGCGCCTCGGTCAGCGCCGCCCACAGCGCGGCGGCCTCGCGCAGCCGGCGCGGGCGCAGTTCGAGCCCGACCAGCGCGGCGAACGTCTGCTCGGCGGGCCCGCCGGCCGCCCGGCGGCGCCGGAACGCCTCGCCGAGCTGCACCGACGAGGGCAGCCGGTCGGCGACCGCGGTGTCCACCACGTGCCCGACCCAGCCCTCGACGAGCGCGAGCGCCGTCTCCAGCCGGTTGAGGGCGGCCTGCTGCTGCGGCGTGTCCTCGGGGGTGAAGATGCCCTCCAGCGCCATCGCCTGCATCGACTCGGGGTCGGCCGGGTCGACCCGCGACATGGCCTCCTCGATCGCCTCGCGGTTGACCGTGATGCCGTTGGCGTACGTCTCGACGGCGTGCAGCACGTGCGCGCGCAGCCACGGGACGTGCTCGAACAGCCGCTGGTGGGCGGCCTCGCGCAGCGCCACGTACAGCCGCACCTGATCCTCGGGCAGTTCGAGGCCCTCGCCGTACGCCCGGATGTTGGCCGGGATGAGCGCGGCCTGGCCGGCCGGGCCCAGCGGCAGGCCGATGTCGCCGGCGGAGAGCACCTCGGCGGCGAGGCTGCCGAGCGCCTGGCCGAGCTGGCCGCCGAACAGCGCGCCGCCGAGCGTGGCGACCATCGACTGCATGGGGCCGAGCTGGGCGCGGGCCTCCTCGGGCACCAGGTCGCCCATGGCGCCGACCATGCGGCCCGCGACGGGGTTGCACAGCTTCTTCCACACGTCGAGCGTGTTGTAGATCCACTGGTTGCGGTTCCAGGCGATGGGCTGGCGGATGCCGGACGGCAGCGCCGACGCGGGCTCCAGCCACAGGTCGGCGAGGCGCAGCGCCTCGGTCACCGCGTGGTGCTCGTGGGGGGACACCGTCGGGTCGCCCTGGGCGCTGAGCTGGCTCGCCGCGACCTGGCGGGCCAGGTCCCAGTTGACCGGGCCGTCGCCCGGGGCCGTGAACAGCTGCTGCAGCTGGGCCATGAACTGCTGCATCTGCTGCGGGTCGGAGGGATCGGGCGGCTGGGCGCCCGGCAGGGAGAAGCCGAACGGGATATCAGGCACCCGTCCACCGTACGCGCGTGCGACACCCGTCGGCTGGCTCCGGCGATCAGCTCAGAGAGAACTCAGGGTGGGTCGGTACGCTCACGCGCATGAAACGTCGTGGTCTCACCGTGCTGCTCGGCGCGCTCCTGACGGCGCTGCTCGCGGTCGGGGTGATGACCGTGCCCATGCCGTACGTGGTGCTGAAGCCCGGCCCGACCGTGAACACGCTCGGCGTGGAGAACGGCAAGGAAGTCATCAAGATCACGGGCACCGACACGTCCACGTCCACGGGGCAGCTCCGCCTGACCACGGTGGGGGTGCAGCCCGACGTCGAGCTGGTGTGGGCGATCGAGGGCTGGTTCTCCGGCGACGAGGCCGTGGTGCCGCGCGAGCTGATCTACCCGCCCGACCAGACGCAGGACGAGGTCGAGGAGCGCAACGCCGAGGACTTCGAGCGCTCCCAGTTCAGCGCCGAGACCGCCGCGCTGTCCGAGCTGGGCTACCCGGTGCGCGTCACGGTCGAGAAGCTCACCGCCGGCGGCGCCGCCGAGAACGTGCTGAAGGTGGGCGACGTCATCACCGCCGTCGACGGCGCGCCGGTCACCACCACCGCCGCACTCACCGAGGCGATCACGGCGAAGCCGGCCGGCACCGCGTTCGCCATCGCCTACGAGCGGGCCGGCAAGGCCGCCACCGTCTCGATCACCTCGAAGGCGGGCGAGGGCGGCCGGCCGCTCATCGGCGTGCAGGTCGAGCCGAAGCAGGAGCACGCGTTCACGCTCGACATCGAGCTGGACGAGATCGGCGGGCCCAGCGCGGGCCTCATGTTCAGCCTGGGCATCATCGACAAGCTGCGCCCCGAGGACCTCACCGGCGGCAAGGTCATCGCCGGCACCGGCACCATCGACGACGCGGGCGCGGTCGGCCCGATCGGCGGCATCGCCCAGAAGCTGCGCGGCGCCAAGTCCGCCGGCGCGACCGCGTTCCTGGTGCCCGAGGCCAACTGCGCCGAGGCCGTCCGCAACGCCGTCGACGGGCTGACCATGGCGAAGGTCGGCACCCTCAAGGAGGCGCTGACCGCGCTGGAGACCCTGCGCGACGGCGGCACCCCGACCCCGTGCCCGGCGTCATGAACCCCGCCCCAGGCGTCGATCGGGTCGCATTGTGCGGGCAAGCCCCGGAGCGTACGGACACGCGCCGTAGTCTTCAACCAGCGACTGTCAAGCGGACGATACCGAGTGTTCGGAGCCGATAGTGGTCATGCGTAATACCCCCCTTCCGAGGATGAGCCGGCGCGGCCGCGTCACGATCGGCGTCCTCGTCGGGGTGTTCCTGCTCTTCACCCTGCTCAGCTGGGGCGTCGACGCGTGGACGGACTGGCTGTGGTTCGAGGAGGTCGACTACACCGGCGTCTTCACCGGCGTGCTCGTCACCCGGCTGCTGCTGTTCCTGTCGGTCGGCCTGGCCATGGCGCTCGTCGTCGGCGGCAACCTCTACCTGGCGTACCGGCTGCGCCCGCTGCTGCGCCCGCACTCCGCCGAGCAGGCCACGCTCGAGCGGTACCGGATGGCGCTCACCCCGCGGCTGGGCGCCTGGATCGGCATCGTCTCCGTCCTGATCGGCTTCTTCGCCGGGCTCTCCGCCCAGGGCCGCTGGCAGGACTGGCTGCTGTTCCAGAACTCGACGCCGTTCGGCGTGCGCGACCCTGAGTTCAACGTGGATGTGGGCTTCTACGTCTTCGACTACCCGATGCTGCGCTACTTCCTCGGCGTCGGGTTCACCGCGATCGTGCTGTCGGTCCTCGGCGCGCTCGCCGTGCACTACGTCTTCGGCGGGGTGCGGCTGCAGGGCATCGGCGACCGCATGACCACCGCCGCCCGCGCCCACCTGACCTCGCTGGTCGCGGTGTTCGTGCTGCTCAAGGCCGTGGCCTACATCCTCGACCGGCGGGCGCTGCTGCTCGCCTACAACGAGGGCACCGGCCTCTACGGCGCCGGCTACACCGACGTGAACGCGTTGCTGCCCGCCAAGGAGATCCTCGCCTACATCTCCATCGTGGTCGCCATCGCGATCATCATCTTCTCGAACGCCTGGATGCGGAACCTCGTGTGGCCGGGCGTCTCGCTCGCCCTGCTCGGCATCTCCGCCGTCGCCATCGGCGGCATCTACCCGCTGGCCGTGCAGACCTTCGAGGTCAAGCCGAGCCTGCGGGACAAGGAGGCGCAGTACATCGACCGCTCGATCAAGGCCACCCGGACGGCGTTCGGCCTCGACAAGGCCAAGATGCAGGGGTACGGGGCGACGAACCTGACCCCGCCCGCCGACCTGGCCACCGAGCCCAACGCCACCAACGTGCGGCTGGTCGACCCGAGCCTGGTGGCGCAGGCGTACACCCTGCGCCAGCAGGTCCGGCCGTTCTACGACTTCGGCGAGAAGCTCGACATCGACCGCTACGAGGTCGACGGCAAGGTGCAGGACTACGTCGTCGGCCTGCGCGAGATCAACGACGCCGAGCTGACCACCCAGCAGCGCAACTGGCTCAACCGGCACACCGTCTTCACCCACGGCTACGGCCTGGTGGCCGCGCCGACGAACCGGATCTGCGACGGCTTCCCGTTCTTCGTCTCCGGCTTCCTCGGCAACCAGAACCAGCAGCAGGGCTGCTCGTCGGCGGGCGAGCAGATCGAGGTCAAGCAGCCGCGCGTGTACTTCGGCGAGAAGACCACCGAGTACGCCATCGTCGGCGCCGGCGACCCCGACCGCAACGTCGAGTTCGACCGCCCGATCGGCGCCAGCGAGGGCCAGGAGCAGTACTACACGTACACCGGCACCGGCGGCGTCGAGATCGGCGCCTTCCACCGCCGGCTGCTGTTCGCCATCAAGAACGCCGAGAGCAACTTCCTGCTCTCCGACGCGGTGAACGAGAACTCCAAGCTCATGTACGTGCGTGACCCGCGCTCGCGCGTCGAGAAGGTCGCGCCGTTCCTCACCATCGACGGCGACCCGTACCCGGCGGCCATCGACGGCCGGATCAAGTGGATCCTGGACGGCTACACGACCGCGGCGACCTACCCGTACGCGCAGCGCATCAACCTGCAGTCCGAGACCACCGACGAGCTCACCAACCGGGGCACCTTCGCCCTGGCCGGCGACAACGTCAACTACATGCGCAACTCGGTGAAGGCGACCGTCGACGCGTACGACGGCACCGTCGAGCTGTACGAGTGGGACGACACCGACCCGGTCCTCAAGAGCTGGAACAAGGCGTTCGACGGCCTCGTCACGCCGAAGGCGCAGATCCCCGAGTCGCTGACGGAGCACTTCCGCTACCCGGCCGACCTGTTCAAGGTGCAGCGCAACCTGCTCGCCCAGTTCCACGTCACCAGCCCGGAGGAGTACTTCTCGGGCCAGGACTTCTGGCAGGTCCCCAACGTTCCGGACGCCCCGGACACCGGCGTCAAGCAGCCGCCGTTCTACCTGAACACGAAGCTGCCCGGCCAGAACGAGACCCGCTTCCAGCTCACCTCCGCGGTCACCCCGCGCGGCCGGGAGAACCTGGCGGCGATCGTCTCCGGCAGCTACGTGGGCGGCCAGCCCAGCCTGGAGGTGCTGGAACTGCCCGACCAGACGGCCGTCCTCGGCCCCGGGCAGGTCCACCAGACCATGACGAACGCGGCCGCCGTCCGGCAGGAACTCACCCTGCTGCAGAGCAACCAGGCGCAGGTCCAGTACGGCAACCTGCTCTCGCTGCCCGTCGGCGACGGCATGCTCTACGTCGAACCGGTGTACGTGCGCAGCAACCAGGCGAACGCCGTACCCCTGCTCCAGAAGGTCCTCATGTCCTACGGCGACGGCCGCTACGTGGTCCTCGCCAACGACCTGAGCTCCGGCCTGAAGCAACTCGTCGACCAGAGCAAGCAGGCGGCCCCGCCGCCACCGGCCACCGGCACCCCGCCGCCCCCGGCCGGCCAGCCCACCCCGACACCCACCACGACCACACCGGCCCCACCGCCGCCGCTCGGCGACACCAGCCTGGCGGCCGCGGCCGCCCGGGTCGACGCGGCCATCAACGAGGTCAAGGCCGCCCAGGCGTCGGGCGACTTCGCCCGCTACGGCCAGGCCCTGAACAACCTCCAGACCGCGATGGCGGACTTCCAGGCCGCCCAGCGCGCCGCCGGCGGCACCCCCGCACCCACCGGGGCACCCGCACCGACACCCAGCGGCTGACCCCGCTGCCCCGACGGGCCCGGCACCGAATCCTGGTGCCGGGCCCGTTTTGGCTGGTCAGGGCGGTGTGGGCTGGGTTACGGCGGGGCGTTTTGCAGGCGGAGGACCGGGTGCGCTAGTGTTAACGAGCCGACGCGGGGTGGAGCAGCTCGGTAGCTCGCTGGGCTCATAACCCAGAGGTCGCAGGTTCAAATCCTGTCCCCGCTACAAAGGGAAACGGCCCTTCAGGGAAACCTGAGGGGCCGTTTTCGCGTCCCGGGCTAGGTTGGGCGGATGACGCCTGAGACCGCTGCCGCGGACCCCGGCCCGCTCGCCCGCGCCCTCGTCGCCGACAACTCGTACCTCACGCTGGCGACCGCCGGCGCCGACGGGACGCCGTGGGCCACCCCGGTCTGGTACGCCGCCCGCGACCTCGCCGAGTTCGTGTGGGCGTCGAAGCCGGGCGCGCGGCACTCCCGCAACATCGCGGAGAACCCGCGGGTGTCGCTCGTGGTCTTCGACTCCGGCAAGGCGCCGGGCGAGGGCAGCGCCCTGTACGTCGCCGCGGACGCCGCCCTCGTCGACGATGCCACCTTCGCGGACGCGCTCGCCGTCTACAGTGGCCGGTCGGTCGAGCGCGGGCTGGGCGGGTGGGACGCGGCGCGGCTGCGGGAGCCCGCCCGGCACCGGCTGTACCGGGCGGTGGTGCGGGAGGCGTACGTGCTCGACGACCACGACGAGCGGATCAGGGTGCCGTGACCCGGGCGGGTCAGTCCAGTGTGTACTCGGTGTACACCTCGTAGCCCGCGGTCACCTTCAGGTGGAACGTCATCGGGTTGAGGTCGGTGCCGTCGCCCCACACGCCCGTGCCGCGGCACGTCAGCAGGACGGGGTCGGGGCCACCGGCGACGGGGAAGCGGTAGTCGGCGCGGCCGTCGTGGACGAGCTGCAGCTCCTGCACCGTCAGCAGGTAGCGGTCGACGTCGGACTGCACCAGGGTCTGCTCGGCGGCGTCCCAGCCGAGGTGCCGGCAGTCGTAGCGTCTGACGAGGTCGCGGGCGGTCGCCTCCGTCGGCGTGCTGCCCGGCGCGTGCGGGCCGACGCGCAGGTCGATCCGCGGCGGCAGCGCGGCCATGAACCGCTCCTGCCGCGCGATGTACGGGTCGACGCTCGTGACCCGGACCTCGGACCGTCCCGCCAGCGCGGCGCCCATCGCGCACGCCCCGCCGGCGACGACCGCGGCCAGGCCGGCCGCGAGCAGCCGGCCGAACCGGCGGTCGGGGGCCGCCGGGGGCGGTGCGATGTCGTCGGTCATGCGAACGCCTCGGCCGGGGAGGAGGGCAACCCCTCCGACGTTAGGGCGACCGGGTTGCGGGCGCGGTGCCCGGCGGTGGCGGCTCGGTGGCGGCGACGGTGTGGCCGCGGATCGTCACGAGGGGCGCAGGTGGGCGACGATCGCCGCGCGGGCCTCGCGGGCCTCGGGGACGGGGAGCAGCGGGTAGGCGTGGATGGCGTCCTGCTGTTCGTGGTAGGTCAGCCTGGTGTCCGCCGGGAGGCGGTCGCGCAGGGCGCGGCAGTCGGCCAGGGTGATGTCGCGGGTGCCCACGAGCAGGTGCAGCGGCGGCAGGTCGCGCAGGTCGCCGTAGAGGGGGCTGATGCGCGGGTCCGTCAGGGGCAGGCCGTTCGCCCAGGCGGCGGCCATCGGGCGCAGGCCCGGGCGGGACAGCCACGGGTCGTGGGGTTCGAGGGCGTCGATCTCCGGGTTGGTCATCGACAGGTCGAGCCAGGGGGCGATGAGGGTCAGGCTCGCGACGGGGGTGGCCTGGGCGGTGGCCTGGGCGGTGGCCAGGGCCAGGCCGCCGCCGGCGGAGTCGCCGACGAGGTGGCAGCGGCGGCCGGCGGTGGACAGCTCGGCGACCAGGGTGGTGACGAAGGCCAGGGCGCGCAGGCCGTCGTGGTGCGGGGCCAGGCCGTACAGGGCGACGTGCACCTCGCGGCCGCTGCGGTCGGCGAGGTGGGCGGCCAGGTCCCAGTGCTGGCGGACGATCTCGCTGACGTAGGCGCCGCCGTGCAGGTAGACGATCGGGTCGCCGGACGGTGGGGCCGTGCGCGGGCGGACCGCGTACACGTCGAAGCCGTCGACCTGGCGGCGGACGCAGCGGGGGCGCAGCGACCGGGGTGGGGCCGACGGGCCCTTCGGCAGGGCCAGGCGGGCCCGGCCGGCGGCCTCCGTGGCGAACCGGCGCCGGTAGGCGAGCCGGGTGAACAGGGCGACGCCTCGCATCTGCCAGCTCGCGGTCATCCGCCCACCCTAGGTGTAGGGATCAGGACCGTTGTTGACGCGGGTGATGGGTGGTTGGCCGGCGAGGGCGGTGTGTGCGCGGTGGTGGTTGTAGGTATGCAACCAGATCGGTAGGGCGTCGGCGCGGTCCTGGTTGTTGGCGAACGGGCGGGAGTAGATCCATTCGTCGCACATGGTGCGGTTGAAGCGTTCGGCTTTGCCGTTGGTCTGGGGCCGGTAGTGGCGGGTGAAGCGGGCTTGGGCGCCGAGGTCGTGCAGGGCTTGGTGCCAGGCGCGGCCGCGCCGGTAGGCCAGGGCGTTGTCGGTCATGACCCGTTCGATGTGGGCGATGCCGTGGGCGGCGAAGTGGGCGGCGGCGCGGCGTAGGAACCCGGCGCAGGTGGCGGTTTTCTCGTCGGGGTGGATTTCGGCGTAGGCGAGACGGGTGTGGTCGTCGATCGAGGCGTGGACGTATTCGTAGCCGACCCTGACGGCGTCGCGGGCGCGGCGGCGTTGCAGGCTGTCGCGGCCGTGGACTCGCCAGCCGCCGCCGTCGCGGAGCCGGCCGATTTTCTTGACGTCGACGTGGACCAGTTCGCCGGGCCGGTCGCGTTCGTAACGCCGGATCGGGGTGCCGGTGGGCCGGTCAAGCCAGGCCAGCCGGTGCAGGCCGTGCCGGACCAGCACGGCGTGCACCGTGGAAGCGGGCATACCGAGCAGCGGCGCGAGCCGGCGCGGCCCGAGTTTGCGCTGCGTGCGCAGCGCGCAGATCCGCGCCTCCACCCCGACCGGGGTCTTACCGGGCAGCCGTCGGGCGTTGCTGGGCCGGTCCTGCAAGCCCGGATCGCCCTCGGCCCGCCACCTGGCCAACCACTTGTAACCCGTCGCGCGTGAGCAGCCCAGCTCCTTGACGACGTGTGCGACCGGTCTGCCGTCACCCACGACACGCGCGATGAGCAACCGACGGCCGTGCACGGTCAGACGGGCGTTACGGTGGGCCATAGAGACCTCCGGTTCGGTGAAAGCGTCGCAACTTCCACCTCGCCGGAGGTCTCTCTCACATCTCAAGCCACCACGCCGCTGTCAACAACGCTCATGGGCACTACACCTAGGCGGCGCGTACCGTGGCCGGCATGTGGTCCTACCTGGTGTACGCGCTCGCGCTCGGCGCCCTGGCCGCCGGGCTGCGCGCCCTCGGCACCCGGGTGCGGCGGCGGGGCATCGGCGGGACGCTGATGAACCCCGTCGACGAGATCTGGCGGCCCACGGCGCACCACTTCCGCGCCGAGACCGCAGTCCACGACCAGCGGCTCGCGCCGCGGGCCGGCGCCGACGACAAGCCCTAGCGGGAAGCCACCAGGCCGAGCGCGGAGGCGCGCACCCCGGGGAAGACGTTGCCGACGGCGGACACCCGGCAGCGCTTCTGCAGGATCTCGCCGATGACCGCGCGGTAGTCGGTGGTGACGGCGAGGTCGCCGGCGACCAGGCGGGCCGGGTTGAGGGTGGGCCAGCGGCCGTACACCCGGCCGCCGTGCACGCCGCCGCCGAGCACCAGCATCGCGTTGCCGTAGCCGTGGTCGAGGCCCTTGGAGCCGTTCTCGGCGACGCGGCGCCCGAACTCGCTGACCGTGACGAGGGTGACGCGGTTCAGGTCGGCGCCCAGGTCGGCGGCGAACGCGGCCAGGGCCAGCGCCAGGCTGTGCAGGCGGTCGTACATGCGCTGGCCGGCCACCGCCAGGCCGAGGTTCTCGTGCAGGTCCCAGTCGCCGGTGTCCACGCACGCCGTCATCAGGCCCACGTCACCCTTGATCATGCGGGCGACGTCGCGCAGCGCGCCGCCCAGCGGGGTGCCGGGGTAGGCGGCGCCGTTGGCCGGGGCGTAGCCGGCGGTCGCCATCCGGGACGTGGTGTCGACGGCGGTGGTGAGCTGCTGGGCGGGGGTGCGCAGGACGGCCGGCGCGTTGGCGTACAGGGCGTTGAGGGTGCTGCTGATCGGGCGGTGCCCGTCGTCGCTGGTGAGCTGGAAGCCGTCCACCGACATCAGGCCCAGGTCCGGCGACGGGCCGACGAGGGTGCGCTGCGGCTGGGCGGTGCCGACGGAGACGCCGTTGAACGGGCTGGAGGCGCCGTTGACGCCGAGCAGGCGGTCGAGCCAGCCGGTGCGCAGGCTGGTGCCGGGCGCCGCGCGCTCCAGCTCCTCCATCGCGGAGAAGTGCGAGCGGTTCGGGGCGGCCTGGCCGACGGCGTGCACGGCGGCCAGCTTGCGGTTCGCCCACAGCGGCAGCAGCGGGCGCAGCGCCGGGTTGAGGCCGAAGCCGCCGACGTTGCCGATGGTGCGGGTGCGGGGCACGCCGATCGTCGGCCGGGCCCGGTAGTAGTAGGGGTCGCCGTACGGGACGACGGCGGACAGGCCGTCGAAGCCGCCGCGCAGCGACAGCACGACGAGCACGTCACCGGTGTACGTGGTGTCGGCGGCGAAGGCGAGCTGGGTGGCGAGCTGGTCGCCGGCGAGGCCGCCGAAGACGCCCGCGGCCAGCGCCGCGCCGAGGGCCTTGCGGCGGGTGGTGCCGCAGCACGAAGCAGACATGATCACCGGACCTGGAAGTAGGGCGAGTCGAGCATGACGCCGACGAGGTAGGGGAACAGCCAGCCGACCGCGGGGTGGTTGCTGCGCAGGGTGCTCGCGGGCGTCTTGCCGAAGAACTGGGTCAGCGCCTCGGTGTGCTCGGCGCGCAGGGTGCGGCCGAACAGGCGCTGGGCGACCGCGTCGACGAGGCCGCCGTACGTGGCGGGGCGGGCGCCGACGAGGGTGGCGAACAGGTCCGGGCGGACCAGCTCCTTCGGGTACCAGCCCTGGACGATGTTGAGGTGCACGTTCCACCGGGTGAGGTAGCCCGACGGGGACGCCCACGCGGCGGCGGTGTCGGGGTAGCCGTTCGGCGGGGCCCACGCCAGCGGCAGCTGGCCGGCCTTCTCCAGGCTCCAGTACAGGGCCTGGACGCTGGCGGTGCCGGACGGCTCCGGCCGGTGGCCGAGGGCGCGGACGGTGGCGCACACGTCCTCGTACGGGGTGCGCACCTTCTGCCCCACGGACGCGGCGAACTCCGCGGACGTGAACAGGGCGCGCAGCACCGGCACGATGGCGGTGCGGTTCGCCAGGTACACCTGGGCGAGCCGGTTGACCAGCGACGCCGGCGGGTCGTCGGAGACGAACCGGACGCACAGCTTGGTGGCGATGCGGCGGGCGGTCGCCGGGTGCATGGCCAGGTAGTCGAGCATCGCCATGATGGCCGCGCCGCCGCCGTAGTCGGTGCGGTTGGCGTGCTGGAAGCCCAGCACCCGCACCGCGCCGACGGCGTGCTTGCGGCGGTCGAACATGGAGTAGCCGGTGGCCGGGTTCACCGTCAGGCCGGTGAGCAGGCGGGCGGCGTACTTCACGTCGGCCTCGCTGTAGCCCAGCCCGACGGTGTGCAGTTCGAGCAGCTCGCGGCCGTAGTTCTCGTTCGGCGCCAGCCGGGTGGAGTAGCGGTTGTCCAGGTAGCTGAGCATCGCCGGGTGCCGGGCGCTCGCCTTGAGCATGTCGGCGAAGCGGCCCATCGCATGCCGGCGGATCACCAGGCGGTCGTAGTCCTGGCGGCTGTCCCAGCAGTCGCTGGACGGGCAGGTGACGTTGAGGTGGTTGCTCCAGAACTCGCACATCACCTCGTACAGCTGGCGGTTGCTCCAGACGGCGCGGGTGAGCGTCGCGTACCCGGTCTGTCGCATGACGTCCCAGGTGTGCTTCTTCAGCGAGCCGTTGCGCACCTTGGCGTGCACGCCGGCGATGGACAGGTTGATCAGCGGGAACCGGGCCACGACGGCGTCGCACTCGGTGTCGGCGAGGGTGCCGGGGCTGAGCTGGCGCTCCAGCCAGGCGGACGCGCCGAGCGAGGTGATCTCGGCGATCGAGGCGGGGGAGGGGCCGTAGGTCGCGCGCCGCAGCAGGTGCAGCAGCGGGTCGGCGGAAACGAGGTCGGCGCCGGTGAGCTCGGCGGGGTCGGCGGCGGAGGCTGCGGTCGCGGGGGTGACCACCGCGGCCGCGACGCCGGCCACGGCTGCGGCCTGCACGACGCGACGGCGGGTCATCGAGGGGGATGTGTCTGTGGCCGTCATCTCCCGTCCGTCGTCTGCAGAATGCAGCGGCTTCGGGTTTCCGCGCGCGGACAACCGATCGGCAACCGGCATACTCCTCGCCGTGGGCAGGCGAGGGGAGTCCCGGCGGGTCGAGACCGTCGGCAGCGGCGTGGCGGAGCTGGTCACCGACCCGGACCGGCCGTCCGGGGTGACGCTGCTGCTGGACGGCGCGCCGCAGTCGCACGTCGACCTGGCCGACCCCACCCACCTCGAGTTCGAGTACGTGCGCCGGATGGCCGCCGCGATCGACCTGCTCGCCCCGCCGTCGCTGCCCCTGCGGGTGCTGCACCTGGGCGGCGGCGCGCTGACCCTGCCCCGGTACGTGGCGGCGACCCGGCCGACGTCGACGCAGCGGGTCGTCGAGGTCGACGGCCGGCTGGTCGAGCTGGTGCGCCGCGAGCTGCCGTGGGACCGGCGGGCGTCCGTCCGGGTGCGGGTGGGCGACGCGCGCGAGGTGGTGGCGGGCACCCCGGACGCCGCGTACGACCTGGTGGTGGCCGACGTGTTCGCGGGCGCGCGCACCCCGGCGCACCTGACGACGCTGGAGTTCGCCGCCGACGTGGCGCGGGTGCTGCGCCCGGCCGGCTGGTACCTGGCGAACGTGGCCGACGGCCCGCCGCTGGCGTACGCGCGGGCGCAGGTGGCCACGATCCGCCGGGTGCTGCCGGAGGCGCTGCTGGTCGCCGACGCGGCCGTGCTGCGCGGGCGCCGCTTCGGCAACGTGGTCGTCCTGGCGGGCCGCACCGCCCCGCCGGTGGCGGAGCTGAGCCGGCGGGCGGCCGGCGACTGGTTCCCCGGCCGCGTCGAGGCGGACCTGGAGCGGTGGGCGGCCGGCGCCGTCCCGGTGCTGGACACGGCGGCCGAGCCGTCGCCCGCGCCGCCGCCCGGGCTGTTCTCGGGACGGTCCTGACCCGGGGAGTACGGACACGGAGCGTCAACGGTTCACCGGTGCCGCCCCTCGTTCCGCCATCCGGGGAAAGGGGGTGCCCGTCCTTGTCCGCGCCCGCATCCGCGTCTTTGAATGCGTCCGGGTGCGGCGGACCGGGTCGCGCCCGGCAGGGCACCGGATCGGGGGCGCACCCATGTACCACTACTCGCACTTCCTCACCGTCGACGAGGCCGACCCGGCCGCCGAGCTGGTGCCGCTGGCCGGCGGCGAGCGGGTGCTGTGGCGCGGCCGCGCCGCCCTGGCGGAGTACCCGGGCCCGGGCATGCCGGCCGGGTCGCCGCCCAACTGGACGCTCCCGACCAGCACCGACGTGGTGGTGACGGACCGGCGGCTGGCCTTCGCGCACGCCGTCAAGCCGGTCACCGTGGGGGCGCCGCAGGTGTGGCCGCCGTACCAGGTGCTGAGCCCGACGTCCGCGCCGGAGGGCGCGGTGGCGCGCGGCGAGCTGCGCTGGCAGTGGCCGTCGCTGATCGCGGTGCGGCCGGGCGAGCGGCCGCGCGACACCGACCGGACGCTGGCGGCGGCCCCGGCCAGCCCGACCCGGGTGGGCCTGGTGTGCGGCAACCGCGAGGGGCAGCCGACGCTCGTGCTCGCCGGTGGCGATCTGACCACGGTCGGTGACGCCGACCATCTCGGCAACGTGCTGCGCCGGGCCGTCGTGCAGTTCCGGCTCGACCACGCCGCGATGCTGGGCCTGCCGGTGCCCCGGGCACGGATGCTGGCCCGGCTGCTCATCGACCCCGAGTTCGCCAACCACCCGGGCGGGCCCGGGCTGTCGGTGGAGCTGCCCGGCGCGGTGCGGATGGTCGCCCAGGTGCGGCGCATCCCGCAGCTCGCCGCGGCCGGTTAGGCCTGCGCCTCCCAGCGCAGCGTCAGCCCGGCGGTCTTGTTCGCCGCGTTGTTGTCCGCCGCGAGCGACCAGCTGATCCGGTACGCCTTCGTCTGCCCGGCCGCCGTCGGCGACCACGAGCCGAACCCTGCCGCCCAGTTCGGGCGGGCCGCGGCCAGGGCGCTCATCGTCGCCGCCGGCGCCGTGGTGTCGGGGACGAACGACGCGCAGCTCGCCGACGAGCCGCCGGCGCCCTGCTCCAGCACGACGTTGACGTACGGCCCCAGCGTGCCCGTGAGGCTCTGCACGTGCAGGCGCACCGAGGCGGTCGCGTTGCCGGTGTAGGTGACGAGGATGCACTTCGAGCCGGTGTCGCCCGGCTGGACGTTCGTGGCGCTGAACAGCGCAGCGCCGCCGTCGTCGTCCGAGATCGCGACGGTGCCGGCCGCCCAGTTGCTCGCGGGACTCGCGGTGCTGGCGCTGAAGGCGGCGCCGGTGGCGTCCCAGATCAGCGCCCCGCTGAGCAGCATCCCGGCGAACAGGGCGGCCAGCAGCTGCAGCTTCGCGGCGGTCCGGGACACGGCGGGGCCACGACCGCGCGTCGCGCGCCTGACCGCCATCCCGCCTCCTCGCCCGCACCGGGTTTCCCGCAGTGTCCATCGGCGGGGGCGCGGCGAACGGCAAGGCTTGTGGCGGGGCGCACGTGGGGCATGCCGGCGCGCACGACCTGTCCACCGCTCCGCCACCACGGCGCCACGGGTGAGGCCGACGCGACGTATCGGCCGGCCGCGCACCCACCTGAGGGCGGCGTGCATGCGTTCCGTAACGAGTCGGGCGGGCCGGCGACGATGCTGCCGCACTTCTCGCCGGCGCACGTTCTGGGTGTGACGCAGCGGACAGCCCGCGCCCGGCCGATCCATAGGGTCCCCACAGGTTCGTCACTCACGGTGAGGTGACCGACGAACCGAACCGCTGGAGGCCCCCGTGTTCCGTCCGACCCGCCGCTCGACCGCCCTCGCCGCCCTGGGCCTGCTCGGCGTCGGCGGCGCCCTCGCCGTGTCGCTCGCCGACCGGGCCGTCGAGCCCGCCCCGCCCGTGCCGCCCGCACCGGGCCCGGCGCGGCCCGCGCGCGAGCCGAAGGCCGCCCGGCGCGCCCGCCGGCGCCGCGCCGCGCTGGCCGCCGGCCTCGCCCGGGAGCTGCGGATGGACGCCGCCGAGGTGCGGGCGGCCCTGGAGCGGTTCGACGTGGACGCCGCGCACGAGGCCCGGGCCCGCGCCCGCGCCGCCCTCAAGACCCGCCTCGACGCGGCCGTCGCCGCGGGCGAGCTGGGCGCGCCCGACGGCGCGGCCGTCATGCGGGCCGTCGACGCCGGCATCCTGGAGCCGGCGGAGCACTGAAGTCCGGGCGGCGCCTGCCGATGACGTCTCGCATGTCGCCCCGGCCCGCCCGCTTCCTCGCCGCCCTCGCCGCGCTCGTGATCGCGGCGACCCTCCTGCCGGCCGGTCCGGCCGAGGCGGCCGCCCGCCGGTACGCCTCGTGCGCGGCGCTGCAGAAGACGTACGCCAACGGCGTCGCCACGTCGAAGAGGGCGGCCGCCGCGCCGGCGATCCACCCGCCGAAGGTCAGCGCGTCGCTGTACGCGGCCAACCGCACCCTCGACCGGGACCGCGACGGCGTCGTCTGCGAGCGCGCCCGTCCGACGAAGGACCAGGTCTTCGCGGCCGCCATGGCCGACGCCGGCAACCCGGACGCCGCCCTCTACCGCGGCGCCGACCCGGCGGCGCTCGGCCGCTACGGCGCGGCGGTGTGCGCGCTCGTCGCGGCGAAGAAGGGCAACCTGCCCGCGACGCTGACGGCGATGTGGCAGCGGTCCGCGCCGCCGGTCACCGACCGCGGGGACGCCTTCACCCTCGGCGCCGCCGTCACCGTGTACTGCCCGAAGTACCTTCCCTGAGCTGGTCTTATTACCAAAGCTCGATAGATTGACATGGATGTTGCCGGGGTCGTTGATTGAGGCGAGAGCGTTCTCTCGACCTCAGGAGGCGACCCCATGGTGCGTGGTTCCCGATCCCGGCGGGCGGCGCTCGCCGGCGCCCTCGCCGTGGTGCTCGCCGGTGGCCTGACGGCCGTGCAGCGGGAGGCGTCGGCCGCCGTGCCCGCCACGCCCGCCGGCTACACGCTGCGGTTCAGCGACGACTTCACCGGGCCCGCGTGGTCGTCCGTCGACACCACCAAGTGGCAGTTCGCGACGGGCACCGGCTACCCCGGCGGCGCCGCCAACTGGGGCACCGGCGAGATCGAGACGATGACCAGCAGCATCGCCAACGCCCACCTCAGCGGCAGCAGCGGCTCGCTGGGCATCATCCCGCTGCGCGACTCCGCCGGGCGCTGGACGTCCGCCCGCCTGGAGACCCGGCGCACCGACTTCGCCGCCCCGCGCGGCGGCAAGCTCAAGGTCGACGCCCGGATCAAGCTGCCGGACGTCAGCGGCGCCCAGGCCGCCGGCTACTGGCCCGCCTTCTGGATGCTCGGGGCGGCCGCCCGGCCCGTCGGCGCCACGAACTGGCCGGGCGTCGGCGAGATCGACATCATGGAGAACGCGAACGGGCGCGACAGCTGGATCGGCACCCTGCACTGCGGCGCCGCCCCGGGCGGGCCCTGCAACGAGTTCTCCGGGCTCAGCAGCGGCGAGAAGGCGTGCAACGGGTGCAAGTCCGCGTACCACCGCTACACGGTCCTGTTCGACCGCAGCGTCGCGCCGGAGCGCCTGGCCTGGTACCTCGACGGCGTCAACGTGCACAACGTCTACCAGAACCAGGTGCCGGCGGCGACCTGGGCGGCGGCGCTGCACCACGGGTTCTTCATCATCCTCAACGTGGCGATCGGCGGCGGCTTCCCGAACGCCTTCGGCGGCGGGCCCACGGCGGCCACCCGGCCGGGCGCGCCCATGCTCGTCGACTACGTGGCGGTCTGGACCTCGCCCTGACCATTGGTGACGCTGTGTGAGGGCGGTGAGAATGACGTTCCGTGATCTCGTCTCTCGTACTTGCGGTCAAAAGGTGCGGACCGGCTCGGCGATGATCGCCCAGAGTCACGACACGTAGGCTTCAGTGGTCGCTCAGCGTATCCCTCCATGGTTGCGCAGGGTCGACTACCGCCACCGTCGAGACCCGAAGGCAGCCCTCACATGCAGCTACGACCCGCCGTGCCGGCGTACCAGCCGGCCGCCCCGGCGCCGTCCCATGCGCTGGAACCGCTACCCCCCACCGGCGCGATGAGCCTGCGTCCGCCGACGCTCGTCGCCGCGCTGGCCGCGGTCGCCCTCGGCGCGTCCGCCGCGGTGTTCGCCTTCGCGGACCCGGCGGCCGCCGCCCCGCCGACCATCACCGTGACCCCGAGCCCGGCCATCGGCTGGAGCGTCGTCACGATCTCCGGCACCGCCGACCCGCGGACGCTGGTGCAGCTCAACGAGGGCGCCTACTACTTCGGCCGCAGCGAGATGGCCCCGTCCCGGCACTGGGCCGGCGACCCGAACCCGGACGTCGCCGAGCCGACCTCCGCCATGTCCGACGACAACGGCCGCTACTCGATCCGCCGGGTCGTCGACAGCGGGTTCTTCTTCTCGGTCACCGCGAACGAGGAGACCTCCCCGATCGTCGAGATGCCCATGCAGGCCGTGCCCGTGGTCAACACCCTCACGTCTACCGCGGCGAACACCGTCGACATCGACATGTTCGCCAGCCCCGGGCAGCCGCACCTGCCCGTGCAGATCCTGCGCCGCAGCGGCACCGGCTGGCTCACCGTCAACTCCGGATACACCGACGAGGAGGTCGTCGGCGGCACCGTCCGCAACGGCGACTACGACCGGTCGATCACCGGCGAGCCGTCCGGCACCCAGACCTACCGGGTGTACGTCGGCGCGGACCCGCTGAACCTGCTGCTCGGCGGCTACTCGCACCAGATGACCCTCACCGTGGCCGGCACCGGCAGCGGCACCAACGTGGGCACCCCGCACACCGAGAACCCCACCCCCGGCACGACGACGCCCGCCCCGGGCACCACCACGCCGGCCCCCGGCACCACGACCCCCGCGCCCGGCACGACCACGCCCGCCCCGGGCACGACCACGCCGGCCCCCGGCACGACCACGCCGCCCCCGGGCGAGCCCGGCGTCCCGCCGGTGCGCGACCCCGACACCCCGCCGACCCCGCCGGTCGTCAAGCCGGTCCCGCCGAAGCAGCCGGGCCTCGGCTCGGTCCAGTTCAGCCGGATCAACTACGACGCCCCCGGCAAGGACCGCAAGACCAAGAAGAGCCTGAACGGCGAGTGGGTGCGGCTCACCAACCGCACCGGCACGACGATCAACCTGAAGAACTGGACGATCCGCGACGTCGGCGGCCACGTCTACACCTTCCGCGGCAACGCCTACCTGGTCGCGGGCCGCAGCGTCACGGTCCACACCGGCCCCGGCACCAACGGCCGGCCGTCGCTGCACCGCTACTGGGGCGCCTGGAACCACGTGTGGAACAACGGTGGAGACACCGCCACGCTGCGCAACAGCGCCGGCAAGACCATCGACACGTGCCGGTGGACGTCCAACCGGAGGTACACCGAGTGCTGACCCGCTGAGCGACGCGGCCCCCGGACCTGTCACAGGTCCGGGGGCCGCCTGCCGTTCAGCGGTCGACGGCGAACCGGACCCGGGTGACGCCGCCGGCGGCGACGATCTCGACCGCGTCGCACACCTGGCGGACCAGCCACAGCCCCATGCCGCCGATGGCGCCCCGGCGCGGCGGCAGGTAGCCGGCCAGGGGGTCGAGCGGGGCGCCGCCGCCGTCGGTGACCTCGCAGACGACCGAGCGGTCGGTGACCCAGACCGACAGGCCGCGCAGGCCGCCGCCGTGCCGGACGCCGTTCGTGGTGATCTCGCTCAGGGCCAGGACCAGTTCCTCCAGGCGCTGTTCGCCGAGCCACCCCTCGCGCTGCGCCCGGGTGCGGAGCGTCTCGCGCAGGCCCGCCACGGTCGCGTCGACGGGCAGTCGCACCGTGGGCGGGCCGGGCGCGGCGATCGGCGGCTCGGGGATCTCGCGCAGCAGCGCCTGCGGGGGCGTGTAGCGCGGGCTCGGCCGCGGCGTGCCGTCGTGCAGGCACGGGTGCGTGCGGTACGACGAGGTCAGCACGTCCGGCGGCAGCGTGCGGGTGTCGTACGGGCACAGCAGGTCGGCCGCCGCGCCGGCCAGGGCGGCGTTGACCGCCGACTCGTAGCGGATCCACCGGCGGTGCGCGTCGGGCTCGCCGAAGCGGACCTCGCCGACCAGCCGGGTGAACGTGTGCCCGCGGGCCGCCGACGCGGCGAGGACCCGGACCCAGCCGGCGATCGTGCGGCCGGGCGCCGTGTACCACTCGTGGTCCGGCAGGAACAGCACGTCCGCCGCGGCGTCGCCGAGCGCCTCGCGCAGCAGGCCCACCCGTCGCGGGCTGGTCGCCACCACCACGCCGTCGCCGCGGCCGAGCGCCGCGCCCACGTGCGCCACCAGCGTGGTGACGTACTGCTCGTCGGAGTCGTAGGGGAACGCGAAGTGGTCGAGCGGGGCGGTGCTGCTGCTCATCAGGCGGGATCACTGTCGTCGTCGGTGTGCTGACCACAAGCTAGCACCGGGTGGGCGCGTGCCGGGCCGGTCGCAGGGGCCGAAAGCACCGGCTCGGGTGACAGACCGCCGTGGGATTGACAAAACGGGCAACACGTCCAGAAGGGCGCGCGCAGACTGAACCGGTACGCGGATCAGTGGAGGTGGTTGCGGTGGCGACGAGCAGCGTGCTCATGGAGATCGGCCGGATCCCGGTGCCCGCGTCGGCGCCGGTGCCGCCCGGGCCGGCCCTGGTGGTGCGCCGGTGTCACCCCGAGGAGGGGGACGCCTACTGGCGCTGGGACTGCCGGCGCTGCGGCGAGTACGGCGGCGGGCGCAGTCACGGCGACGCCATCGAGCGGGCCGACCGGCACTGCGTCGAGCACCCGCGGCACCGCTCGTCGCTGCTGCCGCCGGTGCGCTGCCGGGAGCGCAACCTCGCGGTGCACCCGGCGCTGTTCGCCGCGGTCGACGAGAGGGAGGCCGGACCGGCCCCCCTCGACGTCTGACCCGCTGTCCTACTGGACGGTGTCGCCCTGGCCGGTGCGCTGCTGCGCCTGGTTCTGGCCCTGGTCGACCTTGTCGGCGTACTTGCCGCCGGTGCGCTGGTCGATCTGGTCGCCGGCCTTCTCGATGCCCTGGTCGACCTTGTCGTCGTGCTTCTCGGCCATGTCCTTGGCCTTGTCCAGGAAGCTCATGTCGGATCCCTTCCGTAGGTCACGGAAGGGATGCCCGACGCGGACGGCGGCAAACTAGCGGACGGTGTCGCCCTGCCCCGTGCGCTTCTGCGCCTCGTCGACGGCCCGGTCGATGTGCGCCGAGTGCTTGCCGCCGGTGCGGCGGTCGACCTCGTCGCCCGCCTTCTCCAGCAGCTGGTCGACCTTGTCGTCGTGCTTGTCGAGCATGTCCTTGGCCTTGTCCAGGAAACTCATGCCGCCCCCTTCGTCGCGTTCAGCA
The DNA here is from genome assembly GCF_016863475.1 of Spirilliplanes yamanashiensis. GTDB lineage: Bacteria > Actinomycetota > Actinomycetes > Mycobacteriales > Micromonosporaceae > Spirilliplanes > Spirilliplanes yamanashiensis. The sequence continues at coordinate 111,116 of NZ_BOOY01000002.1, forward strand.
CCCCGACGATACGGCGTACCCGCGGGTCGGTCTGGATCTCCTCCAGGCTCGCCGGCAGCGGGATGCGCCAGTTCGGGTACTCGTCGGTCGTGCCGGGCAGGTTGGGCTGGCGGACCTCGTCGAGCACGTCGTACAGCGACGCGGTGACCAGCCGGCACGGCGTGTTGCGCAGGAACGCGTGCATGGCCACCACGATGTCGGCGTTCGTGGCGTCCTCCGCCAGCAGCTTCTCGCCGCGCAGCAGCTCGATGAGCTCCGCCCGGTCGGCGTCCGCGCGGGCCCGCTCCTGCTCCACCGGGCCGGCCAGCTGGTTCAGCTCCGCCCGGACCGTGACGTGCTCGCCGGTCAGGAAGCCGGACGCGGTGGGCAGGTCGTGGGTGGAGATGCTGGCCAGGGCGTTGCGCGGGTAGTCGGCCGACGCCACGTACTCGCCGTCGTCGGTCTTGGTGAACCACAGCACGGCCGAGCCGAGCATGTTCTGGTCCTGCAGGCCCTTCGTGACGACCGGCAGCACCGTGCCCAGGTCCTCGCCGACGACGACCGCGCCGGCCCGGTGCGCCTCCAGGGCGAGGATGCCCAGCATGGCGTCCGGGTCGTAGCGCACGTAGGTGCCCTCGGTGGAGGCCATGCCCGGCGGCACCCACCACAGCCGCCACAGCTGCGCCACGTGGTCCACCCGGATGCCGCCGGCCCGGCGCAGCAGGCGGCGCAGCATGTCCCGGTACGCCGCGTAGCCGGTGGCGGCGAGCCGGTCGGGCCGCCAGCAGGCCAGCCCCCAGTCCTGGCCGAGCTGGTTGAACGCGTCCGGCGGGGCGCCCGCGTGGACGCCCTCGGCGAGCACGTCCTGCAGCAGCCAGCCGTCGGCGCCGCTCGGGTCGATGCCGACGGCCAGGTCGAGCACCACGCCGACGCTCATGCCGTCGGCTGCCGCGGTGGCGGCGGCCAGCTGCTCGTCGAGCAGGTGCTGGAGCCAGGCGTGGAACGCCACCCGGTCGGCGTTCGCCGCGGCGCGGGCGGCCGGGCCGGGCCGGCGCAGCTCCTCCGGCCAGGTGTGCCAGTCCGGGCCGTGCGTCTCGGCGAGCGCGCAGAACGTGGCGAAGTCCGTCAGGCCCGGGTCGGACGCCAGGTCCACCTCGCCGGCGAGCGGCCACAGCAGCTCCAGCGCCGCCCGCTTGGCCTGCCACACCGCCGTGTAGTCGATGAGGTCGCCCCCGGGCCGGGCCGCGCCGGCCAGGGCGTCGACGTTCGCGCGCAGCGGCTCGTCCGCCCGCTGGTAGGCGGCCGTGTCGGCGATCCGCAGGTACAGCGGGTTGGCGAACCGGCGGCTCGACGGCGAGTACGGCGACGACGGCACCGGCAGCGTCGGCGTGATGGCGTGCAGCGGGTTGAGCAGCACCAGCCCGGCGCCGTCGGCGGCCGCCCAGCCCGCGAACTCCCGCAGGTCGCCCAGGTCGCCCATGCCCCACGAGCCGGCCGAGTGCAGGGCGTACAGCTGCAGCATCCAGCCCCACGCCTCCGGCGCCTCCGGCAGCCGCTCCGGCACCACGACCAGCGTCGCCTCCGCGTCGGCGGTGCGCAGCGTGTGCCAGCCCAGCGGCAGGTCGCCCGGCACCCCGGCGGCGGCCTCGACGGTCGAGCCGTCCTCCAGCGTGATCGTCGCCGGGCCCGGCAGCGCGTACGTGGCGCCGGTGCGCACCACCACCGTGCCGGGCAGCCCCGGCTCGCGCACCTCCGCCAGCGCCGCGCGCACCGCCTCCGCGCTGCTCGCGTCCACGCCGAGCAGGCCCAGCACCGCGACCACCGTGGCCTCCGGCACGTCCTGCCGCTGCCGCTGCGAGTTCTCGAACCACGTCGCCACCCCGTGCGCCTCGGCCAGCGCCACCAGATCCGCGTCCATCCCGCCCCTTCCGTGGTTGGAGTTCCCACTCTGCCGTACCCCGGTGGCCGGGGTTGCCATCACCGCGCACGATGGACGGCATGCTGACGTGGTGGGCGCGGATCTGCGCCGTGGCGACGACGACGATGCTGGCCGTGTTCGTGCCGGTGGCGGCCTGGGCGGCCGACAACGAGCTGGTGCTGGAGGCGGCGCGCGGCCGGGGCCGGCGCGGCGGCGGGTCGTTCCTGTTCATCGGCGGGGCCCTGTGCTGCCTGCTGGTCGTGGGCGGCATCGTGCTCGCGGTGGTGCTCGTCTCGCGCAACCGCCGCCGCAAGGGCCCGCACGACCACCCGTGATGTAATCCCGTCCGTGGAGCTGCTGCACTCGGGCAAGGTCAGGGACGTGTACGCCGACGGCGACGACATCATCCTCGTCGCCTCCGACCGGGTGTCGGTCTACGACGTGGTGCTGCCCACGCCGATCCCCGACAAGGGGCGGGTGCTGACGGCGCTGTCGCTGTGGTGGTTCTCCCAGCTCGCCGACATCGTGCCCAACCACGTCATCTCCGCGACGGACGTGCCGGCCGAGTTCGCCGGGCGGGCGCTGCGCTGCCGGCGGCTGTCGATGGTGCCGGTCGAGTGCGTGGCGCGCGGCTACCTGACCGGCTCCGGCCTGGCCGACTACGAGAAGACCGGCGCGGTGTCCGGCGTCGAGCTGCCGCCCGGCCTCGTCGAGGCGTCCCGGCTGGCCGAGCCGATCTTCACGCCGTCCACGAAGGCGCCGGCCGGTCAGCACGACGAGCCGATGACGTACGCCGAGGTCGAGACCGTGGTCGGCGCCGACACCGCGGCCGAGCTGCGCCGGATCACCCTGGAGGTGTACCGGCGCGGCTGTGAGCTGGCCGAGGCGCGCGGCATCATCGTCGCCGACACGAAGATCGAGCTGGGCTGGGCCGCCGACGGCACGCTCATGCTGGGCGACGAGGTGCTCACCTCCGACTCGTCCCGGTTCTGGCCCGCCGACGGCTACACCCCCGGCCGGCCGCAGTTCTCCTTCGACAAGCAGAACGTGCGCGACTGGTCGGTCTCCACCGGCTGGGACAAGAAGCCGCCGGCGCCGCCGGTGCCCGCCGACGTGGTCGAGCTGACCCGGGCCCGGTACATCGAGGTGTACGAGCGGCTCACCGGCGACCGCTGGACCTGACGGATTTGCCGAAACGACCCCCGCGCCGGGCGGCGCCGGGGACCCTGGGGGGCATGCGCATCCCCGGGCGGTTCCTGGCGGGCGGCGTCGTCCTCGCGCTGCTCGCCGCGACCCCGCTCGCCGTGCGCGCCGCCGACGCCGTCACCGCGTCGTTCGGCGGCGTCCCGGCGATCGCCGTGGCGGTCCACGACCTCGCCGCCGCCGGCGACCTGGGCCGCGCGGCCGCCCCGGCCGCCGTCCCGCCCGGCGCGCGCCCCGGCGTGCGCCCCGGGCTGACCTTCCCGCTGCGCAAGGAGATCGCCATGCGGCTGGTCTCCAGCGCGGAGAACTCGTCGCTGAACTGGCGCGCCCAGTACGGCTACATCGAGGACATCCGGGACGGGCGCGGCTACACCGGCGGCATCGTCGGCTTCTGCTCCGGCACCTCCGACATGCGGCAGCTGGTGGCCGCGTACACCCGGCGCCGGCCGGCCAACCCGCTGGCCCGCTACCTGCCGGCGCTGCGCCGCGTCGACGGCACGGCCTCGCACGCCGGCCTGGACCCGACGTTCGTCCGGGACTGGCGGCGCGCCGCCGCCGACCCGGTGTTCCAGCGCACCCAGGACGCCGAACGCGACCGGCTCTACTTCACCCCGGCCGTCGCCCGGGCCCAGGCCGACGGGCTGCGGGCCCTCGGCCAGTTCGCGTACTACGACGCGGCCGTCATGCACGGCTACTCCGGCCTGCTGCGCATCCGCGCGGCGGCCCTGCGCCGGGCCAAGGCGCCCGCGGGCGGCGGCGGCGAGACGGCGTACCTGCACGCGTTCCTCGACGCCCGGGTGCGGGAGATGCGCACCGAGGCCGCGCACTCCGACACCTCCCGGGTCGACACCGCGCAGCGGATCTTCCTGCGGGCCGGCAACCTCGACCTGCGCCGGCCGATGGTCTGGTGGGTCTACGGGGACCGCTACCAGCTCGGCTGACGTGGCATGATGCTCGGGCACGCCACCGCGTCCCGGAAGGAGGTCAGAACCATGTCCGATGTTCTGCGCCCCCTCCGCGACCCGGCGTCCACGCGGAGCTGATGCCGGGCGCGCGCTGCCCGGAGGTTCCGCCATGACCGATCTGGTCGTCCGCCCGCTCGCCGCGGGCGAGGAGAGTCTGTTCGAGTCCCTGCCCGACCCCCTGCCCGAGGTCCGCCGGATGGGCTACGCCGACGGCCTGGCCGGCGGCGGGTACCGCCCCGAACGCACTTGGGTAGCCCTGCGCGGTGGCCGCGTGGTGGCCCGCGCCGCCTGGGCGCTGCCGCCCGGCGCGGTGGGCGCCCCGTGGCTGGACCGGTTCGACGTGGTCGCCGAGCCCGAGGCCGGGGCGGCGCTGCTGCGCGCGGCCCACGCCGCGCTCGGCGGGCCCACCGTCTGCTACCTCACCCTGCCCCCGGACTGGCGGCGCCGGCCGGAGGTGCCGGCCATCGTCGGGGCGACGCTGGCCGCGGCCCGCCTGGCCGGGCTGACCGAGCGCGGCGAGCGGCTGCGGCTGACGTGGGCGGGCACGCCGCCGCCGGCGCCCGCCGGGCGGTACGCGTTCCGCCCGCCCACCGGCGCGGCGGAGATCCGCGAACTGGTTGCCCGGGTCGCGGCGCCCGAGGTGCTGACCGGCGCCGAGACGGCGCTGGCCGTCGCCGGGGTGGACCTCGCGACCGACCCGCTCGGCTGGCTGACCGGCCCGCCCGACGCGTGGCGGGTGGCGCTGCGCGACGGCGAACCGGCCGGCCTGGCGGGCACCGCCGGCGACGCCTGCTACCCGCTGCTCGCCTGGGCGGGCCTGCTCGACCCGGGCGCCCGCGGCGCGCTGCTGGCCGAGGCGGTGCGGGTGCTGGCCGCCGGCGGCGCGCGGGAGGTGGTGGCCGACGTGGACGCCCACCGGGCGGCGACCGTGGCGGAACTGGAGCGCACCGGCTTCCGCCCGCTGCGCTCCCGGCTCGTGCTGGCGCCCCGCTAGGCCCAGTCGAGGGTGCGGGCCACCGCCTTCTTCCACTGGGCGTAGTCGGCCTCGCGGCCGGTCGCCGGGGTCCAGCGGGCGTCCTCACGCCAGTGGGCGCGCAGGGTGTCCGTGTCCTTCCAGTAGCCGACCGCGAGGCCCGCCGCGTACGCCGCGCCGAGGCACGTCGTCTCGGTGACCGCCGGGCGCACCACGGGGACGTCGAGCGCGTCGGCGAGGAACTGCATGAGCAGGCCGTTGGCCGTCATGCCGCCGTCGACGCGCAGCTCGGTGAGGGGCACGCCGGAGTCGGCGTTCATCGCGTCGACGACCTCGCGGGTCTGCCAGCCGGTGGCCTCCAGCACGGCGCGGGCGAGGTGGCCCTTCGTCACGTAGCCGGTGAGGCCGGCGATGACGCCGCGCGCGTCCGGGCGCCAGTGCGGGGCGAACAGCCCGGCGAAGGCGGGCACGAAGTAGCAGCCGCCGTTGTCGTCGACGGTGGCCGCGAGCTGCTCGATCTCGGCGGCCGAGGAGATGAGGCCCAGGTTGTCGCGCACCCACTGCACCAGCGAGCCGGTCACCGCGATCGCGCCCTCCAGGGCGTACGCGGCCGGCTGGTCGCCGATGCGGTAGCCGACGGTGCTGAGCAGGCCGTGCCCGGACGTGACGGGCGAGTCGCCGGTGTTGAGCAGCAGGAAGCTGCCGGTGCCGTAGGTGCACTTGGCGTCGCCGGGGGAGAAGCACGTCTGGCCGAACAGGGCGGCCTGCTGGTCGCCGAGCGCCGACGCCACCGGCACCCCGGCCACGACCCCGCCGGCCACGTCGGCGCGGGCGCGCCCGTACACCTCGGCGCTGGACCGGATCTCCGGCAGCATCGCGGCGGGGATGCCGGTCGCGGCGAGGATCTCGTCCGACCAGGACAGTGCGCGCAGGTCCATCAGCAGGGTGCGGGAGGCGTTCGTGACGTCGGTGACGTGCCGGCCGGTGAGCCGCCAGATCAGGTACGCGTCGACGGTGCCGAACAGCACCTCGCCGCGCGCCGCGCGCTCGCGCAGGCCGTCCACGGTGTCCAGCAGCCAGGCCAGCTTGGACCCGGCGAAGTACGGCGACAGCGGCAGCCCGGTGCGCTCCCGGAAGGTGTCGTCGCCGAGCGCCTCGTCGAAGCGGGCGAGCTGGTCGGCGGTGCGGGTGTCCTGCCAGACGATGGCGTGGTGGACGGGATCGCCGGTCGCGCGGTCCCACACCACGGTGGTCTCGCGCTGGTTGGTGATGCCGATGGCGGCCAGGTCGCCGGCGGCCAGGCCGGCCGACTCCAGGGCCTCGCGCAGCACGGTCTGCACGTTGGCCCAGATCTCGGCCGCGTCGTGCTCCACCCAGCCGGGGCGCGGGAAGATCTGCCGGTGCTCGCGCTGGGCGACGGTGACGACGGCCCCGTGCTCGTCGAAGACGATGCACCGCGAGCTCGTGGTGCCCTGGTCGATGGCGGCGATGTGGGTGGCGGACACGGGCCCCATCATTCCAAGAAGAACGGCGGCCACACCATGTGTGGCCGCCGTTCCCCTGCCGGAGGATTGGTCTTCGGTCAGATCAGAAGCGGGTCCACTTCTGGCTGGGGCCGCCGTGGCAGTCCCACAGGTGCAGCTTGCCGCCGTTGGTCGTCTGCTGGGCGCGCACGTCGACGCACCGGTTGGCGCTGATGTTCACCAGGTCGCCGGCCCCGCTGAGGGTGAACCGCTGCGCGGGGTTGCCGTTGCAGGTGACCAGGTTGACCTCGGTGCCGTTGGCGGTGCCGGCCCACGCCGGGTCCATGCACTTGCCCATGGCGCGCACGGTGCCGTCACCCTCGAACGTCCACGCCTGGGCGGCGGAGGTGTTGCAGTCCCACAGCTGGAGCAGGGCGCCGTCGACCGGGTTGGCGCCGGGGATGTCGGCGCAGCGGCCGCTCTGGTTCTGGCGTAGGCGGGTGCCGTTGCCGGCCGGCGGCGGGGTGCCGCCGTCGTTGGTCCACGAGTTGACCCGGACCCAGTCGACGAGCATCTGCTGCGGGAACTGGGTGCTGGCGTCGGGGTAGCCGGGCCAGTTGCCGCCGACGGCGACGTTCAGGATGAGGAACTCCGGCTTGTCGAAGACCCAGCGGTTGCCGTTGAGGTTGGCCGGGGTGATGCGGTGGTACTCGGCGCCGTCGAGGAACCAGCGGATCAGGTTGGGCGACCACTCGATGCCGTAGGTGTGGAAGTCGTCGGCGAGGGGGCGGCCGATGTTGCGGCTGCCGGTGATGCCGGCGCCGCCGGAGTAGCCGGGGCCGTGCACGGTGCCGTAGACGGTGTTGGGCTCCTTGCCGACGTTCTCCATGATGTCGATCTCGCCCGAGTTCGGCCAGCCCACGCTGCCGATGTCGGTGCCGAGCATCCAGAACGCCGGCCAGATGCCCTGGCCGCGCGGGATCTTGATGCGGGCCTCCATCTTGCCGTACGTCTGGGAGAACTTGCCGGCGGTCGTCAGGCGGGCGCTCGTGTACGTGCACCGGCCGTACCAGCACTGGTAGTTGGCCGGGTTGTCGCGCCGGGCCGTGATGACCAGGTTGCCGTTGCCGTCGTGCACGGAGTTGGACGTCGAGTTGGTGTAGTACTGGTGCTCGTTGTTACCCCAGCCGCCGCCGCCGATCTCGTGGTTCCACTTGCCGCCGTCGACGGGGGTTCCGGCCGGGGCGTTGAACTCGTCCGCCCACGTCTGGGGGCCGACGGCGGCTTCGGCGGTGTCGGCGCGGCTGGGCAGCCAGAAGGCTGTAGCCAGGCCCACGGCGGCGACGGCGGCGAGGACGACCGCGCGCGACCGGCGGAGAGAGCGTTTTCTCACCACGGGGACTCCTTGACGGAAGGACGTGTGGTTAACAGTTCATAACCTTTAAATATCCACGTCCGTCAGTCAATGGGTTCACGGTTCCGGTACCGCCGGGCCTTGGGTGAAGGTTCAGACCCGGGCGAACAGGCCGGTCGCGGCCGGTGGCTCCCATCCGGCGAGGGCGGTGTGCGCCCGCAGCACCCGGTAGTGCGCGCCGTCGTACGTGACGACCTGACCCGCCTGCAGCGCCCGGCCCGCCGCCCAGGCCGGCTCGTACGCCCACACCCGGATCCAGTCGACGGTCAGCGTCTGCGGGAACACCGTCGACGCGTTCGGCGCGCCCGGCCACGCCCCGCCGATCGCGAGGTTCAGCAGCAGGTGGTACGGCTTGTCGAAGACCCACCTGTCCCCGCCCACGTCGGCCGGCGTGACCCGGTGGTACTCGACGCCGTCGAGCAGGAACACGATCAGGCCGGGCGACCACTCCACCGCGTACGTGTGGAAGTCCTTCGACAGCGGCGCGGCCGCCTTCGCGGACCCGGCGACCCCGTCGGCGGCCGAGTAGCCGGGGCCGTGCACGGTGCCGTAGACGGTGTTCGGCTCCTTGCCGACGTTCTCCATCACGTCGATCTCGCCGGACGCGGGCCAGCCCACCTCGTCGAAGTCGTCGCCGAGCATCCAGAAGGCGGGCCACACCCCCTGGCCGTACGGCAGCCGCATCCGGGCCTCGAAGCGGCCGTAGAGCTGGGCGAACGTGCCGTTGGTGACGAGCCGGGCCGACGTGTAGCGGCAGTAGCCGTACGGGCACCAAGCCCCGCCCGGGTTCTCCTCGCGGGCGGTGATCACCAGGTGGCCGGCGCCGTCGTGCACCGCGTTGCGGGTGCTCGTCGTGTAGTACTCCAGCTGCCGGTTGCCCCAGCCGTGGCTCCCGGTGTCGAAGTTCCACCGCGCCCGGTCCGGGCCGGTGCCCGCGGCGGCGTTGAACTCGTCGCTCCAGGTGAGCGTCCGCTCGGCGGGGCGGGTGGCCGACGGGCTCGGGGCGGGGGGTGGCGCGGCCGACGTGACCACCGGCTCGGGCACCGCCCCGGCGTCACTCAACGTAGGCACCCAGAGGGCGCCGACCGTGGCCGAGGCGGCGATGACAACGGCAGCCAACGTGCGGATTCGGCGCAAGACACAATCCTTCGGGTGGCGGGCGATCACCCCACTGTCCGTCACTCACCGTGAAGGCGTCAAGGAAACCCAGGCACTTCACAGCCGTCAGGCGGACGCCCCGCTGCTGATCCGGACAGTTGTGCCGTCCGTCCGGCTCTCGATCTCCATGTGGTCCGTCAGCTCGCCCGCGAGCCACAGCCCCCACCCGCCCGGGGTGTCCGGCGCGGGCTTGTGGGCCGGCCCGGCGTCGGGCGGGGCGAACCCCTCGCCCGAGTCGGCGACCTCGCAGACCACGGCGCCGCCGGAGCGCCACAGCCGCAGCCGGCCCTCGCCGCCGCCGTGCCGCACTGCGTTCGTCAGCAGCTCGTTGACCGCCACCACGAAGTCGCCCAGCTTCTCGCCCGCCAGCCCCGCCCGCTCGGCGCAGGACGCGACGGCGTGCCGCAGCGCGGTGATCCGGCTGTGGTCGAAAGCTTCGGTGAGCAGCAGATCGGTCCTGATCCCTCGACGGTAGGCGATACCGGACGGCGCCGCCCGCCGGGCAGCCCGCGCCCCACCGACGGTGGATCATGTGCGAACCTCGGAGCATGACGGAGCGCGACGTGGCAGGCGGCCTGCAGGCCTCGCTGTGGCGCGCCGTCGCCGTCTTCCGCATCGCCGCGCTCGCCTACGTCACGATCCTGGTCATCAACAACGTCGGCGTGTACCTGCGCCCGTGGCTGGCCTGGCCGGTGCTCGCCGTGACGGCCGCCTGGACCGTCGTCACCACCTACGCGTACGCGAACCCGGCGCGGCGGGGCTGGCCGCTGCTGGTGGCCGACCTGCTCGTCACGATGGCCGTGCTGGCCTCGACCGTGCCGGTGGTCGGCCCCGCGGCCCTGGAGGACGGCCGCCCGACGCTCGCCGTCGCCTGGCACGTGGCGCCCGTGCTGGCCTGGGCCGTCGCGGGCGGGCGGCGCTGGGGCCTGGCCGCCGCGCTGACCATGGGCGCCACCGACCTCGTCGTGCGCGCGCACTGGGACCAGGCCGCGTGGACCGGCACGATCCTCATGTCGCTGGCCGCGTTCGCGCTGGGCTACCTGGTGCGGCTGGCCACCGTCGCCGAGCAGCGGCTGCAGGCCGCCATCGAGCTGGAGGCCGCCACCCGCGAGCGCGAGCGCCTCGCCCGCGACATCCACGACTCCGTGCTCCAGGTGCTGTCGCTGGTCAAGCGGCGCGGCGAGGCGCTGGAGGGCGAGGCGGGCGAGCTGGCCCGGCTCGCCGGCGAGCAGGAGGCCGCGCTGCGCGCGCTGGTCACCGCGCCCGCCGCGGCCGCCGTCGCCGACGACGCCACCGACCTCGACCTGGTCGCCCTGCTCAGCCGGTACGCCACCGCCGGCACCACGGTGTCGTCGCCGGCCGGGCCGGTGCGGCTGCCGGCCCGCGTCGCCGAGGAGATCGGCGCCGCCGTCGGGGCCGCCCTCGACAACGTGGCCAAGCACTGCGGGCCGGGCACCAAGGCGTTCGTGCTGGTCGAGGACGAGCCCGGCGCCGTCACCGTCAGCGTGCGCGACGACGGCTGCGGCATGGACGCCGACCGGCTGGCCCGCGCCGCCGACGAGGGCCGCCTCGGCGTCGCCCAGTCGATCCGCGGCCGCATCGCCGACCTGGGCGGCACCGTGCGCATCGACTCCCGCCCCGGCGACGGCACGGAGGTCGAACTGGTCGTGCCCCGCCGCCCGATATCGTGATCGCGTGGCAGACGACGAGGCGCAAATCCGGGTGATGGTGGTCGACGACCACCCGATGTGGCGCGAGGGGGTCAGCCGCGACCTGACCGCCGCCGGCTACGACGTCGTCGCCACCACCGGCGAGGGCCGCCAGGCGGTGCGCATCGCGGCGGCCGCCCGCCCGGACGTGGTCGTGCTCGACCTCCAGCTGCCCGACATCTCCGGCGTCGAGGTCATCCACGGCCTCGCCGAGACCCACCCGGGCGTGCGCATCCTCATGCTGTCGGCCAGCGGCGAGCAGCAGGACGTGCTCGACGCCGTCAAGGCCGGCGCCACCGGCTACCTGCTCAAGTCGGCCGGCCAGGCGGAGTTCCTCGACGCGGTCCGGCGCACCGCCGCCGGCGACACGGTGTTCACCCCCGGGCTGGCCGGCCTGGTGCTGGGGGAGTACCGGCGGCTGGCCGCCGAGCCCGCCGCCCCCGGCGACGACGGCGCGCCCCGGCTCACCGAGCGGGAGACCGAGGTGCTGCGGCTGGTCGCCAAGGGGCTGTCGTACCGGCAGATCGCCGAGCGGCTGGTGCTGTCGCACCGCACCGTGCAGAACCACGTGCAGAACACGCTGGGCAAGCTGCAGCTGCACAACCGGGTCGAACTCACCCGCTACGCCATCGAACAGGGCCTTGACGACTGATCTAGGCTGATGGGCGTGACTGCCGGGTCGGCCCGTACGGGCCATTACCGAGTGGGGCACCCGGCCGGCGCTTGACCGGCGGGCGGCCCCGCGGGCCGCCGTTTCCTCCGTTCGTCGTGACGTTTCTTCCCGTCCGAGAATGGAGACGAATGCCCGATTTCAACCAGCAGATCATCGCCGAGTTCCGCGCCACCGGCGGCCGCGTCGGCGGCTGGCTCGCCGACTCGCGGCTGCTGCTGCTGACCACCACCGGGGCCCGGTCCGGCGCCCCGCACACCGTCCCGGTCGGCTACCTGCCCGACGGCGAGCGGCAGCTCGTCATCGGCTCGGCCGGCGGCTCGTCCCGCCACCCCGCCTGGTTCCACAACCTGGTCGCGCACCCGCGGGCCACGGTCGAGGACGGCATCTTCACCTACGAGGTCACCGCCACCGTGCTCACCGGCGCGGAACGCGACGCGGTGTTCGCGCGGGCCGTCGAGGCCGACCCCGGCTGGGGCGCCTACGAGGAGACGTCCGGCCGCACGCTGCCCGTGGTGGCGCTGGAGCGGGTGCCCGGGCCGCCGGTGCCGCCGGGCACGCCGTTCGGCACGGGGCTGCGGATGATCCACGATGCGTTCCGGCGCGAGCTGGAACTCATCCGCGCCGAGGTGGCCCGCGCCGAGGGCCCGACGCTCGGCGCCCAGCTGCGCGTCAACTGCCTCACGCTGTGCCAGGGCCTGGAGTTCCACCACACCATGGAGGACCGCGGGATGTTCCCCGCCGTGGCGGCGCAGCGCCCCGACCTGGCGGACGTCATGGCCCGGCTGCGCCGCGAGCACGAGGTCGTGGCGGCGCTGCTGGCCGACCTGCAGGCGGCCGTGAGCCGCGACGACCCCGACCGGGCGGCCGTGCGGCGCGACGTCGAGCGGCTGACCGCCCAGGTGGAGGCCCACCTCGCGTACGAGGAGGAGCACCTGGTGCCGGTGCTGAACGGGTGAGGTCGCGCGGGGCCGGTTCGCCGGCCCCGCGCGCACGCCGTCAGCGGTAGCCCGGCTCCTGCGTCTCGTGGATCGCCAGCTCCTCGGCGCTGGCGCCGCCGCCCGACGTGCCGGCGTCGTACGCCACGCTGTCGGGCTCGTCGTCCGGGCCGATGCCCTGGTCCGGGTCGACCAGGCGGCCCACCGGGGCCGACGCGTCGTCGAGCTGGCCGTCGTCGTACATCGAGATCGCGGAGTTCGGGTCAGACGTGGGGCTCTCGCCGTACACGTCCGCGTCCAGGCGGGCCTGGCGCGCGCCGGCCTCGTCGATCGCCTCGTCGGCCAGCGGGCCCGGGTCGTCCAGGTCGGTCTCCGGCTGCACGTCCGGCTGCTCCTGCCAGAGCCGCGCATTCAGCGACTCGCCGGTCCGCTGCTCCTCCGCCGTGGTGCCGAAGTGGTCCACGCCGAGCGGCTCGTCGGACGGCAGCGCGGCCGGGTCGGGCCCGTCCGCCCAGCGCCCCGTGTCGGCCCCGTCGTTCGCGGTGGAGTCGTCGTCGGCCGTGCCCGGCAGGCCTTCGGCCTCCGGGTCCGAGGGCGGGGTCGGGTACTGGTCGTTTCGCATGACCTGGTTCGTACCCCCGGGGTGCCCTGCCCTAACGCACCGCCGGGCGGGCCGGAACGTGCGCGCAGAGTGATCGATGATTGCCGCTGCGCTACTCCGGCAGTAGGGTCAGGGGGCAATTCACGGCCAACGCAGGCCGCCGCCGGCACGCGCCCGGGTGTTCCCGAGCTGACCTCGAGCTGACGCCGGGGTCTCGCCTGGCAGCGGGCATCTGACCTCCGCCGCGGCTCCTGCCGGCAATGCGGGCAGCGTCTCGACGGTGACGGCGAGGAGGCAGCACGATGACCTCTCCGAGCTCCACCGAGCAGATCGTGATCCGGCCCCGCCCGAACGCGGCGCCGGCGGCCGGCCACCGGGTGCGCGACACCCGGTCGCCCGAACCCCCCGCGCCTCCCGAGCCACCCCCGCCTCCCGCGCCGCACGCCGACCACCTCGACACGACCGCGATGGACGAGCTCGTCGCGGCGTACGTGCGCGAGGCGCCCGAGCTGCCGCCCGGCCTGCGCCGGGCCCGCCGCGACGCCGCCGTCACCGCCGCGCTGCCGTTCGCCCACCGGCTCGCCCGTCGCTACTCCGGCCGCGGCGAACCCCTCGACGACCTCGAACAGGTCGCCGGCCTGGCGCTGGTGCGCTCCCTCGACCGCTACGACCCGTCCCGCGGGCCGTTCAGCGCGTACGCGGCCGTCACCGTCATCGGCGAGCTGCGCCGGCACTTCCGCGACACCGGGTGGGCCATGCACGTGCCCCGGCGCATGCAGGAGGCCAGCCTGGAGGTCGGCCGCGCCGCCGCCGCGCTCACCGTGCGGCTGGCGCGCGCGCCCAGCGTCGCCGACCTGGCCCAGCACCTCAACACCAGCGAGCAGCAGATCAGCGTGGCTTTGCAGACCGTGTCGGCGTACGCCCCGCCGTCGCTCAACGCCCCCCGCCGCGAGACCGGCGGCGAGCTGGGCGACGCGATCGGCGACCTCGACCGGGCGCTGTCCGCCGTCGACGACCGGATCACCGTCGGCGACCTGCTCGGCCTGCTGCCCGAGCGCGAGCGGCGCATCCTCACCCTGCGGTTCTACGGCAACCGCACGCAGGCCGAGATCGCCGCCGAGCTGGGCATCTCCCAGATGCACGTGTCCCGGCTGATCTCCCGGGCGCTGACCTGGCTGCGCGAGGCCATGCTCAGCGACGAGCCGACCCGCTGGCAGGCGGCCACGGCGCCGGCCGACACCGCCCGCCTGGAGCTGTCCGCCCACGCCGGCTCCGACGGGTCGTTCGTGCTGACGGTGAAGGGGGAGCTGGAGCGCGACAACGCGGGCCGGTTCCGGGACCGGCTGCTGTCGGTGGTGCGCCGGGCGCGGGCCGACTGCGCCGTCGACCTGTCGGCCGTACCGCTGATCGACGCCGCGGGGATCGCGGCCCTGCAGGCCGGCTACGAGGCCGCCCGCGCGCGCGGCCTGCGGCTCAAGGTGTGCGCCGCGCCGCGCCTGGTGCGCCGCACCCTGCTATCCGCCGGGCTGCTGCCGCTGCTCGACCCGCCGCCGACGGGCACCGTGCCTCAGTAGTCAGTAGTGCTCGTCCTCGTCGGGGTCGAGGACCGCCCACACCACCTTGCCGCCGCGGAACGCCCACGTGCCCCACCGCACCGCCACCGAGTCGATGAGCAGCAGGCCCCGCCCGCCGTACGCGGTGGGCGACACCGGCCCCCGGAACTCCGGGACCGTCGGGCTGGTGTCCTGCACGGCCACCAGCAGGTGCCCGTCGGAGCGGGCCAGCCGGACCGTCATCGCGGTGTGCGCGTGCGCCACCACGTTGTTGACCATCTCGGTGACGACGATGCACGCCGAGCCGGCCGCCCCGGGCAGCTCCCAGCGCAGGCACGCCTCGGTGACCAGCTCGCGGGCCCGCCGCGCGGCGCCCATGATCGGCTCCAGGCCCGTCGACAGCTGCGCCATCGGCGGGTACGTCCCCAGCGCGTCGAGCGCCGACTCCACCGTCGGCAGCACCGGCAGCCCCGTGGGCTGCCACTGCGCGGCGAGCGCGGGGCGCGCGCACATCACCAGCCGGCTCGCCGGCCAGTCCGCCGAGTCGACGACCAGCCGGGTGACGGCCGCCAGCGCCTCCGGGTCGGTGACCTCCAGGTCGGAGACGTCGAGGACCAGGGCGGGCGGCTGGTCGGCCAGCGGCGTGCGCAGCGCGGAACTGACCTCGGCGACCGTGCCGCCGTCGAGCACCCCGAACAGCCGCACAACCGGGAACGGTTGTCCGGTCTCCATCCGGTGGCGGACCTCGGTCGGCATGATCGCTCCATTGTGCATGTCAGACTCCACGGCGGCATTTCGGCTGCACGGGCGGCGTCAGCCGCGCTGCCGGACGCGCCGGCGGGCGAGTGCGGCAGCGGCGCCGGCGGCCACCCCGACGGCCGCGGTGGTCCGCAACGGGTGCCGGCGGGCGCCCCAGCGCCCGTTCGGCTCCGCCTGCGCGCGCGGCTCGAACAGGTTGCCCGACGACACCGGCGCGGTGCCCCGGCGGAACTGGGCGCGGGCGGCGTACGCGCCGAGCACCCGCTCCGTGACGCCCGGCAGCAGCCGCCAGGAGGCGCCGAGCAGGGCGGCCGCGCGGCCCGCGTAGACCTCCCGCCGCGGGTGCGTCAGCAGCCGGGCGATCGCGCGCGCCACCAGCTCCGGCGGGTAGACCGGGGGCGGCGGGCGCAGGGCCCGGCCCGTGTGGTTCGCGGCGGTGCGGAAGAACGGGGTGTCGATCGTGGCGGGCAGCACCGTGCACACCGACACCTCGCGGTGGCCGCTCACCCGCAGCTCCTGGCGGACCGTGTCGGACAGCCCGCGCACGCCGTGCTTCGCCGCGTTGTACGCCGCCTGGTAGGGCATGGTCACCTCGGCCAGCGCGGACGCGTTGTTGATCAGCACGCCGCCGCCACCGGCGATCAGGTGCGGGATGGCGGCCTGCACCCCGTAGGCGGTGCCGAGCAGGTTGACCTCGACCACCCGGCGGAACTCCTCAGCCGGCACCTGGTCGGTCAGCCCGTACACGGACACGGCCGCGTTGTTCACCCACGCGTCGACGTGCCCGAACTCGGCCGCCGCCCGGGCCGCCAGGTTCTGCATCTGGTCCGGGTCCGCCACGTCCGTGGGCACCGCGAGGGCGCGCCCGCCGAGGCGCCGGCAGTCGTCGGCGACCGTCTGCAGGGCGTCGGCGCCCCGGGCCGCCAGGACGACCGTCGCGCCGCGGGCGGCCAGCTCGTGCGCGGTCGCCGAGCCGATGCCGCTCGACGCGCCGGTGATCACGACGACGGCCTCGTGCAGGGGGCGCTGGAGTGGCATGGCGGGTAGGTACCCCGGAACCGCGTCCTCATACCGCCGGGGCAGGTTTCGACGCACGGGCAGTGCGGGGAACTCCTGCGGGGGATCGACGCGTCGGCGATGCTGGGGCGACGCGATCGATGAAAAGAGTTTTGCCCACCCGTGTGCCGGATACCCGCAACGGAGGCAACTCCCATCAATGCCCGGAGGTCAATCATGCGGGTCGGTCTCGTGTGCCCCCACGCCAGCCCCGGCGAGCCCAGGCTGGCGCCGGTGCCGGAGACGCACGAACACGTGACCCGGGTGGCGACCGAGCTGTCGGTCCGCGGGCACGACGTGCGGCTCTACGAGCCGGAGGGCAACGCCTCCGGCGGCAGCTTCACCGTCGAGCGGGTGCCCGTCGAGGCGCCGTCCGCCGCCCCGGTCAGCCGCCTCACCAGCCACGTCGCGTCGTTCGGCCGCTGGCTCGCCGACCGGTGGACCCGCGAGTGGCGTCCCGACGTGGTGCACGGCCACTTCTGGGTCGGCGGCCTGGCCGCGGCCACCGCCGTGCGCAGCACCAGCATCCCGGTCGTGCAGACGTTCCACTCGCTGGCCGCCGAGCAGCGCCGCCACCTGGGCAGCGCGTACGCGGGCCCCGGCGAGCGCGCCACGCTCGAGCGGGCCCTCGGGCGCGCCGTCGACCAGGCCGTCGCCTACAGCGGCGACGAGGCCGACGAGCTGACCCGGATGGGCCTGCCCCGCGCCAACGTCACCGTCGTGCCGCCCGGCGTCGACACCGAGCTGTTCCACCCCGAGGGCGACGCCCAGCCCCGGGCGGGCCGGCCCCGCATCCTCGCGGTCGGCCTCGACGCCGGCCACGGCCAGGACGACGTCATCCGCGCCCTGCGCCTGGTCGCCGACGCCGAGCTGGTCGTCGTGGGCCGCGGCGCCCGGCACGCCGAGGCGCGCCGCCTGCAGGAGCTGGCGGCCTCCGTCGGCCTGGGCGACCGGGTGCGCATCGTCGACGGCGTCGCCGAGCACGAGCTGCCCGCCTGGTACCGCTCCGCCGACGTGGTGGCCTGCGCGCCCGCCCACTCCGGCGCCGCCCGGGTCGCCCTGGAGGCCATGGCGTGCGCGGTGCCCGTCGTCGGGTACGCCGTCGGGCCGACCGGCGAGTGCGTCGTCGACAAGGTCACCGGCCGCCTCGTCACCCCGGGCGACGTGCGCGAGCTGGGCAACGGCCTGCGCCGGCTCACCACGGACGGCACCGAGCGGTTCGCGTACGCCAACGCGGCCGTCGACCGGGTGCGGGTGCGCTACACCTGGGAGCGCACCGCGGCCGGCCTGGAGCGGGTGTACGAGCGGGCGGTCGACAGCCGCCGCGCCGCGTAGCGCCGGCGGCTCAGCGGCGCGCCGGGCTGGGGTACGCGGCCGTGCTGCCCCGCGCGTGCCGCACGCCGTCCTTGGCCGCCTTGTCCTTGCCGGGGCCCTTGCCGGGGTCCTTGCCGGCGCCCTTGCCCGGGCCGCCCGGCGCCGGTGGGTCCTGGTGGGCCATGGCGTGGTGGTGCTGCGGTTCGGCGTAGCGGGTCATGCCGATGACGGCCGCCAGCGTGGCGAGGAAGCCGACGGCGGCCAGCCACTCGCGGCCCGGCCAGATGCGGTCGCCGAGCAGCAGCAGCCCGACGATGGCCGCCGGGACGGCCCCGGCCGCGTCCATGGCGGCGACCGCCGCCGTGGTGGAGCCGCGCTGCATGGCCAGCCCGAGCAGGAGCTGGCCCACCAGCGAGTGCACGATCAGCAGGTAGAGCAGGGGGTCGGCGACGAACGCGCCGAACGTGTGGGCGCCGGCGAGCGGGCGCGCGGCGATGGCGGCGGCCGAGAAGGCGCAGCCGGCCAGCGAGCCGAGCACCACGGAGCCGAGGGCGCCGTGCAGGCGGACGGCGAAGAAGCCCGCCACGGCCACCAGGACGGCCGCGCCGAGCAGCACGCACACCCCGACGAAGCCGAGCGGCTGGGCCGGGGCCGGGCGCGCCGACACGACCAGCGCCGCGACGCCGCCGCACAGCAGGCCGAGCAGGGCCACCTCGGCCAGCGGCAGGCGCCACTTGAGGATGAGGACGCCGAGCAGGGCGGTGACGCCCAGGCCGGCCGCCACGGACGCCTGCACGAGGAACAGCGGCAGGTCGCGTCTGGCCAGGAAGGCGAGCACGAAGCCGAGGACCTGGCAACTGAGCCCGATGAGGTACGTCCGGTGGCCGGCGAGGCGCAGCAGCAGCCCCGGGTCGAACGTGTGGTGCACGGTCGTGCGCGTGGCCGCTACCGACTGCAACAGGTTGGCGACGCCGTACGCGGCGATCATCGCCGCGAGGAAGAACCAACCACTGGACACCCGCCGAGGATAGACGAGTGCGGGCGCTCGCGCGTGCGCTCCAGGAGTGACAGCGAACCGGTCAGTAACGATCACTCACGGCTACGCCGAGCCGGGCGGTGATCTCCGGGTGCAGCTTGCCGTTGGTGCCGATGGCGCTGCCGCCGGTCGGTCCGGTGCGGCCCGCGAGGTCGGTGAAAGTGCCTCCGGCCTCGGTGACGATGGGGATCAGGGCGGCCACGTCCCACAGCGAGAGCTCGGGTTCGACCATGACGTCGACGGCCCCCTCGGCGAGCAGCATGTAGCCGTAGAAGTCGCCGTAGGCGCGGCTGCGCCACGAGCCGCGCATGATGTCGAGGACCGCGTCGAGTTTCCCGATCTCCTCCCAACCGGTGAGGCTGGAGTAGCAGAAGCTGGCGTCGGCGAGGGTGGCGACGCCGGAGACGGACAGCCGGGTGGCGGCGCTCTGGTGGCGCCCGGCGTACGCGCCGAGGCCGGTGCCGGCCCACCACCGGCGGCCGAGGGCGGGGGCGCTGACGAGGCCCACCACGACGTCGTCGCCGTCCATGAGCGCGATCAGGGTGGCCCAGATGGGCACGCCGCGGACGAAGTTCTTGGTGCCGTCGATCGGGTCGACGATCCACCGGCGGCTGGTGCGGCCCGCGGCCGCGTCCGTGGCGCCGAACTCCTCGCCGATGACGGCGTCGCGCGGCCGGGCGCGCGCGAGCGTGGCCCGGATCGCCTTCTCGACGGCGGTGTCGGCGTCGGAGACCGGGGTCAGGTCGGGCTTGCTGTCGACCTTCAGGTCGAGCGCCCGGAACCGGGCCGTCGAGATCTTGTCCGCGGTGTCGGCGAGCAGGTGGGCGAGGGCGAGGTCGTCGGCGTATCCGGCCATGTCCGGCAACCTACTCGATCTCGCCCGCCCGGGACGCGAGCAGCCGCCGGTACGAGGCGAGCCGCCGCGGGTCCGCGTTGCCCTGCGCGACCCAGGCGTCCAGGGCGCAGTCGGCCTCGGCGGGGGTGTGCTCGCAGTTCGGCGGGCAGTCGACGGTGCCCTCGACGAGGTCGCCGAAGCCGTGCAGCAGATCGTCGGCGCTGACGTGGGCGAGCCCGAAGCTGCGGATGCCGGGGGTGTCGATAATCCAGCCGGCGCCGCCCGGCAGGCGCAGCGCGACGGCGCTGGTCGAGGTGTGCCGGCCCTTGCCGACGGCGCTGACCACGCCGACGGCCCGGAACGCGTCCGGCACCAGGCGGTTCACCAGCGTGGACTTGCCGACGCCGGAGTGGCCCACCATCACCGACACCCGGCCGGCGAGGGCGGCGCGCACCTCGGTGAGGTCGCTGTCGGGCCGGCACAGCACGTACGGCAGGTCCAGCTCGGCGTAGTAGCCGAGCACCGCGTCGGGGGTGCCGATGTCGGCCTTGGTGAGGCAGAGCAGCGGCTCGATGCCGGCGTCGTACGCGGCCACCAGGCAGCGGTCGATGAACCCGGTGCGCGGCGGCGGGTCGGCCAGCGCGGACACGATGACGAGCTGGTCGGCGTTGGCGACGACGACCCGTTCGAGGCGGCCCTCGGGCGTGGTGTCGTCGTCGTCGGCGGTGCGCCGCAGCACGGCGGTGCGCTCGGCGATGCGCACGATGCGCGCCAGGGCCCCGGCCGCGCCGGTGGTGTCGCCGACCAGCGCGACCCGGTCGCCGACGACGACGGACTTGCGGCCCAGCTCGCGGGCGCGCATGGCGGTGACGTCGGCGCCGTCAGTGCCGTCGAGGGCCACGGTGTAGCGGCCGCGGTCGACGGCGAAGACGAAGCCCTCGACCGCGTCGTCGTGGGCGGGCCGGGTGCGGGTGCGCGGGCGCGTCGAGCGCGACGGCCGGATCCGGACGTCGTCCTCGTCGTACTCGCGCTTCTTCCCCGCCAGGGTGTGCTCCCTACTCCGGGCCGTCGGCCACCATGCTCGACCATAGTGCCGGGAACTCCGGCAGTGTCTTCGAGGTGCACGCCACGTCGCTGAGCTCGACGCCGGGCACGGCCAGGCCGACGACCGCGGCGGCGTGCGCCATCCGGTGGTCGTCGTAGGTGGCGAACGTGGTGCCGGTCAGCGGGCGCGGGGTGATGCGCAGCCCGTCGTGGTCCTCGGTGACGCCGGCGCCGAGCGCGGACAGCTCCTTGGCGAGCGCGGCGATCCGGTCGGTCTCGTGGGCGCGGATGTGCGCGACGCCCCAGAACCGCGACGGCGTCCGGGCGAGGGCGGCCAGCGCGGCCAGCACGGGGGTCAGCTCGCCGACCTCGGACAGGTCGGCCTCGACGCCGCGCAGCTCGCCGGTGCCGGTGACGGTGAGCCCGTCGGCGCCCACGGCGACCGTGCCGCCGAACGCGGTGAGCAGCTCGCGCAGCTTCTCGACCGGCTGCCAGCTGGACCGCGGCCACCCGGTCAGCGTGACGGTGCCGCCGGTGACCAGCGCGGCGGCGAAGAACGGGGCGGCGCCGGACAGGTCCGGCTCGATGTCCCAGCCGCGGCCGGACAGCCGGCCCGGCTCGACGGTCCACACGTCGGGGGTGGCGTCGTCGACGGCGGCGCCCGCGGCGCGCAGCATGTGGGTGGTCATCCGCAGGTGCGGCGCGGACGGCACGGGCGGGCCCTGGTGCCGCACGGTGACGCCGCGGTCGAACCGGGCGGCGGCCAGCAGCAGGCCGGAGACGAGCTGGCTGGACGCGGACGCGTCGATGACGACCTCGCCGCCGCCCACCCGGCCGGCGCCGTGCACGGTCAGCGGCAGGCCGTCGGCGGCCGAGGCGTCGATGCGCACGCCGAGGTCGCGCAGGGCGCGCACGAGGGGGCCCATCGGCCGGGTGCGCGCGTGCGGGTCGCCGTCGAACGTGACCGGCCCGTCGGCGAGGCCCGCGACCGGCGGCACGAAGCGCATGATCGTGCCGGCCAGCCCGACGTCGACGGTGGCCGGCGCCGTGAACGGGGCGGGGCGCACGAGCCACCGCTCGTCGTCGGCGGTGGACACGCCGACCCCGAGGGCCCGCAGCGCCCCGGCCATCAGCTCGGTGTCGCGGGCGCGCAGCGGCCGGTTGACGGTCGACGGGCCGGCGCCGAGCGCCCCGAGCACGAGGGCGCGGGCGGTCATCGACTTGGAGCCGGGCAGCCGCACGGAGGTCGCGACCGGGCCGCGCGCGACGGGGGCGGTCCAGGGCAGGGGATTCGGCACCCCGACAGTCTGCCGGTCCCCGGCCGGGCGCGGACGCGCGTGTGGGGGACACCACGCGCGCGTCTTCCGGCGTAACCTGGCCGCCATGTGCGGGCGGTACGCGACGGCGCGGAGCAACGCGGACCTGTCCGCGTTCTTCGACGCGTACGACGACACGCCCGCCGAGCTGGCGCCCAGCTGGAACGTGGCGCCGACCGACCCGGTGCCGGTGGTGCGGTTCTCGCGCAGCCGGGAGCGCCGGGTGGTGAGCCTGGCCCGCTGGGGGCTGGTGCCGCCCTGGGCGCCCGACCTGCGCGGCGGCGCCCGCATGATCAACGCCAGGTCGGAGACGGTGGCCACGTCGCCGGCGTTCGCCCCGTCCTTCGCCCGGCGTCGCTGCCTGGTCCCGGCCGACGGCTGGTTCGAGTGGGTCCGGGGCGCGGGCGGCAAGCAGGCGTACTACATGACCCCGGAGCACGGCGCCCCGCTGGCGTTCGCCGGCCTGTGGACGGCGTGGGGACCGGAGCCGGTGCTGACGTGCAGCGTGCTCACCGCACCGGCGCGCGGACCGCTCGCCGCCGTGCACGACCGGATGCCGTTGGTGCTGCCGTTCGACCGATGGCAGGAATGGCTGAACGGCCCATCCGGCGACGTCGATCTGCTGCGGCCGACGCCCGACGAATTGATCGCGGAAATCGACGTCCGGCCGGTCGGCGCGGCGGTCGGCAACGTGCGCAACAACGGCCCTGAGCTGGTGCTCCCGGCGGCCGTGGCCGAGAGCCCGACCTTGTTCTGACCTTGAGTAAACCTTGAGGATTGCGGTATCGCGCATTCCGAATGTCCGGTTCGCGCATTCCTATCGGTAAACTTTCTTGAGAGATTGATAAGGCCCTTGCCCTCGCGCTCCGACCTCCGGTAGAAATCCCGGCGCCGGCAACACGACGCTCTGCACGGGGCGAGCGTCCGACCTTTGCCGGTCCCACGGGGGAGGTGGGTTCATTGACGCGCGCACGTATGCCACGCCCGCACGAGGTGGCCGCCGCACGACGGGACTTCCGTCTGCAGCGGGCCCTGCTCGAACGAGACGCCGACGAGGCCTGGCGCACCCGGGGGGCGTGCCGGGGAGTGGATCCCGAGACGTTCTTCCCGGCTCCGAACGAGCCGGCGGACGGGGCGGTGTCGCTCTGCCGGAGCTGTGACGTCCAGGGGCCGTGCCTGGCCTGGGCCCTCGAGGTGGGCGACTGCCACGGGGTCTGGGGCGCCACCACACCGCGCGAACGCCGGGCCATGCTGGTGGCCTGGCGCGAGCAGGTGACGGAGGCCGCCGAGCTGGTCGCCGAGGGCGCGGGACCGCCCGTACGCGACGGCCTGCTGACCATGCTGCCGATCGTCGCGGTGACGCACGGCTGACAAACGCACCGTCTGCGCCGTCGTCCCCGATCCCGGGGGCGGCGGCGCTTTTAATGGTGGCGTGCGCACCATCGAGACCCCGCGCGGCACGGCCGGCGTGGACCTGTACGAGGCGGCCGACCCGGTCGCGCTGCTGACCCTCGGGCACGGCGCGGGTGGCGGGGTGGACGCCCGCGACCTGGTGGCGACCCGCCGCGCCGCGGTGGCGGCGGGGGTGAGCGTCGCCCTGGTCACCCAGCCGTACCGGCTGGCCGGCCGCAAGGCCCCCGCGCCCGCGAACCACCTGGACGAGGCGCTGACCGCCGTCGTCGCGGCGATCCGCGGCGACCTGCCGCTCGTGCTGGGCGGCCGGTCGAGCGGCGCCCGGGTGGCGTGCCGCACCGCCGGCCCGCTCGGCGCGGCCGGCGTGGTGTGCCTCGCGTTCCCGCTGCACCCGCCCGGCCGGCCCGAGCGCAGCCGCGCCGGGGAGCTGCCCGCCGGCATCCCGGTGCTGTGCATCAACGGCGACCGCGACCCGTTCGGCGTGCCCGCGCCCGCCGCGAACGTCACCGTCGAGGTGCGCCCGGGGGAGCGGCACGACCTGCGCGGCGACGTGGCCGCCGTCGGCGCACTCGTGGTGGCCTGGCTGGCCCGGCACGGCTGGGCGCGTCCCCCGGAATGATCGCGGCCGCCGCGTGGTTACAGCCAGCGGACGAAGCGGAAGGGGTCCTCAGAAATGCCCATGGCAACCGATCGCGTCGATCGCAGTGGCGCGCAGCTGCGCCGGGTGCGCGACCTGCTCGGCGCCCCCGAGTGGCCCGCCCGGGAAGAGCGCCCATCGGTGAGTGTCAGCACACCGGCGGTTTTCGAGACCGCGACCGGGGCACTACACGTATCCTCGCCTGATCGGTCGAGGGAGGACGTGCGGGTGACCCCAACTGAACGGACCGAGGAGCGCCGGTCGCGCTTCGAGCGTGACGCGCTGCCGTTCGTCGACCAGCTGTACGCGGCGGGTCTGCGGATGACGCGCAACCCGGCCGACGCCGAGGACCTCGTCCAGGAGACGTTCCTCAAGGCCTACTCCGCCTTCCACCAGTTCGAGGAGGGCACGAACCTCAAGGCCTGGCTGTACCGCATCCTGACGAACACCTACATCAACTCGTACCGCAAGCGGCAGCGGCAGCCCGTCCAGGCGCCCACCGAGGAGATCACCGACTGGCAGCTCGCCGAGGCCGAGTCGCACACCTCCAAGGGCCTGCGCTCGGCCGAGACCGAGGCGCTCGACAAGCTGCCCGACAGCGACGTCAAGGACGCCCTCCAGCAGCTGCCGGAGGAGTTCAGGCTGGCCGTGTACCTGGCCGATGTGGAAGGCTTCTCCTACAAGGAGATCGCCGACATCATGGGCACCCCCATCGGCACCGTGATGTCCCGGCTGCACCGCGGCCGGCGAAACCTGCGCAAGCTTCTCGAGAGCTATGCCGAGGAGCGCGGCTTCAACCGGACCGCGACGGCGCAGGGCGCCGCCGCGCAGGAGGTGTGATTCCGGTGAGCTGCGGCGAACACCACGAGACCGACTGCCGTGACGTGCTCGACGAGGTCTACCTCTACCTCGACCTGGAGTGCAGTGAGGACCGGCGGGCGCTGATCCGCACGCACCTCGACGAGTGCAACCCCTGCCTGCGCCAGTACGGCATCGAGCAGGAGGTGAAGGCGCTGGTCGCCCGCTGCTGCGGGGCCGAGAAGGCGCCGACCGAGCTGCGCGACCGGCTGCGGCTCAAGCTGACCGAGCTGACCGTCGAGGTCGACCGCGGCTGACACGACACACGACAGGGCCCCCTCGCCACGAGGGGGCCCTGTCGTCGTTTCCGGCGCCGCTCAGGAGTTGGGGCGCTTGCCGTGGTTGGCGCCGCTCTTCTTGCGGGCCTTCTTCTTCCGGGCCTTCTTCGCCATCGTCGGTCTCCTCTCGCGGCGGACGTGTCGCGCCGATGCTAGTCGGCCACGGTGGTATGCCCGCGCTCCGGGCCGGATCGTGATTGGATACCGTGCACGCGTCACGCCTACGAGGAGGCAGGTTCATGGCCGAGGAGATCCGGGCCGAGATGGTCGCCAACGTCTGGAAGGTCGTCGTCGCCGCCGGTGACTCCGTCGAGGAGGGCGACACCCTGGTCATCCTCGAGTCCATGAAGATGGAGATCCCGGTCGTGGCCGAGGTCGACGGCGTGGTCGCGCAGATGGCCGTCAACGAGGGCGACGTCGTCCAGGAGGGCGACCTCATCGCCGTCATCGAGGACTGACCGCAGCCGGTCCTAGCGCCGCCGCAGCCAGCGCCGCAGCTTCGAGGGGCGGCGCTGCCGCGGCGCCACCCAGTGCAGCTCCGCGCCCTCGATGATCGTGCGCGCCACGTCGCGCGCCGGGGCGTCCAGGTCCGGGGTGGCGAGCGCGAGCTGCGCCACCGACCAGGCGATCGACACCGGCCGGTGGGTGCCGACCCGGGCCACGTCCGCCAGCCGCTCGGCCACCACCCGGGCCACGTCCGCGCGCACCGCGGGTTCCACCCAGGCGTTCGTGACCAGCGCGAACAGCGCCGCCTCGGTCACCCAGTCCTCGATGCCCCAGACCAGCTCGACGAGCAGGCGGCGCCGGGCCGACGTCTCCCACGGCTCGTCGGTGCGGTGGTGCAGCAGCCCCAGGCACGCCCACACCTGGGTGCAGCGCACCCACAGGGCCGGGTCGTGCTCGGCCAGCGCCCGGCCGACCTCGGTGTCCGGCGCGGCGGGCGGGTGCACGAGCAGGGCCAGCAGGTCGCCGGCGTCGACGGCGGCCAGGCCGATCGCGGCGTCGTAGGCGGCGGGCGGGTGCGGCCACACCGGGTGGGCCAGCTCGCGCAGCCGCTCGGCGGCCGCCGGCGACGGCGGGG
Source organism: Spirilliplanes yamanashiensis (assembly GCF_016863475.1). Lineage (GTDB taxonomy): Bacteria > Actinomycetota > Actinomycetes > Mycobacteriales > Micromonosporaceae > Spirilliplanes > Spirilliplanes yamanashiensis. Next base: position 137,287 of record NZ_BOOY01000002.1, read on the forward strand.
CCAGCGCGGGGGCGGCCGAGGTGCCGTCGTAGCGCCACAGCGTGCGGCCGTCGGCCCGGCGCGGCTCGCGGATGTCGGGCGTGGGCACGTCGTCGACGGCCACCGACAGCTCGGGCGCCACCGAGGCGAGGGTGCGCAGGGCGCTGGGCGCCTCCAGGGAGCTGAGCCGCAGCTGGCTGCCCACCGCCAGGTCGGACGACAGCACCTGGCGCAGCGCGTCGAGCACCACGTCGCCCGCGGCGGGCACCCGGCCCAGCCACGGCTGGTCGGAGCAGCACTCGGCCAGGTCGGTGTGCTGGTGGGTGTCGTCGGGGTGGTGGCGCTGGAAGTCGGCCAGCCGCACGAGGTGGGCGAGGTCGCCGTCGTGGCGGTAGCGCAGCCGGTGCGCGGTGTGCACGGCGCAGTCGAAGGTGGGGTCGCGCTCCAGCGCCCGGTCGGTCCAGCGCAGCGCCTCGGTGAGCCGCCCGTGGTCGGCGAGGGTGCCGGCGATGTCGGCGTACACGGACAGGTCGTCGGGGTCGTGGTCGACGGCCCGGCGCAGCGCGGCGATGCTGTCGCGGATGCGGCCGTCGCTGCGGTAGGCGTAGCCGAGCCAGATCTCCGCCAGCTTGGACGGCTCGGCGGCGGCGCCGCGCTTGGCCCACTCGACGGCGAGGCGCACCTCGCCGAGCCGGCGGGCGAGCGCCGAGCCGGCGCCCAGCAGCAGCGCGTGGCGCGGGTTGACGGCCAGCGTGTGCCGCACGGCCGTCAGGTACGGCCGCAGCGGGGGGATCTCGTCCTCGGCGGCGGGGTCGGCGACGGCGGTGCACAGCTGCATGGTGATGCGCGCGAGCGTGCCCGGGTCGACGCGGTCGCCGAGCGCCGGGTCGGACACCCACGGCACGCCGGCCCAGTCGGCGGCGGGGTCGTGGCCGCTGGCGGCGGCGAGCAGGGCGAGCCCCTCGGCCGGCATCCCGGCGGCGGCGAGCAGGTGGCCGCGGGCGACGACGGTGCCGATGAACGCGTGCGGGTCGAGCGGGAAGAGGTCGAGCCCGCCGCCGGTGCGGGCGGCGAGCAGGGCCAGCAGCTCGTGCGCCTCGGGCAGCGCGGGCGCGGCGGCGAGCGCGGTCGCGACGTGGGCGGCGGCGTGCCGCCAGTCCTCGTCGGCGACGGCCCGGCGGGCCTCGGCCAGCTCGGCGCGGGCGGGCTCGAGGGCCGGGTCGCCGGCTGATCGGCGCGGATCCTCCATGGCTGGGGCCACCCTCTCGCGGTCGTTCGGTGCGCCGGCGGCTTCCCGGGTCGGGAAGACCATAGGGCAACCGGCGTCGATGCGGGGACCCTTGCGCAGAGCTGCGCGTATCATTGCCTCACGTTTCAATATCGTGCAAGACTGCGCACCAAACGAGCGCTATCGCGCAGTGATGGATTGATGGGGAGGGATGTCCGGTGTCCGAGCGCGGCCAGGGCATGGCAGCCGACATTGCGGAGCAGCCGGCGGGATACGCCCGCCTGCTCGACGACGAGCACGCCACGGCCATCGCCGAGGTCGCCGCGCAGGTGGCCGCCCGGCGCCCGCGGCACGTCGTCTTCGTCGGCCGGGGCACGTCCGACCACGCCGCCCTCTACGCGGCCTACCTGACCGAGATCCGCCTCGGGCTGCCCGTCGCGTCCGCCTCGCCCAGCGCCATCACCCTGTTCGGCGCCCGCCCCGACCTGTCCGACGCGCTGGTCATCGGCGTCAGCCAGAGCGGCGGCTCGCCCGACCTGACCGCGGTGCTCGACGTCGCCCGCGCGTCCGGCGCGCTCACCCTGGCCGTCACCAACAACCCGTCGTCGCCGCTCGCCACCTCGGCCGAGCTGTCCATCGACGTGGCCGCCGGGCACGAGCGGGCCGTCGCCGCCACCAAGACCTACACCGCCGAGCTGCTCGCGCTGCTGCTGCTCATCGAGGGCGTGCGCGCCGGCGACGGCCGCCTGCCCGCCGAGGAGCGGGCCGCGATCGCCGCCTTGCCCGAGCTGGCCGAGAAGACCCTCGCCGACGACGGCGTCACCGAGCTCGCCCGCCGCTACCGGTTCGCGGCGCGCATGGTCACCACCGGCCGGGGCTACGCGTACCCGACCGCGCGCGAGACCGCGCTGAAGCTCATGGAGACGTCGTACCTGCCGTCGCTCGCCTTCTCCGGCGCCGACCTGCTGCACGGCCCGCTCGCCATGACCGACCCCGACGTGCCCGTGCTGGCGGTCGTCGGCTCCGGCCCCGGCGGGCAGTCGATGAGGGACGTGGTGACCCGCCTCGGCGAGCGCCGCGCCGACGTCGTCACCGTGGGCGCCGAGGACGTCCCCGGCGCCGCCGGCCGCCTCGCCGTGCCCGCCGTCGACGAGAAGTACGCGCCGCTGCTCGACATCCTCCCGCTGCAGAAGCTGGCGCTCGCGCTGGCGCTGACCCGCGGCGAGGACCCGGACGCCCCGCGCGGCCTCAAGAAGGTCACCGAGACGATCTGAGCGGGTCCGCGCGGCGTGGGCATGGCAGGCTGGTGCCGTGTCCACGCTGCGCGACCTCGCCGAGGAGCACACCGGTCTCGGCCCCGCCGAGATCGACCACCTGCACCGGCTCGCCGGTGACTGGCAGCTGCTCTCCGACCTCTCCTTCGCCGACCTGCTGCTCTGGGTGCCGGTCGGCGCCGACCCTCAGCCGCCGCGCACGTTCCTGTGCGTGGCGCAGGTGCGCCCCACCACCGCGCCCACCGCGTACCAGGACGACCAGGTGGGGCGGATCGTCGGCGGCGCCGAGGTGGCGCACCTCGACATCGCGTACGCCCAGGGCCGGATCTGGCGCGAGGGCGACCCGGTCTGGTACGGCGACACCCCCGCCCGGCACGAGGCGATCCCCGTGCGGCACCGCCTCGACGGCGAGCAGGGCCCCGTGCTGGCGGTGATCGGCCGCGACACCAACCTGTCCACGGCGCGCACCCCCAGCCAGCTGGAGCTCAACTACCTGACCACCGCCGACGACCTGGCGCAGATGGTCGCCGACGGCACGTTCCCGCCGCCGCGGCACCCCGGCGAGACCACGTCGGCGCCCCGCGTCGGCGACGGCCTGATCCGGCTCGACGCCGCCGGCAAGGTCACCTACGCCAGCCCCAACGCGCAGTCCGCGTTCCGCCGGCTCGGCTTCAACGCCCACCTCGTCGGCGAGGAGCTGGCCGCGCTGCTCGGCCGGCTCACCACCGACCCGCTGGAGGGCGGCGACGCCGGCGCCCGCATCCACGCCGCCCTGCGCGGCGAGGCCCCGCCCCGCAAGGAGCTGGAGGCGCGCGGCGCCACCGTCCTCAGCCGGGCGCTGCCGCTGATGCCCGCCGGCGTGCCGATCGGCGCGCTGGTGCTCGTGCGCGACGTCACCGAGGTGCGCCGCCGCGAGCGCGCCCTGATGACCAAGGACGCCACCATCCGGGAGATCCACCACCGGGTGAAGAACAACCTGCAGACCGTCGCCGCGCTGCTGCGCCTGCAGGCCCGCCGCGTCGACATCCCGGCCGCCCGCGAGGCCCTCGAGGAGTCGGTGCGCCGGGTCGCGTCCATCGCGCTCGTCCACGAGACGCTGTCCATGTCCAGCGACGAGGCGGTCGAGTTCGACGGCATCGTCGACCGGGTCGCCACCGCCGCCGCCGAGGTCGCCACCACCGACGTCGCCGTCCGGATGCGCCGCGAGGGCACGTTCGGGGTGCTGCCCGCCGAGATCGCCACCTCGCTGGTCATGGTGCTCAACGAGCTGCTCATCAACGCCGTCGAGCACGGCTTCGCCGACGCGCCCGCCGCCGTCGGGGGCGGCGCCGGCGTGCTGCCCGACCAGCCCGCCGCCGAGGTCGTCGTGTCCGCTCACCGGTTCCGCAAGCAGCTGCACGTCACCGTCGCCGACAACGGCCGCGGCCTGCCGCCCGGCTTCGTGCCCGACGCGGGCGGCCGGCTCGGCCTGCAGATCGTCAAGGCGCTGGCCACCGGCGAGCTGCGCGGCACCATCGAGCTGCGCAACCGCGCCGGCGGCGGCACCGAGGCCGTCCTGGTCGTCCCGCTCGGCACGCGGTGACCGTCGCCGGTGACCCGTGGGGCGGGCCACACTCCCGGAATCTGGGCCGGACTGGTCGAGATGGCCGCCGCGTGAGAGGCTTTGCCGCATGACCGCTGCACTGGACCGCCGCTTCGTGGCTCGCCGCCACGTCGACTACGGCCGCGTCCGCAGCGCCATGTGTCCGGCGTGCTGATCGCCGTCCGCAGTTCGTAGCTGACTCCGGGCGCCACGCGCCGGCTGGTCGAGACATCGACGTCATCGCCACCGCCTCCCACCTCCGGGAGCCGACGCGTGTGCGCCACCGCCGATATGCCTCGCACCAGACGACAAGGATGCCTCGATGGCGCTCAGCAGCACCGACCGTCCCGCCGCCCGGCCCGCCGCCCGGCCCCGCAAGGCCCGCGGTGAGGGCCAGTGGGCGCTCGGGCACCGGGAGCCGCTGAACCCGAACGAGCGGATCAAGAAGGACGACGACCCGCTGAACGTGCGGGCCCGGATCGAGAACATCTACGCGCACACCGGCTTCGCGGGCATCGACCCGCAGGACCTGCGCGGCCGGTTCCGCTGGTGGGGGCTCTACACCCAGCGCAAGGCCGGCATCGACGGCGGCAAGACCGCCGTGCTCGAGCCGCACGAGCTCGAGGACGAGTACTTCATGCTGCGCGTCCGGGTCGACGGCGGCCGGCTCAGCCTCGCCCAGCTGCGCGTCATCGCCCAGATCAGCCAGGACTTCGGCCGCGACACCGCCGACATCACCGACCGGCAGAACATCCAGCTGCACTGGATCCGCGTCGAGGACATGCCGGAGATCTGGCGCCGGCTGGAGGACGTCGGCCTGTTCACCACCGAGGCGTGCGGCGACTGCCCCCGCGTCGTGCTCGGCAGCCCGGTCGCCGGCGTCGCCGAGAACGAGGTGCTCGACGCCACCCCCGCCATCGACGAGATCCTGCGCCGGTACGTCGGCGACAAGCGGTTCTCCAACCTGCCGCGCAAGTTCAAGACGTCCATCGGCTGGCTCGCCGACACCCCGTACGAGGCCAACGACATCGCGTTCATCGGTGTCGAGCACCCGCAGCACGGCCCCGGCTTCGACCTGTGGGTCGGCGGCGGCCTGTCCACCAACCCGCGCCTCGCCGAGCGCCTCGGCGTCTGGGTCCCGCTCGACGAGATCCCGGACGTGTGGGAGGGCGTCGTCAGCATCTTCCGCGACTACGGCTACCGCCGCCTGCGCAACCGGGCCCGGCTGAAGTTCCTGCTGGCCGACTGGGGCGTGGAGAAGTTCCGCGAGGTGCTGGAGAAGGAGTACCTGGGCCGCGCGCTGATCGACGGCCCGCCGCCGGTGCTGCCGGACAAGCCGATCGACCACATCGGCCCGTACCGGCAGGTCGACGGGAAGTACTTCGTCGGCGCCTCGCCGGTGGTCGGCCGCTCCTCCGGCACCGCCCTCGCCCGGCTCGCCGACGTGGTCGAGGCGCACGGCAGCGACCGGGTCAGCCTCACCCCGTACCAGAAGCTGATCGTGCTGGACGTCGAGGAGTCGAAGGTCGACTCGCTGATCGAGGCCATGCGCGGCGCCGGCTTCGACGCCCGCCCGTCCGCGTGGCGGCGCAACACGATGGCCTGCACCGGCATCGAGTTCTGCAAGCTGGCGATCGTCGAGACGAAGGCCCGCGGCGAGGAGCTGGTGGCCCGGCTCGAGCAGCGGCTGCGCGACTTCGACACCGACATCAGCATCCACATCAACGGCTGCCCCAACTCCTGCGCCCGCACCCAGACCGCCGACATCGGTCTCAAGGGGATGCTCGTGCTCGACGAGCACGGCAAGCAGGTCGAGGGCTTCCAGGTGCACCTGGGCGGCGGCCTCGGCATGGCGCAGGGCCAGACCGCCGGCTTCGGCCGCAAGGTGCGCGGCCTCAAGACCACGGCGGAGGAGCTGCCCGCGTACGTCGAGCGCCTCGCCACCAACTACCTCGCCGGCCGCACCTCCGCCGACGAGAGCTTCGCCAGCTGGGTCATCAGAGTGGACGAGGAGGAACTCCGGTGAGTGACGCCCGATCTGCGCCCCTGTACTGCCCCTACTGCGGTGAGGAGGACCTGCGGCCCAACGAGGCGTCGCACGGCGCCTGGGAGTGTCACTCCTGCGCCCGGGTCTTCACGGTCAAGTTCAACGGACTGCTCGCCAAGGGAGTGAACCGATGACCATCACCGCCGCCACCGGGCTGGGGCTGATCAACCTCGGCGCGCCGGTCGCCGCCGCCGACCCGGCCCGCCGCGACCCCGCCTCCCTCAAGGCGCTCGCCGACGAGGCGGGCCGTGCGCTCGAGGGCGCGCCCGCCGAGGAGATCGCCCGCTGGGCCGCCGAGGAGTTCGGCGCCCGTTTCGCCGTCACCAGCTCCATGGCCGACGCCGTCGTCGCGCACGTCGTGTCGCGGGTGCACCCCGGCGTCGACGTGGTGTTCCTCGACACCGGTCTGCACTTCCCCGAGACCCTGAAGGTGCGCGACGCCGTCGCCCGCACCATGGACGTCAACGTCCGCTCCATCCGGCCGCGCCTCACCGTCGGCCAGCAGGACGGCGAGTACGGCCCCCGGCTGTTCAACCGCAGCCCCGACGAGTGCTGCTTCCTGCGCAAGGTGGAGCCGCTGGAGCGCGCCCTCACCGACTACGACGCCTGGGCGGCCGGCCTGCGCCGCGACGAGTCCCCGACCCGCGCCAACACGCCCGTCGTCGCGTTCGACCCGAAACGCGGCAAGATCAAGGTCAACCCCATCGCCGCCTGGACCCAGGCCGACGTGGACGCCTACATCTCGCGCTGGAACGTCCCGGTCAACGAGCTGTTCAAGAAGGGGTACGGCAGCATCGGCTGCTGGCCGTGCACCCGGCGCACCAAGGCCGGCGAGGACCCGCGCGCGGGCCGCTGGGCCATGTTCGACAAGACCGAGTGCGGCCTGCACGTCTGATGAGCGCCCCCACCGCCCCGCTGGTCCTGGTAGCCCACGGCAGCCGGGACCCGCGGGCGGCGGCCGCCACCCGCGCCCTGGCGGCCGCCGTCGCCGCCGCGCGCCCCGGCACCGACGTGCACACCTCGTACCTCGACCACAGCCTGCCCCGCCCCGATCAGGTGCTGAGCGCCCTGGACGCGCGCGGCTGCCCCCGTGCGGTGGTCCTGCCGCTGCTGCTGACGCCCGCCTACCACTCCCGCGCCGACGTCCCCGGCGCCATCGCGGCCGCCCGCGCCATCGGCACCACGATGCCCATCGACCTCGCCGACGTCCTCGGCCCCCGCACCGACGCCCCCGTCGAACCCCTCCTGCTGCGCGGCCTCACCCGCCGCCTGCCCACCCCCGGCACCCTCGACGCGGTGGTCCTGGCAGCGGCCGGCACCCGCGACGCGGCGGCCCGCGCCGGCGTGGAACGGGTCGCGGACGCCCTGGGAGCCACCCTGGGCCTCCCGTGCACCGTCGCGTACGCCTCGGCGGCCCCACCGGACGCCGGCACGGCCGTCCGTCGCCTGCGGGCCGCGGGCGCCGAGCGGGTGGGGGTGGCGTCCTACTTCCTGGCCCCCGGGCTGCTCTACGACGCCGCTATGGCCTCGGGGCGGGATGCCGGGGCGGTCGTCACGGCCGAGCCCCTGGAGGACGCGCCGGAGCTGGCCGCTCTGCTGCTTGCTCGGGCGGATGCGGCGCTGGGCGCGGCTGCCGTGCCTCAGGCGGCCTGAGAGGCCCTCAGGGCCTTCATGCCTTCGCGGCGTGGTTCGAGTGCCCGCCGCGGGCTTTGGCGGGCTGACACGACCGCTTGGAGGCTGCGAACCCGCCCGCCGCCCGGGGTTCCCGCTTGGACGGCCTTGGGGGCGGCCCTCGACATCAGCCACGACGGCCCTGGGCCCATGGGCCCCGTCATGGCCGTGGCTGGTCACCTCAACCACCACGTGGGTGGCCTTAGACCCGGCCACCGCCGTGGGTGGTCCTTGAGTCCCGCCACCCCGCCGAGGGTGGCCTTCGACCCCACCACCACCGTGGGTGGGCCTGCCTCCCCCACCGCCGTGGGTGGTCTTTGAGTTCCGCCACCGCCGTGGGTCGCCTTCGGCCTCATGGGTGGGGGTGCCGCCGCCCACCACGGCCGTAGGTGGCTCGCGGCCTGGGCCCACTCACCCGGAAGTGACTCTGCGGCCTCGCGGCCGGCCACCACTCGGTCCCAGCGCCCCCGCCGCGACTCGGCCGCCGACAATGCGGTCCTCGGCTTCGCGGACCACGCTGCTCGGGGAGCAGGCCGCAGCATCGCCTGCCTTCCGCGGAGCCCGGTAGCAGAGTCCGGCACGCTGCGTCGATTTCGTGCCGCGGGCGGGGGCGCTGGGTGAGCGGCGCCACTCGACCGTGGTCGCCCGGGGGCCCGGTGGAGCCAACCTTTCGGGCGACCCCGCACGAGTGTCACGCTGGGTGGTGAAACCGCGACGAATTGCAGTCACGCTCGTTACCCGGCACCATTCCCCGCGCATTTCGAGATCATTTCCCGCTGCGTGATCGGAATGGCGCGCTGCGTCGACTTAGGGCGGCCTAAGAAAATCGTCCCCGGACAGCATGACGCCCCGGGCCGAACGGCCTCGGGGCGTGAATGCTGTGGTGGGTGGTTCAGGCGGTGGGAGCGCCGACCCGCAGGCCGCCACGGCGCTTGACGGCGCGCCGTTCCTCTTCGCTCATACCGCCCCAGACGCCGGCGTCCTGACCGGACTCGAGGGCCCACTGGAGACACTCGTCGGTCACGGAGCAGCGCCGGCAGACGGCCTTGGCCTGCTCGACCTGCAGGAGCGCCGGGCCGGACGTCCCGATCGGGAAGAACAGCTCGGGGTCCTCGTCGCGGCAGACAGCACGGTGGCGCCAGTCCATGGCGGCAACACTCCTCGTTCTGGATGGTGGCTGTGAATTGCGGTGCGATTACCTCTATTGCGTACGCGGCGGGTGATCGACGGACTGCGTCCGCCGGGTCACCAGCGCGTGAGCAAGCGTTCCGATGTCCGGAGCCGCTGTGCACCCCTCGGACAATGAACGGGTCCGGGCGGCATCCGGTTACTCATTTCGCTTGTGAATGCTTTCACGAACTGCTGCGATGTCAAGAGTCGCGCTCGGATTTTCTCCGACTGCGTGAGGTACTTCACGACCCTTTTGTCCGGTTCTGGGTGCTACACCAGAAGCCGACGTACGACCGCTCCCATCAATGTAGTACGGTCGCGGCCCGAACGCCGGTCTTTCGGCCGGTGTTCTGTGACTGATCGTGAGGATCGCACCGATCGGCACTACCCGATGTTCAGCAGATCACACGTAGCGCGTCGGGGACGGACAGAAAGTGCACCTTCTCGCGCTCGCCCAGGTAATCGCCGTCCACCTGGAACGCCTGGGGCCTGGCGGAGCGCACCGTGAACTCGGCCCGGTCGTGCAGGCGTAGGATCTGCGGGCCGTTGGCGGTGCCGGTGGTGAGCAGTTGGGTCACTGTGCGTGTCGTGGCGGGGACGGTGAGGCGGCGCACCGCGAACACGTCCAGACCGGACTCGAACGAGGCGCCGGGGTTGGGGTCGACGGCCCGGTCGCCGATGTACGTCCACGGGGCGGTGTTCTGCACGACCACCATCGACAGGTCGGTCTCGGCGACCTCGTCCGGGGTCTCCACGGCCAGCGGCGGGTTGCGCCGGTCGCCGGCCAGCAGCTGGCCCAGGAACGCGTTCAGGTAGAGCCCGGGGCTGGAGGTGCGGCCGCGCAGCCGGGCCTGTTCGACGCGGCGCACGACGGCGGCGTCCAGGCCGAGGCCGGCGGTGAAGGTGAAGTAGCGCTCGTCGGCGCGGCCGAGGCCGATGACGCGGTACCGCTCGTCGCGCAGGCCGTCGAGGATCACGCTGGTGCCCTCGGCCCAGTCCTTCGGCAGGCGCAGCGCGCGGGCGAAGACGTTGGTCGATCCGCCCGGCACGACGGCCACGGCGGGCAGCACGTGCGCGGTCGGGGCGTCCCGGACGGCGAGGGCCGGCTTCGACGTCAGCAGGCCGTTGACGACCTCGTTGACGGAGCCGTCGCCGCCGAGGATGGCCACCACGTCCACGCCGTCCTCGGCGGCGGCGCGGGCCAGCGTCGCGGCGTGGCCGCGGCGGCGGGTGTACTCGACGGTGAGGGAGACCTCGCTGCGCAGCGCGCGGACGAGGACGTCGCGGCTGCGCTCGGTCGTCGTGGTGGCCTTGGGGTTCACCACCAGGAGGGCGCGCATGGGCGGCACTGTACCCCGCACGGGCCGGGGTATCGGCCCCTAATCCGACAGGTAGCCTGCGCTCGTGACAGCCGACGGCCCCGCCCCGAACCCGACGACGTTGCGCCTCGCCGTGGGCCTGATCATGCTGGAGGCCGCCGCGGTGGCGGTCGTGACGGCGTACCTGTTGTGGCAGGACCTGACCGGGCGGGCGACGGTCATGTCGGTGGCGATCGGGGTGACGCTGTTCGCGGCGATCGGCGTGGTCGTGCTGGCGGCGGTGGGCCGCGCGCTGGCGCGGCGCCGGTCCGGCGCGCGGGGGCCGGCGGTGGTGCTGCAGCTGATGGTGATCGTGATCGGCTACTACATGACCCAGGGCGGGCTGGTCTGGCCGGGCGTCGGGCTGATCGTGCTCGGGCTGGTCACCGGCGGACTCGTGGTCAGCCCTCCGACGACCCGTGCGCTCGGGCTCGGTTGAGCGCCTAGGCTGGGAGACGGACGCGACGGCCACGCCGCCGCCGCTGCGGAGGTGCATGGTGATGATGACAGAGGCGGGCCGCCCGCCTGCCTACCAGGCGCTGGCGGACGAGTTGCGGGCCGACATCACGTCCGGGCGGTTGCGGCCCGGGCAGCGGCTGCCGGCGGAGCCCGAGCTGTGCGCGCGGGCGGGCGTGAGCCGCAGCACGGTGCGCGAGGCGCTGCGCCTGCTCGCCAGCCAGCACCTCGTCGTCACCACGCGCGGGGTGACCGGCGGCAGCTTCGTGGCGCAGCCCGACGCGGGCAAGCTGTCCGACTCGCTGGCCGTCGGCATGACGATGCTGCGCAGCGCCGCCATGGTGGGGCTGGCCGACCTGGTCGAGGTGCGCGAGGTGCTGGAGGCGCCCATCGCCGAGCTGGCGGCCGCCCGGCGCACCGAGGACGACCTGGTCGCGCTGCGCGAGGCGCTGTTCGACCCGGCCGACGCCGGGGTGGAGGAGATGGTGCGCGCGCACGCCGAGTTCCACGGCGCGCTGGCCGCGGCCACCGGCAACCCGCTGTTCGAGCTGGTCACCCGGCCGCTCTACCAGCTGCTGAACGGCGACGAGCTGGGCGACGCGGCACCGGCGTCGTACTGGCGGCAGATCGACGCCGACCACCGCGAGCTGCTGGCGAAGGTGGAGGCCGGCGACGGCCCCGGCGCGGCCGAGGTCAGCCGCCGGCACCTGCGCTACGTCGGCGAGAACATGCCCTGCTAGCCCCGCAGGGCGGCGGTCAGGGCGCGGTGCGGCGGGTCAGCAGCCGGATGGTGGCGGACGTGCCCGTCGCCTCGGCGCTCGCCGCGGTGGTCAGGGCGGTGAGCACCTTCCACGCGAACGACGACTCGGCCGGCAGCCGGGCGCCCCGCACCGTCGGCACGGTCACCTCGACGGTGAGCGCGTCGTCGGTCACCGCGAAGCGGCAGCACAGCTCCGCGTCGCGCACCGCGACGGCGAGCAGCATCGCGCACGCCTCGTCGACGGCGATGCGCAGGTCCTCGATCTCGTCGAGCGCGAAGTGCAGCCGCGCCGCGAGCCCGGCGGTGGCGGTGCGCAGGACACCGAGATACCCGCCGTCGGCGGGCACGGTGAGCAGCACGACGTCGTCATCGAACGCCGGCTGCGACTGTTCGGTCATCAGCTGAGTCACCCGAGCCATCCCCCCAATGGGCAGACTCTAGCCGTAATCGAACGGCCGTGGGCAGGCCCCTCGGCCGGCCCCGCGATCGGGGTCACCGCGCCGCGCCCGCGAGGCCGGTCAGGGCGTCGCCCTCGAGCCGGTACGGGATCCAGTCGGTCATGGCGGTGGCGCCGAGCCCGGCGTAGAAAGCGCGGGCCGGGTTCCAGTGCAGGACCCACCAGTCGAGCCGCCGGTAGCCGCGCTCGACACACACCGCGGCGAGGGTGGCGAGCAGCGCCTGGCCGACCCCGTCGCCGCGCGCCTCGGGGCGCACGTAGAGGTCCTCCAGGTGGATGCCGTGCACGCCTTCCCAGGTGGAGTAGTTGAGGAACCACAGGGCGAAGCCCGGTAAGGACCGGTCGGGGGCCTCGGCGACGTGCCCGAACAGGGCCGGGGACGGGCCGAACAGGGCGGCGTGCAGTTGCCCGGCGGTCAGGTGGCAGCTGTCGGCCGCCTTCTCGAACTCGGCGAGATCGTGCACCATGCCGACGACGGCCGGCACGTCGGAAGGACGTACCGGCCGGATCGTGACGGGCTGGCTCACGCCTGCTTGGTCTCCCAGAAGATCTTGGAGATCTGCTCGATCTTCGCGAGGAGCTGGTCGGCGACCCCGGGGTCGACCGAGCCCTTGGCGCCGGAGGCGCCGGCCAGCTTGGTGGCCTCGTTGAACAGCTGGTGCAGCTCGGGGTACTTCTCGAAGTGCGGGGGCTTGAAGTAGTCGGTCCAGAGCACCCACAGGTGGTGCTTCACGAGCTCGGCCCGCTGCTCCTTGATCAGGATGGCCCGGGTGCGGAACTCCGGGTCGGTGTTGGCCTGGTACTTCTCCGCGATGGCCTTGACGGACTCCGCCTCGATCCGGGCCTGAGCCGGGTCGTAGACGCCGCACGGCAGGTCGCAGTGGGCGCTCACCAGGGTGCGCGGCGTGAACATCCGCGGAAGTCGCATGAGGACCCCTCCAAGAAATTTGCGATGATCCGGGTCCGACACTACTCCTTACAGAAGTGCCCGCACGGGCTAGGGGACTGATGCCATGAAGTGGCAGTTGCCGCTGTTCGCCGCGTTGGTGCAGGGGCCCAGCATGGCGCCGACGCTGCGGCACGGCGACGCCCTGCTGGTGCGCCGGGCCACCCGGGCCCGGCCGGGCCGGGTGGTGGTGGCGCGGTTCCGGTCGCGGCCGGACCTGCTCGTCGTCAAGCGGGTGGTGCGCGCCGTCGACGGCGGCTGGGAGCTGCGCGGCGACAACCCGCTGGTCACGGACGACAGCCGGGCGTACGGCGTCGCCGACCTCGTCGGGGTGGTCGTCTGCAAATACTGGCCGCGGCCCGCGCGGCTAGGTTACCCTCCAGTAGGTCGCGACGCACCGTAGCTCGCGACCACGCCCCGGGTGACCCCCGCAGCGCTGCCGGACCGCGCACACTCGCGCCTCCCAGCCGGCCGCGACCATCACGTCCTGCCTGCGAGGAGTCCCCGTGACCGTGCTCAGCACACCCATCGATCCCGTTTTCGACCTGCACCGCGGCGGCAAGATGGCCGTCGCCGCCACCGTCCCGCTGGCCTCGCGCGAGGACCTGTCCCTCGCGTACACCCCCGGGGTCGCCACGGTCTGCGAGCGCATCGCCGCCGAGCCCGCGCTGGTGCGCGACTACACCTGGGTCGGCAACGCCGTCGCGGTGGTCACCGACGGCACCGCCGTGCTCGGGCTCGGCGACATCGGCCCGCAGGCGGCCATGCCCGTCATGGAGGGCAAGGCGATCCTGTTCAAGCAGTTCGGCGGCGTCGACGCCGTGCCGATCTGCCTGGACACCAAGGACCCCGACGCGATCGTCGCGGCCGTCACCGCCATCGCGCCGTCGTTCGGCGGCATCAACCTCGAGGACATCAGCGCCCCGCGCTGCTTCGACATCGAACGCCGCCTGGACGCCGCCCTGCCGATCCCCGTCTTCCACGACGACCAGCACGGCACCGCCATCGTCACCCTGGCCGCGCTGCGCAACGCCGCCCGGCTGCTGGGCCGCGACCTCGGCGACCTGCGGGTCGTCATCAGCGGCGCGGGCGCGGCCGGCATCGCGGTCGCCCGCATGCTGATCACCGGCGGCGTCGACCCGGCCCGGCTGGCGGTGTGCGACTCCCGCGGCGTCCTGGCGCCCGGCCGCACCGACCTGAACCCGGAGAAGGCGGCACTGGCGGCCGACACCCGCCCGCGCGGCGGCTCGGCGGCGGACGCGCTGCGCGGCGCCGACGTCTTCATCGGACTGTCCGGCGGGCGGGCCGACGTCAGCGCGATGGCGCCCGGCGGCATCGTGTTCGCGCTGGCCAACCCCACCCCCGAGGTGCACCCGGACGTCGCCGCCCGGTACGCGGCCGTGGTCGCCACCGGCCGCAGCGACTTCCCGAACCAGATCAACAACGTGCTGGCGTTCCCGGGTGTCTTCCGCGGCGCCCTGGACGCCGGCGCGAGCACCGTCACCCCGGCCATGAAGCTCGCCGCGGCCGGCGCGATCGCCGCCGTCGCCGCGGACGACCTGCGGCCGGACGCGATCGTCCCGTCCGCTCTGGACCCGCGGGTGGCCCCGGCGGTCGCGGCGGCGGTGGCGGCGGCCTGGCGCGCCTGACGCCGGCGGCGGGAGGCGTAGGTTCGGCACCATGCGTGCCGCCTACGCCTCCGCCATCGACGCCGATGACCCGCTCGCCGCGCTGAGCGTCGGCGACCTCGCCGCCCCGGAACCGCCCGACGGGTGGGTCACCGTCGACGTGCGGGCCAGCTCGCTGAACCACCACGACCTGTGGTCGCTGCGCGGCGTCGGCCTGCCCGCCGACCGCCTGCCGATGATCCTCGGCTGCGACGCCGCCGGGATCGGCCCGGACGGCCGCGAGGTCGTCGTGCACGCGGTCGTCGAGGACCCGGCCGACCCGCGCGGCTTCTCGCTGCTGTCCGAGCGGCACCCCGGCACGTTCGCCGAACGGGTGTCGGTGCCCGCCGCCAACGTCGTCGCCAAGCCCGCCGGACTGTCCTTCACGGACGCGGCCTGCCTGCCCACGGCCTGGCTCACCGCCTACCGGATGCTCACCACCCGCGGCCGGGTGGACGAGGCCGAGGCCGTGCTCGTGCAGGGCGCCGGCGGCGGCGTCGCCACCGCCGCCGTCGTGCTCGCGGCCGCCATGGGCAAGCGGGTGTACGCCACCAGCCGCGACGCCGGCAAACGCGAGCGCATCGCCGCCCTGGGCGCCACCGCCGTCGAGCCGGGCGGCCGCCTGCCCGAACGGGTCCAGGTGGTCATCGAGTCGGTGGGCGCGCCGACGTTCGAACACTCCCAGAAGTGCGCGGCCCCGGGCGCCCGGATCGTCGTCTGCGGCGCGACCGGCGGCATGGTCGCCCCGCTCAACCTGCCGCGGGTCTTCATGATGCAGCTCGACGTGCTGGGCAGCTCGATGGGCACGGCGGCCGAGCTGGCGGCCCTCATGGACCTGCTCGTCGAACGGGACATCCGGCCGGTGGTCGACTCGGTGCACGGCTTCTCGCAGGTGCGCGACGCGTTCGCGCGGCTGGAACGCGGGGACGTCTTCGGCAAGATCGTCCTCGACCACACCCGCTGACCTGGGAGCACGCCGGTCGATCTCCCACGGAGGCATTTCGGGGGACAATCCGTCCACTGACTGATCCGGTCCGGCGCTCGGCTCGTATCTCGATTCGGTAACACCGCAGTGGTGGCAACCGGAAGGGGAGCGGCACATGGTGCGTCGAGGCAGAGACGGCAGGGCCAAGAAACTACTGCTGGGGGCGGCGGCGGCCGTGATCCTGGGGAGCAGCTTCGCGGTGAGCACGGGCTTCGGCAACGCCGCCGTCGAGACCGACTGCGGGGCCCAGCAGGGAGCCGCCGGCGGTCCGGGTCAGGGCGGTCCGGGTCAGGGCGGTCCGGGTCAGGGTGGTGCTGCCGGCGATGACGCGGACGCGGGTGGTCCTGGTCAGGGCGGTGCGGGTGAGGGTGGTCCAGGTCGGGGTGGTCGCGGTCAGGGTGGCGCTGCCGACGATGACGCGGACGCGGGTGGTCCTGGTCAAGGCGGCGCGGGTCAGGCCGGTGCGGGTCAGGGTGGTCCGGGTCGGGGTGGTCGCGGTCAGGGTGGCGCTGCCGACGATGACGCGGATGCGGGTGGTCCGGGTGGTCCGGGTGGTCCGGG
>NZ_BOOY01000003.1 GCF_016863475.1 Spirilliplanes yamanashiensis
CAGGGTGGTCCCGGCCAGGGTGGTCCCGGCCAGGGTGGTCCCGGCCAGGGTGGTCCCGGCCAGGGTGGTCCCGGCCAGGGTGGTCCCGGTCAAGGTGGTCCCGGTCAAGGTGGTCCGGGTCAGGGCGACGCCGACGACGCCGCCGGCCAGGGTGGTCCCGGCCAGGGCGGCCCCGGTCAGGGTGGTCGTGGCCAGGGCGGCGCCGAGGACGATGCCGCCGGCCAGGGTGGTCCCGGGCAGGGTGGTCGTGGCCGGGGTCAGGGTGGCGCCGGATAGGCGGACGACGACTGAGCCGAGGCGTGGGGGGCGCCGTTCCCGCGGTGCCCCCACCCCGCCGCGGATCGTGTCGCTACAGCTCGTCGTCGAAGGTGGCCACGCCGCCGGTCGCCGCGTCCTTCGCCAGGCGGGCGCGGGCGGCGGTGTCGCCGTACAGGCTCCAGCGCAGGAAGTCCGTGGTGGTCAGTGCGACGGCGTCGAAGTCGCCGCCGTTGTTGAGGTGTCCGCCGTTGGTGATGCTCAGCATCGCCCGCGACCATGGCACGGCCCGGTAGACGGTCCGGCCGGCGGCGTACGCGACGGTGCGGTCCTTCTTGCCGTGCACGAACAGCATCGGGGCGGGGTCGCCGCTGAACGGTGCGCTCAGCAGGTCGGTGCCGGCGAGCACGACGCCGGCCTTGAGCCGGGTGTCGCGCTGGCCGCTGAACAGGCCGACGGTGGTGATGCCGCCGCCGGAGTGGCCGGCCGCGGCGATCCGGTCGACGGCCAGTTTCCCGGCGAGCGGGTCGCCGGCGGCGGTGTCGAGCTTGATCATCTCGCTGATGAGGAACGAGACGTCGGCGGGCTGGTTGACGATGTCGATGGGCCGGTAGTCCTCGACGCCGTACGACGTGTACGGGTAGGCGGCGCCGGCGACGACGAATCCGGCGCGCACCCACGGCAGGATCAGCACCGAGTATGCCTGCGGCTGCGATGTGAGGCCGTGGCTGAACACGACGAGCGGGAAGCGGCCCTCGGCGACCGGAGCGCCGTCGCCGTCCCGGGTGGCCGGGTACCAGACGGTCAGCGGCAGGCGCCGGTCCGGCGTGCGCCAGTGTTCGATGGTGCGGGTGCCGACGGCGAACGCGGTGGCCGGGGCGGTGCCGGGCGGGACGGCGACGGGCACCGGGGTCTGCGGGGCGAGGGTCGAGCGCTTGGTGGACGAGTACGGCGAGGCGCCGTTGGTGGCGGTCGGGGTGGGCGCCGCGCTGGGCGACGGGGACGGTGACGCGGCGGCGCTGGGCGGCGGCATCTCGCCGGGCAGGGGCGGCTCGGCGGTGGGCTGCGTCGCGCACCCGGCCAGGGCGCCGGCGACGGCGGTGGTCAGACTGGCGATGACGGTTCGGCGACGCATGGTTACCAGTGTGCCCGAACCAAGCCGGGCAAAGTACCCGTCTCGGACACCGAATTGATCACACAGGGTAGTGCCAGGCCGGACAATCGGGCCCGTTCCTCCATGTCCCGTGACGCTGCGTGAGCTACGCCGTGACGGTGCGCGGCGCCGGTGCCGGGACGTGGCCGTACAGCCGGTCCCGCAGGAACTCCAGGATGAGCGCGGAGACCTCCGCGTACATCGGGCCGCCCGGCCGCAGGAACTCGCCGTGCCCGCGGCCCGGCAGCGTTACGAACCGCTTCGGCCACGGCACGTGCGCGTACGCGAGCCGGTCCGAGGCGATCGGCACCACCCGGTCGCGGTCGCCGTGCACGAACAGCATCGGCACCGGCGCCCCGCCGAAGCGCCCGGGCGCCTCCCGGCCGGAGATCACCACGCCGGCCCGCAGCCCCGGGTCGTGCCCCGGCGCGAACAGCCCCATCGTCGTGTACGCGCCCGCCGAGAACCCGACCGCCGCCACCCGGCCGCCGTCGATGTGCCCGGCCAGCGGGTCGGGCGCGGCCAGCCCTGTCACGGCGCGGAGCACGAACGTCGCGTCGGCGGGCTGGTGCCGCAGGTCGGCCCGGCGCAGCGGCACCCCGGCCCGGGTGTGCGGGTAGGCGGGCGCGGCCACGACGAACCCGGCCGCCGCCCACTGGTTCGCCAGGCCGGCGAAGTGCTCGGGCGCCCCGGCCAGCCCGTGGCTGAACAGCACGAGCGGGTGCCGGCCCTGCGCCACCCGGTTCGCGGCCACCGGGAACCACACGGTGGTCGGCAGCGGCCGGTCCGGGCCGCGGGCCAGGTCGAGGGTGCGCACGCCGACCCGGTACGGCTTGTCCGGCGCGCCGGCGGCGACGGCGGCGGACCGTCCGGCGACGGCAGTTCCCGCCGCCCCGGCCACGGCGAAACCGAGCACGGCGCAGAGGACGATCAGCGCGATCGCCGGCCCTCTCCGCGCACCCATGCGCTGACGGTAGGTCCACGCCGCCACCCCGCGCTCCGGCCGAATGTCCGATCTGGGCTGGCCGCCCGGATCGTTCCGAAACCGCGGCATCGACGGACGGGCACTCCCCGTCGCGTGCGTCGTTCGCTAGGGTCGGGGCCATGTCTGACAACCACCCGGTGGACCCGAGCGGCAACACCGAGGCGTTCCGGGCGTTCTCCAGCCAGCCGCAGGAGCCGGCCCGGTCCTCGTCGAACACGCCGCTGATCGCGGGCGCGGCCGTCGTCGCGCTGGCCCTCGTCGCGTTGCTGATCTGGCTCGTCGTCAGCTAGCCAGCACGGCGCGCGCCTGCTGCGCGATCTCCAGTTCCTCCGCCGTCGGCACGACGAGCACCGTCACGCGGGCGCCGTCCGGCGAGATGACCGGCCCGCCCGCGGCGTTGCGCTCAGTGTCCACCTCGATACCCAGCGTCTCGAGGTTGGCCAGCGCGCACGCCCGGACCTCCGGCGTGTTCTCCCCGACGCCCGCCGTGAACGTGATCGCGTCCAGCCGGCCCAGCACCGCCAGGTACGCGCCGACGTACTCGGTGATGCGCCGGCAGTAGACGTCGAACGCCAGCGTCGCGGCCGCGTCGCCCGCCGCCCGGCCGCGCACGATCGCGCGCATGTCGTTGTCGCCGGCCAGCCCGCGCAGGCCGCTGCGGTGGTTGAGCAGCGTGTCCAGCTCGTCCACCGACATGCCCGCCACCCGGTGCAGGTGCACCAGCACCGCCGGGTCCAGGTCACCGCTGCGGGTGCCCATCACCAGCCCCTGCAGCGGCGACAGGCCCATCGACGTGGCGACGCTGCGGCCGCCGCGCACCGCGCACGCGCTGGCCCCGTTGCCCAGGTGCAGGGTGATCACGTTGACGTCCGCCGGGTCGCGGCCCAGCAGGCGGGCCGTCTCCCGCGACACGTACGCGTGCGAGGTGCCGTGGAAGCCGTACCGGCGCACCCCGTAGCGCTCGGCGACGGCCGTGTCGATCGCGTACGTCGCGGCCTCCGGCGGCATCGTGCGGTGGAACGCGGTGTCGAACACGGCCACCTGCGGCACGTCCGGCAGCAGGTCGCGGGCCACCCGGATGCCGGCCAGGTTCGCCGGGTTGTGCAGCGGCGCGAGAGGGCTGAGCCGCTCGATCGCCTCGACGACCTTGTCGTCCACCACCACCGGCCCGTCGAAGTCGGCGCCGCCCTGCACCACCCGGTGCCCGACCGCGGCCAGCCCGGACAGGTCCGCCGACGACAGCACCCCGCGCAGCGCCTCGGCGTGGTCCGCCGCGTCGCCGCCCGGCTCGCCGATGCGCCCCACCGTGCCCTTCGCCGCCACCTCGGCGCCGTCGAACAGCTGCCACTTCAGCGACGACGACCCGCTGTTGATCACCAGCACGCGCTCGCTCACGCACCCACCTCGCTTCGCTCGGTGGGCGCCTGAGCGGCGGCGCTCTGCCTGATGGTTCGCTCGCTGCGCTCGCTCACGACGCCGCCTGGATGGCCGTGATCGCGACCGTGTTGACGATGTCCTTCACCGTGGCCCCCCGCGACAGGTCGTTCACCGGCCGGCGCAGGCCCTGCATGACGGGGCCGACCGCCACCGCCCCGGCCGAGCGCTGCACCGCCTTGTACGTGTTGTTGCCGGTGTTCAGGTCCGGGAAGACGAACACCGTCGCCCGGCCCGCCACCGCGCTGCCGGGCAGCTTCGTCGCCGCCACCGCCGGGTCGATCGCCGCGTCGTACTGGATCGGGCCCTCGACCGGCAGGTCCGGGCGGCGCTCCTGCACCAGCTTCGTCGCCGCCGCGACCTTCTCCACGTCGGCGCCCGCGCCGGAGGTGCCCGTCGAGTACGACAGCATCGCCACCCGCGGCTCCAGCCCGAACTGCGCGGCGGTGTCCGCCGACGACAGCGCGATGTCGGCGAGCTGGTGGGCGTCCGGGTCGGGGTTGACGGCGCAGTCGCCGTACACCAGCACCCGGTCGGCGAGCAGCATGAGGAACACGCTGGACGCCACCGACACCCCCGGCACCGTCTTGATGATCTCGAACGCGGGCCGGATCGTCGCCGCCGTCGTGTGGTTGGCGCCCGACACCATGCCGTCGGCGTGCCCCGCGTCGACCATCAGCGTGCCGAAGTAGTTCACGTCGCGCACCACGTCGTACGCCAGGTCCAGCGGCACGCCGCGGTGCTTGCGCAGCTCCGCGTACCGGGCGGCGAACCCGTCGCGCCACTCGCTGGTGACCGGGTCGACCAGGTGCGCGTCGCCCAGCTCGACGCCCAGCTCGCGGGAGCGGCGCTGGATCTCGGCCGGGTCGCCCAGCAGGGTCAGGTCGGCGACGCCGCGGCGCAGCAGGCTCTCGGCGGCGCGCAGGATGCGCTCGTCGGTGCCCTCGGGCAGCACCAGCCGGCGGCGGTTCGCCCGGGCGCGGTCGATGAGGTCGTTCTCGAACATCAGCGGCGTCACCCGGCTCGACCGGGTGACGTCCAGCCGCCGGGACAGCTCGGCGGTGTCCACATGCGCCTCGAACGCGCCCAGCGCCGCGTCCACCTTGCGCGGGGTGGCGGTGCTCAGCCGGGACATGATGCGGGCCGCCGCCGCGATGGTGTGGTAGCTGTCGCTCTCCACCACCAGCATCGCCAGGCCGGTGTTCAGGCGCTCGATCACCGACACCACGCGCGGGTCGGGGTGCTCGCCGATGGTCAGCACCAGCCCGGCCAGCGTGACGTTGCCGGCGGCGTGCGCGGCGCTCGCCGCGACCAGCAGGTCGGCGCGGTCGCCCGGGGTGATGAGCAGCGCGCCGTCGACGAGGTGGTCGAGGACCTGCGGCACGTGCGCGGCGCCCACCACGTAGTCGAGCACGTCGCGGTCGAGCGCGGCCTGCTCGCCGGTGATGACCGTGCCGCCCAGCGCGGCCGCCACCTCCGCGACGGTGGGCGCGCCGATCGCCGGCACCTCGGGGATCGACCAGGCGGGCACCGGCAGGCCGGTCGGGTGCGCGGCGCCGGGGGTGCAGCGGTTCGCCACCACCGCGAGCACGGTGGCCCCCAGGTCCGCGAAGGAGTGGTACGCCGCCCGCGCCGCCGCGTCGCCGCCGCCGCGCACCACGGGCACGACGACGCTGCCGAACTCGTTCGCCAGCCGGGCGTTGAAGGCCAGCTCGCGGGGCAGCTCGTCGCCGCCGTCCTCGTGGCCGTCGGAGAAGTCGCTGCCGACCACCACCACGGAGGCGCAGCGCCGCTCCACCGCCCGGTACCGCTCGACGATCCGCCCGACCAGCTCCTCGCGCCGGCCGTCCGCGACGAGCGCCGCCGCCTCGGCGAGCGTCACCCCGTACGACTCGTCGTACGGCGCCATCACCGGGTAGCGGCTGGTCAGCAGCTCCAGCAGCGGGTCCGGCCCGGCGACCAGCGGGCGGAACACGCCGATCCGGGCGACCTGCCGCGACAGCAGCTCGACCAGCCCGAGCGCCACCGTCCCCTTGCCGACCCCGGGGCCCAGCCCCGCCACGTACACGCTGCGTCCCACGCCCTCAACCTACCGGCCCGGACCCGCACCGGCCGGGCCGAAGGTCCCTATTGCCCCTCGCCGTCCAGCAGGGCGTCGAGGTAGCGGCCGGGCCGGTCCAGGAAGCGGCGCAGGTTCACCACGAGGTCCAGGTCGGCCCAGTCGGCGCGGCGCAGCCCGTGGTCGCCCAGCTCCAGCACGGTCGCGCCGGGCAGGGCGGTCAGCACGGGGGAGTGGGTGGCCACCAGCACCTGGGCGCCCGCGTCCCGCAGGTCGGCCAGCCGCGCCACCAGGCTCAGCGTGGAGGTGAACGACAGCGCCGCCTCGGGCTCGTCCATCAGGTAGAAGCCGGCCCGGGTGAACTTGCGGTCGAGCAGGTCGAGGAACCCCTCGCCGTGGCTGCGCTCGTGCAGCCCGCCCTCGCCGGTCTCCTCCAGGTAGGTGTAGAAGCCGTGCATGGTCTCGGCGCGCAGGAAGTAGGCGTGCCCCATCCCGCCGGGCGACCGCACCAGCCGCAGCACGTCGCCCAGCGGCGACTCGGTGGCCCGGGTGCTGTGCCGCGCGTGCCGCGACCCGCCCTCGGGGTTCAGCCCGCAGAGCGCGGCGACGGCCTCGACCAGGGTGGACTTGCCGGACCCGTTCTCGCCGACGAGGAACGTCACCCCGCCGGCGAGGTCCAGCCCGCCGTCGAGCACGGCCCGCACCGCCGGGATGCCGGCCCACCAGGCGCCCCGGTCCACCTCGGCCCCGGGGACGGGCTCCACCCGCCGCACGAGCCGGGCGCCGTCGCGGCGGGCGCGGGTCCAGGGCTCCACCGGGCTACTCGTCGTCCTCGTCGTCGAGCCGGGCCAGGTACACCGCGAAGCGCTCCATCGGCGTCTCGAACTCGGGGTTCTGGTCGACGAAGTCGCGCAGCCGCTCACCGACCCACTCCAGCGTCACGGACTCCTCCCCGCGCCGCTCGACCAGCTCCTCGATCCCGCGATCAGTGAAGTACATGGCACAGGATCCTAGGCGCAGCGGCGCCGGCCCCGGCCCGGCACGTGCTCGGCGGGGTGGCGGGCGGGGTGGCGGGCGTCACCGCCGCGTCAGGAAGCCGCCAAGATCCGCCGGTACGGCGTGAAGAACGCGTCAAGATCACCGCCGGGTACGGGGGCCCGGGTCTTCACTGCCTGGTGTGCCGAGCGTGAAGCGTGTGCTGGTCGGGCGTCCGTTGCGCAGCGACCGGCTGGGGGAGACGTTGCTGTCGAAGCGGCTGGCGCTGCCGATCTTCGCCTCCGACCCGTTGTCGTCCGTCGCCTACGCCACCCAGGAGATCCTGCTGGTCCTGACGCTGGGCGGCCTGGCGTACCTGTTCCTGGCCCCGT
Source organism: Spirilliplanes yamanashiensis (assembly GCF_016863475.1). GTDB lineage: Bacteria > Actinomycetota > Actinomycetes > Mycobacteriales > Micromonosporaceae > Spirilliplanes > Spirilliplanes yamanashiensis. Next base: position 7,254 of record NZ_BOOY01000003.1, read on the forward strand.
GGGTCGGCCTCGCCGTGGTGGTGCTGCTGGCCGTGGTGGTGGCGTCGTACCGGCAGGTGGTGCGCGCCTACCCCGGCGGCGGCGGGTCGTACGAGGTGGCGTCGCGCAACCTCGGCCCGTCGTCCGGCCTGGTCGTGGCGGCGGCGCTGCTGGTGGACTACGTCATGACGGTCGCGGTGTCGGTGGCCGCCGGCGTCGACAACGTCATCTCCGCGGTCCCGTCGCTGCACCCGCACCGGGTTGCGCTGTGCGCGGGGCTGGTCGTCGCGCTGATGGCGATGAACCTGCGCGGCGTGCGCGAGTCCGGCCGGACGTTCGCCTGGCCGACGTACCTGTTCATCTCGGGCGTGCTCGTGATGGTGGCGCTCGGGCTGGGCCGCGCCGTCGCCGGCGACGCGCCGGTGGCCGAGTCGGCCGGCTGGCAGGTGCGCCCCGAGCAGGCCGGCCTGACCGGGCTGGCGCTCGCCCTGCTCACCCTGCGCGCGTTCGCGTCGGGCTGCACCGCCCTGACCGGGGTGGAGGCCATCTCCAACGGGGTGCCGGCGTTCCGGCCGCCGAAGGCGGAGAACGCGGCCCGCACGATGCTGGCGATGGGCGCGGTGGCGATCACCCTGTTCGCCGGCATCACCACGCTGGCGCTGGTCGCGGACGTGCGGGTCGCCGAGCACACCTGCGACCTCGTCGGCTTCCCGGGCGACTGCACGACCGACCCGCAGCGCACGGTGATCGCGCAGCTCGCGGCGGCCGTGTTCGGCGGCGGCAGCGCCGGGTTCTTCCTCATCCTGGCCACCACCGCCCTGATCCTGGTGCTGGCGGCGAACACGGCGTTCAACGGCTTCCCGATGCTGGGCGCCATCCTGGCCCAGGACCGCTACCTGCCGCGGCAGCTGCACACCCGCGGCGACCGGCTGGCCTTCTCGAACGGCATCATCGCGCTGGCGCTGAACGCGGCGGCGCTGATCTGGGCGTTCGACGGCTCGGTGACCCGGCTGATCCAGCTGTACATCCTGGGCGTGTTCACCTCGTTCACGCTCAGCCAGGCCGGGATGGTGCGGCACTGGAACCGGGCGCTGGCCGCCGAGCGCGACCCGGTGGCCCGGCGGCGGCTGCACGGCTCCCGGGCGATCAACGCCACCGGCTGCGCGCTGACCGGCCTGGTGCTGGCGATCGTGCTGGCGACGAAGTTCACCCACGGCGCCTACCTGGTGGTGATCGCGGTGCCGGTGCTGTTCGCGCTCATGCGGGCCGTCCGGCGGCACTACGACCGGGTCGGCGCCGAGCTGGAACCCGAACCGGGGGCGCTGGTCCTGCCGGCCCGCGTGCACGCGGTGGTGCTGGTGTCGCGGGTGCACCGGCCGACCCTGCAGGCGCTCGCGTACGCCCGGGCGACCCGGCCCGCGACGCTGACCGCGCTCACCGTGGGCATCGACGCCGACGAGGTGGCGCTGCTGCGGCGGCAGTGGGACGAGCGCGACCTCGACGTGCCGCTGACGGTGCTCGACTCGCCGTACCGGGACATCACCGAGCCGGTGTTGGCGCACGTCGGCCGGCTGCGCGCGGACGGCCCGCGCGACCTGGTGGTGGTCTACATCCCCGAGTACGTGGTCGGGCGGTGGTGGGAGCAGCTGCTGCACAACCAGAGCGCCCTGCGGCTCAAGGCGCGGCTGCTGTTCCAGCGCCGGGTGATGGTGGTCAGCGTGCCGTGGCAGCTGGAGTCGAGCCACCGGCGGCGGCCGGACGACCGCGAGCCCGTGGCGGCCGGGCGGCCCGGGTCGCCGCCGCCGATCGGGTAGAACTTGCCGACATGGACACAGCGTGGGGCGGGGCGCCCGCCGGCCGGACGTGGCGGCGGGCGGGAACCGGGTTCGCCGTGGCCGGGTGTGCGCCGGCGCTCGCCACGGCCGTGCTCGTGCCGACCCGGCCGCAGCTGTCCCTGGCGAGCGTGGTGCTGCTGTACCTGGTGCCGGTCGTGCTGGCCGCGGCGGCGGGCGGGTGGTGGCCGGCGCTCGCCGCGGCGGTGGCCGCGGGCCTGCTGGTGAACTTCTTCTTCGTCCCCCCGCTGCACTCCCTGGCGGTGCGGACCGCGGACGACGTCGTCGTGCTGGCCGTCTACGTCGGCGTCGCGGTCGCGCTCGGCGCCGCCGTGGACCTGGCCGCCCGGCACCGGGCCACCGCCGCCCGCCGCGACGCGGAGGCCGCGGAGCTGACCCACATCGACCGCACCCGCGCCGCGCTGCTCGGCGCCGTCGGCCACGACCTGCGCACCCCGCTGGCCGGGATCAAGGCCGCCGTCTCCAGCCTGCGCCAGCCCGACGTCCACTTCTCCGCCCACGACCGGGCCGAGCTGCTGGCCACCGTCGAGGAGTCCGCCGACCGGCTCGCCACGGTGGTCGGCAACCTGCTGTCGGCGAGCCGGCTGGAGGCCGGGGTGCTGTCGGTCCAGCTGCGCCCGGCCGCCCTGGACGCCGTCGTCGCCCGGGCGGTCCTGGCCACCGACACGCGGGGCGTGCCGGTCGACGTCGACGTGCCCGACGACCTGCCGCTCGCCCTGGCCGACGAGGGCCTGCTGGAGCGGGTGGTGGCGAACCTGCTGAGCAACGCCTGCGCCGCCGGGCCGCCCGGCCGGGCGGTCACCGTCCGCGGCCGCGCCCGCGACGGCGGGCTGCACCTCGCGGTCGTCGACCACGGGCCGGGCATCGCCGCCGCGGACCGCGACCGCGTCTTCGCCCCGTTCCAGCGCCTCAACGACAGCGACGGCACCGGCCTCGGGCTGGGGCTGGCCATCGCCCGCGGCTTCACCGAGGCGCAGGGCGGCACCCTCACCCCGGGCGACACGGCGGGCGGCGGGCTCACCATGACCGTCGCCCTGCGGGCGGCGCCGTGAGCCGCATCCTGCTCGTCGACGACGACACCCAGCTGCTGCGCGCGCTGCGGATCAACCTGTCCGCGCGCGGCTACGACGTGCTCACCGCCGCCGACGGCGGCACCGCGCTGACGCTCGCCGCGCGCACCCCGCCCGACCTGGTGATCATCGACCTGGGCCTGCCCGACCTGGACGGCGTCACCGTGGTGGAGGGCCTGCGCGGCTGGACCCGGACGCCGATCATCGTGCTGTCGGCCCGCGAAGCCGAGGCCGCCAAGGTCGCCGCGCTCGACGCGGGGGCCGACGACTACGTCACCAAACCGTTCGGCATGGACGAGCTGCTGGCCCGCGTCCGCGCCGCTCTGCGCCGCGCCACCGCCCACGACGCCGGGCCGGCGGCGCTCACCACCCGCGACTTCACCGTCGACCTGGCCGCCCGGCGGGTCACCACCGCCGCGGGCGCCGAGATCCGCCTCACCCCGACCGAGTGGCACCTGCTGGAGATCCTGGCCCGGCACCCTGGCAAGCTCGTCGGCCACCGCCACCTGCTGCACGAGGTGTGGGGCCCGGCCTACGACACGGAGACGAACTACCTGCGGGTCCACTTCGCCAACCTGCGCCGCAAGCTGGAACCCGACTCGGCCGCCCCGCGCTACATCCGCACCGAGCCGGGTCTCGGCTACCGGCTCACGCCGGACTGAGCGCGGGCGGGCCGCCGCGTGCCAGGCGCCCGGCCAGCCAGCGGTCCCGGTCCGCCAGCGCGGCCCGCGCCATGCCGGTCGGGTGCTCGGTGAAGCCGTGCGGCGCCTCCGGGTAGACCAGCAGCTCGACGTCCACCCCCGCGGCCGCCAGCCGCGCCGCCAGCGCCCGGTTGTCGGCGAGCAGCACGTCCCGCTCGCCGACGATCAGCAGCGCCGGCGGGAGGCCGCGCAGGTCGCCGAAGACCGGCGACACGTCGGGAACCGTCCGGTCGGCCACGTGGCCGAGGTACGCGTCCAGGAAGTACTCGCCCGCGATCAGCCGCCCGGCCGGGGTCGAGCCGCTCAGGTCGTAGACCCCGAACTGCAGGACGGCGGCGGCGAAGCGGCCGGCGAGGCCCCGGTCGCGCAGCCGCAGCAGCGTGGTCGTCGCCAGGGTCGCCCCGGCCGAACTGCCGACGACCGCCAGCGCGGACGTGCCGAACCGGGTCTGCGCGTGCTCGATCAGCCACCGGGCGGCGGCCTCGCAGTCGTCGGGCGCGGCGGGCCACGGCTCCTCCGGCGCGAGCCGGTGGTCGACGCTCACGACGGCGACCCCGAGCGCCCCGGCCACCTCGGCGGCGCGCGCGATCCCGCCCGCCGAGGCGCCCAGGTAGAAGCCCCCGCCGGGGATGTCGAGCAGCACGCCCCGCACGACGCCCGCCGGCCGGACCACCCGCACGGCCACCCCGAGCGGCGACACACGCTCGACGGCGACCGCCGGGGGCACCTGCGCCGCCCGCGCCGCCAGCACCTCGTCGAAGGAGGCCGGCCCGCGCCGCTCACCCCGGGCGGCGTAGAACGCCCGGCACTCGGCCGCGAGCCCGGCGGGAACGGCGACCGGAACGGGTGCGGGAGGTGGGGTCACCCCACCTCCCGCACCGCGCACAGCTGTCTTCAGACCTACGGGCGGGGCAGCGACGCCTCGATCAGGGCGGCCTGCTCGGCGTCGTGCAGCTTCGCCGACCCCACGGCGGGAGCCGCGGCCGCGGGCCGGGAGATCCGGCGCAGCCGCACCCCGTCGAGGTGCTCCAGCAGGTTGAGCGCCACGAACGACCACGCGCCCTGGTTGGCCGGCTCCTCCTGCACCCACGCCACGTCCTCGGCGTTCGGGAACTGCCCGAGGGCCGCCTTCAGCTCGTCCACCGGCAGCGGGTACAGCTGCTCCATCCGGATGATCGCCGTGTCGGTGATCCCCCGGTCGGAGCGGGCCGCGAGCAGGTCGTAGTAGACCTTGCCCGAGCACAGCAGGATGCGCTTCACCGCGCCCGCGTCGCCGGTCAGCGCGGTCTCCGGCAGCACCGGCTGGAACGTGCCGGTGGTGAAGTCGGCGACCTGCGAGACGGCCTGCTTGTGCCGCAGCAGCGACTTCGGCGAGAACACCACCAGCGGCTTGCGCTTGCTGGACAGGGCCTGGCGGCGCAGCAGGTGGAAGTAGTTCGCCGGGGTGGTCGGGTTCGCCACCCGCATGTTGTCCTGCGCGCACAGCTGCAGGAACCGCTCGGGGCGGCCCGACGTGTGGTCCGGGCCCTGGCCCTCGTGGCCGTGCGGCAGCAGCAGCACGACGGACGACTGCTGGCCCCACTTCAGCTCGCCGGAGGAGATGAACTCGTCCACGATCGACTGGGCGCCGTTGACGAAGTCGCCGAACTGCGCCTCCCACAGCACGAGCGCGTCCGGGTTCTCCACCGAGTAGCCGTACTCGAAGCCCATCGCCGCGTACTCGCTGAGCAGCGAGTCGTGGACGAAGAACCGGGCCGTGCCGGTGGCCAGGCCCGCGAGCGGCAGGTGGTCCTTGCCGGTGCGCGAGTCGACGACGGACGCGTGCCGCGACGTGAACGTGCCGCGGCGCGAGTCCTGCCCGGCGAGGCGCACCGTGACGCCCTGACGCAGCAGCGAGCCGAACGCGATCAGCTCGCCGAAGCCCCAGTCGATGCCGCCGTCGGTGGACATCTTCGCCCGCCGCTCCAGCAGCTGCTGGACGCGCTTGTGCGGGGTGAAGCCCTCGGGCAGCTCGATGTGGGCGCGGCCGACGGCGGCGACGTCGTCGGGCGTGACCGCGGTGTCGACCTGCGGCTCGGACTCGTCCTGGCGGCGCTGCGACACCCGGGCGCCGGACGAGCCGGCCGTGTCGCGGGTGGCCTTGAAGACCTGCTCCAGCTGCTGCTGGAAGTCGCGCAGCTGCTCCTCGGCGTCCTGCACGGTGATGTCGCCCCGGCCGATCAGCTCCTCGGTGTACAGCTTCCGCACGGACCGCTTCGAGTCGATGATCTGGTACATCTGCGGGTTGGTCATCGACGGGTCGTCGCCCTCGTTGTGGCCGCGGCGGCGGTAGCAGACCAGGTCGATGACGACGTCCTTGTTGAACGCCTGCCGGTACTCGAACGCGAGCCGGGCGACGCGGATGACCGCCTCCGGGTCGTCGCCGTTCACGTGGAAGATCGGCGCCTGGATCATGCGCGCGACGTCGGTCGAGTAGAGCGACGAGCGGCTGTACTCCGGGGCGGTGGTGAAGCCGACCTGGTTGTTGACGACCACGTGCAGCGTGCCGCCGGTGCGGTAGCCGCGCAGCTGGGACAGGTTGAGCGTCTCGGCGACCACGCCCTGGCCGGCGAACGCGGCGTCGCCGTGCACCAGCACGGGCAGCACCGTGTAGCCGTGCAGGCCCAGGTCGAGCCGGTCCTGCTTGGCGCGCACGACGCCCTCGAGCACCGGGTCGACCGCCTCCAGGTGCGACGGGTTCGCCACGACGCTGACGGTGGTGGAGTGCTCGCCGTCGGGCGTCGTGTACTTGCCGGTCTGCCCGAGGTGGTACTTCACGTCGCCCGAGCCGTGCGCCGACTTCGGGTCCATCTGACCCTCGAACTCGTTGAAGATCTTCTCGTACGGCTTGCCGACGATGTTGGCGAGCACGTTGAGCCGGCCGCGGTGGGCCATGCCGATGACGATCTCGTCGAGGCCGTCCACGGCGGAGCGCTGGAGCACCTCGTCGAGCAGCGGGATGAGCGACTCGCCGCCCTCCAGCGAGAACCGCTTCTGCCCGACGAACTTGGTCTGCAGGAACGTCTCGAACGCCTCGGCCGCGTTCAGCCGGTTGAGCACGTGCTTCTGCTCGGCGGTGTCGGGCTTCGTGTACTTGATCTCGATGCGGTCCTGGATCCACTTGCGCTCTTCCGGACCCTGGATGTGCATGTACTCGATGCCGACGCGGCGGCAGTACGTGTCGCGCAGGACGCCCAGCACGTCGCGCAGCTTCATGCGCTGCTTGCCGCCGAAGCCGCCCACCGGGAACACCCGGTCGAGGTCCCACAGGGTCAGGCCGTGCTGGAGCACGTCCAGGTCGGGGTGCTTGCGGATCTTGAACTCGAGCGGGTCGGTGTCGGCCATCAGGTGACCGCGGACCCGGTACGCGTGGATCAGCTCGACGACCCGGGCGGCCTTGTCGATCTGGCCCTCGGAGGTGCGGGCGACGTCGCGCACCCAGCGCACCGGCTCGTACGGGATGCGCAGCGAGGTGAAGATCTGGTCGTAGAAGCCGTGCTCGCCGAGCAGGTACTCGTGCATGGCCTTGAGGAACTCGCCCGACTGCGCGCCCTGGATGACCCGGTGGTCGTAGGTGCTGGTCAGCGTGGTGACCTTGCTGACGCCCAGCTCGGCGAGGGTGTCGTCGGACATGCCGGAGTACGGTGCCGGGTACTCCATCGCGCCGACGCCGATGATGGCGCTCTGGCCCTGCATGAGGCGCGGGATGGAGTGGACGGTGCCGATGCCGCCGGGGTTGGTCAGCGAGATCGTGGTGCCGGCGTAGTCCTCCATGGTCAGCTCGTTGCGGCGGGCGCGCCGGACCACGTCCTCGTACGCCTGCCAGAACTGCCGGAAGTCCATCTGCTCGCACGCCTTGATCGACGGCACGACCAGCGTGCGGGAGCCGTCGGGCTTCGCCAGGTCGATCGCAATGCCCAGGTTGACGTGCTCGGGGCGCACCACGGCGGGCTTGCCGTCCACCTCGGTGAACGAGTTGTTCATCTCCGGGTGCTCGACGACCGCGCGGACCAGCGCCCACCCGATGAGGTGGGTGAAGCTGACCTTGCCGCCGCGCCCGCGGGCGAGGTGGTTGTTGATGACGATGCGGTTGTCGACCAGCAGCTTCGCCGGGACGGCCCGCACGCTCGTCGCGGTGGGCACCTCCAGCGACGCGCTCATGTTCTGCACGATGCGGGCGGCGACGCCGCGCAGCGTGGTGGTCGTCGCGCCGCCGTCGGCGTCGGCCTTCGCGGCCGGCGCGGCGTGCTTGGCGGCGGGCGCCGGCGCGGGGGCCGGCTTCGCCGCGGGGGCGGCCTTGGGCGCCTCGGGCACGGCCGGCTTCGCCGGGGGCTTGGCGGCCGGGGCGTCCGTGCCGACCTTCGCGGCGCTCGCCGTGGCGGCGGCGGCGGTGGCCTCGCCCGGGCTCACGATCGGTTCGGCGTCGGCGGCGGGCTTGTAGTCGGCGAAGAAGTCGTGCCAGGCGGGGTCGACGCTGGAAGGGTCGGCCAGGTAGCGCTGGTACATCTCGTCGACGATCCACTCGTTCGGGCCGAAACCCGCCAGAGGGTTGTCCTGAGCGGTCTGCTGGGTCGACACAGCCGGTATCGCCTCTTTCAACGTGGTTGGCGCGACTCGGAGAGCCTGATCCAGGCTACGCCGCGACGACAGGCTGACGAGTGCCGACGTCCGCTCCCATCGCGCCTGAGAAGCCTAGTCGATCCCGGGCGGGCCCGGGCCGGGCCCGCCGCCCGGACACGGCGCGGGGCCCCGGCGCGCGCCGGGGCCCCGCGTTCCGGACCGGGGTTACGAGATGTCGCGGCGGCGCACCAGCAGGGTGCCGATCACGCCCATGACCACGGCGTACGCGACCAGCACGACCGCGCCGACCCACTGCGGCGGGCTGCCCGGCAGCTCGGTGCCGGTGATCATCAGCTGCGACGCCAGCGGCGGCACGAGGACCTGCAGCTCCTGGAACCACTCACCCCAGCGGTCGCCGATGGCGAGGAAGAAGATGCCCGCGCCGAAGTAACCCGCGAGGTAGACCATCACCAGGGTGATGGTGGCGCCGATCTGGCTGCGGATCAGCACGCCGGCGCCGACGCCGAGGATCGACCAGAGGGCGTACGCGAGGGCGTTGAGCCCGATCGCCCGCCAGATCGCGCCCGAGCCGAGCTGCGAGCCGGTGTCGTAGGCGGCCAGGATGAGCGCGCCGACCACCAGGTTGAGCACCGTCGTGACCAGCCAGAACGCGGCACCCAGGATGGTGGCGGCGATCAGCTTGGCGCCGATGACCTCGGTGCGCCGGGCGGTGGTGAGGAACGTGGTGGTGGCGGTCTGGTGGAAGAACTCGTTGGTCACCACGATCGCGCCGAGCAGCATGACCATCAGAAGGCCGAAGAACTGCCCGCTGGTGTAGAGGTTGGCGGCGATGTTCGCGATGTCCGACTGCGCCAGGACCTGCTCGGACTGCTCCGGTGTGAGGCCCTCGGTCGCCTCGGCGCCCAGGTTGATCAGGCTGGAGGTCTGCAGCCAGTTGATCAGCGTGGTCAGGGCCCACAGCACGAACGTGATGAGCGCGAGCACCCACCAGGTGGCGGTGGTGCGGATCTTGAGCAGCTCGGAACGCACGAGGTTCATCGGATGCCCGCCTTTCCGGCCGTCAGCTCGAGGAAGACACCTTCCAGGTCGGGGCGTTCGGCGACGAGCTCGTGCAGCTCGACCTGCGCCTGCAGCGCCACCCGGCCGACCGTCGGGGCGTCCACGCCGGTGACCAGCAGGCCGCCGTCGGGGCCGGGCCGCACCGCCGCGCCGGCCGCCTGCAGCGCCGCCGCCAGCTGCTCGGCCTGCGGGGTGCGCACCTTCACCTCGGCCGCCGCCGTGGTCATCGAGCCGAGCACGGTGTCGACCGGCCCCTGCCGGATCAGCCGGCCCGCGGCGATGATCACCACGTCGTCGGCGAGCAGCTGCATCTCCGACAGCAGGTGGCTGGAGACCAGCACCGTGCGGCCCTGCGCGGCGAGGCCCTTGAGGAAGCCGCGCATCCAGCGGATGCCCTCGGGGTCGAGGCCGTTGGCCGGCTCGTCGAGGATCAGCACCCGCGGGTCGCCCAGCATGGCCGCGGCGATGCCCAGCCGCTGCTTCATGCCCAGCGAGTAGCCCTTGAACTTGCGCTTCGCCGCGGGGGTGAGGCCGACCAGCTCCAGCGCCTCGTCGGCCCGCGACTTCGGCAGCCCCGCCGCCGCGCAGATCACCCGCAGGTGGTTGATCCCGGTGCGGCCCTTGTGCGCGCTCGACGCCTCCAGCACCGCGCCGACGTGGCGCAGCGGCTGGTCGAGGTCCACGTACCGGGTGCCGCCGATGGTGGCCCAGCCGCTGGTCGGGGCGACCAGGTTGAGCATCATCCGCAGCGTGGTCGTCTTGCCGGCACCGTTGGGACCCAGGAAGCCGGTGACCCGGCCCGGCCGCACCGTGAACGACAGGTCGTCCACCGCGCGCACGCCGCGGTACTGCTTCGTCAGGCCGGACACCACGATCTCGCCGGGCGCGGGGGCGGCCGCCGTCGGCGGGCCCCCCGACCCGTGTTGCACCTGTCCCACGGACATGTCATTTCCCATCTGGGTAGCGAAGGTCTCGATCGTCAGCTTCGCGGTCAAGTGGCGCAGGTTCATCCGGCCGGGGCCCGATCCGTCCCTCATCCCTGCGGAGGACGGGGCACCGCCCCCGGGCGGGGTCAGCCCACCCGGATCCAGGTCGCCCGGGCGGTGCCGAGCACCGCGCCGTCCGGCCCGTACACCGTGGACAGCACCCGCGCCTTGCGGCCCTCGGCCGCCACCGCGGCCCCGGTGACCACGCAGGCGGCGCCGGGCTCCGGCAGGGCGTGCACGGTCGCCGCGATGCGGCCCAGCACGTACGGCCGGCCCGGGCCGATCACCGCCCAGCCGCCGGGGCAGTCCAGGGCCGCCCACATAGTCGGCACCGCCGGGCGCTCCGGCGCCGTCCACGGGGCGGCCGTGCGCCCGTCGCCCACCGGGCCGGGGAAGATCCGCAGGCCGTCGGGGCGCCGCGGCCCGCACACGTAGCAGCCGGGGAACGGGTGGTCCGTCAGGCCGGGGTACGCCGCCGCGGCGCGCGCCGCCGTCTCCGGGTCCACCGGCGGCACCGTGCCGGTGACCGGTTCGCCCTCGGCCACCTGCGCCACCAGCGCGCCGGCCGGGTCCCGCAGCTCCCCGCCCGCCAGGGTCAGCTCGGTGTCCAGCGGCGGCGGCAGGCGCAGGGTCACCTCCGGGTGCCGCAGGCCGCTCGCGGCGGCCACCAGCCCCGCGCTCCAGCCGCCGTTGCCCGAGCCGGGCGGGCCGTTGAACTCCGCCGGGATGCGCATCCCGGAACGGTCTCACATTCACGTTCACGCAATGGTCACGTTTATCGACCGCGCGCGACACGCCGCCGCCGGTGAGCGCCCTTACACAGATGCCATGGCAGTTCTGATGACGGCTCCCGCACCCACCGGGACCAGCGGCTACTCCCTGCTGATCGCCGACGACGCGAGTCTCGTCGCGGCCGCGCAGCGCCTCCGGCACGACGTGTTCGCCGGAGAGCTCGGCGCCACCCTCCCCCCGGGCCCCGACGGGCGCGACGTCGACCCCTTCGACGAGTTCTGCGACCACCTGATCGTCCGCGACGACGCGAGCGGCGCGGTCGTGGGCACGTACCGGATGCTCACCCCGCAGCGCGCGGAGCGGGCCGGGCGCCGCTACGCCGACGCCGAGTTCGACCTGGGCGGGCTGCGGCCGCTGCGCGACCAGCTGGTCGAGATCGGCCGCTCCTGCGTGCACCCCGACCACCGCTCCGGCGCCGTGGTCAACCTGATGTGGGCGGGCATCGCCCGCTACCTGCACCTGAACAACCTGCGCTGGCTGGGCGGCTGCGCCTCGATCCCGCTGGACGACGGCGGGGCCGGCGCGGCCGCCGTGTGGGAGAAGGTGCGCGAGAAGCACCTGGCCCCGCCGGCGCTGCGGGTCACACCCCGCCGCCCCTTCACCTACGACGGGCCGCCCGCCGCCCGCGCCGAGATCCCGCCGCTGCTGCGCGGCTACCTGCGCCTGGGCAGCTGGGTCGCCGGCCCGCCCGCGCACGACCCCGACTTCCGCTGCGCCGACCTGTACGTGCTGCTCAGCATGGACCGGATGGACCCGCGGTACCGCCGGCACTTCCTCGGGGCGACGCGATGACCACCGCGGCGACCCTGTGGCAGCCCCGCTCGGCCTGCGGGGCGGCGTGTCTGCCCCCGGCCGGGCGGGCCCGCGCCGCCCGGATCCTGACGCTGGCCGCCGTCATCGCCGGCGGCGCCGTCCTGGCGCTGTGCGTGCCCGGCCGGCGGGTCCGGCAGGCGCTCGTGCGGGGCATCGCCCGGGCCGCGCTGCGCGCGCTCGGCGTGCGGCTCGTCGTGCGCGGCCGCCGGCTGCGGCCCGGCGCGCTGCTGGTCGCCAACCACGTCTCGTGGCTCGACCCGCTGGTGCTGCTCGCGCTGGGCCCGGCCAGCATCGTCGCCAAGCACGACGTCCGCGCCTGGCCGGTCGTCGGCGCGGTCGCCGCCGCGGGCGGCACGATCTTCATCGACCGGACGCGGCCGCGCACGCTGCCCGCCACGGTCGGCGCGGTCGCCGCCGCGCTGCGCCGGGGCCGCTCGGTGGCCGCGTTCCCCGAGGGCACCACCACCTGCGGGGCCGGCCGCGGCGCGTTCCGGCCCGCGCTGTTCCAGGCCGCCGTCGACGCCGGCGCGCCGGTGGTGCCGCTGGACATCCGGTACGACTCGCCCGCCGCCGCGTTCGTCGGCGACGACACCCTCTACGCCTCGATCCGGCGCGTCACGGCCGCCCGCCGCCTCACCGTCACCCTCACCGTCGGCGCCCCGCTGCACCCCGAGCCGGGCGCCAGCCGCCGGGTGCTGGCCCGCGCCGCCGCCGCGGCGGTCAGCCCGCCCGCCGCGCCCGGGCACGGCTTCACGCTCGCCGCCTGAGGCAGTTTCGCGCTCACAGGTGGTTTTCAGGATGCGCCCAGCGGGGCGTCAGGAGACCGGACCAGAATGGGCCGCATGGCCGCTGCCCAGACTGCCGCCCCCGAGGCGAAGCTGCTCGTCGTCGAGGACGATCCCAACATCCTCGAGCTGCTCTCCGCGAGCCTCAAGTTCGCCGGCTTCGACGTGCGCACGGCCACCAGCGGCAGCGCCGCCGTCACCGCCGCGAAGGACGGCCGGCCCGACCTGGTGGTGCTCGACGTCATGCTGCCCGACCTCGACGGCTTCGAGGTCATCCGGCTGCTGCGCGCCGACGGCACCCGTACCCCGGTGGTGTTCCTGACCGCCCGCGACGCCACCGACGACAAGATCCGCGGGCTCACCCTCGGCGGCGACGACTACGTCACCAAGCCGTTCAGCCTGGAGGAGCTCACCGCCCGCATCCGGGCCGTGCTGCGCCGCACATCGGCCGGTCAGGAGGTGCCGGCCCGGCTGACGTTCGCCGACCTGGAACTCGACGAGGAGACCCACGAGGTCTACCGGGCGGGCAACCGGGTGCAGCTGTCGCCGACCGAGTTCAAGCTGCTGCGCTACCTCATGCTCAACGCCAACCGGGTGCTGTCCAAGGCGCAGATCCTCGACCACGTGTGGAACTACGACTTCCGCGGCGACGACAACATCGTCGAGTCGTACATCTCGTACCTGCGCCGCAAGGTCGACAACGTGCAGCCGCGGCTCATCCACACGCTGCGCGGCGTCGGGTACGTCCTGCGCAAGCCCGCGGCGTGACCCATACGCCGCTGACGGTGCTGCCGGTCGAGCCGCCGCCCGGCCGGCCGCCGCTCGCCCGCCGCCTGGCGCCCCAGCAGTGGGGCGCCAAGCTGCGCAGCATCCCGCTGCGGGTGAAGCTGGTGGCCGCGGTGCTGGCGCTGGTGTCGGCGGCGCTCGTGCTCATCGCGGTGGCCAGCACGGTGGCGCTGCGGCTCTACCTGGTGGAACGCCTCGACGACGAGCTGGTGTCGTACGCCGCGACCGCCGAGGCCGCCGCGAACAGCCGGCGCGGCGGCACCACCTACCTGCCGCACGAGTACGTCATCGCGTTCACCGACGTCAACGGGCAGCGGGTGAACATCGCCGACGTGTTCATCAACGTGCCCGCCGCGGACCTGCCGCCCATGGTGGCGGGTCCCGACCAGTTCAAGAAGCGGCTGGGCGTCGGCTCGCAGCCGTTCACGGTCAACTCGCTCAACGGCCGGCACCACTGGCGGATGATCGTCGTCCCGCTGCGCGACGGCGCCACGTACCTGCAGGTCGGCCGCATGATGACGGACCTGGAGGAGTCGGTGAAACGGCTCATCCTGGTCGACCTGCTGGTCGGCGGCGGGGCGCTGATCGCCCTCGCGGCCGTCGGCGCGGCCATGGTGCGCACCAGCCTGCGGCCGCTCGTGCAGATCGAGCAGACCGCCGCCGCGATCGCCGCGGGCGACCTCACCCAGCGCGTGCCCGACCCCGAACCCGGCCATCCGGAGCCCCGGTCCGAGCTGGGGCGGTTGTCGCGGGCGCTGAACGCGATGCTCGCCCAGATCGAGATGGCGTTCATGGCGCGGGCGCAGTCCGAGACCGCCGCCCGGGCCGCCGAGTCGAGCGCCCGGGACGCGGCCGCCGCCGCGCAGGAGTCCGAGGCGCGGGCGGTGCGGTCGGAGACCCGGATGCGCCAGTTCGTCGCCGACGCGTCGCACGAGCTGCGCACCCCGCTGACCACCATCCGCGGCTTCGCCGAGCTGTACCGGCAGGGCGCGGCCGCGTCGCCGGAGGACGCCGCCAAGCTGGTGCGTCGCATCGAGGACGAGGCGCGCCGGATGGGCCTGCTCGTGGAGGACCTGCTGCTGCTCGCCCGGCTCGACCGGGAGCGGCCGCTGGTGCTGGCGCCCGTCGAGCTGCCCGTGCTGGCCGTCGACGCGGTGCAGGCCGCCCGGGTGGCCGCGCCGGACCGGGCGATCGAGCTGGAGGTGCGCGACTCGGCGGAGAAGCTGGTCGCGTACGGCGACGACGCCCGGCTGCGGCAGGTCGTCGGCAACCTGATGACGAACGCGGTGACGCACACCCCGCCGGAGGCGTCGATCACGCTGCGGCTGTACGCCGAGCCGGGCAACCTGGCCGTGCTGGAGGTGGCCGACACCGGCCCCGGGCTCACCGCCGAGCAGCAGGAACGCGTCTTCGAGCGGTTCTACCGGGCGGACGCCGCCCGCACCCGGCGCGCCGACACGGTGACCGGCACCGGGCTCGGCCTGGCGATCGTCGCGGCGATCGTGGCGGCCCACCACGGCCGCGTCGAGGTGCAGAGCACGCCGGGCGAGGGAACCGTGTTCCGGGTCCGGCTGCCGCTGGTGCCGGCCGGCTCGGCCCAAGATCAATAGTTCTCAGAATACTTCCAGGACGGCTACAGGTTGGTCGTAGGCGCGGAGGGCATCGTGAACGACATGAACGACACCGAGACGAACCCGCAGCGACACGGCGCCTCCTCGCCCGAGGAGCCGTCGCACCGGTCCGCGGACGCCTCCCGCGACCCCATGCCGGAGCGGGACGAGTCCGACACCACCGCGCAGCTGCGCGGTGAGGCGACGGCCGACCAGCCGCCGGCCGCGCCCGCGCACCCCTACGCCCCGCCGACCCCGGAAGGCCCCGCCGCCCCGGCGCCGGACGCCCCCGGCGGCCACGGCGGCTACGGCGCCCCGGCCGCCCCGGCCTCCGGCGCCCCCGCGTACGGCCGGCCCGGCGGCTGGCAGCCGCCCGCGCCGCAGCACGGCTGGCAGCAGCAGGCGCCGCACGGCGCCCCGTACCCGTACGCCCAGCAGCAGGCCCCCTACGGCGCGCCGCAGCAGCCCTGGCAGGCGGGCCAGTTCGGCGGCCGCCCCGGTGACGCGCCGCAGGGCACCGAGCCGCCGCTGCCGCCGTGGGCGACCAACGTCGGCCAGCAGCCCCCGGGCCGGCCGGGCCGCGGCCGCACCATCCTCGCGGCCGGGGCGGCGGCGGTCGTCCTGGCGCTCGGCGCGGGCGGCGTCGGCGCGTGGGCGGCCCTGGCCCTGCAGGACGACACCGGCGGCACCGCCACGGTCAGCAACAGCAACACCACCGCCAGCCGGACGGTGAACACGCAGTCGTTCGCCCAGATCGCCGAGCAGGTGCAGCCGGCCGTCGTGTCGATCAGCACGGGCAACGGCGAGGGCTCCGGCGTGGTGCTCACCGCCGACGGCTTCATCCTGTCGAACAACCACGTGGTGGCGTCGGCGCGCGGCGAGACCGTGCAGGTCGCGTTCTCCGACGGCCGGACGGCCACCGCCCGCATCGTCGGCACCGACCCGCGCACCGACCTGGCCGTCGTCAAGGCCGAGGGGGTCAGCGGACTGAAGTTCGCGGCGTTCGGCAAGAGCGCGGACATGAAGGTCGGCGACTCGGTGCTGGCGCTGGGCAGCCCGCTCGGCCTGGAGGGCTCGGTCACCTACGGCATCATCAGCGCCAAGGACCGCACCATCCGGTCCTCCGAGGAGGGTCAGCCCAGCAACCCGTTCGGCCAGGAGCAGGGCCAGCAGTCGGTCACGTCCATCTCGGGCCTGCTGCAGACCGACGCCGCCATCAACCCGGGCAACTCGGGCGGCGCGCTGGTCAACACGAACGGCGAGGTGGTCGGCATCAACACCGCCATCGCGACCTCCGGCCAGTCGACCGGCAACATCGGCGTCGGCTTCGCCATCCCGAGCGACAAGGCCAGTGCCGTCGCGAACGCCCTGATGAAGGGCGAGAAGGTGAGCCACCCGTACCTCGGCGTCAGCCTGACCGAGTCGGCCGGTGTGACCGGCGCGGTGGTCGGCAGCGTCACCGCCAACGGCCCGGCCGCCAAGGCCGGCCTGCGCGAGGGCGACGTCATCACCAAGGTCGGCGACAAGGTGGTCGGCGACTCCGACGACGTGATCTCCGCGGTGCAGTCCGGCACGGTCGGCCAGCAGGTGACCGTCACCTACACCCGCAACGGCCAGGAGGCGACGGCCCAGGCGACGCTCGCCGAGGCCCCCTGACGAACCCTGGCGCCGCGCCTGGCCACGGGCGCGGCGCCGCCCCGGGGCGGTGGGCGGTGGTGACCGAGGGGGTCGGTCGCCACCACCCACCGCCTGACCCCTTTGTCGACGCTCCGTGAAGTCACGTTCACGGGGCGTCGATCGCGTCATCGGCCTGTCGGCCAAATAGCTGATCGGCTCTCGCGTTCGCCCGATCGCGGCCCGTAGTCTCCGAAGCCGTTGGCGGATGGGGAGGCCAGGCCACGTGACCTATGTCGAGACCCGGGTCAGTCTCTGGGAGGCGGTCGCCGGGCGCTCGCCCGGTCGCCCGGTCGACGCCGGGGACCCGGGCCTGTGGAGCGCCGTCCACGACCGGCTGAACCCGGCCCGTGCCCGGCCGGTGCTGCGCGCCGGCATCGAGGTCGCCGAGCTGACCAGCGCGCGCGGCCTGCCGTACGTGATGCTGCGCTCGCCCGACCACGACTCCGCCGCCTGCTACCTGCGCCTCACCCCCGAGGAGTGGCAGCTCGCCCAGCTCATGGACGGGTCCCTCACCGTCGCCCGGCTCGTCGCCGAGTTCGCCCGCCTCGCCGGGCGGCTCGCGCCCGACCAGGTCCGCCGCGTCGTCGCCGACCTGGCCGCCAACCGGATGCTCGACGAACTGCCCGTCGACGCGTTCCAGTCGCTCGCCCAGGTGCGCCGCCGGCCGCTGCCGGTCCGGGCGGGCGCGGCCGCGCTCGCCGTCGCGCGCGGGCGGCGGATGGTCGTCGCGAACGCCGACCCCCTCGTGACGCTGCTGTACCGGGCGGGCGGGCGGCTGTTCTTCACCCGCCCGGTCGCCTGGCTGGCCGCCCTCGTCGCCGCCGCCGGCCTCGGCCTGTTCGGCACCGCCTGGTTCACCGGCAGCCGGTCGGTGTTCCTCAGCGGCGGCTCGTACGTCACCGGCGCGCTGGTGCTGCTCGCCCTGAACGTGTTCGCGCTGGCCTGCCACGAGCTGGGCCACGCCCTGGCCACCAAGCACGCCGGCCGGCGCGTGCCCACCGCCGGGCTGCTCGTCTACTTCGGCATCCCCAGCGTCTTCGTCGACACCACCGACGTGTGGATGGCCGGGCGGCGCGCGCGCCTGCGGGCCACCGCGGCCGGGCCGGCGATCAACCTGTTCCTCGCCGGGGCCGCGCAGCTCGCCGGCCTGGCCGTGCCGGCGTTCGCGCCGGTCGCCTTCACGCTGTCGTTCGCCTGGTACCTGAACGTGCTGTTCAACCTGAACCCGTTCGTCGCCCTCGACGGCTACTACCTGCTGATGGACTGGCTGGAGATCCCGAACCTGCGCGGCCGCGGCCTCGCCTGGGTGGGCGCCCGCCTGCGCCGCCGCCCGCCGCGGTTCACCGCGCTCGACCGCGAGGGCCGGCTCGTCGCCCTGTACGGCATCGTCGCCGTGCTGTGGCTGGCGGTCGCCGCGAACATCGCGTACCGGATCTGGTCGGACCGGGTCGAGGGCCTCGCCACCGGCCTGTGGCACTCGGGCTGGGCCGGCCGGGCGCTGCTCGTCGCCGTCGTGCTCGGCGTGTTCTCGCCCGCGGTCTGGGCGCTGGGCGGCTGGCTCGGCAAGCGGTGGCGGCGCCTGCGCGTCCGCGCCGCCGAGCGCCGCCGCGCCGCCGACCTGCCCCGCCGGCTCGCCGCCCTGCAGGGCTCGGAGCTGGGCCGGCTGTCCGCGCCCGCCCTCGCCCACCTCGCCGGCCGGGCCCGCTGGGTGCGCCCCGAGTCCGGCACCCGCATGGTGGCCGCGGGTGGCGCCCAGCCCGCCGTGTTCGTCGTCGTGGACGGCGCCATGCAGTCGCGCCGCCCCGGCGACCCGGGCGGCGCGATCCGCCAGCTCGTCGGCCCGGGCGGCGTGGTCGGCCTGGCCAACGCGCTCACCGGCCGCCCCGCCTCCGTCGACTGGCACACCGCCGGCACCACCCTGCTCGCGCTGCCGCCCGCCGTGGTCGCCGGCGTCATCGGCGCCCCGCCCGGCCCGCCGCCGGCCGACCGGGCCGAGGCCGAGTCGCTGTTCGACGACACGCCCGCGCTGGCCGCGCTCGGCCCGGACGAGCGGCTCTGCCTGCTCGCCACCGCCCACCCCGTCGACTGCGAGCCCGGCGCGCCCGTCTTCCTGCCCGGCCCGACGCACGCCGTCGTCGTCGAGTCCGGC
Organism: Spirilliplanes yamanashiensis; assembly: GCF_016863475.1. Lineage (GTDB taxonomy): Bacteria > Actinomycetota > Actinomycetes > Mycobacteriales > Micromonosporaceae > Spirilliplanes > Spirilliplanes yamanashiensis. The sequence continues at coordinate 26,134 of NZ_BOOY01000003.1, forward strand.
GTGATCGCCATGCCCGACGGCACCGAGCTGCGCCGCGGCACGATGATCGGGCCGGTCGGCGAGGGCAGCCCCGGCGCCGTCGCGCTCGCCCGCACCCCCGTGCGGCTGTGGGTGCTGCCCGACGCGTCCGACCTGCCGCCGCTCATCGGCGGCCCGGTGCGCGGCGCCGACAGCGCCGCCCACGCCGGGCGGGCGCCCGCCGCGGGTCACGCCGCCACCGACTCCTACCCGCCGCTGGCCGTGCCGCCCGGGCCGCCGGTGAGCGGCGACGACGCCGCCGACACCCGGTTCGAGAAGCGCATGTGGTGGCTGGTGCTGCTCCTGCTGCTGCTCGCCGCCGCGCTGACCGCCGCGAACGTGCTCTGGCCCGGCCCGGCGTGGGCCGAGATGGCGTCCGACCGGGCGCTGCTGACCGCCGAGCGGGGCCGCCTCACCGCCACCGTCGCGGGCGCCACCGTGCGCCTGGAGGAGGGCGAACGCCGGTACGTCGGCGCGGGCGACCGCGTCGAGGTGGCCGACCGGTCCACCGCGCGCCTGACGTTCCGCGGCGGCGGCGCGACCGTCCTGTGTGCGGGCACCCGCGCCGCCGTCGGCGAGCTGCGCACCACCGAGGGCGCCGAGCGGGTGCCGGCCGCCGCGCTGACCCTGGACGGCGGGCGCGTCCTGGCCGACTCGGCCAGCACCAGCAGCGCGTTCGCGCCGCTCGCCCTCACCGTGCGGCGCACCGCCGGCGACGTCGTCAACGACGGCCCCGCCTGGTACGCCGTCGACCCCGCCGCGGTCACCGTCGCCACCGGCCGGGTCACCGCCGCCGGCAGCCCCATCCCGGCCGCCGACGCCGACCTGAGCTGCGGCGACGGCGTGCCGGTCCAGCCGCCCGCGGGCACCCCCAGCGAGACGCCCAGCGCGGAGCCGTCGGCCGAGCCCAGCCTGCCCCCGTCGCTCGACCCGTCGAGCGGCGCGCCGAGCGTGCTGCCGACCACCCCCGGCGCCCCCGTCGTCCCGGGCCCGCCCGGCACCCCCGGCCGGCCCGGCGACCCGGGTGACCCGGGCGACCCGGACGGCCCGCCCGGTCCCGGGCCGACCACCGGCAACCCGCCGCCCACGACGCCCCGGACGACGCCGCCGCGCACCACCACGCCGACGACCACGCCCACCACGACCCCGACGACGCCGCCGCCCACGGAGGGCACGCCGACCCCCACGCCGACGGAGTCCACCGTCGAACCGCCGGCGATCCTGGTCACCGGCGTCGACCCCGGCGCGCTGGAGTGCTCGGGCCGGGTCAGCGTCACCGCCACCGTCACCGGCGCCACCTCGGTGAACGTCAGCCGGGGCGGCCGCGTCGTCGCCACCATGAGCGGCTCGGGCACCAGCTACGCTGCGGTCGTCCCGCTCACCGGCGACGCCGGCTCGACCGTCAGCCTCACCGTGACGGCCACCAGCGCCGCCCAGCGGGTCACCGAGAGCAGTCCGATGTCCGTGGCCGTGGCCGAGTGCCCGGCCGCCCTGTGAGGGAGTCCCTGCGTGCTCTGCTGGTTCTGCGCCAAGGCGGCGCGCGGGTCGTGCCGGTTCTGCGCCCGGGGGCTCTGCGAGGACCACGCGCGCTTCGGCCCGTACCTGCTGCAGGTGCACCGCTCGGAGGCGCGGCGGCGGGCCGAGGCGCTGGTCGTCGAGGAGGCGCTGCAGTGCGGCACGTGCCGGCCGCGGCCGCAGCCCGTACCCATGCCCGAACTGGACTGACCCGGTCGGGCCATGCCCGGCCGGGCGGCGGCTGGCTACGGTCGGGGCGTGAGTGACTTCGACGCGGTCCTGGAGCGGCTGCTCACCGACCCCGGCTTCGCGGCCGCCCTGGCCGCCGCGCCCGGCCCCGCGCTGGCGGGCTACGACCTGACCCCCGACGAGGTCGCGCTGCTGTGCAGCCAGGCCGGGGGAGACTGCGCCCCGCCGTCGCAGGTCGAGCGGCGGGTCACCAAGTCGAGCGCGTTCGGGCTGTTCGGGCCCCTGCTCGGCGGCGGCGCGGAGCAGGGCTTCGGCGCCGCCCCGGCGGGTGCGTCCGGGTTCGGCGGCGGCACGGCGTACCACTCGGTGCCCGGCGACGACGCGGGCCCGCCGCCCGGGCTCGGCGTGGTGCCCGCCCCCGCGCCCGCCGTCGTGGAGCTGGGCCCCGCGGAGCGGGCCGTCAGCGGCTTCGGCGCGGCCCCGGCCGGCTCGGCCGGCTTCGGCGCGGCCCCGGCGGAGGCGTCGCCGCTGGCCCGCGGCGTGGCGAGCGTCGTGACGACCGCGGCGCAGGCCGGCTACGAGGCGGTCCGGGCCCGGGAGGACGCCGGGCTCGGCGGCCCGGTCGGCGACGGCGCGGCCCCGGAGGGCTACCGCAACCGGGTCGACGCCGACGGCGACGGCCGCTGGGACCCCGCCACCTACCGCGGCCGGGCCGACGGCGGCGTCGACATCCTCGTCGACCTCGACGGCGACGGCCGGGCCGACTTCGCCGGCCACGACGACGACCGCGACAACCGGGTGGACCGCGCGCACTACGACCGCGACCACGACGGGGTGTTCGAGACGGTGATGTACGACGACGACGGCGACGGGTGGCTCGATCGCACGGTGCGCCGAAAGTAACGCTTGCTCTGGCGCAACCGCCTCCGGACACCGACGATGGATGGCGGGAGGTGGTCCGGGTGGTCGCCATCGCCATTGAAGGGCTGACGAAGATCTTCGATGACGGCACGGTGGCCGTCGACAACCTGGACCTCACCGTCGCGTCCGGCGAGTTCATGGTGCTGCTGGGGCCCACCGGCTGCGGCAAGTCCACGCTGCTGCGCCTCGTCGCCGGGCTGGACGCGCCCACCCGCGGCCGGGTCACCATCGACGGCGAGCCCGTCGACGAGAACACCCCCCGCCACCACCGCATCGCGATGGTCTTCCACGACTACGCGCTCTACCCGCACCTGACGGTCGCGCAGAACATCGGCTTCCCGCTGCGCGCCGGCGCCCACGACCCGCCCGAGGTGGCCCAGCGCATCGCCGAGTCGGCCCGCCACCTGGGCATCGCCGACCTGCTCAACCGGCTGCCGGCGCACCTGTCGGGCGGCCAGCGGCAGAAGGTCGCCATGGCCCGGGCGATCGTGCGCCGCCCCGAGGTGCTGCTGCTGGACGAGCCGCTGTCCAACGTCGACGCGGGGGTGCGCGCCGAGCTGCGCGCCGAGATCGCCGACCTGGCCGACCGGCTGGAGGTCACGACGCTGTACGTGACGCACGACCAGGCCGAGGCCATGACGATGGCGGACCGGGTGGCGGTGCTGCGCAAGGGCGTCCTGCAGCAGGCGGGCCCGCCCGAGGTCGTGTACGCCGACCCGGAGACGGTGTTCGTGGCCGCGTTCATCGGCGTCCCGCGGCCGGCCCTGCTGGAGGCCGCGATCTACGCCGACGCCGGCTCGGTGGTCCTCGACCTGGGCGAGCAGGCGCTGACCCTGCCCCCGGACGACCCGCGCACGGCCGGGCTGGCCGCCCGGCACACCGAGCGGGTGACGGTGGCGCTGCGCGCCGACGCGCTGTCGGTGGTGGACGCGCCCACCCCCGGCACGGTCACGCTGCGCGGCGAGGTGCGCCGCGTCGAGAACCTCGGCCACGAGGCGATCGTCCACCTCGACACCGGCGGCGTCGGCACGTCCGACGCGTTCTCCCACCTGGAGCTGCCCGAACCCGGCCGGCTGCCCGCGCCACCGCCGGACGCCCCGCCACCCCCGCTGATGCAGCGCCTCGCCCGCCTCATCCCGCACCAGCGCACCGAGCCGCCCGCCCCCACGGCCCGCACCCCGTACGGCTTCTACCCCGTCTACGACGGCGAACTGCCGGGCGAACCGCTGCCCGCGGGCGAGGTCGCGGTGCGGGTGCCGGTGGCCCACCGGCCCCGCCCGGGCGACACGCTGACGCTCGCGGTGGACCTCGACCGGCTGCTGCTGTTCGACCGCGCCGGCGACCGGATACGGATCGATGAACATCGCATCGAGGAAGGTCTGGACAACTACAGTTAACAGTCCTAATAATTTGCCCAGACGCCACCGCCCGTGGCGTCCGGCGCAAGTGGGAGGACTGGCACATGACGTTGAGGTCCCGCAGGGCGGCGATCCTGACCGCGATAGCGGTCGCGGTCGGCGGAACAGCCGTCGCGATCCTGCCGATGACGAGCTCCAGCGCCGCCGTGAACTGCAGCGGATTCACCGCCTGGGCGGAGGGCGGCACCTACGCCGCCGGCCAGCAGGTGTCCTACAACGGCCGGGCGTACCAGGCCCTGGTGTCGCACACGGCATGGGCGGGCACGGGCTGGAACCCGGCGGCGACGCCGTCACTGTGGCGCGATCTCGACTCGTGCGGCGGCACGACCCCGACCACCCCGCCGACCACCCGCCCGCCGACGACCCCGCCGACCACGCCTCCGACGACACCCCCCACCACGCCGCCGACGACTCCGCCGACCACGCCGCCGACCACGCCGCCCACGTCACCGCCGGTCACCGGGCTGCCGAAGCACGCGCTCATCGGCTACCACCACACCACGTTCTACAACGGTTCCGGCTACGTGCGCATGGCCGACGTGCCGGACGCGTGGGACATCATCAACCTGTCCTTCGGAGAGTCGAAGAATCCGGAAACGAAGGTCATCGAGGAGACCTCGGGGAAGATCTGGTTCGCGCTCTGCCCGGTCGCCGAGTGCCCGAACGTGGAGACCGAGGCGGAGTTCATCGCCGCGGTTCAGGCGAAGCGCCGGGCCGGCAAGAAGGTGCTGCTCTCCATCGGTGGGCAGAACGGCAAGGTGCGGCTCATCAACCAGAACGCCCGCAACGAGTTCGTGAGAACGGTGTCGGCGATCATCGACAGGTTCGGGCTCGACGGCATCGACATCGACCTCGAGGGGCATTCGCTGGAGCTGGATGCGGGCGACACCAACTTCAAGAATCCGACGAGTCCGGTGATCGTCAACCTGATCGCCGCGGTGAAGGACCTGAAGGCCAGGTACGGCTCGCGCTTCGTGTTGACGATGGCCCCCGAGACGTTCTTCGTTCAGCTCGGCTACCAGTTCTACGGGTCCGGCCCGTTCGGCGGCCAGGACGCGCGTGCCGGTGCGTACCTGCCGGTCATCTACGCGCTGCGTAACGACCTGACCGTCCTGCACGTGCAGAACTACAACTCGGGCCCGATCATGGGTCTCGACGACCAGTACTACAACACGGGCAACTCGGACTTCCACGTGGCGATGACCGACATGCTGCTCACCGGCTTCCCCGTCGCCAAGAACCCGGCGAACATGTTCCCCGCCCTCCGTGAGGACCAGGTCGCGTTCGGCACCCCCGCCGGCGTCAGCGCCGGTGGCGGCTACGTCGGCCCGCCGATCGTCCAGGCCGCCGTCAACTGCCTCGTCAAGGGCACGCAATGCGGCACGTACAAGCCGCGCTCGGGCCTCAACCCGAACTTCCGTGGCCTCATGACCTGGTCGATCAACTGGGACAGGTTCTACAACTGGGAGTTCCAGAACAGCCACGAGCCGTTCCTCAACGGTCTCGGCTGAGCCGACCCGCCCCCCGGCAAAGCGGCCCCCGGTACTCCCGGGGGCCGCTTTGTGCGCGCCGAAGGGCCGGCTCAGGCGGCGGGTACCGCCCCGACGCGTCAGCAGGTGCGGCGGTACGGCCGTTCCGGCACGAAGATCTTCCATTCCCGGGCGTTGAGGCCGCGATCGAGCACGGCGCAGGCGTACCGGCCCGGGTCGACCCTGACGGCGTTCAGTTCCGAGAAGTCCCACAGCATGACGCGCGCCGCGGACATCTGCGAGTCGCCGGCAACGGCCAGCGTGTGGCCGTCGGGGCTGAAGCGCAGCAGGTTGCCGGTTGCCGACCCCGGGTACAGCTCGGTGGCGGGATGGTGGACCGGGGCGGTGCGCTTACTGACGTCCCACAGGTTCAGCTTCTTGCCCGCGCTGGCCGCGAGCGTGTTGCCGTCGAGGGAGAAGCCGACGGACTCCACGAGGTTCCTCGTGGTGAACAACGAGGTGATCAGAGACGGCTGCGCGTCGGTTTCCGCGACGTCCCAGAGGCTCACCCTGCGATCGCCGTGTCCCAGGGCCAAGGTGCGGCCGTCGGGGCTGAACGCCGCCGAATACACCAGCGCATCGCGGTACGGCAGGCTGGCGAGGCGAGTCAGTGTTGATGTGTCGTTCGGAGTGACCAGCGTCAGAGAGACGTTGGTGGGAATGGCCACGATGCGTCCGTCAGGGCTGAAGGCGGCATGGCTCCGCTTCGTGACGCTCAGGCCGTCGGCGCCACCCAGCCGGACGGCGCGGTCGGGGCGGGCGACGTCCCACAGTTCGATGGACGAGTACCCGAGCAGGCCGAGAGTGCGGCCGTCGGGGCTGAACGTCATCGACATGAGGTAGTCCGGCGTCGTCGTCCGGAATTCGCCGAGGGTCCGGACCCGTGCGGGGTCGGCGACGGCCAGCAGGGTCACCCGGCCGTCGGGTGTGCTGACGGCGAGGGTCTGTCCGTCGGGAGCGAATGCCGCCTCGTGTACGTAGCCGCCAGGCAGGTCGACCTCAGCGCGCTGCCGGGGCGGATCCGCTGTGGCGTCCCAGTGAGTCAGCTTGCCCGAGGAACTGGCCGCCGCCAGGGTCTTTCCCTCGGACAGGAAGGCTGTGGCCTGAACCATGAGGTCCACATCGAGCGGTGGGCCGACGAGGCGCGGAGCGCCGAGCGGCCAGACGTTCCAGATCGTCACCCCGATGCCGTCAAGGTTGAACAGGCGCCCATCAGGGGTGATCTCGGGCCGGGCGAGATCGGCGATGTCGATCGTGCCGACCTTGCGCGGCGTTCTCCCCAATTCGTAGATCGACACGGTGTCGCCCATCGTCGACACGGCGAGGTGATCGCCGGTCGGATTGAAGGAGATCGAGTCCACGCTCTCCCCGGAGGTGTTGATCGCACCGGATTCAACCGGGGATTCGGGACTGTACAGATCCCACAAGCGCACCATCTCGTTCGGTGCCTTCGTGACCAGCGTGTTGCCGGTCGGGCTGAAAGCAGCGAAGTGCAGCGGGCCATCGCCGACATCCGCCAGACGAATCGGTTCTCCAGCGGGGTCACTGACGTCCCACACTGCCGGGTGGTCACCGATGGTGACCATGGTCCTGCCGTCCGAGCGGAACGTCACGCCGCGGGCATCAGCCCATTCCGCGGCGCCGCGGCGTAACCGAGGCGCCGTGGTCGCGTCGGACAGATCCCACAACGCCGTCCCGTCCAGGTGAAGGGTGACGGCCAGGGTTCGCCCGTCGGGACTGAAGGAGAGCCGATCGACTCCTTCCGAGCCGGGCAGCGTCCACCGCCGAATCGGACGGGCCGGCTCGCTCACATCCCAGAGCTGTACCCCGCCTTCCTCTTCGAGCGCGAGCGTGCGGCCGTCGCGGCTCAGAGCGATCGGCGCCGCTGCGCTCACCGCGTCGACGGTGCCCACCTGGACCGGGACCGCGCCGGCGGACGCCTGCCAGAGCGAGACCGTGGACGAGTTTTCCAGCAGTGCCGTGAGTCCGGTGGCCGAGTGCGCGGCCTCTGCGACGCGGCGGTCGATCTCTCCGGCGAAGCGGTTGGTGGTCACGAGATTGGCGAGTTCGCCGCGGAGTCCGCCGTCGGGTTGGAGGCTGTCGGCGGCCACGCCGAGTCGCAGCGCGAGCTGCGGGTCGACGGCCAGGTTGGCCTCGGCCTGGTTCATCAGGCGCCGGCCGACCGCGGTCTGTTCCTGCCGGCCGGCCTCGGCGGCTGCGGTGCGGGCCCGGCGTTCCTGTTCCTCGGCGTTCTTCTTCTGCTCGGCCGCGTCCCGTGCGGCCTCCCGCGCCGCCGCCTCCTGTTTGGCGGCGTTCCGCTCCTGGGCGCGGGCCTCCTGCCGCGCCTCGCGCGCCTCGGCGACCGCCGAGCGGGCGCGCAACTGCTGCTCCTGGGCGCGCGCCGCGGCGGTGGCAGCGAGGGCGCGCTGATAGCGGGCGTTCGCCAGTTGCCGTTCTGCCTCGGTGGAGGCCTGCGCGGCCCGTGCCTTCTGCGTGCGGGCCAGGTCCTCCTGGGTGTCGGCCTCCGCGGCGGCCCGCTTCGCCTTCTCCTGCTCGACCACGGTGAGGTGCTCGTAGCGGCGGGCGTCGGCCGCGAACCGTTCGGCGTTGCCGCGTTGCTCCGTCGCGAGTTTCTCCTGGTGGTGGGCGGCGGCCGTCGCATCTGTCGCGCGCTCGGCGTTGCGCATCGCCAGCAGGCCGGTGAGGACGGCGGCCAGCGCGAACACGAACAGCGCCGCTGCGGCGAGCGATGACAGCCTGCGCGTGCGGCGGTGCTGGCGGACGTCCTCGCCCTCCAGGTCGTCCTTGCTGACCCCGTGCATGGGTGCGGCCAACTGGGCGATCGCGTCGCGGAAGCGGGAGTGCCGCAGGCTCAGCTGGTCCTCGTCGCGCGCCCAGCGCAGGTCGAGGTACAGCGGTTCCTCGGCGAACACGCCCCCGCGCAGCGCCTGCGGCACCGCGGTGGAGTCGGCGCTGAAGTCGCCCGCGGCCGGGTCCCAGCGCCACTCGCCGTCGGTGACCACCGGCAGGATGCGGTCGAGCGGCTTGGTGGCGACCCAGTGGTCGATCTCCTTGTTGACCCATGGTGAGCGGGCGGCTTCGGGCGAGGCCATCAGCACGAAGTACTCGGAGCCGTCCAGCGCCTTCTGGATCGACGTCCACAGGGTCGGCGTGACGGCGAGCCCGGTCTGGTCGCGGAAGATCCACAGCGCCCGGCGGCGGTGCCACGGTCGCGCCAGGTGGTGCAGGCCGCGTTGGACGGCGGGCGCCAGGCGGCCGTCGGCGGCATGGCTGTACGAGATGAACCCGTTGAACGTCATGCGTGATCCCCGTGTCGAGTCGAGCGGCGGCGGCCATTCTCCACGGTGAATGTGTGCCCGAGAAGTGAGCAGCACGGCATCGGACACATCCGCGGGGCCGCGCGCTGGCGGCACGGGGCGGACAGGAGCGCCCCGGACCCGGCATGATCTCGGCCGTGATCCGACTCTATGGCCTGCTGTTCGTGCTCGACCTGCTGCTGCTCGTCGTCGCGCTCATCGACTGCGTCTCCGCCGACGAGGGCGAGGTGCGCCACCTGCCCAAGATCGTCTGGGTGCTGCTGATCCTGCTGTTCTCGCCGGTCGGCGCGATCGTCTGGTTCGTGGCCGGGCGGCCCCGGCGGTCCGGCGCCGCGCGGCCGGGGACGTGGCGGCCGGGGGCCGGGTTCCCCGAGGCGCAGCGGCCGCGCCGGCCCGTCGCGCCGGACGACGACCCGGCCTTCCTCGCCGGCCTCGGCGATCGAGGAGGCGACCGGGACAGCGGCCGGGAGGACCGGGAGCTGCTGTCGCGGTGGGAGGCCGACCTCAAGCGGCGCGAGGAGGAGCTGCGCCGGCGCGAGGGGGAGACCTCCTAGGTCTCGCAGGCGGTGCCGTCGCCGTCGCGGTCGAGTTTGCGGGAGTAGCCGGGGTCGCCGCGGTGCAGCGGGGCGGCGCCGGCGGCGCGGACCTCGGCGCAGTTGGCGTAGGACACCTTGGGCTTCGGCTTGGGTTTCGGCTTCGGCTTGGGGGCCCGGGTCGTGGCCTTGGGCTTCGGCCTGCTGGTCGTGCGCGCCGGCGTGGGCACCACGGACTTCTCGACGGCGGCGGCGGACTGTGCCGCCGCCGCAGTAGCGGGGGCTGAGGTCGTGGGCGGCGCAGACGTGGGCTCCGCAGGGGTGGACGGCGAAGGGGAGGGCGGCGCGGACGCCGGTGCGGCGGCCAGCGGGCGGGCCGCCGGCTCCGCCGTCGCGCCGGCGCCGCGGACGATGGCGACCGCGCCGCCGCAGCACAGCAGGACCGCGGCCGTGGTGAGGCCGACCGCCACGGAGAACTCGGTGCGGCTGAGGCTGGGCAGGGGTCGGGTCATGCGGGCTCCCGGGGAGACAAGTTCCACAGAGGATGCCGTCGAACGGGCGCGGGCGGATGGTGCAGACGCGGTAACGCAGACGCAGCGGTCAGGCGAACAGGTCGGCCACCGCGACCCGGTGCACGTCGGGGTCGGACCACGTCCAGTCGGGGTGGGCGCGGTTGGTGAGCAGCACCAGCACCAGGTCGCGGGCCGGGTCGACGAGCAGGGACGTGCCGGTGAAGCCGGTGTGGCCGAACGTCCCCGGGGCGGCCAGGCGGCCCATGAACCACGGCTGGTCGAGCACCACGCCGAGGCCGTGGGCGGCGGTGCGGCCGGGCCGGTCGGGGTCGACGGCCGGTTTGCCCGCGTTCTGGTCGGTGAGCATCTCGCGGACGATCGGGGCGGACAGCAGGCGGGTGCCGTCGAGGGCGCCGCCGCCGAGCAGGAGCCGGCCGATCGCGGCGACGTCGGCGGCCGTGCCGAACACCCCCGCGTGACCGGCGACGCCGCCGAGGCGGCGGCACACGTCGTCGTGGACGGTGCCGCGCAGCAGCCCGCGCCGGGCGTCCGTGGCGACCAGGCGGTCGCGGTCGCCGACCCAGGTCAGCGGGCGGAACCCGGTGCCGGTCAGGCCGAGCGGTCCGGTGACGTCGTCGCGCAGCGCCGCGTCGAGCGGGCGGCCGGTGACCTTCTCGACGAGCTGGGCCAGCACCATGGGCCCGACGCTGGAGTAGCGGAACGTCGTGCCGGGGACGGCGCCGGGCAGCAGCGGCACCGCCGTGGCCGGGCGGCTGCCGGTGCCGACGGGCAGGCCCGCGGTGTGGGTGAGCAGCATCCGGACCGTCACGGCCCGCTTCCCGAAACCCTTGAGGTACGCCGCGACGGGCGCGTCCAGCTCGACCCGGCCGGCGTCGACCAGCTGCAGGACGAGGATCGCCGTGTACACCTTCGTGAGCGAGGCCAGGTCGAAGACGCTGTCGGCGCGCATCGGCACGCGCTGGGCGGCGGGCAGCTCGCGGGGGCCGGCGGCGTAGCGCAGGGCGTGGCCGACGACCGCGCGGCCGGCCACCTCGCCGCCGCCGCGGACGGCGAGCGCCACCGCGCCCGCGTACCCGGGATGCCGTGGCCGTGGTTCGAGGAAGCGCGCGAGTGCCGGGCGGAGATCGACCCGGGGCGGCGCCGCGGCGGAGGCGGCGGCCGAGGCGGCGGGCGTGGGCGCCGGCGGCGGTGCGGAGCTCGGCGCCGGCGCGGACCGGGGCGGCGGCGGGGCGCCGCAGCCCGCGAGGGCGGCGGCCAGCCCGGCGCCCAGGACGGCCCGGCGGCTCACGGTCACGGCGACGACTATGGCACGTCGGGCCGCGTCGCGGCGTGCAGCAGGTTGCGGATCGCCGTGGTGAGGTCGGCCCGGTTCGCGGCCGTGCCCGGCGCGGGGGCGGTGAGCGCGCCGGCCCCGGCGAGCCGGTCGAACAGCAGGCCGTCGACGGCGGCGACGAAGTGGTCGCCGCGCCGGGCGGGGTCGGGCGCGCCGAGCGCGGCGAGCAGGTCGCGGGCCTGGGCGCGCACGGCGACGCCGTAGTCCAGCACCGGGCGCAGCTCCGGGTGGTGGGTGGCCTCGAGCAGGCAGGCGTAGCGGGCGAGCGTGCGGGTGCGGCCGGTGCTGAGCCAGCGGTCGAGCAGGGCGGCGGCGCCGGCGGCGAGCGCGTCGAGGTCGCCGGGTGCGCCGGTGACGCCCTGGGCGCGCTGGTCGGCGTCGTCGAGGTCGCCGAGGCGCCGCACGACGGCCTCGATGAGGGCCTTGCGGGTGCGGAAGTACGCGGACGCGGTGCCGGCGGGCAGCCCGGCGCGGGCGTCGACGGCGCGGTGGGTGAGCCCGCGCATGCCGGACTCCGCGATCAACGCGATGGCCGCGTCGGTGAGGGAGGCGAACCGCTCGGGTGTCGTGCGTGGCATATGCTTGTTCTACATCCGTAGAAAGGTGGGCGGTATGCGGGCGGTGGTGGTCGGTGGCGGCATCGGCGGGCTCAGCGCGGCGATCGCGCTGCGCCGGGCGGGCTGGGACGACGTGACGGTACTCGAACGCGCACCCGCCTTCGGCGAGGTCGGCGCCGGCATCACGTTGCAGGCCAACGCCCTCGCCGGCCTCGACGCGCTCGGCGTCGGCGCCGCCGTGCGCGGTCGCGGCGGCGTGGACGCACCCGGCGGCACCCGCACCCCCGACGGCCGCTGGCTGGCCCGCATCGACGCCCGCCGCCTCGAAGCCGCCCTCGGCACCAACGCCCTCGGCATCCACCGGGCCGACCTGCACGCCACGCTTCGCGCCGCCCTGCCCGCCGCCGCCCTGCGCCCCGGCAGCCCCGTCACCGACCCCGGCGAGCTCGACGCCGACCTGGTCGTCGGCGCGGACGGCATCGACAGCGTCGTGCGCCGCACCGTGTACCCCGAGGCTCCCGCGCCCGCCTGCGTCGGCACCGCGGCGTGGCGCGGCGTCACCGACGAGCCCTGGCGCGGCGAGCTGACCGTCGCCATCACCTGGGGCCCCGGCACCGAGTTCGGCATCGTGCCGCTCGGCGACGGCCGCGTGTACTGGTTCGCCGCCGTCCTCGCCCCGCCCGGCGCGAAGTACGACGACCACCACGCCGAGGTACGCCGGCGGTTCGGCCACTGGCACCCGCCCGTCGGCGCCCTCATCGACGCCACCAGCACGCTGCTCTACCACGACCTGCGGCACCTGCCCGCGCCGCTGCCCAGCTACGTGCGCGGCCGGGTCGCGCTGCTCGGCGACGCCGCCCACGCCATGACGCCCAACCTCGGCCAGGGCGGCGCCCAGGCCATCGAGGACGCCGTCGTGCTCGGCCAGGTGTGCCGCCCCGGCCGCCCCGTCGCCGAGGCCCTCGCCGAGTACGACGCCCGCCGCCGCCCCCGCTCCCAGGCCGTGGCGGCCGCCTCGTACCGGATCGGCCGGTTCGGCCAGCAGCTGCGCAACCCGCTCGCCGTCGCCGCCCGCAACGCCGCCGTCCGGCTCACCCCGTCGTCGGTGGCGCTGCGGTCCATGGCCCGGTACGCCGACTGGCGGCCCTGACCCCGCCGTGACCCGGCCCTGGCGCGGGCCCGGTGATCTCCGTGCCACGATGTACGGCATGGGTCCGGTCGCGTTCGTGCTGGGCGGCGGCGGAGTCCTCGGCGCCGTCGAGGTCGGCATGCTGCGCGCCCTGTTCCGCGCCGGCTACCGCCCCGACCTGGTGCTCGGCACCTCCATCGGGGCGGTGAACGGCGCCCTCGTCGCCGCCGACCCCACCGAGGCCGCCACCGACCGGCTCCTGCGGCTGTGGACCTCGCCCGAGGCCGCCGCCGTGTACGGCGACTCCATCGCCCGGCAGATGCGCCGGTTCGCGGCCCGCACCCACCTGCACTCGCCGCTCCCGCTGCGCTCCCTGCTCGCCCGCGAACTCGGCGACGCCGCCACGTTCGCCGACCTCAAGGTGCCGTTCCGCTGCTGCGCCGCCAGCATCGAACGCGCCGCCGAGCACTGGTTCACCGACGGCCCGCTCGTCGACGCGGTGCTGGCGTCCGCGTCCGTGCCCGGCCTGCTGCCGCCCGCCCTGATCGGCGGCGAGCACTTCGTCGACGGCGGCATCGTCAACTCCATCCCCGTCGGCGAGGCCGTCCAGCTCGGCGCCCGCGAGGTGTTCGTGCTCCAGGTCGGCCGCATCGAACGCCCGCTCGTCCCGCCGAAGCGCCCGTGGGAGGTCGCCCAGGTCGCGTTCGAGATCGCCCGCCGGCACCGGTTCGCCCGCGAGATCGCCGCCCTGCCCGCCGACGTGCGCGTGCACGTGCTGCCCACCGGCGGCGGCGAGGCCCGCGACGACACGCCGTGGGCGTACCGCGACATGGCCGCCGTCGGCCGCCGGATCAGTCGCGCCTACACCGCCACCCGGCGCTACCTGAACGAGATCGAGCGATGATCCCCCCGGTGTGGCTGCGCCGCCTCGTCATCGCCCCGCTCGTCGTGCTGCTCGCGCTCGTCGTCGTCACCACGCTGCCGGTGTGGCTGCTCGCCGCCCTGTTCGCCACCGCGTTCGTGCCCGGCCGGCTCAGGCTGCCCCGCCTCGTCTGGCTGGTCGTCGTCTACCTGGTGTGGGACGCCGCCGCTATCGTGTCGCTGTTCGTCCTGTGGGTGGCGTCCGGCTTCGGGTGGAAGATCCGCACCGCCGGCTTCCAGCGCGCCCACTACGTGCTGGTCGGCGCGTTCCTGCGGGCCCTGTTCTGGCAGGCCCGCTGGGCGCTGCACCTCGACATCGACGTCGTCGGCACCGACCCCGACACCGCCCTGCCGGGCCGCCCCGAGATCGTCGTCAGCCGCCACGCCGGCCCCGGCGACTCGTTCATCCTCATCCACGCCCTGGTCAACTGGTTCCAGCGCGAACCGCGCATCGTCCTCAAGTGGACCCTGCAGTGGGACCCGGCCGTCGACGTCATGCTCAACCGGCTGCCCAACCGCTTCATCGCGCCCGGCCACACCCCCGGCCAGACCATCGAGGACGAGATCTACGGCCTCGTCACCGGCCTCGACCACAACGACGCCTTCGTGATCTTCCCCGAGGGCGGCAACTTCACCCCGAGCCGCCGCGTCCGCGCCATCGAACGCCTCCGCTCCCGCGGCCTCGCCGACATGGCCGTCCGCGCCGAACAGCTCCAGCACGTCCTCGCCCCCAAACCCGGCGGCCTCCTCCAAGCCCTCGACGCCGCCCCCGACGCCGGCGTCATCTTCGTCGCCCACACCGGCCTCGACCGCATGCTCACCGCCGCCGACCTGTGGCGCGAACTGCCCATGGACAAGCGGATCATCATGCGTTTCTGGTCCGTCGACCCCGAGGACGTCCCGGCCGGGGAGGACGAGCGCATCGCCTGGCTGTACGACTGGTGGGCGCGCATCGACGCCTGGATCGAGGAGAACCGCCCCCGCTAGCGTGGACCCGTGAAACCGATCGTCATCGTCACCACCACCGTGAACGACCGCACCACCGCCGACCGCCTCGCCGCCAACGCCGTCGCCGTCCGCCTCGCCGCCTGCGCCCAGGTGTCCGGCCCGCTGACCAGCACGTACCACTGGCGCGGCGACGTCGAATCGGCCGTCGAACACCAGGTGACCTTCAAGACGGCCGAGGACCGCGCCGACGCGCTGGTCGCCCACCTGGTGGAGGCGCACCCGTACGAGGTGCCGGAGGTCGTGGTGGTCCCGGCGACGGGCGGCAACGCGGCGTACGCCTCCTGGGTGTTCGAGGAGACCCGAGCCGAGCGGTGACCGTGTCCGGCGTCCGCCGCGTCGTCGGGTGGCGTCGCAGTGCTACATCGGAAGGGTGACGAATCCGCTTCTTCCTTACATTCCGCTTTTCACGACCGCAGGCGCGCTCGCGGGCGTGATCTTCACACTGGTCTGGAACGGCCGCCGGGAGCGCCGGAACCTTCGCATCGCGCGGACAGACGAGTATCGCCGCGAGACGCGGGTGGCCATCGCCGAACTGCTCGCGGCGGCGGCCCACTTCCAGACCTCGGCAACGACCATGGGACATGTCTCCAACTGGACCGGACAGGGGTTCGAGCGGGCCACAGCCCTCAAGGACGAGCTGGAGCGGTGCCGACTCGAGCTGAGGACGAAGGTCGGCATCGCGCTTCTCCTCGTGCAGGCCGACGAGATCCGCGATGGAGTATTCGACATGGATCGGCACTTTCGCGGCGCGTGCGATGGCATCCACCGGCTGGCAGAGGCCTTCTGGGGCACATCCCCTGAGGACATCGCCCCTGCCGAGCGGGACACGGCCACCGCGCTGGAAGCCTTCGCGGAGGCGGTGTTCCGGGTGCACGAACGGTCGATCCGGTGCCTCAGACCGACCGTTTTCGAGGAGGCCGTGGTGCGGTGACGGTCCGCGCGTCCGGGCGTTCGGTGCGGATCGGGTCGCCGCGGACCAGGTCGTCGTGCAGGCGCCAGCGGGCCGTCGTCGCCGATCGGGTCGCCGCTTCGGCGTGGTCCGCGAGGCGGCGGCGGAGCAGGTCGAGGGCCAGGCGGCGGTTGAGGGTGAACTGGCGTTCCGTGTCGACGACCACGACCGTGCCCGACGGGCGGTGGGTGGCGCGGGCCGCGGTGCTGGCCTTATTGCGGTGCTGGCCGCCCGGGCCGCCCGTGCGGCAGCCCACCACGTCGACGTCGGCCTCGGCGAAGGCGGGGACGACGGCGGGGGCGGCGGGCACGGGCCGGGCCGTCACGTACCAGTTCTTGCGGGCGTGGCCCGGCCGGTACGGGCTCGGGGCCTGCCAACACAGCGTGCCCGTCCAGGCGGCGGCGAGCTCCGCGGCGCCGGCGCCGGCGATGCGGACCACCACCGAGCGGTACGTGCCCGGCCGGTCGCCGGGGACGGCGGAGACGCGGCGGGTGCGCAGGGAGTGGCGGGCGGCGGCCGACTCCAGGCGGGTGGCGAGGCGGGCGACCGCCCAGGCGCACTCCTGCGGGCCGCGGCCGGCGGACAGCAGGAGGTCGGTGGTGGTCACGGCCGGCCCCGGCGGCGGCGCGGGCCCTGGTCGGCGGTCTTGTAGGTGACCAGCGGGACCGTCGTCGCGACCGGGGTGGCCAGGCCGTGGGCGGTCAGGTCGCCGATCACCTGCTCGATGCGTTTGTACGCCGTCGGCGCCTCCTCGAACAGCAGCTGCCGGTCGCCGCACACCACCAGGGAGCCGACCGGTGTGCGGCGCAGTTCCTCGACGGTGTGCTTGGCCTTGCCGCGGCGCAGCGCGTCGGCGCGGGACATCTTGCGGCCGGCGCCGTGCGCGACGGAGTGGCCCGCGTCCGCGCCGGCGTGGGCCGCGACCAGGTACGACGGGGTGCCGCGGGTGCCGGCGACGAGCACGTCGCGGCCGTCGCCGGGGGCGGCGCCCTTGCGGTGCAGGTAGGCGCCGTCGCGGATCTCGACGAGGTTGTGGCACTCGTCGACGACCGGCTCGGTGGGTTCGGCGCCCAGGGCGTGGGCGACCCGGGCGGCCATCAGGCGCCGGTTGAGCCGGCCCCAGCGCACGGCGGCGTCGTGCCGGGCCAGGTAGGCGGCCGGGTCGGGGGCGGGGCCCGCGCCGTGCACCTCGGTGTGGGCGCGCAGGATGCGCTCGCCGAGGCCGCGGGAGCCGCTGTGCACGACCAGCACCGGGTCGCCCGCGGCGAGGCCGAGGCGTCCGGCGTGCGCGGGCTCGAACACGGTGCCGACGCGGGCCAGCTCGACGAAGTGGTTGCCGCGGCCGACGGTGCCGAGGCCGTCGAGGTGGCCGAGCGGCACGTCGCCGCCGATCGCGTCCCAGGCGGGGTCGCCGGGCTCCGGCGGTACGTCGAGGTCGGGGAACCGGGCGGCGAGCCGTTCCGGCACGACCCGCTTGAGGCGGATCGGGAACACGGCGATGCCGCAGCCGATGTCGGAGCCCACCAGGAACGGGTACAGCACGGCCGACGTCATCGCGGCGCCGATCGGGGCGCCCTTGCCGGGGTGCAGGTCGGGCATGGCGGCGACGTGCAGCATGCCGTCGAGCGCGGCCACCTGGTGGCACTGGTCGACGGCGGCGGACTCGATCCAGCTGGACGGGGAGGCGAACACGGTGACGGTCGCCGAGAGGTGCTGAGACAAGGACGTTCTCTCCGCTGAAGGGCAGGGTGGACGGCAGGGGTGTGGGGTGCGGTCCGTCAGAACGTCATGGGTCAACCCTCGCGGAGCCCGGCGGCGCGGGCAACCGGATTTCAGGCGTCGAGCAGCTCCACCGTCACCCGCACCGTGTCGCCGGCGTCGACGCGCTCGGCGGTGCGCACGGCCCGCTTGACGGGCAGCACGTAGGTGTCGCGGGCGCTGTCGGGGAAGATCGACGTGGTCCACGTGCTGCGACCGAGGCTCGCGCGCACCCGCACCGAGCCGAAGCCGCGGCGCAGCCCGGCGGTGCGGGCGCGGATCTCGGCCGACGCCTCGGCGGGCAGGCTCACGAAGGTCCAGGTCTCGTCGCGGCGGGCGTCCCACACCCACAGCTCGGCGTCGAAGTCCACGTCCACCGGCGCAGCATGGCACGCGGGTCCGACACTTCAGAACAGGGTCGTGGGTTCCGGCTCGGGCAGCGGGGCCAGGCCGGGCACCCGGGCGCGCACCTCGTCGTGGAAGCGGCGGGCCAGCGGCGGGGCGTCCGCGTTGTTGGGGGTGTGGATGAACACGGTGGGGGAGCGGCCCTCGCGCAGCCACCCGGCGGTCACGTCGACCCAGTGCCGCCAGCCGCCGACCGTCTCGGCGGGGGCGTCGCGGCCGAGGTAGCGGACGATCGGCCGGTCGGTGAGGGCGTGCGAGCGGCGCGGCAGCCGCGGCTTCTTCGTCCAGGCGTCGCGCTCGGCGTCGCTGGTGGGCGGGGTCCGGAAGAACGCGGTGGTGTCGAACGGCACCCACTCGGCGCCCGCGGCGGCCAGGGCGTCCTCCAGCGGCGCCGGGTCGGCGAAGAACCCCGGGTGGCGCACCTCCACGGCGTACCGGTGGTCGCCGGGCAGGTCGCGCAGGAACGCGGCGAGCGTCGCCGTGTCCGCCGGGGCGAACGAGCCCGGCAGCTGGATCCACAGCGCGTGGGTCCGCTCGCCGAGCGGCTCGATCGCGTGCAGGAACGCCCGCAGCTCCGCGCCGGCGCCGGTCAGGCGGCGCTCGTGGGTGATCGTCCGCGGCAGCTTCAGCACGAACCGGAACGCGGCGTCGGTCTGATCCGCCCACGACGCGACGGTGTCCCGTGCCGGGGTGGCGTAGAAGGTGGTGTTGCCCTCCACCGCGTTGCACCAGCCCGCGTACGCCCGCAGGCGCTCGTGCGGCGGCGCGGGGATGCGGGCCTGCCACGCCCGGTGGGTCCACATGGCACAGCCGACGTGCAGTCGCATGCGGCGTCAGGCGCGCTCGAGCACCACCACCGGGATCTCCCGGTCGGTCTTCGTCTGGTACTGGTCGTAGTCGGGCCAGACCTCGGTCATCGTCGCCCACATCTCCGGCTTCTCCGCCGGCGTCGCCACCCGGGCCCGGGCGCGGAACCGGTCGCCCTTGATCTGCACCTCGACGTCCGGGTCGGCCTGCAGGTTGACGAACCAGGCCGGCGGCGCGTCCGCCCCGCCCTTGGAGGCCACGACGAGGTACGCGTCGCCGTGCTCGCGGTAGATCAGCGCGTGCGACCGCTGCTCGCCGGACCGGCGGCCGGTGGTGAACAGGATCAGGATCGTCGTCCCGTTGCGCCAGTGGTAGCCGTCCTCGCCGTCCGTCTCCAGGTAGCGGGCGACGTGCGCGGGACCGTGCAGGTCGGTGGCAGCAGTCATGGTTCCGACCCTACGCCGCGCATCCGCCACGCGTCGGTGACGAGCTCGGTGAGGCGGTCGACGTCCACCGCGGCCAGCCGCAGCATGACCAGCGGCCAGCCCTCGTAGCCGGGGGCGGTGAAGAACAGGTCGGGCTCGCCGAGCAGCAGCGCCTGCTTCTCCGCCTCGTCGCCGACGAACAGCACGGCGACGTCGGTGCGGATCCGGCGCGGCCGGCCGGGCAGGCGTTCCGGGTACGACCAGACGAAGCCCTTGCCGGCGACCCGGAAGTCGAAGCCGTCGCTGTCGACCTCGACCACGCCGGGCAGCGACAGGGCGAGGCGGCGGACGTCGTCTGCGTCAGCCACCCCGCCCTCCTCGCATGGGTGGGAGATTAGCCGCCCAGGGTCTTGTACAGGCTCTCCGGGGCCTCGACGATCTCGGCGGCGGTCGGCTTCGCGGCCGTGACCGGGGTGCCGTAGTCGGTGTAGAGGACCTCGAGCGGCTGCACCGGCCGGCCGTTCAGGGCGGGCAGGTCGAGGGTCAGCTCGGACAGGCGGCCCTGGTCGTCCACGCCGGCGCGGAACGGGATGGCCGAGGCGGCCTGGCCGTAGCCGTCGATCATGACCTTGTCGACGCCCGCGACGCCGGCGGCCTTGGTCAGGTCGAGGGTGCCGGCGTACGAGCCGGGGCCGGTCGAGCGGACGTCCGTGGTGGACGACAGCAGCTCGGCCGTGTTGGTCGGGTCGATGCGGCCGGGCACCAGGCCGACGTTGGCGCCCTCGGGCAGCCGGGCGACGTCGACGTGCACCCACTTGCCGGCCTCGGTGACTCCGGGCACCTTCACGTACAGGTCCTGGTCGGCCAGCAGCGCCTCGACGGTGATGTCGGCGCCGCCGGCGGTGTAGCGGGCGTTGCTGGTGCCGACGCCGCCCGGGGCGTCGACCCGGCTGGTGATGGTGAGGGCCGGGCCGGACGTCACGGTGACCTTGAAGGGGGTGGTGCCGAGCTTGGCGGCGGCGTCGCCCAGGGCGGCGGCCGCGGCCGGGTCGGCGGGGGCGCCGGAGCTGGCGCCCGGCGATGGCGACACCGACACCGACGGTGACGCGCCGGGCGGCGTGGCGTCGCCGGAGCACCCCGCGACCCCGAACGCGACGGCGGTGAGCAGGCCGAGGCCCGTTCCGGTCAGGCGGCGGTCGAGCATCAGGTCCTCCCGGTCCCGGCCGCCCGGCGGGGTCCGGGCGGGCGATGGGCCGAGTGTGCCCGGTCCGCCGGAATGGCAAACCGGGCACCGCGCGTCAGGCGTTGAGCAGGCCCGCGAGCTCCTTCGGCGGCTCGGTGACCTGGGCCGCCGGCGGCTTGTTGACGGAGACCTTCGTGCCGAAGTCCGAGTACGTCGTCGTCATGGTGCCCGCGGTGGGGGCGAGCGCCGACATGTCGACGGTCATCTCGACCAGGCGGCCCGAGTCGTCGACCTTCGCCGTGAACGGCACGGTGTTCGACTTGGCGCCGAGCGCCTTGAGGCTGTCCTTGTTGAGGCTGGGCGCCTTCGTGATGTCGATGACGCCGGTGTAGGTGTCGCCCTGCTTGGCGACCTGGGTGACGGCCTTCGCCAGCGCCTGCGCGCCGGTCGGGTCGTCCTTCGGCATGACGGCGAAGTTGCTGCCCGCCTTCAGGTCGGACGCGTCCAGGTGCATCCACTTCTTGCCCATGACGTTGGCCAGGCCGCCGGTGAAGCGCAGGTACATGTCGTCGCCGAGCTTGCGGATGGCGATCTCGGTGCCCTCGCCGGCCCCGGCCATCGTCATGGTCATCTGGGCGACGCCCTCCTGCGGGTCCATGACCCCGGTGGAGGTGAGTCCGCCGCCCATCGTCATCTCGACCCGGACCGTGTCCTCGGCGAGCTTCGCGGCCGCGGCGGTCAGCTCCTTGGCGGCGGCCGCGTCGGTCGCCCCGGCGGTGGCCGCCCCGGTCGGCGCCGGCTTGCCGGCGTCGTCGGACGGTGCGGTCTGGCAGGCGCCCAGGCCGAGGGCGGTGGCCAGGGCGAGACCGGTGACGGCCAGGCGTCGCTTCATGAAGTCGTCCTCCCGTGGGGGTGGCCGCGGCGAGGGGACCGCGGCGGGATCGGCGACCCACGGTAGCGGCAAGGGGCGACAACGCCGAGCCGCGCCCCGCACGCACTAAGGTTGGAGCCATGGCAGAGCTGCTGGACGCCGACTCCGTGAAGAATGCCGTCGCCGTGCTCGACGGCTGGGAGGGCGGGCCGGACGCGATCGTGCGCACCGTCGGCCTGCAGAGTTTCCCGGTCGCGATCGCCGTCGTCGACCGGGTCGCCGTGGTCGCCGAGGAGATGAACCACCACCCCGACATCGACATCCGGTGGCGGACGCTGACGTTCCGCTGCGCCACGCACTCCGCGGGCGGGGTCACCACGCGTGACATCGCCCTGGCGAACCGCATCGACCGGATCGTGGCGGACGCCTCCTGACCTCCCCATCGCCCGGGCGAACCGGCATGATGACCGGGGGGCCACGCACGCAGGGGGGTATGAGGTGAGATTCGAGGTCAGCAAGGTCCTCGACGCCATCGAGGCCAGGCTGTCGACCGACCCGGCGCTGGCCCGGGCCGTCGTCGACCTGGCCGAGGTCGTCCGCTACGCGGACCTGGACGGCGGCCGGCCCGCCAACATGCTGCGGCTCGGCCTCGTGGTCGACGCGCTGGGCCGCCTCGTCGCCGAGGAGAACGCCCCGGTCTACGTGGTGGCGCCGCGCCCGCTGCTGTCCGACGCCGACCTCACCTCCAACGAGCGCATGGTGGTGCGCCGGTGGGCCGACGACGGGCTCGTCGAGGTCGTCCCCACCGACAGCGAGGAGCGCGCCCTCGAGGTCGCCGAGCTGCTCGGCCTGCCCGTGCTGACCCGGTCGCGCTGCGACGCGTACCGGGACCGGCACCCGTGGGTCGGCGAGTCCGGCCGGCTGTGGGCGCCCGTCGCGGGCCAGGGCGGCCCGGTGCTGGTGCCGCAGGCCGGCAAGGCGCAGCTGCCCGCCACGAGCGAACCGTCGGCCGTCGGCGCCCGCCTGCTCGCCCGCATCTGGCGCTGCCCCGAGACCAACTGCGCGTCGTTCGGCGCGGCGGGGGACTCGGACAGCCCGTTCGCCGACATGCGCCGCTTCACCAACCCGGTGGCGCAGCCGCCGCCGTCGCTGCGCACGGGCGCCCCGTCGTGCCCGCGGCACGAGACCCGGCTGAAGGACGCGGGCGAGCGGCCCGCCGTCGAGGTGCTGTCGGTGCGCATCGGCGGGGTCGTCCGCAAGCGCTTCGTGGTGGCCGCCGGCTCGCCGGTCATGGTCGGCCGCGCCCCCGAGAACGGCGGCGTGATGCTCGGCCAGTGGCTCACCGAGGACGCCCGGAAGTGGATCAGCCGCAGCCACGTCCGGTTCGAGCTGCGCGGCGCCGAGCTGATCGCCCAGGACGTCAGCACGAACGGCACGGGCCTGCGCCCGGGCGGCTCGATGGACGACGACGAGCGCGTCAGCATGGCCCGCGAGGAGTCCCGGGTGCTGGCCGACGCCGACGTGGTCGAGCTGTACGGCGGCGTGCTGGTGGGGCGCTCGCGGCTGTGGTCGTCCGGCGGCAACGCCGACCCGCACTCCGTCATGGCCGAGGCGCCGACCATCTCGATGCAGCAGTTCAACCGGCGCTGATCTTTTCCGGCGGGCACCGGCGAGATCGGCGCCGGACCGGACAGGTTCAGGGGGCAGCACACCCCCGACCGTCCGGAGGCGGCATGACCGAGGAGCGGTTCCGCGAGTTCTTCGCGGCGCACTTCGCCGACGTGTGGCGGTTCGCCCGCCGGCGCACCGAGTCCGACGCCGAGGCCGACGACATCGCCGCGGAGGCGTTCGCGGTGGCCTGGCGGCGGCGCGCCGACGTGCCCGCCGACGCGGCGCGGCTGTGGCTGTTCGGCGTGGCCCGGCACGTGCTGGCCAACCACCGGCGGCAGGCCGAGCGGGGGCGCCGCCTGCATCTGCGGCTGGCCACCGTCGACGCGCCCGCCGCCGCGTACGCCGACGTCCCGCCGTCGGAGCAGGCGGTGTGGGCGGCGCTCGCCGCGCTGGCGGACGACGACCGGGAGCTGCTGCTCCTGCGCGCGTGGGACGGCCTCGCCGTCGCCGACATCGCCGTGGTCCTCGGCATCACCGCCGCCAACGTCTCCTCCCGGCTGCACAAGGCCAAGGCGCGGCTGCGCCGCGAACTCGACCGGCGAGATCCGGGGCCCGGCGGACAGGTACCGGATGCATCCCACGCGAGGAAGGAGCAGCGCCCGTGACGGCCTTCGACGACGACGACCGCGAGCTGGACCTGCTGCGCGGGCTCGATCCCGCACTCCGCGACGCGCCGCCGGCGCCGGGATCGGCCCGTTACGACGCCGTTCTGGAGAGAGCCATGACGCAGCAGACGATCAGCCCCGCCCCCGCCCCCGGGCGCACCGCCCGCACCCCGAAGCGGCGGTGGCGCGGCTGGGCCGCCGCCACCGGCGTCGCGGCCGCCGTGGTGGCGGGCGCCGTCGCCGTCGCCGTGCTCGGCGGCCCGGCCCCGTCGGCGTCCGCCGCGGTGCTGCAGGCCGCCGACCGGACCGGGGCGGTGACGTCGCTGCGGTTCGCCAGCCGGATCGTGGACTCCCCGGCGGGCTTCGCCGCCACGGGCGAGGTCGCGGGCGCCGACTACCGGATCGTGCGGACGGGGGAGGGCGTCACGTCGACGACCACCGTCGTCGGCGACGACGTGTGGGAGACCGGCCCGGACGGCGCCGTCACCCGCGGAAAGGTGGAGGAGGGCGACCGCCTGGCACCGTTCGGCCGGTCGGCCGCCAACCTGGTGCGGGCCGTGGCCGGCGACGGCGACGTCACGGAGGTCGGCACCGAGCGGCTGCGCGGGGTGGAGACCACCCACTACCGCCTGACGGTGCCGGAGCGCACCAGCGCGGCGCAGGAGGCCCACCCGCTGTCGGCGCTGCCCGCGGCCGAGCTGATGTGGTTCGACCTGGAGGGCGTGGACTCCTTCGGCACCCTGACGCTGGACGTGTGGGTGGCCGGCGACCTGATCCACCAGCTGTCGGCCGGCGTCGCCGGCCAGTCCACGCACGTCGTCGAGTTCCACGACTTCGGGGCGGCGATCACCGTCACCCCGCCCGCCGGACGCTGAGGGAGGCGGCCGGGCGGTGCGCCCGGCCGCCCGTCCGTCCCGTCAGCGGGCCTCGCGCAGCACCGCGGCGAGCTGCTCCAGCGCCCAGTCGAGGTCGCCCTCGGTCACCACCAGCGGCGGCGCCAGCCGGATCGTCGAGCCGTGGGTGTCCTTGGCGAGCACCCCGCGCTCGGCGAGCCGCTCGCACGCCTGCCGGCCCGTCATCAGGGCCGGGTCGATGTCCACGCCCGCCCACAGGCCGCGCCCGCGCACCGCCACGACGCCCTGCCCGACCAGCGCGCCCAGCCCGGCGTGCAGGTGCGCGCCGAGGGCGGCCGAGCGCCGCTGGAACTCGCCGGTGGCCAGCAGCTTCACCACCTCGGTGCCGACCGCGCAGGCCAGCGGGTTGCCGCCGAACGTGGAGCCGTGCTCGCCCGGCTTCAGCACGCCGAGCACCTCGCGCCGGGCGGCCACCGCCGACACCGGCACGATGCCGCCGCCCAGCGCCTTGCCGAGCACGTACATGTCGGGCACGACGCCCTCGTGCTCCACGGCGAACGTGCGGCCGGTGCGGCCCAGCCCGGACTGGATCTCGTCGGCGATGAACAGGGTGTTCCGCTCGTCGCACAGCCGCCGCACCCCCGCCAGGTAGCCGGCGGGCGGCACCAGCACCCCCGCCTCGCCCTGGATGGGCTCCAGCAGGACCGCCACGGTGGTGTCGTCCACGGCCGCCGCGAGCGCGTCCAGGTCGCCGTAGGGCACGGTCACGAACCCGGGGGTGTACGGGCCGAAGTCGTCGCGCGCGTCCGGGTCGGTGGAGAAGCTGACGATGGTCGTCGTGCGGCCGTGGAAGTTGTTCTCCGCCACCACGATCGTCGCCCGGCCGTCCGGGACGCCCTTGACCCGGTAGCCCCACTTGCGGGCCACCTTGATGGCGGTCTCGACGGCCTCGGCGCCGGTGTTCATCGGCAGCACCAGGTCGGTGCCGCACAGCTCGGCCAGGCCGCGGCAGAAGTCGGCGAACTGGTCGTGCACGAACGCCCGGCTGGTCAGCGTGATCCGGTCGAGCTGGGCGTGCGCCGCCTCGATCAGCCGCGGGTGCCGGTGGCCGAAGTTCAGCGCCGAGTAGCCGGCCAGGCAGTCCAGGTAGCGGCGGCCGTCGACGTCGGTGACCCAGGCGCCGTCGCCGTCGGCGATGACCACGGGCAGCGGGTGGTAGTTGTGCGCGGTCCACCGCTCGGCGTCCGCGAGCGCGGCCGGGGTGCGGAGCATGTCGACGCTGGTCACGGACGAACCTCCAGGGTGCAGCACTTCGGGCCGCCGCCGGCCTTGCGCAGCTCGGACATGTCGACCCCGACGGTGGTGTAGCCGCGCGCCTCCAGCGCGGCCGTCAGGTCGGTGGCCTGGACGGGCAGCACGACGTGCTCGCCGTCGCTGACCGCGTTGAGGCCCAGCACCGCCGCGTCGGCGGGCGTGGCGAGCACGGCGTTCGGGAACAGCCGCCGCAGCACGGCCCGGCTGCCCGGCGAGAACGCCTCCGGCAGGTACGCGACCGTCTCGGCGTCGAGCACGCACAGCGCGGTGTCGAGGTGGTAGTACGCGGGGTCGACCAGCTGCAGGCTCACCGTCGGCCGGCCGAACACCTCCTGCACCTGGGTGTGCGCGGCGTGCACGGTGCGGAAGCCGTACCCGGCCAGCATGACGTCGCCGGCGAGCAGCAGGTCGCCCTCGCCCTCGTTGGTGTGCTTGGCCTCGTGCACGCGGAAGCCGGCGCGCTCGAACCACGACCGGTACGCGGGCGCCTCGTCGGCGCGCTCCGGGTCGCGGAACTGCACGGCCAGCACGTCGCCGTCGAGGACGGTGGCGCCGTTGGCGGCGAACACCATGTCGGGCAGCCCGGGCACCGGCTCGATCTCGTCGACCGTGTGACCCAGGTCCCGGTACACCTGGCGCAGCCGGGTCCACTGGGCGATCGCCAGCTCCGTGTCGTACGGCGCGGTCGGGTCCATCCACGGATTGATCCGGTAGTCGACGGCGAAGTACGTCGGCCGGCACATGAGATAGCGGCGCTGGGTCATGACGCCCACGCTAGGCGTAGCGGTGCTGCGCGCGGCAGGAACGGACATTGCGCGTACCGGCTGATCGTTGCGCGGTCGGCGGGCGCGGCGGTGATCTGTTGCGCACACGCCTGAGGGGCGGCGAACCGCCGCCCCTCACTGTCGCGTTGTGCCGCGTGCCGGCGCACCGCCGGGGTTCCGGGGCGGACCGGCTCGTGGCCGGCCCGGTTCCGGATGCGGGTCCGGTGCATCACCGGCCCATTGATGTTCTTCCCACTAGAAGATCGAGTTAAACCGGGTGTCGAGCCACTCGCGCAGGTTCGTCACCGCGGGGGTGTCCATGGTCAGCCAGGACACCGAGTCGGTGAGGACGAACACGCCGAGGACGACGGCGCCGAGGCCCAGCACGAGGCCGATCAGCGCGTCGGTCTTGCCGGCGACGTGCCGGCGGCCGGTGGCCGAGATGCCCGCGATCGCCAGGACCAGCGCCAGGGCACCCAGGCCCACGCCGTATCCGGCCAGGGTGCCGGTCAGCACCAGCAGCGCGGCGGCGACGCCCGTGATCAGGCTCAGCGTGGCCAGCAGGCTGGCCCGCGGGCGCGGCCCGGCGGGCGCCGGCGGCGCGGTGCGCACACCCGCGCGCTCGGGAGAGTCGGTGGTGGGGGTGGTGTCGGGCCGGGTCTCGGCCCGGGTCTCGGCCCGGTCCGCCTTGGCCTCGGCCCGGTCGGCCGCGCGCTCGGCGCGCTCCGCGTCCTTGACGGCGGACGCGTGGATCCGGTCGGTCACGGTGGTGTCGGACGCCGCTCTGCCGCTGACGCCGCGGTCGTCGTTCGTCTCACGAAGTCGCACGTCGGAACCTCCTCTGCGGTGCGCGGGGCCGCCGGGGCAGCCCCGCGCCGGGGGACAACGTCATTCATGTACCCCGATGCCGCGGAGGCGACACGCTGCTAGCGACCGGCCCCGATCAGGCGGGCGTCCGCGGCGCTGCCGACCACGTGGTCGATGAGGCCGTACGCCTTCGCCTCCTGCGCCGTGAACCAGCGGTCGCGGTCGGAGTCGCGCTCGATCTCCTCCGGCGTGTGGCCGGTGTGGAAGGCGATCCGCTCGTTCATCGTCTGCTTGATGTGCAGCATGCTCTCGGCCTGGATGGCGATGTCGGCCGCGGTGCCGCCGATGCCGCCGGAGAGCTGGTGCATCATCACCCGGGCGTGCGGCAGCGCGTACCGCTTGCCGGGTGTGCCGGCGCAGAGCGGGAACTGGCCCATCGAGGCCGCCATGCCCAGCGCGATCGTGGCCACGTCGTTCTTGACGTACTGCATGGTGTCGTAGACCGCCATGCCCGCGCTGATGGAGCCGCCCGGCGAGTTGATGTAGAGGGCGATGTCGCGCTCGCTGTCGGCCGAGGCCAGCAGCAGGATCTGGGCGCAGATCCGGTTCGTGACCTCGTCGTTGACCTCGCTGCCGAGGAAGATGATCCGCTCGCGCAGGAGGCGCTCGAACACCTGGTCGTCGAAACCGTTCGAGCCGTTGCCGCGCATCGTGTGGTCGTTGCCGCTCATCGGCCCAGCTTGTCATCCCGGCCCGGCGGGCTGCGACTTTTACTCTCTCGGCGCAACGGGCGTGCCGCCGGATACCGGCGGCGCGCCGCACCGGTGCTGCGATAGCGTCTGCGCGTCGGGCCTAGCGTCTCCCGGGTCGGAGTGGACCCGCGCGCGGCCGGCACCCGAGGGGGCAACCGATGAGCGATTCCAGCACCGATCCCGGCACCGAACCCGCCGCCGAGCCGGCCGACGCCGCGGAGGGGCAGCCCGAGGAGTTCGCCAACCGGGCGGCCCGCCGGGCGGCCAAGGGCAAGGCCGGCGCGAAGCCGCAGGAGCAGTTCCGCAAGGGCCAGGTGCCGACCGGCCGGGGCGCGGTGCAGAGCCCCCGCCAGTACGGCACCCGCCGCAGCGGCTGACCCCGCTGCTCACACCCGGGCGGCGGCCCGCTTCGCCAGCTCGACCAGGTACGTGTCGACGCCCGGCGCGGGGGGCCTGCCGCCCGGCAGGAACGTGATGTCGACGGCGACGCCGCCCGCGCGGAACGCGATCATGGTGCGCGCGTCGGTCCACGCCTCGTCGCCGACGCCCGGAACCTTCGTGAAGCCCTTGTCCCGCACGATCGGCATGATCATCTCCCGCCAGTAGGTGGGCGCGTCGCCGTCGGGCGTGACGTGCACGCTGATTGCGTGGTTGTCCGGCCCGTCGGCGTGCGCCACGCCGGTGCCGAAGTCGTACTGCCGGACCGACACCCCGCCGAGGTACGCCTCCGCGATGTAGTCCACCTCGCCGCGCACCTGGGCGCCGGTGACCTCCTCGACGTCCCGCACGGTGACCACGGCCCCGGGCGGGTCCGCCGGGTCGGGCTGCGCGGCGGGCGCGGCGGTGGCCGTGGTCGCGGCCGGCGACGCGGTCGCCGCCGGGGTCTGCTCGCCGCCCCCGCACCCGGTCAGGGCGGCCAGCGCCGCGATCGTCAGGACGGTGGCGGGTCGGCGCATGCGGGCTCTCCTCGGTCGCGGGCGTTCCGCTGATCAACGACGGCCCCGCCGGCCGCGTCGCGCCACCGGCTACCGTTGCGGACCGTGCCTGAAGGTCACACCGTCCACCGCCTCGCCGCCCGCCACCGCTGTCTGTTCGCCGGCCACCGCGTCGCCGTCGGCAGCCCGCAGGGGCGCTTCGCCGACGGCGCCGCCCTGCTCGACGGGCGGCTGCTCGTCGAGACCGAGGCCGTCGGCAAGCACCTGCTGCACCACTACGAGGACGACCGCACCCTGCACATCCACCTCGGGCTGTACGGCAAGTTCGCCGACGGGACCGGGTCGCTGCCCGCCCCGCGCGGCCTGCTGCGGCTCACCGTCACCGGCAACGGGCGGTGGCTGGAGCTGCGCGGGCCCACCGCGTGCGAGGTGTTCGACCCGGCGCAGGTGGCCGCGCTGCGGGCCCGGCTCGGCCCCGACCCGCTGCGCGACGACGCCGACCCGGACGCCGCCTTCGCCGCGATCAGCCGCAGCGAGCGCGCGCTGTTCGGCCTGCTCATGGACCAGTCCGTGGTGGCCGGCAGCGGCCTGATCTACACCACCGAGGTGCTGTTCCGCGCCGGGCTCGCCCCCACCACGCCCGGCCGCGCCCTCACCCGCGCGGCGTGGCAGGAGCTGTGGGACGACCTGCGCGCCCTCATGAAGGAGGGCGTCGCCCGGGGCCGCATCGACACCGTGCACGTCGCGCACACCCCCGGGGCGATGCGCCGGGCGCCGCGCGTCGACCGGCACGGCGGCGAGGTGTACGTGTACCGGCGGGCCGGGCAGCCGTGCCTGGTCTGCGGCGCCGAGGTGGCCCGGGGCGCGCTGGCGGCCCGCAACCTGTACTGGTGCCCGCGCTGTCAGGGCAGCGCGATCAGCTCGTAACGCTCCTTGAGCACCGGCACCAGCGCCTCGTACGCCCGGATGGTCTGCGGCTGGGCGAAGTCGTGGGACAGGATGATCGAGCCCTTCCGGACGTCCTTCTCCACCGTGGCGATGACCCGCTCACGGTGCTCGTCGTCCGTCTGGCCCTCCTTCTGCTCCCAGTCGCGCGGGTCGACGTCCCAGTAGATGCTGCGCATGCCGAGCGTCCCGGCGACGCTCACCAGGGGGACGGTGAAGTTGCCGCCGGGGGCCCGGAAGTAGGGGATCTTCGCGTCGGGCACGGCAGCGCGGATGGCCTCGTTGGTGTCGAGCAGGTCCTCGATGATCACGGGCGGCGGCTGCTTGCCGAGCACGAAGCTGTGGTCCCAGCTGTGGTTGCACAGCGTGTGGCCCTCGTCGGCGATGCGCCGCACCAGGTCGGGGTGCGCCCGGGCCTGGGTGCCGACCACGCAGAACGTCGCCTTCACCTGCTCCTTCGCCAGCAGGTCCAGCAGGGCCGGGGTCTGCACCGGGTCGGGGCCGTCGTCGAAGGTGAGCGCCACGGCGGCCGTACCGGTGAACTTGAGGCTGCCGGCGGGCCCGAACAGCCGGCTGCCGCGGTCCTGCGGCGGGGTGCTCGGCCCGGCGGGCGGCGTGGACGCCGGCGCGGACGGCTTCGCGGACGGCGCCGCGCTGGGCGGCGCGGGCTCCGGCGCGGCGGCGGCCGGCGGCTTGGCGGGGTCGGCCGGGCGGCTCTTGTCGCCGCCGCGGTCCTTCTCCTTCGCGGCCGGGGCCTTGCCGCCGTCGGCGACCTGCGACGACGAGCTGGTCTCGGTGCGGTCCTGCAGGGCGGCGGGCGGGTCGGCCACCAGCAGGACGGCCACCGCGAGCAGCGCGGCGAGCAGGGCGGGCTGCCGGTACGAGCCGAGCGTGGCGGCGAACCCCGTCGCCCGGTGGGTGCCGCGCGGGTCGGCGGCGCGGCGGCGGGCCGGGGCGGCGGCGGGCGCGCTGTCCTGGAACGCGTGCCAGGTGGCGTCCCGGGGCTTGTGCTCGACGAAGCCGTTGAACGTGCCGGCGGGCGGCGCGGCGGGCGACACCGGCCGGCGCTGCACGGGGACGGGCTGGACGACGCGGGCGGCGGCCTCGCGCAGCCCGCGCGCGACGGCGGTGTCCCGCAGGGCGCGCACGGTGGTGCCCACGTGGGCCCGGGCGGCGGCGGACACGGCGGCCGCAGAGACGGCCGCGGCCGTGAGCGGGCCGGCGGCGGCCGGGGTCGGCGCTGCCCCGGCGCGGTAGGTGGTCGCGGCCGAGCGGTCCGCGGCCGGCCGGCGGTGCCGCCCGGTGCCGGGCACGGTGGCGCTGCCGGTGACGCGCCGGGTCCCGCCGCCGGCAGCGGCGCGGCGGCGGCCGGGGACGCCGCCCACGGCCGGGCGGGGAGACGGCGAAGCCGCCGGTGGCAGACCCGGCGGCGGCTGCGGAAGGTGCTCCGACCAGGGCGGAGTCCAGCCCGGCGCGAACGGCGGCGCCCCGCCGCGGGCGCGCTGTCCCGGCACGGGATTACCCGTGGCCGGGACGCGCTGCGGAGACATCCGTTATGCCTACCCGGAGATCAACGCGATGGCGATACCGCTAACGTGTTCGTTCCATCGCTCTGCGTGGATCATCACCGGGACGGGCGACGCCCGCGGGGATGGGCAAACCGGTATGGCCGGGTGTGCGACAGCGGATTGCGCGCGGCGTGCGGGACGCGAGAGGGTCGGGGCAGTCCCGTGACCGGAGGTGCTTCGTGCCCGTGTCCCGTCCGCTGACCGGTTTCTGCGCCGCCCTGCTGGCCGCCGGTCTGCTCGTCACCCCGGCGGCGGCCGCCCCCGCCGATCCCGGCCGCGCCCCCGCGACCCGCGACCCCGGCAACGGCCCGGAGCGCAACGAGGTCGCCGCCGCCGGCCCGGAAAACGCCGTCCAGGCGCTGACGGCCGGCGCCGAGCGGCGCTGGACGCCGCCGCAGCGCGGCTACCCGCGGCAGACCCGGCTGCGCGAGTACCCGGAGAACCCCGCCGACCGCAGCATCAAGCTCGGGCTCGTCCCGTACCACGGCATCGCGCCGCGGCTCAACGCGCTGCAGGCGGCCTCCGACCGGGTCTCCGCCGAGGTGGTCGGGCAGTCCGCCCTGGGCCGCGACCTCTACCTCGTCACGGTGACCGCCCCCGAGTCCGCGGCGGAGACCCGCCGGCAGGACCGGTGGCGGGCCCGGATCGAGGACGACCCGCGCGCGGCGGCCCGCGACCGCGCCCTGCGGCGCGGCTACAAGGCCCCGGTGTGGATCAACGCGAACATCCACGGCGACGAGTGGGAGGGCACCGACGGCGCGCTGCGCGTCATCGAGCGGCTCGCCACCGCCACCGACCCGGCGACGGCGGCGCTGCTGCGGCGCACCCGCGTCTACATCACCGTCACCAACAACCCCGACGGGCGCATCGCCGGCCAGCGGCCCAACGGCAACGGCTTCGACGTCAACCGCGACCACGCCACCAGCTCGCAGCCCGAGTCGCGGGCGGTGCGCGACGTCGTCATCGCGACGCAGCCCTTCGTCATGCTCGACGAGCACGGCTACACCGGCACCACGCTGCTGGAGCCGGCCACCGCCCCGCACGGCCAGAACTACGAGTACGACCTCTACATCCGGCACGCGCTGCCGAACGCGCTCGGCATGGAGGCCGCGATCCAGCGCCTCGGCCACCCCGAGACGACCCGCGCCGACATCCCGTTCCGCGACTACGCGCCCGGCGACTGGGACGACTGGCCGCCGATCTTCACCCCGATGTACGCCATGTACCACGGCGCCGTCGGCCACACCGTCGAGATCCCGCTGCAGGTCAACCGCGCCGCGTACGACACCCTGCCGGTGGCCGAGCTGCAGCGGCGGGCCCGGGTCAACACCGACGTCGCCGACGCCACCATCACCGCCGCCATCACATACACCGACACCCACCGCGCCGCGCTGCTCGCCGACCAGATCGAGCAGTTCCGCCGCGGCTGGGCCGGCGAGCCGCAGCGGCACATCCCCGACGGCTACGTCGAGGGCTTCGGCCCGGAGGACCGCTACTCCACCGAGTTCCCGCGCGCGTACGTGATCCCGGCCGGCACCCCGGCCGCGGCCCGGCTGGTCGACCACCTCGTCGCCCACGACGTGCGGGTGACGGCGGCGCGCCGGCCGTTCGCGCTGAACGGCCGCCGGTACGCCGCCGGCACGTACGTCGTCGACATGCACCAGCCCAAGCGCGGCCTCGCCAACGTGATGCTGGAGGCGGGCCGCGACATCTCGGAGCTCGTCCCGCAGATGTACGACATCTCCGGCTGGAGCCACCGGCTGCTCTGGGGCGCGGACGTCCACATCAGCCGCCGCGCGCTGCCGCGCGTGCCGCTGACCCCGGTGGCGGTGGCGGCGCCGACCGGCGCGGTCGACGCCCCGCGCCGGGCCGACCTGGCCCTGCGCCTGCGCGACGGCGCCGACGTGCGCGCCGTCAACCACCTGGCCGCGGCCGGGGTGCCGCTGCGCCGCTCCGGCGAGCGCACCGTCGTGGTGCCGCGGGCGCACCGGCGGGCGGCCGCCGACGCGGCGGGCCGCTTCGGGGTGCGGTTCACCGCCGCGCCGCGGGGCGCCACCACACCGTTCACGGCCCCGGTGCTGGCCGCCGCGGTGTCCGCCGACGAGCTGTTCGTGCTGCGCGAGCTGGGCTTCGACGTGCGGCCAGTGTCCACGGCGGTGCTCAACGCCGGGTTCGACTGGACGGGCGTGACCACGCTGATGGTGTCGTCCGGGCTGTCCTACGCCGGGCTGAATCCGGCGGCGAAGGCGGCCCTCGACGCGTTCCTGGCCCGCGGCGGCGTCGTCACCCGCGGCGCCACCGGCGCGACGTTCAACACGGCGGCGGCCCTGCTGCCCGCCACGGCCGTCCGGGGCCGCGCCGACGCGAACGGCGTCGTGCGCACCAGCCGCGGCCCGTCGTTCGTGTACTCGCCGATCTGGTTCACCGGCACCGGCTTCACGGTCGTCGAGCGCTACGGCGCCGACCCGCTGATCGCCGGGCACTGGCGCGAGGACACGCCCGGCGCCGGCGGGCCCGCGCAGGCCGCGAACCAGGCGTCGGTGGTGTCCGGGGTGACCACCCGCGGCGGCCGCGCCGTCCTGTACGGCACCGAACCGCTGTTCCGCGCCCACCCCAAGGGCCTGTTCGCCGACGTCGCCGCGTCGATCTACGCGGTGACCCCGGCCACGGTGGCCGTCACGCCGTAGCGGGAGGCGGCGTCGCGGCGTGCGGCAGGATGGCGGGCATGGAGACCGCGCCCGTCACCCTCGCCGACGTCCGCGACGCCGCCACCCGGATCGCCGGCGTCGCCCACCGCACGCCGGTGCTGCGCTCCCGCACCCTCGACGCCCTGGCCGGCGCCGAGGTGTACCTGAAGTGCGAGAACCTGCAACGGGTGGGCGCGTTCAAGTTCCGCGGCGCGTACAACGCCGCCTCCCGCCTCACCCCGCAGCAGCGGGCCCGGGGCATCGCCGCGTACTCGTCCGGCAACCACGCCCAGGCGGTGGCGCTGGCCGCCCGCGAGCTCGGCACGACCGCCGTCATCCTGATGCCCGAGGACACCCCGGTGTCCAAGCGCGACGCCGTCGCCGGGTACGGCGCCGAGGTGCTGACCTACGACCGCTACACCGGCGACCGGGTCGCCCTGGGCGAGGCGCTGGCGGCCGAGCGGGGCCTGGCGCTGATCCCGCCGTACGAGCACCCGCACGTCATCGCCGGGCAGGGCACGGCCGCGCTGGAGCTGATCGAGGAGGTCGGCGAGCTGGACGCGCTGGTCGTCCCGGTGGGCGGCGGCGGGCTGATGGCGGGCAGCGCGACGGCGGCGAAGGCGCTGCTGCCGGGCATCGCGATGATCGGGGTGGAGCCGGCGGCGGGCGACGACACGAAGCGCTCGCTGGCGGCGGGCCACCGCGTCGCGATCCCGGTGCCCCGCACGATCGCCGACGGCCAGGCCGCCGACATCCCCGGCGAGCTGACATTCTCGGTGAACCGGCGGCTCGTCGACGACATCGTGCTGGTCGGCGACGACGCCATCGTCGAGGCGATGCGGTTCGCGTTCGACCGGCTGAAGACCGTGGTCGAGCCGAGCGGCGCGACCGGCCTGGCGGCGGTGCTGGCGCGCGCGGTCCCCGGCCGCCGCGTCGGCGTGGTGCTGTCGGGCGGCAACGTGGGCGCGGCCCGTTTCGCCGAACTGGTCGGCCCGTAGACTCGCCGGTCGGCAACCGGGAGGGGCGTGGGATGAGCGGCGAGGACGTCGAGTCGGCGGAGCTGTACCTGGACCCGGCGATGGTGTGGGAGACCCTGCTCGCCGACCCGGACCTGACCCGCATCGGCGCTCTGCTGCGCGCCGCCCACGCCGACGACCGGCTGCGCGGCCGCATGCCGCACGTGCGCCACTACGCCCTGAGCTTCGACGCCTCCGGCGAGCCGGGCGAGGAGGTGTGCATCGTCCCGCTGAGCAACGGCCGCTACGTGGTGGAGGCCGCCGGCGAGGCCACCCCGGCCGACGACGCGCCCCGCGCGGTCGCGATGGCGGCCGCGGCGATCGACGAGGCCCGGTAGTCCGCGGTCCATGCCCTTTCGTCGATGGCGGCGGGTGTGGACAATCGGTCGCGCACACCGACCACGGGGGCCGAGTCATGTCGTTCAATGGGTTCATTTCGTACAGCCATGCTGCGGACGGGCGTCTGGCGCCGGCCGTCCAGCGCGGTCTGCACCATCTGGCCCGGCCGTGGCACCGGCGTCGTGCCCTGTGGGTGTTCCGCGACCAGACCGGTCTGTCGGTCACCCCGGCGTTGTGGACGTCCATCCAGCGGGCTCTCGACTCGTCGGAGTACTTCGTTCTCATGGCGTCGCCCGAGGCGGCCGCCTCGCCGTGGGTGAACAAGGAGATCCGGCACTGGGTCGCCACCAAGTCGCTCG
This sequence comes from Spirilliplanes yamanashiensis, assembly GCF_016863475.1. GTDB lineage: Bacteria > Actinomycetota > Actinomycetes > Mycobacteriales > Micromonosporaceae > Spirilliplanes > Spirilliplanes yamanashiensis. The sequence goes on from NZ_BOOY01000003.1 coordinate 62,090, forward strand.
ACCACGTGTTGCCGGTGGTCACCGATGGGGAGTGGCAGTGGGACCCCCAGCGGTGTGACTTCACCGAGGACTCCACCGCGGTACCCGAGGCGCTACGCGGTGTGTTCGCCGAGGAGCCGCTCTACCTCGACCTCCGGTGGGCGCGCGACGATCAGCACCTGAGTCTGCGTCACTCCCGCTTCCGGGACGCGATCGCACAGCTGGCCGCCCCGATGCACGGCGTCAGCAAGGACGACCTGGAGGGAGAGGACGTCCGCCAGCACCGCCGGGCCCGCCGGCTGTGGTCATTCGCCGCGGCGTCGCTGGTGGTGCTGGCGTTCGCGGCCCTCCTGACCGGGCTGCTCGCCGTGCGCAACGCCGACCGCGCCAACGCGGCCGCCGCGGACGCCCGCCACCAGCAGCAGCTGGTGCTGGAGCAGCGCGGCCACGCCGAACGCTACGCCGAGGACGCCCGTCGGCAGGAAGTGCTCACGCGGCAGCAGGAGGCCCGCGCCAAGGACGCCGCCGCCGAAGTCCGACGCCAGGAGTCACTGGCCCGGAAGCAACGGGCCCTGGTCGCGAAGGCGTCGAGCGAGGCCGAGCGCCAGCAGGCGAACGCGAGGTATCAGCGCGCCGTGGCAGATCGCGCGGCGGCACGTGCGCAGCAGCAGGAGGCTGTGGCGTACCAGCAGCGCGTCAACGCCGAGAAGGCCGCCGCGGAGGCGCTCCGGCAGCAGCAGAACGCGCAGGAGCAGCAGGAAGCCGCTCGCCGGGCGGCCAACGAGGCCGATCGGCACGAGCGGATCGCGCGGGAGCAGGAGAAGAAGGCCGGCGAAGCCGCAGCCGAGGCGGGGCGCCAGCAGGAAGCCGCCATCAGCCGCCGGCTCATGAACCAGGCCAAGACCACCATGCCGAACGACCCGCAGCTCGCCCTGCGGCTGGGCCTGGCCGCCGAGCGCGTGCACCCCGACGCGGGCACACGCCACGATCTGAGCGGTCTCGTGACGTCCACCCGTTTCCTGGGGGAGCTCGCCAAGCCCGGGCAGTACGTCGGCTACGCCCGCAACGGGCTCATGGCCCTGGAGGAGGGAGACGGCTCCGTCACATTGTGGCGGGCCGGCGCGGCCGCCGAGCCGGTCCAGGTGGGATCGGTCGACGGCGACGATTCCGGCCGGACGGCGTTGAGCCCCGACGGGCAGAAACTCGTCCTGTGGGAGGCAGGCCTTGCAACGTTGTGGGATGTGAGCGATCCGGCCGCGCCGAAGCGCGGGGCGACGCTGCCCGGCACCGCCGACCGCGAATGGGTGTCGTTCAGCCCCGACGGGCGCATCCTCGCAACCGGCTCCCGGTCCGGCTGGATAGTGCTGTGGGATGTGTCTGAACCGGCCGGGCCGCCGCGCGAGCGCGCCAGGATCCCCGACCTGGACCGGGCACACAGTGGATCCTTCAGCTCGGACAGCCGAATCCTGATAGCCGTGGGCGACAAGACGCATGTCTGGGATATCGGTGATCCCGCCGTCGCGCCGGCCTATCGGGCGGCGCTGGCTGCAAGCGTGGACGGGGCTACCTTCCATCCGACTCGCCCCATAATGGTGACGTCCCACGACGATCGCATGGTGCGGCTGTGGGACGTCGGTTCCCCGGGGGAGCCGATCGAGTACGCCAAGTGGTTCGGGCAGGACGATCCCGACGTGATTGCCTTCGACGCCGACGGTGACAACCTGGTCGTACGCGAGGGGAAGAACACGGTGAGCCTGTGGAACGTCGAACGAGAGCCGTACCTTGTCGACAGCTTCCGGGTCACCGGCGATGTCAGCGGCGTGGCAGTCAGTCCGGACGGGCGGCTGGCCGTCACCGGCTGGGATTCCACGACGTTCTGGAACGTCCGTCCGGTCGGGGCGCCCCAGCCCGTCGGGCACCTGACCGGCCTCACCGCACAGGTGCAGGCCATGGCGTTCGTTCAGGGCGGCCGGACGCTTCTCTCGGTCGACTCGTCCGGAAGGGTGACTCATTGGGACATGAGGGCGCACCCGCCGGTGCCTCGCGCGGCTGTGGACATTGGCGGCGGATGGCTGTCCAAGGCGGCGTTCTCGGCCGACGGCCGGATGCTGGCCGTCATCGACCAGGACAACCGCGTGTCGCTGCTCGACGTCACCGACCGGAAGGGGCCGAGAACGCTCGGTTCATTCGACGTACCGCTGCGGTCTCTGGCCTCGATGACGTTCAGCCCGGACGGGCGCTCACTAGCCCTGCTCGAGATGGACAGGCTCAGGGTCTGGAACGTCGCCGACCCGACACATCCCGCACAGCTCGGCGAAGCAGGAGGCTTCTACGTCAACAAGCACAGGCGCGTGTCCTTCCACCCGGACGGACGCACCGTCGCCGTGCCGGCCCGGTACTCGGTGGTGCTGTTCGGCGTCACCGGCCGACCGGCCCTGACCCGGCTCGCCGAACTGCCGTCCGGCTCGGCCATGGTGTACTCGGTCGCCATCAGCCCGGACGGGCGCACCATGGCATCCGGCCAGGCCGACAGGAAGGTCGTGCTGTGGGACGTCTCCGACCTCGCGAACAGGCGACCGTCGCGGATCGGCATCCTGGACACCCACGGGTCCGTCGTAGAGTCGGTGAACTTCTCGCTCGGCGGGCACGACCTGGTGGTCAGCACCATCAAGCAGACATTCACCCTGTGGGACGTCACCGATCGCAACGCGCCCGTCCGCTACCCCGCCACGTCGCGTTATCCCCAATCGGTAGGTGGCGACCTCGTGACCTTCAGCCCCGACGGTCACACGGTCGCCCATACCGGGAACTCCTCCGTGACGTCGCCGGCCATCCAGCTGTGGGACTACTCCGAATTGAACGACGTCCGCGCCGACCCGGTCCGGCACGCCTGCGCGATCGCCGATCGCGATCTGACGGCTGAGGAGTGGGCCCTGTTCGTGCCGGAACGGCAGTACCGGCGCGCGTGCGGCTGACGCCGCGTCGGATTCGCCCGCCTAGTTCTCCGCGTGCACGGCGTCGGTGGCCTTGCGGGCCGCGATGACCACCGGGTCCCACACCGGCGCGTACGGCGGGGCGTAGCCGAGATCGAGGGCGGTCATCTCCTCGACCGTCATGCGGTTCCAGATGGCGATGGCCAGGCCGTCGATGCGCTTGGCGGCCTCGGTGCGGCCTACGATCTGCGCGCCCAGCAGCAGCCCGGTGCGCTTCTCGGCGATCAGTTTGACGCACATCGGCTTCGCGCCGGGGAAGTAGCCGGCCCGGCTGGTGCTCTCGATCGACGCCGTGACGAAGCGGTAGCCGGCGGCGGTGGCCTCGGCCGACGTGAGTCCGGTGCGGGCCACCTCCAGGTCGCAGACCTTCGTGACGGCGGTGCCGACGACGCCCGGGAAGGTGGCGTAGCCGCCGCCGAGGTTGATGCCGGCGACGCGGCCCTGCTTGTTGGCGTGGGTGCCGAGCGGGACGTGCACGGGGCGGCCCGTGACGCGGTGGACGGTCTGGACGCAGTCGCCCGCCGCCCAGATGCCGTCCGTGCCGGGCACCCGCATCCGCAGGTCGACCTCGACGGCGCCGGTGGGGCCGAGCGGCAGCCCGGCCGCCTCGGCGAGGGCCGTGTTGGGGCGCACGCCCAGCCCGAGCACGACGATGTCGGCCTCGACCGGGCCGTCGGAGGTGACGACGGCGCGCACCCGGCCGCCGTCGACCTCCAGGCCGTCGACGCCGACGCCGGTGCGCACGTCGACGCCGAGGCCGGCGACGGCGTCCGCGACGCGCGCGCCCATGTCCGGGTCCACCGTGGACATCGGCTGGGCGGCCTTCTCGATGAGGGTGACGGCGAGGCCGCGCTGGATCATGGCCTCGGCCAGCTCGACGCCGATGTAGCCGCCGCCGACCACGACGGCGCGCCGCGGGGCGGGGTCGGCGTCGAGGGCGCGCAGCACGGCGGCGCCGTCGTCGAGGGTCTGCACGCCGTACACGCCGGTGGCGTCGGTGCGGGCCCACGGCGGGGCGGCGGGGACGGCGCCGGCGGCGTACACCAGGTCGTCGAACGGCTCGCGGACCTCGCGGCCGCCGTCGTCGAGCGCCCGCGCGACGACCTCGCGCCGGTCGAGGTCGATCTCCGTGACCTCGTGCCGCACCCGGGCGTCGATGGACATCTTCGCGAACTCCGCGGGGGTGCGGCTGATCAGGGCGTCGCGCTCCGCGACGACCCCGCCGATCCAGTACGGGATGCCGCACGACGAGTACGAGGTGAAGTGCCCGCGCTCGAACGCGACGATCGACAGCTCGCCGGGGCCGGTGCGCTTGCGCGCCTGCGACGCGGCGGACATGCCGGCCGCGTTGCCCCCGACGACGACCAGCCGCCTCATCGGGCGCGGGTGTGGTCGGCCAGCCAGTCGACCACGTCGGCGATGTCGCCCCCGCCGGCGTGCACGGCGCGCTGGCGGGCGGCGCCGGTGCCGCGGGCGCGCAGGCGGCCCAGCAGCACGGTCACCATCTCCAGGTCGCCGTGGCGCTCCAGCTCGGGGCGGATGCGGTCGAACAGCTGCCGCATGAGGTGCCAGGCGGGCCGGGTCTGCCGGGTCTCCGGGTCGACGGCGAGGCCCTCCAGGCCGTCCTTGGCGGCCCGCCAGTGGGCGCCGGCCAGCACGTGGTGCGGGACGTTGAGCGGGGCCCGGCCGTCGCCGACGTCGGTGAGCACGGTGGCGACCAGGCCGCGGATGAGCGCGGCGACCAGCAGCGTGTCGTCGAGGGTGGGGCAGACGTCGCCGATGCGCACCTCGACCGTGGGGTAGCGCGCCGACAGCCGGGCGTACCAGTAGAGCATCCCGTCGTCGAGCATCGCGCCGGTGGCGACGAGGTCGGCGATCATCTGCTCGTACTCGGCGTGGTCGTGCAGGAACGGGGCCGGGCCGACGGTGGGCCAGCGCTCCCACATGACGGAGCGCCAGCTGGCGTAGCCGGTGTCGCGGCCCTGGAAGAACGGGGAGTTGGCGGTGGCGGCCTGCAGGATCGGCAGCCACGGGCGCAGGTGGTTGAGGATCTGCACGCCGGTCTCGGGGTCGGGGATGCCGACGTGGACGTGCATGCCGTTGAGGCCGGCGCCGGGGGACAGGTCGCCGAACCGTTCGACCATGCGGTGGTAGCGGGGCGAGTCGACGACGTCGATGTCGGGCCCGGGGCTGGGGTTGGCGCCGACGGCCACCAGCCGGGCGCCCGCCTTGCCGGCCGCCTCGGCGAGGCCGTGCCGCAGGTCGCCGAGGGCGCGCCACAGGTCGTGCAGGTCCAGGCCGGGCGGGCCGGCGACCTCGATCTGGCTGCGCCAGTACTCGTGCTGGACGGAGTCGCGCAGCTCGGCCGGGATGTGGTCGAACACGTCCTCGACCACCGGCGCCGCCGCGGGCGACTCGGCGTCGACCAGGAGATATTCCTCCTCGACCCCGAGCGTCAGCAGGTTCTGCGCCTCGGCCCGGCGGGCCACCTCGTCGGACACCTCGGTCGTCGTACCGCCTGTTGACATGCGCGGAGGGTTACCCGGCGGGCTGCCCGCAGAAACGGCGCCCGGATCTGATCGGGCATCCGGCACACATAGATATTGACAAGTTTATGAAATGAGGTTGAAACTTTGCGCGAGAGCGCTCTCAGGCCCCATTGATCCCGGTTGGTGACGCTGCGCCCCGGCATCGCCCACCGCCATCTCGCCATGCCATCCCCAGCCCGCGAGAAAGGCCGTCCATGAGATCGCGCATCATCGCCGTAGCCGCCGCCCTGGTCGTCGGCGGCGCCTCCGCCACCTTCGCCGTCGCCGCCGAGGCCGCCCTGCCACCCCCGCCCGCCGGCTGGACCCAGGTCTGGGCCGACGACTTCACCGGCGCCGCGAACACCCTGCCCAACGGCAACAACTGGATCATCGACACCGGCACCAGCTACCCCGGCGGCCCCGCGAACTGGGGCACCGGCGAGATCCAGACGTACACCAACAGCACCGCCAACGTCAGCCACGACGGCGCCGGCAACCTGCGCATCACCCCGCTGCGCACCGCCTCCGGCGGCTGGACCTCCGCCCGCATCGAGACGCAGCGCACCGACTTCAAGGCACCCGCCGGCGGCGTGCTGCGCATCGAGGGCCGCATCCAGATGCCCAACGTCACCGGCGCGGAGGCCGCCGGCTACTGGCCCGCGTTCTGGGCCCTCGGCGCGCCGTACCGCGGCAACTACCAGAACTGGCCGGCCATCGGCGAGTTCGACGTGATGGAGAACGTCAACGGCATCAACAGCGTCTGGGGCGTGCTGCACTGCGGCGTCGCGCCGGGCGGGCCGTGCAACGAGTTCAACGGCATCGGCGCCTCCCGCGCCTGCCCCGGCGCCACCTGCCAGTCGGCGTTCCACACCTACAGCTTCGAGTGGGACCGCAGCGTCACCCCCAACCAACTGCGCTGGTACGTCGACGGCCAGCAGTACCACACCGTCACCCAGAGCCAGATCGGCGAGCCGCACTGGTCCAACATGACCAGTCACGCCGGCTACTTCCTGCTGCTCAACGTCGCGATGGGCGGCGCCTTCCCGAACGGCGTCGCCGGCGCGGCCACCCCGACCGCGGCGACCGTCCCCGGCCGGCCGATGCTCGTCGACTACGTCGCCGTCTACAGCCGCGGCGGAGGCGGCACCACCCCGCCGACCACCCCGCCCACCACGCCGCCCACCACCCCGCCGCCGGGCGGCACCCGCGACGCGTACGCCCAGATCCAGGCCGAGTCGTTCAACGCCCAGAGCGGCGTCATCGTCGAGGGCTCCAGCGAGGGCGGCCAGAACATCGGTGCCATCCGCAACGGCGACTGGGTGCAGTTCGACAACGTCGAGTTCGGCTCCGGCGGGGTGCGCGACTTCGTCGCCCGCGTCGCCTCGGGAGCGGGCGCCGGCGTCAGCGGCCTCGTCGAGGTGCGCATCGACAACCGCGCCAACGCGCCGATCGGCAGCTTCGCCATCGGCAACACCGGCGGCTGGCAGTCCTGGCGCTCGGTGCCCGGCAACGTGTCCAACGTGTCCGGCCGGCACACCGTGTTCCTGACCTTCACCAGCGGCCAGCCGAACGACTTCGTCAACGTCAACTGGATCCAGTTCCGACGGTGAGGGAGTACGTGCCGGGGACCCGCTTCGTTCGGGCCCCCGGCACGGATTAATCGAGAGTTAAGGATTCAAGGTCTGGACCTCAACAGTTAACAGTCCTAACTTTTACCCATCCACCGTCTGTTGGGGTGGACCGGGTTCGTGGGAGGACGGCAATGAAGCTGAGGTCCAGAGGAGCGGCGATCCTGGCCGCGGTCGCCGTCGCGACGGGCGGCACGGCCGTCGCGATCCTGCCGATGGCGACGTCCAGCGCGGCGGTCAACTGCAGCGCCCTGACCGCGTGGGCGGAGGGCAGGTCGTACACCGCCGGCCAGCAGGTCAGCTACAACGGCCGGGCGTACCAGGCCCTCACCACGCACACCGCGTGGGCCGGCACCAACTGGAACCCGGCGGCGACGCCGGCGCTGTGGCGCGACCTCGACTCCTGCGGCGGCACCACGCCGACCACCCCGCCGGTGACGACCCCGCCGACCACGCGGCCCCCGACGACACCGCCGACCACCCCGCCGACCACACCCCCCACCAGCACCCCGCCCACGACCCCGCCGGTGACCACCCCGCCGCCGGTCGGCCAGTTGCCCAAGCACTTCATCACCGGCTACTGGCACAACTTCGTCAACGGCTCGGCCAACCTCCGCCTGCGCGACGTCCCGGACAAGTACGGCCTCATCGCGGTCGCATTCGGCGATCGCACCGACGTCCCGGGCCGCGTCGGCTTCCATATCGACCCGGCGCTCTCCTCCGCGCTCGGCGGGTACTCCGCCGCGGACCTGAAGGCGGACATCGCGACGCTGCACAGCCGCGGCAAGAGGGTGGTCCTGTCCATCGGGGGTGAGACGGGCACGATCTCCGTGCCCAATGCAGCCGCGGGGGAGGCATTCACGAACTCGCTGTACAGCCTCATGCGCGAGTACGGGTTCGACGGCGTCGACATCGACCTCGAGAACGGCAGCAGCTTCAACACCGATGCCATGGCGGGCGCGCTGCGGGCCTTGCGAAATCTGGTCGGCCCCAACCTGATCATCACGATGGCGCCGCAGACGCTCGACATGTACACCACGAGCAGCTCGTACTTCGCGCTGGCGCTGAAGATCAAGGACATCCTGACGGTCGTGCACACCCAGTTCTACAACTCGGGTGCGATGGACGGCTGCGGGGGCAAGGTCGTCACCCAGGGCACGGTCGACTTCATCACCACTCAGGTCTGCAAGCAGATCGAGGGCGGCCTGCGCCCCGACCAGATCGCGATCGGCGTGCCGGCCACCTCGCGCGCCGCCGGCGGCGGCTACCTGAGCCCGGCCCTGGTGAACGCCGCCCTGACCTGCCTCACCAGGGGCGTGTGCGGCGACAACTGGAAGCCCCCGACAACGTACCCCGGCATCCGCGGCGCCATGACCTGGTCGATCAACTGGGACGTTGCCACGGGCAACGGCTGGGCCGACACCGTCGCGCCGCACGTCTCCAACCTTCCCTGACCCCGACGGAGCCCCCCTCTCATGAAGCTCAAGAACAAGGCCCTCCTGGGCGCGATGGCCGTCGCCCTCACCGGCACGGCCGTGGCGATCCTGCCGATGGCCACGTCCAGCGCCGCCGAGGCGTGCGCCACCCCTTGGAACGCCTCGCAGGTCTACACCAACGGCAACAAGGCGTCGTACCAGGGCAAGAACTGGACCGCGCAGTGGTGGACGCAGAACGAGGTGCCCACCAGCAGCGGCGAGTGGGGCGTGTGGCGCAACGCCGTCGCCTGCGGTGGCGGCACCACGGAGCCGACCACCCCGCCGGTGACGACGCAGCCGACCACCCCGCCGACGACGCCGCCCACGTCCGAGCCGCCGGTGACCGGCCGGAAGATGCCGGCCGCGCCGTACATCTACCCGGGCTGGGGCAACCCGCCCGCGCCCGCCACGGTCATGAACGCCACCGGCATCAAGGCGTTCACGATCGCGTTCGTGCTGGCCAGCAACGGGTGCAACCCGGCGTGGGACGGCAGCAGCGGGCTCACCGGCGGGGCGCACGCGAGCACCATCGCGGCGATCCGGGCGGCGGGCGGTGACGTCGTGCCGTCGATCGGTGGGTGGAGCGGCAACAAGCTGGGCCCGAACTGCTCGACGCCGGAGGCGCTCGCGGGGGCGTACCAGAAGGTGATCGACACGTTCGGTCTCAAGGCCATCGACATCGACATCGAGAACACCGACGAGTTCGAGAACTACGTCGTGGCCGACCGCATCCTGGACGCGCTGAAGATCGTCAAGCAGAAGAACCCGGGCGTGACGACGATCCTCACGTTCGGCACCACGCCGACCGGCCCGAACCAGCACGGCATCCGCCTCATCCAGCAGGCGAAGGCGAAGGACGCCAGGATCGACGTCTGGAGCCAGATGCCGTTCGACTTCAACGTCGGCAACGGTGACATGCACGCCGCCACCGTCGGCGCCACCGAGGGCCTCAAGGCGCAGCTGAAGAGCACCTTCGGGTGGTCGGACGCCGAGGCGTACTCCCGGATGGGCATCTCCGGCATGAACGGGCTGTCCGACCAGTTCGAGACGACCAGCCCGGCCACGTGGACGAAGATCCGCGACTACGCCAAGGACAAGAACCTGGCCCGCTTCACCTACTGGGCGGTCAACCGCGACCGGCCGTGTCCCGGTGGCGGCGTGGTCTCCGACTGCTCGGGCATCGCCCAGGGCGAGTGGGAGTTCACCAGGATCACCGCGGGCTTCTAACCCTGACGTCCCGGGGAGCCGGTCGGTCGCTGTGCGGCCGACCGGTTCCTGCGTTTGCGCAGCTTCTTGGTGACCCACCAGGCGATGGAGACGGCGAAGAACGCGATGATGGCGTAGTCGAACCACTGGCTGTACTGGTCGAGCTTCTGCCACCGGGTGCCGAGCAGGAAGCCGCCGCCGACGAACAGGGTGTTCCAGACGCCGCTGCCGATCGTGGTGAACAGGATGAACTGCCCGATCGGCATGTGGTTGGCGCCGGCCGGGATCGACACGAGGCTGCGCACGACGGGCGCCATCCGGCCGAACAGCACGGCGCTCTTCTCGTGCCGTTCGAACCAGCGGTCGGCGACCTTCAGGTCGTCGGCGTCGACCAGCGGGATGCGGTCGAGCCAGCGGTACAGGCGGTCCTCGCCGAGGGCGTAGCCCAGCCAGTAGAGGACGAGCGCGCCGAGCAGCGAGCCGAGCGTGGCGGCGACGGTCACCCAGACGACGTTGACGCGGCCCTCGCTGGCCAGGTAGCCGGCCATCGACAGCACGATCTCGCTGGGGATGGGCGGGACCAGGTTCTCCAGGGCCACGAGCAGGCCGACGCCGACCTCGCCGAGCGACTCGATGACGGATGCCACCCAGCCCGTCAGGCCGCCGGCCTGGGCGGGGTCGCCCTCCGCCGCCAGCAGGTACGGCTCCGTCATCGATTGCTCCCTGTCTGTGGTCCGCCTGTAAGAACTACCCGGCGAAGCTGGAAGAAACCTGGACCCGGCGTAGCGTCGGGGCCGGGAAGGAGAACGACATGTTCGGACAGACGGAGGCCTTCAGCGGCTTCTCGGTGAACGACATCGACGCGGCCCGGCGGTTCTACGGCGACACGCTCGGCATCAAGGTGACCGAGGAGAACGGGATGCTGCACCTGCACATCGCCGGCGGGCACCCGGTGCTGGTCTACCCGAAGGACGACCACCAGCCGGCCACGTTCACGATCCTGAACTTCCCCGTCGGGGACGTCGACGCGGCGGTGGCTGAGCTGGCCGCCCGCGGCATCGCCCTCGAGGGGGAGGTGCAGCGCGAGTGGGGCCCGCCCATCGCCTGGTTCAAGGACCCGGCCGGCAACTGGCTGTCGGTCATCCAGCAGGGGTAGGGGCGCTCAGGGCTTCGCCCCGCTGCTGCCGCGCACGCGCAGCTCGGTGGGCAGCGTCACGGTCGACACCGGCCGCTTGGGATCGGTGATGCGGTCGGTGAGCAGCTCGGCCGCGTTGCGGCCCACCGAGTACGTGGGCTGGGCGACGGTGGTCAGGGCGGGGCGCATCAGGGTGGCCCACGGCACGTCGTCGAAGCCCACCACGCCCATCTCCTCGGGCACGGTGACGCCCTCGTCGAAGATGCGGCCGACCGCGCCGATGGTCATGAGGTTGTTGCCGACGAACACGGCGTCCGGGCGGGGGTCCACGGCGAGCAGCGAGTGCATGGCCGCGTGCCCGCCGTCGACGCCGAAGTCGGCGTGCCGCACCAGCGCCGGGTCGTGCGCGAGCCCGGCGTCGTCGAGTGCCGCCCGGTAGCCCGCCAGGCGGCGCTCGGCGGTGAACAGCCCGCGCGGCCCGGTGATGCAGGCGATGCGCCGGTAGCCGGCGGCGGCCAGGTGCCCGGTGGCGTCCCGGGCGCCCTGCTCGTTGTCGACGAGCACGGTGTCGACGTCGGCGCCGGCCATCTGCCGGTCGATGACGACGACGGGCACCCCGGCGTCGAGCAGCCGGGCGACGTGCGGCGAGCCGGCGGTGGGGGAGATGATCACCCCGGCCATCTGCTCGGTGAGCGCCGCGTTGACGTACTGGCCCTCCTTGGCCTCGTCGTTGTCGGAGTTGCACAGCACGACGGAGTAGCCGGCGGTCTGCGCCACGTCCTCGACGCCGCGCACCAGCGAGGTGAAGAACGGGTTGCCGATGTCGGAGATGATGACCGCCCACATGCTGGTTCGGCTGCGGCGCAGGTTGCGGGCGACGGCGTTGGGGCGGTAGTTGAGGTCGACCATGGCGGCGCGCACCCGCTCCGCCAGCGCGGGATCCACGTTGGCCCGGCCGTTCACCACCCGTGACACCGTCGCCGGTGACACCTCCGCGCGCCGCGCGACGTCGTAGATCGTGGCCATCCTCGTCCCCGTCCCCACAGGTTTCGCCGCGCCCCCCGCCGGGCACGGTCGAGCACAGTGAGCGCCGCCCCGGCACTCATCGTGAGGCGCCGATGATGTCAGGTGGAATTCGCCTGGAAACGGCGGACAGCACCCATTGACGGCTAGCTCACAGTCAGCATGCTGGATTCGTGAAGCCGGACAAAGAGATGCAGGATGCATGAGCGACCGTTGGTATGAGCAGGCCGTCGTCTACTGCCTCGACATCGACACGTTCGACGACGCGAACGGCGACGGCGTCGGCGACATCCAGGGCCTGATCGGCCGCCTCGACTACCTCGCGCGGCTGGGCGTCACCTGCCTCTGGCTGCACCCGATCCACCCCTCGCCCAACCGCGACGACGGCTACGACGTCACCGACTTCTACAACGTCGACCCGCGCTTCGGCACCCTCGGCGACTTCGCCGAGCTGCTGCACCAGGCCGAGAACCGGGGCATCAAGGTCATCATCGACCTGGTCGTCAACCACACGTCCGACCAGCACCCGTGGTTCCAGTCGGCGCGCAAGGGCCCCGACTCGCCGTTCCACGACTGGTTCGTCTGGTCCGACACCGAGCCGGCCGACCGCCGCCAGGGCATGGTGTTCCCCGGCGAGCAGGACGAGACCTGGACGTACGACCGGACCGCCAAGAAATGGTTCTATCACCGGTTCTACAAGTTTCAGCCGGACCTGAACATCAAGAATCCGCAGGTGCGCGAGGAGATCAAGAAGATCTGCGCGTTCTGGCTCCAGCTCGGCGTCTCCGGATTCCGGATGGACGCCGTCCCGTTCATCATCGAGCAGACCGAACCCGGTAACGCGCAATCGCCGAAGGACTTCGAGTTCCTGGCCGACCTGCGCCAGCACGTGCAATGGCGCCGCGGCGACGCCGTGCTGCTCGCCGAGGCCAACGTGGAGCCCGAGAAGCTCAAGGAGTTCTTCGGCGACCAGGGCGGCTCGGGCAACCGGCTGCACATGCTGTTCGACTTCATGCTCAACGGCCGGCTCATGCTCGCCCTCGCCCGCCAGGACCCGGAGTCGGTCATCGACGCGCTGCGCGACACCCCGGCGCTGCCGGCCGGCGCCCAGTGGGCCACGTTCCTGCGGAACCACGACGAGGTCGACCTGTCCCGGCTCACCGCCGAGCAGCGCGCCGACGTGTTCGCCGCGTTCGGCCCCGACGAGAGCATGCAGCTCTACGGCCGCGGCATCCGCCGCCGGCTCGCGCCGATGCTGGGCGGCGACCGGCGCCGCATCGAGCTGGCGTACGCGCTGCAGTTCAGCCTCCGCGGCACGCCCGTGCTGCGGTACGGCGAGGAGATCGGCATGGGCGAGGACCTGTCGCTGCACGGCCGGGACGCCATCCGCACCCCCATGCAGTGGTCGTACCTGCCCAACGCCGGCTTCTCCAGCGCCGAGCCGGACCAGCTGGTGCGGCCCGTGATCTCCGGCGGCGAGTTCGGCTACGACACCGTCAACGTCACCGCCCAGCGGCACGACCCGGCGTCGCTGCTGTCCTGGTTCGAACGCATGATCCGCACCCTGCGGGAGGCCCCCGAGGTCGGCGCCGGCAGCTGCACCCATGTCGACGTCACCGCGCCGCGCGGGGTGCTCGCCCACCGGGCCGACTCGCCGGCCGGCACGATGCTGTTCGTGCACAACCTGTCGGACGAGGCGGCCACCGTCGACCTGGGCGTCGTGGCCGCCGAGGCCGACTTCCCCAACGACGTGCTGGCCGACCAGGAGTACCCGGAGCCGGGCGACTTCACCAAGATCGATGTCGGCGGGTACGGCTACCGCTGGATCCGGCTGCGCCGCGGCACGGCCGGCTGATCGCTGTACTACCCTCGGCGGCAGGAGTTGATCGCCGAGGGGGGTGCGGGATGAGCAGGGTCGCGATCGTGACCGGCGGCGCGCGCGGCATCGGCGCGGCCACGGCGCGGCGGCTCGCCGCCGACGGGCTCACCGTGGCCGTCCTCGACCTCGACGAGGCCGCCTGCGCCGGCACGGTGGCCGACTGCCCCGGCGGCATCGCCGTCGGCGCCGACGTGGCCGACGAGGCCGCCGTCGCCGCCGCCGTCGAGCGGGTCGCCACCGAGCTCGGCGCGCCGTCCGTGCTGGTCAACAACGCCGGCGTGCTGCGCGACAACCTCATCTTCAAGATGAGCGCCGGCGACTGGGACACCGTCATGGCGGTGCACCTGCGCGGCGCGTTCCTCATGTCCCGCGCCGTGCAGAAGCACATGGTCGAGCAGCGCTACGGGCGCATCGTCAACGTGTCGAGCACCTCCGCCCTCGGCAACCGCGGCCAGGCCAACTACGCCGCCGCCAAGGCCGGGCTGCAGGGCTTCACCAAGACCCTGGCCATCGAGCTGGGGCCGTTCGGCGTCACCGCCAACGCGGTCGCGCCCGGCTTCATCGTCACCGACATGACCGCCGCCACGGCCGAGCGGATGGGCGTCGGCTTCGCCGAGTTCCAGGAGGCGGCCGCCGCGCAGATCCCCGTGCGCCGCCCCGGCCGGCCCGAGGACGTCGCGCACGCCGTGTCGTTCCTCGCCGGCGAGGACGCCGGGTTCGTCTCGGGCCAGGTGCTCTACGTGGCCGGCGGGCCGCGATGCTGACCGGGCCTGGTTGCCGGGGCAGGGTACAAAAGATGGAGGCACCCTCCACGGAGAGAAGGCGGACGCAGCAACCGTGAACGTTCGACGCATGACCAGCCGTCGCGTTGCCCTGACCACCTCGTTCCTGCTGCTCGCAGCCGGTGGCACGGCCGCGTGCGACGACTCCTCCGAGCAGGACGAGACGTTCTACTGCGCCACCGAGGACGGCACCATCGTCGACGAGGACTACTGCGACGACGACGGTGGCGGCGGAGGCGTGGGCGGGTTCTTCTTCCTGTGGCACTCCAGCGGCTACCGCCCCGGCTACGCGGTCGGCTCCAAGCTGCCCGGCGGCGGCAGCAAGTTCGCCTACAACGACCGCGCCGCGCGCCAGCGCTTCGGCCTGCCGTCCACCGGCCGGGTCACCAACGGCACGGTCAAGACGAACGTCGTCGGCAAGGGCGGCAGCGGCTCGTCCGGCAAGTCCGGCAGCTCCGGCGGCTGACCCCTACGTGAGACGACGCATGACGTCGCGGCGGGTCGGGCTGACCGCCGCGTTCCTCGCCCTGGCCGCCGGCGGTGCGGCCGCGTGCGACTCCTCGACCTACACCCCCGTGGAGGACGAGGAGGAGTACGTCTCGTACCCCGAGCCCACCTTCAGTCCCTCGCCGTCGCGCACCGCCGGCCGCACCCCGGCGCCGCGCCGCACCACGAAGCCGCCCAGCCCGTCGCCCACCCCGCCCGCGCAGGACGTCTTCTACTGCGCCGACGAGGAGGGCTACGTGGTGGACGACTGGTACTGCGACGAGGAGGAGCCCGAGTTCTACGACCCGGAGCTCTACTACCTCTGGCACTCGCCGGCGTACCGCGACTTCTGGGTCGTGGGCGACCACCTGCCCGGCGGCCGGCGGATCGCCGTCGACGACACCGTCGCCCGCCGGCGCGCCGGCCTGCCCGCGACCGGTTTCGTCGGCAACGGCTCGGTGAAGACGAACATCGTGGGACGCTCGTCCACCGGCGGCGGGTACTCCGACGACGGATTCTCCTCGGGAGGCTGACATGCGCCGCATTCCGCACGGGCCGGTCCGGCCCGGCTGGCAGCTCACCAACTTCAGCCTCGGGCTCACCTACAACGACACCGAACTGCCCGACGGGACGATGCTGTCCTACTGGCAGGAGGGGCCGTACTACGACTTCACCGAGCGGGAGATCACCGAGCTGGAGACGGCCGTGTCGACGCTGCGCGCGATGTGCGTCGAGGCCGGCGACTGGATGGTGCAGCAGTGCCCCCGGCACGACCGGGAGACCCGCCGCACCGCGTACTTCACCTCGGTCTGCAACCCCAACACCTG
This sequence comes from Spirilliplanes yamanashiensis, assembly GCF_016863475.1. Classification (GTDB taxonomy): domain Bacteria; phylum Actinomycetota; class Actinomycetes; order Mycobacteriales; family Micromonosporaceae; genus Spirilliplanes; species Spirilliplanes yamanashiensis. Next base: position 78,031 of record NZ_BOOY01000003.1, read on the forward strand.
CTACCTGGCGAAGATCGGCATCCCCGAGTACACCCACGAGCAGATCATCCGCACCTGGTACGACGGCGACGCCGACACCTGGCAGCACACCGACAAGGACCTCGACGGCCGCCTGCCCGTGCAGACCCCCGACTACTCGCCGAGCATCTACGGCCGGTTCGACCTCTGGTACAACGGCGAGGGCAGCACGCCCCGGCTGCTGGAGTACAACGCGCAGACCCCCACGTCGCTGGTCGAGGCCGCCGTCATCCAGTGGCACTGGGCCGACCAGACCAAGCTGACCTCCCACCCGTGGATGCAGTGGAACTCCATCCACGACCGGCTCGTCGGCTGGCCCGCCGACGGCGAGGACCCGGCCGACGAGGGCGCGTGGAAGCGCAACATCCGCAAGCTGCGCGAGGCCCGCCCGTGGCTGCCGGAGAAACCGAAGATCTTCTTCGCGTACGAGACGTCCGAGACCTCCGGCGAGGACCGGATGAACGTGGCCTACCTGATGGCCACCGCCGAGGAGGCGGGATTTCCCGTCGAGCTCATCGCCATGAGCCAGATCGGCTGGGACGTCGCCGGCGACCGCGTCGTGTTCGTCCGCAAGCCCGGCGACGAGGTCAACGCCGAACCCATCGACGTCATCTTCATGCTCTACCCGTGGGAATGGCTGTGGAACGAGGAGGGCGGCAAGGCCTTCTTCCGCAACATGGCCGACCCCGGCAAGCGGGGCACCGTCTGGATCGAGCCGCCGTACACGGCCGCGCTGCTCGGCAACAAGGGCCTGCTGCCGGTGCTGTGGAACCTGTTCGGCGACGACCCGGAGCGCTCCAAGTACCTGCTGCCGTCGTACTTCGCCGAGTCCACCAAGGCGGCGTCGCTGTACTCGTACGCCAAGAAGCCGGTGTGGGGGCGCGAGGGCGGATCGGTGACGCTCGTGAAGAACGGCGACGTCATCCTCGACAACCCCACCTCCTACGGCGCCGACGGGCTGTTCGTCGTGCAGGAGCTGTGCGAGCTGCCGTCGTTCGAGGGCCTGGAGGGCACCGTCCACCCGGTGCTCGGCGCGTGGCTGGTCGAGGGCGAGCCGGCGGGCCTGGGCATCCGCGAGGGCGTCGGCAAGGACGGCCTGGTCACCCGCAACACGGGCCACTTCGTGCCCCACACGGTCGGCGCTGAGTAGCTGGTCGCCGCTCCGCGGCGACGGGCTCGCGCCGCCGCGGTGTCGCTGCCGTCCACCCTGCGGGGGACCACGGGCTTCGCCCTCGTCCTCCTCGGGCGGACGACAGCGACGCGGCGCGAGCCGGGGCCGTCAGTCGGTTCCGGGGCGGTTGCGCCAGAGCCAGTAGAGGCCGATCAGGGGCAGGACGACCGGGATGTAGCCGTAGCCGCTGCCGAAGTGCGACCACACCGTGTCGTCGGGGAAGGCGGCCGCGTCCGTGACCGTCAGGGTGCCCACCACGAGCACGCCCGCCAGCTCGACCAGGCAGCCGGCCAGGGCGATGCGCCGCCCGGTGCGACCGCCGGTGGCCAGGCCGAACGACGCCGCCAGGTAGACGGCGGCGGCCAGCGCCGACAGCAGGTACGCCACCGGGGCCTCGTCGAACTTCGTGGCGATCTGCACCCCGGCGCGGGCGCCCGCGGACACCGCGAAGACCAGGTAGACGGCGAGCAGGGCGCGGCCCGGGCCGCTGCCGAGGGCGGCGTCGCGGGGGCGGGTCGCCCGCTCGGCCATCAGGCGCTCGCGATCTGCTGCAGGCGCAGCACCAGGGCCGGCACGGTGAGGCAGGTGACGGTGAGGATCACCGAGCCCCACCGGGTGGGTTCCATGCGGGCGAGCTGGAAGCCGGTCGGCGGCACCGCCACGAACGTGATGAGGTAGCCGACGAACACGACGGTGTCGGTGGGGCGGTGGCCGGTGGCCAGCCAGACGACGGCGGCGACGGTGACCACGAGCACCAGCGCGGACAGGCCCAGGGCGGCGAGCAGCGCGGCCCGGCCGGGCGCCCGGTTGAGGACGGCCAGCACCAGGTACCACAGCGCGAGGGCCAGGGACGCCACGATCGTGACCGTGGACAGGACGCCGTTCACGCCGCCAGCGTACTGATCACCGCCCGCCGGGACAGCGCCTAGGGTGGTCGTCATGCGATTCGGTCTGCTCGGCACCGGCCCCTGGGCCGCCCTCACCCAAGCACCGGGCCTCGCGGCCCACCCCGACGCGGAGTTCGCCGGCATCTGGGGCCGTAACCCCGACAAGGCGGCCGCGCTCGGCCGGCGGCACGACGTGCCCGCGTTCTCCGACCTGGACGCCCTGCTCGACGCGGTCGACGCCGTCGCCGTGGCCCTGCCGCCGGAGGTGCAGGCGGAGCTGGCGACGCGCGCCGCGCGCGCCGGCAAGCACCTGCTGCTGGACAAGCCGATCGCGCTGACCAGCGGCGCGGCCGACGAGCTGGCCGGTGAGGTGACGGCCCGCGGCCTGGCGTCGGTGGTGTTCTTCACCAACCGGTTCATGCCGGAGATCGAGGCGGCGCTGGGCGAGGCGGCGGCCGTGGGCGGCTGGCAGGAGGCGCGCGTCGAGCACGTGTCGTCGATCTTCGAGCCGGGCAACCCGTTCGGCGCGTCGCCGTGGCGCCGCGAGCACGGCGGCCTGTGGGACGTCGGCCCGCACGCGCTGTCGATGGTGCTGCCGGTGCTCGGCCCCGTCGCCGCCGTCACGGCCATGTCCGGGCCGGGCAACTCCACCCACGTGCTGCTGCGGCACACCGCCGGCCAGGTCACCCACCTGGCGCTGTCGGTGGACGCGGCGCCGGCGGCGCAGCGCAGCTCGGCGGTGCTGTTCGGCGAGGCGGGCGAGCGCGAGCTGCCGGCCCGGTCCGACGCGGTGGTCGAGGCGTTCGGCGCGGCGATCGACCAGCTGATCGCGGCGGCCGGCGGCGGCGCCCAGCCCGCGTGCGACGTGCGGTTCGGCGCCGAGGTCACGAAGATCCTCCAGGCGGCCGAGGCGTCGGCGCGCGGCGGCCGCACCCTGGAGGTGTGACGCCCCGCCCGGCGGGTACGCCGACGCGGTGACCGACATCGATGCGGACCGGCCGCCGTCGCTCGTCCTGCCCGGCCTGCTCCTCGGGGCCGGGCTGGGCGGGTTCGTCGACGGGATCGTCCTGCACCAGATCCTCCAGTGGCACCACATGCTCTCGCACACCGAGCGGTACCCGACGACGACGCTGGCCGGGCTCCAGGCCAACACGGTCGCCGACGGGCTGTTCCACGCCGCCGCCTGGGTCGCCGTGTTCGCCGGGGTGTGGCTGCTGGCGAAGCGGCTGCGCGGGCGCCCGCACGGGCTGACCGGGCTGGTGCTGGCCGGCTGGGGGCTGTTCAACCTGGTCGAGGGCGTCGTCGACCACCACGTGCTGCAGGTGCACCACGTGCGGGAGGTGGCGAACCCGCTGCCGTGGGACCTGGCGTTCCTGGCGTTCGGGGCGCTGCTGGTGGCCGGCGGCTGGGCGCTGTACCGGCGGTCGGTCAGGAGGCGAGAGCCAGCCACTGCCCGGCGCTGACCTCGGCGCCCTCGGCGACGAGCTGGGGGCCGAGCGTGCCGTCGGCCGCGGCCGTCAGGTCCCACAGGGCGCCGTCGGGCAGCCGCACCCGGCCCAGCGCCTGCCCGGCCGCGAACGCGCCGCCCGGCGCGACGAGCCAGCGCAGCAGCCGCGCCGTGCCGCCGGGCACCGCGAACGCCAGCGGCACCGCCCGGCCGGCGGGCTCGGCCGCGGCGACGCGGCGCGGGGCGGCGTGCAGCAGCCAGCGGGCGGCCCCGCGCACGGTGGCCAGCTCCGGGTCCTCCATGCGGCGCAGCGGGCGGCCGAACGCGCGCGACAGGGCGTCCACGGCGGCGGGCAGGCGGGCGCCGCCGCCGGCCAGCAGCACGGTGGCGACCCGGTCGGCGGGCACGTGCAGCCGCGCCAGCAGGTGCCGGGCGGCGTGCACGGTGCGGTCCAGCAGCGGCGCGGCCATCTCGGCCAGCTCCGCGCGGGACAGCCGGTACGCGGGCGCGTCCGGCAGCAGCCAGTCCTCGACGAGGTCGGCGTCGCTGAGCTGGTGGCGCAGCCGCCGGGCGAACTCGGTGAGCGCCGGGCCCCGCCACTCGGGGGCGGCGCCGAGGCGGGCCGCGTACGGCAGCCGCGCGACGCCGGCCGCGAGCAGCTCGTCGAGGTCGCCGCCGCCGCAGCCGGACGCCTCGGCGAACCCGAGGACCTGCGGGGCGTGCGCGCCGATCCGCACCAGGGCGAGCTGGCAGCCGCTGTGGCCCAGGTCGTACACCAGAACGAGGTCGCCCTCGGCGAGCCCGGGCCCGGCGACGGGCGCGTGCGCGGCCGCGACCGGCTCCGGCAGCAGCTCGACGGTCGCGAACCCGGCGGCCTCGGCGGCGGCGACCAGCCAGCCGCGGCGCGGGTCGCCGGGCGGCTGCCCGGCGGGCACGGTGAGCAGGGCCCGGTCCAGCTCCTCGCCGGCCAGCCGGCACGCCTCCAGGCGCAGCGCGGTCAGCACGGCGGCGACCTGCTCGACGGGCCGGAACCGGGCCCCGCCGAGCGGCTGGGCCTCGGGGCTGGCCAGGGCGCGCTTGAAGCCGGCCGCGAAACCGCCCGGGTCGGCGGGCCGCCGGTGCAGCGCGAGGGTGCCGACGAGCATCTGCCGGCCGTCCCAGTAGACGGCGGACGGCCACCGGTACAGGCCGCTGACCGGCTCCGGCACCAGGTGGGCGACGCCGCCGGTGACGAGCGCGGCGGAGCAGGCGTCGTCGCCCAGGTCGACGACGAGGCAGGGGCGCGCGGCGGGCGGCTCAGACGTGGCGGACATCGACCCGGCTCCGTCCCTCGTGCTCGGACCGGACCAGCAGGCGGGTGCCGAGGTGACAGAACGCCACGGCGGCGCCGGGCGCGGGCTCGTCGAGCGCGGTCACCCCGCCGACGGTGAGGCGCACTCCGGCGGCGGAGGCGACGGCGGCGAGCGGGCCGTGCGTGGCCGCGGGGGCGAACGCGTCGCGGGTGCTGCGCTCGGCGTACCCGGGGTGGTGCCGCCGCCAGGCCACGTCGGACACCCGGTCGAGGCGTTCGCCGGTGCGCAGGTCCCAGAACGTGACGACGCTGCGCCGGTACCGGCCGGTGACGCGGCCGGGGACCTCGGCGGCGAGCCGCCACCGCTGTTCGTCGACGAGCACGGCGGTGGCGCCGCCCGCGTCGGGCAGCCGGACGGCGAGCTTGCCGGTGCCGACGTCCCACACGGCCACGCCGTCGGCGTCCCAGCACACCAGCACCGGGCGGTCGTCGGGGTCGATGTGGACGCGGCCCGGCGCGGGGGCGGCGAACGCCGACTCGGGGCCGTCCAGCGGCAGCGTGCGCACCGCGGCGGGCCCGCAGGCGAGCAGGGTGCGCCGGTCGGGGGTGAGCAGCCACTCCTCGCCGGACTCCCAGCGGTGGGCGAGCGGCGGCGGGTCCCCGGCGAGGGCGGCCGGGTCGCGGGACGCGTCGACGGCGACCAGCGGGCCGACCCGGGCGCCCGGCGCGGGCAGCGTCCCGGCCAGGGCCAGGTCGCGCGGGGCGACGAGCTCGTGCACCAGGTCGTCCGGGGTGCGCACCTCGGCCAGCGGGGTGCCGGCCGCGACGACCTCGCCGGGCGGGACGGTCCAGCGCAGCAGCTGCCCGGTGCCGCCGGGCACCGCCCACGCGACCGGTTCGCGCCGCCAGCCGGGGGCGAGGGCGGGCAGCCGGCGCTCGTCGGTGCGCTCGGCCCAGCGGGCCGCGCCCCGGATCACCGCGAACTCGGGCTCGGCGGCGCAGCGGGGGACCTGGCCGAGCGCGTCGCGCACCGCGGCGGTGGCGATCGGCATGCGGGCGCCGCCGCCGGCGAGCACGACCGCGGCCACGTCGGCGGGGGCCGCGCCGGCGTCGGCGAGCACCTGGCGGCACCCGGCGACGAGGCCGCGCAGAGCGCCGGCGGCCACGACGGCCAGCTCGGCGCGGTCCAGGCCGTACGCGGGGGAGACGGGGCTGAGCCGGTCGTCGGCGCGGTCCGCCGTCGACAGCCGGTGCTTGAGCCGGCGCACCAGGTCGAGGGCGTCGTGGTGGGCCCGGCGCCCGGCGTCGCCCGGGGTGGCGAGCATCGGCTCCAGCCAGGAGCGGCCGCGGGCGCGCAGGTCGGCGAACAGCGCGGCGTCCAGGTCGGCGCCGCCGGAGCCGGTGCGCACGGCGAGCAGCCGCGGCCGGTCCGGGTCGAGCGCGGCCAGCGCGACCGTCCACGTCGCCCCGAGGTCGCCGACCAGCACCAGCGCGCCGTCCGGCAGGTCCCGGGTGGTCTGCGGGTCCAGCGCGGCGGCCACCGCGTCGGTGATCAGCTCGACCTCGCCGAACCCGGCCGCCTCGCCGATCGCGATCATCGTGTCCCGGCGGGCGTCCGGCACCCCGTACGCGGCGGGGACGGTGAGCACGAGGCGGGCCAGCGGCGACCCGTAGATCTCGTGCGCCTCCTCGGCCATCGTGGACAGGTATGCGGTCAGCGCCTGCGAGCCGGTCAGCTCCCGGTCGCCGAGGCGCAGGGCGGCCTGGGCGTCGACGGCGCGGCGCGGGCCCTGCGCGTACCGGGCGGGCTCGGCGCGGCGCCGGCGCTCGGCCGCGGTGCCGGCCAGGACGCCCGCGTCACCGGCCAGGACGGACGACGGCCACGCGTTGGCGGCGGTGAACGGGTCGCGCAGCAGGGCCGTCCGCCGCTGGGCCACGATGGCGGCCGCGGACGTGACGGCGCCGAGGTCGACCGCGAGGATCGGCTCGGCCATTTCCGGTACTCCCACAGCGTCGGTCGTCAATCTCGGCGATAGTGTCCGTGAGGGCCTGTCGCACGTCCAGCGCGGGGTGCCGACGGTGCCCGAACCGACGCCTGGGCGGTGAGGCAGCTCACGCCCATCCGGCGGCCCGGCCGCGCCGAATCACCGGCGCAGCCGTCGGAGACCGCTGCGCGGTGTCACCGAGTGGGAGGCGGCGAGATGGCCGAGTTGGATCCGGACCTGCGTGGTTCGGTGGCGCCCGCTCCCCCCGACCCCGAGGGACTCCTCCGGCTGGTCGCCAAGGGTGACGAGGACGCGTTCCGCCGGCTGTACGACCTGGTCGCGCCCCGCGTGTACGGGCTCGCCCGGCGGGTGCTGCGCGACCCGGCCCAGGCCGAGGAGGTCGCCCAGGAGGTGCTCGTCGAGGTGTGGCGCACCGCCGCCCGGTTCGACACCGCCCGCGGTTCCGCCACCTCCTGGATCTTCACGATCGCGCACCGCCGTGCCGTCGACCGGGTCCGCTCGGAGCAGGCGTCCGCCGACCGGGCCGCGCGGGTCGGCGCCGCCTCCGCCGGCACCCCGTTCGACGAGGTGGTCGACGAGGCGATGACCCGGCTGGAGCAGCAGCAGGTGCGCCGCTGCCTGAAGGGCCTGACCGAGCTGCAGCGCGAGGCGATCACGCTGGCGTACTACGGCGGCAACTCGTACCGCGAGGTGTCGGAGCTGCTGGACACGGCGTTGCCGACGATCAAGACCCGGATGCGTGACGGTCTCATCCGGCTGCGTGACTGCCTGGGGGTGACGGCATGACGACCGCGGCGGACATCCACGCGCTCGCCGGCGCTTATGCGCTCGACGCGGTGGACGACATCGAGCGCGCCTCCTTCGACCGGCACCTGGCCGACTGCGACAGCTGCGCGACCGAGGTCGCCGAGCTGCGCGAGGCCGCGGCCCGGCTGGCCGACCCGACGTGGTCGGTGCCGCCGCCGCGGCTGCGCGACGACGTCATGGACCGGATCGCCCGCACCCGCCAGGTCGGCCCGGCCGTGCCGAAGCCCGGCCCGGACCCGGTGGTCGCGGTGTCGCGCTGGCGCCGCTTCGCGGCGGGCGCCGCGGCCGCGTCCATCTTCGCCGTCGGCACGGCGGCGGCCACGTGGGCCATCCAGGAGCAGCGGGTACGCGACGAGCGGGCGGTCGCCGCGGCGGCGCGCGCCGAGGCGTCCCGGATCCAGGCGATCCTGGCGGCCCCGGACGCGCAGACCCGTACGGTGCGCATGTCGGACGGCGGCCGGGTGACGATGACCATGTCGCCGACCCACAACGCCGGTGTGCTGACGGTGTCCGCGGCGGCCGCGCCGGCGTCGGATCACGCGTTCCAGCTGTGGCTGATCCGCGACGAGAAGGCGCTGCCCGGCACGGTGCTGCCCGCGGGGCAGGCCGCGTCCACGGTGGTCGTCGAGGGCCTGGCGGGCAACGCCGGCATCGGCGTGACCGAGGAGGTCGCGACCGGTTCGCAGACGCCGTCCGAGGTGCTGGCGAAACTTTCCCTGGTCTGAACCTGTCCGGCACCCGGACCGCTCCGAATTAAGGATGTAAGCCGCCAAACGGGCGTCTGCATCCGGAGGTTCGGTCATGGCCAGTCACACGGGGTCCGGCGTCGTCGCCGGTCACAAGCTCAACAGCCTCGTGGCCGTGGCCTTCGGCGCCGTCTTCGTGCTCGTCGGCCTCGCGGGGTTCTTCGTCTCGGGTGGACATCACCCGGCTGGCACCGAGGGCGGCGAGCTGGCCGGCCTCTTCCAGGTGAACGTCCTGCACAACGTCGTCCACCTGGCGGCCGGCGCCGCCATGGTCGCGGCCGCCATCGTGGGCAGCCGCCAGGCCAAGCGCGCCAACACCGTGATCGGCCTGCTCTACCTGCTGCTCTTCGTGGCCGGGCTGTTCCTCGTCGGGACACCGGCCAATGTCGTCGCGCTCAATGACGCCGACAACGTGCTGCACCTCGTGCTCGGGCTGGCGCTGACCGCCGCGGGCCTCGGGTTCGACCGGGACTGATCGCAGATTTATTCCGGCCGCACCCATCCGGCACCCAGTTCGCACCGAATCACTCCTGTCATCATCGTTCGAGAGGAATGTCCCATGCGTGCCACCAAACTGACGGCCATCGCCGCCGCCACGCTCTTCGCCTTCTCCGTCGCCGCCTGCGGTGGCGACGAGGCTGCCGACGACGCCGCCGCCCCGGCCGCGCCCGCCACCTCCATGGCCGCCCCCATGGCCAGCTCGGCCGCCCCGTCGATGACCGAGCCGTTCGGCGCCGCCTGCTCGGCCGTGCCCACCGACCCGTCGAACGCCGGCAGCTTCCAGGCCATGTCGGCCGTCCCGGTCGCCACCGCCGCCTCCGGCAACCCGCTGCTGTCCACGCTGGTCACCGCGGTCAAGAAGGCCAACCTGGTCGACGACCTCAACAACGCCCAGGCGCTGACCGTCTTCGCGCCCGTCAACGACGCGTTCGGCAAGGTGCCGAAGGCCGACCTCGACGCGCTGCTCGCCGACAACGCCGCCCTCACCAAGGTGCTGACCTACCACGTCGTGCCGGAGAAGCTCGACCCGATGAGCGTCGGCGGCACCCACAAGACCCTGCAGGGCACCGAGCTCGAGGTGACCGGCAGCGGCACCGACTGGAAGGTCAACGGCAACTCCATGGTCGTGTGCGGCAACGTGCAGACCGCCAACGCCACGGTGTACCTGGTCGACACCGTGCTGATGCCGAAGAGCTGACATGACCGACAGCCGCCGGCCCGGCCGCCTCGTCGCGGCCGGGCTCGGCGTCCTCGGCGTGGCTGCCGGGGTCGCCGTCGCCGAACTGGTGGCCGCCTCCTGGCGGCCCGCCGCCGGGCCCGTCGTCGCCGTCGGCGCCACGGTCATCGACGCCACGCCGACCCCCCTCAAGGAGTTCGCGGTCCGCACCGTCGGTTCCGCCGACAAGCCGCTGCTGCTCACCGGCATCGCCGTCCTGCTCACCGTCCTCGCGGCGGCCGCCGGGATCCTCGCCCGCCGGCACCGGCGCTACGCCTTGGCCGCGGGCGCCCTGCTCGGCCTCATCGGCGCTACCGCCGCGGTCACCCGGCCCACCGCGGGCTGGACCGACGCCGTACCGTCGCTCGCCGGCGGCGTGGTCGCCGCCGGCGCCCTGCTGCTCCTCCTGAACTCCCGCCCCGTCGCCGAGGCCGAGGCGGCGCCTGCCGGGTTCGACCGGCGCGCCTTCCTGGCCGCCGCCGTGGTCGTCGGCGCCGGCGCGGCCGGCGGCGGCGCGCTGCTGCTCCGGCGGCGCAGCGGCGGGGCGATCACCGCCGCCCGCCAGGCGATCGACCTGCCCGCCGCGGCCGACGCCGCGCCGCCGCTGCCCAACGGCGTCGGGCCCGGCTTCGTCACCGCCAACGCGGACTTCTACCGCGTCGACACCGCCCTCACGCTGCCCCGCATCGACGTGGACAGCTGGCGGCTCACCCTCGGCGGCATGGTCGACCAGCCCGCCACGTTCAGCTTCGCCGACCTGCTCGACCGCCCGCTGATCGAGCGGCACATCACGCTGAACTGCGTGTCCAACGAGGTCGGTGGCCCCTACGTCGGCACCGCGAAGTGGCTCGGCGTGCCGCTCGCGCCGCTGCTGCGCGAGGCCGGCGTGCGCCCCGGCGCCGACCAGCTCGTCGCCCGCTCCGTCGAGGGCATGAGCATCGGCACGCCCGTCGCCGCCCTGCTCGACGGCCGCGACGCCATGCTCGCCGTCGGCATGAACGGCGAGCCCCTGCCGATCACCAACGGCTTCCCCGTGCGCATGCTCACGCCCGGCCTGTACGGCTACGCCGGCTCCTGCAAGTGGCTCACCGAGCTGGAGCTGACCCGGTTCGCCGACGTCGACGTGTACTGGGTGCAGCGCGGCTGGGCCGCCGACGGGCCCGTCAAGACCGCGTCCCGGATCGACCGGCCGCTGCCGTTCGCCCAGCTCACCGCCGGGACCGTGCAGGTCATGGGCGTCGCCTGGGCCCAGACCCGCGGTATCCGGCGGGTCGAGGTGCAGGTGGACGGCGGCGCGTGGCAGCCCGCCGAGCTGCTGCCGGTGCCGTCCGTCGACACCTGGGTCCAGTGGCGCTTCGCCTGGCAGGCCACCGCCGGCCCGCACTCGCTGCGGGTGCGCGCCACCGACGCCCGCGACGACACGCAGACCGCCGACCGGGCCACCCCGTTCCCCGACGGCGCCACAGGTTGGCACACCGTCACCGTGACGGTCTCCTGACGCCTACGGCACGTCCGGGTTCACCGCGGGGGTGGACTCCGGCGCGCCGCCGGGCTCCTGGAACTCGGGGGAGTCCTCGTCCGGCCCGCCGCCGGTGATGAACGCCGACACGGTGGTGTCGTCGTCGACGGCGGCCGCCACCTCGGGCGACTCCTCCAGCGGCGGCTGCGGCAGCTCGCTCATGATTCCTCCACAGTGGATGGGCGCTACGGTGGGCGTCGTGCGTGCGAAGCAGAGGCCCACCTCTCTACCCGCCCGGCCCGTCAGGCATGCCCGGGCGGCCGGCCCGCAGACGGCGCTGCGCGATGCGGACAGCCCATGCGCGGAGCGGATCGACGCAGTGTGATCGTTCCCCTACATTTTTGGCAGCGCGTCGGCCGTTCGTTCATGCAATGGATGGTTACGCGTGTCCGGGCGGTCGCCGGTCTCGGCCCCACCGGACGGCCGGAACGGCGTTGGGCGCTGCAGGCGGCGGGTCCATCGCACGGGGCATGCAACGAGGTGGCGACATGAGCGATCTCTCGGACATGGAACGCGACGCACGGCAGGTCGCGCAGGCCCTGGCGAGCCTCAGCGCGTACGTGCGGCTGCACGGCGACTCCGGCGACGCCGCCCTGCGGATGCTCGCCGCGGAGGGCTCCGACGCGGCGGAACGGGTGCTCAGCTACCTGCGCGAGCTGCGCGGCTCCGGCGACGGCGAGGCCACCGCGTACCCCCAGCGCCTCGGCCCGTGGCGCGACTGGTGCCCGCCGCGCGGCCACGTCCTCGACAGCGTCGCGGCCCCCCAGCCGGCGGTCGCGAAGCGCCTGCGCGGCGACCCCGGCGAGTGACCCGGCGGCGCTCCCGCCTGCGGCTCAGCGGTCGGCGCGCAGCGACGCCGACGGGTGCACGCCGTACCGCACCCGGTAGGCCTGCGCGAACCGGCCCAGGTGCGTGAACCCCCAGCGGTGCGCGATCGCGGCGACCGTCGTGCACTGCGGGTCGGCGTGCAGCAGCGCCTCGTGGCTGCGGGCCAGCCGGACCTGCTGCAGGTAGCTCATCGGCGTCGCGCCCAGGTGCCGCCGGAACCCCTCCTGCAGCGACCGCACGCTCATCCCGCCCAGCTCCGCCAGCTCCCGCACCGTGAACGGCCGGTGCGGCTCCGCCTGGATCGCGTCCGCCACCCGCCGGATCGCCCGCGGCGGACCCGGCCGCACCGGGCGCGCCAGCGCGTCGGAGTACCGGTGCGGCACCGCCATCAGCAGCCCGGTGAGCACGCTGCGCCACAGCCGGTCCGCGATCAGCGGCTGGTAGATCAGCCCCGTGCCGTCCTGGCCCTCGTCGCGCAGCAGGCGCATCAGCTGCGCCCAGGTGCGCCCGGGCCCGCTCGACACGTCCATCGCCGCCGCCAGGTCGATCGTGCCCTGCACCCGCCGTTCGATCAGGGCCTCCAGCTCGTCCTCCAGAGCCCCCTGCTCGATCTTGACGTCGAGCTCGCTCATCCCGGCGGTGTGCAACGACTCCACCGGGTGCCCCGCCCGGAACACCGCCGCCGAGCGCGCCGGCAACGCCACCACCGACGTGTCGCTGTGCCGCGTCCACAACTCGCCGGCCAGCGGCAACGTCACGTGGTACCCCGCCACCGCCTCCGCGTCGAGCCGCGTCTCCGGCCCGAACGACAGCTGCCCCACGGTCAGCGGCCCCAGCCGCAGCACGCTGCTCGACATCCGGCACGGCCCCGCGTCCTCCGCCACGCCGATCTCCACCGGCGAGTAGAACCGCCGCAACATCTCGCTCGCCCGCGTGGCGTCGAGGTCCGCGAATCGGTGAAACGAGGGCTCCGCGCCGGCGACAGGACCCACGCGTGTTGTGCCGTCACGCATACGGGGAGTATTTTGCTTCGCACAGGACGTCGTCAACGTTTGTGGCACGAACTGACCGATAAGGCACAAGCGACGCGGATCGTCCAGCCTGGTGTCAGCCGCTCGGTTGGCGTAACTTGCTGACAAGCGGTAGTTGTATGGACGCGGTTACTGTCCGGCGCCCCTTCCGGCGTCACAGGCGCACCCCCACCGGGGCCGCGCAGTCCCCCCGCGGCTCGGTTCGGCGCCCTTCGGGCGGCGCCAGGAAGAGGGCAGTCGTGTATCTGCCGACCACCACGCGCCAACTGGCCGACGGCACCGTCGAGATCGCCCCGAGCGGCGAGATCGACCTGGACAACGCGCACGTGATGCGGGACGCGGTGAACGACGTCCTCACCCGCAGCACGCCACCGCGCATCAGCCTCGACCTGCAGCGCGTCATGCTGATCGACAGCATCGGCATCGGCATCCTGGTGGCCTGCTTCCACACGGCGGCGGCAAGCGGCGTGAAACTGGCCGTCACCCACCCCAGCCCCACGGTCTACCGCCAGCTCTGGGTCAGCGGCCTGGTAGGCCTCCTCGGCTGCGCCGAACCCCCCACCCCGTACACATCGGTAGCCCTCCGCGACTGACACCACCCGCCGGCCGCCGACTGACCAGCCGGCCACGCGAAGGTGTGCAAGGAGCGTGGCGACGCAGCCCACGAGCCGCCCGCGAGTCGGTTTTGCCGCGTTCGTGCCGGGAGCCTGAGGAGACGGCGGCGCAGCCGCTCGTCCCCGGAAGGCTCCCGGCACGAACACCAAGGCGGCAAAACCCCGCCGTAGCGAAGCGAAGGCCAGAGACTCAGCAGCGCAAAGGTCAAACCCCAGCCAAGGTGGGTTGTGGGACGGTCTGGGCGCGGCCACGTGGGGTTGTGGGGTGTTCTTGCTCGGCCACCTCGGGTTGTGGGGTGGTCTCAGCTCGGCCACGTCGGTTGTGGGGGCCTAAGCTCGGCGACCTGGGTCGTGGGGTCTCGGCTCGGCCACCTGGGGTTGGGGGGCCTCGGCTCGGCCACCTGAGGGGTTCGGGGTGGTCCCAGCTTGACCACGGGGGTTGTGGGGTGGTCGGGCCACCTGGGTCGGCGTGGGTCTCGCTTGGCCACGTCGGGTGGGGAGGGGTCGTAGCTGTCACCCCCGGCCGTGGCAGCTGTAGCTCCGACACCCGCGGAGGTCGTGGCGCTGCCATTCCGGGTTCAGGGATGGCACGGCTCAGCAGGCTGTGGTGACGGGCTGTGCCGTAGTCCAGCCGCTCAGGGTTCCGGGCCGCGTGGCCCCGCCACCAGGTCCCGGGTGGTAGTGGCTCGGCCACGAGAAGTAGCGGGTTGCGTGGTCAGATGGCAGGCGGAGCTGCGCGGGAACCGGCCGAGGAGGTCCCGCCCGCACCAAGAGGCAGCCCGATACACCCCCATCGCTGACCGAAAGTGCCAACCTCCACCCCGCCGGTGATGTCCGGAGTCCCCGCACTCCGTCACTACGGACATCCCACCCCGACCGACCACCGCGACCCGGGAAACCGCCGGCCCGGCGCAGGGAAACAAGCACTGACCAGCCCGGACCCCGCCCACGGAACACCACTGACCACGACAACCCGGCAAGAAAATCGGGCCGGCTTTGAAACCTGAAGACTCGGCCGAATGGCAGAGGAGGGACCGTCGTTCGGCAGACGCGCGGGGGTGCGTGTGCTTGCCACACTCAGCGCCGTGATCGACAGCGGTGGCGGGGGACGGGGCGGCATGGGGGCGATGGTGGCCGGTGTGCCGACCCGGGACGACGTGGAGCGGGCCGGGGTCTGGCTGGCGGGGCGGGTGGTGCGGACGCCGGTTCTGCGGTCGCCGGTGATCGATGCGGCGGCGGGGGTGCCGGTGCTGTTGAAGGCCGAGAGTCTGCAGCGCAGCGGCTCGTACAAGGTGCGCGGGGCGTTGCGGGCGGTGAGCCGGGTCGCCGAGGGCGGTGCGCATCCGGGGGTGGTGTGCCAGAGCACCGGCAACCATGCGCTGGCGGTGGCGATGGCGGCCCGGGATCACGGGCTGGGGGCCACGGTGGTGCTGCCGGCGGATGCGCCGGCGGGCAAGGTGGCGAAGGCGCGGGAGTACGGGGCCCGGGTGGTGCTGGGGGGCGCCACCGCCGAGGAGCGGCACGTTGTCGTCGACGAGGTGCGGGACCGGCTGGGGTATGCGGTCGTGGACGCGTACGACCATCCGGACGTGGTGGCCGGGCAGGGCACGGCGAGTCTGGAGTTGCTGGCGGACGCGGACGTCGACGCGCTGGTGGTGCCGGTCGGCGGGGGCGGGGGTGTCGCCGGGGCGTGCCTGGCCGCGGAGGGGCGCGGCGTCGACGTGTACGGGGTGGAGCCGGTCGGGTGTGATTCGCTCGCGCGCAGCCTGGAGGCGGGGCGGCGCACGGTGGTGGTGCCCGGGGTGACGCTGGCCGACGGGTTGCGGCCGTCGTGTGTGGGGCGGTTGCCGTTCGAGGTGGTCCGGGACCGGCTCGCCGGGGTGGTGCGGGTGGGCGACGACGCCATCGCGGCCGCGTTCCGGATGCTGTTGTTGCACGCCAAGCTGCTCGTGGAGCCGTCGGGCGCGGCCGGTCTGGCCGGTGCGCTGTCGGTGGCGGCCTCGGGCCGGTACCGCTCGGTCGGCGTGGTGCTGACCGGCGGGAACGTCGAGCCGGGCGTGGTCGCCCGGCTGTTGTCGGGTGTCGACCTGGAGGTTGCCGCGTCATGAGAAGGACCCGCGTCGCCGTGCTGTTCGGCGGCCCCTCGGCCGAGCACGACGTTTCGTGCGCCTCTGCGCTCGGGGTGGTGCGCGCCCTCACGGGGGACGCGTACGAGCCGGTCGCGGTGGGGATCAACCGGGACGGGCGGTTCCGGCTGGTGCCGGGTGACGTGCTGGAGAAGCTGCGCGACCAGCCGCCGCCGCCCCGGGCGATCGACGACCGGCTGGAGGTGACCGGCGCGGACGTGGAGCTGCGGGCGGGCGCCGAGCGGGGCCGGGCCGTATTCTGCGCGCCGGGCAGCGCCGAGGTGCTGGCCGAGGTGGACGTGGTGTTCCCGGTGCTGCACGGCCCGTTCGGGGAGGACGGGGTGATCCAGGGTGTGCTGGAGAGCGTCGGCGTGCCGTACGTGGGGTGTGGGATCGCCGCGTCGGCGGTGGGTATGGACAAGGTCGCCATGAAGCGCGCGTTCCTCGCCGACGGGGTGCCGGTCACCCCGCACGTGTGGCTGGACGTGGCGCAGTGGGAGGCCGCGGCGGGGAACGCGGAGCCGCTGGTGGCGGGGCTGGCGCGGCCGCTGTTCGTGAAGCCGGCCAACATGGGCTCGTCGATCGGCATCTCCCGGGTGGCGGACGGCGACGACCTGGCGGCGGCGCTGGACCTGGCGTTCCGGTACGACTCCGCGGTGATCGTGGAGCAGGGCGTGACGGGCCGCGAGATCGAGTGCTCGGTGCTGGGCGGGCTGCGCCCGGAGGCGTCCCCGGTGGGGGAGGTGACCGTGGCGAACGGCTGGTTCGACTACGAGCAGAAGTACTTCGGCGACAGCGACCCGATGATCGTCCCGGCGGTGCTGCCGGAGGACGTGGAGCGGCGGGTGCGGGAGCTGAGCGTGGCGGCGTTCCGGGCGGTCGGCGGCTGGGGCCTGGCCCGGGTCGACTTCCTGTACGACGAGGCGGCGGGGCGGTTGTACGTCAACGAGCTGAACACGATGCCGGGGTTCACCGCGCACTCCATGTACCCGAAGGTGTGGGCGGTGGCGGGGCTGGGTTACGTGCAGCTGGTCGACCGGCTGGTGGGGCTGGCGTTCGAGCGGCAGGAGCTGCGCGCGGGCAGGACCCGGTGATCCTGCTGTCCGACCCGCGGGTCGCCGCGGTGCCGTCGGCCGACGACGGCGACCCGCTGGTGGACCTGCGGGACGTGCCGGAGCTGCTGCTGGACGGCCGGGCCGCGGACCCGGCCGGCACGTACGCGCTGCTGCGCGCGGCCGTGGTGGAGCGGCTGATCGCGGCGCAGGCGACGCTGCCGGTGGGGGTGCGGCTGCTGGTGGTGGAGGGGTACCGGCCGGTGGCGGCGCAGGAGGCCATCGTGGCCGCGTACCGGGCGGAGCTGCGGGCGGCGCATCCGGAGTGGACGGACGCGCGGCTGGCGGTGGAGACGAGCAAGTTCGTGTCGCCGGTCGAGGTGATGCCGCACGGCACCGGCGGCGCCGTGGACCTGACGTTGTGCACGACGGACGGGGTGGAGCTGGACCTGGGCACGCCGGTCGACGCGACGCCCGAGGCCAGCGGCGACGCCTGCTTCTTCGCGGCGCCGGGCATCAGCGCGGCGGCGCGGGCCAACCGGCGGCTGCTGGCCGACGCGCTGGGCGGGGCGGGCCTGGTGAACTACCCGACGGAGTGGTGGCACTGGTCGTACGGCGACCGGTACTGGGCGTTGCTCACGGGTGCGCCGGCGACCCGGTACGGGCCGGTGCGCCCGGCCGCCGACGCGATCCGCTAGGAGGGCGCGCCGACCCGTTCCCGCGGCGTGGCGGGGGCGGCGGCGCGCTCGACGAGGGCCCCGAACGCCAGGCCGAGGGTGGCCCACACGGCGAGCTGGGTGCCGAGCGACGACAGCCGGAACTCCCACATCACCAGGGCGGGGAACCCGTCCGGCACCGACTCGACCGACGGCAGCAGCATCAGCACCGCGCCGACGAACAGCACGTACGCGCCGACGGCGGCGAGGGTGGCGTTCCAGTCGCCGAGGCGGGCCCGCAGCGACCGGCCGAGGCTGACCGCGACGATCGCGGCGCCGACGGCGATGACGATCATCAGCAGGTGCAGGACCGTGCGCTGGTCGAGAGTGGCCGGGTCGCCGGTGGCGGGCGGGTTGGCCGGGTACTTCAGGAACGGCACCAGCGCGGTGGTGACGAAGCCGCCGAGGCCGACCAGCGCCGCGGTGGCCCGCGGCGAGAAGCGCCCGATCCGGCCGTACGCGATGGCGAACGCGATGCCGAAGAAGCCGCCGATGGCCAGCCCGTACACGATCGTGGCGGTGGCCAGGCCGACGGTGCTCTGCACGGCGCGGCTGACCAGTTCGTCGCCGTGGTCGTGCCCGCCGGCGGTGGCCGACTCGAAGTCGATGGCGGCCTGCACCGGGCCGGACCCGAACACGCTGGCGACCAGGAACGCGACGACGCCGGCGACGGCGCCGACGAGCATGCCCTTGACGAGCAGCGAGCGGACCGTCATGGCCGGGGCGCCGCTCAGTGGCACGGGAAGCCGAGCAGGTGCCGGCCGTCGTGCACGAACTCGTGCACGGTCTCGCCGGCGATGACGCTGAGCACACCCTGCTCGGCGCCCACGAAGTAGAGCAGCACCACGCCGAGCACGCTCGCGAAGGCGAGCCAGGGGGCCAGGGTGCGCCACGGGATGGCGACGGGAACCGGTGCGACGGCCGGTGCGGAGACAGTCGGGTGCGTCATGTGGACCTCCTCGGGATCACGCGTCCCAGTGCGGTGGCCGTGACGGTCGGAGGGTCTGACTCCCGGCGCTGGTCCGGTTACAGTGGCGCGACCGTGCCGGGCTCTCACCGGCTTCCGTCCAACCGTCACGCTGTACGCGGGACGCTACGGTTGCCCTCGATCCCGTGTCAACCGGCGTCACAGGGGGTGACGTGCGCCTCGTCCTGATCTCCCACGCCGCGACGGCCGCCGTCCGCGCGGCGGCGTTCCCGCGCGACGAGCCCCTCGACGCGGGTGGCCAGGCGGACGCGGCGGCGCTGGCGGGCGCGTCGTTCGGCCGGCTGCACCGGGTGCTGACGTCGCCGGCGCGCAGCTGCCGGGCCACCGCCACGGCGCTCCGGCTGACGGCCGAGGTGGAGCCGGCGCTGCGCGACGCGGACCCGGGCCGCTGGGCGGGCCGCGCCCTCGACGAGGTGGCCGCGGCGGAGCCGGACGCGGTGTCGGCGTGGGTGACGGACCCGGCGGTGGCGCCGCCGGGCGGCGAGTCGGTGGCGCAGGTGCGGGCCCGGGTGACGGCGTGGGCGGCCGGGCTGCCGGAGTCGTCGGGCGGCACGCTCGCGGTCACCCATCCGGCGGTGATCCGGGTGCTGGTGCTGGCGGCGCTGGACGCGCCGGACACGGGCTTCTGGCGCCTGGACGTGCCGCCGCTGACCCGGACGGTGCTGCGCGGCCACGGCGACCGCTGGACGGTCCGCGCGGTCGCGGCGCCGATCTAGCGCACCACGTCGCGGGCCAGCGCCACGAAGGCGGCGACGGTGGGGTGCCCGGGCGGCTCGCGCCACGCCAGCAGCACGGTCACCGGCGGCGCGTCGGTGAGCGGCACGTACGCGACGGCGGGGTTCGGGTACGTCTCGGCGGTGGCCGTGGTGGTGACGCCGACGGCCCGGCCCGCCGCGATCGCCGACAGCCAGTCGTCGGTGTTGGCGACGGCGACGGTGGACACCGGCCGGGCGGCGCGCGGCCACAGGTCGAGGGTGGTGCTGCCGGAGACGGGGTTGACGGCGAGCGGGTCGCCGATCAGGTCGGCCAGCCGCAGCGCCGGCGCGGCGGCGAGCCGGTGGTCGGCGGGCACCACGGCCAGCCGGTCCTCGGTGGTCAGCGGCTCCACGGTGATGCCGGGGCCGCCGAGCGGGCTGCGCAGCACCGCCACGTCCACCCGGCCCTGGGCGAGCCCGGCGCTGCGGTCGTCGATGCGCAGCAGTTCCAGCGGCACCTGCGGGTGCGCCTCGCGCCAGCGGCGCAGCAGCGCGGTGGTGCGCGCGCCCAGCGCCGACCAGGCGTGCCCGACCCGCAGCGGCCAGGTGCCCAGCCGGGCCGGGTCGAGCGCCTCGTCGGCGGCCGCCACCGCCAGGTACGCCCGGGCCCGGAACACGTGTCCCGGCTCGGTCAGCGCCAGGTGGTGGGTGGACCGGTCGACGAGCCGGGCGCCGAGGTGGCGTTCGAGCTGGGCGAGCGTGCGGGACAGGGCGGGCTGCGTCAGGTGCAGGCGGGCCGCGGCCCGGGTGAGGCTGCCCTCCTCGGCGATGGCGAGGAAGGCCCGCAGGTGGCGCAGCTCGATGGTCATGCGTGGCGAGCATAACCGCGGCGGAACCGGCATTTCCGGGTTCGGCCGCGACTGCCTAGCGTCGCAGGGGTGACCGCCACGACGACCGCGCCCGTGACCGCCCCGCCCGGCCGCCCGCGGACCAGCCTCAGCGGCGTGGGGCTCGTGCTGGCCGCCGGATTCTCGGTGCACTCGGGCTCGGCGGTGGCGGCGTCGCTGTTCCCGCAGGCCGGGGTGTGGCCGGTCGTGGCGATGCGGCTGACGTTCGGGGCGGTGCTGCTGCTGGCGGTCTGCCGGCCGGCGATCCGGGGCCGCAGCCGCGCCGACTGGGGCGTCGTGGTGGCGTTCGGCGCCGTGCTGGCCGGCATGAACACGATCTTCTACGCGGCGATCGAGCGGATCCCGCTCGGCGCGGCCGTGACGCTGGAGGTGCTGGGCCCGCTGGTGCTGTCGGTGGTGGCGGCGCGGCGGGCGTCGGCGTGGCTGTGGGCGGTGCTGGCGCTGGGCGGGGTGCTGCTGCTCGGCCAGAGCGGCTTCGACCGGCTGGAGCCCCTGGGCGCGGCGCTCGCGCTGGTGGCGGGCGCGTTCTGGGCCGGCTACATCGTGCTGAGCGCCCGGGCCGGCAGCCGGTTCCCGAAGGCGGACGGGCTCGCCCTGGCGATGGTGGTGGCTTCCGTGCTGACGCTGCCGCTGGGCGTCGCCGGGGCCGGCACGGCGCTGCTGGAGCCGCCGGTGCTGGCGCTCGGCCTGACCGTGGCGCTGCTGTCGTCGGTGCTGCCGTACACGTTGGAGCTGATCGCGCTGCGGCAGCTGCCGACGGCGACGTTCGCCGTCCTGATGAGCCTCGGCCCGGCGATCGCGGCGGGCGCCGGCCTGGTGATCCTCGGCCAGGCGCTGACCTGGTCGGAGCTGGCCGCCGTCGGGCTGGTCGTGGTGGCCAGCATCGGCGCGGTCCGGTCGGGTGGGCGGCGCGTGGCCGCGTAGGCGATCATGGCGCGATGGCGAGGGTCGCGTTCATCACGCGCGGGCACGGGTTCGGCCACGCCGCCCGCGACCTGCTGGTCGTCGAGGCGATGCGGCGCGCCGACCCGGGGCTCGACCTGCACCTGGCGGCGTCCGGCACCGGCGCCGAGTACTACCGGCGGCGCGGCGTCGCCTTCACCGACCTGGGCATCCCGGACGAGCGCGACACGGGCGAGGCGGCCGGGCGGGCGGTGTTCGCCCACCTGACCGGCCTGCCCCGCCCCGACCTGGTGGTCGTCGACGAGGTGATGTGGGCGCTGCCCATCTGCCGGCGGGTGCTGCGCACGCCCTGCGTGCTGCTCACCGACTGGTTCTACGGCGAGATCGGGCTCCCCGCGCTCGACCGCACGATGAACCAGGCCACCGAGATCGTCGTCACCGACTTCCCCGACGCGCACCCGCTGCCGCCGGACATCACCGTGCCGGTCACGTTCAGCGGCCCGATCGTGGCGCCGCTCGACCTGCCGCGCGCCGACGCCCGCGCCGCGCTCGGGCTGGACGCGGCGGCGTTCACCGGGGTGCTGACCCTCGGCGGGATGCCGGACCGGCCGGACGCCCGCGCGATCGCGGACCTGGTGGCCGCGGCCTGGCGGGCGCACGCCGCCCCCGGCGACCGGCTGGTGGTGCTCGCGGACGGCGACGGCGACGACCGGGTGACCTACGCCGGGGTCAGCGACGAGCCGGAGCGCTGGTTCCGGGCCGCCGACGTGGTGCTCGCCGACGCCGCCGGGTTCACCGTGTGCGAGCTGACCCGGCACGGCGTGCCGACGGTGGCCGTGCGCACCGGGCGGCTCAGCGCCGGGGTGCACGCCCGGCTCGGCGTGCTCGAACGGGCCGGCCTGGTGTCCACCCTGGACGCGGGCGACAGCCCGGCCGCGCTGTGGGCCGGCGTGACCGCCGCCGTCCGCGCGGAGCCGCCCGCCGCCGGCGCCCTGGCGTGGGGGGACGCGGACGCCGTCGCCGCCCGCTGCCTACGGCTCCTGCAGGCCTGACCGGCAGCGTTCCAGGAACATCAGCGCCGTCGGGAACGGCGCCGGCACCCACGCGTCGTCGCGGCCCGTCGTCGCGCTGGGCCCCGGCCGGGGCGGCACGATCGCCACGTTCGGCCGCTCCTTGAGCAGCGCCACGTGCCGCCGCACCGCGGGCGACTCCCACCCGCCCGGCGGCAGCGCCGGGGCCAGCACCACCGGCGCGGTCGTGCACTGCAGCGCCAGCAGGGCGGGGGAGTCGCCCAGGCCGTTGGCGAGGCGGCCCAGCAGGTGCAGCGTCGCCGGGAACACCGCCATCCCGTCGGCCCACCGCTCCCACTCGAGGTGCCGGGCGCCGCCGCCCTCGGGCCACTCGTCGGTGTGCACCTCGCCGTGCGACAGCGCCGCCAGCGCCTCGGCGGAGACGAAGCGCCGGGCGGTGCGGGTCAGCACGATCCGGGTCTCCAGCTCCGGGTACGCGGTGCGCAGCCACGTGACCCAGAACGGCAGGAACGCCACGTTGAGGGCGCCGGCGCCGATCAGCAGCAGCCGGCGTACCCCCAGCTCGGGGGCCTCAGCCACGGCGCACCCGCCAGGCGTACTCGACCCCGAGCAGGTCGTCGTCGAGCAGCCGGCCGCCGAGCGTGCGGTCGAGCGGGCCGAGCTGCGAGGCGTAGCAGGACACCGCCGCGCGCTTGCGGGCCAGCTCGCCGCCGGTCAGGGTGCGCACCACCGGCTCCGGGTCGGCCGAGGGCACCCGGCGGGCGAACCACGACGCCAGGTCCTCACCGGACCGGGTCAGGTAGACGTGGTACGGGTACTCCGCGTACAGCCACACCGACGGCACCGCCGCGCGGGCCAGCGCCGCGAACGCCGCGCTACGCACGGTGGCGTGGTCGGGGTTGCCGTAGACCGCCGCCGGCACCCACACCTCGGCCGCGCCGGCCGTCAGATCGGCCAGCCCGGCGGTGAGCGCTGCGACGTCCAGCGGCTCGTCACGGTGGTGCTGCTCGGCGAAACCGAGGTGCCGGGCGGTGGCGCCGGCGAGCGCCGCGGCCGCCTCGTCCTCGGCCCGGCGGGCCGCCATCAGGTCGCGGGACGATGACGCTCCGCAGTCGGCGTCCCAGGCGGACAGCACGCCCGGGCGGGCCGGCGAGGCCGTGAAGACCGTCGCCGCGACGCCGCCGGCCAGCGCGCCGAAGCAGGACAGCGCCACGTCGTCCAGATGCGGTGAGAGCAGCACTTTCGCGCCTGGTTCGACTGTCATCACACCCCCGCTCGGTCGATGCGTTCCCTACCATACGTGAGAATCTTGACATGTATGGTCACCAATGGTTCGGTCTTATGCGGCGCGCTCGATAATTCCGCAGCGTGATCGCCGCACCGGTCCCTACCCTCCAGGGAGACACCATGCCCGAGCAGCACGCAACGCTGGACCTCGACGCCCAGGACGTCACCGACGCCTCCTGGGAGGACCTGGTCCAGACGATGATGGAGGACGAGCTGGACGCCGTCACCATCCAGGCCGGCACCATCTGCGGGTGCTCCTGCGCCTCCTGCTCCTGCGCCAGCTGCACGAGCTGCGGCTGCTGAGACGGCGGCCAGCGGACCGCCCGGCCGCCGCCCGCCGGCGACCGGGCGGCAGCCCCGTCCGGACCCTCCCCATGACCGACGCCACCCGCGCCCCGCGCCCGCCGTCCACCCTGGACCGCCTGGTCTCCCCGGTGGGCGTCGTCGGCGGCCTGCGCCGCGCCACCGCCCCCCGCGGGCTCGACCGGCTCGGCGTCTGGGTCGGCTCCGCCGGCAGCGGCCGCCCCGGCCACGCCGGCCACCGGCAGCCCGAGCTGGGCAGCGCCCGCGTCCTCGACGACCCCGACCTGGCCCGCGTCGTCGCCGTCGCCGAGACCACCGAGCGGTACGCGGGCCGCAACCTCGCCCACCGCCCGGTCACCGCCCGCGCCGCCGACCTGCCCGGCGCCGTCCTCGACATGGGCCGCGTCGCCCGCTGCTCGGCCCGCGAGCACGCCCACCCGCGGTGCCCGCTGACGCCGTACGACCCGGACGCCCCGATCCGCTGGGTGCCCGGCACCGACCTGCACACCGGCGCGCGCGTCCACGTCCCCGCCGTCATGGCCAGCTACGGCGTGCGCCCCGGGCCCGGCGAGCGGTTCTGGTACCAGATCTCCACCGGCACCGCCGTGCACACCGACCCGATCCGGGCGCTCACCGGCGCGCTGCTGGAGGTGATCGAGCGCGACCTGATCGCCGTGCTGTGGCTGCAACGCCTGCCCGTGCCCGCCCTGCACCCGCGGCACCACACCGAACGCGTCGCCCACCTGCTCGACCGGGCCGCGCGCCGCTGGCTCACCACCCACCTGTTCGACGCCACCGGCGACCTCGGCGTCCCCACCGTCTACGCGCTGCAGACCGCCCCGCACGACCCCCGCGCGCACCGCGTCGTCGGCTGCGGCACCGGCCCGGACCTGGGCGCCGCCGCCGAGAGCGCGCTGCTGGAGATGGCCACGCTGCGCGAGGCGTTCCACGCCGACGAGCGCGCCCCCGAGCGCCCGGAGGACTTCCGCTCCGTCATGCACGGCGCCATGCACATGGCCGACCCGGCGCGCGCCGCCGCGTTCGACTTCCTGCTGACGCCGCGCCCGGCCGCCGACCACGACCCCCGGCTGCCCGCCGACCCCGCCGAGCTGCTGCGCCACCTGCTGGGGCTGCTGCGCGAGCGGGACATGCCGGCCGTCGTCGTCGACCACACGTCGCGCGAGCTCGTGGCCGCCGGGCTCACCGGCCTGACCGTCGTCGTGCCCGACCTCATGCCGATGTCGCTGCACCCGCTCGCCCGCTACCTGGCCCACCCCCGCCTGTACGACGCGCCGCGCCGCATGGGCCACCGCGTGCTGCCCGAGGCGGAGGTGAACCCGTGGCCGCAGCCCTTCGCCTGATCGCCGCCGGCGCGTTCGGCGAGCGCGTCGCCGACCTGCTCGACCGCCCCGGCGCCACCCGCGGCGACGAGCCCGGCGGCGACGTCACCGTGGCCGCGCTGTGGCGCCCGGCGCCCGCCCGGCTCGCCGCCGTCGACGACGCCGCCGCCCGGCTCGGCGTGCCGTGGCTGCCCGTCGTGGCCGAGCACCCGCGCATCGTCGTCGGCCCGTACGTCGCCCCCGGCGGGCCCTGCCACGGCTGCTACGCGGCCCGCCGCGCCCAGCACGCCGCGCCCGGCTCCGTCACCGCCGAGCTGCACGCCGCGTACGACGCCGACCCGGCCCTCGGCCCGGCCGGCTTCCTGCCCGCGCACGCCCGCGGCGCGGCCGGCCTGGCCGCGGCCGCCCTGCGCGCCGCCGACCCCGGCCGGGTCACCGTCTGGCACCCCGGCACCGGCGCGGTCGCCACCCACCACGTCGCCGGCGTGCACGGCTGCGCCCGCTGCGACCGCACCGGGGCGCCCGCCACCGTCGCCGCCGCCCTGGCCGGCTTCCTGCCCGCGGCGGTGCGCTGATGCCCGCTCTGCGTCGCGGCCTCGCCGCCGCCGTCACCGCCCGGGGGCTCGTCGTCGAGGGCGGCCCGGCCCGGCAGCTGCTCACCGGCGCGGCCGCCACCACCGTCCTGCCCGGCCTACTGCCCCTGCTCGACGGCCGCGACCCCGCCGCCGTGGCCGCCGCCGCGGGCCTGACCGAGGCGCAGGTGGCCCAGGCGCTCGACCTGCTGGCCCGGCGCGACCTGCTCGCCCCGCCGCAGCCCGCGGCCCCGGAACCCGCCGCGGCGTGGCTGGCCCGCACGGCCACCGCCGGCACGGCCGCCCGCCTCGCCGCCGCCCGGGTGGCGGTCGCGGGGGACGGGCCGCTCGTCGCCGCGCTGCGGGACGACCTGACCGCCTCGGGCGTCGCGCTCACCGCGGACGCGACCCTTGTGGTCGATCTCGGCGGCGGCGCCGCGCCCCGGGTGCCCCGGGCGGGCGGCGCGGTGCTGCCGGTCGCGGTCACCGCCACGACCGTCCGGATCGGACCGCTGCTGGACGGGCCGGGGTCGGCGTGCGCCGGCTGCGCGGCCGCACCCGCCGCGCCCGCCGGCGCAGGCCCGGACCTCGTCGACCTCGCCGCCGGCGCCGGCCCGGACCTCGTCGACCTGGCCGCCGGGCTGGCCGGGGCCGAGGTGCTGGCGCTCGTCGCCGGCGTCGGGCACGTCACCACCTGGCGCACCCGGGTCGTGCACGACGCCGTCGCCGGCACCGCCGAGCGGGAGACCGTGCTGCCGCGGCCCGGGTGCCCGCACTGCACGCTCGCCGCCGACAGCGACGCCGCCCGCGCCGAGTGGCTGGCGCAGCCGCCCCCGCCCGGCCTGGCCCCCGCCCGGCGGTCCGCGGAGGCCGGCGGCGCCGACGTGCGCGACCGGGCGCTGCGCAAGCGCCACCACGACCACGCCGCCGCGCCGCGCGTCGCCGACGACCCGCACCTGCCGCTGCTGGCCGCCGTGGCGGGGGAGAGCGTCGACGCGTACCTGCTCACCGACCGGCGGGTGGCCCGCTACGACGACCTGCGCGGCGACCTGATCAGCACCCGCGCCGACGCGCCGCCGCTGGCGGACGTCCTGGCCGGCACCGACCTGCCCGCCGGCACCGCCGCCGTGCTGGTGCTGGTGGCGGCGGCGGGGCGGCTGTACGGGCGGCACGACCTGGCGGCGTTCCGGCTGGCGCTGCTCGACGCGGGCGCGGCGGCGCACCGGGCCGCCGCCCACCCGGTCGGGGTGACCGCCGCCGGGCGCTGGACCGGCGCGGTGGGCGAGCTGCTGGAGCTGCGGCCGGAGCACGAGGTCGTGGCGGCCGTGCTGGGCCTGGGCGGGCCGCGGTGAACCCCGCCGACCTGTACCGCCGCCTGATGGCCGCCCAGCGCGACGGCCACGACGGCCACGACCGCCCGGTGCCGCCGCTGACGGTGCGCCGCGCGGACACCGGCATCGCCGACGTCTACGTCGTCGACGGCCCGCTCGACGTCGACGCCGGCACGTACGCGCGGCTGCTGGTCGCGGCGGGCGCGGTCGCCGAGTCGCTGCGGGCAGCGGCGGGGCCGGGCGCCCGGGTCGAGCCGGCGCCGGACGGGCTGGTCCGCGTGGTGGTCGATCGTGCCTGAGACCGTCACGCGGGTGAAGCTCAGCGCCGCGATCATGACCCACCCGGCGCGGCTGGACCGGGCGCGGGCGCTGCGCGACCGGCACCCCGAGCACCGGTTCCGCATCGTCGTCGACCCGCACCCGGAGCAGGGCCCGTCAGCGCTGCGCACCGCCCGGCTGGCGTGGGCGGCGGCGGACCCGTGCGCCACCCACCACATGGTCGTGCAGGACGACGCGGTGCTCGGCGACCCGGACAGCATCGAGGCGGCCGTGCGGCAGCGGCCCACCGACGCGCTGTCGCTGTTCACCGAGTGGGGGTCGGCGACGTCGTTCGCGGTGCGGCTCGCCGCGCTGGCCGGGGTGCCGTGGGCGGAGACCGTCGACCACTACACGCCGACGGTGGCGGCGGTGCTGCCCGCCGCGGTCGCCCGCGGCTTCGCCGAGTATCCGGCGACGGTGCCGCAGGACGACGTGGCGCTGCGCACGTACCTGCTGCGCGAGGGCGTCTCCGGCTACGTCCCGGTGCCGGGCCTGGCCGACCACGACCCCGGCGTCAGCCTGACCGGCAACGACGTCATGGGCGCCCGGCGCGCCGCCTGCCACCTGCCCGGGGCGGCCGGTCCGGACGGGCGCACCGCGTTCAGCCCGGCGGTGCTGCCGTTCTTCTCCTGGGTGGAGGGCCGCGCGCTGTGCAACGTGCGGGAGGACCCGGCCGGCGCCGCGTGGCGCCGCGAGCTGCCCGCCTGGTACTTCGCCCACCGCGGGCTCGACGCCGCCGAGGTCGCCGAGCGGGGCAAGGCGGCGGTGCGCCCGCACGCCGGCGGGCCGGTCGCGCCGATCCTGCTGTACGGGCTGTGGGTCACCGCCTGCCAGTTCGGCGTGGAGCTGGCCCGCATCGGCGTCACCCCCGACCCGGCCGCGCCGGCCGCCCGCGAGGCGCTGCGCACCCTGCCGTGGGGGGTGCTGCGCCGCTTCGCCCCCGACGCGGACCTGCGCGCCGCCGAGCCGGCCGTCCGCGACCTGCTGCTCGACGGCCTGCGCTACGGCGGCGCGCCGTGATCGCGCTGATCGCCACCGAGGGCATCGAGTTCCGGGCGCCCGACGAGACCACGCTCAGCGTGCGCCGGCTCGGCGGCCCGCCCGCCACGCTGCCCGGGCTCGCCCCGCAGACCGTGCGGATGCTCGCCGCCACCGACGACGGCCCGGTCGCGCTGGCCGAGTTCGCGCTGGGCGGCGACGAGCTGCGCGCCACCACCCTGCGGCTGGCCCGGGCCGGGCTGGTCCGCGTCGCCTGCTTCGACGCGCACGGCGAGGAGCTGCTGCGCGGCACCCTCACCGGCGCGCTCGCCGAGCTGCGCTGGGAGGCGGCGCCCGGGCCGGGCGCGGTGCGGCTGACCCGGTTCGCGGTGCTGCGTCGCGACGGCGACGAGCTGGTGGCCGAGGCCCCGCTCGCGGGCGCCCGGGTGACCGTACTCGACCCGCGCGGCGCCGCCGTGCTGACCGAGCTGTGCCGGGCGCGCACCGCCCACGAGCTGCGCAAGGCGCTGCCGCACATCGACCCGGCCGCCGTCGACGACGTGCTGCGGCTGCTGCTCGCGCTGGGCCTCGCCGCGCCCGCGGACGACGACGGGTTGCTGCCGGAGGACCGGTCGCCCGAGCTGCGCCAGCGGGAGCTGCCGGACGTGCTGCTGCACGCCGCGTCCCGCTCGGGCCTGACGGACCGGCCGGTCGGCGGGACGTACCCGTTCCGCGACGAGCTGCCGCCGCCGCCCGCCCTGAAGCCGGTGGCCGGGCCGGCGATCGCGCTGCCCCGGCCCGACGTGGCCGCGCTGCGCGCAGCCGGGCCGACGCTGGCCGCCGCGATGGAGGACCGGCGCAGCGTGCGCGCGTTCGGCCGGGTGCCGATGACCGTGGCCCAGCTCGGCGAGTTCCTGTTCCGCACCGCCCGGGTCCGGGCCGTCCACCCGCCCGGGGACGCGCTGCCGTACGAGACGACCGACCGCCCGTACCCGTCCGGCGGCGGCGCGTACGACCTGGAGCTGTACGTGACGGCGCTGCGCTGCGACGGCCTCGCCCCCGGCATGTACCACTACGACCCGGCCGGGCACGCGCTGCGGCTGGTCTCCGGCGACGCGAAGCACGTCGTGGGGATGCTGGCCGCCGCCCAGCGCGCCGCGGGCGGCGAGTCCGCGCCGCAGGTGCTGGTCACCATGGCCGCCCGGTTCGCCCGGACGGCGTGGAAGTACCGGGGCATCGCGTACGCCCTGACCCTGAAGAACGTCGGCGCCCTGTCCGCCACCATGCAGCTCGCGGCGACCGCGATGGGGCTCGGCGGCTGCCCGATCGGCGTGGGCGACGCCGCGCTGTTCGCCACCGCCACCGGGCTCGACCCGGCGGCGGAGTCCTCGGTCGGCGAGTTCCTGGTGGGGAGTGCGGAGTGACGCGGCTGCTGGTGGTGTGCCACCCGGAGGACGTGGTCACCGAGTTCCTGTCGGTGCTGGCCGACCCGGCCCCGCTGCGCCTCGCCGTGGTCGCCGACGGCACCGTGGTGGACCTGCCGCCCGGCGGCCTGGACGCCCGCCTGCCGTGCGTCGTGGAGCTGATGGGGCGCGCGACCGGTGACGAGCCGACGGCCGGTCACGTGCCGGCCGGCGGCAACGGTCCGGTGTGGACGCACTGCCCCGCCGACGAGCGGCTCGACCGGGCGAAGGTCGGCGTGTGGGCGGCGCAGGGCCGGGCCGTGACCCGGTGCAGCACCGGCGTCTGCCCGCACCTGAGGTTCGTCGCCGACCACCTCACCGGGCTGACCCGCGCCCAGGTCGCCGCGAAGCTCGACGTGCTCGGCGCGCACGCCGCCCCGCTGGTCGAGCGCGCGGGCGGCCCGCGCGGCATCGGCATCGCGGCGGTCGCCGACGTCGAACGCTACGTCGACACCACGCCCGCGCAGGCGGCCCGGCTGTTCGCGCTGCGCCACGACTGGCACCCCGACGTGGACCTCGGCGCGGAGCCGTGGGACTTCGCCGCGTCGCCGTACGAGCGGGGACGGCTGCGCGCCACCGCCGGCTGGGTCGCCCGGCACGCCCGCGCGGGCGCGCGTCTGGCCGAGCTGGGCTCCTGCGAGGGGGCGCTCACCGAGCTGCTGCTGGCCGACGGGTTCACGGTGGACGCCTTCGAGCCGGTGGCCGCGTTCGCCGACCGGTTCGCCGCCCGCGCGCACGCCACCTGGCCCGGCCGGGTCACCACCGGCACCGCGACGATCGCCGAGCTGGCCGCGGCGGGCGGGCCGCGCGCCGACGCGTACCTGCTGATCGAGATGTTGAACTACGTCGCGGACCCGGCGGTGTGCGACGGCCTGGCCACCGACGTGCTGTTCATCGCGATGTCGCCGTTCGCGGTGCGCACCCGCGTGGTGCCGTGGCTGCGGGACAACCCGGTGTGGGCGGCGGTGGAGGTCACGCCGCTCGCCGCGCCCCGGTTCGAGCTGGTCTGCGACGGCCTGGCGTACCACCGCAAGCTCGGCAGCGCCGGCGTGCTGGCGCGGCGGCGCCGGTGAGGGTGCTGTTCCTGCCGGGCGGCGACGGCGACGCGACGACGTTCGACGCGCTGCTCGCCCACCTGCCCCGGGTGGACGCCGTGGTGCACGACCGCCGCCGCGCCGGCGACCTGCCGCTGACGGCGCACACCGACGAGGTGGCGGCGACGCTCACCGGCGGGCCCGCCACGGTGGTCGCCACCAGCATGGGCGCGCTGATCGGGCTGGACCTGCTGGCCCGGTACCCGGACCGGGTCGGGCTGCTGGTGGCGCACGAGCCGCCCGCCGTGGACCTGCTGCCGCCGGCCGAGCGCGCCGACGCCCTGGCCCGGCAGGAGGCGGTGGTGGCCACGTACGCCGCGCACGGCGCCGACGCCGGGATGCGCACCCTGCTGACCGACATCGGCGTGGACCTGTCCGACCGCGAGCCGGACGCGGCCCTGCCGAAGCTGACCGCCGCCCGGCTGCGCAACCTCGACCACCTGCTGCGGTACGACGTCACCGCGGCCGGCCGGCACCGCCTCGACCCGGCGGCGCTGGCGCCGGTGGCGGAGCGCATCGTCGCGGCCGGGGGCGAGCGGTCGGGCGGCGCCTACCCGTACCGCTGCGCCGTCGCCCTGGCCGAGCGCCTCGACCTGCCGTTCGTGCTGTTCCCGGGCGGGCACACCGGCTACGCCACGCACCCGCGGGCGTTCGCCGGGACGCTGCTCGAGGTGCTGCTGCAGGCGTGAGTCAGGCCGGGTAGCTGCGGGTCTCGGTGGCCTTGACCGCCGCCCACACCGCCCGGCCCGGCGTGAGGCCGAGCTGGGCCGCCGCGGCCGGGGTCACGTCGGCGGCCGCCGCGACCGGGCCGGCGAGCTGCACCCGCAGGTTGTCGCCGTGGCGCTGCACGCCCTCCACCGTGGCCGCCCACGTGTTGCGCGGGCTGCCCGTCGGCCGCTCGACGTGCACGGCCACCGCCGCCGGGGCGAACGCCACGAACGCGTCGCCGGTGACCCGGTCGGCGACGGCGAAGTCCAGCTCGCCCACCCGCACCGTCGCGCCGGAGCCGGTGCCGCGGAACAGGTTCAGCCCTACGAGCCGGGCCACGTAGTCGGTGCGCGGGCGGGCCGTCACCTCCGCCGCGCCGCCCTCCTGCACCACCCGGCCGTCCTCGACGATGACCAGCCGGTTGGCCAGCACCAGCGCGTCCAGCGGGTCGTGGGTGACCAGCAGCGCGCCGCCCGCGAAGCCGCCCAGGTGCCGGTGCAGCGACGCGCGGGTGTCCAGCCGGGTGCGGGCGTCCAGCGCGGCCAGCGGCTCGTCCAGCAGCAGCAGCCGCGGCGCCACCGCCAGCGCCCGGGCCAGCGCCACCCGCTGCGCCTGGCCGCCCGACAGCGCCCGCGGGCGGCGGCCCGCCACCTCGGCCAGCCCCACCCGGTCCAGCCAGTCCGCCGCCAGCGCCCGCGCCGCCGACCGGGAGCGGCCCTGCCGGCGCGGCCCGAACGCCACGTTGTCCAGCGCGGACAGGTGCGGGAACAGCAGGTAGTCCTGGAACACGACGCCGATGCCGCGGCGCTCCGGCGGCGTGCCCGACAGGTCCCGGCCGTCGAGCCGGACGTGCCCCGCGGCGAGGCGGGTCAGCCCGGCCAGGGCGCGCAGCGCGGTGGTCTTGCCCGCGCCGTTGGGCCCGAGCAGGGCCACGACCTCGCCCGCCGCGACGGTGAGCGGCACGTCCAGCCGGAACGCGCCGCGGTCCACGACCAGGTGGGCGTCAAGCACCGGTGATCCAGCGGTCGCGCAGCAGCGCCAGGATGACGACGGACACCACGAGCAGGACGAGGCTCAGCACGATCGCGGCGGGCAGGTCGGTCTCCAGCGCCAGGTAGACGGCCAGCGGCATGGTCTGGGTGCGGCCCGGGAAGTTGCCGGCGAACGTGATCGTCGCCCCGAACTCGCCGAGCGCCCGCGCCCAGCACAGCACCGCCCCCGCCACCACGCCGGGCGCCACCAGCGGCAGGGTGACGTGCGTGAACGTCGTCCACCGGCCCGCGCCCAGGGTGGCGGCGGCCTCCTCGAAGCGGGCGTCCGCGCCGCGCAGCGCCCCCTCGACGGCGATCACCAGGAACGGCATCGCCACGAACGCCTCCGCCAGCACCACCCCGGCCGTCGTGAACGGCAGCGTCACCCCGAACGTGTCGTCCAGCCAGCCGCCGACCGGGGAGTTGCGGCCCAGCGCCAGCAGCAGCGCCACCCCACCGACCACCGGCGGCAGCACCAGCGGCACCGTCACCAGCGCCCGCACGAACCGCCGCCCGGGGAACGGCACCCGGGCCAGCACCCACGCCAGCGGCACCCCCAGCACCAGGCAGACCAGGGTGGCGGTGCTGGCCGTCTGCACGCTCAGCCGCAGTGCCGTCAGCACCCCCGGCGCGGCGAGCCGCGGCCCCAGCTCCGACCACGGCGTGCGGGCCAGCAGCCCGGCCAGCGGCAGCACCAGGAACGCGAGCCCCAGCGCCGCCGGCAGCAGCAGCGCGAGCGGCGCCCGCCTCACGCCCGCTTCTTCGGGCCGGTCTCCACCACCACGGTCGTCGACTTGATGACGGCGGTGGCCACGGACCCGACCTCCAGCCCCAGCTCGTCGACGGCCTCGCGGCTCATCAGCGACACCACCCGGAACGGCCCGGCCTGGATGTCGACCTGCGCCATCACGCTGTCGCGGGCGACGGCGGTGACGATGCCGCGCAGCCGGTTGCGCGCCGACGAGTGCTCGGTGCCCTCGTCCGGGCGGGCGCCGTGCTCGCGGACGAACGCGGCCAGGTCGGTGCCGTCGACGATCCGCTGCCCGGTGTCGTCCCGCCGCGCCGGCAACCGCCCGGCGTCGACCCACCGGCGCACCGTGTCGGCGCTGACGCCGAGCAGCTCGGCGGCCTCCCCGATCCGGAATGCGCTCACCGCGCCACCGTAACCCACGCACCTGCGAGCCGGTGGGTCCCCGCGCCCTCGTACCTGCCGGTCGGGACCGCGGATATTCGGCTGCGGCCGGACCCGGCGCGCGCCTACCGTGCGGCATGGCCGCTCACCTGTACGCCCTCTGCTTCGGCGCGAACGACCCCCTGACCGTGGCGCGGTTCTGGTCCGGCCTGCTGGGCTGGGAGCTGACCGGCGACCCGCGGGGCGGCCACCAGCTCCGGCCGGCCGACGACACGGGGTTCCGGCTGCGGTTCGTGCCCACCGCGGCGCCGAAGACGGGCCCGAACCAGGTGCACTTCGACCTGACCAGCGCGTCGGAGGCGGCCCAGCTGCGGACGGTGGACCGGGCGCTGGAGCTGGGCGGCCGGCACATCGACGTGGGTCAGCTGCCCGAGGAGGGGCACGTGGTGCTCGCCGACCCGGAGGGCAACGAGTTCTGCGTCATCGAGGCCGGCAACGACTTCCTCGCCGACTGCGGGTTCATCGGGGCGCTGTCGTCCGACGGCATGCCGGACGTCGGGTACTTCTGGAGCGAGGCGCTGGGCTGGCCGCTGGTGTGGGACCAGGACCAGGAGACCGCGATCCGCTCCCCGCACGGCGGCCCGAAGATCACCTGGGGCGGCCCGCCGGTCGTGCCGAAGACCGGCCACAACCGGCTGTGGTTCGACCTCGTCGCGGACGGCGACCGGCGGGCCGAGGCCGGCCGCCTGCTCGCCCTCGGCGCGACCCGCCTCGGCGACGCGGAGTTCGCCGACCCCGGCGGCAACGAGTTCTGCCTGCTGGCCCCGGAGGACGTCGCCTAGTACGCGTAGCGGCGCACCGCCTCCGGATGGATGACGATGCGCAGCAGCTCGCCGGCGAGGATCTCGGCGAGGTCGCGCGCCCGCACCGGGTCGCCCAGGTCCCAGTAGCGGGCGGCCAGGCGCGAGCACAGCTCGTGCGCCCCGCCGGCCTCCACCGTGGCGGGGCCGGCGACGGACACCCAGCGCTCGCGCTCGCCCACCGGGGCGGCCACGACGAGGGACGCGCGGGGGTCGCGCCGCAGGCGCCGCACCTTCAGCGAGTCCGGCTCGGTGAACAGCTGGATCGTGCCGTCGTCGGTCGCCTCGAACCACACCGGCCGCGGCTGCGGCGGCTGCGCCGTCCCGGCCACGGTGAGGAACCCGTGCAGGGGGCGGCGGAGGAACTCCAAATCGTCGGCGGTCAGCGCGTCGCTCATGACGACGATTGTGCCTAGTCCGGCAGCAGCGGCACCGCCGGTCCGAGGTCGCGGCCGACCAGGGCGCCGCGCACCACCGACGACGAGCCGAACCGGTCGCGGACCGCGTCGAGCGCCACGTCGAGGTCGGGGCCGCTGTCGCGGGCGAAGGGCAGTTCGAGCTGGACGGCGCCGTCGTCGTCGAGGTTGCCGATCGAGACGCCGACCAGGGTGCAGCCCTGCACGGCGATGAGTGGGCCGGCCGCCCGCAGCAGCGCCCGGGCCACCGTCAGCAGCGTGCGGGTGGAGTCGGTGGGGCGGGGCAGCGTGTGCGACCGGGTGGCGCGGGTGAAGTCGTCGAAGCGCAGCCGCAGGGTGACCGTGCGCCCGGCCCGGCCCGCCTTGCGCATGCGCTTGCCGACCCTGTCGACCAGCCCGGCCAGCACCGCCTCGATCGCCTCCGGGGTGCGCCGGCCGCGGCCCAGCGCGGACTGGGCGCCCATCGAGCCGCGGCGCTTGCCGGTCTGCACCCGGCGCGGGTCGCGGTTGTGCGCCAGGGCGTGCAGGTGGTGGCCGGCCCCCGGGCCGAGGATGGACACCAGGCCGGCCTCGCCGAGCCGGGCCACCTGACCGACCGTGCGGATGCCGCGCTCGCGCAGCTTGCCGGACGTCACCGGGCCGACGCCCCACAGCCGCTCGACCGGCAGCGGGTGCAGGAACGACAGCTCGCCGTCCGGCGGCACGAGCAGCAGGCCGTCGGGCTTGGCGACGCCGCTGGCGACCTTCGCCAGGAACTTCGTGCGCGCCACCCCGACGGTGATCGCCAGGCCGACCCGCTCGCGCACGTCGCGGCGCAGCTGGGCGGCGACGGCCAGCGGCGACGGCCGGATGCGGTGCAGGCCCGCCACGTCGAGGAACGCCTCGTCGATCGACAGCCCCTCGACCTCGGGCGTTGTGCTGCGGAACACCTCGAACACCGCCCGGCTGGCCGCCGTGTACGCCGACATGCGCGGCGGCACGATGACGGCCTGCGGGCACAGCAGGCGCGCCTGGCGGCCGCCCATCGCGGTGCGCACGCCGCACGCCTTCGCCTCGTAGCTGCACGCCAGGACCACGCCGCCGCCGACGATGACGGGGCGGCCGCGCAGAGCCGGGTCGTCACGCTGCTCGACCGACGCGTAGAACGCGTCGAGGTCGGCATGGAGGATCGTCGCCCCGGGCACGACCAGCACTTTAGCACACGTGTACGAATTCGGATGACGCCCGGCGCGGGCCCGGGTTACGGTCGCGCGGACGGAACCGTTCCGAGGTCAGGAGAGCCAACGATGCGAGCAGCGCGCATGTCCCTCCCGCTCCCTGTCGCCCACCTCGAGGACATGACGCTGCATGCGCTCCATCAATCTCGGCATCCTGGCGCACGTCGACGCCGGTAAGACCAGCCTCACCGAGCGGCTCCTGTACGCCGCCGGGGTGATCGACCGGCTCGGCTCCGTCGACGCCGGTGACACCACCACCGACACGCTCGCGCTCGAACGGCAGCGCGGCATCACCATCAAGAGCGCCGTGGCGTCGTTCACCGTCGGCGACGCCGCCACCGGCACCACCGTGACCATCGTGGACACCCCCGGCCACCCCGACTTCATCGCGGAGGTGGACCGGGCGCTCGGCGTGCTCGACGGCGCCGTGCTCGTCGTCTCGGCGGTCGAGGGGGTCCAGCCGCAGACCCGGGTGCTCATGCGGGCGCTGCGCCGGCTGCGGGTGCCGACGCTGCTCTTCGTCAACAAGATCGACCGCCGGGGCGCCCGCGACCTGCTGCCGGACCTGGCGGCGAAGCTCAGCCCGGCGGTGGTGCCGATGGGGGCCGTCGTCGCCCCCGGCACACCCGGGGCGGCGTTCGTGCCCGGCGACGACCCGCGCCGGATCGACGTGCTGGCCGACCTGGACGACGCGGTGCTGCGGGCGTACGTGCGCGGCGAGCCGATCGACGTGCGGGCCCGGCTGGCCGCCCAGACCCGGGCCGGACGGGCGTTCCCCGTGTTCGCCGGGTCGGCGGTCACCGGCGCGGGCGTGCCCGAGCTGATGGCGGCCCTGCCGGAGCTGCTGCCCGCGGCGGCCGCCGACGCGGGCGCGCCGCCGGCCGGCACGGTGTTCAAGGTGGAGCGCGGCGCGGCGGGGGAGCGGATCGCGTACGCGCGGCTGTTCGCGGGGACGCTGCGCCCGCGCGACCGGGTCACCGTCGGCGGCCGGGAGGCCAAGGTCACCGGCATCGACGTCGTGGACGCGGGGCCGCCCGGCGAGCTGACGGCGGGCCGGATCGGCCGGGTGCGCGGCCTGGGCGCGGTGCGGATCGGCGACGCGCTCGGCGCCGGCCCGGCCCCGGCGGCCGGCGCCTTCGCCCCGCCCACCCTGGAGACCGTGGTGGAGCCGGTGTCCGGCCGGGACCGCGGTGCGCTCTACGCGGCGCTCACCGAGCTGGCCGAGCAGGACCCGCTCATCGACCTGCGTCGCGACGACCGGCGGCGGGAGATCTCCGTGTCGCTGTACGGCGAGGTGCAGAAGGAGGTGATCGAGGCCACGCTCGCCGCCGACTACGGGCTGGCCGTCCGCTTCCGCGAGACCACCACCCTGCACATCGAGCGCCCCGCCGGCGCGGGCGAGGCCGTCGAGGTGGGGATCAAGGACGTCACGCCGTTCCTGGCCACGCTCGGCCTGCGGGTCGAGCCGGCCGCGCCGGGCACCGGCGTCGGGTACCGGCTCGGGGTGGAGCTGGGCTCGATGCCGTACGCGTTCTTCGCCGCCGTCGAGGACACCGTGCGCGCCACCCTGGCGGAGGGGCTGCACGGCTGGCCGGTCACCGACTGCCTCGTCACGCTGACCCGCAACGGCTACTGGCCGCGGCAGAGCCACGCGCACGCCACGTTCGACAAGAGCATGTCCACCACGGGCGGCGACTTCCGCGGCCTCACCCCGCTGGTGCTGATGGCGGCGCTGCGCGCGGCGGGCACGACGGTGCTGGAGCCGGTCCTCCGGTTCCGGCTCGACGCCCCGGCCACCGCGCCGGTGCTGCCGCTGCTCGCCCGCCTCGGCGCGGTGCCGCTGACCGCCACCGGCGAGGTCGTCGAGGGGTACGTGCCCGCGGCCCGCGTGCACGAGCTGGAGCGGGCGCTGCCCGGCCTGACCGGCGGCGAGGGCGTGCTGGAGGCGGCGTTCGACCACTGGGAGCCGGTGCGCGGGCCGGCGCCCGCGCGGCCGCGCACCGACGACGACCCGCTGCACCGGAAGGAGTACCTGCTGCGCGTCCAGCGCCGGGTGTAATCCAGGCCACACCAGCGAAGGGCACCCTAAGTCGGCAGAATGCAGGGATGGCAGAGAGCGCGGAGCTGTTCGGGCCCGGCGTCACCGCGCAGGTGATGCGGCACATGAACGACGACCACGGCGAGGACTCGCTGCTCATCTGCCGGGCGCTGGGCGGCCGGGACGCCGCCACGGCCGCCCGGATGAGCGGCATGGACGCGGCCGGCATCGTGTTCGCCGTCGACGAGCCGGGCGGGGTCGCCGAGGTGCGCATCCCGTGGAGCGGCCCGGTCACCGAGCGCCCGCAGATCCGCCAGGAGGTCGTGCGCATGTACGCGGCCGCCCGCGCGGCGCTCGGCCTGCCCGCCGACGAGCGGACCCACTGACGTGTTCAGCGCCGAGCTGCGCGCCGCCACCGCCGCCGCCCACCGCACCGCCGAGCGCGGCGCCTACCTGGACGCCCTGCTCGGCGGCCGCCTCGACCGGGCCGGCTACGCCGCGCTCGTCGCCCAGCACTGGTACGTGTACCGCGCGCTGGAGGCGGCCGCCGACGACATGCGCGCCGACCCGGTGGCCGCGCTGTTCGCCGACGAGCGGCTGACCCGGCTGCCCGCGCTGGAGGCCGACCTGGCGTACCTGCTCGGCCCGGACTGGCGCGACGCCGTCCGCCCCGGCCCGGCCACCGCCGCGTACGCCGAGCGCCTCACCGCCGTCTGCCACGACTGGCCGGGCGGCTTCGTGGCCCACCACTACACCCGCTACCTGGGCGACCTGTCCGGCGGGCAGTACATCGCCGCCGCCGTCGCCGAGATCTACGGCCTGCCGGGCCGGCACGGCGTCGCGTTCTACGACTTCGCCGGCATCGACCCGGGCACGTTCCGCGACGGCTACCGCGACCTGCTCGACGCGGCGCCGTGGGACGCCGCCGAGCGCGCCCGCATCGTCGACGAGGTGCTGCTGGCGTACCGGTTCAACACCGACGTGTTCGCGGACCTCGCGGCCGACCTGGACCGCTGGGCGGTCGCCTAGCGCCCGGCGGGGCCCAGGCCGAACACCGCCGCCAGGCCCGTCACCTCGAGCGCCTTGCGCACCGGCGGCGACGGGTCCACCAGCGTCAGCGGCACCCCGGCGGCGGCCGCGCTGTTGCGGGCGCTGATCAGCGCGCCCATCGCGTACGAGTCGATGAAGCTGAGCCGGCTCACGTCGACCACCAGGAACCGGCAGCCGGTGCCCACCACGGCGGCGGCCAGGCTGTCGCGCACGTCGTCGGCGGTGTTCAGGTCGAGCTCGCCCGCGAGGCCGGCCGTCAGCACGCCGTCGGCGTCGACGGGCACGTACGAGACCAGGGGTTCCTTCGGCACCCGTCCGAGGGTAGTCCGCGCTTAAGGTGATCGGATGGGCGAGGCGGACGTGAAGCTCACCAACCTGGACCAGCCGCTGTTCGACGGGTCGGACGCCACCAAGGGCGACCTGGTCGGCTACCTGACGGCCGTGGCCGGGCGGATCCTGCCGGGGCTGCGCGGCCGGCCCCTGTCCGTGGTGCGGGTGCGCCCGGGGCAGGAGCCGTTCATGCAGAAGAACCTGCCGAAGTACACCCCGGAGTGGGTGCGCCGGGTGGGGGTGTGGGCGGAGGCGTCGCACCGGGAGGTGTCGTACGCCCTCTGCGACGACGAGCGCACCCTCGTCTGGTTCGCCAACCAGCGCGCCGTCGAGTACCACCCGGCGCTGTCCACCGCCGACGCCCCGCACCGGCAGACCCACCTGATCATGGACCTGGACCCGCCGGAGGGCGACTCGTTCCCGGCCGCCGTGGCGGGGGCGCGGCTGGTCCGGGAGGCGCTGCGCGGCTGCGGCCTGGACGGCGCGGTCAAGACCAGCGGCGCCAAGGGCGTGCACGTGTTCGTGCCGATCGCCGAGCACCCGACGGAGGACGTGGCCGCCGCCGGGCGCGCGCTGGCCGCCCGCGCCGAGCGGCTCGACCCGGCGCTGGCCACCACCGCGTTCATCAAGGACGACCGGGCCGGCAAGGTGTTCCTCGACGCCACCCGGGTGGGCGGGGCGACCGTCGTCGCCGCGTACAGCCCGCGGATCCGGCCCGGCGCGACCGTGTCGTTCCCGGTGTCCTGGGACGACCTCGGCGACGTGCGCCCGGCCGACTTCACGATCCGGACGGCGCCCGGCCTGCTCGGCGACGCCGATCCGTGGCGGGACGCCCTGCCGGCGCCGCAGGAGCTGCCCGCCGACCTGATCGCCGAGGGCCACACCATCCCGGTCGCCCGCGTGCAGGCGATGCACGAGGGCAAGCGCCGCGCGCGGGCCCGCCGGGCGGGCGGCGAGGCCGGCTGACCCGGCCCCGCCGCACCGGGTTCAGCTGTCGTCCGCGGCCCGGTCGTGGGCGATCCTGACCAGCTCGACCAGGCCGCCCGCGTACTCCTGCGCCTCCGCGTGCGCCTCGGCGAACGGCGGCTGGAAGCCGACGCCCTCCCACTGCCGGGTCGCCTCGTTCCACCGGTCGTTGCCGACCTCGAAGTTCCAGGCCACGATGCCCAGGTCGTAGTACAGGTGGTCGGCCGAGTTGCCGGCCGCGGAGTAGAGCACGTCCGCCACCGGGCCGGTGTACGACGGCCAGGTGACCGTGCCGCGCTCGACGGCGATCGCGCCGACGATGCGCCGCGCGCTGTCCAGGAAGTACTTCTGCTCGTCGATCGACGGCCGCGGCAGCGTGACCCGGCCCTCGGCCTTGTACGCGCCCGGCGACCACATGAAGTAGCCGCCGTAGCTGTGCACGTTCATCGAGTACCGGATGTTGGGGTGCGCCTCGGCCAGCTCGACCACGTTGCGGCTCTCCGGCTCCGACAGCTCGCCGGTGCCCGCGTACGTGCCGGACAGGCAGTTGGCGCTGGCGCCCACGTAGCCGTCGAACAGCGACCCGACCGCGTAGTTGCGGTTGACGTCGACGCCCCACAGGTCGCGGTTGCGCGGGTCGCGGGCCGGCCCGGTGCAGTGGTTGACCAGGTTCTTGCGCTGGAAGTTGAAGTCGTTGAACGAGTAGTTCGCCCCGTCGGGGTTCACCACGGGGACGACGAACACCTCGACGGCGTCCAGCAGCTCGCGGGTGGCCGGGTCGGTGGCGTGGTTGGCGAGCAGCCGCTCGGCGAACTCCAGCGTCACCAGCGGCGTGGCCCACTCCCGCGCGTGCTCCTGCGAGTAGGCGAGCACGCCGGTGCGGGAGCCGTCGCGCACGGCGCCGATGCGCAGCGCCTGCACCGTCCACGGCCGCTGCGGCACCTCGGCGCCCTCCAGGCCGTCGTCGAGCCGGGCGGGCCCGGCGACGGGCATGGGCACGCCGGCCGAGCCCTCCTCGACGAACGCGCGGAACCGCTGCGGGTAGCGCGCCGTGACGAAGGCGGCCACGTCGTCGGTCGTGCTGATCACCTTGCCGCCGGCGTCGGTGGCGAGCGAGATCGTCAGGACCCGGTCGCGGTACGTGGCGCCGAGCGGCCGGTTCGCCCGGCCCGGGTCGACGGTGCGCACCTGTACGCCGTTCATGCCCTGGTCGCCGAAGCGCACCGACTCGACGACGACCGCCGCGGCGGCCGGGTCGCCCAGGTAGGCGGCGGCGGTGCGGCGGTAGCCCTGGGTGCGGTTGGGCAGGTCGATGACGTCGACGAGGTGCGGGTACTGCCGGCCGAGCCGCTGGATGCGGGCGCGGATGTCGGTCGGCGTCAGGTACGCGTCGATGAAGTCCTTCTGGTACCCGGCGGGCTGCGCGGGCGGCGTCGCGCCGGGCCACACCGCCGGGGTGATCGCCCGGGAGGCGCCGCCGAGGCTGGACGTCGCCGTGACCCGCACCGGCCGGGCGGGCAGCGGCTGCGGCACCGCCCAGTGGTACTGGTACTCGCCCGCGTCCTCGAAGCGCACCAGCGGGAACGTCCCGGTCGTGCCGTCGGCGGTGGTCCAGGTGACGGTGATCTCGACGTCCGGGTCGTCGGACGCGGTGGTGGCGACCTGGGTCTGCAGGAACGTCCGGCCGTTGGTCGTCCACCAGTACGCCTGGAGGAACTGCAGGGTGTCCGCGGCGAGCACCCGGGCGCCGCGCCGGCTCTCGGCGGCGTGCCGGGCCGCGTCGGCGGAGGTCTGGATGAGCTGGACGGCGACGGCCCCGCGCTCGCGCAGCGCCGCCAGTTCGCCGGCGGTCACCACGATGTCGGCCAGCACCTGCCCGGGGGCGGTGCGCGGGCGGGCGGCGACGTCGGCCCCGCCGGCGACCAGCTCGGCGAGCATCGCCTCGCCCGGCAGGCGGAAGCGGACGAGCCCGGTCTCACCGGCGGCCAGGCTCACCGCGCCCGGTGCGGGCGGCGGGGCCGCGGAGACCGCTCCGGGGTGGACGATCAGGCCTGCCGTGAGGACGGCTGCGGCTGCGGCGGTGGCCAGCCGGCGGCGTCTGGACATGGAACCTCCTGCGACATCGAAGGACGTGGCTCCACACCACCCGATCCATTGATCGATGTCAACGAAAGGATCTCCGTCAGGCGAACAGGGCCCGCACGAACGGCGGCAGCGCCCGGCGCGGGCGCCGCGGCGGCGTCCCCGGCCGGCCGGCGCGCGCCGGCACCGTCGAGCCGTGCGCGACGGCGAACCGCGACAGGGGGATCGGCTGCGGGGGCGCGCTGGGGGACATGGTTCACCTCGTGGTCGCTGGTCGTCCGGGCGAGGCAGAGCATCGGCCGGGCGCCGGGAAACCTGAGCGGGTCAGAACAGGAAATGCTTGACCCGGGCCGTGAACACCAGCCCGACGACCCCGAGCAGCACGCCCCACGCCGCGGTGGCCCGGCCGGCGGCAGGGCCCTGCCGGGTCCGGTTCAGCCCGGCGACGCCCCAGACGATCGCCGCGACGCTCACCAGCCCCGCGAAGTTGATCACCAGGCTGGCGATGCCGAACGCGAGGGCCCGGTCGGCGGCGCTGTTGCGGCCCGGCCGCACCTCGCCCGGCGCGGGCAGCGGGCGGGCGGCCGCGTGCGCGGCGGCGAGCAGCTGCTCGGCGGGGTAGCCGGCGGCGTCCGGCCGCCGGTCGGCGGGCACGGGCAGGCCGGTTGCGGGATCTGCCATCGTCGGTGGACCGTTCATCGTCTGGAACTGCCTGTCCCGGTCCATCGGCCGCGGACGCCCCGACCTGAGGGGTCAGTCCTCGCCGTACATGTCCTCCAGGTACTCCAGGGTCTGCGCCGCCAGCGCGTTGCCGTGCGCCGCGCCCCGGCGCAGCAGCTCCGCCGCCTCCCGCAGGCTGGCCGGGTCGGTGTGCAGCCGCAGGATGCACATGCCCAGGTAACCGGCCACGTTGTCGTCCTCCGGGGCGGCCGCCCGCAGCGCCCGCTCCGCCTCGGGGTACCGGCCCGCCTCGAACAGCAGGAAGCCCGCCGCCCCCGCCGCCCGGGTCAGGCCCGCGCGGGCGCCGCGCATCAGCAGGCCCAGGATCTCCGGCTCGCGGCGCCGCGGGATGCCGCCGGTGTCCTGCACCGCGTCCTGGAACAGCAGCATGCCCAGGTGGCCCGCGGCCACGTCGTCGCCCGCGGCCACCATGCCGCGCAGGAACTGCTCGGCCGGACCCGGCCCGCCGTGGGCCAGCAGGTGGTCGACGTAGTGGGTCAGGGCGTCCGGGTCGCCCGCCTCGGCGGCGCGGCGCAGGTACGGCCCGGCCGCCGCGGCGTCACCGTCCAGCTCCAGCGTCAGCCCCAGCGAGAACGCGGCCCCCGGCGCGCCGGAGTCGGCGGCGCGGCGCAGGTGCGTGATCGCCTCCGCGTACCGGCCCTCGCCCGCCAGGATCGTGCCGAGCAGCTCACCGGCCTCCGCGTCGGCGCCCTGCTCGCCGTCGCCCCGCTCGGCGAGCGGGCGCACCACCCGTTCCGCCGCCGGGTAGTCGCCCCGGCGCAGCAGCAGGCGGCCCAGCTCCAGCCCGTACCCCCGGGGGTCGATCGCCAGCGCGCGGCGCAGCAGCGGCTCGGCGGCCGCGTCGTCGCCGCCGGCCAGCAGCAGCCCCAGGGTGCCGGCGGCGGCGTCGTCGCCGGCCTCGGCGGCGGCCCGCAGGTGCCCGGCGGCCTCGTCGTCGCGGCCCTGCTCGGCGAGCACGGTGCCGAGGAACGCCCGGTGCGCCGGGTTGCCCGGGTCGCGCTCCAGCGCCCGCAGCAGCAGCTGCTCGGCGTCGGCGGGCCGGTCCTGCACCAGCCGCACCGCGGCGAGGTGGCCCAGCGCCCGGTCGTCGCCCGCCGCCACCGCCCGGGCGAACGCCGCGTCGGCGGCCCCGGCGTCGCGGTCGGCGAACGCCCGCACCCCGACGGCCAGCAGCTCGTCGCCGGTGGCCAGCGCCAGCATGGCCTGCCGCACCGCGACGGGCGGCGTGGACAGCCCCTGCGGCCCCTCGCCGGACTCCGTGCGGTCGACGAGCAGGTCCGCCGCCCGGTACGTGTCGCCGGGGTGCGCGGTCAGGCACCCGCTCGACGTGCCCCACTCCAGGCCGTCCGCCGCCGGCGGCAGGTCGGTGCGGCCCCGGCGGGCCGGCGACAGGTACGCCCGGTGCAGCGCGTCCAGCACGGCGGCCGGCACCGGGCGGTCGTACCCGGTGCGGCGGCAGTCGACGGCCGCCGCGACGAACGCCTGCCCCACGTCGTGCAGGGTGCCGGAACCCTCGGACCAGAGCGCCATCAACCCGGCCGCGCCCGTCAGGTACGCCCCGAGACTCGTCCCGGCCGCCAGCCGCGCGGCGGCGACGATGCGCGGGTCG
Organism: Spirilliplanes yamanashiensis; assembly: GCF_016863475.1. Classification (GTDB taxonomy): domain Bacteria; phylum Actinomycetota; class Actinomycetes; order Mycobacteriales; family Micromonosporaceae; genus Spirilliplanes; species Spirilliplanes yamanashiensis. Next base: position 122,897 of record NZ_BOOY01000003.1, read on the forward strand.
TCGCTGGCCTCCGCGCGCCGCAGCTCGGCGTCGGACAGCCGGTCGGCCACGGCCACCCGGTGCGCCCGCCGCACCAGGCGGGTCGCCGCGCCGGGCGTCCCGTCGGCGGGCGCGGCGTCCAGCCGGCGTAGCGCCGCGTCCCGGACCGTCGCCACCACCAGCGGCGGCAGCGGCATGTCGGCGAGCCCGCCGGGCAGCAGGAACCGGTCCAGCCCGTCCAGCCACACGACGCAGTGCCCGGTGTCGAACCCGTCGTCCGCGAGCCGCCGCAGCGCGGCCGCGTCGGCCGGCGCGACGACGTCCCAGTCGCCGCGCACCCGGCGCACCACCTCGAACGCGGTCCGCGACGTCCCGGCCGCCACCCGCCCGTGCACGACCACCAGCCCACCCGCCTCGACGGCACGCTCCAGCGCGGGCTCGCAGTCGCGCGGCACGTACGCGGGAAGCCCGTGCTCCTCGTGCCCGGCGGCGGGCGCGACACCGAGGGCCAGCGGATCGGCGTCGGCGAACCGGTCGGCGCGGCGCCGGGCGAGACGCCGGACGAGGTCGGCCGCGAGCCGGGTGCGGACGTCACGCGAACGGCTCACTCGGGCCCCCGGGAAGAAGATGCTGCGCCCCGGCGAGGATGTTACAACCGCCGCGATCCGCACGGCGCTCTCCGTCGGCGTCGCCGCGCTGCCGTCCCGCCCGGCCTCGCGGGAACGCGTCACCCGGCCGGATGATTCGGCGCCGGGCGCTGGTCCGGCGCGCTCGGCCCGCCGGTGAGAGCTGGGACTCTGGACAGCCGTCCGAGCACCCACCCCAAGGAGTCCACCGCATGGCGACAGACGCCCCCGACGAATCGGCCCCGGCAGCGACCGGACGCGGGCAGCAGGTCCTCGACGTGCTGCACAAGGCGATCGACATGCAGAGCCCCCTGGTGCGCAAGAACATCGCCCGGGCCCGCCAGCGCAACCCGGACGCGACACCGGCGGAGGTCGTCCGCACCCTGGAGCGCATGTACGTCAGCGCCCTGACCGGGACGGGCGCCGCGGTGGGCGGGGCGGCGGCCGCCCCCGGCATCGGCACGGGCGTCGCGCTGGCGCTGTCGGCCGGGGAGGCCCTGTCGTCGCTGGAGCTGAGCGCCCTCTTCGCGCTGTCCATCGCCGAGGTGCACGGCGTGCCCATCGACGAGCTGGAGCGCCGCCGGACGATCGTGCTGGGCATCATGCTGGGCGGTTCCGGCTCCGCCACGATCACGAAGGTCGCCGAGCGGACGGGGCAGCACTGGGCGCGGCAGATCGTCGCCAAGGTGCCCGTCGCCACGCTGAAGCAGATCAACGGGGTCCTGGGCCGGCACTTCATCACCAAGTACGGCGCCAAGCAGGGGATCATCGTCCTCGGCCGGGTGGCGCCGTTCGGCATCGGCGCGGTGATCGGCGGTGGCGCGAACGCGGCGCTGGCCGCGCTGGCGGTGCGGGCCGGCCGCCGCGCGTTCGGCCCGCCCCCGGAATCGTGGCCGCGGTCCACTGAGGAACCGGGCGCCTGGCGCGGCACAGCCGTCCGCTGAGGCAGGGCGGTCGAGCTGATCGGCAACGTCCGGCGCTGAACCTCCACCATGTGCAGGCCGACAGGCTGGTCCGGACCAGGAAAGATCGCCAATACGCTGCGCGGATAGCGCGAGCCGGCGGGCCCGCTTGAGGCACGGAGGCCGTCATGGTGCTGTCCCGGATCGCCGAACGTCCGAACACGAGGATCCTGCTCATCCTTTTGGTGTCGGTCGTGCTGCTGGTGCCGTCCCTCCTGGCGGTCAGGACGGGTTCCGCCTCGGCCGCCGTCCCCACGGGCTTCCGCGAGGTGACGGCCTTCAGCGGGCTGGTCAACCCGACGTCCGTGCGGTTCGCGCCGGACGGCCGGATCTTCGTCGCGGAGAAGCGCGGCACGGTGCAGATGTACGACAGCCTCACCGACACCACCGCGACGCGGGTGGCCGACCTGCGGACGGAAGTGCACAACTTCTGGGACCGGGGCCTGCTCGGGCTGGAGATCGACCCGGGCTTCGCGACCGGGCGGCCGTACCTGTACGTGCTGTACACGTTCGACGGGGCCGTCGGTGGGACCGCTCCGCGGTGGGGCACGGCGGGCGCCGACAGCGACCCGTGCCCGAGCCCGCCCGGCGCCACCTCCGACGGGTGCGTGGTCAGTGGCAAGCTGGCGAAGCTCACGCTCAGCGGCACCACCACCTCGAAGCAGGATCTCATCCACGACTGGTGTCAGCAGTACCCGAGCCACAGCATCGGCGACCTCGCGTTCGGCAGCGACGGTGCGCTCTACGTCTCGGCCGGCGACGGCGCGAGCTTCGATTTCGTCGACTACGGCCAGGACGGCAACCCGGTCAACCCCTGCGGCGACCCTCCCGGAGGCGTCGGCGGCACGTTGACCGCGCCGCTGGCCGAGGGCGGCGCGTTGCGCTCGCAGGACCTGCGTACCCCCACCGACCCCACGACGCTCGACGGGAGCGTGATCCGGGTGTCGCCGGACACCGGCGCGGCGCTGCCCGACAACCCCGGCATCGCCGCGACCAACGCGAACGCCAGGCGGATCGTCGCCTACGGGCTGCGGAACCCGTTCCGCATGACGGCCCGGCCGGGCACCAGCGAGCTGTGGCTGGGCGACGTCGGCTGGAGCAGCTTCGAGGAGATCAACCGGATCACCAACCCGGCCGGCTCGGTGAAGAACTTCGGCTGGCCCTGTTTCGAGGGCGACAACCGCCAGGCCGGCTACGACGGGGCCGACCTGAAACTCTGTGAGGACCTCTACGCGCAGGCGAACGCGGACACCAAGGCGTACTACTCGTACAAGCACCGCACGCCCCTGAACGGGAACGACAACTGCAACACGACCCGGGGATCCTCCACCGCGGGGGTGTCGTTCGCGTTCGCCGCGGCGGGTGGGCCCTACCCGGCGGAGTACGACGGTGCGCTGTTCTTCGGCGACTACTCCCGCAACTGCATCTGGTATATGCCGAAGGGCGTGGACGGCCAGCCCGACAAGCTCAAGGCCAAGCCGTTCGTCAGCGCCGCGAAGACCCCGGTCGGCCTCGAGATGTCACCGCAGGGAGAGCTCTTCTACGCCGACTTCGACGGTGGCACCATCCAGCGCATCAGGTACGACGCCGCCACCAACCCGACCACGTGTGCGACCGGGCAGTTCCGGGCCGAGTACTTCCCCAACAAGACGCTGACCGGGTCGGCCGCGTCGACCGTCTGCGAGGCCGCGCCGCTCAACCACGACTGGGGTACGGGGGCACCTGCCGGGGTGGGACCGGACAACTTCTCGGCGCGGTGGACGGGCACCTTCGACGTCGCCGCGGCCGGCACGTACACGTTCACGGCCGTGAGCGACGACGGGATCCGGGTGTGGGTCGACGGGACCATCCTCATCGACCAGTGGCGCGACCAGGCGGCGACGACATTCACCGGCAGCCGCGCGCTGACGGCCGGTGCCCACGAGGTCAAGGTGGAATGGTTCGAGACGGGAGGCGCCGCGGTCGCCAAGCTGAACTGGGCGACCACCGGCGCCGGCTCGGCCCCGCAACCCCAGATCACCACTCCGGCGGCGGGCACCACCTGGAAGGTCGGCGACACCGTCAGCTTCTCCGGGTCCGCCAGCGACCCACAGGACGGAACGCTGCCCGCCGGCGCGCTGCGCTGGGAGATGATCCTCCAGCACTGCCCGCTCGACTGCCACGCACACCCCTTGCAGAGCTGGACCGGCGTGAGCGGGGCGTCCATCGCCGCACCGGACCACGAGTACCCGTCCCACCTGGAGCTGCGGCTCACCGCCACCGACTCGGGCGGGAACTCGACGACCGTCAGCAGGCGGCTCGACCCGCAGACGGTCCAGATCACCGTGGCCTCGAACCCCTCGGGTCTGCAGGCCACCTCCGGGTCGCGGACGGCCGTCACACCCTTCACGAACACGGTCATCGTCGGTTCGTCCAACAGCCTGTCCGCGCCTTCGCCGCAGACGCTGTCGGGCACCTCCTACGCGTTCAGCCGATGGTCCGACGGTGGCGGCCAGTCCCACAACATCACCGCGGGCGCGACCGCGACCACCTACACAGCCACCTACACCGCCACAACCGGCTGCGCGGCCGGGCAGTACCGGGCCGAGTACTTCCCCAACAAGACGCTGACCGGGGCGGCCGCGTCGACCGTCTGCGAGGCCGCGCCGCTCAACCACGACTGGGGTACCGGGGCGCCTGCCGGGGTGGGACCGGACAACTTCTCGGCGCGGTGGACGGGCGCCTTCACCTTTGCCACGGCCGGCACGTACACGTTCACGGCGGTGACCGACGACGGAATCCGGGTGTGGGTCGACGGGACCCTCCTGATGGACCAGTGGCGCGACCAGCCGGCGACCGCGTACACCGCCAGCCGCGCGCTGACCGCGGGGGCCCACGAGGTCAAGGTGGAATGGTTCGAGACGGGAGGCCACGCGGTCGCGAAGCTCAACTGGGCCGCCGCCTGCCCCGTGGGGCAGTACCGGGCCGACTACTTCCCGAACCGCACGCTGTCCGGCACGCCGGCCTCCGGCGGGTGTGAGGCCGCCCCGCTCAACAAGCAGTGGGGTTCTGGCGGTCCCGCCGGGACACCGACCGACACCTTCTCGGCCCGGTGGCAGGGCACCTTCAACTTCGTGGGCGGCTCGACGAGCTTCAGCGCGGCCTGGGACGACGGCATGCGCGTGTGGGTCGACGGAACCTTGATCGTTGACCGGTGGACCAGTAGCCCCGGAACCGCGGCCCCCACCGTGAACCTCACGGCGGGCGCACACGTGGTCAGGGTCGAGTTCCAGGAGAACACCGGTACGGCCACCGCTCGACTGTCCTGGTGACAGCCGGGCGGGCGCCTAGCCCGGCGCGATGAAATCGCGCACCAGGTCCGCGGTCCGGTCGGGCCGGTCCCGCATCACCCAGGTGCGGCTGCCCGCGACCAGCTCGACCCGCGCGGCCGGGAACAGCGCGCCGAGCCGGTGGGCGTGCGCGGGCGGGAACAGCCGGTCGTCGGCCCCCCACAGCACCAGCACGGGCCGGTCGAAGCGGCGCAGGTCGTCCGAGCGGTCCACGAGCAACCGGCGGTCGGCCAGCGAGGCCAGGAACCCGGCGGCGTCCCGGCGCACCTCGCGGTCGCCGAAGTAGGCGGCCAGCCACGACCCGATCAGGTCGTGCGGCAGCGGCCCGCGGGTCAGCAGGCCGAACCCCATCGGCAGGCGCCGCAACGGGCGCAGCCTCAGCGGCGCCAGCACGGCCGGCAGCACCCCGAGCCGGGCCGCCGGCGGCAGGCCGCGGAAGACCGCCGGCGGGCAGTTCTCGAACGCCTCACCGCTGGTCAGCACCAGCCGTTCCAGCAGGTCCGGGCGCCGGGCGGCGACGAGCTGCGCCACGGCGGTGCCCGTGTCGTTGCCGACCAGGGTCACCGGCCCGGCGCCCAGGTGCTCGACGAAGTCCGCCACGACGTCCGCGACCCCGGCGGCGGACCGGTCCGCGGCGGCCCGCATCGGCTGCCGGTGCCCGCCCAGCGGCAGGTCCGGCACCACACACCGGAACGCGGGCGCGAGCCGGTCGACCAGCGGCGCCCACACCCGGCCGTCCTGGAACGCGCCGTGCAGGAACACCACCGGCGCACCGGTCCCGGTGTCGGCGTAGCGGAGCGGGCCTGCGGGCAGGTCGGCCAGGGGCATGGAACACCTCGTTCGTGCGGCGGTACGCGACACTGACGACCATGCATCCTCACGTCGACCTGAGGTCAACCACCGGCCTGTCCATCGGCGAGGTGGCGGACCGGTTCGGCCTGGGCGCACACGTGCTCCGCCACTGGGAGGACCAGGGCCTGCTCACCCCGGACCGCCTCCCGAACGGCCGCCGCCGCTACACCCCGCGCGACGTCCTCGCGGTCCGGCTCGTCCTGCTCGGCCGGGCCCTCGGCTTCAGCCTGCCGCAACTGCGCGCCCTGGTCTGCGGCACCCTCGACCGCAACGCCCAGCGCGCGGTCATCGCGGGCCACCGCGCCGCCCTGGAACGCCGCATCGCCGACATGCAGGCACTCCTGCCGGTCCTGACCCACGGCGTGACCTGCACGGCCGACACGATCCCGGACTGCCCGGAGGTCGCCGCCCTGCTCCCGGCCACCCCGCCGCCGTGACACCGGTTCGCCGACGAGAGGGCGCGGTTCGTCCGATCATGGAGTGATGGGTGGCGAACGCGATACCGGGCCGGCCGAGGTCACCGCAGCCCTGGCCGGGACCCGGCTCGAGGGCCTGCCCGTCAAGCACGGCCCGCAGGGCGCCGCCGTCGTCGAGGCGATCCCGCCGGCCAGCGTGTTGACGGCCTGGCAGGAGGCGTGCGCACTGGTGCCGGTCACCGGCCGGTGGCCCGTCGTGGTGACCGGGGAATTCGAGGGCTCGTGGGCGCGAAGCGATCCAGAGCCGGCGCCTTCGGAGGCCGAACTGGCCGCGCTCGACGAAGCCGCGAGGACCCTTGATCCCTGGTCCGCCTGGCCCCTCTTCGACGACACGGAGATCAGCCTGGAGGACCCGGAGCGGTCGGTCGCCGGCTTCCTGGCCGCGGGGATGTCGGGTACGGGGCTGAGCGAGGCTGACGTCCGCCGGCTCCCGTCGCCCATCACCGAGCACGACCTGGAGCGCCTCGTCTACGACCGGGTCCGGTCCGATCCGGCGTGGGAGGCGCGGGTGCGGATCGAGGCGCACCACCACATGACCTCGGCCTTCTGGTACACCCCCGCCGACGTCTCTCTGCTGCTGCTGCCCACGACCTCGGCGTGGTTGGCCCCGCAGTGGGTGCACTTCTTCGGCGCGTTGGGCGAGAGCAAGGAGCTGGCCGCGGCGCTCTGGCAGTGGCAGTCCCGCTGGGACGCCCGGCTGTTCGCGTCCTGGGGCACCATGCTGCAGTTCGTCGTGCACCGGCCGCCGGAGCCCGGCGAGGATGCCTGGGAGTTGGCGGGTCAGTTCAAACGGCTGGCCTGCTACCTGAGCATGACGCGCTGGGAAGTGGCGACCGTGCTGCCGAGCGCCGGGACATGGTTCGTCCACTGCCGCCCGTAGTGGCGGTGTGCAGCTGTGCGCTGGGTTGGCGGGCCGAATGCCCTGGTCGAGCTTGGTGCCCCCGGCAGGATTCGAACCTGCGCTTTCGCCTCCGGAGGGCGACGCTGACCTTGCGGGCGCAGAGCCGCTGACCAGCTAAAACGTATGCGCCTGGCGAGTCGCCGGCGGAACTTCGGCACGTATTGGGCACCGGCGGGTCTGGCGGTTGACTATCTCCACGGCATCGGACACCGGTTGAACGCCAACTTCGACACCGCACGTTCGTCGCTGGATGCCATGTCCGCGAGTTTCGACAACACAGTTGCTGGGCGGGGCGGCTCCTGTTGTTGCCGCGTGGCAAGCTCGTGTGCCGTGATCGATGACTTCGCGAAGGACTACCTGCACCGCCGGCTCAAGGTGACCCGTGAGGCGCTGGTCTGGAAGCTCGACGGCCTGTCCGAGTACGACATCCGGCGCCCCCTGACGGTGACCGGGACCAACCTTCTCGGACTGGTCAAACACTTGGCGACCTGTGAGGCCTGGTATTTCGGGGAGGTCTTCGATCGCCCGTTCCCGCAGCCGCTGGGGCGCTGGCAGGACGCGGACGGCAGCGACCTGTGGGCGACCCCGGATGAAACTCGCGAACAGATCATCGACTTCTACCAGCGTGCCGGCAAGCATGCGGACGCGACGATCGGAGGGCTTCCCATCGACGCGCCTGGCCACGTGCCCTGGTGGCCGCAGCCCGATGTCAGGCTGTTCGGCATCATGATCCACGTCCTTCAGGAGACCACCCGGCATGCCGGCCAAGCTGACATCCTGCGTGAGCAGCTCGACGGCCGGACCGGGCTGAGGGCGGAGTACGAGGAAGAAATCGACACGGCGGCCCGCGCGATACACCGCGCGAAGATCGAGCGGGCTGCGCAGGCAGCCGCCAGAAGTGCGGTCAAGACTCGCCGAGATTGATCAATGGCAGAACGATCAATGGAGTCAAAACGCACGAGCCGCTGGTGGCGCAACTCGTGAGCAGAGCCAGGCGGTAGCTGGCAACCACACCTTGACCGGTCGCGAGGTACTGCGCCGGCGCCGGGGTGGGCGGTGCGCACACTGAAGGGCAGGCCATCGGCCTGCCCGCACCCACTGCCCTGAGGGTCGCAGAGGCTCTGAGGTCAAGGGCGGCCCGCAGGGCCGTCGCGTGCGACGCGAAGCGCCCTTGAGCTTGGAGGGGCGGCCCGGCACACTCGCGCCGCCCACCTCGGCGCCGGCGGGCCGCAACCGTGTTCGACGGCCTGGCCGTCGCCAGCCGGCCCGAACCTCACCCCAGCACGCCAGCCGGCGGGCGTCTTGCGTGGCCTGGCCCAGAGCGACAGCGGCGGGACGGCCGCGCGCCCAGACGGCGGCGTGAGCGGCCCGTTTCGGGCCGCATCTAAGACGTACAGAAACTTTGAACCGACCGCTTCGCCAGACAGCGTTTCCGTTGGAGCAGACTCTGAGCATCCAGCGGGAGAGCAACTTCCACGAACTCATTGGACACGACGTGCTGTCTGGACGGTCCAGGGCGCTACCGTCTTTGCCGTGTCGACGTCTGAGATATGGCAGCCACTATCTGATCGTCAGAGTGCAAGCCAGCAGTGGGCCCGAAGGGTCTCCCCGGCCCTGGCGGCCGCCCTACGGCAATGGATCATCCTCGCCGGTCGGGACATACCCAGCCAGGACCTCGATCGCGTGCCTGTTCGACTGGGCATCCACCTGCACCTTGAGCTGGAAGAGGACGACGGTGAGTTTGTTGAGACCCTCAACCATCATGATTGGGTCCGCCATGCCTTGGCCGAATCCGTATCGGACAAAGCCCTGCTCGACGTGGTTGACGCTCTCCTAGATCTGCTCCCCGCACGTGGGCAGGGTCCGAACAGGGCCGACCCATTGCCAATGCAGATCATCGCAGCGATGAACGCTACGAAGCGTGATCACCGCAAGAGCCTCCAGCAGCACCTCGACGATGCCCGGCTCATGTACCGCATCTCGGAGGACGGGCGCCGTCTGGTGCGCCGCACCGACCGCGCTAGTGAGCTCGCCCTCAGGGATGCGAGCGCCGCTGCTGACCAGATGCCCTCGTCTGGGTCTGCATCGAAGTTCTTGGAGTCCGCATGGGAAGCTCTCGCCGGTTTGCATCCCGACCCTCCGCGGGCGTACAGCGAAGCTATCAAAGCTGTTGAGGCAGCAGCGCACTCGGTCGTTCAGCCCAACCACGCCAAGGCGACCCTCGGTACGATGCTCGGCGAACTCAAGAACGCCCGGCACCGCTTCGTCGCGGACGTCGGTCAGCCGGGCACTTCAGTCGGCCTTGAAACCGTGATCTCCATGGCGGAAGCGCTGTGGACGGGTCAAACTTCACGCCATGGCGGACAGTACCCGACCCTCATGGAAGACCTGAGCCAGGCACGAGCCGCCCTGCATCTCGCAACCACACTGGTCACGTGGTTCGCCTCGCATGTTGTCCGGCGGGAGCCGAAGCCGGGCGTCGCGACGCTCATGCCGTAAGGCTGCATAGCTTAGGCGCTATGACCATCCGGTACAGCAGTGTGTAATGGATCCTGATGACAACAGACCTTCTTCGGCCCAGCCGTGACGGTGATCAGTTCCACTACGTGTGGGCCGCACGACAGTCACTGCGCCTGCTCGAACCGGGTACCCGGTTGGACTCCATCTATGTCGAGGGCGTTTCGGCCAGTGATGGCGCGGCTGGAAGGGGTCTGGAGGTCATCGATCTAGCGGAGTACTGGGGTACGAGTGACCCAGCTACAGCCGATCGAGTGGTCTACAGGCAGCTTAAGCATTCGACGTCACAGAAAAGTGTCGAATGGACCGCTTCGTTCCTGAAGCGAACCCTCGCCGGGTTCGCGGAAAGATTCCGAAACTTCATGGAGCACCACCCGAATAGGATTGATCGTGTCTCCTTCGAGGTGGTTTCAAATAGACCGGCATCGCCTAGTGTCCATGAAGCTATTTTGGACCTCGCCCTAGGTCGAGTACCATCTCCGGGCACACGTGGCGCGGCGGAATACATCCGCAAAGAACTCGCTCGCTCACTCGATCCGGTTGGAATTGCTCAGCTATGCGGGCAGCTGCGCATTGATGATACGGCGCCGGGATTGCTTCGGCTTCGGCCACTATTCGAGCAAGACCTAGGCGCCTTGCTCCCTGGCGCGCCGAGCGACTGCGCGCTTCGCCTTAAGGAAATGATCGGAAGTCGAGCTACGTCGGAGCATGGCAGCAACCCCCGCGTCGACAAAGTTGCTGTCCTGGCCGCGATTGGTACGTCGGAGGAGGCGCTCCTACCTGCGCCTAATCTTCTGCAGGCGCCTGCGACACTTGTCCAAACCTCGCATCTCTCGACGGTCGTCGAGCAAATCACTGGCCCAGAAACGAGTCCGATCATAGTTCATGCGCCAGGCGGCGTCGGAAAGTCGGTGCTCGCACGCACTATTGGCGCAGCGTTGCCCTCCGGATCGGTGGCGGTAGTCTACGACTGTTTTGGCAACGGCTCCTACCGATTGCCCAGCAGCGGGAGGCACGAACCTAAACGGGCGCTGGTCCAAATCGTGAATGAACTGGCGGCTAAGGGTCTGTGTGATCCCCTGATTCCGTCGGATACCGCTGGACAGGATGATTACTTTCGGATCTTCGTGAAGCGAGTGGCAAACGCCGCCGATGTCGTCAGAACGCAGGGCCCGGACGCGCTGCTGGTGTTAGTAGTAGATGCCGCGGATAATGCGGTGCTGGTTGCCGGCGAGACCGGAGCAGTTGCCTTCGCGCCGGGGCTACTTCGCGAACAGCTGCCGACGGGTACCCGGCTAGTCATGCTTTGTCGGTCAGAGCGTCTTGACATCCTCGATCCACCGCCGGGACGCCGCACCATTGCCCTCTCGGGGTTCACTTCAAGTGAAAGTGCAACCTTGCTGCGAGCATCGTTCCCGGGAGCGGCTGACCGAGATGCCGCGGAGTTCCACGCGCTAACAGGCGGAAACCCTCGGGTTCAAGTAACGGCGCTAGGTTCGGCACAATCGTTGCCCGAGTTGCTCAGCCGTTTAGGACAGTTCCGTGAATCCAAGCTCGATGGCTTCAATGCCCTGATGCAGGAATTGGTGGAGCGACTCAAGGACCAACACCACGGATCAAGTGAGATCGACCAAATATGCGTTGGATTGGCCGCTCTGCGGCCCATGATTCCCATACGAGTGCTAGCGCGACTCGCTCAGGTCGACGCCGCCTTGGTGGAAAGCTTTGTAGCCGATCTCGGCCATCCGCTTCTCATTGATGGGGGGACCGTTCAATTCCGGGACGAACCGACGGAAACCTGGTTCCGTGAGAACTTCCGTCCCGTGGGGGAGGACCTAGACCACTTGCTCAGCAAGCTCAAGCCTATCGCCGCTGAGGACCCGTACGCGGCGGCATCTATTCCCGCCCTACTGTGGGAGGCGCGCCGGGTCGATGAGCTACTACGCCTCGCTCTATCGGACGAAGCCCTACCATTTGATGACGTCGACGATGAACAACTACGAAGTTTGCAGCGAACCGAGATCGACCAGGAACGTGCGCAGTTCGCGTTGAAAGCTGCGCTACGAGAAGGCCGCGAGTTCGAAGCGGGACGCCTGGCACTCAAGGTCGGCGCGCTTACTGCCGGCCGTACTCGCCGATTGCAGCTCATACGGCAAAACACCGATCTGGCTGCCGCCTTCCTTGACTCACATATTGTCGAGCAGTTGATAGCCGGCAGGAACTTGACGGGGGACTGGCCCAATTCGAATCTGCCGGCCGAAGGAGCGCTGCTGTCAGGTGCCGCTGGCCGGACCCATCAGGCGCGAAACCGGTTGCGGAGTGCACAGCTATGGATGAGCGCGTGGACACGGAACGCGCGAGAGCGAGGCGAGCGCCCGCGTATCGGCCGCAGCGATATCGCTCTAGTCGCATGGGGGCTTCTAAACACTGACGGTGCCGAAGCGTGCGCCGAGTACCTTCGTCGATGGACACCTGATACGGTCGCCTTCGATGCGGGCATCATCGTCGCCCGGCGCCTGCTCGACGCAGGAAGGTTCGCGGAAGTGAATCGGTTGGCGTCGGTAGACGGTCCACCACATTTGGCATTCGCTGTTGCCCAAGCTTGTGCTGAGGTCGGCCAAGAATTGGGTGCGCCAGCAGTCCGCCGTGTGATCAAGGCGTTGTCATCGACCGAGGGACGACTGTCCGTGTCGGACCGGGCTGCATATGGGTCGACGGAGTCGAGAGTTCACGACAACGGAGTAGCGGCAGTAATATGGGCGGTCGCTTTCGGGCGGCAACACGACCTGTTGAGCGATCTCACCGGAGCGGAGCTTCTCTCTCGATACCTGCCTGAAGATCTTGGACACCGTGCAGGCGACAGATATGAGAGAGATACCCTCGAACTCCTTGTTGGGTTCGCGCTTCTTGCTCGCCTTCGGGGGCAACAGTTCGATCTGGACGCTATAGCGGCAAAGGAGGTCCGTGAGGCGCAGAACCGGCCAGCATACGCATCGTCGTCATCACGGGCGCAAACGTACAGAGCCAATGTGGCACCGTTGGCCGGCTGGCTTGATCTATATGTGGATGTGCTCCTCGGAACCGATCTCGATTTGTGGACCCGGCACGAAAAGCTTGACGCGTTTTTCGCAAAATCCTACTCCTACGATCCGCCTCACTTCCTCCTTGACGCCATCTGTCGGATAGCGATTCGGGCTTTGGCTGCCGTCAGGGACGATGCCCGAGGCGATCGGTTTGTGCAGTTCTGCATTTCGCAGGTCGCCACCTTGGCCCGAGCTACTCTGACACAGGTCGTTCGCATCAGCGCGGGGCATCCTCATCTGCATGGTGTCGCTGTAGAGACCGCTACAGCCGTCCGGACCTCGATCGATGAAACCCGAGGAGAATCAGGCTATAACATCGAGTCCCTTATTGCGCTGGCCCGAGCGACGTACCGGCTTGGAGGCGCAGAAGCTCGTGCCCACTTCGAGCAAGCCGCGGCGCTGGCCGATCGCGTGGGCGATGACGCTCATGTTCGCTGGGCCACGTTGTTGCAGATAGCGGATGCAGCCGGCGCAGCGGACCGCCGGCAACCCGAACGCGCTTACCGCCTTGCTCAAGTGGCTGAAAATCTGGAGCCGTATGTCGGGGACAGAGTCGACCTCGCCCAAGCACTACAGAAGGCGGGGAAGCTAGACATCACCACGGCAATCGCGGTTGGATCGCGATGGCGCGATCGGCGAACCGCGACCATTTCGGAGCTGGCAAGAGCCCTTCTTGCGAGCGACGAGGCATTACTGCACCCGATGCCGTTGGTTGCCGTGGCTCTGCTCCCGCTCGGAGATCACTGGTGGAGCTTGGACGTCATTACGCGCGCAATGCGACAGGATCCTGAGCGAGCTGGCACGATTCTCAAGGTCTTAAGCGAGTTCGAACGAGCTGTGAAACACAGTGCAGAAGACTTCCGCAGGCTTGACGACGTCGCCACTGAAACGCACACCACATTGGAGGGAACCTGCTTTGCGGCCGACGTCCGCACCGTCTTCGAACCTGCGTCCTACGTTTCTAGAATGTGGTCGGAGACTGATGGTGCAGACGTACCCAGCAGGCACCACGACGGCGACATCCCACGTTTTGAACTGACGTCAGCGACCGGCTGGGCAGAAGCGCTGGCAATGGCGAAGGACCATGATGGGCACCGGAACGTACGACTTGAGCATGTTTATGAGCAAGCCGGTAAAGTAGCAGCCTTCCAGAAAGCAGTTATGGTCGCTGCCTTCCGCGACTGTCCGCAGGCTGACTTGTTTGATGTAGACAGGTTGTTGAATTCCATCGGCCCGCCGCAGAGCATGCCGTACGGGCTGCGCGCGGAGGTTAAGAACCTTGCCAGGACGGCGGTTGCGCGGTTCTGCCGTGAGATTGTCGGCAAGAGTTGGCAGCCAATCAATCTTGAGAAGCTGGCACAGGCGGCTGGAGAGCCCGGGGCGGACTACGTTGGACAAGCGCAACGCGCTGCCGGCGCAACAGCGCGACCGTTGGACGCGGAGGAGGCGTTCGCTCTTGCTGGTCGACTTGCTGGTCGCGTTAGCCCGGAGCAGGCAGGCGTACTTCTCGATGAGGGGCTCCGCCTATTCGCCGAGGTGGCTGAGGTCAACGCTGGCGACGGCCGGTTCGAATCGTTGCCTCCCGCCCCGGAGTCGATCGCCCATGCGGTTGCCGGCACGCTTTGGGCCACGCTAGCTGACGTAGAGGACGCAAACCGGTGGCGCGCAGCGCACAGTGTCCGGCTTCTCCTCGCCCTCGACTGCCGGGACGTCACTGGGCCGCTCCTCGACCTCGCCATGGGCAGAACGAGCCCGGTGTTATACGTCGATGGCCGACTGCCTTTCTACGAGAAGCACGCACGACAATGGTTGTTGCTGGGCCTTGCCCGAGCGGCCCAGGAGCTCGACGCACTAGCGGCCACTGCGCAGTTCGAACCGTTACTACGCCAAGTCTTGTTCGATGACGATCCGCACGTGGTGATGCAGCACAGTGCCCAGTCGGCCATAGTTGCCATGTCTCGGCACGGTTTCGATTCATTAGATCAGTCAGACACCGCCGCCGCGTTGCGCATCGGGTCACCGACTGCGGTGACCGAAACAAACAGATGGGGAACAGGGCGGCGGGTAGTCCATAGACTCGCGGACATATCTACCTTGCTTGAGGATGAATCCTGTGCCGAAAGCGCAGATGCCGTCATCGATGACGAAGAGAGTGACGACGCGATGGTGGGCCCTGCGGACGGGGATAGCCGCGAACCCCGATTTCGCTTCTTCATGGACTTCACGGACCATTGGTGCTCCGCGCTGGGTAACGCGTTCGACATCAGTGCAGGGAGCATTCAGGAGCTGATTGAGGAGATTTTGCTCGATCGGTGGGGAACGTCTTTTAGGGGGAAGTATGACGAGGATCCTCGCCATCAGCTCAGGCTTTACAATCGTGACAAGTACTCCCACAAGTCAGAGTATCCTCATTCTGACGACCTAAACTTCTATCTTAGTTCACATGCTCTATTTGAGTTGGCGGGGCGATTGATCGATGCACTGCCAGTCATCGTTCGGGCCGGCGAAGATGAAAGCGAGTGGGAAGAGTTTCTGAATCGGCACGTGATCACTCGGCGGGATGGGAGGTGGCTGGCTGATCGCCGCGATGCAGCTCCCCCCGATGAGCTCCGAGATCCCGGGGATGGGCTTGCTGATGGTAGCTCCAGGGAACATCTGAACCGGCGATGGAAACAGGGCCTTGCCGCGGCAGACTGTTTGGCGCAGTTGTCACCGACCTCCGAGTGGGTCACAGTGTGGCTGGATTCTTGGGCGGCAACCTACACGCGGACTGAAGTAGTAAATGTTATGAGCGCGCTGGTCAACGCGACGACCGGGCCAGCGCTCCTACGAGCGTTAGAAACTGCTCCGGACAAGCACGCCTTCCGGCTCCCCGGCGCCGGTGACGAAGACTTTGAAATCGACGTCCCTGACTTCAGGCTGACTGGATGGCTCCACACCCCGGGGCATCGCAGTGGGATCGACGAACGCGACCCGTACAGCGGCGGGATTAAGTTTCCGCCTGTTCGACCTACTGCAGATATCGTCGGCACCATAGGGGCGGTCCCTGATCTCGACCTACGTACTTGGAGCATCGGCAGTGAGCCTGCCCTTCGGTCGCTGGTTTGGAGTGACGTCGAACGCGGCGGTGCGAGTGAGCGGGGGAGCGTCGGTCAGCGGCTCACAATGCGAAGGGCCGACCTGACGGAGCTACTTCGCCGCACTGGTCGCAGCCTCATTGTTGAGGTCAAAATCACTCGACGTTGCGAGGAAAGCCATTCCCGATCATCACCTATAAGGAGCCCAGACGATGACAACACCGCTCCCCGAAAATGCACCAAGTACTTCCTCTTTGATCAGTTCGGAATCCGTCACGAACTTTGAACACATACTCGAGTTCGGCAAGCGCCTTAGTGAACAACTCGACCCTGGTGACGTCCTCGGCCGGTGGATGTCGCATCACATAGCAGAGTTGATAATTCGCGCCGAGTCGGCTACTGATGACCTGAGGGATTCGGCTGAGAAGGCTGCGTCTGATGTCATCATGAAACTGTGGGCCAACCGTGACGGCGCTCCCTGGCGGAGGAAACCGCTCCGCGACTTCGATGAAGTCTTCGCAGCCCTTGAGCGCCTTGGCTCTGAAACGACAAGATGGGGGTATACCAGAATATTCGACGATCAGTCGCGACCCACCGATGAGCAGACCAGCAACAGCGTCCTTCTTGCCGCGGCGTGCGATCTTGATCATTACACTCGAAGCGTCGTCCGCTCCGTTGTCGCACTCGCGGCTTCTGAGGCCGAATCCGACGAAGAGCCCTGGGTTCGGGTCGGGATAAAGCTTGTCGAGGATGGTCAAGCTCGGGCTATCCGCCGACTTCAAAGTCTGCGATTGCGCGCGCGCCTGCGCGGGGAGGAATCTGACTCTGTGACGCCTGAGAATTTGGATCTAGACGACCACGATCCGATTCTCGAAGGATTGAGCGAGTCTCTGTCTTACGCTGCCGACGCTTTCCTACGTATTCAAAGTAGACTGCCGTTGCCGGAGTCGAATGATGTTGATGATAAACAACAGGCTGATTGACTTGCCCCTGGCGACTATTGACGGCCCGCCACCCAGTCCGGGCCCAGTGATGGCAGTGGCATTTTTTGTCTCGAGCGATCGGCACGTTCCGGGCAAAGGGCCGACTTACCGAATCGGTCAGGAGGCGTTGTCGCCGCTCCAGCTACAGTGTTCCGCAGACCGCTGGCAGCTCCATCGCAGACGCCATTAGGTCATCTGTCCTTCGTCAGGACGTTTCGGCACCGTTCCACTCCCGCTATCGTCTAGCCATGTCTCTGGTCATCTGGGCGTACGAGATCGCGGGTCGGAATCTCGCTGCAGCGCTACCACGCCGCTGGGCTCACGTGCAAGGAGTGGCGTGGAAGGCGCGGAGTCTCTCGACAGTGGTCGGGGACGACGCAGCGATTCTAGAGGCAGCAGCGGTCCTGCACGATGTCGGCTACGCCCCAAACGTTGTTCGTACTGGCTTCCATCCGCTCGACGGGGCTTTGTACCTGCGATCGATTGAGGCGCCCGAGCGCCTGGTGCACCTCGTAGCCCATCACTCATGCGCGGTCCGGGAAGCGCAGCTCCGCGGACTTGCCGACCAGCTGGCAGAGTTCGTTGATGAGGAGAGCCCGATACGGGACGCGCTGTGGATGTGTGACCTCACCACGACGCCCGACGGAGAGCCCACCAGCTTCCAGAGCCGGGTTGAGGAGATCAAGCAGCGGTACGGCCCGGACGACTTGGTGACGGCCTTCATCGACGCCGCTGCCCCGGACCTGTCGGCAGCCATCGACCGCACCACCGCGCGCCTGCGGGAACAGGTTCAACCGATGTAGGGCTCTTGCGCCTCTAGGCCGTGCTTGATGCGGAGAAGCATCGTCGGGTGTATCCGGCGCTCCGCCAGCTCGGCCGGGTCCACCCAATCCACCTGGCTGGACTCGTCGCTGGTCCGTAGCGACCCGCCCACCGGACGTGCCCGCAGGCAGATCGAGAATTCCTGCCGAACCTCGCCGTCGTCGTAGGCGATGACATGCCTCGGGTTCGAGTAGATGCCGGAGATTCCAACGATCTCGACGTCAATCCCGGTCTCTTCACTGACCTCACGGATGGCAGCCTGAGCAGTACTTTCGCCGAGATCCTGAGCGCCACCGGGAAGCGCCCAGTAGCCGTTGTCCGAACGCCTGATGAGGAGCACCCGGCCACTCTCGTCCAGTACGACAACCGCGACAGCCACCACCAGGGCGTTCGCTCGGGGGGCGTCAGGGTCGTTGAGGTAGTCCGTCTTAGGCATGCCCTAGACCTCACCACTGGAAAGCGAGGCGGATGCCCAAACGGCCTCGAAACTCTCGGCGTACGTGTCGAACAAGCCCGGGGTTCCCGTCTGCCGGAGATGCAACGCCGGCGCCATCGGGGCGGTCTTCCCGTACACGTGGGGGTTGACGATCATGTCCCGATCGAAGCGGTAGATGGAGTTGTACAAAACCGTCCCGTGCTTGCGGATCTCGATGTTGTCGACCTCGCGGACCGGCCGGAAGAACGCTTCCGCCTGGTGAATCTTCGCTGAGATCGTGTCCCGGCCGATGCCCTCGTCTTGGCTCCGCTGCTTAACTGCGTCGCTGTCCCGGTCACCCAGCAGGATCCGCACCAGCGTGCCGGCCTCGGCCTTCACTCGCAGGCGCTTGAGCAGGTCGGGCTTCTCGGTGAGGAACATGCCGACGTAGACCAGAATCCCGATGTCGTCGACGGCCTGGTCCAGCAGCCGGTCCCACAGGGTCGGTGGTACGGCACCGCGGCTCGCGTAGAACTGCACCACGCCGGCCGCGTCTGGCCCTTCGGCCTCCGACTTCCGGACGCCGGGCCACAGATAGTCTTCGTCCTCCTTCAGCCGCTTCGCAATCTTGAAGCGAGTGCGGGGATGTGGGACGCGGCCACCCAGCCACCGGCTCACCGTCTTCACGTCGTGGTCGGTGTAGAGCGCCAGCTCGGCCGCCGTCACGCGGGCGCGGTCAAGGGCATCTTTGAGCCGTTCGTTCGCCATCGCCGCTCCCCAGATCGACCGGGACGTTTTCCCCACTATAAACGTCCCAAGCGTCACGGCAAGGCCGTTCCGACGTCACCTCCCCCGCAGTCCCATTGAGGTGCGGCCAGCAAGCCGCACCCAGAGCAGTCGTCCACAGGGGACGCGCTCAGGACAGGGAGGTAACCCTCGTGAAGCTCTACGTGGACACGACCGGCAAGCAGGTCACGGTGTCGAAGGCCAGTGAGCCGAAGAACGACCAGAACGGCAACCAGCGGTCCGAGAAGGGGACGGGCCGGCTCATGTGGTCCACCCAGGTCATCGTGCTCGACGAGACCGGTGGCGAGGTCATCAGCATCACGACGGCGGGTGAGAAGCCGAACGTGACTGTTGGTCAGCTCGTCGCCATCGAGCAGCTCGAGGCCATCCCGTGGGCGACCAACGGGCGTAACGGCGTCGCGTTCCGTGCGGTGTCGCTGAAGCCGAACTCTGGGACTCCGGCGGCCAAGTAGGCCTCGCATCACCCGTACTGCCCGCCACTGTGTCCGTGGCATCCAGCTCCACCGAAGCGGCCTACTCGCCCGCTGATCCGTAAGCCGGGAAGCACAGCGCTCGCAGTGTTCCCGCGGTGACCACGCCCGGTGGTTATACCCGAGATGTGGCGCGGGGTCGGTACTGGCTGCAACCTGCCGACCCCGTGCCAGCCAACAAATCCCTCATCCCAACTTGTCCTTGGGAGGACTTGCCGTGCCCAAATTTACCCCAAACCGTGCGTTCGGTCGACGCTCCGGAACGGTGACGGTCATCGAGGCCAAGGTTCACCGCTCGTCCGAGCGTCGGGCCCGCTTTGCGTTCATCATCGCCGCTCTGGTGGTCGGCGTCGTCACGATGATCGTCGCCTCGGCGACTATGCACCCGATCCTCGCCGCTCTGCTGGGCGTCGCTGTCGGCGGCCCGTCAGGGGCCCTGGCGTGGGCGCTGTTCCGCATCTGGCCGGT
This sequence comes from Spirilliplanes yamanashiensis, assembly GCF_016863475.1. Taxonomy (GTDB): domain Bacteria; phylum Actinomycetota; class Actinomycetes; order Mycobacteriales; family Micromonosporaceae; genus Spirilliplanes; species Spirilliplanes yamanashiensis. The sequence continues at coordinate 142,664 of NZ_BOOY01000003.1, forward strand.
CATCCGGCTCGTCTGGTGGTGGCTGCCGGAGATCGCCTTCGTCACCGCCGTCATGTACGGCTGGGTCCAGCTCGCGCAGCACACCCCGATGTGGGTGCGCTTCGTCATCGTCGGCCTGGTCGTCGGCGTGCCCGCGCTTGTGCCGGCCATCCGCCGACGGCTCATCGCCCTGGCGTGGTGCGTCATCGTCCGGCACCGCCTGCGTGTGTGCTTCGCGCAGTTCATCGTGGCGAACCAGTCCGGTTCGCTGCCGCTGATCCTGTGGGCCCGCCCTACCCCGGTCGGGGAACGGGTCTGGATCTACCTGCGCCCCGGCCTGTCCGTCGCGGACCTGCAAGGCCGCCTGGAGAAGATCGCCGTCGCCTGCCACGCCTACTCCGTTCTGGTGGAACGCGCCGGCGAGGGCAACTCCGCGTACCTGCGCTTCGACATCAAGCGCCGCGAGGTGCTGACCGCCAACGTCGGTACCCCGCTCGTCGACGTCGTCGACCCGGACACCCCGAAGGTTCCGCGGCAGCCGGCCACCATGCCGACCGCCCTGGATCTGCCCGACGTCGCCGACGAACCCGCGCTCGCCAAGGCCGCGAAGTCGGCCGGCAACCCCAACGGCAAGAAGCCGGCCGCCAGCTCTGCCGACCCGTCGTCGACCGACGACGACATCAACGACTGGATCTGACCCACCACTGATCGGGCGCGGGCTACCTGCCTGCAGATTGTCCGCGCCCACCCACTTGCCCTGGAGGCACCGTGTCTTCGATCGCTCGTGACCCGCTCGGCACCGATCGGGTGCCTGTCGGGCCTGGCCTGTCGATGTTCGACCCGATGTTCGTCGGGATCGACGAGTTCGGCGAGGCCGTCTTCCTCGACGTCGTCTACCGCAACCTGCTCGCCGCCGGCGAGCCGGGAGGCGGCAAGTCCGGCCTGCTCAACCTCGCCGCCGGCACCGCCGCCCTATGCGACAACACCCGCCTGGTCCTGTTCGACGCCAAGTGGGTGGAACTCGGCCCCTGGCGGCACATCGCCGACGAGTTCGTCGGCCGCGACCTCGACCACGCCATCAGCGTCCTGCGCCGCCTCGTGACCGTGGCGGACAACCGCTACCAGTGGCTGCTCGCACACGAGCGACGCAAGGTCAACCGCTACGACGACCTATCCGTGATCGTCACCATCATCGACGAGCTCGCGATGTATTCGACCGTGCTCGGGACCAAGCCGCAGCAGGAAGAGTTCGAGTCCCTGCTTCGGGGCCTGGTGTCGCTCGGCCGAGCCTGCGGCATGCCCGTCATCGCCGCCACCCAGCGCCCGAGCTGGGACATCATCCCCGCCAGCCTGCGCGACCTGTTCGGCTTCCGCGCAGCGTTCCGCTGCACCTCGCTCAACTCGTCGAACATCATCCTCGGTCAGGGCTGGGCCGAGCAGGGCTACAACGCCGCGGACATCAGCCCCACCAACCAGGGCGCCGCCTACCTGCTCGCCGAGGGAGGCCTCCCGCGCCGCGTCAAGGCGGCGTACCTGTCCGACGCCGACATCTACGCCATCGCCGACTACGCCGCCTGGCTGCGTCGGCCCACCACTGCTGCCTTCGATTGGGGGATGGCCGCATGACCACTCAGATTCCGGCTTCCCGGTTCACCGACCACACCGTCACCGGGACTCCGGCCCAGCTCGCCAACCTGCTCGCCAACCACACCGCCGCCGGCACCCTCGTCGCCGCGACCGCGCCTCGGCCCACCGCCGCCGGCACCTGCCGCATCATCCTGCGTCTGCGCGACACCGCCTCGGCCCGCTCGGTCGGGGTCACCTGCAGGAACCGGCGTATCCGTCGGATCGTCGCCCTGGGCGCCACCGCCGCTGGCGTCGCCACCGGTGTCCTCGCCGCCGTCGCGTACCTGCTCGGCCAGCTCATCGAGTTCATCACCGCGCACGCCGCCACCATCGGCGGCGTCGCACTCGTCCTCGCCGTCATCGCCGCATTGGCGGCCGACACCAGGAACCGCCGGCATTGCCCCGGCTGCTGACCATCCCGAAACGACTACCGCATATCGCACGGCCGACAGGACCCGACCCATCGCCTGCAAGCACGGCGGGTCCTGCCGACCACACACCAGCCCTCGAAAGGACGTGGCTGCCATGAAGGCTACCCACAACCCACCGACCGAGACCCGGCCGACACCGGCGGAGCTGTTGCGCGGCGCCGCCACCTACCTGCGCCTGCACGGCTGGACCACCGGCCAGTTCTACGACCTCACCGGCGGCGACTCCGACGCGTTCCCGCCGGCCTGCACCGCCGGCGCTATCACGATCGCCGCCTACGGCCGCTTCATCGCTTCCGGCATCTGCACCCTCGACGAGCCCGAGCCGGAGCACTACGACGCCATGCGCGCCATGCGCTTCCTCGCCGACTACCTCGATTCCGACCGCACCCCCGACGAGGGCTTCCCGCCCAGCTCGATCGACGTCATCGGGGACTGGAACGACCATCCCGGCCGCACGCTCGATGAGGTCGTGGACGCCCTCACGACGGCCGCCAACGAGTGGAGCACCGCGACCGCCGGGAGCATCCGGTGAACCCGGCGAGCGTCAACCGCGCCTTGACATCCAAGCGCCCGAAGCCTGGTCGCCGGCACCGGGTGGAGAACGACGAGTACGCGGCTTTCACGCGCCGCGTCGTCCGGGCTTACGCCAAGCGCGTCGCCACCGGCGACGTCGACGCCCTCACCGACATGGTCGGCCTCTCGGTCGAACTCGACCGGGCCATCGGCCGCGCCGTCATCGGACTGCGCGCCTACGGCTACTCCTGGGCCGAAATCGCCCTACGGCTCGGCATCACCCGCCAGGCCGCACAGCAGCGCTGGGGCGGTGCCGCATGACCACCACCTTCGACGATCTGCCGATCGAGGCCGGCTACCTGTCGCCGTTCTTCGACCCCACGGGTAGCCGCTACGGCTTCCCGACCTTTCCCTACCAGTGCGCGCCCACCGGCCTGGTCACCCGCCGGCAGCTCCGCGCCGATGGGCTGCGCCCGGCCGGGCAGCCCGTCATCGCCCAGATCCTCTGGCGTGGCGGCAAGCGGGTCGCCTACCTCTACCGCCGTGACCTGGCAGCGCCGAAGCGCACCGCCACCGCGGCCCAACGCGACGCCATCGACAAGGCCCTGACCGCCCGCCGCACCTGCGGCGTCTGCGGAACGGTCCGCGACTACTACATTCCGCGCCGCACCGGCGCCTGCCTCGACTGCACCCCGGAGGTGACTCCATGACCGCCCCCGTGCGTCACGACCACGAGACCGCCGCCGCCTGCCCCTGGTGCATCGACGGCTTCACCCCCGACGGCATCCACCCCGACCTCGGCGAGATCTACCGCATGTGCCCCACCCAAATGTGGTGCGACACCTGCGCCGACCTGTCCGTCTTCCCCGCCGTCTTCCAGCGCCCCGCCGACCTCGCGGTTGCGCTTCTCTGCCACGGCCTGGCCGCGGTGTACTGCCCGACCTGCGTCGGCGTTACTGCCGTCTTCCCGCTGACCAACGACGGGGGCATTCGATGACCACAACGTCCCGCACCGAGCGGCTGGAAAGCCGCGTCCTGGTCGCCATCCTGATCCTCGTCGGCCTTGCCGCCGGCGCCGCCTCCTTCACCCACGTCCACGACTGGACGATGGACAACACCCCGGTCGGCACGCCCGGCTGGTTCGGCTGGGCCAACGCCGTCATCTCCGAACTCGTCCCCATCGCCGCATTGCTGACGATCCGCCGCCGCAAGCGGCACGGCGGACCTATCGGCTACCCGATGACCCTGCTCATCGCCGCCGCCGGCCTTTCCCTCGCCGCCCAACTCGCGGTCGCCAAGCCCGGCCCGTCCGGGTGGCTTCTGTCCGCCGTGCCCGCCTTGGCGTTCATGGCCCTCGTCAAGCTGGTCCTGGCTCCGGTCAGCACCACACCCGCCGAGCCTGTCGGGCCTGCGGCCGAGCCGGTCGCTCAGCTCGTCGACGAGCCCGACACCATTCCCACACCCGCACCGGCGCAGCCGGTCGTTGTCCTACCGGTCGAGCCGCCGGCGCATCTGCTCACCGTTGCCCGGTTCGCGGTCAACAACCACGAGCAGACCACCGGCCGTCCCATCACCGCTGCCGAGCTGGCCGCCCGCATGAGCGTCACACCGGCCGTCGCCGGACAGCTCATCACCGCCATCACTGGCCAACCCACCCATCCGGTCAACGGCACTCCGGTCGTCCTGACGGGCGGTGCCCGATGACGTACGTCCTCGTCGACGTCCACCACCGCACCCACACCTGCCCCTCCGACCCACAACCCCACCCCTACGACACCACCCGCACCGTCGTCGGCCTGGTGCCCGGCGGCCCGTGCCGTCAGCCGGTCACCATCCGGTGCGGCGACGTCACCACCACCACCTTGGCGTGTGGCCGGCACGCCCCGGCTGACCGTCAATGCCCGTCCTGTCGGGTCACGGTCACCGAGCGGCAGGTCAGGAACGAGTTCATGGGCACGGCCCCGCAGCACCCGACTGCTGGGGTTGCTGCCTGATGGTTTCGACGCTGGACCTCGCACCCTGGGAGCACTCCGCCCAGGGCGCGGGCTCGAACGCCGACACCTGGACCCAACTGCCGCCGCTGTTCACCACCGCCGGGCAGGCCCTCGACCGCGCCGGCCGACCGGACTACTTCGGCTGGCTCGACCACATCCGCGCGGCCGCCGGCTGCACCCGCCCCATCCGCCTGACCGGCTCCGTGCACACCGTCGAAGCGAACACCGGCCGGATCCTCGACGCCCGGCACACCGACCAGCTCCCCGACGCCGCCATCTACAAGGCGTGCGGCAACCGCCGCGGCTCCGTGTGCCCGTCCTGCTCGCGCACCTACCAGCGCGACGCCTACCAACTCCTGCGCGCCGGCCTCGTCGGCGGCAAGGGCGTCCCCGAGACCGTGTCCCGGCACCCGGCCGTCTTCGCCACCTTCGTCGCACCTTCTTTCGGCACCGTCCACACCCGCCGGGTCCGCAAGCACACCTGCACCGACCGGCGGCGCTGCGACTGCCGCCCCGAGCCGTGCCACGCCCGCCGCGACGCCGGCACCTGCTCCCACGGTCAGCCGGCGGTGTGCTGGGCCCGCCACGACCGCGACGAGCCCCTCCTCGGCCAGCCGCTCTGCCTCGACTGCTACGACCACGACCACCAAGCCGTCTTCAACCTCTTCGCCGCCGAACTGTGGCACCGCACCAAGCAGACTGCCGAACGCGCCCTACGCAAGCTCGCTCGTTCCCGCCGCATCCCGTTCCCGCAGCTCGTCGACGCCAACGGCAAGGCCCGGCGGGTGTCGCCCGTGCGGCTGTCACACGGCAAGGCCGCCGAGATGCAACGCCGCGGCGCGGTGCACTTCCACGTCCTGGTCCGCCTCGACGGCGTCGACTCCAACGACCCGGCCGCCATGATTCCGCCGCCTGCTGGCCTCACCCTCGACGACCTCGCCCAGGCTGTCACCGACGCGGCCGCCTCGACTGGATTCGCCACCCCGGCGCACCCTGACCGGCCGGACGGGTGGCCGATGGCGTGGGGTGACGAGGGCAAGGGCAAGTTCGTCGACATCCGGCCCATCACCCTGACGGGTGTAGGTGAGGTCTCTGACGGCATGGTCGCGGGCTACCTTGCCAAGTACGCCACAAAGAGCACCGAGGCCACCGGGCACACCACCACCCGCATTACCGGCGACAATGTCGACACCCACGCCGACGCCGAGGGTGACCACATCGCCCGCCTCATCGACGCCTGCTGGCGCATCGGACGTGCCACCCACACGCCCGCGCCATTGGGCGACCGGCCGAAGCGTCAACCCGGCCTTGACACCGAACCGGCTGGCAGCGGTCCGCCGGCCAACCCTTATGCGCGGCTGCGCCGATGGGCTCACATGCTCGGCTACGGCGGCCACTTCCTTACCAAAGCCCGCCGCTACTCGGTCACCTTCAAGATCCTGCGCGACACCCGCGTCGACTTCCGCCGCCAACAGGAACGCACCGACGAGACCGCTGGGGTGGTCCGGTCCGTCGACCACCTCGACGCCGAGACCACCCTCATCGTCGGCACGCTTACGTTCGCCGGCGTCGGCTGGCACACCAGCGGTGACGCCCTGCTCGCCAACACCGCCGCCGCGATGGCCCGCGCCCGACACGAAGCCGGCCGCGAAGAGTTGGCCCACGAAGCTGGGCTGCAGGTCGTCGCATCGGCCTTGCGCGCGGCGTGAGCCGAACAGCAATTGCAGAACCCCTGCCGTTCGCAGGAGCGCCTTGAGCCTGATCGCCGCTTCCCATGCGGCTCGATCCGTTTTCCTGACCGCTGTCTCGAAGGAGAACTGATCCGTGAAAGTGCCGGCCGCACCGCGAGTGAAGTCGTACATGACCATCGTGGAGTTCTGCGAGGAACTGGACATCGCTCGCTCCACGTTCTACGAGTGGCGCGCGAAGCGTTGCGCTCCTCGGTGCATCAAGATGCCGAACGGAGAGCTGCGCATCCGGCGCTCCGAGTTCGAGCGGTGGCTGGACGAGCACGACGAGGGCCGGGCCGCCTGATGGAGACCAGCTACGACGTGCGGCTCTACAAGACCTACGTCTATCGCGGCGCCCGGACCACGACCTACTGGGTGCGGTGGAAGGTGGCCGGTGAGCCGTTCAAGGAGCCGTTCAAGCAGAAGACCTTGGCGGCCGGCTTCCTGTCGGATCTCACCTCGGCCGCGCGCAAGGGGGAGGCGTTCGTCGTTGCCACCGGCCGGCCGGTCTCGATGCACCGCGCGTCGCGGGACCTGTCGTGCTACGACCTCGCCTGCTCGTACGTCGACCTGAAGTGGCCCCGAGCGGCGGCCATGACGCGCAAGACCGCTGCTGAGGCTCTGACGGCTGTCATCCCGCAGTTGTTCGCCCGCACCAAGGGCAAGCCCGACGACAGGTTGATCCGCACCGCGCTGCGCCGCTGGGCGTTCAACACGCCGGCCCGCGCCGACGAGGACGCCATGCCGCCGGAGATACGGGCAACGCTGTCCTGGGTCGCTCGCAACACCCGGCCGGCCGCTGACCTCCTGGACGCCGAGGTGCTGCGCCGGACGCTGGACGGCCTGACGCTGAAGCTGGACGGCACGCCGGGCTCGCCGGTGGTCACCTCGCGACGGCGGAAGATCTTCACGGCGATGTTGGAGCACGGCGTCGAGATCAAGGCGCTCCCACGGAACCCGTGGAACGACCTGAAATGGACCCCGCCACGGGCCTCCGGAAGCGGCGTCGATCGTCGCCGAGTCATCAATCCCATGCAGGCCCGGTCACTTCTTGAGGCCGTCAAGCGGCAGGGTCGGATCGGTCCGCGCATGGTGGCCTACTACGCCTGCCTGTACTACGCCGCTCTGCGTCCGGAGGAAGGCGTGGGCATCCGGGTGCCGCACAACTTGGTCCTGCCGGACAGTGATGACGCCTGGGGTGAGTTCGTCCTGGAAGTGGCGGAGCCGCACGCAGGGAAGGCGTGGACCGACTCCGGGACCAACCGGGATCGCCGGCAGCTCAAGCAGCGGGCCATCGGCGAGGTTCGCAGGGTGCCGTGCCCGCCGGTGCTGACGAAGATCCTCCGCGAGCACATCGCCCGGTTCGGTCTCGGGCCCGGTGGCCGGCTGTTCGTGGGGGAGCGCAACAAGGCCGAGCTGCCGGTGCTGACCATCAACCGGATCTGGCGGCAGGCGCGTGCCGATGCCTTCACCGCGGAGGTCTACGCATCGCCACTGGCTGAGACGCCCTACGACCTCCGCCACGCTGCCATTTCCACCCAGCTCAACGCCGGCATCTCACCCACGCAGGTAGCCGAATGGGCCGGGCAGTCACCCGAGATCCTGTGGCGCAACTACGCCAAGTGCCTCGCCGGGGGAGAGCAGGAGCTGCGTCGCAGGATGGAGGCCGGCTACGGTGCCCGGCAGGCCGTGCCGAACTTGGGCACGTATTGGGCACAGATTGCCGTAGCGAGCCAGTGATGGCCGGACACAGTCGTACAGCCGTTCTAATGAACGAGATCTGTTTCCGCTGGTCAGCGGGGCGAATGCCCTGGTCGAGCTTGGTGCCCCCGGCAGGATTCGAACCTGCGCTTTCGCCTCCGGAGGGCGACGCTCTATCCCCTGAGCTACGGGGGCTCAGTGACGAGAAGCCTAGCAGGTGCCGACGGCGCCGGGCCGTGGGGCCCGGCGCGCGTCAGGGCAGGGTTTTGAGCAGTGCGTTCATGTCGTTGAGTTCGCGCTGCTGGCCGTCGACGGCGATCTGGGCCATCTCGCGGACCTGGTCCTCGTCGGTGACGTCCAGGATGGCCTGGGCCATGTGGATGCCGCCGAGGTGGTGGCGGATCATCAGCTCGAGGAACAGCCGGTCGGCGGCGGGGCCGGTGGCGGCCTTCAGTTTCTCGATCTCCTGCGGGGTGGCCATGCCGGGCATGAGGCCGTTCTGCACGGAGCCGGCCGCGTTGGGCATCCAGGCCATGGGGGGCTCGTCGCCGGTGGGGCTGAGGTCCCATTCGCGCAGCCAGGATTGCATCATGCCGACCTGGCCCTGCTGGGTGAGGGCGATGTCGCGGCCCATGAAGCGGACCTCGCCGTTCGAGGCCGAGGTGTAGGCGATCATGCCCATCTCGACGGCCTGGGCGTGGTGGGTGGACATGTCGCGGGCGAAGCCGGCCTCGGGGGAGTTCTCCGCCGGGCCGGTGGTGAGCAGGCGGGGGGCGACGATGCCGACGCCCACGCCGAGGGCCAGGCCGACGAGCAGGGCGAGGACCCAGCGGTAGGCGCCGCCCGCCGGGGCGGTGGAGGGGCTCTCCACCGCCGCGGCGGTCTCGGTCGTGGTGGCCACTAGGCCGCCGGCGTGGTGCCGGTCGTGCTGACGCCGCCGTCGCAGGTGGCGGTGGCGCCCTCGATGGAGGCGTTGACGCGCAGCGCCTTGATGAACTGGTCGATGCGCTCGTCGTCGGCGGAGGGGACCTTCAGCTGGTAGCCCCAGGCCTGCAGCGAGACGTTCGAGTCGAGGCCCTCGACGGGGCTCATCATCATCTTCTCGCGGCCCTGGACCTTCTCGGCGAGCTTCTCCACGTCGGCGGCGGGCAGGCCGAGCTTGTAGGTGATCCAGACGGCGCCGTGCTCGAGGCTGTGCACGGCGTGCTCGTTGGCGATGGGCGCGTCGTAGACGTTGCCCATGCAGGTCTGGATGACGGCGTTGTGCTGCCCGGCGACCGGCGGCAGGATCGTGTACTGGATCGGGCCGGCCTGGTGCTGGGAGCCCTCGACCAGCTTCGGGTCCGTCTCGCGGTAGTTGACGACGCCGTCGATGGCGGCCGCCTGGTCCTCCCACGATCCGGCGTTGTCGCTGCGCACCGTGTAGAAGATGCCCACGCCGATGATGCCCAGGGCAACCAGGACGACCGCGCCGGCGACGGCGATCGGGCCCCAGTTGCGCCCGCCGCTGACCTTGACGGGCGCGATGGGCTTGCGGCCCTTGCCGCCGCCCCCCTTGCCCTGCGGGCCCTTGCCCGCGGGACGGGCACCGGCCGCCTTCTTGGCCGCCGGGGGCTTGCCCGCGCCGGTGGTCTTGTCAACCTTGACCGTGGACGGCCGGCGCTCTGCGCCGCCGCCCGACGTGCTTATGCTCATCGTGCCTCGTCAGGTCGTTCCGTCAGGGGGAGCCGCGCCCACGGGCAGGGTGTCACAGGTCATCGTCGCCTCGGGCCGCCGCCGAGTGGCCGAGTCTACCCCCGGTAACATGTCTCGGTGACTCCCGCCAAGCTCGCCGCGACTGTTCTCACCGCCGCCCGTGCCGTTTTCACGGCGCGTGGTCTGGATCTCTCCGTGCTGCCGGCGTCGATCACCGTTGAGCGACCCCGCAACCCGGAGCACGGAGACTACGCGTCCAACCTGGCGATGCAGGTCGCGAAGCGCGCGGGTCTGAACAATCCGCGCGAGCTGGCCACCGCGCTGGCCGAGGAGCTGGGCCGGGCGCCGGGCGTCAAGAGCGTCGAGATCGCCGGCCCGGGCTTCCTGAACATCCGCCTGGACGCGGCCGCCGCCGGGTCGCTGGCGCGCCTGGTGGTGCAGGCGGGGCGGGAGTACGGCCGCAGCGAGCAGCTCGCCGGCCAGCGCGTCAACCTGGAGTTCGTGTCGGCGAACCCCACCGGCCCCATCCACCTCGGGCACACCCGGTGGGCGGCGGTGGGCGACTCGCTGCACCGCATCCTGGCCGCCGCGGGCGCCGAGGTGACCAGCGAGCACTACATCAACGACGCGGGCGCGCAGGTCGAGCGGTTCGGCCGGTCGCTGATGGCCGCGGCGACGGGCGAGCCGGCGCCGGAGGACGGTTACGGCGGCGAGTACGTGGCCGAGATCGCCCAGCGCATCGTGGCCGCCGACCCGGAGATCCTGTCGCTGCCCGCCGACGAGGCGCTGCTGAGCTTCCGCGACCAGGGCTACCTGATGATGCTGCAGGAGATGCGGGAGAGCCTGGAGCGCTTCGGGGTGCACTTCGACGTGTGGTTCTCCGAGCGCACCCTGCACGACGGCGGCGCGGTCGAGCACGCCCTCGACGAGCTGCGCAAGCAGGGCCACATCTACGAGTCCGAGGGTGCGATCTGGCTGCGCACCACCGACTTCACCGACGACAAGGACCGGGTGCTGATCCGGTCGAACGGGGAGAAGACGTACTTCGCGGCCGACGCGGCGTACTACATCAACAAGCGCGAGCGCGGCTTCGACCGGTGCATCTACATGCTGGGCGCCGACCACCACGGCTACGTGGGCCGGCTCAAGGCGATCGCGGCGTGCGCGGGCGACGACCCGGACGTCAACATCGAGATCCTGATCGGCCAGCTGGTCAACCTGCTGCGCGGCGGGGTCCCGGTGCGGCTGTCGAAGCGCGCCGGCAACATCATCACGCTGGACGAGCTGGTCGAGGCGGTCGGCGTGGACGCGGCCCGGTACTCGCTGGCCCGCTCGTCCACGGACTCGACGCTGACCCTCGACATCGAGGAGATCACCCGGAAGTCGAGCGACAACCCGGTGTTCTACGTGCAGTACGCGCACGCCCGCATCTCCTCCCTGCTGCGCAACGCCGCGGAGCTGGGCATCGGGCGCGGCGACGACTTCGACGCGGCGCTGCTGAGCCACGAGCGGGAGAACGACCTGCTCAAGACGCTCGGCGACTTCCCGGCCGTGGTGGCGACCGCCGCCGAGCTGCGGGAGCCGCACCGCATCGCCCGCTACCTGGAGGAGCAGGTGGCCAACAACTACCACCGCTTCTACGACGCCTGCCGGGTCCTGCCGCAGGGCGACGAGGCGGCGACCGACCTGACCCGGGCGCGGTTGTGGCTGGTGGAGGCGACCCGGGTGGTCCTCGCCAACGGTCTGGAGCTTCTCGGCGTCTCGGCGCCCGAGCGGATGTAGGAAGAACACATGCGAGCACATGAGGCGGGGGCGCTGCACGGCGACCTCGGCAGCCGCGGGCCGGCCTGGCTCCGCACCCCCGGCGACGTCAACGCGCTGGTGCCGCAGCTGTGGCCGCGCACGGTGGCCCGCGCGGACGCCGGTGACCTGACGGTCGGCGGCGTGAGCGTGGCGGACCTGGCGGCCGAGCACGGCACGCCGGCGTACGTGCTGGACGAGGACGACCTGCGGGCGCGCTGCCGCGACTTCCGGGACGCGTTCGCGGACGCGGACGTGTACTACGCGGGCAAGTCGTTCCTGTGCAAGGCGGTCGTGCGGATCGTCGCCGAGGAGGGCCTGTTCCTCGACGTGTGCTCGGGCGGCGAGCTGGCGACGGCGCTGGCGGCGGGCTTCCCGGCCGAGCGGATGGGTTTCCACGGCAACAACAAGTCGGTGCGCGAGCTGGAGCGCGCCGTCGAGGCCGGGGTGGGGCGCATCATCGTCGACTCGTTCACCGAGATCGACCGGCTGACCGCGATCGCACGCCGGACGGGCACCCGCCCGGGCGTGCTGGTGCGGGTCACGGTGGGCGTCGAGGCGCACACCCACGAGTTCATCGCCACCGCGCACGAGGACCAGAAGTTCGGCTTCTCGCTGCAGGGCGGGGCGGCGTTCGCGGCCTGCGCGAAGATCCTCGACGAGGGGGTGCTGGACCTGCGCGGCCTGCACTCGCACATCGGCTCGCAGATCTTCGACACGTCCGGCTTCGAGGTGGCGGCCCGGCGGGTGCTGTCGCTGCAGGAACAGGTGCGCGACGCGCGCGGGGTGGAGCTGCCGGAGCTGGACCTGGGCGGCGGTTTCGGCATCGCGTACACGACGCAGGACGACCCGAGCGCGCCGGCGGACCTGGCGAAGCGGATCACCAAGATCGTCGAGAGCGAGTGCGACCTGGCGTCGCTGCGGGTGCCGAAGCTGTCGATCGAGCCCGGCCGGGCCATCGTGGGCCCGGCGGTCTTCACGCTGTACGAGGTCGGCACGGTCAAGGACGTCGACGGCATCCGCACGTACGTGAGCGTCGACGGCGGGATGAGCGACAACATCCGCACCGCGCTCTACGACGCCTCGTACTCGGCGACGGTGGCCTCCCGGGCGAGTGACGCGGAGCCCATTCTGGCCCGCGTCGTGGGAAAGCACTGTGAATCCGGGGACATCGTCGTGAAGGATGAATTCCTGCCCGCCGACGTGCAGCCCGGAGATCTTCTCGCGGTACCCGGCACCGGCGCGTACTGCCGCAGCATGGCCAGCAACTACAACCACGTGCCCCGGCCGCCCGTGGTGGCGGTGCGCGACGGCGCCTCCCGCGTGATCGTCCGCCGGGAGACCGAGGACGACCTGCTCGCATTGGATGTGGGATGAGCGTTTCTGACCGGACCGTGCGCGTCGCGCTGCTCGGCTGCGGCACCGTCGGCGCCGAGGTGGTACGCCTGCTGGGGGAGCAGGCCGACGACCTGACGGCCCGGGTGGGCGCCCGGATCGAGATCGTGGGCATCGCCGTGCGCCGCCTGGGGCGCGAGCGCGGCCCGCTGCCCGTCGACGCGGGCCTGTTCACCACGGACGCGCTCGGGCTGGTGAAGCGCGACGACGTCGACGTGGTCGTCGAGGTGGTGGGCGGCATCGAGCCGGCCCGCACCTGGCTGGTGGAGGCGTTGCGGGCGGGCAAGAGCGTCGTCACCGCGAACAAGGCGCTGCTCGCCGAGGACGGGGCGGCCCTGCACGACGCGGCGGCCGAGGGCGGCGCCGACCTCTACTACGAGGCGTCGGTGGCGGGGGCGATCCCGCTGCTGCGGCCGCTGCGCGAGTCGCTGCACGGCGACCGCATCACCCGGGTCACCGGCATCGTGAACGGCACGACGAACTTCATCCTGTCCTCCATGGACGCCACCGGCGCCGGCTTCACCGAGGCGCTGGAGGAGGCCACCGAGCTGGGCTACGCGGAGGCCGACCCGACCGCCGACGTGGACGCGTTCGACGCCGCCGCGAAGGCCGCCATCCTGGCCTCGCTGGCGTTCCACAGCCGGGTCACCGCCGCCGACGTGCACCGCGAGGGCATGACCGCGGTGACGGCGTCGGACGTGGCGTCGGCGAAGGAGATGGGCTGCACGATCAAGCTGCTGTGCATCGCCGAGCGCGGCCCGGACGCGAGCGGCCGGGAGTCGGTGGCGGTGCGCGTGCACCCGGCGATGATCCCGCGCTCGCACCCGCTGGCGAGCGTCGGCGACGCGTTCAACGCCGTGTTCGTCGAGGCGGAGGCCGCCGGCCAGCTGATGTTCTACGGCCGCGGCGCCGGCGGCGCCCCGACGGCCAGCGCGGTGCTGGGCGACGTGGTGGCGGTGGCGCGCAACAAGCTCGCCGGCACCCGGGCGGCCAGCGAGTCGAACTACGCGCACCTGCCGATCCGCCCGATGGGCGAGGCGATGACCCGCTACCACATCAGCCTCGACGTGGCGGACCGCCGCGGCGTGCTGGCCACGGTGGCCGGGGTGTTCGCCAAGCACGAGGTGTCGATCGCGACGGTGCGCCAGTCCGGCCGGGCCGACGACGCCGTGCTGGTGATCGTCACGCACGGCGCCCCGGACGCGGCGCTGGCCGCCACGGTCGAGGAGCTGCGCGGGCTGGACATCGTGCGGTCGATCGCGAGCGTGCTGCGGGTGGAGGGCGGGGCCTGATGCTCGACCACGTGGGCATCCAGTGCGCCGACCTGGCGGCGAGCGCGGCGTTCTACGACGCCGTGCTCGCCCCGCTCGGCTTCCGGCAGCTGATGAACTACGAGGTCGCGATCGGCTACGGCGCCGACAAGCCGGACTTCTGGATCGGCCGGTTCGACTCCGGCGACGGCTTCCGCGAGTCGCACATCGCGTTCCGCGCGGCCGACCGACCGGCCGTGGACGCGTTCTTCGCGGCGGCCGTCGCGGCGGGCGCCGAGGTGCTGCACGCCCCGGCCGTGCACCCCGAGTACCACGAGCACTACTACGGCGCGTTCGTCCGCGACCCGGACGGCAACAATGTCGAGGCGGTTTCGCACGTTCCCGCCTGATGGGCATCCGGCCTGGGAGAATAGGCTGGTGCGGCATAGTCGACGGGTTGCCTGCGCCCTCTGAAGGAGAAACCCCATGTACCGGGGACTGATCGAGGCCTTCCGCGACCGCCTGCCGGTCACCGACGCCACGCCCGTGATCACGCTGCATGAGGGCAACACACCGCTCGTGCCGGCGCCGGTGCTGTCGGCGCGCACGGGCTGCGACGTCTACCTGAAGGTCGAGGGCGCCAATCCGACGGGCTCCTTCAAGGACCGCGGCATGACGATGGCGGTGTCGAAGGCCGTCGAGGCCGGCTCGAAGGCGATCATCTGCGCGTCGACGGGCAACACCAGCGCGTCGGCGGCGGCGTACGCGGCGCGGGCCGGGCTGACCTGCGCGGTGCTCGTGCCGCAGGGCAAGATCGCGCTGGGCAAGCTGGCCCAGGCGCTGGTGCACGGCGCCAAGCTGCTGCAGGTCAACGGCAACTTCGACGACTGCCTGGCGCTGGCCAGCAAGCTGTCGCAGGACTTCCCGGTCTCCCTGGTCAACTCGGTCAACCCGGACCGGCTGGAGGGCCAGAAGACGGCCGCGTTCGAGATCGTGGCCGCGCTCGGCGACGCCCCCGACATCCACTGCCTGCCGGTGGGCAACGCGGGCAACATCTCGGCGTACTGGATGGGGTACCGGCAGGACCACGAGGCCGGCAACAGCAAGCGGCTGCCGCGCATGTTCGGCTTCCAGGCGTCGGGGGCGGCCCCGATCGTCAACGGCGAGGCCGTGCGCGAGCCGTCGACCATCGCCACGGCCATCCGCATCGGCAACCCGGCGAGCTGGACGAAGGCGCTGGACGCCCGGGACACCTCCGAGGGCCTGATCGCCGCGGTGACCGACCGGGAGATCCTGACGGCCTACCGGCTGCTGGCCCGCGAGGTCGGCGTGTTCGTCGAGCTGGCGAGCGCGGCGAGCGTGGCCGGGCTGCTCCAGCAGGCGGCCGCGGGGCAGGTGCCGGCGGGTTCGACGATCGTCTGCACGGTGACCGGGCACGGCCTGAAGGACCCCGAGTGGGCCATCTCGACCGCCCCGTCGCCGACGACGATCCACAACGACGTGCTGGCCGCCGCGCGGGCGCTAGACCTCGCCTGACGCCTCCCGCTCCGCCTCACGGAGCATGATCTCGCACGCCTCGGCCACTACCGCCAGTTCGGATGCTGAGAGGCGGCTGAGCACCGTTCGCTGCCGGTCGGCGCCCGCGGTCATGATGTCCGCGACCGTGCGGTGGCCCTCGGGGGTCAGCGCGATCCGGCGGACGCGGCGGTCGTGGAGGTCCTCATGGCGGGCGACCAGGCCCTGTGCGGCGAGCCGGTCGATCATGCCCGTCATCGTGGCCAGCCCGACGCCGGTGCGTTCCGCCAGCTCACGGCCGGTGCCGCCGGCGTGCAGTTCGAGCAGGATCAGGATCCGCAGCTGCTGCATCGTGAGGTGCGAGCGCAGCAGCGGATTCGACCGATCGTGGGCGAACAGCACCTGCATGCGCAGCTGAGCGGCCATGATGCGGTCGATGGCCTCCTGCGGTTCCGGCACAGCACCTCCTTGATCAGCACCCCGGCTCGCCCGCGATCCTTCGTGTAAGGCAAACTATCAGCCTCGGCCGTACCTCTCCTGGAGAGCGCCCATGTCGTTCCTCGCCCGGCTCAGCCTCGCCAACCGCGTCCTGGTCGTCCTCGTCTCGCTGGTGATCACCGGCTTCGGCGTGTTCGCCGTGCCCGGGCTGAAGCAGCAGCTGTTCCCGTCCCTGGAGTTCCCCGCCGCCTTCATCGCGGCGCCCTACCAGGGCGCCTCGCCGGAGATCATCGAGCAGCAGGTGACCGCGCCCATCGAGGACGCGATCCGCGGCGTCGACGGCATCGAGGAGCTGACCTCGACGTCCACCGACGGCGTCGCCACGATCACCGCGATGTTCGAGTTCGGCACCGACATCGACGGCGCGGTCAACCAGCTCCAGACGGCCATCAACCGGATCCAGTCGCAGCTGCCCGACGACGTGGAGCCCACCGTCTTCGCGGGCGGCACCGACGACATCCCGGCCATCGTGCTGGCGGCGTCGGCCGGCGGCGACCAGCAGCAGCTCGCGCGGCGGCTGGAGGACGAGGTGCTGCCGCGGCTGCGCGCCATCGAGGGCGTCCGCGACGCCGCGGTGAGCGGCGCCCGCTCCGAGCAGATCGTCGTCACGCCCGACCCGGCGAAGCTGGCCGCGGCCGGCGTGCAGCCGCAGGCCATCGGCGCCGCGCTGCAGGCCAACGGCGTCAGCATCCCGGCCGGCTCGGTGACCGAGGGCCCGCGCTCGCTGACCGTGCAGGTCGGCACGCCCATCACCACCGTCGAGCAGCTCGGCGACGTCTACCTGCCGGGCCGCGCCGGGCCGGTGCAGCTCGACAGCGTCGCCACGGTCGCCGCCCAGGAGTCGCCGGCCACCTCGTACACCCGCACCAACGGCCAGGCCAGCCTGGGCCTGACGGTCACCGCCGCGCCCGACGGCAACGCCGTCACCATCTCCCACGAGGTGCGCGACCAGCTCGCCGAGCTGGAGACCGCCGCGGGCGCCGAGCTGACCGTCATCTCCGACCAGGCGCCGTTCGTCGAGCGCTCCATCGAGGCCCTCACCACCGAGGGCCTGCTCGGCCTCGTCATGGCCGTCATCGTCATCCTGGTCTTCCTGCTGTCGCTGCGCTCGACGCTGGTCACCGCCGTGAGCATCCCGCTGTCGGTCGTCGTCGCGCTGATCGCCCTGTACGTCGGCGACTACTCGCTCAACCTGCTCACCCTGGGCGCGCTGACCATCGCCGTCGGCCGGGTCGTCGACGACTCCATCGTCGTGCTGGAGAACATCAAACGGCACCTGGAGTACGGCGAGGAGCGCTCGGCCGCCATCCTCACCGCCGTCCGCGAGGTGGCCGGCGCCGTCACCGCGTCCACGCTCACCACCGTCGCCGTGTTCGCGCCGATCGCGCTCGTCGGCGGGTTCGTCGGCCAGCTGTTCTCGCCGTTCGCCATCACCGTCACCGTCGCGCTGCTCGCCTCGCTGCTGGTGTCGCTGACGGTCATCCCGGTGCTGGCGTACTGGTTCCTGCGGCCCAGCAACCCCGGCGCCGACGGCGAGACCGCCCGCCGGCTCGCCGAGGAGAAGGAGCTGCGCAGCCCGCTGCAGCGCGCGTACCTGCCGGTGATCCGGTTCGCCACCCAGCGCCGCGTCGCCACGCTGCTCATCGGCGTGCTGGTGCTTCTCGGCACGGGCGCGCTCGCCACCCGGCTGGAGACCAACTTCATCGACCAGTCCGGCCAGGACACGCTCAGCATCAGCCAGCAGATGCCGGTCGGCGCCAGCCTCGCCGTCACCGACGCGGCGGCCCGGCAGGTCGAACAGGTCGTCGCCGCGCGCCCCGACGTCGAGTCGTACCAGGTGACCGTCGGCAGCGGCGAGTTCAACCCGTTCGCCGGCGGCGGCGGCTCCAACTCCGCCACGTTCTCCATCGCGCTGCGCGACGGCGTGGACGCGCTCGTCGCCGAGCGCGAGCTGCGCACCCAGGTGGACGCCCTCGGCGACGCCGCCGGCGAGATCACGGTGGGCGCCGGCCAGGGCGGCGGCGGCTTCAACGCCAACCAGCTCGCCGTCGTGGTGCGCGCCGCCGACCCGGAGGTGCTGCGCTCGGCCACCGCCCAGGTGCGCGAGGCGATGACCGGGGTCGCCGACGTCACCGACGTGACCGACAACCTGGCCGCCAGCTCGCCCACGGTGCAGGTGCAGGTGGACCGCGCCGCGGCCGCCCGCGCCGGGCTCACCGAGGCGCAGATCGGCCAGACCGTGGCCGGGGCGTTCCGCGGCCAGCCGCTCGGCCGGCTGACCGGCGAGGACACCCGGCGTGACGTGATCCTGCGGCTGGGTCAGGCGCCCGCCGACGTCGCCGCCGTCCGGGCGCTGCCGCTGGCCGGCGGGGCCCGGCCGGTGACCGTGGACGACGTCGCCGACGTCACCGAGGTCAACGGCCCGGTCGAGATCACCCGGATCGACGGCGACCGCAGCGCCACCGTCACCGGAACGGCGACCGGCTCGAACGTCGGCGCCGCCACCCGGGAGCTGACCACGAAGCTGACCGCGCTGACCCTGCCGGCCGGCGCGTCGTACGAGATCGGCGGCGTCAGCGCCGAGCAGGCCGAGGCGTTCGGCGACCTGGGCATCGCGCTGCTGGCCGCCATCGCCATCGTCTTCATCATCATGGTGGCGACGTTCCACAGCTTCGCCCAGCCGCTGGTGCTGCTCGTGTCGATCCCGTTCGCGGCGACCGGCGCGATCGGCCTGCTGCTGGCCACCGGCACCGCGCTGGGCGTGCCCGCCCTGATCGGCATGCTGATGCTGGTCGGCATCGTGGTGACGAACGCGATCGTCCTCATGGACCTGATCAACCAGTACCGCAAGCAGGGCATGGGCGTCACGGAGGCGGTGGTCGAGGGCGGCCGGCGCCGGCTGCGGCCGATCCTCATGACGGCGGTGGCGACGATCTTCGCGCTGGTGCCGATGGCGCTGGGGCTGACCGGCGAGGGCGGGTTCATCTCGCAGCCGCTGGCGGTGGTCGTGATCGGCGGCCTGATCAGCTCGACGCTGCTGACCCTGGTGCTGGTCCCGACGCTGTACACGATGGTCGAGACCCGCAAGGACCGCAGCCGCGAGCGGCGCGCGGCCCGCCGCCTGCGCAAGGCGGGCGGGGCCCCCGCGGCAGCCACGGAGGCCACGGAGACAGCGGCGGAGGAGCCGGCGCCCGTCGCCGAGGACCCGACGCCGCCGAACGTGGCGGCGGGCGAGCCGGAGCCCGAGCCGAAGCCGGAGCCGGCGAGCAGGGCGCTGCGCGGCTACACCGACCAGTTCGAGGTGCTGCGCCTGCCGCGCAACAAGCCCAGCACCTCCTGACCCGGGTACTGTCCGCCAGGTGTGGTCGGTCCTCTCCCGTAACCGGGACTTCCGGCGGCTGTTCCTCGCGGAGCTGGTCGTCTTCGGGTCCGACTGGTTCGTGATGGTGCCGCTGCTGGTGCTGCTCCCCGAGCTCACCGGCAGCGGCGTCTGGGGCGCGCTCGTGCTCGCCGCGGACACCGGCATCATCGCGCTGCTGCTGCCGTACACGGGCACGGTCGCCGACCGGGTCGACCGCCGCCGGATCATGATGACCGCGAACCTGGCGGCGCTGGTCGCGGCGCTGCTGCTGTTCGCGGTGCGCAGCGAGGCCACCGCCTGGGTGGCGGTGGTGGCGATCGGGCTGATCGCCGTCGCGAAGGGGTTCTACTCGCCGGCGGCGTCGGCCGCGCTGCCCAACGTGGTCGACCCGGCCGACCTGGCCGCCGCCAACGCGGTCGCGGGCGCCGCCTGGGGCACGATGACGGTCGTCGGGGCGTCCCTGGGCGGGGTGCTGGCGAGCCTGGCCGGGCCGTACGTGAGCTTCGGCGTCGCGGCGGCGTGCCTGGCCGCGGCGGTGGCGGTGACCGCGGCGATCCGGCGGCCGCTGCAGGCGCCGGAGACCGTGGGCGCGCCGGTGCAGCACCCGTGGGCGGCCCTGGTGGAGGCGCTGCGCTACATCGCCGCCCGGCCCCGGGTGCTGGCGCTGGTCACGGTCAAGAGCGCGGTCGGCCTCGGCAACGGCGTGCTGACCGTCTTCCCGCTGCTGGCCACGATGTACGGGGCGGGCCCGATCGGCGCCGGCCTGCTCTTCGCGGTGCGCGGCGCGGGCACCCTCGCCGGGCCGCTGCTGATGCGCCGGGTGCTGCGGCACCGCTCGTGGCTGCTGCCGGGCCTGGCGGTGTCGATGGGCGTGTACGGGCTGGCGTACCTGGGCGTCTCGGTGACCCGGTGGTTCCCGCTGGTGCTGGTGCTGGTGTTCTGCGCGCACGTGGCGGGCGGCACGAACTGGACGCTGAGCGCGTACGCGCTGCAGGGCGAGGTGCCGGACCGGCTGCGCGGCCGGGTGTTCGCCACGGACATGATGCTGGCGACGCTGGCGATCTCCGTCAGCCAGCTCGCGGTGGCGGCGGTGGTGGACGTGGTGGACGAGCGCGCGATCCTGGCCGCCTGCGGGCTGGTCACGCTCACCTACGCGATCGGCTGGCGGATCGCGACGCGGCGGCTGTCGCTGACCGCCGAGGCGGCGGCTTGACGCTGAACGGTATCGTAGTGATATCACTTTGATACTGAGCCAAGGGGAGGCGGCCATGGAACGTCAGGTCTTCCGCACGTCCGGATTCGCGGCACTGGGGGTGCTCCTGCTGCTCACCGCCGGCGGCGTCCTGGGCGTCGTGGTCTCCGGCGGGGCGCCCGTCGTCGTCGGCGCGCTGGCCGCCGTCTGGGCCGCCGCCGCCCTCGCCGTGGCCACCGGCCTGGTCATCGTCAACCCGAACGAGGCGCAGGTCGTGCAGTTCTTCGGCCGCTACGTCGGGTCGATCCGCGAGCCCGGCTTCCACTGGACCGTCCCGCTCACCGACAAGCGCCGCGTCACCCTGCGCGTGCGCAACTTCGAGACCGACCGGCTCAAGGTCTCCGACGCCGACGGCAACCCCGTCGAGATCGCCGCCGTCGTCGTCTGGCGGGTCGTCGACACGGCCAAGGCGGTCTTCGCCGTCGACGACCACCTGGAGTACGTGGCCGTGCAGGCCGAGGCCGCCGTCCGGCACCTCGCCACCAGCTACCCGTACGACTCGCACGACCCGGAGCGCTACAGTCTGCGCGACTCCTCCGTGGTCAGCGACGAGCTCACCACCGAGCTGGCCGAGCGGGTCGCCCTGGCCGGCGTCGAGGTGCTCGAGTCGCGCACCACCCACCTCGCGTACGCGCCCGAGATCGCCCAGGCCATGCTCGCCCGGCAGCAGGCGTCCGCCATCGTCGGCGCCCGCTTCAAGATCGTCGAGGGGGCGGTGGGCATGGTCAGCGAGGCGCTGGAGAAGCTGCGCGCCGAGCACGTCGTCGAGCTGGACGAGGAGCGCAAGGCGCAGATGGTCTCCAACCTGCTCGTCGTGCTCTGCGGCGACCGCGCCGCCCAGCCGGTCGTGAACGCGGGCACGCTGTACTGAGGCCCCGACGTGCCGGAACGCAAGAAGCTGCTGCTGCGCCTGGACCCGCAGGTCTACGACGCGATCGCCCGCTGGGCGGCCGACGACCTGCGCAGCGTCAACGGCCAGATCGAGTACGCCCTGCGGGCCGCCCTGAAGGCCGCGGGACGGGCCACCCGCCCGCCCGCGGCCGACGCCCCCGGCGACGACGCCTAGGCTGGGCCACATGGTGATCTTCGTCGAGGAAACCGTGCGGGTGCGGGTGCCGGCCACCAGCGCCAACCTCGGCCCCGGGTTCGACGCCCTGGGCCTCGCGCTCACCCACCACGACACGCTGAGCGCCCGGGTCACCGCCGGCGGCTACGTCGTCCAGGTCGGCGGCGAGGGCGCGGGCGAGCTGCCCGGCGACGAGCAGCACCTGGTCGCACGGGCCATGCTCGCCACCTTCGACGCCCTCGGCGCCCGGCCGCCCGGCCTGCACGTCGAGTGCGTCAACCGGATCCCGCAGGCGCGCGGCATGGGCTCCTCGTCCGCCGCCATCGTCGGCGGGGTGCAGCTGGCCCGGGCGCTGGTGCGCGACTGCCCGCTCGACGACGCCGGCGCGCTGCGCATCGCCGCCGAGCTCGAGGGCCACCCCGACAACGTCGCCCCCTGCCTGCTGGGCGGCTTCACCATCGCCTGGACCGAGCCGTCGGGCGCCCGCGCCGTGCGGCTGGACGTCGCCGCCGGCGTCGAGCCCACCGTCTTCGTCCCCGCCGAGCGCGGCCTGACCTCCGTGGCGCGCGCGGCGCTGCCCGTGACCGTCCCGCACGGCGACGCCGCCGCCAACGCCGGCCGGGCCGCGCTGCTCGTGCACGCCCTGACGGCCGACCCGGCCCTGCTGCTGCCCGCCACCGAGGACCGGCTGCACCAGCCGTACCGGGCCGCCGGCATGCCCGCCACCGCCGCGCTGGTCGAGGTCCTGCGCCGCGCCGGCATCGCCGCCGTGGTCAGCGGGGCGGGCCCGACGGTGCTCGCCCTGAGCCCCGTACCAGCGGATTTCGACCCGGGAACAGGGTGGCGGCGACTGACGTTGGGTATCGACAGCACGGGCGCTTGCGTCGAAGGGTAGAGTGGGACACGCCGAGCGGGACCCTGTTGCCGCAGGTCGGAAGAGTTGACTACGCTCTGGACCAAGCACAGCCGCGAAGCAAGCGATCTCTGCGGTCACGGCGCACCCCGAAAGCTCTCGGCGGTCAGTCCGTCCCACCTCTGCTGAATGGCTCACGCCGCGCCCGCAGGTGTTCCAGATCGATGCACTCGCCGAGACCTGCCCGCTGAGGCAGCGGGTCGGGACACCGTCGAGCTGCCGTGCTGCATGTCTCCCCGCACCGCTGAGCAGCGAAGCGGGGTTCGAGGCCACCCGGCCACCGTTCGTCGACACCGGGCGACCTCGGCTCATCGAGGGAAGGAATCCATTGAGCGACACCACCGACGTGACGTCGGACGTTTCCGCCGTCGCTGAGGCCCCCACCGTCGCCGGCGCCGTGCGGCGCCGACGGGGCGGCACCGGCCTCGCCGCGATGCTGCTGCCGGAGCTGCAGAGCCTCGCCGCCTCCCTCGGCATCTCGGGCACGGCCCGGATGCGCAAGGGTGAGCTGATCTCCGCCATCACGGAGCGCCAGAACGGCGGCTCCGGGGGTGGTTCGGCGGCTCCGTCCCGGGCCGAGAGTCCTGCCGCGGCCCCGGCCGCCGCCGCGGCCCCGGCGGCCTCCGCTCCGGCTTCCGCGCCGGCCTCCGCCCCGGCTTCCGCGCCGGTCGAGGCCCCCGCGGCCGCGCCCGCCGGCCAGTCCGGCGGCCAGTCAGCCGGCCAGTCCGGCGAGCGGTCCGACGAGCGCC
Source organism: Spirilliplanes yamanashiensis (assembly GCF_016863475.1). GTDB lineage: Bacteria > Actinomycetota > Actinomycetes > Mycobacteriales > Micromonosporaceae > Spirilliplanes > Spirilliplanes yamanashiensis. The sequence goes on from NZ_BOOY01000003.1 coordinate 166,132, forward strand.
CCGAGCGCGCTGAGCGCCCCGAGCGCGGCGGTCGCGAGCGCAACCGGGAGAGCCGGCGCGAGCGCGCCGACAACGCCGCCCAGAACGGCGAGCAGCGCACCGAGCGGTCCGAGCGCCCCGAGCGCGGCGACCGGCAGGAGCGCGGCGACCGGCAGGAGCGCGGCGAGCGGTCCGACAACCGGGGCGGCCGCGACAACGACCGCGCCGACCGGGCCGACCGCAACGGCCAGGACAACAACCGTGGTGACAACCGCGGCGGCGACAACCGCGGCGGCCAGCACGACGACGAGGACGGCGACAACGAGGGCGGCGGCCGGCGGTCGCGGCGCAGCCGCTTCCGTGACCGCCGGCGCGGCCGCGACCGCGACGGCGACGCCCGCGACGACAACCGCGGCGGCGACAACCGCGACAACCGCGGCAACCGCGACGGCGGGGGCCGCGAGCCGCAGGTCAACGAGGACGAGGTCCTCGTGCCGGTGGCCGGCATCCTCGACGTGCTCGACAACTACGCGTTCGTCCGCACCACCGGTTACCTGTCCGGCCCGAACGACGTGTACGTCAGCATGTCGCAGGTCAAGAAGTACGGCCTGCGCCGCGGCGACGCGGTCACGGGCGCGGTGCGCTCCCGCGAGGCCGGCAGCGAGCGGGGCAACGATCGCAGCAGCGGCCGCGACAAGTACAACCCGCTCGTGCGGCTGGACACCATCAACGGCATGGAGCCCGACGAGGCCCGGCGGCGGCCGGAGTTCTACAAGCTCACGCCGCTGTACCCGCAGGAGCGGCTGCGCCTCGAGACCGAGCCGCACATCCTCACCACCCGGGTCATCGACCTCGTCATGCCGATCGGCAAGGGGCAGCGCGCGCTCATCGTGTCGCCGCCGAAGGCCGGCAAGACGATGGTCCTGCAGGCGCTCGCGAACGCGATCACCCGCAACAACCCCGAGTGCCACCTGATGGTCGTGCTGGTCGACGAGCGGCCCGAAGAGGTCACCGACATGCAGCGCTCGGTCAAGGGCGAGGTCGTCGCGGCCACGTTCGACCGGCCGCCGCAGGACCACACCACGGTCGCCGAGCTGGCGATCGAGCGGGCCAAGCGCCTCGTCGAGCTGGGCCACGACGTGGTCGTGCTGCTCGACTCGGTGACCCGGCTCGGCCGGTCGTACAACCTGGCGGCGCCGGCCTCCGGCCGCATCATGTCGGGTGGTATCGACTCGACGGCGCTGTACCCGCCGAAGCGCTTCCTGGGTGCGGCCCGCAACATCGAGAACGGCGGCTCGCTGACCATCCTGGCCACGGCGCTCGTCGAGACCGGCTCGATGATGGACACGGTCATCTTCGAGGAGTTCAAGGGCACCGGCAACGCCGAGCTGAAGCTGGACCGGAAGATCGCCGACCGCCGCACGTTCCCGGCGATCGACATCAACCCGTCCGGCACGCGCAAGGAGGAGGTGCTGCTGTCTCCCGAGGAGCTGGCCATCCTCCACAAGCTGCGCAAGGTGCTGCACTCGCTGGACTCCACGGCGGCGCTGGACCTGCTGCTCGACCGGCTCAAGCAGACCCGGACGAACATCGAGTTCCTCATGCAGATCGCGAAGTCGACGCCGGGCGAGTAGCCCCGTCACGCACGACATGCGGGTGGCCGTCCGGTGGGCGGCCACCCGTTTCGCATCCGTCCCGCTGTGCCCGTATCGCACACGCCGTCCGTCGCGTACCGTCGCGCTGTGAAACGGTCTCGTGACGAGCCGCGTCGATCGAGGAGGAGGCGGACGCATGCACGTGCCCGGATATCGGGACACTCCTACCGATGAGTGGGACCCGGCGGCGCCCGTGGATCCCGCCGAGGCGGACGACTTCCTGCGTGCGTGCTACGCCGAGAACCCGCGGCTCGGGCCCGTCGAACCCCGGCTCGCCATCGTCCGCGCCCAGATCGCCGCGACCGGCACGTACGTGCACACGCCCGAGGAACTCGGCCACGGCGCCAAGATGGCCTGGCGCAACTCCAGCCGGTGCATCGGCCGCCTCTACTGGCGCAGCCTCGTCGTGCTCGACCGCCGCCGCGCCCGCACCGCCGAGGAGATCTTCTCCCTGCTCGTGCGCCACCTCCAGGTCGCCGGCGGCGCCGCGCCCATGTCCCGCCTCGACGCCACCGCCGGCCCGCCCGTCGAGCGCCCGCCCGGCACCATCCGGCCCGTCATCAGCGTCTTCGCCCCCGCCGTGCCCGGCCGCCCGCACGCGAGCGTGTGGAACGACCAGCTCGTCCGGTACGCCGGCTACGTGACCGAGCAGGGCCGGCGCATCGGCGACCCCCGCAACCTCGCCTTCACCCGCGCCATGGAGGCGCTGGGCTGGAAGGGCAAGGGCGAGGCGTTCGACATCCTGCCGCTGGCCATCGAGACCCCGCACGAGGGCGTCCAGCTGTTCGACCTGCCGGAACGCGCCGTCCTCGAGGTGCCCGTCGCCCACCCCGAGTACGGCTGGTTCGCCGAGCTGGGCATCCGCTGGCACGCCGTGCCCGCCATCAGCAACATGCGGCTGTCCATCGGCGGCATCAACTACCCGCTCGCCCCGTTCAACGGCTGGTACATGGGCACCGAGATCGGCTCCCGCAACCTCGCCGACGCCGACCGCTACGACCTCGTGCCGCTCGTCGCCCGGCTCATGCGGCTCGACACCACCAGCGAGTCGACGCTGTGGCGCGACCGGGCCCTCGTCGAGATCAACCGGGCCGTGCTGTGGTCGTTCGAACGGGCCGGGGTCAAGATCAGCGACCACCACACCGAGTCGGCGCGGTTCATGGCCCACCTGCGCAACGAGGAGAAGGCCGGGCGCCAGGTGCCGGCCGACTGGAGCTGGATCGTGCCGCCGCTGTCCGGCGGCGCCACCCCCGTGTTCCACCGCTACTACCACGAGGCCGACCTCAAGCCGAACTTCTACCTCGACGCCCCGGCGCGCGCCCGGGCCGCCGGGTGCCCCGTCGCCCACTGATCAGGCGAACGTGTTCACCGCGAAGTCGTCGCGGTGCCGCCAGTCCGCGCGGGTGCGCACGTGCTGCGCCCGTACCCACTTGAGACACCGCCACGGGAACGCGGACCGCGCGATCGGCGCGGCCGTGCGCACGACGAAGCCCTCCGAGGTCTCCGCCGTGCGCGCGGCCGCCCACGCCGCGCGCGCCGCCGCCAGGTCCGGCCCGCGGTACAGCACCGGCACCAGCGGCAGCTCCAGCAGCGCCGCCCACTCCACCGTGGAGTCCCAGTCGAGCAGCGCCCCGGACGCGTCCCACACGCCGAACACCAGGTACACGCCGGGCAGCCGTTCGTAGGCGACCGACCGGCGCGCCCACATCGACTCGCCGCTGACCCGCCAGCCCGGCGGCAGCAGCGGCGCCACCCGCGCCCACTCCGCCTTCGCCCGCCGGTCCCAGGCGTGCGTGCCCGAGTCCAGCGAGCGGCCGTGCATGAGGTCACGGGTGAACGTCAGGTTCCCGCCGTCCATCTTCTCCGTCACCACCAGCTCGCCCGTCAGCTGCGACAGGTCGTGCTGCACGCGGTCGTCGGCGGTGGCCCCGGGGGAGTCCGGCAGGTGGAACGTCCGGGGGTACTTCACCTCAGAAGTCCCCCTCCGCCACCTGGAACACCGTCAGCCCCAGCTCCCGCCACATCCGCACGACCTGCATCCGGTCGTCGAACACGCCGACCACCCGGTAGCGGTCGCGGATCTCCGACTCGAAGATCTCCCGCTTGATGATCGAGTCCTTGCGGTTGTCGCCCTCCGGGCGCATGAACAGCGCCACGTACGGCACGCCGACGTGCAGCTCCAGCCACGCCTCGGTCTCCGGACGGCACACCGCGTCGCGGCCCGAGCAGAACACCACGGCGTACCCGGCCGCGTGCATCGCCCGCACCGCCGTGATGACCGCCGGGTTCGGCAGGTCGTCGCCGACCCGCCGCCAGTCGAACGGGCTGCGGCCGTTCATCAGCGCCACCGTGCCGTCGATGTCGACCAGCACCACCTCCTGGCCGTTCTCCGGCGCCGTGTACACCACCCCCGGTGCGCCCGGCTCGATGTACGGCACCGGCAGCGGCAGGTTCTTGCCCGCCAGGTACCGCTGGTGCATGCGCCGGATCGCGTCCTCGCCCACCCGGTCGTCCTCGGGGCGCACCGCGTCGCGGCGCAGGCACTCGTCGAGCGGCACGTCCGTGAAGTCGTGCACCTCGAACGACGCGTGGAACCGGGCCGCCAGCTCCGCCCAGTCGCGCACCGTGCGGCCGCGCAGGTTCGTGTCGTCCACGATCACGTCGGTCTTCGCGCGCAGCAGCGCCTCCACCGACGCCCGTTGCGCGGCCGTCACCTGCCCCTCCGCCCACTGCGTGAACAGGCGGCCGCCGTGCAGCATCCGCCGCAGGTCGTCCCGGTTGACCCGGACGACCCCCGGCTGCAGCTTGCGGGCGAACGTCGTCTTCCCGGAGGCCGGCAGCCCGCGGGTGATGAGCAGTCGTGTCACGGTGTGCTGATCCCATCTGCGTCCGGCCGCGCCTGCAGCCACAGGCCGGGCCGGTAGTCCTTGCCGTCGAGGCGCGCGAACAGCGGGCCCCGGTCGGGGTGCCTGACGGCCGCGGCCGCGAACTCCTTGCGGGTCCATCCTTCCGGCAGCCCCGCCACGATCGCCGCGAACGCCGCCTCCACCTGCGTGACGCGCTCGTCGACCCGCGCCGTCAGCTCCTCGGCGACGGCGCGCACCCAGACGTGGAACTCGTCCGGCAGCGGCTCGGTCAGCGCCGCCAGGTTCCCGCCGCCCGCTAGCACCTCCCACACCGTCCGCGACGTCAGCCCGGTGACGAGCCGGTGCAGCCGCACGTACTCCGCGTACTTGATCTTCACCCGCTCGTCGGTGGCCGGCACGTGCACCACCAGCCCCTCCTTGCCGTCGCGCGGCCCGGCGGCGAGCGCCTCGGCGAACGTCGCGTACGCGAAGCTCTCCACCACCGGCCCCGGCCAGTCCGGCACCCCCTCCGGGCCCGTGGTGCGCCCGGACGCGATGTCGACGGAGCCGAGCAGGATCAGATCGTCCAGCCCGCCGTAGTCGAGCACGATCCGGTTGCCCGGGTACACGATCTCGACCAGCACGGTCGTGCCCGGCGGCGGCGCCCAGCCGGCGTACCGCTCGCGCAGCAGCGCGGTGGCGTGCACGGCCTGCTCGGACGCGAACGACCCGCGGGTGGCGACGGCGAGCTGCTCGCCGTCGCGGAAGATCACACCGAGTGAACCGTCCGCTTTGTCCGTCACGACGACCTCAGTGTCCGGTGCGACGACCGGCGCCTCCGCCTGCCCGTGGCCGAAGAACTTCGGGTACGGGCGGGCAAGGACATCCCCGGTCGCCTCGTCGACGATCAGACCGCGGCAGGTGAGCGTCACCGGCGTCCAGGCGCCCGAGTACTGGCACGCCTCGGTGTAGTTGTAGATGACGTACGGACGCGCCGGGTGCCGCTGCACGCGGACATGCCCGGCCGCGACCGCTGCGTGCAGCGCGGCCTCGTCGACGATGTCGGTCAGCTGGGTCATGGCGGGTCCGTTCTCCGTGGGTCTTGGGTTGATCACGGTAGCGAGCGGTCACCCGTCCCCGCCTGCCATTTCAGCTGCCCGGGTAGGTGGCCACCGGCTTGCGGGCCGCGATGCCAGCGCGGCGGATCGTTCGCCAGCAGGGCCGCGTACCGGCGGAAGACCTGCCACTTCCGGCCGCGGAACAGATGCTCGTCGGCGTAGAGCCATGTCGCGGCCGCCCAGGCGTGCCGGCCGTTGTACCGGGCCTCCGCCAGCGCCACGCAACGCTCGATCCGGCGACGGCGGCCGGCTGCCGGAATCGTGCCCATGGCCCCGTCGATGAAGTCCGGAGTGCCGACCAGGGAGAGGTGGAGCATCGGGTTGCCCTGCGGCGTCGGATAGATGCCCACGCAGCCGTCCCCGTCGACGTAGCCGCGCAGGAACGGTCGTCGGCTGGCAGCGGGAAGGTCCGGCCAGCGGTACGACACGGTCTTGCGGGGAACGATCCCGTAGCGGTCCTCGAGGTCCCGCACCATCTCCGGGGAGTGGGCGGTGATCGCATGGCTCGGTCGGCCCGCCTGCGGCCGATGGACGCCCACCACGAGGTGATGGTTGGTCAGGGCCCGTGCCCGCTCGATCAGTGACCGACCATGGTCGCCGGATTGCGCGAGGTGCCATCGCTTGCGGTCCGTGCTGATGCAGCCGTCGGCGGCGAGGACGCCGGCGAGCCAGACTGCGTCGTCCCCACCTGCCGTGAAGAAGTCGTGCCGGAGCTGCCGGGTGGCGTCGGCGACCATGAACGTGCCATCAACGTTCCTACGTTGTTGCATTGACTCAATCTATCGGAGCTGCGGCGGGAATGGGAGCCGTGAGCGGGGCGTTGACGACCACGGACCCCGCCGTGTGCTCCTGATTTCAGGTGAAGGCAGGTGGCATGGCAGACTGGTCCATCGGCCAGCGGTTCCGGTTCACGTCCCTGCGCGGGCGACCCGGCGACCACCAGTGAGAGAAGGACCGAGAGCCATGAAGCCCGACATTCACCCGCAGTACGCCGCGACGACCGTCGTGTGTTCCTGCGGCAGCACGTTCGAGACCCGCAGCACCGCCAAGGGCGGCGAGATCCGCGTCGAGACCTGCAGCGCCTGCCACCCGTTCTACACGGGCAAGCAGCGTGTGCTGGACACCGCGGGCCGGGTCGCGAAGTTCCAGGCCAAGTACGCGAAGGTGCAGTCGGCCAAGAAGAAGTAGCTACCGCGACGGCGCCCGGTCCCACGAGAATGGGACCGGGCGCCGTTGTCATGCCAGGAGGCTTTCGTGAGCAATGAACGGCTGGCCGCGCTTCTCGACGAGTACGCGGACCTCGAGAAGCAGATGAGTGACCCGTCGATCCACTCCGACCAGGCCCGGGTGCGGCGGGTGGGGCGGCGGTTCGCGGAGCTGGCCGGAGTGCACAAGGCCCACGCCGACCTGGAGCAGGCCCGCGCCGATCTGGCCGCCGCGCGGGAGCTGGCCGACGAGGACCCGGCGTTCGCCGCCGAGGCGGAGGAGATCGCCGCGGCGCTGCCCGGGTTCGAGGGGCGGCTGGCCGAGATGCTGGCGCCGCGGGACCCGCACGACGCCAAGGACGTGATCGTCGAGATCAAGGCGGGCGAGGGCGGGCAGGAGTCGGCGCTGTTCGCGGGCGATCTGCTGCGCATGTACACGCGGTACGCGGAGAAGCACGGCTGGACCGTCGAGGTGATCGACGCGCAGGAGTCGGACCTGGGCGGCGTGAAGGACGTGTCGGTGGCGGTGAAGACCCGGGGCGTGCCCGAGGGCGGCAACGGGGTGTGGTCGCGGCTCAAGTGGGAGGGCGGGGTGCACCGGGTCCAGCGGGTGCCCGTCACCGAGTCGCAGGGGCGCATCCACACGTCCGCGGCGGGCGTGCTGGTGCTGCCGGAGGCGGAGGACGTCGACGTGCAGATCGACCCGAACGACCTGCGGATCGACGTGTTCCGCTCGTCGGGGCCGGGCGGGCAGTCGGTGAACACGACCGACTCGGCGGTGCGCATCACGCACCTGCCCACCGGCGTGGTGGTGTCCTGCCAGAACGAGAAGTCGCAGCTGCAGAACCGGGAGCAGGCCATGCGCATCCTGCGGGCCCGGCTGCTGGCGGTGGCGCAGGAGCAGGCCGACGCGGCCGCGTCCGACGCCCGCAAGTCGCAGGTGCGCACCGTCGACCGGTCCGAGCGGATCCGGACGTACAACTTCCCGCAGAACCGGATCACCGACCACCGGATCGGCTTCACCGCGTACAACCTGGACCTGGTGCTCGGCGGCGAGCTGGACGGCGTGCTGGACGCGCTGGCGGAGGCCGACCGGGCGGCGCGGCTGGCGGGCGAGTCGGAGCTCAGCCGACGCTGACGACGCGCAGGCCCCGGGCGGGCGACGGCGACGGGCACACCAGGTAGGTGCCGGAGGCCTTGCAGGCGTCGGCGTCGAAGCGGGGCAGCGAGCCGAGCACGTGCAGGCGGCCGGTCACCGGGTCGAGCTGGCTGACGGAGTCGTGGCCGCGGGGTTCGCGCACGGACCGCACGAACAGCAGCGGATCGCCGGACACCGGGGTGCCCACGTTCAGCGAGGCGACGAGGGCGCCGGTGGCGTCGTCGAGCACCGACCAGCTGTCGTTCTCGGCGCCGTCGCTGGCGAGCAGGCGCCCGGGCGCGACCGGGTCGGCGTGCAGCAGGAACGGCCGGCGCCAGCGGGGTTCGCCGGTGGCCCGGTCGTACGCGACGATCTGGGTGTCGTCGTTCATGCACAGCACGGCGCCGCAGGCGAACGGGCCGCCCGGCGGCACCCCGGCGCGGGTCCACAGCGGGCGCAGCGTGTCGACGTCGTAGGCGTGCAGCGTGATGCCGGCCGGCTCGTGCAGGGCGACGTGCAGGGCGTCGCCGTTCGCGTTGACCTCGGTGAAGCCGGTGTCCCGGGTCGACTGGGCGCGCCAGGCCACCCGCCCCTGGGTGACGACGGAGCCGTCGGCGAGGCTGAGCACGGTGATCGTGCCGTCGGACTGCACGGTGACGATGCGGGTGGCGCGGGCGTCGTCGCGGCGGCCGGGCAGCCCGGCGACCCGGTCGGCGGCGATGGTCCAGCCGTCGTCGGCGCGCACGGGCCGCTGCCACACGGCGGCCCCGTCGCTCAGCCGGACCGAGCGCAGGGCGGTGAGGGTGCCGTCGGCGTCGGAGTAGTCGGCGAGCACGACGGCGGGGCCGACGAGCGCGCCGAGCAGGCCGGGCTGCCGCCAGCGTTCGGCGCCGGTGGCGGTGTCGAGGGCGATGGTGACCCGGTCGCCGCCGGCCACCAGCACCACACCCGCCTCGGGGCGGGCGTTGACGCCGGCCGACGGCCACTCCAGCGGGACGGACCAGCGCCGCGCGCCGTCGGCGAGCCGGTACGCGGACAGCGTGGGCCGCTCGCCGCCGACCACCACGTAGGCGCTGTCCGCGGTGAGGTCGAACGTCCCGTTCTGCTGGTAGTCCAGCACGGCGACGGGCCGCAGCCGGGGCGGGGCGACCCGGGCGGACGCGCCGACGGTGAGCAGGCAGACGGCGGCGACCAGCGCCGCCAGGACCCGCCGGTCGGGCCGCAGCAGCGAGCGCCAGGTCGGCCGGGGGTACGCGTCGTCGTCCGGGGCGTCCCCGGCGAGCGTGCCGAGGTCGATCACCGGCTCCCGCGCGTCGACGCTCATGTCCGGCGACGTTACCCGCCGTGGTCAGCCGCGGCCCTCGACCCGGTGGACGGTGAGCATTCCCAGCACGGTCGGGCACACCAGGTACCGCCCGGTGGCGCGGCAGCTCTGCCACACCACGCCCGACACCGTGCCGAGGACGGCGGGCGGCCCGCCGGCGGTCAGCCGGGAGACGACGGTGCGGGCGCCCAGCACGAGCCGGCGCCCCGGCACCCGCTCGCGGCGCAGCACCAGCCAGTCGTCGCCGCGCACGAGGTTGACCGGCCCCAGCTCGGCGACGGTGCGCCCGGTGGCGGCGTCGATGAGGCCCAGGTCGGGGTCGTCGTCGGTGGCCGCGTTGCCGACGAGGTGGCCGGCGACCTGCTCGCCGGTCCACCGCCACTGCCGGTTGGTCCACCGCTCCGCGCCGGTGCGCGGGTCCAGCGTCCGGACGCTGCGGGCGTCGGTCAGGCACAGCAGCGGCCCGCACCGGTTGACGCCCTCGGTGTCGACGGGGCGGCGCCAGGCCAGGGCGAACGTGTCGGACAGGTACGTGGACACGGTGGTGGCCCCGAGCGCGTCGGTCTCGACCAGCATGAGCAGCCCGTCGTCGCTCTGCAGGCGCGCCCAGGCGCTGGGGTCCCCGGCGGGCACCTGCCGGTCCAGCCGCCCGCCGCGCAGCACGGCCCCGTCGGCGAGCCGCCGCACGGTCAGCGTGCCGTCGGCGGCCAGCAGGTACACCTCCCCGGCCCGCTCGTCCAGGGTGATCGAGCCGTCGGCCGGCAGCGCGAACTCCCAGCGCGCCGCCCCGGTGGCCGGGTCGGCGACGGCCATCCGGTCGCCCGTGCCGGCCAGGCGGGTGGTGAACAGCAGGTGCTCGCCGAGGTCCCCGGCGAAGCCGCCGGGGGCCCGCCAGCGCCGGGCGCCGGTGACCGCGTCGAAGGCGGTGGTGCGCTCGTCCGCGGTGGTGCCCAGGACCGCCCCGATCCGGGGCAGGAACTGCACGTCGAACGTGCCCGGGTCGACCGGCACCGTCCAGCGCAGGGTGCCGTCGTCCAGCCGGTACGCGCTCAGGGCGTCGGCGCCGGCGGCCAGCACGTACACCAGCTCGTCGCCGAGGGTGTGCGCCCGCACGCCGTCGATGGAGATGGCGGCGAGCTGGGCGACGCGCTCGCCCGGCGGCGGCGCGGAGCCGCCGAGCAGCACGGCGGCCAGGACGGCCAGCACGGCGGCGGCCGTGTTGCGCACGGTGCCCGGCAGCGCGTGCCGCAGCCCGGGCCCGGCCGGCGGCTCGTCGTCGCCCGTGGGCCCGAGCACGCCGAGGTCGATCACCGGCCCCGGCGCGTCTGCCCCCATGCCGGGCAGGCTACTCCCCGGCGGTGACCTGCCAGATGCTCAGCGTGGCGCCGACCGTGGGGCAGACGACGGTGTCGCCGTCCGCCCGGCAGTCGTCCCGCACGACGGACCCGGGCAGCCGGCCCAGGGGCTCGGCGCCGCCGCGGACCACCCGGCCCGGGAACCCGGCAGGGGTGCGGCCGGGGAGAGGTCGAGGTCGATGACCACGGCCCCGGACCCTACCGGCCCGCGGTGACCCGCCAGACCGCCAGCACGTCGTCGACGGTGGGGCAGACCAGGTACGCCCCGGCGCCCTCGCACGCCTCGCGGACCGTGCCGTCGAGCGTGCCGGCGGGGGTGGCGCGGCCGCCGGCGACGCGGACGACGACGGTGTCGCGCGGGTCGGCCCGGTCCTGGCGCACCAGCAGGTCGGGGGTGCCCCACGCGAACGTCCCGTCGCCCAGGTCGGCGACGGTGCGGCCGGTGGCGGCGTCGACCTGGCCCAGGTGCGGCAGCACGCGGTCGTCGTTCTGGACGGCGAGCAGCCCGCCGGTGGCCGCCAGGACGCCCGCCCACGCGTCGTTGACCCAGCGCCGCTCGCCGGTCGCCGGGTCGAGGCCGTCGAGCGAGCCGCCGCCGGCCAGGCACAGCACCGGGCCGCAGTCGTGCAGGGTGCGCTGCGCGGGGTCCTGCACCCGCCACAGCCGCTCCAGGGTGTCCAGCCGGTACGCCGCCACGGTGGTGCCGTACGCGTCGCTGTCAACGAGGTGCAGCCGGCCGCCGATGGTCAGGGTCTCCGCCGAGCCGAGCGGGTCGACGGCGCCGAAGCGCCGCTCCACCCGGCCGCGCACGGGCGGTTCGCCGGTGGGGCCGTCGAGGCGCCGGACGGTCGCCGCGCCGTCCTGGGCGAGCACGGCCAGCAGGCCGGGGCCGGCGAGCGCCAGCGTGTCCGTGCGCGCCACCGGGCCCGACCAGAGCAGCTCGCCGGTGCGGGCCCGGGCGACGCGCGCCTGTCCGGCGTCGCCCTCGGTGAGCAGCACCGTGCCGGCCCGCGTCCCGGCGACCGTCCCGGGCAGCTCCCACAGCTCGGCGCCGGTGGCCGGGTCGAGGGCGACCGTGGCGGCGCCGCCGGGGGCGCGGCCGAGCAGCACCCCGGCCGGGGCGTCCCAGCGCACGCCGGACGCGCCCAGCGCCACCGACCAGCGCCGCCGCCCGTCGGCCAGGCGGTACGCGCTCAGCGCCCCGGCCGTGGGCACGTACAGCAGCTCGCCGTCGGAGGAGTACGCGTACTGGTCGTCGAACGGCACGGTGGCCACCCGCCGCACGGGCCCGGCGTCCGGTGGCGCGGCGGCGGCGAGCAGCAGCAGCGCGGCGGCCACGGCGAGCACGGCTGCCGCCGCCCGGGAGCCGGGGGAGAGGCGGCGGGGCCCCGGCGCGGCGGCGGGCGCGGGGCCGGCGCCGGGCGTCCCCAGCTCGATCACCGGCGGTCCGCTCACGCGCGCAGACCGGCCCGGGGCAGCCGCCACACCGTCAGCGTCCCGTTGACCGTCGGGCAGACCAGGTGCGGGCCGTCGGCGTGGCAGTCGGTGAGCACCGCGGCGTCGAGCACCGCGAACGGGGCGGCCGCGCCGGACCGGCGCACGGCGCTGCGCACCGGGCGGGCGGGGTCGCGCACGACCCGGGCGTCCGGGTGGCCGCGGACCAGCACCGTGTCCGGGGTCAGCTCGGCGAGCACCCGCCCGGTGTGCGGGTCGACGAGGGTCCGCGCGCCGGCCTGCCGCGACGACTCGTCCGCGTCCTCGACGACCAGGGGGCCGGTCGTCGTCGGGTACGGCCACTGCCACCGCCGGTCGTGCCACAGCCGGGCGCCGGTGCGGGGGTCGAGCACGGCGAGGCCGCCGGGGCCGGGGACGCAGACGACGTCGGCGCAGCGGACCGCCGAGTCGCCCGCGCCGAACCGGGCCCGCCACGCCGGGCGCAGGGTGCCGACCGGGTAGCCGGTGACCGTGGTGGCGTCGCCCGCCTCGTCGACGACGACCAGCACCCCGGCCACCGCCTCGACCCGGAGGCCGGCGACCGGGCCCGGTGCGGCTTGCACCTCGGCGCGGCCCCGGCGGGTGACGGTGCCGTCGGCGAGGCTGCGCAGCGTCACGTCCCCGCCGGCCGCCACGACGGCGAGCAGCGTGCCGTCGTCGGCGACGGTGGCGGCGTCGCCGGGCGCCGCCGGGACGCGCAGCCGGATCGCGCCGGTGCGCGCGTCGACGCCGGTCAGCTCGTCGCCGCGGTCCCCGCCGAGCCGGTGCCGCAGCAGCACGGAACCGGTGCCGTAGGCGGCGGGACGGCCGTCGTGGCGCCACAGCCGCGCGCCGGTGAGCACGTCGTGGGCGACCGTGACAGCCGCGCCGGCGGCGTCGTCGCTGGTGTCGAGCAGCACCGCGCGGTCCGGGGTCAGCCACGGCAGCCCCTCCTGGGACACCCGGTCGGCGGTCCAGCGCGGTGCACCGTCGGCGACCGAGCGGCCGACCAGCCGGCCGCCCGCGGTGGTGACGATGACGCCCGCGCCGACCTCGTACCAGCCGTCGTCCGGCAGCGTCAGCTGCACCACCCGGGCGGCCGCCGCCGGCGGGGCCGGGGCGGCGAGCCCGAGCAGCAGGGCGGCCAGGACGGCGGGCACGGCCGCCCCGCGCCACCGCACCCGGGCCCGCGGCGGTGCGGTGTGCGTTTCGCCGGGCACGCCCAAATCGATCACGGTGCCGGTCACGCCGACATGGTGTCAGGCCGCCGCCCGGCGCGCCGATGCGGCCGCGAGAGCGCTGGTCAGGCCGCGGCCGGTGGCGGTGCCGTCGGCCCAGCCGACCGTCACGGCCACGGGGGTGCCGGGCGCGAGGGCGGCCCAGTCCTGACCGGCGACGGCGGTGCTGATGCGCCGGGACACCTCGGCCGCCTGGGCCGGTCCGGCGCCGGGCAGCACGACCACGAACTCGTCGCCGCCGTAGCGGGCCACCACGTCGCCGCGGCGCATCACCCGGTTGAGCACGGCGGCGAAGCGTTGCAGCACCAGGTCGCCGACGTGCCGGCCGTGCCGCTCGTTGACGGCGGCGAACCCGGCGATGTCGCACACGCCGATCGCGGCGCGCTCGCCGCGGGCCAGCATGGAACCGACCCAGCGCTCCAGGAACCGGCGGTTGGGCAGGCCGGTCAGCGGGTCGGTGAGCGCCTCGGAGCCGCCGCGGCGCTGGCCGTCGAGGTCGAGGCGGGTGGCGACGCCCTCCAGGTAGCCCTCGCGCAGCCGGTCGAAGCGGGCCGCGGCGAGCTGGAAGCACAGCCGGTCGGCGGCGTGCGCCTCGGCGTGCGCCCCGGCGGCGGCGTGCGCGACCGCGCGCAGCCGGGCCGGTTCGGCCGCGCCCAGCGTCTCGGGCGACGGGGTGACGGCGGCGAGCCGGGTGAGGGCGTCGGCGGGCCGGGCGGCGGCGACCGCCAGGCACACGGCCGTGAGCTGGTGCAGGTCGCGGGCGCGCATGCTGTCGCCGGTGCCGGCCGGCTCGCCGGACGCCGGGGCCGGGCCGTCGCCGAGGGCGGCGCGGCGGGCGGCCGCGTACCGGTACGCCGCCCGGCCGCCGGGCCGCACCAGGTGGCCGGTGCCCGCGCCGGCGAACCGGTCCGGCTCGGCCGTCAGGTCGCGCAGCGCCCGCAGGCAGCCGTCGGTGTCGCCGAGGTGGTCGAGGGCGACCGCGCCGCGCAGCCGGACGCCGGGCGCGGCCAGCGCCTCGGCGGGCACCCCGGCCGGCGGGCCGACCTGGCGGGCGTGTTCGAGCGCGGTCAGCGCGAAGCCGTGGAAGCCGAGGCAGGACGCCGCGACGGCGAGGTCGTGCCATGCCCAGGCCGTCTCGTCGCCGGGGGCGTCGACGCCGCCGAGCGCGCGCTCGGCGTGCACGAGGTGGGCCGCGCCGCGGTCGGGGGTGCCGGCCCGGTGCGCCACCACCGCGGCGTACGCGTGCAGGTGCCCGCGCAGGTACGGGTCGGGCAGGTCGTGCACGGCGGCCCAGGCGGCGTCGGCGGCGGCCGCGCACTCGGCGCCGCGGCCGAGGTTGAGCAGGGCGCCCAGCCGCTGCACGAGGGCGTCGGCGCGGGCCAGCGGCTCTCCGGCGGCGGCCAGGACGGCGTCGAGGACGCCGGCCGACTCGGCGGATCGGCCGTCGCGCTGGAGCTGGCGCGCGCGGCGCAGGTCGTCGGCGTGGTCTCCGGTCCGGTCGAGCCAGGGCATGGGACCTCCGCGGGGGCCGGTGCGTCCGGCAGCCATGATTATGCCGTGACAGGCGCTCCCGAACACCCCCTGGCGGGCACGGACCGGACACCGCTCGCTGCGGAACTGCGCGCGGCCACCTCGACGCTGGTCGATGCGCAGGTGGCGTCGCCGCGGGTGGACGCGGAGCTGCTGGCCGCCCACGTGCTCGGCGTCGGCCGGGGCCGGCTGGCGTTGATCGACACGATCCGCGCGGCGGAGGCCGGCCGGCTGCGCGCGCTCGTCGCGCGGCGGGCCGCCCGCGAGCCGCTGCAGCACGTGCTGGGCACGGCGGCGTTCCGGCACCTGGAGCTGGCGGTCGGCCCGGGCGTCTTCGTGCCGCGGCCGGAGACGGAGCTGCTGGCGGGGTGGGGCATCGAGCACACCGCGCCGGGCGCGACCGTCGTCGACCTGTGCAGCGGCACCGGCGCGATCGCGCTGGCCGTGGCCACGGAGGCGCGGCCGGGCCGGGTGGTCGCCGTGGAGCGCTCGCCGGAGGCGCTGGCCTGGCTGCGGCGCAACGTGGACGGCCGGGCCGAGGTGGTGGCGGGCGACGTGACGGACCCGGACCTGCTGGCCGGGCTGACCGGCGCGGTGGACGTGGTGCTGTGCAATCCGCCGTACGTGCCGGCCGGCACGCCGGTGCCGCCGGAGGTGTCCGGGCACGACCCGGCGGCGGCCGTGTTCGGCGGGCCCGATGGGCTGGACGTGGTGCGCCCGGTGGTCGCGCTCGCCGCCCGGCTGCTGCGCCCCGGCGGGGTCGTCGGCATCGAGCACGACGACACCCAGGGCGACGCCGTGCCCGCGCTGCTGCGCGCCGACGGCCGGTTCGGCGAGGTGGCGGCGCACCGCGACCTGGCGGGCCGCCCACGCTGGGCGACCGCGCGGCGCGCCTGACCGGCGAGCGTGGCAGACTTCACCCGTGATGCTCTACGACTGCCGGTCCCTCGCCGACCGGGACCGAGGCATCGCCGCGGCCGTCGAGGCGGTCAAGAGCGGCGAGCTGGTCGTGCTCCCCACCGACACGGTGTACGGCATCGGCGCCGACGCCTTCACGCCGTACGCGGTGAAGGCCCTGCTGGACGCCAAGGGCCGCGGCCGCCAGATGCCCCCGCCGGTGCTCGTCGGCTCCCGGCACACGCTCGACGGCCTGGTGTTCAGCCTGCCGAAGAACGCGCGCGAGCTGGCCGACGCGTTCTGGCCCGGCGCGCTGACCATCGTGGTCGAGCACGCGCCGAGCCTGCAGTGGGACCTGGGCGACACCGGCGGCACCGTCGCGGTGCGCATGCCGCTGCACCCGGTGGCGCTCGAGGTGCTGCGCGAGACGGGCCCGATGGCGGTGTCCTCGGCGAACAAGACGGGGCAGCCGCCGGCCACCACCGCGCAGGAGGCCCAGGACCAGCTCGACTACTCGGTGCGCGTCTACCTGGAGGCCGGGCCGTGCCCGGACCCGGTGCCGAGCACCATCGTGGACGTGACCGGCGACCAGCCGCGGGTGCTGCGCGACGGCGCCATCCCGTTCGAGAAGCTGCGCGAGGTCGTTCCCGACCTGATCCCGGCGGGAGGCTGACCGTGCCGCCGTTCACCGTCCTGCACGTCTGCATGGGCAACATCTGCCGGTCGCCGATGGCCGAGCGGATGCTGGCCAAGGCGGTGCGGGACCGGGCGGCGGCCCTGGTGCCGGCCGGCGGCAGCGGCGGCGGCGAGCTGGTGCGCAGCGTCAGCGCGGGCACCGGCGGGTGGCACGCCGGCGAGCAGATGAACCCGCCGGCCGCCCGCCAGCTGGCCGCCCGGGGCTGCGACGACGCGGACTTCGCGGCCCGCAAGCTGACCGGCGAGCAGATCGACGGCGCCGACCTGGTCCTGACGGCCACCGCCGACCAGCACGACTACGTGGTGGCGCTGCGGCCCGACGCGGCCGGGCGCACGTTCGTGCTCGGCGAGTTCGGCCGGCTGCTCGCCCAGGTCGACACCGCCGGGCTGCCCCCGGCGTCGGCCGACGCCGACGCCGTCCACGCGCGCGGCGTCGCGCTGGTCGAGGCCGCCGAGCGGGCCCGGGCGGGCGCGGAGCCGCTGCCCGGCGACGACCTGGACGACCCGTGGGGACGCGGCGACCAGACGTTCACCCGGATCGGCGACGAGATCCAGCAGACGGTGGAACCGCTGGTGGCCGCGCTGCTGCCGTAGCGGCCTCGGCGCCCCGGGCGATGTTGCGGGCCATGCCCGCGAAGACCACCCCGTGGAACGGCACGATCGCCTTCCAGTAGGCGTGCCCCGCCAGCCCGCGCGGCAGGAACACGGCCCGCTGGCGGTAGACGCTGCGGCCCTCGCCGGCCGGCTCGGCGCGCATCTCCAGCCAGGCCCGCCCGGGCACCCGCATCTCGGCGCGCAGCCGCAGCAGCCGCCCCGGCTCGATCTCCTCGACCCGCCACCAGTCCAGCGCCTCGCCGACCAGCAGGCGGTGCGGGTCGCGGCGGCCGCGGCGCAGCCCGACGCCGCCGACCAGCCGGTCCAGCCAGCCGCGCACGGACCAGGCCAGCGGGAACGAGTACCAGCCGTGGTCGCCGCCGACGCCCTCGATGACCTTCCACAGCTCGCCCGCGGGCGCGGCGACCTCGCGGCAGCGCACGTCGGTGTAGCTGCTGCCGCCGGACCACTCGGGGTCGGACGGCAGCGGCTCGGCCGACGACACGTCGGTGCCGAGCGCCGTCGACCAGCGCGTCTCCACCTCCGAGTCGCGGATCTTGCCCAGCGCCCGCCGGACCGCCTCGTCGAAGCCGAGCGGCTCGAACGGCACCAGCTCGCGGATGTCGTGCTCGCGGGCGACGGCCTCGTGCACCAGGCTGGCGACCAGCGGCCGGGCGATGGCGTTGGGCACCGGGGTGACCACGCCGACCCAGTGCGCCGACAGCCCGGGCGACAGCGGCCGGACCGGCAGGATGACGCGCGGGCGCAGGCCGGCCACCCGGGCGTACCGGCGCATCATGTCGCCGTAGGTCAGCACGTCGGCGCCGCCGACGTCGAAGGCCCGGTTGACCGTGCCGGGCAGCGCGGCGGCCTCGATGAGGTAGCGCAGCACGTCGCGCACGGCGATCGGCTGGATGCGGTTGGACACCCAGCGCGGGGTGATCATGACCGGCAGCCGCTCGGTGAGGTGGCGCAGCATCTCGAACGACGCGGAGCCGGAGCCGATGATGACGGCGGCCCGCAGCACGATCGTCGGCACCCCGCTGTCGAGCAGGATGCGGGCGACCTCCTCGCGGGAGCGCAGGTGCGGCGAGGCCTCCTCGCCGGGCGGCGGCTCGGGGCCGCCCAGGTAGACGATCCGGCGCACGCCCGCGGCGCGCGCCGCCTCGGCGAACGTCGCGGCGGCGGCCCGGTCGCGCGCCTCGAAGTCGCGCCGGCCCAGCGAGTGCACCAGGTAGTAGGCGACGTCGACGCCGTCGAGGACGCCGCGCAGCGACGCGGGGTCGCCCAGGTCGCCCTCGGCGATCTCGACGCGGTCCGCCCAGGGGACGTCGCGCAGCCGCCCGGCGGTGCGGGTGAGGCAGCGGACGTCGTGACCGGCTTCGACCAGCCGGGGCACGAGCCGGCCGCCGATGTACCCGGTGGCGCCGGTGACCAGAGAACGCATATCTGTCTCCTTGCCCGCGGGTGAGCACGACTATCCCTAGAGTGAACCTGTGGCAGCCACGTACTGGGGGCCGGACTTCGCGGCGCTGGAGAGCGTCGACCCCGAGATCGCCGGGGTGGTGACGGGCGAGCTCGAGCGCCTGCGCGGCGGTCTGCAGCTCATCGCGAGCGAGAACCTGACCTCACCGGCCGTGCTGGCCGCGCTGGGGTCCACCCTCACGAACAAGTATGCCGAGGGTTACCCGGGCCGGCGGTACTACGGCGGCTGCGCGCAGGTCGACCGCGCCGAGGAGCTGGGCGTCGAGCGCGCGAAGGACCTGTTCGGCGCGGAGCACGCCAACCTGCAGCCGCACTCGGGGGCGTCGGCGAACCTGGCCGCGTACGCCGCGCTGGTGCAGCCCGGCGACACGGTGCTGGCGATGGAGCTGCCGCACGGCGGGCACCTGACCCACGGCAGCAAGGTCAACTTCTCCGGCAAGTGGTTCCACACCGTCGGCTACACCGTGCGCAGCGACACCGAGTGCATCGACTACGACGAGGTGCGCGACCTGGCCCTGGCGCACCGGCCGAAGATGATCATCTGCGGGGCGACGGCGTACCCGCGGCTCATCGACTTCGCCCGGTTCCGCGAGATCGCCGACGAGGCCGGGGCGTACCTGATGGTCGACGCCGCCCACTTCATCGGCCTGGTGGCCGGCCGGGCGATCCCGTCGCCGGTGCCGCACGCCGACGTCGTCTGCGCCACCACCCACAAGGTGCTGCGCGGCCCGCGCGGCGGCATGATCCTGTGCCGCGAGGAGCTGGCGCAGCGCATCGACAAGGCCGTCTTCCCGTTCACCCAGGGCGGCCCGCTCATGCACGCCGTCGCCGCGAAGGCGGTCGCCCTGCGCGAGGCGGCGCTGCCGGAGTTCCACACGTACGCGGTGCAGGTGGTCCGCAACGCGCAGGCGCTGGCGTCGGCACTGGCCGCCGAGGGGATGCGCCCGGTGTCCGGCGGCACGGACACCCACCTGGCCCTGCTGGACCTCCGCGAGGCCGGGGTGACCGGGCTGGCTGCCGAGCTGCGGTGCGATGCTGCGAGGATCACCCTGAACAAGAACGCGATCCCGTACGACCCGGAGCGGCCGGCCACGGCCTCCGGGGTGCGGGTCGGAACCCCCTGCGTCACCACGCAGGGGATGCGGGAGGCGGAGATGCGGCAGATCGCGGGCCTGATCGCCACGGCGGTCCGGAACGACCCGGCCACCACGGCGGGGGCGGCGCGCCTGCGCGACGTCGCGGACGAGGTGTCGGCCCTGGTCGGCAAGTTCCCGGCGTACCCGGAGCCCCGGTGAGCGCCCCGGACGCGGAGCCGGCGGCCGGCGTCACCGCCGACCGGCCGGCCGTGCCCGCGCAGCGCCTCACGTTCTTCGGCCCGCCCCGCGACGACGACGACCGGCCGCTGCCGCAGCTGCCGCCGCTGCCGGCCGACCCGCGCTGGCGCATCGAGCACCTGCCGATGGTCGCCGCCGCCGGCTTCGCCCTGGTGTTCTGCGCCGGCTCGGCGGGCTTCTTCCTCGGCGGGCCGACCGCCGCGCTCGGCGCCGCCGCCGGCGTCTTCGTCGTCACCGTCGGCGCCACGATGTCCACCCTGGCCATTGCGTGGGCCGACGCCGTCCGCCCGGCCCTCGTCATGCCGGTCGGGCTGCTCGCCTATGTGATCAAGTTCGCTCTCGTGGCGTTCGTCATGCTGAGCGTCGGCGAGAGCGGCTGGGCCGGGGGCGTCCCGATGGCCTGGGGGCTCGCCGGCGGGGTCGTCGCGCTGACCGCCGTGCAGGCGTGGTGGGTGGCCCGGCTGGCCCGCCGCCACCTGCCCGACGGCCCGCCCGGCACGCCATGAGCGCCCAGCTCACAACCCCTTTCGTGGTCGCCGGCGGCGCCGCCGCGCTGGACCGGGTGACGCCCGCGCGCCGATCGTGGCATGTGCTCGACTCCGGGGAGTACCGTGTGCCCGAGTCGAGCGCCCACCCGTCGCCCGGACGACCGAGTGTTGTCCGGGGGGTCTGGCACAGCCTGGTGTTACCGGCTGATATCGTTCGCCCGGTCATGGCCGGTCAGCAGCCCCCTCCCGAATCCCGCAAGGACGACGCCCAGCAGCCTCCCGACACCGGGGGCGGCATGGTGTCGATCTCCTATCTGATCGCGGGCATCGTGGTCTGGGGCGGCGTCGGTTGGCTGGTGGATTCGTGGCTCGGCACGAACGGCATCGCGGCGGGTATCGGCGCGGTGGTCGGTGCCGCCGCCGGGGTCTATCTCATCGTGCGCCGACTCGGCGCCTGACCTGGAAGGGCTACGGTGACCGGTCAGTCGATCGTCCTCGCGGCGGAAGTTCCGTTCCCGCCGAGCGTCGAGGACTTCTACCTGCCCAGCATTGTGCCGTGGGGTGGACACGAGTCCTACTGGTTCACGAAGATCACGCTGCTCCTCTGGCTGAGCGTCGCGATCCTCATCATCTTCTTCCTGGTCGCGTCCCGTAAGCCGCAGCTCGTGCCGACCAAGAAGCAGTGGATCGCCGAGTCGCTCTACGGCTTCGTGCGCAACAACATCTCCATCGACATGATCGGCAAGGAGGGCGTGCGCTTCGCGCCGTACCTCGCGACGCTGTTCAGCTTCATCTTCATCATGAACATCTGGGCCATCGTCCCGGGCGCGCAGATCTCGCCGAACTCGCACATCGCGTTCCCGGCGATCCTCGCGGTGATCAGCTGGGTGATGTTCATCTACCTGGGCTTCCGGAAGCACGGCGCGGGCTACATCAAGCACGCGCTGGTGCCCCCGGCGCCCTGGTTCATCCTGCCGATCCTGGTGCCGATCGAGTTCTTCTCGAACTTCATCGTGCGGCCGTTCTCGCTGGCGGTCCGGCTCTTCGCGAACATGTTCGCCGGCCACATGCTGCTGCTGGTCTTCACGCTCGGCGGGTTCGCGATGATCAACGCGAATCTCTGGCTCGCGCCGGTCTCGGTGCTGTCGTGGGTCATGGCCATCGCCCTGACCTTCCTGGACTTCGCGATCTGCGCCCTGCAGGCCTACGTCTTCACGGTGCTGACGGCCAGCTACATCCAGGGCTCGCTCGCCGAAGAGCACTGAGTTTCCTTGTGTCAGACCCGTTGTCGTCCCGCGTGACAGTCACGCGAGATACCAGGAGGAATCACTAATGGACGTGTACGCCGCCGTAGAGGGCAGCACCGCCGCCATCGGTTACGGCCTCGCCGCGATCGGCCCCGGCATCGGTGTCGGCCTGGTCTTCTCGGCCTACATCCAGTCGACCGCCCGCCAGCCGGAGTCGGCCCGCATCACCCAGCCGTTCGTCTGGATCGGCTTCGCCGTGATCGAGGTCCTCGCGCTGCTCGGCATCGCGTTCGGCTTCATCTGGGCGGACATGCGCTGATCGTCCGTCCCACTCGGAGGTTTCCATGCTCAACATTCTCGCCGCCGAGGGCGGCACGGAGCACAACCCGATCATCCCGCTCTGGCAGGAGCTGGTGCTCGGCACGATCGCGTTCGCGATCCTCTGCTTCGTCCTCATGAAGTTCGTCTTCCCCCGCATGGAGCAGACCTTCCGGGCGCGGGTCGACGCCATCGAGGGCGGTCTCAAGCGTGCCGAGGCCGCCCAGGCCGAGGCCAACGAGCTGCTCGAGCAGTACCGGGTCCAGCTGTCCGAGGCCCGCACCGAGGCCGCTCGCATCCGCGACGAGGCGCGCGCCGACGCGGAGGAGATCCGCGCCGACGTGCTCGCCAAGGCGCGGGAGGAGTCGGACCGGATCATCTCGTCCGGCCGCGACGCCCTCGCCGCCCAGCGCGAGAGCATCGTGCGGGACCTGCGCGCCGAGGTCGGCACGCTCGCGGTCGACCTGGCGGGTCGCATCGTGGGTGAGTCGCTCGCCGACGAGGCCCGCAACCGGGGCACCGTCGAGCGGTTCCTCGACAGCCTCGACACCACGGCCGGGGGGCGGCGCTGATGTCCGCTGCCACCCGGGAGGCGTACGCCGAGGCGACGGGCAAGCTCGCCGCATACGGCAAGCAGGCCACCGCGGAGAACGTGGCGGCCGTCGCCGACGAGGTGCTGGCGGTCGCGCGCCTGCTCGGCCGTGAGCCCCGGCTGCGCCGGGCCCTCACGGACCCGTCGAGGTCGGGCAAGCAGCGGGCCGAGCTGCTCGGCTCGCTGCTGTCCGGCAAGGTCGGCGTCGTCACCGTCGAGCTGGTCGGCGCGCTGGTGGCCGGCCGCTGGTCGGCGCCGAGCGAGCTGCTCACCGCGACCGAGCGGCTCGCGGTCGACGCGCTGCTGCTCAGCGCGGACCGGGCGGGCGAGCTCTCCGAGGTGGAGGACGAGCTCTTCCGCTTCGGGCAGCTCGTGAGCGCCACCCCGGCCCTGGCCGCGGTGCTCGCCGACGTGAGCGCCACTCAGGAACGCCGGGTTACTCTGGTCAGGGACCTGCTGAAGGGCAAGGTCCGGTTGGCCACGGGCAAGCTCGTCGAGGTGGCACTGGCCGGCTTCGGTGGCCGCGGGTTCGAGGTCTCCCTGACTCGGATGGTCGAGCTGGCGGCGGCGAAGCGCGACCGCGAGGTGGCGTACGTGACCGTGGCCCGTCCGCTCGCCGAGACGGACGAGCAGCGGCTCGCCGCGAAGCTGTCCGAACTGTACGGCCGGCAGGTTTCGCTGAAGATCGACGTCGATCCGAACATCATCGGCGGCATCAGCGTCCGGGTCGGCTCCGACCTCTACGACGGCACGATCCTGCGGCGACTCACCGAAGCCCGGCAGGCGTTCGCCAAATAGCAAACTCCCTCGGGGGCGGCGCCGCCGAGCAGACTAGAGAAGGCAGAGGATGGCCGAGCTGACCATCTCCTCGGACGAGATCCGAGGGGCGCTAGAGCGCTACGTCTCGTCCTACACGCCCGAGACCTCCCGCGAGGAGGTCGGCGTCGTCAGCGACGCGGGCGACGGCATCGCGCACGTCGAGGGTCTGCCCTCGACGATGGCGAACGAACTGCTCGAGTTCGAGGACGGCACGCTGGGCGTGTCGCTGAACCTCGACGTCCGCGAGATCGGCGTCGTGGTGCTGGGCGACTTCGCCGGCATCGAGGAGGGCCAGCAGGTCAAGCGGACCGGCCGCGTCCTCTCCGTGCCGGTCGGCGACGCCTTCCTCGGCCGCGTGGTGAACCCCCTGGGCGAGCCCATCGACGACCGCGGCGACATCGCCAACGAGGGCTTCCGCGAGCTGGAGCTGCAGGCGCCGAACGTGATGGCGCGCCAGCCCGTCAAGGAGCCGCTGCAGACCGGCATCAAGGCCATCGACGCGATGACCGCGATCGGCCGCGGCCAGCGCCAGCTGATCATCGGCGACCGCAAGACCGGCAAGACGACGGTCGCGCTCGACACGATCATCAACCAGCGCGCCAACTGGGAGTCGGGCGACCCGAAGAAGCAGGTCCGCTGCATCTACGTCGCCATCGGCCAGAAGGCGTCCACCATCGCCGCGACCCGGGGCATCCTCGAGGAGCACGGCGCGATGGAATACACGACCATCGTGGCCTCCCCGGCGTCCGACCCGGCCGGCTTCAAGTACATCGCGCCGTACGCCGGCTCGTCCATCGGCCAGCACTGGATGTACAACGGCAAGCACGTCCTGATCGTCTTCGACGACCTGACCAAGCAGGCCGAGGCGTACCGCGCCGTGTCGCTGCTGCTGCGCCGCCCGCCGGGCCGCGAGGCGTACCCGGGCGACGTCTTCTACCTGCACTCCCGCCTGCTGGAGCGCTGCGCGAAGCTCTCCGACGAGCTGGGTGGCGGCTCGATGACCGGCCTGCCGATCATCGAGACGAAGGCCAACGACATCTCGGCCTACATCCCGACCAACGTCATCTCCATCACCGACGGCCAGGTCTTCCTCGAGTCCGACCTGTTCAACTCGGGTGTGCGTCCCGCCATCAACGTCGGCACCTCGGTGTCGCGCGTCGGCGGCGCCGCCCAGGTGAAGGGCATGAAGCGGGTCGCCGGCCGCCTGCGCCTCGACCTGGCGCAGTTCCGTGAGCTGGAGGCGTTCTCGGCGTTCGCGTCCGACCTGGACAAGACGTCGCGGGCCCAGCTGGAGAAGGGCGCCCGCCTGGTCGAGCTGCTCAAGCAGCCGCAGTACTCGCCGTTCTCGGTGGAGGAGCAGATCGTCAGCGTGTGGGCCGGCACCACGGGCCAGCTCGACGACATCCCGGTCGGCGACGTGCGCCGCTTCGAGCGGGAGTTCCTCGACTGGCTGCGCCGGCACCGCTCGGACCTGTTCACGAGCATCGCGTCGACGAACAACCTCACGGACGACAACGTCGAGGGCCTGACGTCGGCCGTGTCGGAGTTCAAGCCGCAGTTCCTGGCGGGCGAGACCGGGATCCGCCTCAACGAGGCGCCGGCCAAGCCGCTCGAGGGCGACGAGAACCACGAGACCGTGACCCGTGAGGTCCGCCCTGCGGCGGGCGCCACTGCCGCGGACGAGAGCTAGTCATGGCTGGTCAGGTACAGGCCCTTCGGCGGCGGATCCGCACGGTCAAGTCGACGAAGAAGATCGCCAAGGCGCAGGAGCTGGTGGCCACCAGCCGCATCGCCAAGGCGCAGGAGCGGGTCGCCGCCTCCAAGCCGTACGCGGAGGCGATCACCCAGGTGCTGACGGAGCTCGCCTCCAACGCCACCCTGGAGAACCCGCTGCTGACGCCCCGTCCGCAGGTGCGGCGGGCCGGCGTCCTGCTGATCACCAGCGACCGGGGCCTGGCCGGGGCGTACAACGCCAACGCGATCCGGACCGCCGAGCAGCTGATCGCACGGCTGCGGGAGGACGGCAAGCAGGTGGCGCTGTACGTGGTCGGCCGCAAGGGCGTCACGTACTACCGGTTCCGCAACCGGGACATCGCCGCGAGCTGGACGGGCTTCTCCGAGCGGCCCACGTTCGACGACGCGCGGACGATCGGCGAGTCGCTGATCGCCGCGTTCTCGGCGGGCGCGGACGACGGCGAGGACCACCTCGGCCCGGACGACATCCAGGGCGTGGACGAGCTGCACATCGTCAACACCCAGTTCAAGTCGCTCATGACCCAGACCGCGCAGGCGCGCTTCCTGGCGCCGATGCAGGTCGAGGACAAGGAGCGCGAGCCGGGGCTGCGAGCGGCGTACGAGTTCGAGCCGGAGGCGGACGAGCTGCTGAACGCCCTGCTGCCGAAGTACATCAACACCCGCATCTACGCGGCGTTGCTGGACTCGGCGGCGAGCGAGTCGGCGTCCCGGCGCCGCGCCATGAAGTCCGCGTCCGACAACGCGGACGACCTGCTCAAGCGGTACACGCGGGAGATGAACTCCGCGCGGCAGGCCGCGATCACCCAGGAGATCAGTGAGATCGTCGGCGGCGCGAACGCGCTGGCGGCGGCGGGAAGTGATGTGTGATGACTGCTGTTGCTGAACCGACGAAGACCGGTGTCGGCCGCGTGGTCCGGGTCATCGGCCCGGTGGTCGACGCCGAGTTCCCGCGCGACGCCATGCCCGAGATCTTCAACGCGCTGCACGTCGAGGTGACCCTCTCCGAGGGCACCAAGAAGCTGACGCTCGAGGTCTCCCAGCACCTGGGCGACAACCTGGTCCGCGCGATCTCCATGCAGCCGACCGACGGCCTGGTCCGCGGGGCCGAGGTCACCGACACCGGCTCCGCGATCTCGGTGCCCGTCGGCGACGTGACCCGCGGGCACGTCTGGAACGCGCTGGGCGACGTGCTCAACGCCGACCCGGCGACCCTGGAGATCAAGGACCGGTGGGAGATCCACCGCAAGGCGCCGGCGTTCGCCGAGCTGGAGCCGAAGACGGAGATGCTGGAGACCGGCATCAAGGTCCTCGACCTGCTCGCGCCGTACGTGCGCGGTGGCAAGATCGGCCTGTTCGGTGGCGCGGGCGTGGGCAAGACGGTGCTCATCCAGGAGATGATCATCCGTGTCGCCCGCAACTTCGGTGGTACGTCCGTGTTCGCCGGCGTGGGTGAGCGCACCCGCGAGGGCAACGACCTCATCCTCGAGATGGACGAGGGCGGCGTGCTCGACAAGACCGCGCTGGTCTTCGGTCAGATGGACGAGCCGCCGGGCACCCGCCTGCGGGTCGCCCTGGCCGCGCTGACGATGGCGGAGTACTTCCGGGACGTGCAGAACCAGGAGGTGCTGCTCTTCATCGACAACATCTTCCGGTTCACCCAGGCCGGTTCCGAGGTGTCGACGCTGCTCGGCCGCATGCCGTCCGCCGTGGGTTACCAGCCCACGCTGGCCGACGAGATGGGCGAGCTGCAGGAGCGCATCACGAGTGTCCGCGGCAAGGCCATCACCTCGCTGCAGGCGATCTACGTGCCCGCCGACGACTACACCGACCCGGCGCCGGCCACCACGTTCGCCCACCTGGACGCGACGACCAACCTCGAGCGGTCGATCTCGGACAAGGGCATCTACCCGGCCGTGGACCCGCTGGCCTCCAGCTCGCGGATCCTCGCCCCCGAGTACGTGGGCGCCGAGCACTACGCGGTCGCCCGCGAGGTGCAGCGCATCCTGCAGAAGTACAAGGACCTCCAGGACATCATCGCCATCCTCGGCATGGACGAGCTCTCCGAGGAGGACAAGGTCACGGTCGCCCGTGCCCGGCGCATCGAGCGCTTCCTCTCGCAGAACACGTACGCCGCCGAGCAGTTCACCGGCGTCCCGGGCTCGACGGTCCCGCTGAAGGAGACCATCGAGTCGTTCAAGAAGATCAGCGAGGGCGAGTACGACCACTTCCCCGAGCAGGCCTTCTTCATGTGCGGCGGGCTCGAGGACCTGGAGCGCAACGCGCACGAGATGATGAACAGCTGACGTCTGCTGTTAATCTGCGAGCCGCGCCGGCGTCACGCCGGCGCGGCTTCGCCGTTGTCGAATGCAGTGCCCCGTGCCCTCCAGTCCCGCAGGAGTCGAACCGCGATGGCCGGCAGCAGCAAGAGCAAGGCCCCCCGCTGGGCGACGGTGACGCTGATCGCCGGCGCGCTCCTCATGGTCGTCAGCGGCGGCGGCCTGGTGACGAGCCAGGCGCTCGCGGCCCGCTACGCGGGGGCGGTGCAGAACGAGGAC
This sequence comes from Spirilliplanes yamanashiensis, assembly GCF_016863475.1. Taxonomy (GTDB): domain Bacteria; phylum Actinomycetota; class Actinomycetes; order Mycobacteriales; family Micromonosporaceae; genus Spirilliplanes; species Spirilliplanes yamanashiensis. The sequence continues at coordinate 193,773 of NZ_BOOY01000003.1, forward strand.
CTGTTCGGTGACGCCGCCGGCGGCACGGAGGACACGGGCAGCGACATCGAGGGCCCGCTGAACTTCCTGCTGGTGGGCATCGACCCGCGGGACCCGGCGACCCCGCCGCTGGCCGACTCGATCATGGTCGTGCACGTGCCGAAGGACATGGAGTCGGCGTACGTCTTCTCCATCCCGCGTGACACCTACGTCGAGATCCCGGCGTTCGAGAAGGCCGGCATCGGCACCCAGCACGGCAAGATCAACGGCGCGATGGCGATGGGCAGCCGGGTGCCCGGCAAGCAGCTGCCGAGCACCGTCCAGGGCTTCGAGCTGCTGAGCAAGACGGTGTCGAAGCTCACCGGCATCGAGCGCTTCGACGCGGGCGCGATCGTCAACTTCGACGGCTTCAAGAAGGTCGTCGACGCGCTCGGCGGCGTCGACATGTACATCGACGAGCGCACGAAGTCGGAGCACCTGGCGCCGGACGGCTCCAAGCGCCCGTACCGGCCGAGGTACCGGGGCGACGAGCACCCGTACGTCGGCCCGCAGAAGGTCTACGAGGTGGGCCAGGCGCACCTGGAGGGCTGGGAGGCGCTGGACTTCGTCCGGCAGCGCTACGGCCTCAAGGGCACCGACTACGCCCGCCAGCGCCACCAGCAGCAGTTCCTCAAGGCGCTGGCCGACCAGGCGCTGAGCGCGGACGTGGTGACCAACCCGGTGAAGCTCGACAAGGTGCTGACGGCGGCGGGCAAGTCGCTGACGTTCAGCGGCCGCGGCCGCACCGTGCTGGACTTCGCGTTCGCGCTGAAGAGCATCCGCCCGGAGCAGATCACCACGATCAAGCTGAGCGGCGGGTCGTACATGGTCAACGGCCGCTACCAGGGCGAGCAGCTGAAGGAGGGCACGGACGAGCTGTTCGCGTCGATCCGGTCGGACTCCATCGACGAGTTCCTGCTCAACAACCCCTCCTTCATCAATCGCGCCAAGTAGTCACAGGGGCACCCCGCGCGTTTGGCCGCCCGCCGGCCGGGAATGCTCGACTACGCAAGAAACTCTCAGTTTCGCTGGCTAGCGTCGATGCAACGTAGGTGGTGGCGTGACCCGTCATCACTCAGGGCCGCGTCCGCGGCCGGACGGCGCATCGACTCGCGGAGGCACGGGCGGCATGGGCGGCACGAAGGACGGCGGCAGACAGCAGAGCCCGCGCTGGGCCCGCTGGTGCGCGATCCTGGGCGTGGTCCTCATGGTCGCCAGCGGCGGCACGCTGGTGCTCCAGCAGGTGCTGGTGAAGCGCTACGCGGGGGCCGTGAAGACCGACGACCTGTTCGGCGACCAGGCCGCCGCGGCGAGCACCGGCAAGGTCGAGACGGTCACCACGAAGTCGCTCAAGGGGCCGCTGAACGTGCTGCTCGTGGGCGTCGACCCGCGGGACGCCTCGCAGGAGCCGCGCTCCGACTCGATCATCATCGCGCACATCCCGTCCGGGCTGGACAGCGCGTACCTGTTCTCCATCCCGCGCGACACCGTCGTCGACATCCCGGCGTTCCCGAAGGCCGGCTACTACGGCGGCCGCGGCAAGATCAACGGCGCGATGGCGAACGGCAGCCGCCGGCCCGGCAGGACGCCCAGCGTGGCGCAGGGCTTCGAGCTGCTCAGCAAGACGGTCAGCGCGTACACCGGCATCAAGCGCTTCGACGCGGGCGCCATCATCGACTTCTCCGGCTTCAAGAAGATCGTCGACGCGATGGGCGGGGTCACCATGACCATCGACCAGCGGGTCCGGAGCGAGCACCTGCAGCCGGACGGCTCGCCGCGCCACCTGCCGTACCCGGGCGCCCACTACACGGGCCCGCAGATGGTCTACGAGAAGGGCACCCACCACCTCAACGGCTGGCAGGCCCTCGACCTGGTGCGGCAGCGCTACGGCCTCAAGAACGGCGACTACGACCGGCAGAAGCACCAGCAGCAGTTCCTCAAGGCGATGGCGGCCCAGGCGCTCAGCGCCGACGTGGTCACCAACCCGATCAAGCTCGACCAGGTGCTGCGGGCCGCCGGGCAGTCGCTGACCTTCAACGGCCGCGGCAACTCGGTCGTCGACTTCGCCTTCGCCCTCAAGGGCCTGCGCGGCGACGACATCACGATGGTGCGGCTCAAGGGCGGCGGCATCGGCACCGGCAGCAACTACCGCGGCGAGCGGCTGGAACCGATCAGCCAGGACTTCTTCGCCGCCGTGCAGGCCGACACCGTGGCCACGTTCCTCGCCGCGCACCCCGAGTTGATCAACGACGAGAGCTGACCCGGCGCGCCGGGGGGACACCCGTCCGTCTAGACTTGCCCCGACACTGTTGACGGCGGGGAGCCGGACACTCCAGGGAGACAGCGTGGCCAAGCAGCTGCACGTCGAGGTCGTTGCCGTCGAGGAGAAGATCTGGGCGGGCGAGGCCGAGATGCTGGTCGCGCGCACCACCGAGGGCGAGATCGGCGTCCTGCCGGGCCACTCGCCGCTGCTGGGCCTGCTCAAGGAGCCCTCGCAGGTGCGGGTGAAGCTGGCCGACGGCCAGCAGCTCGCCTACGAGGTGGCGGGCGGCTTCCTCTCCGTCAGCCCCGAGGGCGTCACGGTCCTCGCCGAGAGCGCCACGCCGGTCGAGCCGGCCGCCGCGCACTGAACCGCCCGCCGCGATGCAGATTCTGGAATGGTTCGGAATCGTCGTCGCGGCCCTGGCCGGTCTGCTGCTCTTCCTGTTCCTGCGCCGCCGGGTGCTGATGCGCTCGGGCGGCACCATCACGCTCCAGGTCCGGGTCACCACCGTGGTGCCGGGGCGCGGGTGGTCCGCCGGGCTCGGCGTCTTCCACGGCGACGAGCTGCGGTTCTACCGCATGTTCAGCTTCTCGCCCCGGCCGAAGCGGGTGCTCACCCGCGGCGGGCTCGCCGTCGACTGCCGGCGCGCCCCTGAGGGCCCCGAGCGCATGACGATGCCGGGCGACTGGGTGGTGCTGCGCTGCACCAGCTTCCAGGCGCCGGTCGAGATCGCCATGGCGGCCGGCACCGTCACCGGCTTCCTGTCGTGGCTGGAGGCCGGGCCGCCGGGGCCGCCCGGGTCCGTGACACCCCGGCCGGCCATCCGGCCCACCCCGCTCGACAGCTAGCCGCCCTGCGTCTTGCCGGGCCGCCACAGCACGTCGCCGTCCGGGTTCGCCACCCGCGACAGGATGAACAGCAGGTCCGACAGGCGGTTCAGGTACGTGATCGGCAGCGTCGACGTGCGGTCCGGGTCCGCCGCGTGCAGGGCCCAGGCGCTGCGCTCCGCCCGCCGTGCCACCGTGCGCGCCACGTGCAGCAGGGCGGCGCCGGGGGTGCCGCCGGGCAGGATGAACGACGTCAGTTCGGTGAGCCGTTCGTTGTAGTCGTCGCACCAGCCCTCCAGGCGGTCGACGTACGCCTGGGTGACGCGCAGCGGCGGGTACTCGGGGTCGGGCGCCACCGGGTTGCTCAGGTCGGCGCCGACGTCGAACAGGTCGTTCTGGATCGCCGCCAGCACCTCCCGCACGTCGCCGGGCAGCGCGCCGAGGGCCAGCGCGACGCCCAGCGCGGCGTTGCACTCGTCCGTGTCGGCGTAGGCCGCGATGCGCGGGTCCGTCTTGGGAACCAGGTCGTTGTTGCTCAGCCGGGTGGAGCCGGAGTCGCCCGCCCGGGTGTAGATCCTCGTCAGATGCACCGCCATGCGACCCACCCTAGAGCCCGTGACGTCCCCGACAGGAGGACGGCTCGCACGACGCCGGGCCGCCGGTGCCCATACGATGGCGCACGTGGATGTGATCAGGGTCAAGGGTGGGGCGCGGCTGGCCGGCGAGGTCGCGGTCGGCGGCGCGAAGAACTCCGCGCTGAAGCTGATGGCGGCGACGCTGCTCGCCCCCGGCGCCAGCGTGGTGGCGAACGTCCCCCGGATCACCGACATCGCGATCATGGCCGAGGTGCTGCGGCGGCTCGGCTGCACGGTCGCCCTGGAGGGCACGTCGGCCACCATCACGGTGCCCGACGAGCCCGGCTCGGAGGCCGACTACGACCTGGTGCGGCGGCTGCGGGCGTCCATCTGCGTGCTGGGGCCGCTGCTGGCCCGCCGCGGGTACGTGCGGGTGGCACACCCCGGCGGCGACGCGATCGGCTCGCGCGGCCTCGACATGCACGTGGCGGGCCTGTCCCGGATGGGCGCCGACATCTCCGGCGAGCACGGGTTCGTCATCGCCTCCGCGCCCGGCGGCCTGCACGGCGCGACGATCTGGCTCGACTTCCCGAGCGTGGGCGCCACGGAGAACCTGCTGATGGCGGCGGTGCTCGCCAAGGGCGTCACCGAGATCGACAACGCGGCCCGCGAGCCCGAGATCGTCGACCTGTGCACCATGCTCACCGCGATGGGCGCGCACATCGACGGCGCCGGCACCTCCACGCTGCGGATCGAGGGCGTGGACGAGCTGCGGCCCGTCGAGCACGCCACCGTCGGCGACCGGATCGTGGCCGGCACGTGGGCGTTCGCGGCGGCGATGACCCGCGGCGACGTCACGGTGCGCGGGGTGCCCGCCGCCTACCTGGAGATCGCCCTCGACAAGGTGGTGTCGGCCGGGGGCGCGGTCGAGCCGCTCGGCGACGCGTTCCGGGTGCGGATCGACGACCGGCCGCGCGCCGTCGACATCGTGACGCTGCCGTACCCCGGCTTCGCGACCGACCTGCTGCCGATGGCGCTGGGGCTGGCCGCGGTGGCCGAGGGGTCGTCGCTGATCACCGAGAACATCTTCGACGGGCGCTTCCTGTTCGTGAACGAGATGGTGCGCCTGGGCGCCGACATCCGCACCGACGGCCACCACGCGGTGGTGCGCGGGCGCGAGCGGCTGTCCGGGGCGCCCGTGGCGGCCACGGACATCCGCGCGGGGGCCGGGCTGGTCGTCGCGGGGCTCTGTGCGGAGGGCGTGACCGAGGTCAGCCACGTGCACCACATCGACCGCGGCTACCCGGACTTCGTGCAGAACCTGCGCGATTTGGGTGTCGAGGTCGAGCGCGACAAGGCGCCCGACGAGGAGGCGTTCGGCTTCTAGGCCGGGTGGCCCTCGGGGGAGCCGCCCGCGGCGAGGCGGCGGGCGCGTTCCACCTCGTCGCTGAACACGAGCACGACGATGCGGCCGTCGTGCCGGACGGCCTCGGTGGCGCGGATGCCGGCCTCGCGCAGCAGGCGGCGCACCTCGGCGGCCACGTCGGCGTCGTCCGCGAGGGCGGCGGGGGCGAGCAGGCCGTAGTCCTCGTCGAGCGGGGCGCCGGCGAGCACGTCGAGGCCGTCCCAGCCGTCGCCGTCCCAGTCGTCCATGGCGCTGTCGCGGTCGATGCCCCAGCGCAGCACGCCGGCGAGCACGCCGATGAGAGCGAAGGCGATCATCGGCCCCGCGAGGTACCACCCGCCACTGGACGGCATGGGCACAGTGTGGCACCCCATTGTTGCGTTTCGGCCGGATTCGACCCGATCGGGATCGTGGACCCGGCCGTGCGGGATCCTGAACGCTGACTAAGGTTGGCGGGGACGACGACGTCGACGAGGAGGACGGCATGGCGGGACGGCTGGCGGTCATCGGCGCGGGGCTCATGGGGTCCGGCATCGCCCAGGTGGCGGCGCGGGCGGGCTGGCAGGTCACCATGCGGGACGTGGACGACGCCGCCGTGCAGCGGGGCCTCGCCGCCGTCCGCGACTCCCTCGGCCGGTTCGCCGCCAAGGGCACCATCGCCGCCGAGGACGTCGACGCCACGCTCGGCCGCATCACCGGCACCACCGACCTGGACGCCGCCGCCGACGCCGACGTGGTGATCGAGGCCGTCTTCGAGCGCATCGAGATCAAGCACGAGGTGTTCCGCGCCCTCGACAAGATCTGCAAGTCCGGGGCGGTGCTCGGGTCGAACACCTCCGCCATCCCGATCACCCAGATCGCCGCCGTCACCGACCGGCCCGAGAGCGTGGTCGGCGTCCACTTCTTCTCGCCGGTGCCGATGATGAAGCTGGTCGAGCTCGTGCGCGGCCTCAAGACCTCCGACGCCGCGCTGGCCACCGCCCGCACGTTCGCCGAGGACTGCGGCAAGGTGTGCGTGACCGTCAACCGCGACGTCGCGGGCTTCGTCACCACCCGGCTGCTCACCGCGTTCGTGGTCGAGGCCGTCAAGCTCGTCGAGGCCGGCGTCATCTCGGCCGAGGAGCTCGACACCGCGTGCAAGCTCGGCTTCGGCCACGCCATGGGCCCGCTGGCCACCGCCGACCTCACCGGCGTCGACATCCTGCTGCACGCCGCGCAGAACATCTACCGCGACACCGGCGACCCCAAGTTCTTCCCGCCGGAGCTGATGCAGCGCATGGTCACCGCGGGCGACCTCGGCCGCAAGTCCGGCCGCGGTTTCTACCAGCACTGAGCCGGCCGGTCGGCCGGCGGGCCGGGGGCCTATGCTGCCCGCCGTGATCAACGAGAGAGTCCGGCTGTCCGTCGGCGCGGTCGGCGCCCAGCGGGTGATCGGCGTGGTCGCCGGTCTGGTGTTCGTCGCGGGCGGCACCGCGTTCGCGGTGCTGCCCGCGCTCGCGAGCCGGTGGATGACCGGATTCGGCGGGCAGGCCGGCGGTGGGGAATGCACCGTCGAGGGCGGCACCGTCGACGACCTGCCACCGGGGCTGCTGGAGGAGCTGGGCTGTTCCCGCTCGTCGTCACCGTTCGACTGGTTCGAGCCGGTCCAGCTGATCGGGCTGCTCGGGCTGCCGTTCGTGGTGCTCGGGCTCGGCCTGGTGCTGCGGGTGCTGCGCAGTGCCGTCTGGCTGGAGGGCACCCATGCCGACGTCCGCGGCGCCGTCCGGACCCGCCGGGTCGACCTGTCCACCGCCGAGATCACCGCCGGCGCCGTCGAGCAGGGCTCCGGCCACAACAGGGTCCGCATCCCGGTCCTCGTCGCCCGCGACCCGGCCACGGGCCGCCGGGTGACGATCAGCCTGCGGGGCAACGCGGGCGGATACCTGCCCCCGGACGAGCTGCGCGCCCTGGCGGACGCGATCACCCGCAACCGCCCCGGCGACGGCGGCCGCCACGGCGACGCCCACGCGATGGCCCGCCAGCTCCGCGAGCGGGCCGAGCGGCCCCTGGCGATCTAACCGTCGCGGCGGGTCGTCCAGCGGAACGTCGTCAGGCACAGCGCCAGCCCGAGCACGCACCAGGCGCCCAGCACCAGCGCCACCGTGCCCAGTTCGAACGACCCGCCCGGCTCCTGCGCCCCGAACGAGCCGGGCAGGAACACCGCCCGCAGGCCCTGGCACATCCACTTCAGCGGGAACACCGCCGCCACCTGCTGCATCCACGTCGGCAGGCTGGTGAACACGAAGAACACCCCCGAGATGAACTGCAGCACCAGCGCGACCGGCGTGACCACCGCCGGCGCGCTGCGCCCCGTGCGCGCCAGCGACGAGAACGCGATGCCGCACAGCGTGCACGCCGTCGTGCCCAGCGCCGCCACCCACAGGAACGTCAGCCACAGCCGCCCCGACGACGGCAGCTCCAGGTCGAACAGCAGCGTCGCCACCACCAGCAGCAGGATCGTCTCCGCCACCGCGATGAACGCCACCATCAGCACCTTGCCGGCGAAGTACACCCACGGCGGCATCGGCGTGCCGCGCAGCCGCTTGAGCACCCCGCGGTCGCGCTCGATCGGGATCTGGATGGCGAGCGCCTGGAACCCGGCCGTCATCAGGCCGGTGGCGATCATGCCGGTGACGAAGTACTGGGTGAACCGCACCCCGCCGCCGATCTCGCCGTCGAAGATGGACGCGAAGATCACGATCATCAGCACCGGGAACGCCATCGTGAACACGACCTGCTCCCGGCTGCGCAGGAACTGGCGGATCTCCAGGGCGCCCTGCCGCAGCGCGATCACGCGATCATCCGCAGGTAGACGTCCTCCAGCGTGGGCCGGGTGACCGTCAGGCCCGGCACCTCGCCGCCGTAGCGCGACGCCAGCTCGGCCACCAGCGCCGTCGGCGTCGCGCTCTCGGCGCGTTCCACCCCACCTCCGGGGGTACGCCACGACACCGTCGCCGCCGCGTCGGCGCGACCGCCCAGCTCCGCGGGCCGTCCCGCGGCGATCACCCGCCCGGCCGCGATCACCGCCACCCGGTCGGCCAGCGCCTCCGCCTCCTCCAGGTAGTGCGTCGTCAGCACGATCGTGGTGCCCGCCGCGGCCAGGTCCCGGATCAGCGTCCAGAAGTCCCGCCGCGCCTCCGGGTCGAAGCCCGTCGTCGGCTCGTCCAGGAACAGCAGCTCGGGCCGGCCGATGATGCCCAGCGCCACGTCCAGCCGCCGCTTCTGCCCGCCGGAGAGGGTGTGCGTGCGCGCCCGCGCCTTGGCGCCCAGCCCGACGCGGTCGATGACGGCGGCGGCCGGTTCGGCGCCGGGGTAGAACCGCGCGAAGTGCGCCACCACCTCGCCCACCGTCAGCTCGTCGAACTCGCCGGTGCCCTGCAGCACCACGCCGATGCGGGCCCGCCACGCCCGCGCCGCGGGCCCGCCGGACAGCCCCACGGCCGGGTCCACCCCGAGCACCCGGACCTCCCCGGCGTCGCGCCGCCGGTAGCCCTCCAGGATCTCGACGGTGGTGGTCTTGCCGGCCCCGTTCGGGCCGAGCAGGGCGAACACCTCGCCCGGGCGCACGTCGAGGTCCACACCCGACACGGCGTCGGTCCCGCCGTACGCCTTGCGCAGCCCCCGCACGCTGATCGCGTCACTCACCCGCCGAACCCTACGGCGCGGACGCCGCCGGGTCCGTGCCGCTGCGTCGATTCACCGCCGCCGCGTGTCAGGGTGGGCGGATGTCGCAGAACAAGCAGACCGTCGAGATCTACCTCGACGGGTTCCGGAAGAACGACCACACCCAGATCCTGTCCTGCCTCACCGACGACATCGAGTGGACCGTGTTCGGGGCGTTCCGCCTCACCGGTAAGCAGGCGTACGACGCCGCCATCGAGGGGCCGGGGTGGACGGCGCCGCCGAAGCTGGGCGTGGTGCGGATGGTCGAGGAGGGCGACGTCGTCATGGCGGAGCTGACCGGCGAGGTGATCCAGGCCGACGGGACGGTGGGCCGGTTGTCGATGGCCGAGGTGTTCCGGATGCGCGACGGCAAGATCTGCGAGCGGCGGGCGTGGGTGATCCCGCTGGCGGAGAACGACTTCCGCTAGTGCATGAAGGTGAAGCTGAGCGCCGCCGCGGCCGCCATGCCGCCGAGCAGGGTCAGCGCGACGCCGCCGATGTCGAGGCGGGCGTGCAGGGTGCGCCGGGCGGCCCAGGCCACCACGGGCACCCCGGCGGACGGGGCGAGCAGGAACGCCACCCAGCCGGCCGCGCGGACGGCCGACGCGGTGGCGCCGCCCGCCTCGCCCATGGTGACCAGGCCGCTGGCGAGCAGGCCGGTGGCGGCGGCGATCAGGGCGCCCGCGATCGGCAGCAGCGGCAGCAGCAGCCGCGGCATCGGGCGGCGGCGGGCCGGGCGCAGCGTCTCGTCGACGCGCTCGGCGGCGCGCGACAGGATGGCCCGGGCGGACGGCTGGTCGTCGGCGAGGGACTCGGTGGCGTCCGGACCCCGGGGGATCGCCACCCGGGGCAGCGCCTCGACGGGGGCGGGTTCCGGGAACTCGCCGAGGGCGCGCGGGCGTAACCCCGGGACCCGGCGCAGCTGCTCCCAGATCTGGGCGGCCTGGCGGTCGGTGTCGAGCACGCCGGCCGCGGCGGCGGCGGCCCAGCGGTCGGCCTCGGTGGCCTCGCCCTCGGCGCGGGCCAGCTCGCCCGCGGCGGCGGCGGAACTGTCCTGGTAGGCGCGTTCGGCGCCGGCCAGTTCGGCGTCGCGGCGCCGGGCGGCGCCCGCCAGGGCGTTGACCATCAGCTGGTAGTCACGGCTGCTCACAGGGCCACCTCGTACGGGATGATCACTTCGGGGACACGGTGCGCGGTGCGGTCGAACCAGAGGGCGCGGCGGGGGCGCGGGTACCAGGCGGGCCCGCCGGGGATCGGGCTGAGCGGGGCCAGGTCGGCGCCGTGCACGTCGAGCGCGACCCAGGAGCCGATCGCGTCGAACCGGGCGCCGAGGCCGCCGACGGACTCGCGCAGCGAGCCGACGGACCGCCACCAGCCGAGCACGTGCACGCCCGCGGCGGGGCCGTCGTCGAGCAGCGGGCGCAGGCCGGGGCCGGCGGCGTCGAGGGCGTACCCGACGACGTAGTGCGGCACGTCGGACGCGGCGGGCACGTCGGCGACGGTGTCGGTGAAGGCGGCGCCGGGCAGGGCCGCCGCGAGGCGGGCCGCGGCGTCGGCCGCCGCGGCGTCGGCGCAGACGACGGTGAAGCGGGCCGGGCCGTGGGTGGCGAGGGTGAGCGCGGCCGCCGCGAGCACGTCGCAGGCCTCGGCGGCGCGGCCGCCGAGCACGGCCAGGTTCCGGCCGGGGGTACGCCCGAGCCCGACGACGGCGGGCGCGGGGTCGACGGCGATGCGCTCGCCGAGCGCGGCCTCGCCGGGGGCGACGGCGGGCAGGGTCTGCGGCGACAGCACGGGCACGGCGTCGCCGTCGAACAGCCGCGGCGGCTCGGCCCCGGGGTCGCGCGCCTCCCACAGCGCGGTCTGCAAGTGCCGCCACATCGTCCGGTCGCCCGCGTCGGGCAGGCGCACCACCCGGTTGGCGGTGGCGACGCCGGAGTCGGTGTTGACGACGGCGTGGTGGCGGGGGATCACGTCGGCGGCCAGGTTGGTCTCGGCCAGGATGCGGCGCGCCTTGGGCAGCGCGATGCGCAGCGTGAACTGGGCGACGAGCGCGGAGCGGCCCCACAGCGCCTCGATGCCGGACACGTCCTGGCTGGCCAGCACGAGGTGGATGCCCTGGGAGCGGCCGCGCCGGGCCAGGTCCTCCAGCAGCTCGACGGCCTCGGCCGCGACCGCGTCGCGCCCGGACACCAGCACCTGGAACTCGTCGATGACGGCGACGATGCGCGGCCAGTGCCCGCCCGGGTCCTCGGCGCGCAGCTCGGCCAGCTTGCTGGCGTCGTGCCGCTTGGCCGCCTGCGCGCGCCGGCGCAGCTCGCCCGCGAGGTGGCGCAGCAGGGCGATGCCGAACTCGCGGTCGCCGTTGACGTTCACGCCGGCCAGCCGCACCTGCGGCAGCCAGCTGGGGTCGCGCGGGCTGGGCGCGAACCGGGCGAACGACACGCCCTCCTTGAAGTCGAGCAGGTACAGCGCCAGCTCGCCCGGGTCGTAGCGGGTGGCGAGCGCGCCGAGCCACGCGTAGACGAGGTTGGTCTTGCCGGAGCCGGACGGGCCGCCGATGAGCGCGTGCGGCGGGTCGTCGCCGAGCGGCACGTCGACCAGCGCGCCGTCCGGGCCGTCACCGACGGGCGCCACCAGGCCGTGGGCCGAGCTCTCCACCCACAGCTTCCCGGGTACGAGGTCGGCGAAGCTGGCCGGGGGCGGCCCGGCGAGCAGCCGCTCGGCGGTCTGCCGGCAGAACTGGCTGATCCGGTCGGCGGGCGGCGGCGGGTCGAGCCGGATGGGCAGGTCGCCGGTGGTCTCGGCGCTGGCGGTGCCGTCGCGCACCACGATGTGCTCGACGGTGGGGTGGGCGGCCAGCGGCACCCCGCGGGCGACGACGTGCACGCCGCAGGCGACGCCGGTGCGCACGACCCGGTCGAGCTGGGCGCGCTGGGCGGCGGGCAGGTCACCGGACGCACGGTCGCCGAGCAGCACGACGACCCGCCACGGCTCGGGCCGCGGGCCGGCGGTGGCGGCGGTGAGGTCGGGCAGGCTGGCGTACTCGCCGGCGAGCACCTGCTCGTTGATGCGCCGGATCTGCTCGACCAGGTCGTCGAGCATCGGCCCGAGCCCGCCGGGGCCGACGAACGACAGCAGGTCGGCGCTGCCGAGCGGGGCGAACGCGGCGAGGGTGCCGCCGAGGTGCTCGGGGTCGTAGACGGTGACGCGCACGTCGCCCGGGCGGGTGCTGCCGAGCGTGCGCAGCAGCAGCCCGGCGATGACGCCGTCCACGGTGGACTGCTCGCCGGACAGGTCGAGGTGGGCGTGGTCGAGCAGGGGGATGAGGGCGGGCAGCAGGGCGCGGCGCTGGGCGGGCGGCTGGCCGGGTGGGGGCGGCGGGTCGTACGCGATCATGCCGATGCGCAGCAGGCCGGGCCGGCGGCCGGGCTTCGGCTCGGTGGGCCCCCAGGCGGGCCAGGACGCCCCGGCGGCGCCGGGCGCGGACGCGGCGGCGAGGGTCTCGACGGTGGCGGACAGCGTCGCCGACTCGTGGTGGTAGCGGCGCAGGATGTCGAGCCGGGCGGCGTCGCGGGCGTCGGCGAGCTGGGTCAGGCAGGTGGCGTACGCGTCGCGGACCATCCGGCGGCGGCGCTCGGCCTCGCTGCGGGCGCTCTCGGCGGCGGCGAGCACGGCGCGGGCGGTGCCGCGGGCGGTGGCGATCTCCTTGCGGACCACGGCGGCGAGGGCCGTGCGGGCGCTGCCCACCTTCGCACCTCCCCGCGTCGCTTCAGCGGGGCGATATTAACCGTTTTGGGCGCTGTGTCGGCGTTCCTGGTCGCGTGTCGCGGGCCGCGCCACCCCACCCGCCCGCGCCTGGCGCCACAGCCGCTCCGCCACCAGCCGGGCCCCGACGGCCTGCCACAGCCGCACGTTGCGCTCCGGCACGTGCCGCCGGAACCACTCCAGCGCCCGCCGCGCGTCCCGGTCGAGCGCGTCCGCGCCGCCGCCGCGCCGGTACGGCCGCAACCCCACCACGAAGCAGAAGTACACGGCGTTGTAGTACCGCCAGTCCTCCGTGGTGCCGAAGTACGCCCCGTTCGGCTTCAGCGCCGCCACCGCCTCCCGCAGCACCGCCCGCAGCTCCGTCACCCGGGCCAGCGGCACCTCCGGCGGCACGCCGCGGGCCAGCAGCCGCTCCGTCACCACCGGCAGGTCCGCCAGCGGGCTGCGCAGCAGGCGGCCGGTGTCCCGGAAGTGCTGCAACGCCCGCCGGGTCAGCCGGTGGAACTCCTCCTCGTCCAGCTCGCCCACCCGGTGCCGCTCGCGGCGGCGCGGCAGGGCGTCCGCCGCCAGCCACAGCGCCTCCCGCTCCGCGCGCAGCGGCTCGTCGTCGAAGAACGCGATGCGGTCCAGCGACCGGCGCACCGCGCCCTCCACGGTCACCGCCACCATCGCCGCCACCACCGCCACCAGCTGCAGGGCCACCAGCGCGGGCGACGGCTCCGCGGCCGCCAGCGCCAGCGCCGTCGGCCCGCCCGCGAGCAGGCCCGCGAACAGCGCCCCGGCGAACGACCGGCGCAGGTCCGGGCGCAGCCGCTCGCCCGCGTCGTCGGCGTCGGCCACCGCCGCCACGAACCCGAGGATCAGCAGGTCCAGGCCCAGCGCCGCGAGCAGCAGCCCGTGCGCGCCCACGTCCACCGGCAGCAGCACGACCGCCAGCGCCGCCGCGTACAGGCCCGCCGCCACCGTCAGCGGGCCCGTCAGCGTGCGCCGGCGGGTGCCGTCCCGGAATCGCCACAGCACCACCACCGCGCCGATCATCGGCGCCAGCACCACCAGCCGCCCCGGCGACGGCAGCGCCGGCACCATCGCCAGCAGCAGCACCGACGTCAGCGCCCAGCCCCGCTCGATCTGCCGCCGCTCCGGCAGGTCCTCCGCCAGCAGGCCCACCGCCACGCCCGCCCACGCCAGCGGCGGCACGCACAGCAGCACCTGCTCCAGCGTCGCCAGCGGCAGCGCGTCCACGTACGGGGCGAGCAGCCCGCAGGCCACCCCCGTCGCGTACGTCAGCAGCGCCGCCGCGGCCCGGTGCAGCAGCGGGCGCGTCGGATCGCGCGCGAGCAGGTAGCAACCCAGCCACCAGGCAAGCGCGAACGCGGCGACGACGAGCACGGACACCCGTGAAGTCAAACAGACGATCGAGCCCGGCGGCGGGATCGGCGGCGGGCGATCCACACCGCGAACCACACCAGCACGAGCAACCCGACGATCACCAGCAGCGGGAAGACGATCGCCGCCACCGACACCAGCACACTGCCGATGTCCTCCGCCGTGCTGGCCACCGGCGCCCCGACCCCCGCCGTGGTCGTGTTCACCACCGGCCGGGCCGCCGCCTTCACCCCGTGCACCGACAGCGCGATGAGGACGCCCGCCACGATCGGCACCCACTGGTTCGACGAGAAGAACGCCCCCGGGTCGCTCACCGTCACCGTCTCCGACGTGGACCCCGCGCCGAACGCCAGCCCGCCCGCCGTGGGCCGGACGAACGTCTGCACCACGTCGTTGACGTGGTCCACCACCGGCACCTTGTCGGCCACCACCTCGATCGCCAGCAGGACGACGAGGATGGTCAGCACCCAGCCGTTGCCCAGCCACTGCCAGCCGGCCGGCAGGTCGACCAGCCCGGTCCAGCGCGACAGCGCGCCCAGCAGGACGAGCGGGATGTAGGCGTTGAGTCCGGCGGACGCGGCCAGGCCGGTGCCGGTGAGCGCTTCGAGCACGGATCAAGGATCGCACCGCCCGTCCAGTGCCGCCCGGCGGCGCGGGTACCCTCGTCGGGTGCGGTTGGTGATTGCGCGGTGCTCGGTGGACTATGTCGGACGGCTCTCGGCGCACCTGCCGACCGCGACCCGGCTCCTCATGGTGAAGGCGGACGGGTCGGTGTCGATCCACGCCGACGACCGGGCGTACAAGCCGCTGAACTGGATGAGCCCGCCCTGCAAGCTGCAGGAGGCGCCCGGCGTGTGGCGGGTCGTCAACAAGGCCGGCGAGGAACTGCGGATCACCCTCGAGGAGATCTTCCAGGACACCTCGTACGAGCTGGGCGTCGACCCGGGCCTGGTCAAGGACGGCGTCGAGGCGCACCTGCAGGAGCTGCTGGCCGCCCACGTCGAGACCTTCGGCGAGGGCTGGACCCTGGTCCGCCGCGAGTACATGACCGCCATCGGCCCCGTCGACCTGCTCTGCCGCGACGCCGCCGGCAAGGCCGTCGCGATCGAGGTGAAGCGCCGCGGCGACATCGACGGCGTCGAACAGCTCACCCGCTACCTCGAACTGATGAACCGCGACCCGCTGCTCGCCCCGGTGACCGGCGTCTTCGTCGCCCAGGAGATCAAGCCCCAGGCCCGCACCCTGGCCACCGACCGCGGCATCCGCTGCGTCGTGGTCGACTACGACAAGCTGCGCGGCATGGAACGCGACGAGCTGACCCTCTTCTGACGCCGCCGGGCGGCGCGACTCCCGCCGGAGGCGCGCGGAGGGTCAGCCGCCGGTCCGACCGGGCGTCGGCCCGCCGGGCCGGGGAGCCGCGGGAGCGGCAGCGCCTGCGGTGTCGTCCGCGCCAGGGAACTCGGCCGGGTCGCTCACCAGCCGGTCGCGCCAGGCCCGCACCCGGTCGCCCATCCGGGGCAGGAACGGCCCGAGGCTGAAAGCGATGCCCGCCGTGCCGTAGCCGACGGCCGCCACCCCGAGCAGCGTGAGCCCGTCGATGAGCAGGACGATCCCGGTGCCGACGAACATGACCGCGAGGCCGGCGATCGCCACGGCGAGCACCGTCCGCCGGTCGATCAGCAGGCTGATGCCGAAGCAGGCGCCCGCGACCCCGCCGCCGACACCCGCCACGCCGTGAGACGTCGCGCCCGTGGCCAAGAGGCTGATTCCCACGCCGGTGACCGCGACGGCCGAAGCGGTGAGAACCAGGGCGAACAGGGTCCACCGATGGGTGAGCATGCTGATCCCGGCGGCCACGACGGCGACTCCGCCGATGCAGACCGCCGCCCCCGTCAGTGTCAGGTTTGCGGTCAGCATGCTGGTGCCGACGCCGATGACGAAGACTCCACCGCCGGTGAACGCGAAGCCCATCAGAGCAGGGTTCTGGGTCAGGAAGCTGATACCGCCTCCGATGATCGCCATCCCGGAGCCGATGATCATCAAGCCCAGCAGGGTGGAGCCGGCGGTCAGCATGCTGATGCCGCCGCCGATGACCGCCACCCCGAGTCCGACGGCCGTCGCGGCGCTCAGCATGGCAGCCGCGTCCTCGAGGGTCGTGGGCACCAGCACCGCCAGGCCGGTCAGAGCGCCCGCGGCGGCCAGGGACCAGGCTTCCGCCGCGGAGGGAACGATGAGCGAGGACAGCGTCGCCAGGCCCGCGGCCGCCAGCAGCAGCCGGGTGGCGTGACGTGCCAGGGGCGACCGCCGGGGAAGCCGGCGCAACCACGATGCCGTGAAGAGAACGGCGGAGGCCATCAGTGCGGTGATCAGGCCGGGATAACCGAAGTCGTCGGTGGCCAGGTTGACGGTCATGCCGACGGCGAAGCCGAGCAGCGCCCCGGCGAGCTGCCCGGGCCGATCCAGCCGTACTCGGTGCCGGCCCTCGCGGCGGGCTACGCCGTCCTCGGCGTCCATGCCGCCGGTCGTGTCGCTCGCATCCATGCTCACGCTGTTCAGGATGACGGACCCTCCAGCGCGGCCGGCGGTCGAGGACGGACGGTCCGGCGGGATGTCGCCCCACCGGTTACGCCGGCGACCCCCACCCCCGGGCGCGCATGGTGGCGTCCGCCTGGTGCATCGTCTCGGCCGGGTCGACCGCCGGGTCGTCGCGGACGACGGCGACGTCCAGGCCCGCCGCCTCCAGGCGGTCGAAGGCGCGGGCCGTGTCGGTCACCGTGCCCGCCGCCGCGACCTCGTCGAGCAGGGCGTCGGTGACCAGGTCGGTGCGGGGGGCGCCGGTGCGCCAGCCCTCGCGGAAGCGGGCCGCCAGGTCCGGGCCGACGCCGGCCTGCCGGGTGATGACGTGGTCGCCGTGGACGCCCAGGAAGGTGGCGACCATGGGGCGGATGCGGTCGCGGGCGGCCGCCGGGTCGTCGCCGACGGCCAGGGCGACGTACGCCGAGAGTTCCACGCCGGGGCCGACCTGGTCGCGGACCCACCGGACGTACGCGGGTCCGGCCAGGATGGACAGCAGCAGGCCGTCGGCGAGCGGGCCGCCGCGGGCGATCGCCTGCGGGCCCTTGACGCCCAGCACGATGGGCGGGTCGGGGCGGATCGGCGTGAACGACAGGCGGGCCTCCACGTCGTGGAACTCGCCGTGGAAGCTGACGGGCTCGCCGGTGAGCAGCCGCCGGGTCAGGGTGAGGGCCTCCAGGGTGCGGGCCAGCGGCCGGTGGAACGGGATGCCGAGGCGGCCGGTCATCCAGTGCTCGTTGCTGGCGCCGAGGCCGAGGACGGCGCGGCCGCCGCTGAGCTCGTCGAGGGTGGCGAACTCCATCGCGGTCAGCACGGGGTGCCGGGTCCACGGGTTGACCACGCCGATGCCGACCCGGACCCGCGACGTGCGGGCCGCGATCGCGCCGGCCAGCGCGAACGCGCCGCGCTCGACGTAGTCCTCGGTGAGCCACACGTCGTCGAAGCCGGCGGCCTCGGCGGCGACGGCGGCCCGGACCGCGCCGGCCGAGTCGCGGTGGCCGGAGATGGAGAACGCCGTCCTCATCCGGCCGGCCTCGCGGCCGGCGCGCCGGCCAGCGCGTCGTCGAGGGCGCCGATCGTCGGGACGATCAGCGGCACCTCGGGCAGCCGGGCGGCGGTGGCGCCGACGTCCTTGAGGCCGGTGGAGGTGCCGACGACGACGACCGTGTCGTCCGGGCGCACCGTGCCGGCGGCGCGCGCGGCGGCCAGCGCCACGACGGCGGTGACGCTGGACGCCTCCAGGTAGACGCCGGACTCGCGGGCCAGCTGGAGCTGCGTCGCCATGATCTCCTCGTCGTCGGGGGTCGCCACGGCGGCGCCGCCGGCGGCGCGCAGGGCGGCGAGGCTCTGCTGGGTGCCGAACGGCGACGCCGTGGAGAACGACACCGAGGGTCGCACGGGCACCGGGCCGGCCGTCGCCGCGCCCGTGGCCAGGGCCTCGGCGAGCGGGCCGAACGGCTCGGCCGCCAGCAGCCGCGGCGCCCGCTCGATGACGCCGAGCGCGGCCAGGTCGGCGAAGCCGCGGGCGATGCCGGCCAGCCCGTCGCCGTACGCCACCGGGACGACGACCACGTCGGGCGGCCGGGGCAGCTGCTCGACGAGCTCGTACGCGATGGTCTTGTAGCCGTCGACGCCGTACGGGTTGGACCCGGCGGGCGGGTAGGCGAAGCCGGACATGGCCATCCAGCCGCGGGCGGCCACCAGGTCGCGCATCAGCGACCACCGGTCCGGCGGGCGCTCCAGGGCCACCACGTCGGCGCCGTACGACTGCATGAGCGTCTTCATCGTCGCGGGCACCGAGGCGAGCGTGAGCACGACGCAGCGCAGCCCGGCCCGGGCGGCGTACGCGGCGACGGCGGCCCCGTGGTTGCCGGTGCTGGCCACCACGACGGTCTCGGCGCCCACCTCGACCGCCTTGGTGACCGCCACCGCGGCGAGCCGGTCCTTGTAGGACCAGGTGGGGTTGCGGCTCTCGTCCTTCACCCACACCCGCGCCACCCCGGTGCGCTCGGCGAGCTGCGGCAGCTCCACGACGGGGGTGCCGCCCTCGCCGAGGCTGACGGGGGCGGTGCCGGCGGCGAGCGGCAGCAGGGCGCGGTACCGGAACAGCCCCGGCTGCGCGGCGTCGACCGGCAGCGCCGTCAGGCCGGTGAGGTCGTAGCCGGGCAGGATGTTCGCCGGGACGCCGTCGGCGGCGCACGCCGGGCAGCCCGCGCCGACCAGCTCCAGCGACGGGTCGGGGTGCTCGCCGCCGCAGCGCACGCACCGCAGCCGGCCGGTGTAGGCGCTCACGCGGGCACCACGAGCAGCTCGCGGCGGCCGGAGCAGAGCATCTCGGTCCCGTCCTCCGTCACGACCACGGTGTCCTCGATCATCATGCCGCCCCAGCCCAGCTCGTAGTACGGCGTCTCGAAGCAGAACGTCATCCCCGGCTCCAGGGTGGCGTCGACGTCCGGCGCGATGACCGGCGGCTCGTAGATGCTCAGGCCGATGCCGTGGCCGCAGTGCTGGCGGCGGTACCGGGGCACGTGCGCGCCGGTGCCGTCGAGCCCGGCCCGGAACAGCTCGGCGGCGGTGACGCCGGGCCGGGCCAGGTCGAGCTGCGCCTGCTCGCCCGCGTACACGGCCGCGTAGACGGCGAGCTGGCGCTCGTCCGGCTCGCCCAGCACGGCGGTGCGGCCGATGTCGGACCAGTAGCCGCCGACCACGCAGCCCACGTCGAAGCGGGCGGTCTCGCCGGGCTGCCAGCGCCGGTCGGTGGGCACGACGTCGGCGAGGGCGCTGCGCTCGCCCGTCGTGGCGACGACGAACCGGGGGTCGCCGCCGCCGGCCACCATCGTGCCGGCGATGGCGGCAGCCAGCTCGCGCTCGGTGACGCCGGGGGCGGCGGCCGCCACGGCCGCCTCGACCGCCGCCTCGGACAGCCGGGCGGCGTACCGGAGCATCGCGACCTCGGCCGGCAGCTTGCGCGACCGGGCCTGTGCCACCAGCGGGGTGGCGTCCTCCTGCGCGACGCGGGCGCCGGCCGGCAGCGCCCCGAGCACCGACCGCAGCGCCGCGGTCAGGTCGGGGTTGCGGTCCGCCATGGCGGCGATGTCGTGGTGGTCGCCCGGCACGGCCGCGCCGGTGCCCGCCTCGACGTAGAAGCGGCCGAACGGCACCAGCCGGTCGACGGCGATGCCGGCCGCGGCGGCGGCGGGCGCGTCCGCGGCCGGGCAGACCAGCCACAGGTCGTCGCCGGTCACGACGGCCGCGATCCGGTGGGTCCGGAACACCTGGCCGGGCATGCTGCGGTAGCCGGTGGCGTACAGGACGCTCTCCGGCTCGGTCAGCACGACGGCGTCGTACGGGGCGGCCGCCAGCACGGACCGCAGCCGGGCGAGCCGCTGCGCCGCCAGCTCGCCCAGGTCGACGTCCGGCGCCGGCGGGAGGGCCGCCGCCGTCGTCAGGAGCCCGGTCACGGTGCCACCGCCCCGATGACCTCGCCGCTGAACTGCGCCATCGCGTCGAGCGTCTCGTCGACGGAGTCGGCCGCGAACAGCAGCGCCGCCATCGTCGTCACCCCCGCCTCCCGGTACGCCTCGACCTGCTCCGCGATGTCCTGCGGCGTGCCGATGAGGTTGCGGGTCATCAGGTCCGCCACGCCCTGGTCCTTCAGCGTGGTCTTCGACAGCGACACCAGGTGGTTGAACAGCTGCGACGACTCGAAGCGCCGCCACGCCTGCTCCCGGGTCGGCGCGACGCTCACGCACACCTGCAGCGCCACGTCGAAGTCGTCCGGCAGCCGGCGGCCGTGCTGCTCCGCCTCGTCCCGGATGGACCCGAGGCCCGCGCGCACCTCGCCCGCCGACAGGCACGCGGGCAACCAGCCGTCCGCCAGCCGCGCCGCGCGCGACCGCGAGCCGGGGGAGTTGCCGCCGGACAGGATCGGCAGCCGCTCCTGCACCGGCTTCGGGTAGCTCTCCACGTCGGCGAACTCCACCCACTTGCCGGTGAAGCTGGACCGGCGCTCGGTGAACAGGCTGCGCAGGGCCACGATGGCCTCCTCGGCGTGCTCGCCGCGGTGCAGGCGCTTCGCGCCCGGCTGCATCGCCTCGAACTCCTCCCGGTAGGCGCCGATGCCCACGCCGAGCACCGCCCGCCCGTGCGACAGGTGGTCGAGCGTCGCCACCTGCTTGGCCGCCACGACCGGGTGCCGGAACGGCAGCACCATGATCGCCGTGCCGAGCCGGACCCGTTCGGTGACCGCGGCGACGTAGCTGAAGTAGGCGAACGGGTCGTAGTAGCGCGGCGGCCGGTCGAAGTCGCCGCGCACGTAGCGCTGGGTCGTGACGTGGTCGTTGCCCCAGACCGACTCGAAGCCCAGCCGCTCGGCGGCCCGCGCCAGCTCGACCGCCTGGTCGATGTCGGCGTACGGCACGGCGTACATGAGTCCCTCGGTGCCCGTCGGCACGCCCAGGCCGAACCGCATCACGCCTCCACCGGCCGGGCCGGGCGCACCCGGCGCATGGCCAGGCCGGCCAGCGCGTACAGCACGAAGCCGGAGACCAGCCCCTCGATCGCGTTCACCAGCAGGAACTCGGCGTAGTAGGCGATGAGCGCGGCGACGATCCAGCACGCCACGGCCTCCCACCGCACGGCCGGCACGTCCCGCAGGACCGTCGCGCCGGCCGCCCGGCGCTGCACCACCCAGAAGTGGGCGATGAGCAGGCCCGCGAACGGCGGCACCACCACCCCGATCACGCCGAGGAACTTGCCGAACTGGTCGGCCAGGCCGAGGAACGCGATGCCGACGGCGATGACGACCGCGACGACCGTCCACACCGGCTTCCTGATCTTCGCCTTGAGCAGGTTCGACGCCGACGTGAACGCCAGCGACGCCGAGTAGATGTTGTTGTCCGCGGTGTTCCACAGCGCCAGGAACAGCAGCACGGCGGCGGGCGCCAGCAGGCCCAGGCCCTGCATGACGACGACGAAGTTGCTGTTGCCCACCTTCATCGCCGAGACGGTGGCGATGGTCTCGAAGATGCCGACGCCGACGACGAAGCTCAGGAAGCAGGAGATCACCACGTCGCGGGCCCGCAGCGCGTACCGCTGGACGTCGGACACCAGCGCGGCGCCGGTGATCCACGTCGCGATGACGGCGCTGATCGCCGCCGAGAACCCGATCGCCTTCGCCGGCTCGACGGCGAAGACCTCGCCGAAGCCGCCGTCGAGGCTGCCGATCCGGAACAGCGCGAACACGCCGATGGCGACCTGCACGGGCACGGCGATCGCGGAGAACTTGTGCAGCCCCTTGAAGCCGAAGATCGCCGTGGTGAGGATGGCCAGCGCGAAGGCGACGACGAACACCCCCGACGGGATGGCGGGGATGAGCTTGTTCACCGCGCCGCCCCAGGTGTCCATGAGCACGCCGATGAAGCCCATCGCCACGACGCCCAGCACGATGGAGACGCCGACCGAGCCGGCGCTGCCGAACACGGCCCGCGACGACAGGTAGCTGGTCAGGCCGGTGCGGAAGCCGATGAGCCCGATGAGCGAGGCGACGACCGCCAGCACCAGGTTGCCGAGCGCGATGGCGGCCATGCCCTCGCCGAACGAGGTGCCGGAGCCGACCACCCCGCCGACCAGGAAGCTGCTGACGCTGATGTTCCAGCCGACCTGCACCACGATCAGCTGGAGGAGCGGCTTGCGCCGCGACGGGGGTACCGGCTCGAGGGCATGGTCGTCCATGGCCTCGGCGATGTTCTCTTCCCTGGTACGAACCGGTGGTTCCTCGACGGACATCGCATTCCCCAATCCGAGGCTGGCCGCCATTGGCGATTCACCACATAATCGGGGAGGGGTCGCGGCGGCGCTACCTCGCGAAACCGGAAGTTGGGCGGGGACTTCTTGTGGATGTGCCACAACGAGCACACGGCCTTGTCGGCCAGGTTTCCGACATCGCCCGGGTTCTGGTCGCCGATGTGTGGCGCCAGTTGCCGGGCTATGACGAGGACCGCATGGACCTCGACGACCTCGCCGGCACGATCACCCCGAACATCCGCACGCTGCTGCTCGCCGTCGCGGAACGCCGCGCCCCGCTCGACGACGAGCTGACCACCGCCGCCCAGCTGGGGGAGCGCCGCGCCATTCAGGGCGTGCCCATCGAGGCGGTGGTGACGTCGTGGCACAAGGCCGAGCGCGAGGTCTTCGCCTGGCTGGCCGCCGTCGACCCGCCGCTCACCGCCGAGGAGCACCGGCAGGTCGCCCGCGACCTCGCGGCCGCCATCGACGTGCTGACGGCCGCGTCGACCGAGGCGTACCGCCGCACCCGCACCGAGGTCGCCGCGCACCTGGAGCAGATCGCCACCGACCTGGTGTCCCGGCTCACCGGCGCGGAGCGGCTCGACCCGCTGGTCATCGAGGAGCGCGCCCGGCTGGTCGGCGTGGCCGTGCAGGAGCCGCACCGCGCCCTGGCCGTGCGCGGCCTGCGCGACGACGACCGGCACCTGCTCGACCGGGCGCAGCGGCTCGTGCTCGACGCGATCCGCCCCAAGCTGCACAGCCGGACGGTCGTCGGGTCGCGCGGCGACGTCGCGGTCATCGTCGCCCCGGAGGTGCCCGGCCTGACCGACGTGCTCGGCCGGGTCGTGCAGCGGTCGCGGCGGGACGCGTTCGTCGTCGGCGTCGGGCTGCCCCGGCCCCGGTTCGGCGAGGTGGCCGGGTCGTGCCGGGAGGCCATGGCCGCCCTGGAGGTGGGGCGCCGCCGCCCGCCCGCCGCCGGGGTCGTGGAGTTCGCGGCGGTGGCCGCCGACGTGCTGCTGCTGGAGAACCCGCTCGACTCCCGCCAGGTGGTGCGCAGCGCCCTCGGGCCGATCCTGGGCCGGCCGCAGCTGGTGGCGACGCTGGACACCTACCTGCGGTGCGGGCTGTCCACCCGGGCCACCGCGGTCAGCCTCGACCTGCACGACAACACGGTCACCTACCGGATGCGCCAGATCACCGAGGCGCTGCGGGTGTCCGCCCCCGCCGACCTGGTGCGCGCCGACATCCTGATGGCGCTGCGCGCCCGCGAGCTGGAGGCGCTGGCGCCCCCGTACTAGCGGGCGTAGCGCTCGCGGCGCACCGTCGGGCGGCGGCCCCGGATGGTGCTGCGCTGCATGGCCGCGATGACCATGTCGGCGGCCGGTTCCGGCACCTCCACCAGCGCGAAGCGGTCGGTGATCTGGATGGCGCCGATCTCGCGCGAGCTGAGCCCGGACTCGCCGGCGATCGCGCCGACCAGGTCCTGCGGGCGCAGCCCGGCCCGCCGGCCGATGCCGAAGAACAGCCGGGCCACCCCGGCCGCGGCGGGGTTGTCGCGCCCGCCGCCGCCGCGGCGGCTGTCGCGGCTGTCGCGGTCCTGCGGATCGCGGCCGCGCGGCGGCAGCGCCGCCGACGGGATCTCCTCCTCGTCGACGTCCCCGCCGGCCGCCTCGTGCAGCAGCTTCACCGCGGCCAGGGCGACGTTCTCGACGTCGAACTCGTCGGTGAGGGAGTCGATGACGACCCGGAAACGCTCCAGGTCGTCGGTCTCCAGGCTGGCCTGCAGGGCGGCGCGGGTCAGCTCCAGGCGGCGGGCCCGCAGGTCCGTCACCGTCGGCAGCTTCTCCAGGGTGATGCGCTGGCCGGTGAGCCGCTCGATCGCCTTGAGCATGCGCTGCTCGCGCGGCTCGGCCAGCGTGATCGCAGAGCCCTCGCGCCCGGCCCGGCCGACCCGGCCGATGCGGTGCACGTACGCCTCGGGGGCCGCCGGCACGTTGAAGTTGATGACGTGGGTGAGCTGCTCGACGTCGAGGCCGCGCGCCGCCACGTCGGTGGCGACCAGCAGCTCGGTGCTGCCGCCGCGCAGGCGGCCCATGACCCGGTCGCGCTGGTCCTGGCTCATGCCGCCGTGCAGCGCCTCGGCCCGGTAGCCCCGGCCGTTCAGCGTCTCGGTGACCTGGTCGACCTCCTCGCGCGTGCGGCAGAAGACGATCGCCGCCGACGGGGCCTCCACGTCGAGGATGCGGCCCAGGGCGGCCGGCTTGTGCGGCCGGGCGACGACGTACGCGCTCTGCCGCACCCGCGGCATGTCGCCGGGCGCGGTGGTCTCGCGGCCCATCGTGATGCGCACCGGCTCGCGCAGGTGGCGGCGGGCGATGCTGTCGATGCGCGGCGGCATCGTGGCGGAGAACAGCACTGTCTGCCGCTCGGCGGGGGTCTCGGCGAGGATCGCCTCGATGTCCTCGGCGAAGCCCATGTCGAGCATCTCGTCGGCCTCGTCGAGCACGACGGTGCGCACGTCGCCGAGGCGCAGGGTCTCCCGGGTGATGTGGTCGAGCACCCGGCCCGGCGTGCCGACGACGACGTCCACCCCGCGCTGCAACGCCTGAAGCTGGCGGCCGATCGGCTGCCCGCCGTACACCGGCAGGACGCGCACGCCCAGGTCGCGGCCGTAGCGGTGGACGGCCTGCGACACCTGCTCGGCGAGTTCGCGGGTCGGCACGAGGACGAGCGCGGCGGGCCCGCCGTCGCGGCTGCCGGTGCTCAGCCCGTGCAGGACCGGCAGCGCGAACGCGGCCGTCTTGCCGGTGCCCGTCGCGGCCTGCCCGACGAGGTCGTGGCCCGCCACCAGCGGCGGGATGGCGCCCTGCTGGATCGGCGTGGGCTCCTCGTAGCCGAGGTTGGTCAGGGCGCGCAGCAGCTCGGGGCGCAGGCCCAGTCCGGCGAAACCCGCCTCGGCGTCCGCGGCGTCCAACGGGTTCTCGTCCATGGCGACAAGGATAGGAGGCGCGCCTCAGCCCCGGGCCCGCAGGTCCGTCTCGGTCGCCGAGGTGGACGTGCGGGCGTAGGCGACCAGGCCGCCGCCGGCGATCAGCGCCTGCCACAGCACGTTCTGCCAGCCGAGCGGGCTGCCGGTGGCGACCAGCACGAGCGTGGGCACGCCGAACAGCACCAGCAGGTCGTAGCCGACGACCATGGCCAGCACCGGCCCGGTCTCCAGGCTGCCCATCGGGGTGTCGATCGGCAGCAGGCCGTTCTGCACCAGGCCCATCCGCGCCCGGCGCACCGCCGCGGCCGCCGCGGCCGGGCCCAGCGCCAGGCCGAGCGCCCACCACGGCCCGGCGGGCAGCGCGCCGAGCAGGCCGAGCAGCAGCAGCGCGGCGGCCGCCCACAGCGAGCCCAGCGCCACCGGCACCCACAGGCGGGCCACCACGGCCTCGCGCGCGGTGACGGCGAGCAGGCGCAGCACCGCCGGGTTGGCGTCGGTGCGCACCGACGCGACCGTGGTGGACGCGGCGACCATCGCGCCGAGCAGCACCGCGACGGCGAGCAGGATCCGGGAGCCGTCCATGAGGGCCGCCGGGGCGAGGGTGGCGGCGGCCAGCCAGGCGAGCCGGCGGCGCTTGCGGCCCAGCAGGCGCAGGTCCTGCGCGGTGAGCACGGGCACCCGCCGCGGCAGCGGCGCGGACCGCCAGCGGCGGCTCGTCCAGTACCGCTGCTCCGCCAGCTCCTGCAGGAACGACGGCTGGCCGGTCAGCGCCGAGTCGGCCACCGTGCCCGCGGCGCGGGACGCGGCGAGCAGCACGTCGGCCGGGGTGCGGTCGAGCCGCCGGTACGCCCACGTGGCGAGCACCAGCACGGCGGCCAGCAGCGCGAGCACCGCGTACCGCAGCGGCCCCTCGCCCGGTCCCGCGCCCGCGGCGGCCGGCGGGCCGGTGCGCTCGACCACCATGCCGGCCGCGCCCGCCGTCACCGCCAGGTACGCCACCAGGTCGGCGCCGCGGGCCAGGCCGGGGCGGCGCTGCGCGACCGTGCCCAGCGCCACCAGCAGCACGGCGGTGAGCGCCCCGGCGGCGCACGTCAGCAGCAGCACGGCGGCCGGTGTGGGCCGGGCCGTCACCTGGCTGGCCGTGGCGAAGCCGGCCGCGGCCCCGGCGGCGGCGCCCGCCGCGGCGACGGCGCGGGCCGGGGCGCCCAGCAGCGCCCGCCGCGACACCGGGGCGGTGAGCAGCCACGACGCGGCCGGGCGGCTGATCACCAGCGGGCCGAGCTGGCGCAGCGCCAGGTGCAGCGCGCCCGCGCACACCAGCGGCACCCCGACGGCCGTCAGCCGGGTGCCGGTGGGCGCGGCCGGCCAGAACACGGCCCCGACGGTGGGCCAGAACATCCCCACGAGCACGGCGGCCAGCAGGGCGGCGAAGTACAGGTTGCCGAGCGCGGAGCCGGCGTCGAGGTGCGCGGCCTGGCGGCGGCGGATCCAGTGGCGGACCGGCGCGAGCGCGACGGCCGTCACGGCCCGCAGAGCTCCGCGACGGACGTGACCAGCGCACCGGTGCCCGCGGCGAACTTCTCGTCGTGGCTGGCCAGCAGCACGGTGCCGCCGCCGGCCACGTAGTCGCGCAGCAGGCCCGCGACCAGCGACCGCGCGTCCGGGTCGAGGCGCTGCTCCGGCTCGTCGAGGATCAGCACCCGGCTGGGCCGCACGAACGCCATCGCCAGCGTCAGCCGCTGCTTCTGCCCGCTCGACAGCGACGTCGGCATGCTGTCCTCGTGCCCGGCGAGGCCGAGCAGCTCGAACGCCCGCTCGGCCGCGGCGTCGCCGTCGTCCAGGCCGTGCGCGCGGGTGACCAGCTCGGCGTGCTCGCGGGCGGTCAGCCCGGGGTACCAGCTCGGCGGCTCCACCGTGGTCACCACCTGCCGCCAGTGCTCGGCGTCGGTGCCCGGTTCGCGGCCCAGCACCAGCACGGAGCCGGCCTCCGGTCGCTGCAGCCCCGACACGGTGCGCAGCAGAGTGGACTTGCCGGCGCCGTTCTCGCCGATGACGCACGTGGCCGTGCCGCGCGGCACCTCCAGCGACAGGCCGTCGAGCACGGGGGCCGAGCCGTAGCCGACCACCAGGTCGCGCACCTCGATCGCGGGTTGATCCACCCGGACGACGCTAGCAGTGCGGGTCAGCGGCTCCGGCCGTACAGCAGCCGGATGGCCTTGACCAGGCGGGCCACCTGGGCGGGGGTGCGCTCGAACGTCATCGCGGGCAGCAGCGTCGGGCCGCGGCGGGTGGTGATCGCCTTCGACCGGGAGAACTCGCGCAGGCCGTCGTCGCCGTGGATGCGCCCGAAGCCCGAGTCGCCCACGCCGCCGAACGGCAGCGACGACATGCCGACGTAGGTGAGCACCGAGTTGACCGATGTCATGCCGCTGCGCAGCCGCCGCGCCGCCGCGACCGCCCGGGCCCGGCCGAAGACGGCGCCGCCCAGCCCGTACGGCAGGGCGTTCGCGCGGGCCACGGCCTCGTCGACGTCGCGCACCTTGGCGATGGTGACGGTGGGCCCGAACGTCTCCTCGCGCACGGCCGCGGAGTCCTCCGGGACGTCGACCAGCACGGTGGGGTGCACGAACGGCGGCCGCACCGCGTCGAGGCCGCCGAGCACCGCCCGGCCGCCGCGCTCCAGGGCGTCGGCGATGTGCCGGCGGATGACCTCGACCTGGCCGGGCATGGTGATCGGGCCGTAGTCGGCGGTGTCCTCGACGCCGACGGTCAGCCGCCCCGCCTTCTCCACCACGGCGGCGACGACGGCGTCGTAGACGGGCTCCACCGCGTACACCCGCTCGATGCCGATGCAGGTCTGGCCGGCGTTCGTCATGGCGCCCCAGACGATGGCCTCGGCGGCCGCGGCGACGTCCGCGTCGGCGTCCACGATGAGCGCGTCCTTGCCGCCCCCCTCCAGCACCACGGGGGTCAGCGTCTCCGCGCAGGTCGCCATGACCTTCTTCGCGGTGGCGGTGGAGCCGGTGAACGACACCTTGCCGACGCCCGCGCGGCACAGCGCGGCGCCGGTGTCGCCGAGCCCGTGCACGGCCTGCAGCACCGGCTGCTCGGGCACCGCCTCGGCGAACGTGTCGGCCAGCCACTGCCCGGTCAGCGGCGTGTACTCCGACGGCTTGAGCACGACCGCGTTGCCGGCGGCGAGCGCGCTGCTGATCGGCCCGCACGGGGTCAGGACGGGGTAGTTCCACGGCCCGATGACGCCGACCACCCCGAACGGCTGGTACTCCAGGTGGGCGCCGTGCTCGGCCAGCACCAGCCGGGTGCGCACCCGGCGCGGCCCGAGCACCCGCCGCGCGTTGCGGGCGGCCCAGTCGACGTGCTCCAGCGCGCCGGCCGCCTCGACGATCGCCTCCGCCTCCGGCTTGCCGGTCTCGGCGTGCACGAGCGCGGCCAGCTCGGTGACCCGCTCGGCCATCAGCGCGCGCCAGCGCAGCAGGCGGGTGCGCCGCCCGTCGTACCCCAGCTGCTGCCACCACGACGCGGCCGTGCGGGCCCGCTCGACCGCGGCCGCGACGGCGGCCTCGTCGCTGACCGGGACGCGACCGGCCTCGGCGCCGGTCGCCGGGTTCGTGGACACCAGCGTGCCGTCGTCGATCACGGGCATTCCCGGGGTACGCGTCGCCGTCATGTCGCGAGTCTATTTCGCTTTCTACCCGCCGGTAAGGTGCTCGGCGACGATCCGCGCGGCGACCTCGGCCGGATCGGGCAGCTCGCCCGCCTCGTGCAGCCGCTGATACCGCTCCCGGGCCGGGAACTCCGAGGAACGCACCTCCGCCTGCATGCCGGTGTCCATCACGCCCGGATTCACGCTCGCCACCGTCACCCGCGGATCGCGCCGGGCCGCCTCGGCGGCCAGCACCTCCAGGAAGAACTCGCCGGCCCGCTTCGTCGCCGAGTACGCCGCCCAGTGCTCGACCACCCGGTGCGCCGCCCCCGACGAGACGAACACCACGGTCACCCGCGACGCCTCGGCCGGCACGGCCGCGAGGAACGCGTCGGTCAGCACCATCGGCGCGGTCAGGTTCACCGCGACGGCGTTCGCCAGCGCGTCCGCGCCCAGCGTCCCGACCGGCCCGATCGGCTCCACGACGGCGGCGTTGTGCACCAGCGCCACCTCGTCGGCGTCCTCCAGCAGCGGCGCCAGGTCGGCCGCCGTCGGCACCTGCGCCGGGTCGGCCAGGTCGGCGGTCAGGTCGGCGGCGGACCGGCCCACCCCGACGACCCGGTCACCGCGCGCCCGCAGCTGCGCGGCGAGGGCGGCCCCCAGGCCGCGGGACACCCCGGTGATGACGACGGTCCGCATGCCGGCCGACGCTAGCCGACGCCCCGCCCGCCGGGCCGGCCGGGCGGCCGTCGCCCGTCCGGGTCCGGCGTTGCGGCCCCGGGACCCCGCCGGCGGCGGCGACCCTGGACGGACCTGCCGGCCGCGTTCCGCCGGGACCCCGCCGCGCCCCCGCCGCCGGCGCCCACGCCGGCCCCGACGCCGTGACCGGCGCCCCCCTACGCTGGAGGACGTGAGCCCCCGCCGGAACCGCGCCAGGCGCGACGACCGCCGCGAGGTGGACGCCGAGGGCGCCCGCCGCGGCGTCGACGCCGTGCAGCAGTGGCACGACGGCGAGTTCCTCGTGCGGCAGGTGGGCAACTCGCCCAAGACGTACCGGTGCCCGGGGTGCGACCAGGAGATCCGGCCGCAGGTCGTGCACGTGGTGGCGTGGCCCGCGGACGACCGCGGCGACCTCACCGACCGGCGGCACTGGCACACCGGCTGCTGGCGGGCCCGCGACCGGCGGGCGCCGGGTGTGCTGCGCTCGCGCAGCGCGCCCCGTTACGGTTGATCCCCGTGAGCACCCCGA
The DNA here is from genome assembly GCF_016863475.1 of Spirilliplanes yamanashiensis. Taxonomy (GTDB): domain Bacteria; phylum Actinomycetota; class Actinomycetes; order Mycobacteriales; family Micromonosporaceae; genus Spirilliplanes; species Spirilliplanes yamanashiensis. Next base: position 223,977 of record NZ_BOOY01000003.1, read on the forward strand.
TCCGCGCGAACTCGATCCTGCCCGCCACCCGGGAGGACATCGAGCTGCACACGGCCGACGGCCTGACCCTGGTGGGCGAGCTGGCCGTCCCGGCCGACCGGCCGCCGGTCGCCACCCTCGTCTGCCTGCACCCGCTGCCCACGCACGGCGGCATGATGGACAGCCACGTGTTCCGCAAGGCGGCGTGGCGGCTGCCCGCCCTGGCCGGGGTGGCGGTGCTGCGGTTCAACACCCGGGGCACCGGCAGCGTGCGCGGCACCAGCGAGGGCGCGTTCGACTCGGCCGTCGGGGAGCGCTTCGACGTGGCCGCCGCCATCGAGTACGCCGAGTTCGCCGAGCTGCCGAACCTGTGGCTGCTGGGCTGGTCGTTCGGCACCGACCTGGCGCTCAAGCACGGGTGCGACCCGGCGGTGACCGGGGCGATCCTGCTGTCGCCGCCGCTGCGCTTCTCCGAGCCGGCCGACCTGGCCGTGTGGGCGCGGTCCGGCAAGCCGGTCACCGCGCTGGTGCCCGAGCACGACGACTACCTGCAGCCGCCCGCGGCGGCCGAGCGGTTCGCGGCCATCCCGCAGGCCACCGTCATCGGGGTGGACGGCGCGAAGCACCTGTGGGTCGGCGACGCGGAGACGGTGCTGGACGAGGTGGTCCGCATCGTCGCCCCGGACGTGCCGACGCCGCTGCCGCGCACCTGGGACGGGCCGATGGAGTCCGGGGACGCCAGCGCGTACGCCGACCGCACGGTCGCCGCGTTCGCCGACGTCCCGCCGCCCGAGGGGCTGTGACCGTCAGCGGCGGTCCATGCTCGGGTTGACGACCTCGCGCAGGATCAGCTGCACGCCCGCCACCATCGGGATGGCGATCAGGGCGCCGAGCACCCCGAACAGGCCCACGCCGACGAGCGCGGCCACCACGGCCGCCACGTCGCTGACCTCGACGGAGCGCTTCATCACCTTCGGGTAGATGAGGTAGTTCTCGACCTGCTGGTAGATCAGGAAGAAGATCACGCAGGCGATGCCGGCCGTCAGCGACGTCGCGAAGCCGACGATCGAGATGATGACCGCGCCGAGGGTGGCGCCGATCTGCGGGATCAGGTCGGTGATGGCGACGACGACGGCCAGCGCGAACGGGTACGCCAGCCCGACGATCAGCGCGAACACGAAGGTGCTGACGCCGGCCAGCACGGCGATCGCCAGCGCGCCCACCATGTACGCGCCGACCTTGGCGAGGATCTCGTCGCCGAGCAGCTCGACGCGCTCGCGGCGCGACGCCGGCACCAGCCGGTAGCCGGCGCGCTTGATCCGGTCGAACGCCGCCATGAAGTAGATCGTCAGCACGAGCACGGTCAGGACGTTGAAGATCGTGCCGAACAGCAGCCGGGCGCCGCCGACCACGCCGCCGAGCGCGTTGGTGACCGTGCCGGCGTTCAGGGCGCCCTGCACCCGCTGGACGACGTCGTACCGCTCGACCAGGTCGTTGATGGCCTGGTTGCGCTGCAGGCTGCGGATGAAGTCGGGCGCGTTGTTGATCAGCTCGCCGGTCTGGGTGATGAGCGGCGGGATGAGCGCGAACAGGCCGCCGCAGAACAGCAGCAGGATGCCGATCGTCACGGTCAGCACGGCGAACCCGCGCGGCATGCCCCACTGGCGCAGCCGGGTCACGGCCGGGTTGAGGCCGACCGCGAGGAACAGCGCCACGAAGATCAGGACGAGGATCGACGCCGCGTTGCGCAGGCCGGTGAAGACGCCGTACGCCAGCAGCAGGCCGAGCCCGCCGAGGAAGCCGACGTTGAACGGGTTGCGGTGGAACGGCCGGCCCGGCTCGCCGAAGCGCCCGGCGTGCGGGTCGTGCGGGTGGCCGCCGGACGGGGTGGGCGGCGGGGGCTGGGTGGCCGAGGGGCCGGCCGCCACGACGGCCTGGTCGCCCTGGTCCGCGGGGTCGGCCGGGGCCGGTTCCTCGCGCTTGGTCGGCTCGTCCTCGGACACCCGGGCACCTCCACAGCGGACGGTGCCCGTGCGGCCACCGTGATCATGTCTCCGCCCGGACGTTATCGGTCGGCCGGACCCGCCGCCACCCGTACCCCGGGTGACGGCGTGTCACACCGATCCGGTGCGTGCCTCAGTCGGCGTCGGCGCTGACCCGCTCGGCCGGCGGGCGCGCGGCGATGGTGCCGTCGGGGCGGTGGGTGACCTTGACGGACGCGGTGACCTTCGTCGGGGTGCCACCGGTGCCGGGCACGGGCGGCCCGGCCGGCTTCGGCGCGGGCGCCGCCTTGGCCCCAGCGGTGGCCGCGGGGGCGGCCGGGGCGGCGGGCGCTGCGGACGCTGCGGGCGCCGCCGGCGTCACCGGGGCGGCGGCGGCGGCTGGTGCGGGCTTGTCGTCGTCGCCGGACTCGCCGGAGTCGTCGGCGTCGTCCTCGTCCGGGCCGGAGGTCGCGGCGGCGAACATGTCGCGGACCCGCTTGACCTCCTTCTGCATGGCCCGGCGCACCTCGACGGCCTTGCGCTCGGCGGCCTCGACGCCGCGCTTGGCCTCGGCCAGCCGGGACAGCTCGCCCTCGAGTTCCTTCTTGACCTCGGCGAGGCGCTGGCGCACCCGCTCGGTCTCGCGCTCGCCGGCCGTGGCGGCGGTCTTCGCCTCGGCGACGGCGGCCTTGGCGGCCTCGACCTCCTGCTGCGCGGCGGTGATCTGCTCGCGCTTGGCGGCCAGCTCCTTGTCGGCGGCCTCGGCAGCCTCTTCGGCGGCCTTCAGCTTCTGCTCGGTGTACGCGTCGGCCTCGGCGCGCAGCGCCGCGCACTGCTCCTCGACGCCGGTGCGCAGCTGGGCCAGCTCCTGCACGACGCCCTGCCGGCGCTGGTTGAGCTCGTGCTCCACCGCGGCGCGCCGCTCGCCGACCTCGCGCTCGTGGTTCGCGCGCTGCTCGGTGATCTCCTTCTCGGCGGCCTCGCGCCAGGTGCGGATCTCCTGCTGCGTCTGCGTGCGGGTGGAGTTGACGTATCCCTCGGTCTCGGCGCGGGTGCGCTGGACCTGGGCGGCGGTCTGGTCGGTGAGCTGCTTGGCCTCCGCGCGGGCGCGGGTGAGCACGGCCTCGGCCTCGGCGCGCATCTTCTCGGCGGCCTGGCGCTGAGCGGCCAGCTGGGCCTCGGCGGCCTGGCGCCGCTCGTTGTCGGCCTTCTCCTCCTGCGCGCGGCGGGCGGCGAGCGCGACCTCGAAGTCGCGCATGGCGGTGGCGGCCGCCTCCTCGGCGTCGGCGCGGATCTTGGCGACCTCGGCGCGCTCGGCCGCGAGGGCCGCGGTGGCGTTCGCCTTGATCTCCTCGGCCTGCTCCTCGGCGAGGGTGAGGATGTGCTCGACGCGGGGGCCGAGGTGGCGGTACGACACGCCGCTGTCGGCACTGCGCTCACGCCGGGCCTGGACGAGGTCCTGCTGGAGCTGTTCCACCTGCTCCGCGAGCCCGTTGGCCCGCGCGTACTCCCGTTGCACCTCGACCTGCAGGGTGTCGACCGCGCGGTGGACGTCGGCCACCCAGAGGTCCACCTGCTTCTTGTCGTACCCCCGCAACTGGGTCTCGAAGGTGGGCTCGGAAGCCGTGTCCGCGCCGAGATCGAACAGTTCTCCGCCGTGCGACATGCTTTCCATCCTCACATACCCGTTTTCCCGCGACGCGGGGATACACACCGGCCTGCCAGACCGCATCCGATATGTCGCATTTCAGTCCGCCGCGTGGAAAACGATCGGGCCGTACCGGAGAAACCCCCAGTACGGCCCGCACGTGCGAACTTTCCCCGACAGCGGGGCCTAGGAGGTGGTCTTGGCCTCCGCCTTGCCCCCGCCGTCCTGCTTGCCGGCCACCTCGGCCGGGTCCTTCTGTGCCTCCGCGACGGCCGCCGCGACGGCCTCGACGGCGGCGGCGGCGCGCTGCGCGGGGGCCGCGCCCTCGCCCTTCGCGTCGCCCTTCGCGCCCGGGCCGACGGTCGGCACGATGCCGGCCAGGCCGGAGAGCATCTGGCCGAGCTGCGACGTGACCGCGTCCTTCTGGCGGGTCAGGTCCTCGACCTCGCGGCGGGCCGCCTGCGTGGTCAGCTCCGCCTCGGTGCGGGACTCGCTGAGCAGGCGCTGGGCCTCGCTGCGGGCCTCGGCGACCGTCTTCTCGGCCAGGGCGCGGGCGCGCTCGACCGTCTCGTTGGCGGTGCGCTCGCTCTCGACGCGGCGGCTCTCGGCGCGCTGCTCGATCTCCTTGGCGCGGTCCTCGGCGGCGCGGGCGCGCTCCTCGGCCTCGGCGACCATCTTCTGCGTGGCGCTGACCTGGGCGGCGTGCCGCTCGGCCTCCTCGCGCTCCGCCTTCTCGCGGCGCTCGGCGACCTCGAGCTGCAGGGCCTGCAGGTCCTTGTCGCGCTTGTCGCGGGCGTCGGTGAGCATCTTGGTGGCCTCGGCGCGCTTCTCCTCGGCCTCGCGGGCGGCCTTGGCGCGCAGCTGGGTGATCTCCCGCTCGGCGGTGGCGCGCAGCGACGCGACCTCGCGCTCGACGGTGGACTTCAGCTCAGCGACCTCGTGCGCGGTGACCGTGCGCAGCTGCTTGGTCTCGCGGTCGGCGTCCGAGCGCAGCGTGTCGGCCTCGCGGCGGGCCTGGACCCGCACCTCGGCCGCCTCGCGCTCGGCGTGCGTGCGGACCTGGCCGGCCTCGCGCTCCGCGGTCGCCTTCATGGCGGCGGCCTCGGCGCGCGCCTTGTCGGTGATCTCGCGGGCCTCGAGGCGCGCCGCGGAGAGGATGCCCTCGGACTCCCGCTTGGCCTCGCCCCGGTGGTCGTTGGCCTGCTCCTCGGCCAGCCGCAGGATCTGCTCCACGCGGGTGCCCAGCCCCGACAGCGTCGGCCGGTTGTTCTCCTCGAGCAGCTTGGTGCTCTCGGCGAGCTTCTGCTCGAGCGCGGCCATCCGCTGCTCGGACTGGCGGAGGCGACGCTGGGCGTCGTTCATCCGCTGCTCGTACTCGGCCTTGGTCTGGTCCGCCTGGTTGATCTTGGCGGTGAGCCGGCCCAGGAACTGATCGACCTGGCCGCGGTCGTATCCGCGCAGAACGACGGTGAAGTCGGTCTGGGAGTTCGCGCTGTCGAAAAACGCGAGGTTGGCATCGTGCTGCTGGGGCATCGCGCCATCCTCGCAGACGACCCCCCCAGGCACGCAAGGGCAGACCTCGACTGTTCGTGCCGTCCAACGTGGCAGGTGGACGGGGTGATGGCCCGTTCGGCCGGGTGGCCGGCTTCGAGACGGGCAGGCAGGCGGCCTGATGCGCGGAGGGGGCGGACGTTCTGTCCGGTTGAGAGGATCCTGCCAGGTCTGGGGTGTTCAGTCAGGATCTTTCACCCCCAAGGGGTACGAATCAGACAGCCGGTTCGACCAGTTCGACCAGCACGCCACCCACGTCCTTGGGGTGCACGAAGTTGATCCGCGACCCGGCCGTCCCGCGCCGCGGCTCGTCGTACAGCAGGCGCAGCCCGCGGGCCCGCAGCGCCGCCGCGGCCGCCTCCACGTCGGCCACGGTGTAGGCGAGCTGCTGCAGCCCCGGCCCCGAGCGCCCGATGAACCGGGCGATGGGGGAGTCGGGGGTCAGCGGCGCCAGCAGCTGCACGCGGGCGCCGCCGGAGTCCGCCGCCAGCATCGCCTCGGCCACGCCCTGCTCGGCGTTGACCTCCCGGTGCACCTCGCGCAGCCCGAACGCGGTGGAATGGAACGCGACCGCCGCGTCGAGGTCCGGCACGGCGATCCCGACGTGGTCGATGCGCAGCACGCCGACGTCGGGCAGGGTGGAATCGGCCATGCGGATAGTGTGTACCTAACCATCGTTAAGGTTGTCGCCGGGGAGGCTGGTCAGCGTGGGTAGCTCGGTCATCGTCAGCGGGGCGCGCACCCCGATGGGCCGGTTGCTGGGCAACCTCAAGAACGTCCCGGCCACCACGCTGGGCGGGGCCGCCATCGCCGGGGCGCTGGAGCGCGCCGGCGTCGCCCCCGCCGACGTCGAGTACGTGATCATGGGCCACGTCCTGCAGGCCGGCGCCGGGCAGATCACCGCCCGCCAGGCCGCCGTCGCCGCCGGGGTGCCGATGACCGTGCCCGCCGTGACCGTCAACAAGGTGTGCCTGTCCGGCCTCGACGCCATCGCGCTCGCCGACCAGCTCATCCGCGCCGGCGAGTTCGAGGTCGTCGTCGCCGGCGGCATGGAGTCGATGACCAACGCCCCGCACCTGCTGCCCGGCTTCCGGCGCGGCACCAAGTTCGGCGACGGCCGGGTCGTCGACCACATGGCCCACGACGGCCTCGTCGACGCCTGGGACGCCTGCTCGATGGGCGCGCTCACCGAGAACGGCGGCGGGCGGCTCGGCATCGGCCGCGCCGAGCAGGACGCCTTCGCCGCCGCCAGCCACCAGCGCGCCGCCGCCGCCCAGAAGAACGGCTTCTTCGCCGAGGAGATCGTCGCCGTCCCCGCCGGCCAGCGCGCGAGCGACCCGACCGTCACCGAGGACGAGGGCATCCGCCCCGACGCCACCGTCGAGACCCTGGGCGCGCTGCGGCCCGCGTTCGACCCGCAGGGCACCATCACCGCCGGCAACGCCTCGCCGATCACCGACGGCGCCGCCGCCGTCGTCGTCATGAGCCGCGAACGCGCCGAGCGGCTCGGCCTCACCTGGCTGGCCGAGATCGTCGCGCACGGCAACGTGGCCGGCCCCGACAACAGCCTGCACCTGCAGCCCGCCGCCGCCATCCGGCACGCCCTCGGCAAGGCGAAGCTCGACGTGGCCGACCTCGACCTGATCGAGATCAACGAGGCGTTCGCCCAGGTCGTCCTGGAGTCGATGCGCGACCTCGGCGTCACCGACGAGATCGTCAACGTCAACGGCGGCGCCATCGCGCTCGGCCACCCCATCGGCATGTCCGGCGCCCGGCTGGTGCTCACGCTCGCCCACGAGCTGCGCCGGCGCGGCGGCGGCACCGGGGCGGCCGGCCTGTGCGGCGGCGGCGGCCAGGGCGACGCGCTGATCATCCGGGTGCCGTGAGGCGGGCCGGCGTCCCCGAGCTGGTCGGCCGGGCCCGCGAGGGGGACCACCGGGCCGTCGCCCGGCTCATCTCGCTCGTCGAGGACGGCGACCCGCGGCTGCCCGAGGTGGCGGCCGCGCTGGCCCCGTACACCGGCCGCGCCCAGGTGCTCGGGCTGACCGGCTCGCCCGGCGTCGGCAAGTCCACCACCACCAACGAACTGGTCCGCGCCCTGCGCGCCGACGGCCGCCGGGTCGGCGTGCTCGCCGTCGACCCGTCCAGCCCGTTCACCGGCGGCGCCATCCTCGGCGACCGCGTCCGGATGCAGGACCACGCCACCGACGACGGCGTCTACATCCGCTCCATGTCCAGCCGCGGCCACCTCGGCGGCCTCGCCGCGGCCACCCCGCAGGCCGTCCGCGTGCTGGAGGGCGCCGGCTGCGACGTGGTGCTCGTCGAGACCGTCGGCGTCGGCCAGGCCGAGGTCGAGATCGCCTCGCTCGCCGACACCACGCTGGTGCTGCTGGCCCCCGGCATGGGCGACGCCATCCAGGCCGTCAAGGCGGGCATCCTGGAGATCGCCGACGTGTTCGTCGTCAACAAGGCCGACCGCCCCGGCGCCGACGCCACCTACCGCGACATCCAGGGCATGCTGGGCCTCGGCGAACGCGCGGCCGGCGACTGGCGTCCGCAGGTCGTGCGCGCGGTCGCCGCCAAGGGCGAGGGCATCGACGACGTGCTCGGCGCCGTCGACAAGCACCGCGCCTGGCTCGTCGAGTCCGGCACCCTGCGCCACCGCCGCGAGGCCCGGGCCGCCGCCGAGGTGGAGGCGATCGCGCTGGGCGAACTGCGGGCCCGGCTGGGCTCGCTGCGCGAGGGCACGTCCCTGCCGGACCTGGCCGCCGAGGTGGCGGGCGGGCGGCTCGACCCGTACGCGGCGGCCCGCCGCCTGGTCGACTCCCTCGACCGAAGGCAGACCGGTTAGCCGGAGGGGCTCGTCCGACCGGGATTGACACTCTTCTTCAGTGATACCTATGGTTGCCTCGCTTCTTGATCATCGGGGGATGAGGCAATGCGACGAGACGCGCTTATTGCGGCATGGGTCGGTACGGCGAAGCGTAGGACGAGACTTAGGACGGCGGCCGCATCCGCGTGCCTGGCCGCCGTGCCGGCTCTGGCGGTCCTCGGTGGCCCACCCGCACTTGCTGCGGCTCGAGCGGCGGCAGTCGATTGCCGGGCCGAGGCGCCCACCGAGGCGGCCGCGGAGCAGATGGCCGCCCGTTGTGCGACCCGCGTCGAAGTCGCCGATGCGCGCAGCGAGCTGACGCAGGTCTTCGTCGAGCCGTCCGGGCTGCGAACACTGGAGGCCGCGGTCACGCCTCAGCGGGTCCGGAAGGCCGACGGTTCCTGGGCGAAGGTTTCCACGGTCTTGCGACGCCTCGACGGCGTCGTCGCTCCTGAAGCCGCGGCGGCGGACGTCACCTTCTCCAACGGCGGAACGGGCCCGTTCGTGACCTGGCGGTCCGGAGGCACGACGTTCACCCTCTCCTGGGAAGGGGAGCTGCGCCCGCCGCGGCTCGACGGTGCCACGGCGATCTACGACGAGGTGCGCCCCGGGGTGGCCCTGCACGTCACGGCACTTGCCGACGGTTTCCGGCACGCGCTTGAGGTGCGGTCGGCCGACGCGGCCGGCAAGACCGACTTACGAACCATCCAGTACAAGGTGGGGGGCAACGCCGTCCGCCGGGTGACGGAGGCGGGCGCCGTCGAGCTGGTGGATGGGTCGGGCGACGTCTTCGCAACGACGGCAGGCGCGTCCATGTGGGACTCGACGAGTGCGGCCGGAGGAGTCGCGGTCCTGCGGCGAGCGGTGCCCGGCGTCCTCGACGAGGATCTGCGGTCGGACGGCCGGCGCGCGGGGGCCGCGGCGAAGGTCAATCCGGTCGACGTGCGAGTCTCCGGTGACGTCATGACGGTCGAGCCGGACATGGACATGCTGGCTTCGCCGGACACCGTGTACCCGGTCTTCATCGACCCGCCGTTCAACGGCAAGCGTTCGAAGTGGGCATGGGCCAACAAGGCGAACAAGGACTGGGACGTCGAGGACCGAGCCTGGGTCGGCCGCAACCCGTTCGACGGTGTGCTCTACCGGTCGTTCTTCGACTTCGACGTGTCCAGCATGCGCGGAGCCACGGTCCTGGACGCCCACATGGCGATCAAACTCGACCACTCGTTCTCGTGCGATGACTCCTGGGCCTGGCTGTACCGCACCGACAAGATCACTGTCGACTCCGGCAAGCGGATGAACTGGGGCACCCGGCCACTGCCCGGCACGCAGCTCGACTCCTGGGCCGGGCACGCCAACGAAGCGGGCGGCTGCGGCAAGATCCAGCCTGACGCTGACGCGGTGTTCGACGCCGCAGCGGTGAAGAACGACCTGCACCGCGCCGTCAACGCCAGTGCGGGGTGGCAGACATACACGGTCGGGCTGTGCGCCTGCAATCCCGAGGGCGACTACGAGTCGGCCGAGGACCGGTGGAAGAAGTTCTTCCCGAACACGGCATACCTTGTCGCCACCTATGACAAGGCGCCGAACCGGCCGACGCCCGAGGCGCTCTCCAAGACGACCGACTGCTACAAGGCGTGCACCTCGCCGGCCGTCGTCCGCTCGGTGAAGCCCACGCTGAAGGCGGGGGTGTCCGACCCGTACAAGGGCAACTTGCGGACCACCTTCGAGGTCCGGACCGCGGCCTCGGCCACGGCCACCCTTGTCTCCAGCGGAACCGTGACCGACGCCTCCGGCACGTCCGCGGAATGGACGGTCGCCGCGTCACTGGCGAACGGTTCGACCTACTACTGGCGGGCACAGAGCAAGGACGAGAACAACCTCACGGGTGACTGGTCGGCGTGGCAGACCCTGGTGGTGGACACGACCCCGCCGACCGGCCTCGTCGTCACGTCCGACGAGTACCCGTACAAGGCCTGGGGCGCCTCGGTCGACACGAAAGGTACGTTCGCCTTCACCGGAGCGACGGGAGCCGCGGATTACACCTGGTCAGTCGACCAGGGTGCCGCCACGCAGACCGCCCAGGCGTCCGCGGTGTACACACCGACGAAGGACATGGTCCGCACGATGCGGGTGGTCGCCACCGACGTGGCGGGCAACAAGGCTCCGGAGGTCGTCCACCAGTTCTGGGTCTCGCCGCTGCCGAACCGGTGCTGGAACTGGCGGCTGGACGAGTCGTCCGGAACGACGGCCGCCGACCTCGGGAACACCGACGCCGCCGACCCGGTGTGCGGCCCGCTGACCGGCGCCACCGTGCAGGCCCAGCCCGGCACCCTGTCGGGTGCGGTGTCCTTCGGTCCCGGCTACCTGGGCAACGCAGCGTCCTTCACCGGCCTTGGACAGATCCAGCTCGGTGGCCCCGTCCTGAACAGCCGGAAAAGTTTCACCGTGATGGCGTGGGTGCGTCCCGCGGACCTGGCGGCCGGCCCGGAGCAGGCGGTGCTCAGCCAGGACGGCGAGCAGACCAGCCGGTTCGCCCTGATGTACCGCAAGGACGCGAACGGCGGCGCCGGCGGGTGGTGCTTCGTCCTGCGCGACACCGATACCGGCGGCACCGGCCCCACGATGGCGTGCGCGACAGGCGAGGAGGGAAGCTCGGCACGTCCGGCCGCCAACGCGTGGGTGCACCTCGGCGGGGTGTACGACGCTGCCGCCAATCGGGTGCAGATCCACGTCATGGGCAACCAGGAGAGTTGCGACGGCGAGATGGTGTCCGCGCCGGCCGGGCCGGCCTGGGAGGGCGGCTCGTTCGTGATCGGACGTGGCAAGGCCGGTGGCGCGGCCGCCCATCACTGGCGCGGGTCCATCGACCAGGTCTATGCGCATCAGCGAGTGCTGTCCGCCTTCGAGATCTGCCAGCAGGCCATTCAGTGACCAAACCGGGCACCGGCCGGACGTTCCGAAAATAGATCGAATGCACGGGGGAGTGCGTGATGAAGCTGTATGCGGCGGCGCCGAGGCGCTCGGCGTCGATGAGATCGTTCGGCCGGCGTAGTAGATGGCTGGGGGCGTCGCTCGCCGCGGTGCTGGCAGCCACGTTGGGCGGTCCCCAGGTGGTGCAGGCGGCGCCGGCCGAATGGTCGCCGCCGAAGCCCGCCGAGGTGCCGGGCGTCAAGGTCGTCAACGTCAAGCCGAAGGCGCCCGCCGCCGCGCCGACGGCGCCGGGTGCACCGCGCGCCGTCAAGTGGCCGGCGCCCGGGAGCGCGGAGGTCGATCTCTCCTCTCCCGCCGGCCTTCGCTCGGCAGGTGCCCCGGGCGGTATCGCAGCGGGACAGCTGCCCGTCCGGATCGGCCGTGTGGCGACCGCGCCGGCGCAGGGGCGAGCAGCGACGTCCGCCGCGCCGGCTCGGGGCCGCATGCGTGTCACCGTGCACGACAGGGAGACCGCCGCCCGGGTCGGTACCACCGGCCTGCTGCTGGACCTCACCCGTACCGATGGCACGGCAGGCAGCGACGGGGCCGTCTCGGTGAGTGTGGACTACTCGGGTTTCGCCCACGCCTACGGCGGCGGTTGGTCCTCGCGTCTGCGCCTGGTGCAGCTCCCTGCCTGTGCGCTGACGCGGCCTGCCGACACGGCGTGCATCACGGGGAGGGTGCTGGACACGGTCAACGACGAGAAGTCGGGCACCGTCACAGCGACCGCCTTGCTGCGGGCCGCCGGTGCGTCCGTGCTCTCGGTGGAGGGCGGACCGTCCGGGGACGACGGTGACTACCGAGCCACGGATCTGTCGTCGGCGGGGTCGTGGGAGGTCTCCAAGCAGACCGGTGACTTCACCTGGTCGCTGCCGTTGCGCATGCCGCCATCCCAAGGCGGTCCTGCCCCTCAGATCTCCTTGGCCTACTCGTCGAGCAGCGTCGACGGCCGGACCACCGGCACCAACAACCAGGGCGGCTGGGTCGGCGATGGCTGGGAGTACTGGCCCGGCTTCATCGAGCGCAAGTACATTCCCTGCTCCGACGACAAGCCCACCAGTGACAAGCGCAAGACCGGCGACCAGTGCTGGTTCAACGACAACGCCACCCTGTCGCTCAGCGGTCGCGCCGGCGACCTCGTGCGCGACGGCGACGTGTGGCGAATGAAGAACGATGACGGCACCCGCGTCGAGCGGCTCCGGTCGGGGTCGCGCGACAACGGCGACAATGACAACGAGTACTGGAAGGTGAGCACGCCGGACGGTACGGAGTACTACTTCGGCTACCACAAACTGCCCGGTTGGAAGACCGACGACGCGACCACGGACTCAACGTGGACCGTGCCGGTCTTCGGCGACGACAAGACGGACGAGTGCTACGACGACACCTTCGCCGAGGCGCACTGCCGGCAGGCGTGGCGCTGGAACCTCGACTACGTCGTCGACCCGAACGGCAACACGCTCGCCTATTACTACGGCCGGGAAGGCGGCGCCTACGCCCGCAACGGCGACCCCGACAAGCGGACGACCTATCACCGTGGCGGTTACCTCAAGCGGGCCGAGTACGGCATGCGAAGCGGTGCTGAGTATGGCCAGGCGGCACCGCTGCGGGCAGTGTTCACGACCGAGGAGCGCTGCCTCGCTGACTGCTGGGCGGGCAAGGCATGGGAGTCCGACCCCAAGCGAGGGCAGTGGCCGGACACCCCGTGGGACCAGTTCTGCAAAGAGGACACGAAGTGCCGGGAGCAGGGCTCGCCGACGTACTGGTCGGCGCGGCGCCTGACCACCATCACCACGCAGAAGCGATCGGGTCCGACCTCGTACGCCGACGTCGAGTCGTGGACGCTGCGGCACACGTTCGACAGCCCCGGCTCCGGTGAGAGCACACCACTGTGGCTCGCGGGGGTCACCCGCGCCGGTCACATCGGCGACACCACCAAGGATCCCGAGATCGCGTTCGACCACGGCGCCGAGTCCCTCGACAACCGGGTGGACGCCGTCAACGACTCCCGGACCGGCCTGAAGCGCTGGCGCATCAAGCGGATCGGCACCGAGTCCGGCGGTGACATCCTTGTGACCTACGCCGGCGGCGCCTGCGACCGCGACAAGCTGCCGGATCCGAAGAACAACAAGACCCGTTGCATGCCGGCGTACTACGCCTGGCCGGGAACGGGAGAGCCGACCATCGACTGGTTCCACAAGTACGTCGTCACGCGGGTCGACCACAACGACACCGTCACGGACCAGCCCACCCAGACGACGTTCTACGACTACCTCGACGACCCAGCGTGGCACTACCAGGACGACGAGATCACCAAGGACAAGCACAAGACCTGGGGCGACTGGCGCGGGTACGGCAAGGTCCGAGTCCGGCAGGGCACGGCCGAGGGGCGGCAGACCGCCACCGAGTACCGGTACCTGCGGGGCATGAACGGCGACAAGGGCCGTGAGGGGACGGTCGAAGTCACCGACTGGGGCGGCACAGTCGTCGACCACGAGGCCCTGAACGGGTTCCTCCGGCAGGAGATCACCTTCGACGGGGCCACGGCGACCAGCGTGGGCCGTGAACTCTTCTCCACGGTCCACGTGCCCTGGAAGCGCGGACCCACCGCCACTCGTACCCGCAGCGGTGTCACCACCAACACGTACGTGGTCCAGACCGGTTCGTCGCGAACCCGTACCGCAATGCCGAACGGGAAGTGGCGAATCACCGGCACCGTGACCGAGCACAACGACGACGGCCTGCCCGTCACGGTCACAGACCTGGGCGACGAGGCCGTGACCGGCGACGAGACCTGTACCCGCACGACGTACGGCCGTAATCCCGCGAGCGACGACGACGGCGTGTTCATGGTCGACAAGGTGATTCAGACCGAGCTGCTCAGCCGTGTTTGCGCCGGCGCACCGGCGACAGCGGTCCCGAGCACTGTGCTGTCGCGCACCCGAACCTTCTATGACGCGTACAAGGACGCCTCGTCATTCGGCAATCCGCCGGTAAGGGGCAATGTCGTGCGCGTGGAGGAGCTGGATGCCTTCAAGGGCGCCACGCCGGTGTACGTCCGCACGCAGTCGAGCAGGTACGACAGCAACGGACGCGCGGAGGAGACGACCGACGCGCGCGGGAACACCAGCCGGACGAAGTACGTCACCGCCCACGGCGGGCTCCTCACGGCGACGGAGGTCACCGACGCGCTGGGCCACACGGTCACGACCGCCAAGGAACCCGCGTGGGACCTGCCGACCAGCGTCACGGACGCCAACCGCGCGGTGACGACGTTCCGTTACGACGGACTCGGCCGTACGACAGCGGTCTGGTTGCCCGGGCGGAGCACTCCGGACCGTCCCACCATGAAATTCTCGTACCTGGTCCGCAAGTCGGGAGGACCGACCGCGATCGTCTCCGAGCACCTGCTCACGAGCGGATCGAACTACAAGGCCACCGTGACGCTGTACGACGGGTTCCTGCGCAAGCGGCAGGTTCAGACAAGCGCACCCGGCGGCGGCCGCCACCTGGCCGACACGTTCCACAACGCCCACGGCAAGCTCGCCTGGGAGTCGCAGCCCTATCACGACACCACCAACGCGGAGCCCGGTACAGACCTCGGCCGGCCGCAGGGACAGATCCCCGGTCTCACTGAGGTGCACTACGACGGTGCCGGACGCGAGACCGACAAAGTGTTCAAGGCGCTCGGCGCGGAAAAGTGGCGCACCACGACGATTCACGACGGCGACCGGCAGACGGTCATCCCGCCGTTGGGAGGCACCGCGACGACCGCCATTGTCGACGCCCATGAACGCACCACCGAGTTGCGCCAGTACCGGAACGTGAAAGACGCCGGCAAGGACGACCCCACCCTCTTCGACACCATCCAGTACGACTACGACCTGCGGGGGAACCTGGAGAAGATCGTCGACGCGGCATCGAACGTCTGGTCCTACACATACGATCTGCGTGGGCGCCAGCGGACCGCCGACGACCCGGACAAGGGCCTCGTCAAGACGTCCTACGATGCGGCCGGCAATGTCGAGACGGTCGAGGACGCCGGCGGCAAGGTGATCGCCTACACCTACGACAAGGGCAACCGTAAGTGGACCGTCCGGGACGGGTCCGTCACCGGACCGAAGCGGGCGGAGTGGTTCTACGACGACCTCGAGAACGGCGCCGGCAAGCTGAGCAGGTCCGTCCGGTACGTCGGTGGCGTCGCTTATGAGTCCCGGGTCGACGCGTACGACACGGCGGGCCGTCCCACGAAGACGTCCGTCGTCCTCCCGGCGGGTGCCGGCGGACTGTGCGCCGCCGAGGCGGCGGCACCCTGTGTGTACTCGACGGACCTGACCTACAAGCAGAACGGCTCGCCGGCCACCACTACCCTGCCCAAGGCGGCCCAGCTGCCCGCCGAGAAGCTCACCTACGGCTACAACGACGTGGGGGAGCAGACGTCGCTGATCTCGCCGACCCAGATCTACGTCGGCTCGGTGGTGTACGACAAGCTCGGACAGCTGACACAGCGTGAACTCGGCAACGTGGGTAACCGCGTCTCGATCACATCGACCTTCGACGGCGCGACTCGGCGGCTCGCCGCCACGAACGTGGTCCCCGAGAGGAAGGCCGAGGCGGCCAACTACAGCTACGACTACGACGCCGCCGGCAACGTCACGATGGTCTCTGACGCGCCGCAGGGACAGAAGGTCGACACTCAGTGCTACTCCTACGACTACCTGCGCCGGCTCACCGACGCCTGGACGCCGAGGAGTAACGACTGCAAGGCGGCGCCTGACGACGACACCGCACTCGACGGCCCGGCACCGTACTGGCACTCGTGGACGTACGACCGGACTGGAAACAGAACCCAGGAGGTGCGTCACAGCAGCGCCGGGGACACGACGCTGACCTACACCTATCCGACAGCTGGTGCGGCAGCGGTGCGCCCGCACGCCGTCACCTCCGTCCTGACGCAGGCACCCGGTAAGCCTGCCGTCAGCCGCGAGTTCACCTACGACGATGCGGGCAACATGCGCACCCGTTCGTCCGGCGCGGGTGCGCAGCAGATGCTCACCTGGGACGCCGAGGGCCGGCTCGAGTCCGTGTCGGAATCGGGCGGTACGACCAGCTTCGTCTACGACGCCGACGGCAATCGCCTGATGCGCAAGGATGCGGCCGGTTCAACCGTGTTCCTACCGGGCGGCACCGAACTCACCCTGGCAACGGGGGCCACGGCGGCCAAGGCCACCCGCTATTACAGCCACAAGGAAACCGTTGTCGCGACCCGGTCGGATGCGGGCCTGTTCTGGCTGGTCGGAGACCATCACGGTACCGTGGAGATGGCGGTCAACGCTCTCACGCTCGCCGTCACGAAGCGCCGGACCCTGCCGTTCGGCGAGATCCGCGGCGGTGCCCCCGCCGGCTGGCCGGCGACCATGGACAAGGGATTCGTGGGAGGAACTGCGGATCGGACGGGCCTGACGCACCTCGGCGCTCGGCTCTACGACCCGCTGCTGGGTCGGTTCATCTCTGTGGACCCTGTTATCGATCCGCAGAATCCGCAGCAGCTGAACGGCTACAGCTACGCCAACAACAACCCGGGCACGATGTCGGACCCGACCGGCTTGTATCCGTCGCACTGCGCAACGCAGCTGTGCGCCGAGTCGTACACCCCGCCGGCCCCCAAGAAGACAGCTCCAAAGAAGACCTATCCGGTGGCGAACACGACGTCGAACGGCCGCAAGTACATCTGGAACCCGATGCTGGGGATGACGCAGGAACAGATTGACGCCCGCGCCAAGATCATCAATACCGCCACGGTGAAACAGGCGCTGACACACTTCGCGTCGGGCCGGGAGCCGCGGCACCAGGAGTACTACCAGGTCGATGAGATGACGCTGGGTATCCGGTCCTCAGATCACATGGACTGGGTGCGTCAGCTGCTCACGTTCATGATCGGCCAAGGTGGCTACGACCCGGACCGCAACATCAACTACGATCTCCCGAAGGGCGAGGCCGGATCGGCCCGGGCCAAGCGCGACCTGCTGACGATGAGCCTGTACGGGACCTCGTCCGACAAGGGCGAGCGAATTTCGGCGGCCGAGGCGGCTGTGGGTTCCTACCGGCTGAACTACCAGGTGGCCGCTGTCGATCCCGTCAAGGGACGAGCTGTGGTCGCGTTCACTGCGACCAACACCTGGGATGTGAAGTCAATGACCCGTCCGCCGTGGATCGACAAGGCATCGTGGAATCCGCCGGAGCCCGCGTCGGGGAGGCTGTCCGATGTCACGCAGACGTTCAGTTGGGTGGAGGTGATCCCCTTCAGTGCCGAGTAGAAATGCACGTCTCGCCGGGCGTGGCGGCCTGTGGCTCACTGGACCGGTCCTGCTGGCCGCCGCGCTCGGGCTCGCCGGGTGCGGGCCCACGACGGCACCTGATCCCGCGCCCCCTCCGCCGACCGCCGCCGACATGGCGGGCGGGTGGTGCGGGGATCCCGGTGAACCCGGTGAGCGGGTATCCCTCCGTTCGGACGGGACGTTCCTCGTCGAAGGGCTCAGCGAAGAGGTCACCGACGAGTTGCTGGCCAGGTCGGGCTACGTCGACGGGTATCGGGTGAAAACCGAGTTCGGCGGCGTGCGCCCCACCACCGGTGCCGGCACATGGAGGCTTTACGATGCGCCGTCGTACGCGGTGGTCCGTCTGGAGTTCGAGCAGTTGGCTCGGCGTGCCGTCGACGACGGTTTGAGCTTGAAGGTGGACCACGAAGGCGGTGATCGGTTGCTGTTCTTCTACGTCGGTGACGCCGACAGCGGTGACCGGCACGTTTTCAGGTCCTGCGGATCGGCATGAACGGTCGTCCGCCGGATTCTCGGCGGACGGCCGGCAGGCATTCGACTGATAGAGGTGACTCGAGTTCCATGCCGACCGACCGATTCGTCCGCCGGACGACTCCGCTGGCCGTCCTGGCGGCAGTCGTCGCGCTGGCGGGTTGCACGCCGAAACCGGCGGCCGGCCCTCCGCCCGCTCCGGCGGTGACGCCGTCCGCCGGCTCGATGACTCTCGGGCCGCCGAGTAAGGCTGACCTGGCCGGAGTCTGGTGCGGTGAGCCTGGCGAGACGGTGATGCTCAGCCCGGACAGCACCTTTGTAGTGGAAGGCCTCAGTGAGGCGTTTACGAAGGCGCTGTTCGACGATGACGGATACGTCGGTGACAACCGTCTTCAGGCGGAGTTCGGCGGCGTCCGTCCTACCATCGGTGCCGGAAGGTGGGCACTGTTCGACGCACCGACCTTCCTCGTCGTCGACCTCGGCTTCGACAGGCTGGGAACTCGCGCCTTCGAGGAGAGCTTCGGCCTTTCGGTGAGCCGAGAAGGCAGTGAGCGCCACCTCTATTTCTCCATCGGCGACCCCGACGATGGCAATCAGCACCGGTTCACGAGGTGCGAAGGCGCTTCAACAAACGTCTGATCACCGGACCGGGCGGGCAGCCGCTCAGGCCGGGGCGAGGTCGGCGCGGTTCCAGGTGAGGGTGCCGTCGCGCAGCTCGGCGACCACCCGGCGCAGCCAGGCCAGCTCGGTCGCCGTCAGCGCGTCCTTGTACTCCTCCTCGATCAGGAACAGCCGGGGCAGGTCGGGCGCCGGGGGCTTCGCGGCCTGCGCCGCCTCCAGCGCCTCGATGCGGGCGGCCAGCAGGTCGGCGACCTGGGGCGGTTCGAGCAGGGCGATGAGGGCGAGCGCGACGGGGAACTCGGGGAACTCGCGCGGCGGGGTGCTGAGCATGGTGGTGAGCCAGCCGTGCAGGGTGGCGTGGCCCGTCTCGGTGATCTCGTAGACGGTGCGTTCCGGGCGGCCGGTGTCGCGGGCGGTGAGCGCCGGGGTGGCGAGGCCGTCGCGGACGAGGCGGTCGAGGGTCTGGTAGACGCTGTTGCGCTGCGCGACGTTGACCAGGGTGTCCTGCGCGCGTTCCTTGATCACCTGCTGCATCCGGTACGGGTGCATCGGGGCCTCCGCCAGCAGCGCCAGCACCAGCACGGCCAGGGGGGAACGACGCGGTGTCACGCCCGTCAGCCTAGTGGTTCCCGCGCCTAGACATTTTATGTATAGTCCTGGCATGACTAAACAAGTGGTCGTCATCGGGGGCGGGATCGCCGGTACGGTCGCGGCCATCGCCCTGCAGCGCGCCGGGTTCGCCCCGGCGGTCCATGAGGCCCACCCGCGCTCCGCCGACGAGCGCGGCGCGTTCCTCACCCTCGCCGTCAACGGCCAGCGCGCCCTGCGCGCCCTCGGCCTCGACCCCGCCGAGGTGCTCGCCGCCGGCTACCCGACGCCGACCGTCGCGATGGGCAACGGCGCCGGCCGGCACTGGGCGGACCTGCCGCTCGGCGGGCCCACCCCCGACGGCCTGGTCACCCGCACCATCCGCCGCGCCGACCTGTACGCCGCGCTGCGCGACGAGGCCGTGCGGCGCGGCATCCCGGTCACGTACGGGCGGCGGCTCACCGGCCTGCGGCACGACGGCGCGGGCGTCACCGCGGAGTTCGCCGACGGCGCCGAGGCGCGCGGCGCGCTGCTCGTCGGCGCCGACGGCCTGCACTCGCGCACCCGCACCCTGCTCGACCCGCACGCCGCGCCGCCGCGCAACCTCGGCCTGCTCAACACCGGCGGCTTCACCGACCGCCCGGTCGCCGCGGGCGTTTCGCCCGGCACGGTGCGGATGGCGTTCGGGCGGCGCTGCTTCTTCGGCTGGTCCGCCGCGCCCGACGGGTCGGTGTGGTGGTTCGCCAACCCGCCGGGGCACTCGTACCCCGGCGGCGACTGGCGGGCGCACCTCACGGACCTGTTCGCCGGCGACGCCGTCCCCGCCCGCGCGATCATCGCCGCCACCGACGACCTGCTCGGCCCGTGGCCGACGTTCGACCTGCCGGACGTGGCGGTGTGGCGCCGGGGGCACGCGGTGCTGGCCGGCGACGCCGCGCACGCCATGTCGCCGTCGTCCGGGCAGGGCGCGTCCATGGCGATCGAGGACGCCGTCGTGCTGGGCGCCTGCGTGCGCGACGCCGCCGGCGTGCCGGAGGCGCTGGCCGCGTACGAGCGGATCCGCCGCCCGCGGGTGCGCCGGGTCGTGGCCCACGGCCGCCGCAACGGCACCGGCAAGGCCGCCGGTCCGGTCGGGCGCCGGGTCAACGACGTGCTGATGCCCGTGGTGCTGCGCGCCGTCGCCCGCCGCCCGCAGGCCACCGCCTGGCTGCTCGACCACCGGGTGGCGTAGCGGGCCGGGTCACACCCGGGTGCGTTCAGGTCGGCGCGGGCCCGGCCGATGGGCCCCGGCATGACCCGCCCGCGCGCCACCCGCCCCGACGGGGTGCTGGCCGTGCTGGCGGTGACCGGCCTGCTCTACCTCGCCCTGGCGGCGGCGGGCGTCGACGGGACCGCCCGGGTGGCCGCGCCGTGGGCGGCGATGACGGTCGCGCACGCCCTCGCCGTGGCGCCCGCCCTGCGGGTCGCCCGCACCCGCTCCGCGCCCCGGGCGGTGCGCCGGCTGTGGGGCGCGGTCGCGTTCACCGCCGCGACGTTCCTCGCCGGGGACCTGTACCAGGTCACCGTCATCGCCGCCGAGCCCCGATCCGAGGCGGCGGTCTGGGGCGCCGACCCCGTTCTCTACCTCAGCTCGGCCGGGACGCTGGTGCTGGTCGTCGTCATGCTCAGCACGCCGCTCGGGCTCGGCCGGGGCCGCGGGCGCGGCCGGTTCCGGCTCGACATCGCCACGATCATGGTCGCGACGGCCACCGTCAGCGTGCACGGCACCGCCCTGCCCGACGCGGCGGGCGCGGTGGCCTGGACGGTGTCGCTCGTCGACTCCGTCGTGCTCGGCACGGGCACGCTGCTGCTCGCCGTCTACGCCACGGTCAAGCTCACGTTCAGCCCCGCCCCGCCGTTCGCCCCGCTCGCCGGGCGGCTGGCTGGCACCGCGGCCGCGCTGGAGACGGTGCTGCAGATCCTGCCGGACAGCTGGTACCTCGGGCCGCACGCCGCCTGGGTGCAGGCGGGGCACGTCGCCGCGAACCTGGCGCTGGCGGCCGCCGCCCGGGTCCAGTGGCGGTGCACGGCCGCCGGCCCGGCCGCCGCGGCGGGCAGCCGGGGGCGGGCGTACTCGGTGCTGCCGTACGCCGCGATCGGCGTCACCTACGCGCTGCTGGTGTGGACGCTCGCCGACACCGGGCTGACGGGCGAGGCCTGGATCGTGGTGGGCGGCGCCATCGTCAGCACCGCCCTGGTGGTGGTGCGGCAGGTGGCGGCGTTCCGGCACATCGCGGAGCTGCTGGCCGAGCGGGACGCCCTCGCCGCGCAGCTGCGCCACCAGGCGTTCCACGACAGCCTGACGGGCCTGGCCAACCGGGCGCTGTTCCTGGAGCGGCTGGCCGCCGCGCTGCCGGCCGCCCCCGCCGTCCTGCTCATCGACCTGGACGACTTCAAGCCGGTGAACGACCGGTACGGCCACGCGGCCGGCGACCGGCTGCTCGTCGAGGTGGCCCGCCGGCTCACCGCGGCCGTGCGGGCCGGCGACACCGTGGCCCGGCTCGGCGGCGACGAGTTCGCGGTGATCGTGGCGGGCGACGGCGCCGGCGCGGTGCCGGCCCGGGTGGCCGCGGCGCTGGCCGAGCCGTTCGCCGTCGGCGACACCGGGGCCAGCATCGGCGTGGCCCACGCCCGCCCCGGCCAGTCCGCCGACGCCGTGCTGCACGAGGCGGATCTGGCGATGTACGCCGCGAAGGCGCGGGGGAAGGGCACGCTGGTGGAGTACGCCGCCTGACACCCTTAGCGATCGTTAAGTTTCCCGCCTAGAGTGTCGGCATGGACGCAGCCGACATCGCCGCCGGTCGCGAGCGCTGGCAGCGGCGCTACGACGCCGCCCGCACCCGGGACGCCGACTTCACCACCCTGTCCGGCAACGAGGTCGACCCGGTGTACGGGCCGCCGGAGGGCGCCGGGCTCCCCGGCTTCGAGCGCATCGGGTGGCCGGGCGAGTTCCCGTACACCCGGGGTCTGTATCCCACCGGCTACCGCGGGCGGACCTGGACGATCCGGCAGTTCGCCGGCTTCGGCAACGCCCGGCAGACCAACGAGCGCTACAAGATGATCCTGGCCGCGGGCGGCGGCGGGCTCAGCGTCGCGTTCGACATGCCCACCCTCATGGGCCGCGACTCCGACGACGCCCAGTCGCTCGGCGAGGTCGGGCACTGCGGCGTCGCCATCGACTCCGCCGCCGACATGGACGTGCTGTTCGACGGCATCCCGCTCGGCGACGTCACCACCAGCATGACCATCTCCGGCCCCGCCGTGCCGATCTTCTGCATGTACCTGGTCGCCGCCGAACGCCAGGGCGCCGACCTCGGCAAGCTCGACGGCACCCTGCAGACCGACATCTTCAAGGAGTACATCGCCCAGAAGGAGTGGCTGTTCGCCCCCGAGCCGCACCTGCGCCTCATCGGCGACCTGATGGAGTACTGCGCCGCCGAGATCCCGAGGTACAAGCCGCTCAGCGTCTCCGGCTACCACATCCGCGAGGCCGGCTCGACCGCCGCGCAGGAGCTCGCGTACACCCTCGCCGACGGCTTCGGCTACGTCGAGCTGGGCCTGTCCCGCGGCCTCGACGTCAACACGTTCGCGCCGGGCCTGAGCTTCTTCTTCGACGCCCACCTCGACTTCTTCGAGGAGATCGCCAAGTTCCGCGCCGCCCGCCGCATCTGGGCCCGCCGGCTGCGCGACGTGTACGGCGCCACCAGCGAGAAGGCGCTGTGGCTGAAGTTCCACACCCAGACCGCCGGCGTCAGCCTCACCGCGCAGCAGCCCGTCAACAACGTCGTGCGCACCGCCGTCGAGGCGCTCGCCGCCGTGCTCGGCGGCACCAACTCCCTGCACACCAACGCCCTCGACGAGACCCTCGCGCTGCCGACGGACGAATCCGCCGAGATCGCCCTGCGCACCCAGCAGGTGCTGATGGAGGAGATCGGCGTCACCAACGTCGCCGACCCGCTCGGCGGCTCCTGGTACGTCGAGGCGCTCACCGACCGCATCGAGGCCGAGGCGGAGGAGATCTTCACCCGCATCCAGGACCTCGGCCACGACGGCACGATGACCGCGGGCATCCTGCAGGGCATCGAGGACGGCTGGTTCACCGCCCACATCGCCGAGAGCGCGTTCGCCTACCAGCAGGCGCTGGAGAAGGGCGAGAAGAGGATCGTCGGCGTGAACGTGCACACCTCGACCGTCGCCAAGCCCCTGGAGATCCTGCGCATCTCGCACGAGGTGGAACGCGAGCAGAACCGCGTCCTGGCCGAACGCCGCGCCGCCCGCGACACCGCCGCGGTGACGGCCGCCCTGGACCGCATGGTCGCCGCCGCCCGCACCGACGCCAACATGATCCCGGCGATGCTCGACGCCGCCCGCGCCGAGGCCACCCTCGGCGAGATCTGCGACGCCCTGCGCGGCGAGTGGGGCGTGCACCGGGAGCCGGCCCGCTTCTGACCCACCCTCCGGTCCACGATGGACGGTGGCCGGCGTCGATCTCCGTGATGTCGGTCACCGGCCCGTTTCGGGACAGCGGGCAGCCCGGCGAATCGCTACGTTGAGCCCTCGATTTGTGCTGAGCGCACCAAGACGGGGGATGTCGTGCTGCCGAATCCGTGGATCCCGCCTGCCCAAAAACGGCGGGCGATCGCCTCTTCGCTCCTCGTGGGCACCCTGCTGGCCGGCCTCGCCGCCGGCGGACCGGCGCACGCCGAACCGCCGCAGCCGCCCGCGCAGCCGGCCGCGCCCGCGGCGGCCGACGACCTCACCGCCGAACAGGCCGCGAGCGCCGAGGCGCAGCGCACCGGCGCGCCGGTCGAGGTGCTGGCGCTGCGCACCGAGGACGAGATCGTCGTGGCGAACCCCGACGGCTCGTTCACCAGCGAGGCCACCGCCGGCCCGCAGCGCGCCCAGCTCGCCGACGGCTCCTGGCAGGCCGTCGACCCGCGCCTGGAGCCCCGGGGCGGCTTCATCGTGCCGCGCGTCGGCGCCGCCGACCTCAAGCTCTCCGACGGCGGCGACACCACGCTGATCCGGCTCGCCGACGGCGACCGGGCGATGGTGCTGGACTGGCCGCGCCCGCTGCCCGCGCCCCGTGTCGACGGCACGGTCGCCACGTACCCGGAGGTGCTGTCCGGCGTCGACCTGCGGGTCCAGGCCGCCTCGGCCGGCTTCTCGTACGTGCTGGTGGTGAAGTCGGCCCAGGCCGCCAAGAACGCGCACCTGGCCGACATCACGCTGAACGTGCGCGGCGAGGGCCTGACCGTGCGCGAGGCCGCGGGCGGCGGGCTCGAGGCCGTCGACGGCGCGGGCGAGCCCGTGTTCTCCGGCGCCGCGCCGGCCATGTGGGACTCGTCCGGCGAGCGCAAGCCGCCGAAGACCCCCGACGTGCCGAACGGGCTGCCGGACGACCACGGCACCGCGCCGGTCGTCGTGAACGACGGCGCCGGCCCGATCGACCAGGCCGCGGCGCCGACGCCCGGCGACCGCACCGCCGACCTGCCGATGACCGTGACCGACGGCCAGGTCGCCGTGGTGCCCGACCCGGCGCTGCTGCGCGGCACCGACACCACCTACCCGGTCTACATCGACCCGGCCGCCAGCATCACCAAGAGCGACTGGAACTACGTCTCCGAGGACCGCCCCGGCACGAAGTACCACAAGTTCGACGACGACGAGGGCGTCGGCTTCTGCTACCGGCAGGGCAGCGCCGTCTGCTCCACCTCCGGCTACGTCAACCGCATGTACTTCAAGTTCACGCCGACGAAGTCGCACTGGACCGAGCGCGTCGTCGACAAGGTCGTCTTCCGCGCGTACGAGACGTTCTCGTTCACCTGCAGCCCGAGCTGGATCGACCTGCACCTCGTCGACGAGACCAAGGTCAACGCGAACCTCACGTGGAACAACAAGCCGTCCGACGGCGACCTCATGGTCGACCGCAAGGTGGCCTACGGCCGCGGCTCGTCCTGCGACCCCGACTCCGACCCGTCCTGGGTCGAGTTCGCCGACAACGCCGACGAGACCGACGAGAACCTGACGAAGACCGTCCGGCCCCGGCTCGCCGCCGGCCGCGCCGTCGCGTTCTCGCTGGCCGCGAAGGACGAGAAGGACCCGAACAGCTGGAAGCGCTTCGAGGGCGACAACGCGACGCTGTCGGTCACCTACCGCAGCCGGCCGTCGAAGCCGTTCGGCGAGCGGATGACCGCCCCGGACAAGCCCTGCGTCACCGGCGCCGGGCGGCCCTTCCTGCCGAACGACAAGCCGGTGCTGGTGGCCCAGGCCACCGACCCGGACAGCCAGAACATCTCCGTCCGCTTCGTGCTCACCGACGTGACCACCGGCAAGGACGTGCAGACCACCACCGACGGCCCGAAGGCGTTCAAGGCCAGTGGCAAGAACGTCGACTACAAGGCGCAGGTCTCGCCCGACCTGGTGCACGGGCACACGTACAGGTGGCGCGCCATCGCCAAGGACGACAAGCTGGAGAGCCTGTCCTGGTCCGACTTCTGCGAGTACTCGGTCGACCGGGAGAAGCCGAACGCCGTCCCGGCCGTGACCTCCACCGACTTCCCGACCGACGCGGCCAACAAGAAGCCCGGCGAGCCCGGCAAGGTGGTCTTCGCCGCGAACGGCGTCAAGGACTCCGCGTACGGCAACGACGTCGCCTACTACGAGTGGGCGATCGGCGACGACAACCCGCAGAACAAGGCCGTCCCGGCCGCGACCGGCGGCACCGCCGAGGCCACCGTCACCGCGTCCACCTTCGGCCCGAACGTGCTGTACGTGCGCAGCGTCGACCGGGCGGGCAACCGCGGCGACGTCGCCCGCTACGTCTTCCGCGCCGTCCGCCCGTGCGACGACCCGGCCGCGGTGGCGTGCTCCGCGGCGGACTACCTGTTCGACGAGACCACGGGCACCACGGCCGCCGACACCTCCGGCAAGAACCGGCCGCTGACCCTCGCGGGCGTCGACCGGGTCGACGGCCAGCAGGCCACCGCCACCGACCGGACCGACCGCGCGGTGCGCTTCGACGGCGTCGCCGACTCCGCCTCGGGCGCCTCCGTCGTGGACACCCGGCAGGGCTTCACGGTCGCCGCCTGGGTGCGGCCGACCGCGCTCGGCAGGGACATGACGGTCGTCAGCCAGGCCGGCGCGCACAACAGCGGCTTCACCCTCGGCTACGCGGCCGACCGGCAGCGCTGGGTGTTCGGCCGGTACCGGCACGACGCCGTCAACCCCGCCGCCACCGACCTGGTCGAGGTGGCCGCCAACACGATGGAGCCGCCCGCGGTCAACCAGTGGACGTACCTCGTCGGCTACTTCGACCCGGGCAAGAACCTGCTGACCCTCTACGTCGACGGCCAGGAGGCCGGCGTCGCCACCTACACCGGCACGGTCTGGAACGCCGGCGGCGGGCTGCAGCTCGGCCGCGCCAAGGCCAACGACAAGTGGGTCGAGCCCTTCGCGGGCGACGTCGACGACCTGCGCGTGTACCCGGGCGGCCTGGACGCCGTCGACATCGACCAGCTCTGGCGTTCCAGCCGGCCGGTCGCGTGAGCAGCGGAGAGGACACGATCGTGAGAACAGGACGCAGAGCGCTCACGCTGACCCTCGCGGCGCTGGTGACGGCGACGCTGGGCATCACCGGGCCCGCCCGGGCCGAGGACCCGGTCGACGAGGCGGCGCGCGAGGCGCGCCGCCCGAAGACCGTCGAGATGGAGTCGACGCCCGTCGTCGGCGTACCCCTGGACCCGCCGCTGGCCGTGGAGCCCGCGCCCGAGCCCGGTCCGGTCACCTGGCCGGCGGCCGGGGCGGCGACCGTCACCCTGCCGGCGCCGCTCAAGGGCCTGCGGGCCCTCGCGGCGGAGGGCCCCGGCACGCAGGCCGGCGACCTGCCCATCCGCATCGGCAGCCCGGCGGAGCCGGCGCCGCCGGGGGTCCCGCCCTCGGACGGGCGCCCCGGCGCCGGCGCCGACGTGCCCGGCAAGGTCCGCGTCGAGGTGCTCGACCGGGCGACCGCCGAGCGGGCCGGCGTCGACGACGGCCTGCTGCTGTCGGTGGCGCGTGCCGACGGCCGCACCACCACCGGCGAGGTCGGCCTGGAGGTGGACTACACCCGCTTCGGGCACGCGGTCGGCGGCAACTGGGCCGACCGGCTGGTCGTCAAGTCGCTGCCCGGCTGCGCGCTGACCACGCCCGACCGGCCCGAGTGCCGGGTGGCCACCCCGCTGCCCACCCGCAACAACCTGGAGAAGCGGCGCCTCGTCGCCGACGTGGCCGCCCCCGCCCCGGCGCCCGCGACCGGCGCGCGGGCGCTCGCCGCCGGCCGCGCGGGCCTGCTGTCCGTCTCGGCGGGCGCATCCGGCAGCACCGGCACGTTCGCCGCCACCAGCCTGGCGCCGTCCGGGTCCTGGCAGCACGCCGGCAACTCCGGCGGGTTCAGCTGGCAGTACCCGCTGCGCGTGCCGCCGGCGCTGGCCGGGCCGTCGCCGCAGCTGGCGTTCACCTACTCGTCGGCGAGCGTCGACGGGCGCACCGGCTCCACCAACGCCCAGCCGTCGTGGATCGGCGAGGGCTTCGACATGAACGTCGGGTTCATCGAGCGGTCCTACCGGTCCTGCAAGGACGACGGCCACGACGAGCGCGGCGAGGAGAAGTACGACCTCTGCTGGGCGGGCGACAAGCTGACCATGTCGTTCGGCAGCCGCAACGGTGAGCTGGTCAAGAAGGCCGACAACGAGTGGCGGCTGAAGACCGACGACGGCACGAGGATCGTGCGGAAGACGGGCGGCTTCAACGACGACAACAACGACGAGTACTTCGTCGTCACCACCACCGACGGCACCCAGTTCCACTTCGGCAAGGGCAAGCGCACCGCCGAGGACACGACGAACACCAACTCGTCGTGGGAGGTGCCCGTCTACGGCGACGACGACAACGAGCCCTGCCACGGCGACTCGTTCAAGGAGAGCCGCTGCAAGCAGACGTGGCGGTGGAACCTCGACTACGTCGTCGACACCCACGGCAACACGTCGACCTACTACTACGGCACCGAGACCAACCGCTACGGCGCCAACCGCGACGACGTCTCCGTCGCCTACGACCGCGGCGGCCACCTCAAGCGCATCGAGTACGGCGAGCGCAAGGGCGAGGAGAACGACACCCGCGCCCCCGCCCAGGTCGTGTTCACCGTCGCCGAACGGTGCAAGGGCGAGGCGGCGGACTGCGAGGACAAGGACCTCGACGAGGACTCGGCCAAGCGGTGGCCGGACGTCCCCGAGGACCAGATCTGCACCGACGAGGACAGCTGCGAGGACCAGTGGTCCCCGACGTTCTTCACCCGCAAGCGGCTCGACCGGGTCACCACGCAGGTGCTCGACGGCGCCGACTACCGCGACGTCGACGTGTGGGGCCTGGAGCAGTCGTACCCCGACCCGGCCGATGCCTCGACCGCCGGGCTGTGGCTCGACGCCATCACCCACACCGGCAAGGGCAAGGGCGGCGACATCACGCTGCCCAAGACCACGTTCCAGCGCATCGGCCTGGACAACCGCGTCGACCGCGACGGTGACGACCGGCTGCCGTACACCAAGTACCGCATCCGGGCGATCCAGTCGGAGTCCGGCGGCATCGTCTCCGTGAACTACCGCCCGGCGGAGTGCACCGCCTCCGAGAAGCGCGACCCGGCCACCAACACCAAGCGCTGCTACCCGTCGTTCTGGTCCAGCCAGGGCACCGCGGGGGAGAAGGAGGACTGGTTCCACACCTACGTCGTGGACTCGGTCGTCGAGGACGACCGGACCGACGACGGCGTCGACAAGGTGACCAGCTACCTGTACGACAAGGACGGCGTCGCCTGGCACTACGACGACAACGAGCTGACCAAGGCGAAGAAGAAGACCTGGAGCCAGAACCGCGGGTACCGCAAGGTCCGCACCATCACCGGCGCCGCCGGGTCGGTGCAGCTCGAGACCGAGTCGACTTACCTGCGGGGCATGGACGGCGACCGCAAGGGCGACTCGACCGAGGACGGCTACAAGGACGTCGCCGAGACCGCCACCGACGGCACCCGCGTCGCCGACGACAACCGGCTCCAGGGCTTCCTGCTGGAGCAGCGCACCCTCCGGGGCGTCGGCGGCCCGGAGGTCAGCGGTCTGGTCAACACGCCGTGGTTGTCCGCGCCGACCGCCACCGAGGGCGGCGACAAGGCGCGGCTCACCGGCATCGCCAAGACCGTCGCGCGCACCGCGGTCACCGGGGCCGCCAAGCCGCGCACCACGAGCATCACGCACCACTACGACGACGACCACGGCATGCTCGACTGGTCCAGCGACGCCGGCGACACCGACGTCGCCGGCGACGAGTCCTGCACCCGCACCTGGTACGCCCGCAACCCGGGCATCAACCTGCTGACCCTGGTCAGCCGCGTGCAGACCGTGGCGGTGCCCTGCGACCGGACCCCGTCCTTCCCGGCCGACCACATCTCCGACGTGCGCACCGCGTACGACGGCAAGGACGTCGGCGAGGCGCCCACCAAGGGCGACGTCACCCGCAGCGAGCAGCTGACGTCGTTCTCCGGTGGCAAGGCCGGCTACGAGAAGGTCTCGACGTCGCAGTACGACCGGTACGGCCGGCTGCGCTACTCGTGGGACGCCGAGGACAACCGCACCGAGACGGCGTACGTCCCCGCGTCCGGTGGCCCCGTCATCGGCATGACCGTCGTCAACCCGCTCGGCCACACGGTCACGTCCACGGTGGACCCGGCGTGGGGCCTGGTCACCGCGACCACGGAGACCAACGACCAGACCACGAACCTGCAGTACGACGGGCTCGGCCGGCTGCGCAAGGTGTGGCTCGCGGGACGCGACCCGAAGAACGACGTGCCGGACATCGCGCACGACTACACGATCCGCACCGACGGCCCCGTGGCCGTCACCACGAGGACGCTGACGCCGAACGACGGCATCCGGGTCAAGCAGGCCCTCTACGACGGCCTGCTGCGCCCGCGCCAGAACCAGGAGGCCAGCCCGAAGACGGGCCGCCTGATCACCAGCACCGAGTACGACTCGCGGGGCCTGGCGATCACCCGGGTGGGCCCGTTCCACAACGCCGCCGACCCCGGCACCGACCTGGTCGACACCGGCGCCTCCACCGAGGGCGTCCCCACCCGCACCGAGACCGTGTACGACGGCGCGGGCCGCGCCACCGACGAGATCTTCGTCGTGGCGGGCGAGGAGAAGTGGCGCACCCGCACCACGTACTTCGGCGACCGCACGAGTGTCGACCCGCCCACGGGCGACACCCCGGTCACGGTCCACACCAACGCCCAGGGCCTCACCACGAAGCTGCTGGAGTACAAGGGCACGGAGCCCACCGGGGAGGCCGACACCACCGTCTACTCCTACGACAAGGCCGACCGGCTGGAGAAGGTGAAGGACGCCGCCGGCAACGTCTGGAGCTACGGCTACGACCTGCTCGGCCGCCAGACCAGCGCGCAGGACCCCGACGCGGGCAGCCTGTCGCAGACCTTCACGTCGCTCGACGAGGTCGAGACCAGCACCGACGGCCGCGGCCGCACCCTGCGCTACACCTACGACGACATCAGCCGCCCGACGCTGCTCGAGGAGCAGACCACCAAGCCCGACGGCACCAGGAGCCTGACGAAGCTGGCGAGCTGGACGTACGACACCGCCAAGCTGGGCGAGGGCCGGCCGGCCACGTCGACCCGGTGGGTGGGCGCCAACGCCTACACCACGGCGGTGACCGAGTACGACGTCGCCGGGCGCGCCAAGACGAACACGGTCACCATCCCCGCCGTCGAGAACAAGCTCGCCGGCACCTACACCGCCTCGGCCACGTACCGCATCGACGGCTCGCCCGACTCCACGACGCTGCCGAAGGCCGGCGACCTGCCCGAGGAGACCGTCCGGACCGGCTACAACTCCTACGGCCTGCCGTCGTTCCTGGGCAGCGGCACCAGCTACGTGCGCAACACCACCTACACCCGGCTCGGCGAGGTCGAGCAGCTGACGCTCGGCACGAGCAGCGCCAGCAAGTACACGTGGCTGACCTACGCGTACGAGCGCGGCACCCGCCGCCTGCACAACGTCATGGTCGACCGGGAGGCCGTCACCGGCAACGACGCCAACGTGACGTACGAGTACGACGCCGCCGGCAACACCCGGCGGATCGCCGACACCCCGACCACGGCCGGGTCCAAGGTCGACGTGCAGTGTTTCCAGTACGACTACCTGCGCCGGCTCAAGGAGGCGTGGGCGCAGGGCAAGGACGGCTGCGCCGCCGCCCCGGCCCAGTCGGCGCTGGGCGGGCCCGCCCCGTACTGGCAGACCTTCGGCTACACCGTGTCGGGCGACCGCGAGACCGAGGTGAACCACGCCGTCAACGCCACGGCGACCGAGGTCCGCAAGACCTACCACCCGTACGGCGTGAACCGGAAGCCGGCGCACGCCGTCGAGCGGACCGACGTCGCCACGGTGGCCGGCGGCAAGACCGTCACCACCGCCGACACGTACGCCTACGACGGCGCCGGCAACATGACCCGGCGCAAGCTGGGCGCCAACCCGGAGGAGACCTACGGCTGGGACGCCGAGGGCCGCCTGGCGGAGGTCAAGAAGGCCGGCACGACCACGGCGACGTTCCTGTACGACGCCGCCGGCCAGCGCCTCATCCGGCGCGACCTGGCCGGCAAGTCGGTGACCCTGTACCTGGGCGACACGGAGATCAAGCTCGACACCTCCGTCGCCGACGTCACGAAGCAGAAGGTCACCGCCACCCGGTACTACTCGTTCGGCGGCCAGGCGGTCGCCATGCGCACCGCCGCGGGCGTGACCTGGCTGGCCGGCGGCCAGAACGGCACGGCCGAGATCGCGATCAACGCCTCGACGTCGGCGATCGTCCAGCGGCGCACCCTGCCGTTCGGCGGCGTGCGCGGCACCGCGGGCACCTGGCCGGGCGAGAAGGGCTTCGTCGGCGGCGCCATCGACGCCGTCAGCGGCCTGACCCACCTCGGCGCCCGCCAGTACGACCCGTCGACGGGCCGGTTCATCTCGGTCGACCCGATCATCGACTTCACCGACCCGCAACAGCTCAACGCGTACACGTACGGCCGCAACAACCCGTTCGCGTTCCCCGACCCGTCGGGCCTGTGGTGGGGCTGGAGCAACGTGGGCCACGCGGCCCTCGACATCGTCGGCCTGATCCCGGTGGTCGGCGAGGCGGCGGACGTCGTCAACGGCGTCTGGTACCTGGCCGAGAAGGACTACGTCAACGCGGGCCTGTCGTTCGCCTCCGCCATCCCGCTCGCGGGCTACGCGGCCACGGCGGCGAAGGGCGCCAAGTACGTCGACGAGGCCGTCGAGGCGGCCGACACGGTCAGCGACGTCGCGAAGACCACCGACAAGGCGTCGGACGCCGGCAAGGCGGCCGACAACGTCACCCCGCCGGCCACCCCGAAACCCAACCCGGCCCCGAAGCCGGCCCCACCGGCCAAGCCGAAGGACCCGCCGAAGGGCGCCAAGGACACCTCCCCGGGCAAGCCCGAGGGCAAGCCGGACGCCGGCAAGTCCGACGGCAAGGGCAAGTCCGACGGCGGCGGCTCGTGCAAGACCGACAACAGCTTCGTCCCGGGCACTCTGGTCGTCCTCGCGGATGGCTCCACCAAGCCCATCGAGGAGCTCGTCGCCGGCCAGGACGAGGTGCGCGCCACCGACCCCGAGACGGGCGTCACGGAGGCCAAGGCGGTCGAGGCGACCATCACGGGCGAAGGCGCCAAGCAGCTCGTGGACGTCGTTGTGGACACCGGTGACGGGCAGTCGGTCATCGTCGCCACGGACAATCACCCGTTCTGGGTCGCCGACGAGAAGGCGTGGGTCGATGCCGGCGAACTGCGCGTGGGAGCGTTGCTGCGGACGGCGGCGGGCACCTACGTCCAGGTCGAGGCGGTGGATCCCCGGCCGATCGCCGAGGCCCGGGTGCACAACCTCACCGTCGAGGACACGCACACGTACTACGTCGTCGCGGGCGACACCCCGGTCCTCGTGCACAACTGCAACGGCGTGGTCTCGAGCGAGAAGACGCAGGCACAGAATCAGGCGGAGATCGACGCGCAGCCGGAGGGCTACGGCTTCACCGGCGTCTACGACACCCGCAGCGGCGCCTTCGAGATGCAACTGAGCAGCGGACCGGACGCCCTCGTCTCGCAGCGGGGCGGGCACGGCACGATCAACAACAGCAGGTTCGGCGGCAGCCGGATGACGATCGGATTCGTGGCCATCGTGCGGCAGGGCGGTCTCGAGATGCGCTGGAACTCCATCAGCGTCAACGTCCGCAACCTCGGGACGCGAGCCGCTCCCGAGATCCATCGCGGCCCTATCATGGACGCGGTCCGGCGGGC
This sequence comes from Spirilliplanes yamanashiensis, assembly GCF_016863475.1. Classification (GTDB taxonomy): domain Bacteria; phylum Actinomycetota; class Actinomycetes; order Mycobacteriales; family Micromonosporaceae; genus Spirilliplanes; species Spirilliplanes yamanashiensis. Next base: position 257,443 of record NZ_BOOY01000003.1, read on the forward strand.
GACCGGCAGGGAGGTGTGGGGCTGAGATGACGCTGACCATCAACGGTATGCGGCTCCCCGACATCCTGGTCGAGGCCATCCGGTCCGGAACGTGGCGGGCACCGGAGCGTGCCGAGATCTACGTCGAGGTCTTCGGCGAGCCGGCGGACGTCCCGGAGTTCTACGACGAGCGCATGATGCGTCGCGAGAACGACGGCTGGGACAGCGTCTCGGTGGACGACTACGCCTGCGTGCCGCAGGAGCCGGGCAATCTCGGCGTCGACCTGGACCGGTCGGTGATCATCGCCGGGCTGGGACCGGACATGCCTGTCGTACTCGACTACCGTCAGTCGCTCGAGTCGCCGCGGGTGCTGTACCTGGCGGGGAATCATCCGCACTGGGTGGAGGTCGCCTCGGACATCGAGGACCTCTTCGACAAGCTCGGGATCCGTTGATCAGCGGCGGCCGGGCCTGCCTCGTGGCAGGCCCGGCCGCCGCGCGCCGGGCGGTGTCCGTGACGGCAGAACGCGAGGGTGGGCAGTGCTCACGAGAATCGGTTTCTTCCGCGAGTTCTTCGCGGACCACCCGGAGCTGCCGTCGATCCGGGACCACGTCCGCCCGCACCCCGCCGAGTCGGCCGGCCAGGTGGTCGCCTACCTGCGCGCCGGTCACGTCATGTCCGCCGTCATGGAGGGGATGACCGACGTCATCGACGGGCGCTCCTTCGAGGAGGGTTCCGGCTGCTCGTCGCTGCTGACCGACGGCACCTGGCTGTGGCGGCGCGACCTCGCCCACTACGTGGAGGCCCACAACGTCGAGCTGCCGGCCGCGTTCCTGCGGCAGGCCGCCCGGGGCGAGGTCCCGCCGCTGTCGGCGGACGAGCTGGCCGAGCTGGAGACGATCGAGCGCCGCGACTACGGCCCCGACTGGTGGGTCGGCCCGTGACGCCGCCGCGCCCTGTTTCCGGGACGTCGGCGGACGCCGGTCGCGGCCTGCCGGAGTTCATGGAGGAGCTCGGCCGGCACGGCGTGACCATGCTGCTGAAGGTCGATCACGAGCGGTTCGGATCGGGGCAGCGACCGTGGACGCTGGTGCTGTCCGGTCCGGGCCTCGGTGATCTCCGAGCGCTCCATGCGGACTTCCGCACCTTCCAGGAGGCGCTGGAGTACTGCCGGGATCGGCTCCGAGGCCTGCCGGGCGAGTGGGAGTGGCTCGATGGGTACTCCTGGGGATGACTCCGTGATGCACCGGGCCGGCGCCCCTGCCGCGCTGTCCGACCGCGCCCGCGCGTTCCTCGACCGCCGGGCCGTGCGGGCCGAGTTCGACCGCGGCCTGACGGGGGACCGGCTCCGCGAGCGGATCGCGCGCGTCCACGGCGAGCCGGACGAGCGGATCGTCCGGCTGCTCGACCGCCTTCAGGCCGCCTACGGCGGGCTGCGGTATCCCAGCGGGTACTTCGCCACGCCGGTGGAGGTCACGCCGGTGTGCGAGCCGGAGGATCCGGACGATCCGTTGGAGATCCTCTACGCGGTGCGGACGGCGAGCCCGCTGGGCGCCTCCGTGCATCCCGACGGCGGCGTGGAGGTGGGGCTCGACGGCGCCGGGGTCGTGGAGTTTCCGTCGTTCGAGGCGTTGATCGAGTGTGAGGCGACGTTCGACGAGGTGGCGCGGCTGCCGGTGGGCCGGCGGTGGCACGTCGAGCCTGCGGTGCTGCGCCGCGTCGTCGGCGAGCTGGACGCGGGCGGTCTGTTCGGGCTGCGGCGGCGGGTGGCGGCGTGCGGGCGCGGCGCCCACTGGTTCGTCGGGCCGGGCGCGGCGGTGTTCCTGCGGAGCACCTGGTGGGACCTGGGCTTGGGGGTGCCGCCCACGGTCGACGTGTGGGGCGGGTCGGCGGAGGTGGCCGGCGCGGTGGAGCGGCTGGCCGGCGGAGGGGGGACGCGGTGACGCTGGTGGTGAACGGCCTGCCGCTGCCGGCCGTGCTGGTCGAGGCGATCGGGGACGGAGTCTGGCGGGCGCCGGCCGGCCCGGAGGTCTACGTGCGGGTGTTCGGGGAGGAGGCCGTCGCGCCGGAGTTCTACGACGAGCGGGCGATGCGGCGGGAGAACGACGGGTGGGCGGACGTGTCCCGGGACGACTTCGCGTGCGCGCCGGGCCCCGGCGGGAACCTCGGGGTCGACCCCGTCCGGTCGGTGATCATCGCCGGGCTCGGGCCGGACATGCCGGTCGTGCTCGACTACCGGCGGTCGCCGGAGAACCCGCGGGTGCTCTACGTCAGAGGTGACCGGCCGCGGTGGGTGGAGGTGGCCGCGGACGTCGCGGAGCTTCTGGCCCGGCTGGGCCTGCGCTGACGGGGGCGGGGGCCCGGGCCGGTGAGCGGGTGTGACGTCGAATATCAGGCGGACGTCGCCGCCGCGGATCGCGGATCGCGCGTGCGAGACTGGCAGTCATGAGCGACCCACGGACCACTCCGTCGATCTTCACCCGCGGCGCGGTCGACCTCGGCGCGCTGCGCAGCGCGCCGCCCGCGCGGCCGGCCGGTCCCGCAGGCGGACCGGGCGGGCCGGGCGGCCCCGGCCCCGGCCCCGGTGCCGGCCCCGGCGCGCCGGGTGGCGCCCCGCGCGCCTCGACCATCGCGGTGATCGACGTCAACGAGGCCACGTTCCAGACCGAGGTGCTGGAGCGGTCCCTGACCACGCCGGTGCTGCTCGACCTGTGGGCCGAGTGGTGCGAGCCGTGCAAGCAGCTGTCGCCGGTGCTGGAGCGGCTCGCCGACGAGGGCGGCGGCTCCTGGATCCTCGGCAAGGTCGACGTGGACGCCAACCCGGGGCTCGCCCAGGCGCTGCGCGCGCAGAGCATCCCGATGGTCGTCGCGGTCATCGGCGGCCGGCTCGTCGAGGGCTTCACCGGGGTGCTGCCCGAGGCGCAGATCCGCCAGTACATCGACGCGGTGCTGAAGGCGGCCGGGGTGGCCGTCGCCCCGGCCGAGGACCCGCGGCTCGACAGCGCCGACGACGCGCTCATGACCGGCGACCTGGACGCGGCCGAGGAGGCGTACCGGAAGATCCTCGCGGACACGCCGAACGACGCGGCGGCCGAGTCGGGGCTGGCGCAGGTGGCGCTGTACCGCCGGGTCACCGGGGTCGACGCGGCCGGCGCGCTCGCGAAGGCCGACGCCGACCCGGACGACCTGGCGGCGCAGTTCCTGGCCGCGGACGTGCTGGTGCTGTCGGGGCAGGCGGACGACGCGTACAAGCGGCTCGTGGGCCTGGTGCGGCGCACGGCCGGCGACGACCGCGAGACGGTCCGCAAGCACCTGCTGTCGCTGTTCGCGGTGGCCGGTCCCGACGACCCCGCGGTGGCGAGCGCGAGACGCGCGCTCGCCAGCGCCCTGTTCTAGGCAGCGCCCGCCGTGCGCCGGATCGCCGTCCTCGACGCACCGTCCAATCTCGGTCTGCGCCCGCCGACCGGGACGTCGGTGCCGGGCTGCGCGAAGGCGCCCGGCGCGCTGCGGGACCGGGGGCTGATCGCCCGGCTCGGCGCCCGCGACGCGGGCTGCGTCACCCCGCCGCGGTACGACCCGGGCGGCTGGCGGCCCGGCGACGGGGTGTGCCACGCGCCGGAGATCGCCGCGTACTCGCGGACGCTGGCCGACCGGATCGCCGCGATCATCGACGAGGGCGAGTTCCCCGTCGTGCTCGGCGGGGACTGCTCCGTCGTGCTGGGCTCCGGCCTGGCCATGCACCGCCTCGGCGAGGCGGTCGGCGGGCGGATCGGGCTGGTGTTCGTGGACGGCCACTCCGACTTCCGGCACCCGGGCAACGCGTCGTACGTCGGGGCGGCGGCGGGGGAGGACCTGGCGCTGGTGACCGGCCGCGGGCAGGCCGACCTGGCCGCGATCGAGGGCCGCCGGCCGTACTTCCGCGACATCGACGTGGTGGTGCTGGGCATCCGCGACCACGACGAGTACCGCCTCGACCTGCAGGCGGCGGGCATCGTGACCCGGCCGGTGCCGATGCTGCGGGCCGAGGGGGCGGCGCGCAGCGCGCAGTGGGCGCGCGAGCAGCTCGTCGACTGCGCCGGCTACTGGGTGCACGTCGACGTGGACGTCCTCGACCCGGCCGTCATGCCGGCGGTGGACGCGCCGGAGCCGGGCGGCATCGCGTTCCCCGAGCTGGAGCTGCTGCTGGCCGGGCTGGTCGACACCCCGCACTGCCTGGGCGTCGAGATCACCGTGTTCGACCCGGACTACGACCCCGACGGCGCGTACGCGGCGGAGATCGCCGACACCCTGGTGGCGGGGCTGGCCCCGGTGGCCGACCCGCACCCGGACGACCACCGCCGCACCCGCCGGGCCGACGACGAGCCGGAGACGGCGGCGGCGGAGGCCGCCGAGCCCGAGCCGGAGATCGAGCCGCAGGCTGAGGTCGAGGCCGAGCCCGAGCCGGAGCCCGAGGTCGAGCCGTGGGAGCCGACGCAGCCGCACGCCCACCACGGCGACCTGCCGTCGGACGAGCCGGGCAGCTTCGCGCTGCCGGTGGCCGAGCCGGTCCACTTCGACCTCGACCCGCCGGATGCCGAGCCCCGGCCGCACCGGCGCACGTCGGCGCTCGACGCGCTGACGATGCCGGCGCAGCGCACCGCCACCGACTCCTAGGCGAGCCCCCGCAGGAACTTCTCCGTGATCGGCACGGCCGCGTCGGCGCCCGCGCCGCCCTTCTCGACGAACACGGCGAACGCGACGTCGCCCTGCCAGCCGACGAACCAGGCGTGCGTCTCGGTGTTGCCGGTCTCGAACTCGGCGGTGCCGGTCTTGCCGTGCACCGGCTCGCCCGGCACGTCCTCCAGCGCCGTCGCGGTGCCGGTGGTGACGACCTCGCGCATCATGGCGCGCAGCGACTCGAGGTGGCCGGCGTCGAGCGGGCCGGGCGCGGGCGCCGCGGCGGGGGCCGGGTCGAGCAGCACCTTCGGCTGGTGCCAGGCGCCGCCCGCGACGGCGGCCACCGCGCCGGCCATGGCGAGCGGGCTGACGACGGTCTGGCCCTGGCCGAACGCGGCCGCCGCCTGCTCAGCCGCGGACCCGCCGGTGGCGACGTTGCCGCTGAACGCGTCGATGCCGAGTTCCCACTGGCCGCCGATGCCGAGGCCGGCGCCGGCCCGGGCGAGCCCGTCGGCGCCGAGCTTCGGGGCGAGCGCGGCGAACGCCGTGTTGCACGACTCGGCGAAGTCGGTGCGGAACGGCACCCGGCCGAGCGAGGCGTCGCCCGAGTTCTTGAAGACGGCCCCGTCGACGGTGATCGTCTTGGGGCACGGCACCGGGGTGGCCGGGGTGACGGCGCCGGCGGTGAGCAGGCCGAGCGTGGACACCACCTTGAACGTGGAGCCGGGCGACACCCGGGCGGTGAAGGCGAGGTTCTCGGTGCCGCCGTCGGGGCCGTTGGCGGCGGCCAGCACGGCGCCGTCGGTGACCCGCAGCGCCACCAGCGCGCTGCGGCGGCGCTCGCCGGCCAGGGCCGCGTCGGCGGCGTTCTGCACGGCCGGGTCGAGCGTGGTCTTCAGCGGCTGGCCGGGCTGCGGCGGGGCCTGGTAGAGCGGGGTGTCGGTGGTGGTGCCGTCGGGCGCCTCCTGCACGATCACGACGCTCTCGCCGACGGTGCCGCGCAGGCGCTGGTCGTAGCGCTGCTGCAGGCCGCCGTGGCCGACCAGGTCGCCGGCGACGAGCGCGCCGTTCGACGTCTCCAGGTCCTCCTTGGTGGCCTGGTCGACGGTGCCGAGCAGGGCGCGGGCGAAGGGCCGGGTGGGCGCGAGCTGACGGGTCTCGTCGCGGAACACCGTGCCCTTGAGCGGGCGGATGCGGGCCTCGATGCGCTCGAAGTCGGGGCGGCGCAGGCTGATCAGGTCGACGAACGCCGTCGGCTGGGCGTCCTTCACCCGCTGGGCGAGGGTGGACAGGTCGACGCTCACCCGGATGCTCGCGAACGCCGCCTGCAGGTCCTTCGTGAGCCGGGGCAGGTCGGTGACGCGCTGCGGTTCGACCCCCACCACGACGACCGGGCGGCCGGTGACGATGGGCGCGCCGGCGGCGTCGAGCACGGTGGCCCGGTCGGCGGTCACCCGGCGCACGCCGAGCCGGTCGCCCGCGGCCAGGTCGGCGTGCACGACCGCCGGCTCCCAGACGACCCGCCAGCCGTCGTCGCCGGCCTCCTGCAGGCGCACGTCGGTGCGGTACGCCCACCGGCCGCCGCCGGGCAGGTTCCACGTGACGTCCACCGGGCTGGTGGCGACGTCGCCGACGATCTGCGGCTCACCGGCCGGCTTCAGCTCGGGCGGGGTGTCGACGAGCTCACCGGACAGCCCGCGCAGTTCCGTGACGACCTGGGCGGCGGGCACCCGGGTGCCGTCCGCGCCCACGAACCCGACCTGGTCGAGCTTGCTCGACCGCCAGCCGTCGAGGAACGCCTGCAGGGTGGGCGCCGGGCCGTCGTCGGACGAGCAGCCGGTCAGCGCGCCGGCCAGCAGCGCGCACACGGTCACGCCGGCGCGCAGCCGGAGGGCCGTACGGGTCATGCGGTCACCCACCTGTTTGCCGTGAGCCAACGATCTCCGCCGAACGGTAGTACGCATCGGCCGCGCGGGATGTCCCCGGTGGCGTGCGATGCGTCATGCCGGGCCGATTGTCCGGCATGCGCGCCACCCGGGTCTGCCCGCACAGCCGGTGCGCCGTGCCGTGCTGCGGCCGGCCCGGCACGCTCTAGGCTGGCGGTGACACGGAACGGACCCACAGCGTGGTGGGGAAGGGGAGTGCGGGCAGATGAGCGCGGGCACGGACCGGCACGGCGAGATCGACGCCGAGACCGACCAGGACAGGCCGGAAGGCTCGGGAGCGGCGCTGGCGGGCCGGCTGGGCGCCGACCCGGACGCGGGCGAGCTGGAGGAGCCGCTGCCGGACGCCGCGCAGCTGATCGCCGAGGCGGTCGAGCTGGCCGGCGCCGACCACGGCACGGCCGGGCTGGTGAGCCGGTTCTGGCGGTTCGCGCCGGACGAGGAACTGGTCGACCACACCCCGGAGCAGCTGCACGCGGCGGCCACCGCGCACCGCGAGCTGGCCCGGCAGCGGGTGCCCGGCCAGCTGCGGCTGGAGGTCACCGCCCCGGGGAAGGGCAACGGCGGGCACAGCACGGTGCGCATCGTCACCGACGACATGCCGTTCCTCGTCGACTCGACGGTCTCGCTGCTCACCGCCCACCAGCTGGAGGTGCACCTGCTGGTGCACCCGCTCATCGTGGTGCGCCGCGAGCCGCTGGGCGCGCTGGCCGACGTGGCCGCCGACGTGGAGCCCGACGACGCCATCGACGGCGACATCGTCGAGAGCTGGATCCTCGCCGAGATCGACCCGGTGGCCGACCCGGACGCCCGCGCCCGCCTGGCGCGCGAGCTGCAGCGGGTGCTGACCGACGTGCGCGCCGCCGTCGAGGACTGGCCGAAGATGCGCCGCCGCGCGCTGGCCGTCGCCGACGAGCTGGGCGCCGCCCGGGGCACCGCGGACGCGCCGCCGGTGCCGGACAAGGACGTCACCGACACCATCGAGCTGATGCGCTGGCTGACGGCCGACAACTTCACGTTCCTCGGCTACCGCGAGTACCACCTCACGACCGGCGAGGGCGGCGAGCAGGTGCTGGTCGCCGACGCGGGCACCGGGCTGGGCATCCTGCGCGGCGAGCACTCCACGCCGCGGGTGCTGTCGTCGATGGCGCCGGAGGCGTTCGCGCAGTCGCTGGAGAAGCGGCTGCTGATCCTCACCAAGGCGAACTCGCGGGCCACCGTGCACCGCTCCGCCTACCTCGACTACATCGGCGTGAAGGTGTTCGACGAGCGCGGCGAGGTGGTCGGCGAGCGCCGGTTCCTCGGCCTGTTCTCCAGCTCGGCGTACCGCACCAGCGTGCGCGACCTGCCGGTGGTGCGCCGCAAGGTGGCCGAGGTGCTGGACCGCTCGGGCCTGTCGCCGCGCAGCCACTCGGGGCGCGACCTGCTGCAGATCCTGGAGACGTACCCGCGCGACGAGCTGTTCCAGATCAAGACCGACGAGCTGTACGACGCGGTCGTCGGCGTGCTGCGGATGGCGGGCCGGCGGCAGCTGCGGGTGTTCCTGCGCCGCGACGCGTACGGCCGGTTCATCTCCTGCCTGATCTATCTGCCGCGCGACCGGTTCACGACCACGAACCGGCTGCGCATGCAGGAGATCCTGCTGCGCGAGCTGAACGGCGTCGGCGTCGACCACACCACCCGGGTCACCGAGGGCATGCTGGCCCGGGTCCACTTCGTGGTGCGCACCGACCCGCAGGCGCCGCCGCGCACCGTCGACCCGGACGCGCTGGCCGAGCAGCTCGCCGACGCGACCCGGCTGTGGGACGACGACTTCGGCCTGGTGCTGGAGCGCAAGCTCGGCGAGCAGCAGGCCAAGGGCCTGTTCTCCCGGTACGTGGACGCGCTGCCGGACAGCTACAAGGACGGGCACTCGCCGTACGAGGCGGCGCAGGACCTGGCGAAGCTGGAGCTGCTGGAGGAGCCCGGCCAGATCGAGATGCACCTGTTCCGCAAGCGCGCGCCGCACGGGGTGACCGAGGGCGAGCCGGACGACGGCAACGTGCGGTTCAAGGTGTACCGGCAGGGCGAGCCGATGATGCTGTCGGCGGTGCTGCCGGTGCTGCACTCGCTGGGCGTGCAGGTGGTCGACGAGCGGCCGTACGAGATCCGCCGCGCCGACACCGCCGTCTGGCTGTACGACTTCGGGCTGAACCCGCCGGCGGAGCACCGGGAGCTGGCCGAGGTGCGCCCGCACGTGGAGAACGCGTTCGCGGCGTCGTGGCGCGGCGAGGCCGAGGTGGACGGCTTCAACGAGCTGGTGCTGCTGGCGGGCCTGACGTGGCGGCAGGTGGTGGTGCTGCGCGCGTACGCGAAGTACCTGCGCCAGGCCGGCACGATCTACTCGCAGCGGTACGTGGAGAACACGTTCATCGCCCACCCGGACGTGGCCCGGCTGCTGGTGGACCTGTTCGAGACGCGCTTCTCGCCGCGGCTGGAGCTGAGCGCGGACGTGCGCGCGAAGCGGGCGGCCGCGCTGGCCGAGCAGGTGACCGAGCGGCTCGACGCGGTGGACAGCCTGGACCAGGACCGCATCCTGCGCTCGTTCCTGCGGCTGATCACGGCGACGCTGCGCACCAGCTTCTTCCAGCGCGACCGCAACGGGCGGCCGAAGTCGTACATCGCGTTCAAGCTGGACCCGCAGGCGGTGCCGGACCTGCCGGCGCCGCGGCCGAAGTTCGAGATCTTCGTGTACTCGCCGCGGTTCGAGGGCGTGCACCTGCGCTACGGCGCGGTGGCGCGCGGCGGGCTGCGCTGGTCGGACCGCCGCGAGGACTTCCGCACGGAGATCCTCGGCCTGGTCAAGGCGCAGATGGTGAAGAACGCGGTGATCGTGCCGGTGGGCGCCAAGGGCGGCTTCGTGCTGAAGCAGCGGCCGGGCGACCGGGACGAGGCCGTGGCCTGCTACCAGCTGTTCATCTCGGCCCTGCTGGACGTCACCGACAACATCTCGGGCGGCAAGATCGTGCCGCCGCACGACGTGGTGCGCCACGACGGCGACGACCCGTACCTCGTGGTGGCGGCCGACAAGGGCACGGCGACGTTCTCGGACATCGCGAACGAGATCAGCGTCGGCAAGGAGTTCTGGCTGGGTGACGCGTTCGCGTCGGGCGGCTCGGCCGGCTACGACCACAAGAAGATGGGCATCACGGCCCGCGGCGCGTGGGAGTCGGTGAAGCGGCACTTCCGCGAACTCGGCTTCGACACCCAGTCCGAGGACTTCACCGTGGTCGGCGTCGGCGACATGTCGGGCGACGTGTTCGGCAACGGCATGCTGCTCAGCGAGCACATCCGGCTGGTGGCCGCGTTCGACCACCGGCACATCTTCCTCGACCCGGACCCGGACGCGGCCACGTCGTTCGCCGAGCGGCGCCGGCTGTTCGAACTGCCGCGCTCGTCGTGGGCGGACTACGACGCCGCGCTCATCAGCGAGGGCGGCGGGGTGTACCCGCGCACGCTGAAGAAGATCGCGGTGACGCCGCAGGTCGCGGCGGCGCTGGGCATCGAGGCGGCCGAGCTGAGCCCGGCGGAGCTGATGCGGGCCATCCTCACGGCGCCGGTCGACCTGCTGTTCAACGGCGGCATCGGCACGTACGTCAAGGCGGCCACCGAGACGCACGCGGAGGTGGGCGACAAGGCCAACGACGCGATCCGGGTGGACGGCCGGGAGCTGCGCGTCAAGGTGGTCGGCGAGGGCGGCAACCTGGGCCTGACCCAGCGCGGCCGGATCGAGTACGCGCTGGCCTCGGGCCGGATCTACACCGACTTCATCGACAACTCGGCCGGGGTGGACTGCTCCGACCACGAGGTCAACATCAAGATCCTGCTGGGCGGTGCGGTGGCCGACGGCGAGCTGACGGTGCCCGAGCGCGACCGGCTGCTGGAGTCGATGACCGACGAGGTGGCGGCGCTGTCGCTGCGGGACAACTACGACCAGGCCCGCGCGCTCGGCAACGCCCGCGAGCAGGCCCTGTCGCTGCTGCCGGTGCACCGTCGCATGATCACCGACCTGGAGCGGGCGGGCCTGCTGGACCGCGCGCTGGAGGCGCTGCCGACGGACGAGGAGCTGGCGGTGCGCGGCGAGGCGGGCACGGGCCTGACGCCGCCGGAGTTCGCGGTGCTGCTCGCGTACGTGAAGATCACGATGGACCGGGAGGTGCTGGCGTCGTCGCTGGCCGACGAGCCGTGGGCCACGGGCGTGCTGGCCCGGTACTTCCCGACGCCGCTGCGCGAGCGCTTCGCCGGCCGGATGGCCGGGCACCGGCTGCGCCGCGAGATCGTCTCCACGTCGCTGGTCAACGAGGTCGTCAACCGGGGCGGCACGTCGTTCGTCTACCGGGCGGTGGAGGAGACGGGCGCCTCGGCGGCGGACGTGATCCGGGCGTACGTGGTGGTCCGCGACGTGTTCGGCATCGGCGAGCTGTGGGACGCGGTGGAGGCGCAGGACAACCGGATGCCGGTGGCCGCGCAGACCCTGGTCTACCTGTCGACGCGCCGGCTGCTCGACCGGGCGGTGCGCTGGCTGGTGTCGAACCGCCGCTCGCCGCTGGACGTGGCGGGCGAGATCGAGCGGCTGCGGCCGGGCGTCGCGCGGCTGCTCGGGGCGCTGCCGTCGCTGTTCCGCGGCGCGGAGCGCGAGTCGCTGGCGGCGCTGACCGCCAACATGTGCCAGCGGGGCGTGCCGGACGACATCGCCGACCGGGCGATGCGCATCGTCTACAGCTTCGGCGTGCTGGACATCCTGCAGACGGCGACGGAGGCCGACCAGGACATCAACGCGGTCGCCGACGTGTACTACGTGCTGTCGGAGCGCTTCCGCGTGGACGACCTGCTGTCGCGCATCTCGTCGCTGCCGCGCAACGACCGCTGGCAGACGCTGGCCCGCATGGCGCTGCGCTACGACCTGTACGCGGCGCTGGCCGGGCTGACGGCGGAGGTGCTGGCGTCCACACCGGCGTCGGCGTCGGCGGCCGACCGGGTGGACGAATGGGAGCAGGTGAACGCGGCGTCGATCGCCCGCACCCGCAACGCCATCGGCGAGTTCGAGGACTCCCGGTCGGACCTGGCGGCGCTGTCGGTGGTGCTGCGCCAGATCCGCACGCTGGTGCGCACGTCGGCGGCGGCGTGACGCCGATCCGGATTCGGCACGGTCGCTGCGTCGGTTCGCAGGGTGGAGGCGCAGCGGCCGGGTAGGCGGGCGGTCACCTCGACGAAGGGATCGACCGTCATGCTTCTCCGAACTGCGGCAGCCGTGGCCGGTGTGGTCACCGTGCTGCTCCTGCCGGCCACGCCGGCCGCCGCGGCGCCGTCCGAGCAGGACGCCACATACCTGCGGGCGGCGCACCAGTCCAACCTGGCCGAGATCGCCACCGGCGAACTGGCCCAGCAGAAGGCCGAGAGCCGGCAGGTCAAGGACCTCGGCGCCCGGTGGGTCGCGGACCACACCAGGCTCGACACCGCCCTGCGCGACACCGCCGAGGCGCTCGGCGTGGAGCTGCCCGGCGAGCCGAACGCCGAGCAGCAGGCGCTGGCCCGCCGCTACGAGGCGGCGTCGGGCGCCGAGTTCGACGCGCTGTGGATCCCCACCCAGATGGACGCCCACATGAAGGCCATGCGGCTCGGCGAGACCGAGATCGCCCAGGGCAGCGACGCCCAGGCGAAGAAGGTGGCCCAGGACGCCGCCCCGGTGGTCGCCTCGCACCACGACCTGCTGGAGGAGGCGGCCGGCGAGATCGGCGTGCCCAGCCGCATCGGCACGGGCACCGGCGGGCAGGCCGCCGCCGCGTCCACCACCCCGGCCGTGATCGGGTTCGGGGCGCTGGGCCTGTTCCTGGTCGGCGCCGCGGTGTTCCTGCTGCGCCGCCGCACCCCGGCCGCCTCGCGATGAGCCGCCCCGGCCGGCGCGCCGCAGGCTGGACCGCCCTGGCGGCCGGCCTGGGCGCGCTGGCCGCGGCGCTCGTCCTGAGCCTGCTGCCGGCGCGCGCCCCGGCCGACGCCGGGACCCTCCCACCGCCGCCCGCCCCACCGGCCGCGACGACCAGGAGCGCGGCGCCGACCGCCGCGTCGACCGCGGCCGCGCGGTGGACGCCGCGGACCGTGTCCATCGCCCGGCTGCGCGTCGCGGCGCCCGTCGACCCGGCGGGTGTCACCGGCGGCGGGGAGCTCGGCGTGCCCGCCGACCCGGACCGCCTGGGCTGGTGGATCGGGTCGGCGCTGCCCGGCGACCGGCGCGGGACGGTGCTCATCGCCGGCCACGTCGACACCGCCCGCGACGGCCGGGGCGCCCTGTACCGGCTGGCGGACCTGCCGGTCGGGGCCCGGATCGACGTCGCCGCCGGGGACCGCACGGTCGGGTACCGGGTGGTCGCCCGGCGCAGCTACGCCAAGAGCCGGCTGCCGGACGCGCTGTTCCGGCGCGACACCGCGCCGCAGCTCGCGCTGGTCACCTGCGGCGGCGCCTTCCGCGACGGCGCCTACGAGCGCAACGTCGTGGTGTACGCCGCGCCGCTTTCGTACCCCTAGGGGGTATGCTCGGGTCCAGGACGACCCGGGAGGCATCCATGACAGGCGTGACCCGGCCGCTCGCGGCGGCCGCGCAGCAGATCGAGCTGTCGATCGGCGGCATGACCTGCGCCGCCTGCGCCAACCGCATCGAGAAGAAGCTGAACCGGCTCGACGGCGTCACCGCCACCGTCAACTACGCCACCGAGAAGGCCCGCGCCACCGTGCCGCCGGGCGTCACCGCCGAGGACCTCATCGCGGTGGTGGAGAAGACCGGCTACACGGCGGCCCTGCCCGCGGCCGAGGCGCCGGCGGCCGAGCCGGGCGACCCGCTGCGCACCCGGGTGCTGATCTCGGCCGCGCTGAGCGTGCCCGTCGTGGCGCTGGCCATGGTGCCGCCGCTGCAGTTCACGTACTGGCAGTGGCTGTCGCTGGTGCTCGCCGCGCCCGTCGTCGTCTGGGGCGGCTGGCCGTTCCACCGCGCCGCCTGGGTCAACCTGCGGCACGGCGCCACGACGATGGACACGCTCGTGTCGGTGGGCACGCTGGCCGCGTTCGGCTGGTCGCTGTGGGCGCTGTTCCTCGGCACGGCGGGCGTGCCCGGCATGGAGCACCCGTTCTCGTGGCGCATCGAGCGCACCGACGGCGCCGGCCAGATCTACCTGGAGGCGGCGGCCGGGGTCACCACGCTCATCCTGCTGGGGCGCTGGTTCGAGGCGCGGGCCCGCAAGCGCGCCGGCGCCGCCCTGCGGGCGCTGCTGGAGCTGGGCGCCAAGGACGTGACCGTCCTGCGCGACGGCCGCGAGGTGCTGGTCCCCGTCGAGCAGCTCGCGGCCGGCGACGAGTTCGTGGTCCGGCCGGGGGAGAAGGTCGCCACCGACGGCGTCGTCGTCGACGGGCTGTCCGCCGTCGACCGGAGCCTGCTCACCGGCGAGTCGGTGCCCGTCGAGGTCGGCCCCGGCGACGCGGTCGTGGGCGCCACCGTCAACGCGGGCGGCCGGCTCGTCGTGCGCGCCACCCGGGTCGGCGCCGACACCCAGCTCGCCCAGATGGCCCGGCTGGTGGAGCAGGCCCAGGGCGGCAAGGCGGCCGTGCAGCGCCTGGCCGACCGCATCTCCGGCGTGTTCGTGCCGGTCGTCATCACCCTGGCGCTCGGCACCCTGGGCTTCTGGCTCGGCGCGGGCGAGGGGTGGGCGGCCGCGTTCGCCGCCGCCGTGGCGGTGCTCATCATCGCCTGCCCGTGCGCGCTCGGGCTGGCCACGCCGACCGCCCTGCTCGTCGGCACGGGCCGCGGCGCGCAGCTCGGCGTGCTGATCCGCGGCGTCGAGGCGCTGGAGTCGGCGCGCCGCGTCGACACGGTCGTCCTCGACAAGACCGGCACCGTCACCACGGGCCGGATGGAGCTGGTCGCCGCGGAACCCGACAGCGACGAGCTGCTCCGGTACGCCGGCGCGGTGGAGGCCGCGTCGGAGCACCCGATCGGCCGCGCGATCGCCCGGGCCGCCGCCGAGCGGCTGGGCGGGCTGCCGCCGGTGACCGGCTTCCGCGCCGAGCCGGGCGTCGGCGTGCGCGGCGTCGTCGGCGGCGTCGAGGTCGAGGTCGGCCGCGGCGAGGCCCGCGACGCCCGCACGGCCGTCGAGGTGCGCTGGGGCGGCCGCGCGCGCGGCACCCTCTACCTGGCCGACGCGGTGCGCCCGGAGAGCGCCGGCGCGGTCGCCGCGCTGCGCCGCCTGGGGCTGCGGCCGGTGCTGCTCACCGGCGACGGCGAGGCGGTGGCGAAGGCCGTCGCGGCCGAGGTCGGCATCGACGAGGTGATCGCCGGGGTGCTGCCCGCCGGCAAGGTCGACGCCGTGCGGCGGCTGCAGGACTCGGGCGCCGCCGTGGCGATGGTCGGCGACGGCGTCAACGACGCGGCCGCGCTGGTGCAGGCCGACCTGGGCCTGGCCATGGGCACCGGCACCGACGTCGCGATCCAGGCGGCCGACCTGACGCTGGTGCGCGCCGACCTGACCGCCGCCGTGGACGCGATCCGGCTGTCCCGGCGCACACTCACGATCATCCGCGGCAACCTGTTCTGGGCGTTCGCGTACAACGTGGCCGCCCTGCCGCTCGCCGCGGCCGGGTTCCTCAGCCCGATGATCGCGGGCGCGGCGATGGCGTTCAGCTCGGTCTTCGTGGTGGCGAACAGCCTGCGGCTGCGCCGCTTCGCGCGCGGCTGACCCCGGACACGGGCGTGCCCCGGGCGTCGCCACGAGGTGCTCCCGTTACCTCGTGACGGCGCCCGGGGCACCGGTCGTGCCGCGCGGTTTCGGGCGGGTCCCGTAGCCCGAACTCGCGCGTCGTGCTCCCCAGGCCCGTGTTGGTGGGCGTAGCAGTAACGCTACGTGAGCACCGCGCGGCCGGGGAAGACGCCGCACACCGAACTGGCCGTTCGGACCGGGCGATCCGTGCGTCGGATCCGGACACCGCGGCACGCCGGGGACGAGACCCGGCGAGACGATCACGCAGCGTGAAGACCCGCGTGCAACGGTGGGTAGTCAGTCGGCCTTGACGAGCTCGAGCAGGCTCAGCACCTGGCGCAGGGCCGGGCGCAGCACCCGCAGCCGCGACAGGTGCACCAGGCGGTCGACGAGCGGCACGGCGCCGTCGATGAGCCGCCGGGTGCGGCGCTGGCCGGGGGAGCGGTCGTACACCCAGAACAGCACGACGCCCATCCAGCCGAGCCACAGCAGCTCGGGCAGCTCGCGGCGCAGCTCCGGGTCGACCTTGACCGAGGAGCCCTCCACCACGTCCCGGAAGATCGCGATGGCGGCCTCGCGGGCCGGCGACGACTCCGCCGAGAACGGGCTCAGCGGCGAGGTGGGCTCGGCGGCGGACTTGAAGAACGTCGCCGCGAACGCGTGGTACGGCGCGTTGACGTCGATGCCGGCGTGCAGCACGCCGCGCAGCCGGGCGGCGAAGTCCTTCTCGCTCGCCAGCAGCGGCGCGGCGGCGGCCGCGTGGGCGGCCTGGTTGCGGTCGTAGAACCCCTGGATCAGGTGTTCCTTGGAGTCGAAGTAGTAGTACGCGTTGCCGACGGCGACGCCGGCCTCCTTGGCGATGGCCCGCATCGTGGTCTCGGCGAAGCCACGCTCGCGGAACAGCCGCAGGGCGGTGTCGAGGATCAGCTGCCGTGTCTGCTCGCCGCGCGCCCGCGACCGCCCGGGGACGCGGGGCTCGGCGGCCGGCGCCGGCTCGGCGGGCTCGGCTGGCTCAGGGGCAGGCGTCGTCGGCACAGACCTCACCGTATCCCCCGGCGCGGGTCCGCTCGCGGACGGCCGCGGCGAGGCCGATCACCCGCCGCGCCGTGGGCAGCAGGTCGGGGCGGGCGAGCCGGTCGGCGAGGGCGCGGTAGTCGGCCAGCGCCCACAGGCACGCCAGCCAGGCGGCGTCGCCGGCGTAGACCTCGCCGGTGTCGGCCACGACGGTGATGTCGCGCAGGGTCCGCGCGTGGTCGAGGCCGGGGAACAGCCGCCGGGCCGCGGGCGACGCCGCGGGGACGAACGTCAGCGGGACGAGCTGCGGGCGCCCGGCGAGCCAGTGGTGCGCCGCCCGGCAGATGGGGCAGCCGGCGTCGTAGAGGACGGTGAACCCGCCGATCCGGCCGCCGGGGTGCGCGGCCGGGCCGGTGGGCAGGGGCGCGGTCATGCCTGCGCCGGCGGCGGGACGGGCCCGGGGCGGCCGTGCGGGCCGGGGAACGGTCCCACGCCGGGCGGCGGCAGCATGCCGGCGGGCGGCAGGGGCGGGCGGGTGGCCTGCTGGCGCAGCCGGCTCTTGCGGTAGCGGTTGAGCGCGAGCACGTTGAAGACGTGCAGCACGCCGAGCACCAGCAGCACGAAGCCGATCTTGAAGGACAGCGTCTCCAGCGCCCCGGCGGCGGTGACGGGGTTGTCGGCCGAGCGCATCGAGACGGTGACGTAGCCGAGGTTCAGCAGGTAGAAGCCGACCACGAGCAGGTGGTTGACGGCCCGGGCGAGCTTGCCGTCGGAGAACACCTCCTCGAGGAAGACCAGGCCGTTGCGGGACAGGGTGGTCGCCACCCAGATCGTCAGCCCGACGCTGATGACCAGGTACGCGAGGTACATCGAAACCTTGTAGTCCACGGCTCCGGCCGCCTTCCTGAACGTGTTCAACTATGACGGCCCCAGCGTAGGCGCAACTGTTGAACTTGTTCAAGTGAGAGCGTGACCACACGCCGAGGGCCCCGGACCGGCGTGCGGTCCGGGGCCCTCGGGCGGGGTCGTCAAAGCGCGAGGCCGAGCGCCTCCGCGGCCGCCCGGCCGTTGGCCAGGCTGGCGCCGAACGTCGTCACGTACGCCCGCGCGCCCGCCGGCCGCCACGCCGACGGCCAGCCCATCTCGACGACGGCGACGGCGTGCGCGGCGGCCAGCCGCTCGATGAGGTCCCGGGTCGCGGGGGCCCGGTGGTTGTGCCGGCCCACCACGACGATCGGCCGCGCGCCGGCCCGCGCCACCAGCTCCTCCGCCGACGCGTCGGCGGCCACCACGCGGACCAGCTCGGTGCCGTTGACGTGCGGCCCCAGCCCCCACGGCACCGGGCCCTCGGCGATCGAGTGGCCCGACTCCAGGTGCACGATCAGCGGGTCGGCCAGGCCGGCGACGGTGCCCTCGACTCGGACGGCGCGGCGCGCGGCGGCGTAGCCCAGGTCGCTCGCGGCGGCGCCCGCCCGCCCGGCCGGCGTCGCCCAGGCGGCCAGCTCGCGGCAGCGCCCGACCGCCTCCTCCAGCCGGGCCACCGGCAGCCGGCCGTCGCCCACGCCCGCGACGATCGCGGCGGCGACGTGCTCGGTCAGCTCCAGGTCGACGTCGGCGCCGACGCAGAGCAGGTCCGCGCCGCCGGCCAGCGCCAGCACGGCGGCGTTGCCGATGCCGCCCGCCGCCCCCGCGGCGCCGCGCATCTCCAGCGCGTCGGTGACGACCGCGCCGGTGAAGCCCAGGTCGCGGCGCAGCAGGTCGACGAGTACCGCCCGGCTGAACGTCGCCGGCATGCCGTCGGTCAGCGCCGGCACGCGGATGTGCGCGGTCATGATCGACTTCGCCCCGGCCTCGACGACGGCCGCGAACGGCGGCAGGTCACGCGCGCGCAGCACCTCCAGCGGCGCGTCGATGGTGGGCAGCTCCAGGTGCGAGTCGGTGACCGTGGCGCCGTGGCCGGGGAAGTGCTTGGCGCACGCCGCCACCCCGGCCGCCTGCAGGCCGGTCACGGCCGCGGCCGCGTGCCGGGCTACCCGGGCCGGGTCGTTGCCGAACGAGCGCGTCCCGATGATCGGGTTGTCGTCGGCCGTGTTGACGTCGACGGTCGGCGCCAGGTCGAGGTTGACGCCCGCGGCGGCCAGATCAGCGCCGATCGACGCGTACACCTCGCGGGTGAGGTCCGGGTCGTCGACGGCGCCCAGCGCGGCGTTGCCCGGGTAGGGGCTGCCGGTCAGGTGGGCGAGGCGGGTGACGTCGCCGCCCTCCTCGTCCGTCGCGACCAGGACGGCCGGCGACGCCTCCCGCAGCTGGGCCGACAGGGCGGCGGTCTGCGCGGCGTCCGCGATGTTGAAACCGAACAGCGTGTGGCCGGCCAGACCCTCCGTGAGCAGGCGTAATGCCCATTCCGGGGCGGTGTGCCCCGGAAACGCGGAGAGCAGGGTGCCGAGCGCGAGTCGGCGCAGGCCCGGATCGATCGCCATGGTGTCCTTCCCCTTACGACACCACTGGCCCTAGTGTCGGCCCAGCTCGTGCATGATCGTAAGAAATCAATGGCTACTGGTCGTTGTCAGCCCGCCGCGCACGGTTACGCTACGGGCTGTCTGAACGACTGGATAATGTAATAGGAAACCTTCCTTATAGGTAGTGAAGGAACGACGATGGCCGCCACCCGCCTCCCGGGCACCCCCCGCCTGCTGCGCGCCCTCAACGACCGGGCGGCGCTGGAGCTGCTCCTCACCCGCGGCCCGCTCACCCGTGCCCAGCTCGGCGAACTCACCGGGCTCAGCAAGGTCACCGCGTCGCAGCTCGTCGAGCGGCTCGAGGAGCGCGGCCTGGTGCGCCGCGTCGGCGAGCAGGCCGGCGGCCGCGGCCCCAACGCCCAGCTCTACGCCGTCACGCCCGGCAGCGCGCACGTCATCGGCGTCGACGTCGGCCCCGACCGGGTCATCGCCGCGTGCGCCGACATCACCGGCGCCGTGATCGGCCGCTCCGAACTGTCCGTGCGCGACACCGACGACCCGGTCGGCGTCGTCCACAAGGCCGTGCTGGAGGCCGCCGACTCGGCCGGCGCCAGCATGACCACCGTGCGCCGCATCGTGCTGGGCACCCCCGGCCTCGTCGACCCGCGCACCGGCGACATCGCGTTCGCGTTCGACCTGCCCCGCTGGCACCGCGGCCTGCTCGGCAAGCTGCGCGAGGACCTCAACACCGAGGTCCACTTCGGCAACGACGTGAACCTCGCCGCCGTCGCCGAGGCCGCCAACGGCGCCGCCAAGGGCGTCGACGACTTCGTGCTCGTCTGGGTCGGCCGCGGCGTCGGCCTCGCCACCGTCCTCGGCGGACGGCTGCACCACGGCACCACCGGCGCCGCCGGTGAGATCGGCTACCTGCCCGTGGCGGGCGTCGAGGTGCCCCGCAACGCGTCGCGGCGGGGCGTCAAGGGCGCGTTCCAGCAGCTCGCCGGCGCCGACGCCGTCAAGGCCATCGGCGCGGAGCACGGCTTCACCGGCGAGGAGGCGGGCGACGTCGTGCGCGCCGCCGCCGCGGCCGGCGAGGCGGGCGCCGCCGTCCTCGACGAGCTGGCCCGCCGGCTCGCCCTCGGCGTCGCCAGCACCTGCCTGGTGCTCGACCCGCCGCTGGTGGTGCTGGCCGGCGAGATCGGCCTGGCGGGCGGCTTCTCGCTGGCCGAGCGCGTCGAGCGCGAGGTCTCGGCCATCACCCTGGTCTCGCCGCGGGTCATGATGACCCAGATCGACGTGGAACCCGTCCTGCACGGCGCCCTGCGCACCGCCCTCGACGCCGTCCGCGACGAGGTGTTCGGCTCGACGGTGGGGTGACGCGGCGCGCCCGCCGCCGTGTGGTGGGATGGTCGGGTGGACCCCGACACCGTCATCGATCTCGACCGGGTCAGCGTCACCCGCTCCGGCAACCACCTCGTCCGGGGCATCACCTGGCAGGTCGAGCTGGACGAGCGCTGGGTCGTGCTCGGCCCCAACGGCGCCGGCAAGAGCACGCTGCTCAACCTGGCGGCGGGCCGGCTGCACCCGTCGCGCGGCACCGCGCACGTCCTCGGCGAGAAGCTCGGCCGCACCGACGTCGCCGAGCTGCGCACCCGCATCGGCCTGAGCACCGCCGCGGTCGCCGACACCATCCCGCCGCACGAGCGGGTGCGCGACGTCGTCGTCACCGCCGCCTGGTCCGTGGTGGGCCGCTGGCGCGAGGCGTACGACCCGATGGACGTGCGCCGGGCCGACGCCCTGCTCAGCCAGCTCGGCATGGCGGCGCTCGCCGACCGTGAGTTCGGCACCCTGAGCGAGGGCGAGCGCAAGCGCACCCAGATCGCCCGGGCGCTGATGACCGACCCCGAGCTGATGCTGCTCGACGAGCCCGCCGCCGGGCTCGACCTGGGCGGCCGCGAGGACCTGGTGGCCCGGCTCGCCGAGCTGGCGATGGACCCCGACGCCCCGGCCCTGGTGCTGGTCACCCACCACGTCGAGGAGATCCCGCCCGGCTTCACCCACGCGCTGCTGCTGCGCGAGGGCGGCGTCGTCGCGCAGGGCCTGCTGGGCCGCACGCTCACCGCCGACAACCTGTCGAAGACGTTCGGCCTGCCGCTGGTCGTCGAGCGCCACGGCGACCGCTACACCGCCCGGGCGGCGTGATGAGCGGGCCGCGGATCGCCGTGGTCGGCAGCGCCAACATGGACCTCGTCGGCACCGGCGCCCGGCTGCCCCGGCCCGGCGAGACCGTCCTCGGCCACGAGTTCGTCATGGTTCCCGGCGGCAAGGGCGCCAACCAGGCCATCGCCGCCGCCCGCGCCGGCGGCGACGTGTCGTTCCTCGGCGCGCTCGGCTCCGACGCGTTCGGCGTCACCCTCAAGGCGCGGCTGGAGTCGTCCGGCGTGGACACCGCGCTGACGCGGGTCAGCTACGGCGCGTCCGGCGTCGCCATCGTCATGGTCGACGAGCCCGGCGAGAACAGCATCATGGTGCTGCCCGGCGCGAACAGCTCGTTCACCGCCCTGCAGCCCGACGAGCTGGCCGCGGTCGCCGCCGCCGACGTGCTGCTGCTGCAGCTGGAGATCCCGCTGGCCACCGTCACCGCCGCCGCCGTGGCGGCCCGCGCCGCCGGCACCCGGGTGGTGCTCAACGCCGCGCCGTCGATGCCGCTGCCCCCGGAGCTGCTCGCCGCCGTCGACCTGCTCGTCGTCAACGAGGTCGAGCAGCAGGACATCGCCGGCGCCGGGCGCGAGGAGCCAGGCCGGCTGCTCGACGTCGTGCCGCGCGTCGTGCTCACCGTCGGCTCCGACGGCGCCTGGTACGCCGAGCGCGGGCGCGACCCGGTGCACGTGCCCGCGTTCGCCGTCGAGACGGTCGACTCCACCGCCGCCGGCGACGCGTTCGTCGGCGCGCTCGCGGTCGCCTGGGGCGAGGGCCGCGAGCTGATCGACGCGGTCCGCTGGGCGAGCGCCGCGGGCGCGGTGTGCGTGCGCCGGCTGGGCTCGTCGGTGGCGCTGCCGTCCCGCGCCGACATCGACGCGCTGTACGGCGCCGGCTAGGACGCGCGCACCGTCGTCACGAAGCGGGACACCTCGCCGCGCAGCACCTCCGCCAGCTGGGAAAGCCCGGCGTTGCCCGAGTCGTGGCTGCCGTCGACGGCCGCCGCGATGCCGGTGACCAGCCGGCTCATCTCGCGGATGCTCTCGGTCACCGACTCCAGCACCTCGATCGCGTCGGCGGCGGCGGACTGCACCGTCGCCACCTGCCCGATGATCTCGTCGCTGGACTCGCTGGTCTCGTTCGCCAGCACCTTGACCTCGCCCGCCACCACGCTGAACCCGCGGCCCGCCTCGCCGGCGCGGGCCGCTTCGATGGTGGCGTTCAGCGCCAGCAGCCGGGTCTGCGACGCCACCTGATTGATCAGGTCGACGGCGTTGCGGATCTGGTCGGACGCCGTGCGCAGCGAGCCCACCGTGGTCAGGCCCCGCTCGGCGCCGGCCACCGCCTCGCGGGCGAAGTCGCTCAGGCCGTTGGCCGACGCGCCCATCTCCGTCGCCGCCGTCGCCACCTGCTCCGACACCGTCAGCACCGCGGACTCCAGCTGGTCGGCCAGGGCCAGCCGCGCCCGGTCCGACTCGGCCACCCGGACCGCCGAGGCCTGCATGGCGTCGTTGGCGGCGCCGATCGTGCTCGCCGCGTGCCGGAACGAGCCCAGCATGCCGCGGGTCAGGAACCTGCGGTGGAACCGGCCCTCGGCGGCCGCGCTGAGCGCCGCCCCGGACTCGCGGACGAACGCGTCGGTCACGTCGAGCAGCGCGTTCACGGCGCTGCGGGCCTCGATCGCGGCGGGAGAGTCGCCGATGGCGGGCAGCCGGGCCTCCAGGTCGCCCGCGGCGGCGCGGCGGCACACCCCGGCGAGGGTGCGCAGCAGCTCGGTGTCCTCGGTGGGCTGCTGCGTCTCGGCACGACGCCTGATCATCGGCCGCCCCCGTTCGTGAGGTCCCAGACGAACTCGTCGTAGCTGCGCCCGCCCAGCCGCTCGTGCAGCAGCTTCCAGGACGCGTCCAGCCCGGCCTGGCCACCGGAGCCGCCGGGGCCGCGCTGCTCGGCGGCGCGCAGCTCGGCGTACAGGGCGGCGGCCGCGTCGACGGCCCGGCGCTCCGGCCGGCGGCGGCTGGAGTGGTAGCCGACCACCGTGCCCGCGCCGTCGAACGACGGGGTGACGTGCGCCAGCACCCAGTAGTGAGCGCCGTCCGCGGCCAGGTTCACGACGTACGCGAACAGCTCCTCGCGCCGCTTGAGCGTGTCCCACAGCAGCTTGAACACGGCCCGGGGCATGTCGGGATGCCGGATGATGTTGTGCGGCTGCCCGACGGTCTCGTCCTCCGTCAGCGCCGAGGTGCGCAGGAAGACGTCGTTGGCGTAGGTGAACAGGCCGCGCAGGTCGGTCTTCGACACGATGATCTCGTCATCGCCGAACGTCCGCTCCACGCCCGTGGGCCGTACCCGGGTTGTCCGCACGACGCACCGTTCGGCAACCGGACCGCACCCCTGAGCGAATGCATCACGTAACTCGCGCCACCCGCAGCGCCCACAGCACCAGGGGCACCTGCAGGGGCAGCCGGCCGTACGCGACGGCGCGCCACACGGGCGGCCGGCGCCGCCAGTCGTACGCCATCTTCACATTGGCCGGGAACACCGCGGCGAACAGCCCGGCGGCGGCCAGGCCGCCCGCGCGCCTGGTGCGCGGGTGCGCGACCGCGGCGGCCACGGCCAGCTCCGCCGCCCCGCTGAGGTGCGTCCAGGTGCGCGGCCGCCCCGGCAGGCCGCGGGGCACGATCGCGTCGAACGGCCGGGGCCGCGCGAAGTGCAGCACGCCGGTCGTGGCGAGCAGCGCGGCCAGCGCCGCCGCGTCGCGCCTCACCGGGGCGCCCGCGGGCTGGCCTTGGACCGGGCCGGCGCGGCGGCGCGGGGACCGGCCGGCGCGCCGGCGTCCAGGGCCCGCTGCAGCGCCCGGTAGATCTGGCCGAACCGCAGCCGGTCGTCGGTCTCCACCAGGCACATCGGGGTGCCCCGCACGTCGGCCCAGATCTCCAGGCGCCGGCTGCCCCGGGTGTACGACCGGTCCAGCCGCTCGAACAGCAGGTCGGCCACGGGCCCGGTGGCCAGGCCGAGGAGGATGCCGCCGCCGACCAGCAGCACGGTGGTGTTCGCCGACGCGTCGATCGACACGCCGACGGCGATGCCGAGCGCGGCCAGCACCAGCGGCAGCAGCATCGTCATGCCGATCGCGCCGCGGCCCGCCAGCGCGCCCCACGAGCGGCTGCCGCGCCGGTGCCACACCCGGCCCAGCAGGCCCAGCGGGATCGCGCGCCCGCCCACCCGGATCGCCTCGGTGGTGACGGTGACCTCGGGGTCGCGGTAGAACTCGGTCATCTGAGTGTTGTACCCGGTCGCTGGCTAGGCTCACACCCGTGGGCGAACACGTGCGCTGGCAGATCGAGGACGGCATCGGCACCATCCGGCTGGACCGGCCGCCGGTGAACGCGCTGAACGCGCAGGTCCAGGACGAGATCCACGAGGTGGCCCGGCTGGCGTCGGCCGACAGCTCGGTCGGCGCGGTGGTGGTGTGGGGCGGCGAGCGGGCGTTCGCCGCGGGCGCCGACATCGCGGAGATGTCCGGGGTGGGCTACGCCGACATGGCGGAGCGGGTGGTGGCGCTGCAGGCCGCCTTCGACGCGGTCGCCCGCATCCCCAAGCCGGTCGTGGCGGCGATCACCGGCTACGCGCTCGGCGGCGGCTGCGAGCTGACCCTGGCGTGCGACTGGCGGGTGGCCGCCGAGGACGCCAAGCTCGGTCAGCCGGAGATCCGCATCGGCGTCATCCCCGGCGCGGGCGGCACCCAGCGCCTCGCCCGCCTCGTCGGCCCGGCGCGCGCCAAGGACCTGATCTTCTCCGGCCGCACGGTGGACGCCGCCGAGGCGCTGGCGATCGGGCTCGTCGACCGGGTCGTGCCGGCCGCCGACGTGTACCGCACCGCCGTCGAGCTGGTGCGCCCGTACGTGGGCGGGCCGGCGCTGGCGCTGCGCGCCGCCAAGCAGGCGATCGACACCGGCCTCGGCATGGACCTGCCCGCCGGGCTGGCGTACGAGGCGCAGCTGTTCGCCGCCCTGTTCGGCACGGCCGACCAGAAGGAGGGCATGGCCGCCTTCCTCGCCAAGCGGCGCCCGGACTTCACCGGCCGCTGACGGGCTTCCGACCCCATGGGAGGGCGGACCGCGCCGTGATCGAGTTCTAGACTCACCGGCATGCCCGCCATGCCGAACCCTGTCCCCGGCTACGCCCTGGGCATCGACTTCGGCACCTCGCACACCGTGGCGGTGGGCCGCTGGCCCGACGGGCGCGCCCGCCCGCTGCTGGTCGACGGCTCGCCGCTGCTGCCGTCGGCGGTCTACGCGGAGCCGAGTGGCCAGCTCGTCGTCGGCCGCGACGCGGTCCACAGCGCCCGGCGCGACCCGGCCCGGTTCGAGCCGAACCCCAAGCGCCGCGTCGACGACGGCACCGTGCTGCTCGGCGAGCGGGAGCTGCCCGTCGGCGACCTGATCACGGCGGTGCTGGCCCGGGTCGGCGAGGAGTGGCGGCGCGCGGCCGGCCCGGTCGACACGGCCGTCACGCTGACCTGCCCGGCCACCTGGGGCGCCACCCGGCGCACGCTGCTGGCCGACGCGGCCGCCAAGGCGGGCTTCGCCGGGGCGCGGCTGGTCGCCGAGCCGGTGGCCGCGGCCACCTACTTCGCCCAGGTGCTGGGCCGCGACGTGCCGATCGGCTCCGTCGTCGTGGTGCACGACTTCGGCGCGGGCACGTTCGACGCCAGCGTGGTGGCCCGCACGTCGTCCGGCTTCGAGGTGCTCGCCGTCGACGGCCGCGACGACGTCGGCGGCCTGGACGTGGACGCGGCCATCATCGACCACCTGCGGCTGGCGTACGCGTCGCGCGACCCGGCCGCGTGGGAGCGGCTGGACGCCCCGGCCACCGTCGAGGACCGGCGGGCGCACCGCCAGCTGTGGGACGACGCCCGGGTCGCCAAGGAGCGGCTGTCGCGCGCCCAGTCGGCCGACGTGATGGTGCCGCTGCTCGACCTCGAGGTGCACCTGACCCGCGACGAGCTGGAGGGGCTGGCCCGGCCGGTGCTGGCGCAGACGGTGCAGGTCACCGGCGCCGTCATGAAGGCCGTCGACATCGCGCCCGGCCGGCTGGCCGGGCTGTTCCTGGTCGGCGGCGGCAGCCGCATTCCGCTGGTGGCCACGCTGCTGCACCGCACGCTCGGCGAGGCCCCCGTGGTCATCGAGCAGCCGGAGCTGGTGGTGGCCGAGGGCAGCCTGCTCGCCGAGGCGGCGCTGCTGACCACCGAGCCGGCCGCGCCCGGCGTGACGGGCCAGATGCGCACGATCGCGCCGCGGCCCCAGGCGGCCCCGGCGGCGCCCGCGCCGACCCGGGTCGAGCCGCGGCTCGACACGCCCGCCCGCGGCAACGCCCCGGTGTCGCCCGCCGGCACCGCCGCGGTGCGACCGGCGCCGGCCGCCCCGGGGACGTCGGCCGGGACCCCGAACGGGACGCCGGCCGGGGCGCCCTCGTCGGGCCCGCCCGCGCCGTTGCCGCCCACCCAGCCGTACCCGCAGACCCCGGCGCCGCCCGCGCCGCAGTACGCGCCCGGCGCCGCCGCCGTGCGCCCGCGCCCGGTCCCGCCGCCCGCGCCGGCGCACCAGCCGCCGCAGACCCGGATGATGCCGCGGCACACCGGCGCGGCCCCGGTCTCGCCGGCCGCCCGCCCGCAGGCCCGGGCCCGCCCGCACGTCCCGCAGCCGCAGCCGCAGCCGCAACCGGCCCCGCGGCGCAGGCGCGGCGGCTTCGGCCGGTTCGTGCGCAACCTGTTCATCACGCTGCTGCTCATCGCGCTGCCGGTGCTGGCGGCGGTCTTCGCGTACGGCATCGGCAACGGCGAGCCCCCGCTGCGCGACGCGCAACTGCTGCTGAAGGAGATTCTCCGCATGCTCGGCCTCGCGAGTTAATCTCACCTTCCACGCGGGCACCGGTAGCGTGCGGGGCGACCACCTCCGACGGCGCAGGGGAGCGGCTTCATGGCGGACATGATCGAGGGACACGGCGGCGACCTGGCGCTGGCGACCCTGCGGGCGTACGGCGTGCGGGAGATGTTCACCCTCTCCGGCGGCCACGTCTTCCCCCTCTACGACGCCGCCCACAAGACCGGATTCCCGATCTACGACGTGCGCCACGAGCAGTCCGCCGTCTTCGCCGCCGAGGCGGTCGCCAAGCTCCAGCGCCGGCCCGGCCTCGCGGTGCTCACCGCCGGCCCCGGCGTCACCAACGGCATCTCCGGCCTGACCAGCGCGTTCTTCAACGCCTCGCCGGTGCTGGTGCTCGGCGGCCGGGCGCCCGCGTTCCGCTGGGGCTCGGGCAGCCTCCAGGAGATCGACCACGTGCCGCTCGTCGCCCCGGTCACCAAGCACGCGGCGACGGTCACCGGCCCCGACGAGATCCCGGCGGCGGTGGCGCAGGCGCTGACCGCGGCCCTCACCCCGCACCGCGGCCCCGCGTTCCTCGACCTGCCGCTGGAGGTCGTCTTCTCCGGCGGCGAGGCGGACGCCCCGGCGGCGCCCGCGATCGCCCCGATCGAGCCCGACCCCGAGGACGTCGCGCGGGCCGCCGCGCTGCTCGCCGGCGCCGAGCGGCCGGTCGTCATCGCCGGGTCCGACGTGTACGCGGGCGACGCCGTCGCCGCCCTGCGCGAGGCGGCCGAGGCGTTGCAGGTGCCGGTGTTCACCAACGGCATGGGCCGCGGCGCGCTGCCGCCCGGCCACCCGCTCGCGTTCGCGAAGGCCCGCCGGGTCGCCCTGGGCGGCGCGGACGTCGTCGCGGTCGTCGGCACCCCGCTGGACTTCCGGCTGAGCTTCGGCGACTTCGGCGACGCCCAGGTGATCCACGTCGTCGACGCGCCCAGCCAGCGCGCCGCGCACGTCGAGCCGGCCGTGTCCCCGGCGGGCGACCTGCGGCTGATCCTGTCCGCGTTCGCCGAGCACGGGGGGCAGCGGGCCGACCACAGCGCCTGGATCGAGCAACTGCGCGCCGCCGAGGAGAAGGCGAAGGCCCGCGACGCGGAGGCGATGGCCGCCGAGACCGACCCGATCCGGCCCGCCCGCATCTACGGGGAGCTGCGCCGGGTGCTGGAGCCGGACGCGGTGACGATCGGCGACGGCGGCGACTTCGTCTCCTACGCGGGCCGCTACCTGGAGCCCGCCCAGCCCGGCACCTGGCTCGACCCGGGCCCGTACGGCTGCCTCGGCACCGGCATGGGCTACGCGATGGGCGCCCGGGTGACGTACCCGGACCGGCAGGTCTGCGTGCTGATGGGCGACGGCGCCGCCGGGTTCTCCCTGATGGACGTCGAGTCGCTGGTGCGCCAGAAGCTGCCGGTGGTCATCGTCGTCGGCAACAACGGCATCTGGGGCCTGGAGAAGCACCCCATGCAGGCCATGTACGGCTACGACGTCGCGGCCGACCTGCAGCCGGGCCTGCGCTACGACGACGTGGTGCGGGCGATGGGCGGGGCGGGCGAGACGGTCGCGAGGCCGGACCAGCTCGGCCCGGCACTCCGGCGCGCGTTCGACGCCGGAGTGCCGTACCTGGTGAACGTGCTGACCGACCCGGCCGACGCGTACCCCCGCTCGTCGAACCTGGCCTGAGCCGGCTCACCGGGCGAGCGCGTACGCGGGCCGGCGGGCGACCGCCGCGACCAGGGCGAGCAGCGCGCCCAGGGCGACGAACACGGGCCACTGCCCGTGCACGGCGGCGAGCTGGCCGGAGGCGTTGAACGAGGCGTGCAGCACCGCGACGGCGAGCACGCTGCCGCCGGTGCCGAGCAGCACCGCGCCGTAGAGCAGCCGGGCGACGGGCGCGGTCAGGATCAGCACGGTCCAGGTGACGGCGAGGTCGCGCCCGCTGGTGCCGGTCAGCCCGTGCTCCTCGAAGGCCAGCGGCAGGTGGATGAGCGCGAACGGGATCGACGTGAGCAGCGAGCCGCGCACCCAGCCGTGCCGCGCCATGAGCCGCGACTGGGCGAAGCCCGCCCACGCGGTCTCCTCCCAGACGTTGCCGAGCACCGCGCCGTACACGAGCGTCAGGAACAGGTAGCCGCCGATCTCGGCCGCCCAGCCGCCGGCAGGCGCGCGTACGGAGTCGAACGCGGCGGCGGCGAGCAGGGTGAGCGCGGGCAGGGCGAGCAGCAGCACGGCGAACCGGCCGGCGCCGATGCGCCACCGCACGGCGCCCGCGTACAGCCGGCGCACCCCGGCCCGGCCGTCGACGCGGGCGGTGACGGCGGTGGCGGCGCCGAGCAGGAACAGCAGCTCGATGAGCAGGGCGGGGAACAGCTCCCAGCCCTGGGCGAGGAAGAGGAACTGGACGGCCCACGTGGGGGCGACGGCGAGGGCGCTGAAGGCGAGCACCGGGTGTTTTCTCATGCCTGCAGCGTGCGTCCGCGCCCCCGCCCGCGTCGTCGGCCCGCGCGCCGATCCCCGGCCGCCCGCCCGGCGTACGCCTGCAGGCTGACGTGCGCGCCCACGGCCGTGACTAGCGTGGCGGCATGGACGTCTCCGTGCGCCGCCGGGCGGCCGACGCCGCGCTCGCGGTGCTGCTGTTCGCGGTGATGGTGGCCGAGCTGGCCGGGCCGCCGGCCGATCCGGGCGAGCGGCCGGCCACCCTGCCGGCGTACCTGCTGGCGGCCGCCGTCACGCTGCCGGTCGCGCTGCACCGCGCGTACCCGGCGCCGGTGGTGCTGGCCGTCGCGGCGGCCGTGGTCGCCTACGGGGTGGGCGCGTGGGCGGCGTTCCCGGGCTGGTCGGTGTTCGCCCTGGTGTTCCTCGTCGGCCTGCACGCCGGCCGGCGCACCGGCGCGCTGGCGTTCGGGGTGCTGACGGCGGCCCTGGCGGCGGCGCTGGCCCTGGCGCCCAGCGTGCGCGGCAGCGCCTCGACGTGGCTGACCTGCATGCTGGCGCTGACCTGCGCGTGGCTGGCCGCCGGCAGCATCGCGACGCTGCGCGACCGGGCCCGCCGCCTGGAGGCCGAGCGGGAGGACCGGGCCCGGCAGGCGGTGACGGAGGATCGGCTGCGCATCGCGCGGGAGCTGCACGACGTGGTGGCGCACGCGATGAGCGTGGTGGCGGTGCAGGCGGGGGTCGCGCACCATGTCATCGACGCGCGCCCGGACCTGGCGAAGGAGGCGATCGGCACCGTGGAGACGTCGACCCGGGCCGCGCTGGTGGAGATGCGCCGGCTGCTGGGGGTCCTGCGCGCCGACGACCAGCCGGGGGCGGCGCTGACCCCGCCGCCGGGGCTGGCCGCGGTGCCCGCCCTGGTGGCGCAGCTGCGCGACGCGGGCCTGACCGTGCGGCTGCGGGTGGAGGGCGAGGCGACGCTGCCGGACGGCGTCGACCTGTCGGCGTACCGGGTGGTCCAGGAGGGCCTGACCAACGCGCTGCGGCACGGCGGCCCGGCCGCCGACGTGCTGATCCGGCACACGCCCGGCGCGGTGGAACTGAGCGTCACCGACGACGGCCGGCCCGGCCCCGCGCCGGAGCACGAGCCGGGTCACGGCCTGGCGGGCATGCGCGAGCGCGTCGCCGTCTACGGCGGCACGCTCACCGCGGGGCCGCGCCCGGGCGGCGGGTTCGCGCTGGCGGTCACGCTGCCGTACGGGACGCGGGTGGCGGCATGATCCGGGTGCTGATCGCCGACGACCAGGCGCTCGTGCGGGCGGGCTTCGCCGTGCTGGTCGGCACCGCGCCCGGCCTGACGGTGGTGGGCGAGGCGGCCGACGGCGCCGAGGCGCTGACGCTGGCCCGCGCCACCGCGCCGGACGTGGTGCTGATGGACATCCGGATGCCGGTCATGGACGGCCTGCAGGCGACCGAGGAGCTGCTGCGCGAGCAGCCGGCGACCCGGGTGCTGATGCTGACGACCTTCGACCTCGACGAGTACGTGTTCCGCGCGCTGCGCGCGGGCGCCAGCGGGTTCCTGCTCAAGGACACCCCGCCGGCCGACCTGCTCGCCGGCATCCGGGTGGTGGCCGCGGGCGACGCGCTGCTGTCGCCGGGCGTCACCCGGCACCTCATCGAGGAGTACGTGCACCGCGCCGCGCCCGCCCCGGCCGCCCCGCCGTCGCTGGCCGGGCTCACCGAGCGGGAGACGGAGGTGCTGGCGCTCGTGGCGCGCGGGCTGTCCAACGCCGAGATCGGCGAGCGCCTGTACGTGTCGCCGGCGACGGCGAAGACGCACGTGGCGCGGCTGCTGATGAAGCTCGGGGCCCGGGACCGCGCTCAGCTGATCATCGTGGCGTACGAGACGGGGCTGGTCACTCCTCGCGGTGCCTAGCCTCGTCCGCGTCGCCCTCCTTCTCGCGGCGCTCGGTCTCCCGGCGTTCCGTCTCGCGGCGCTGCTCGTCCTCGCGCCGCTGCAGGTCCTGCTCCCAGCGCTCGAACAGCTCGCGGTCGCGGTTGGTGCTGCCGGCGTCCAGGTTGCGCAGGAAGTCGGGGTCGTCGTCGGGGGAGGCGGGCCGCGGCGGCTTGCGGCGCACGCCGCCGGGCTCCTGCGGCCGGGGCCGGCCGGCCACGAACCACAGCACGGGTCCGAGCAGCGGCAGCAGCAGGATCACGACCACCCACAGGGCCCGGGGCATGCCGCGGACCGCCCGCTTCTCGGCGGACAGGCAACTGATGAGCGCGAGCGCCACGAGGACGAGCTCGACCGCTGCGAGGAGCAGAAAGACCCGGACCATGCGGCAATGATGACGCGCCCGCGCCCGAACAACCATGCGGACACCCGCAGGCGGCATCACCCGCCGGTCAGGCGCCCGATCAGCAGGGCCCCGAGGGCGGCGTACGCGACCGTGGCGAGGGCCGTGCCGGGCAGCGACCAGCCGGCCTCGGCGGGGCGTGCGCCGCGCAGCCCGCGCTCGCGGCGGCGCACCGCGGCGACCAGCACGGCCCAGCCCGCCAGCGCGGCGGCGCCGGCCAGCACGGTGCCCGGCGCGGGGTCGGTGACGGCGGGGCGGGCGGCGAGCAGCGTGACGACGGCGGCGGCGACGGCGGTGCGGCGCCAGGCGAGCCGGGTGCGCTGCGCGGAGAGCCCGGCGTCGCTCACCGGAACACCTGCACGACGACGACCACGGCCAGGCCGAGCGCGCCGAGCGCCACGCCGACGGCCAGCACCGCGGGGAACACCGACGCGGGCAGGTCGCGCTTGAGCCGCATCGCCCGCTCGGAGCGCGCCCAGTGGTCGACCGCCCGCAGCGCCACCACGGCGCCGAGCAGCAGCAGCGCGGCGGCGATCACCTCGCGCAGGTGCGCCACCGGCAGTGGCGGCAGGAACTGGGCGCAGGCCAGCCCGCCCGCGACCAGCGCCAGGCCGGTGCGGATCCAGGCGAGGAAGGTCCGCTCGTTGGCCAGCGAGAACCGGTAGTCGGGCGGCTCGCCCTCCTTGCGGACCTCGCGCGGGTCGAACCAGAGGCGCAGCACGCCGCGATTATCGCCGCTGCGGGTTCTCCTCGCGCCGGGTCCGGGCGTGTGATGGGCTGCACGGGTGACCGACCTCGATGCCCGCACCCTGCTGTCCGCCTACGACTCCCAGCTGCGCCCGGACGTGCCCGACCCGGTGCCGGACGGCGTGACCGTCGAGCAGGACGGCCCGCTGGTCCGGGTCTGCGGGCTCAGCGAGGGCGGCTTCCTGTCGTACCGGGACCTGGGCGGGCTGACCGGCGCGGACCTGGACGCGCTGATCGCCCGGCAGGTCGAGGTCTTCACCAAGCTGGGCACGCCGGTCGAGTGGAAGACCTACGGCCACGACGAGCCGGCCGACCTGACCGACCGGCTGCGCGCGCACGGTTTCGTGCCGCAGGAGTCCGAGACCGTCGTGGCCGGCCCGGTCGCGGGCCTCGCGGCCACCCAGCCGGTCCTGCCGGAGGGGGTACGCCTGCGCGAGGTCACCAACCGCCCCGACCTGGACCGCATCGTGGCGATGGAGGAGGCGGTGTGGAACGCCCCGCGCGGCTTCCTCGCCGACGGGCTGGAGCGCGAGCTGGCCGCGGACCCGCAGGCGCTGACGGTGGTGGTGGCCGAGGCGGGCGGCGAGGTGGTGAGCGCCGGCTGGGTGCGGTACGTCCGGGGCACCGGGTTCGCGACGCTGTGGGGCGGCTCGACGCTGCCGCAGTGGCGCCGCCGCGGCATCTACAAGGCGCTGGTGACGTACCGGGCGCGGCTGGCCGGCGAGCGCGGCTGCACCGTCCTGCAGGTCGACGCGTCGGAGGACAGCCGGCCGATCCTGCAGCGGCTCGGCTTCGTGGCGCTGACCACGACGACCCCGTACGTCTTCACGCCCTGACGGGTGCGAGAGGATGGTCGGAGGGCGTATCGGTGCAGCGTGAGGTGCGTCACTCCCCGTCCAAGCTACTGGTGGGTAACATTCGGGGGAGTCACCCCGGCTACAGGAGGGTCGTCGAAGCGCGATGAACATCGTCGTACTCGTCAAGCAGGTCCCGGACTCCGGCGCGGAGCGGAACCTGACGTCTGACGACAACACCGTCGACCGCGGGTCGGCCAACAACGTCATCAACGAGATGGACGAATACGCCATCGAGGAGGCGCTGAAGATCAAGGAGGCGCACGGCGGCGAGGTCACCATCCTGACCATGGGCCCCGACCGCGCCACCGAGTCGATCCGCAAGGCGCTGTCGATGGGCCCGGACGCCGCGGTGCACGTCGTCGACGACGCGCTCGCCGGCTCCTGCGCGGTCGCCACCAGCAAGGTGCTCGCCGCCGCCCTCGGCACCCTCAACGCCGACCTGATCCTGTGCGGCGCCGAGTCCACCGACGGCCGCGTGCAGGTGCTGCCGCACATGCTGGCCGAGCGCCTCGGCGTCGCCGCCCTGACCGGCGCGCGCAAGCTCACCGTCGACGGCGCCTCCCTCACCGCGGAGCGCCAGACCGAGGAGGGCTACGAGGTCGTCTCGGCCGCCACGCCCGCCGTGGTGTCGGTGTGGGACACGATCAACGAGCCGCGGTACCCGTCGTTCAAGGGCATCATGGCCGCCAAGAAGAAGCCCGTGCGCACCCTCTCGCTCGCCGACCTGGGCGTCTCCGCCGACGAGGTCGGGTTCGCCGGCGCCACCAGCGCGGTCGTCGAGCACAGCAAGCGCCCGCCGCGCTCCGCCGGCACCAAGATCACCGACGAGGGCACCGCCGGCACGCAGCTGGTCGAGTACCTCGTCACCGAGAAGTTCGTCTGAGAAGGGGCCACGGACATGGCTGAGGTTCTGGTCGTCGTCGAGGCCACCCAGGCTTTCGGCGTCAAGAAGGTCACGCTCGAGCTGCTGACGCTCGCCCGCCGCATCGGCTCGCCGTCCGCCGTCGTCCTCGGCGGCCCCGGCGCCGCCGCGGAGCTGGCGGGCAAGCTGGCCGAGTACGGCGCGGAGAAGATCTACGCCGCCGAGAGCGAGGAGATCGACGGGCACCTGGTCGCGCCCAAGGCGACCGTGCTGGCGAACCTCGTGCGCGAGGTGCAGCCCGCCGCCGTGCTGCTCGCCTCCACCCAGGAGGGCAAGGAGATCGCCGGCCGGCTCGCCGTCAAGCTCGACAACGGCCTGCTCACCGACGTCGTCGACCTCGACGCGGACGGCACCGCCACGCAGGTCGCGTTCGCGGGCTCGACGATCGTCAAGTCCAAGGTCACCCGCGGCCTGCCGCTGGTGACGCTGCGCCCGAACTCGGTGACGCCCGAGCCGGCGCCGGCCACGCCCGGCACGGTTGCGCTGGAGGTCGCCGCGACCGAGGCCGACAAGCTGGCGAAGGTGGTCGAGCGGGTCGCCGAGCAGAAGGGCAGCCGCCCGGAGCTCACCGAAGCGTCGATCGTCGTCTCCGGCGGCCGCGGCATCGGCAACGCCGACAACTTCAAGCTCGTCGAGGAGATCGCCGACCTGCTCGGCGGCGCCGTCGGCGCGTCCCGCGCGGCCGTCGACTCCGGCTACTACCCGCACCAGTTCCAGGTGGGCCAGACCGGCAAGACGGTGTCCCCGCAGCTGTACGTGGCGCTGGGCATCTCCGGCGCGATCCAGCACCGGGCCGGCATGCAGACCTCGAAGACGATCGTCGCCGTCAACAAGGACGCCGAGGCGCCGATCTTCGAGCTGGCCGACTTCGGCGTCGTGGGCGACCTGTTCAAGGTCCTGCCGCAGGCCGCCGAGGAGATCCGCAAGCGCAAGTAGGTTCGTTCCGGTCGAAAACGGCCCGGTGGCTTCGGCTGCCGGGCCGTTTCGACATGTAAATCGACGCAACTCCCATCCACGTCGGTCGCATCGACGAAGCACCGGTGTCCACACCGACCGGAGGAGTCGCGATGTTCCGTTCCACCCTTCGCCGCACGGCCGCAGCGGCCGCGATCACCACGATCGCGTTCGGTGGCCTCAGCGCCCTGACCGCGTCGCCCGCCTGGGCGGCCACCTCGAAGGTCTCCGTCGTGCACGGCATCCCCGGCCAGCCGGTGGACGTCTACGTCAACGGCGACAAGACGCTCGACAACTTCCAGCCAGGCGACGTGGCCGGCCCCCTCGACCTGGAGGAGGGCCAGTACGACATCGCCCTCACCAAGCCCGGCGAGGCCATCGGCCAGGCCATCCTGACCGTCGACAACGCCGAGGTCCCCGGCGGCGCGAACATCACCCTCGCGGCGCACCTCGATGCGTCCGGCGCCCCGAAGATCACGCCGTTCGTCAACGACACCGGCAAGCTGGCCGCCGGCCAGGCCCGCCTCACCGTCCGGCACACCGCCGCCGCGCCCGGCGTCGACGTGCGCGCCGGTGGCGAGCCCGTGTTCACCAACCTGACCAACCCCAACGAGGAGAAGGCCGACCTGCCCGCCGGCACCGTCAGCGCCGACGTGGTCCTCACCGGCACCGGCACCGTGGTGCTCGGCCCGACGGACCTCAACCTGCGCGAGGGCACCTCGACGATCGTGTACGCCATCGGCTCCGCCGAGGACGACACCCTCGACATCGTCGCCCAGACCATCTCCGGCCTGCACTCCGCCCCGGGCGGCGTGCCCAGCGGCACCGGCGGCCTCGCCGACACCGGTCTCGCCCCCTGGTGGTACGCGGCCGCGGCGGCCGGCCTGCTGCTCCTGGTCGGCGGCGCCACCCGCCTCGGCCTCGTCACCCGGCCCGTCCGCTCCCGCCGGTGACCCAGCCGGACGCGACGCCCCGGGCCCGGCCCGGGGCGTCGCCCCCTGCCCGCCGCATCGTGCGGCCGCTGCTGGCGGTCGCCGCCGGCGCCGCGCTGCTGCTCGGCGGCGGGGTTGCCGCCTGCCAGGCGCAGCCCCCCGGCGACGTGGGCGCCGACCGGGCCGCCGCCCTCGCCTCCCCGTCGCTGCCCGTCCCGCCGTCCGACACCGTGCCCGCCACCCGCGTGCCGGTGCAGCGCGGCGAGCTGCCCACCGCCGGCGACACCGTCGAGCCGCGCCGCCTGCGGATCCCCGCCCTGCGGCTCGACGCGAGCGTGGTCGGCGTCGGCATCGACCGGCGCAGCGGCGACTTCGCCGTGCCGCCCAGCGTCGACCGGGTCGGCTGGTACCGCTGGGGCCCCGGGCTGGAGGCCACGGCCGGCTCCGTCGTCATCGCCGGCCACGTCGACAGCGCCGAGCAGGGCCGCGGCGCGTTCTTCCGGTTGCGCGAGCTCGACGACGGCGACACCGTCACCGTCGCCGGCGCCGACGGCCGCGAGCGCGCGTACCGGGTCGTCGCCCGCCAGACGTTCGACAAACGACGCATCCCGCTGGAGAAGTTCTTCGCCCGCGACGGCGCCACCCGCCTGACCCTCATCACCTGCGGCGGGCCGTTCGACCCGAAGACCGGCCACTACCGCGACAACGTCGTGGTCACCGCCGAACCGGCGTGAGAGTCCCCTCGTCCGCCGGGCGCGGGGTCGGTGTCCCGGCCCGGCGGACGTAGGCTGAAGGGCGATGGCCTACCTGGATCACGCAGCGACCACGCCGATGCTCGCCGAGGCGCTGGACGCGTACGTCGCCGCCGCCCGCGAGGTCGGCAACCCGTCGTCCCTGCACGCCCCCGGCCGCGCCGCCCGGCGCCTGGTCGAGGAGTCGCGCGAGCGGATCGCCGCCGTGCTCGGCGCCCGCCCCTCCGAGATCGTCTTCACCAGCGGCGGCACCGAGGCCGACAACCTCGCCGTCAAGGGCGTGTTCTGGGCCCGCCGCGCCGCCGACCCCGCCCGCACCCGCGTGGTCGCCAGCGCCGTCGAGCACCACGCCGTCCTCGACGCCGTCGACTGGCTCGTCGCCCACGAGGGCGCCGCCGTCACCTGGCTGCCCGTCGACCCCTCCGGGCTCGTCGAGCCCGCCGTCCTCGCGGACGCCCTCGGCGACGACGTGGCCGTCGTCAGCGTCCAGTGGGCCAACAACGAGGTCGGCACCGTGCAGCCCGTCCCCGCCCTGGCCGCCGCCGCGTCCGTCGCGGGCGTCCCGCTGCACACCGACGCCGTGCAGGCCGTCGGCCAGATCCCCGTCGACTTCGCCGCCAGCGGCGCGGCCGCCCTCACCCTCACCGGCCACAAGCTCGGCGGCCCCGTCGGCGTCGGCGCCCTGCTGCTCGGCCGCGACGTCGCCGCCACCCCGCTGCTGCACGGCGGCGGCCAGGAACGCGACGTGCGCTCCGGCACCCTCGACACCGCCGGCATCGCCGCGTTCGCCGTCGCCGTCGAGTGCGCCGTCAAGGTCCAGCAGGAGTACGCCGCCCGCGTCTCCGCCCTGCGCGACGGCCTCGTCGAGCGGGTGCGCGCCGCGGTGCCCGACGCCGTCTACAACGGCCCCGCCGACCCGGCCGGCCGGCTGCCCGGCAACGCCCACTTCTCGTTCCCCGGCTGCGAAGGCGACGCCCTGCTCATGCTGCTGGACGCCCTGGGCATCGCCTGCTCCACCGGCTCCGCCTGCTCCGCGGGCGTCGCCCAGCCGTCGCACGTCCTGCTTGCCCTCGGCGCCGACGACGGCCGCGCCCGCTCGTCGCTGCGCTTCTCCCTCGGCCACACCTCCACCGCCGCCGACGTCGACGCGCTGCTGGCCGCCCTGCCCGGCGCCGTGGAACGCGCCCGCCGCGCCGGCGCCCTCAGAGGGTCCGGGTCATGAAAACGTTGTGCGGGCTCGCCCGGTAATCACCGAACGGCTCGCAGTAGGCGAACCCGAACCGCTCGTACAGCCGCCGGGCTGGCGCGAAGAAGTCGTCCGACCCCGTCTCCAGGCTCAGCCGGATCAACCCCAGCCCGCGCGCCTGCTCGACGATGTGCCCGACCAGCAGGGCCCCGATCCCGGCCCGCCGCCGCTCCGGCGCCGTCCGCATCGACTTGATCTCCCCGTGGCCGGCGTCGAGCCGCTTCAATGCCCCGCACCCCACGATCGCGTCCCCGTCGAGCACCGACCAGAACGTGATCTCGGGCCGCCGCAACCCGTCCAGGTCCAGCGCATGCTTGCTCTCGGGAGGCGTGATCTCCCG
Source organism: Spirilliplanes yamanashiensis (assembly GCF_016863475.1). Classification (GTDB taxonomy): domain Bacteria; phylum Actinomycetota; class Actinomycetes; order Mycobacteriales; family Micromonosporaceae; genus Spirilliplanes; species Spirilliplanes yamanashiensis. The sequence continues at coordinate 295,932 of NZ_BOOY01000003.1, forward strand.
CATCTGCCGCACGTGCCCGTCCAGGAACGCGGCGATCCCGGGCCCGCTGAGGTCGTCGACGACGATGCGCATGCGCCCAGTGTGGCAAACCGGCGATCTAGTCGGTGGGCTCCGCGCCACCGGCCTCGGGCTCGTCACTGGTCTCCGGCCCGACCCGCACGTCGTCGCTGGCCACGGGGGCGTCCTGCTCGACGGCGGGGGCGTCCTGCTCGTCGGCGCTGTCGCGCTGCTCGTCAGTCATGCGGGGAGGATTCCCCACCCGCGGACGAATACGCCTCCGCGGACGGCGGTCGAGGCCGACGCGGCCGTGACCCGCGACCACCCGCTCGGCTCAGGCCGTCCGACGGTCCGGCGGGCGGCCGGATAGGCTCTCACCGTGAGGGTGCTGGCTGCGATGTCCGGTGGGGTCGACTCCGCCGTGGCTGCCGCGCGCGCCGTCGACGCCGGCCACGACGTCACCGGTGTGCACCTGGCGCTGGCGCGCAACCCGCAGACGTTCCGCACCGGCGCCCGCGGCTGCTGCACGCTCGAGGATTCCCGGGACGCCCGCCGCGCCGCCGACGTGCTCGGCATCCCGTTCTACGTGTGGGACATGGCCGAGCAGTTCCACGCCGACGTGGTGGACGACTTCGTCGCCGAGTACGCGGCGGGGCGGACCCCGAACCCGTGCCTGCGGTGCAACGAGAAGATCAAGTTCGCGGCGGTGCTGGACCGGGCGGTGGCGCTCGGGTTCGACGCCGTCGTCACCGGTCATCATGCCCGGCTCGGCGCCGACGGGCTGCTGCGCCGCAGCGTCGACCTGCCCAAGGACCAGTCGTACGTGCTGGCCGTGCTGACCCGCGCGCAGCTCGACCGCGCGGTCTTCCCCCTGGGTGACTCGACGAAGGCGCAGGTCCGCGCGGAGGCCGCGGAGCGCGGCCTGGCCGTCGCCGACAAGCCCGACTCGCACGACATCTGCTTCATCGCCGACGGCGACACCCGCGGCTTCCTGCGTGAGCGGCTCGGCGAGCAGCCCGGCGACATCGTCGACGGCCGCACCGGCGCCGTCCTGGGCCGGCACGACGGGGCGTACGCGTACACGGTCGGCCAGCGCAAGGGCCTCGACCTGCGGGTGCCGGCGGCGGACGGGCAGCCGCGCTACGTGCTGTCCATCACCCCGGTGACGAACACGGTCACGGTCGGGCCCCGCGAGGACCTGGCGGTGTCGTCGGTCACCGCGTCGCGTCCGGTGTGGACGGCGGGCCCGCCGCCGGCGGGCCCGATCGAGTGCGACGTGCAGATGCGCGCGCACGGCGAGGTCATCCCCGCGGTCGTCGCGGTGGACGGCGACCGGCTCGCCGCCGACCTGCGCCGCCCCGCCCGGGGCGTCGCCGCCGGGCAGGCCATCGTGGCCTACCGCCCCGACCCCGACGGAGACATCGTGCTCGGCTCGGCCACCCTTGACTGACTTCCCCTGGCCCGCGGCGGCCGCCACCGGCATCGGCTCGCTGCCCGGCACCGACGTCGCCGAGGCGCAGCGCATCGTCCTGGGCGAGCTGCCCGACCTGCCGCACCTGCCCGAGCTGCCCGCTCGCGGCGCGGGAGCCGACATGATCGGCCGGGGCGCCGGGTTCCTCGTCGACCTGCCGGTCGAGCTCTACGCCGGGCAGTGGCGGGTCGCGGCCCGCGCCGGCCGGGACGCCCGCCGCACCGCCGACCTGCTCGAACGCGACCTCGACCAGCTCACCGAGCAGGCGGGCGACTACGCCGGCACGGTGAAGGTGCAGGCCGCCGGCCCGTGGACGCTCGCCGCGTCGGTCGACCTGCCGCTCGGCGGCCGCATCCTGCGCGACCACGGCGCGGTGCGCGACCTCGCCGCCTCGCTCGCCGAGGGGCTGCGGCTGCACGTGGCCGACGTCCGCTCCCGCCTGCCGCGCGCCACGGTCCTGCTCCAGCTCGACGAGCCGTCGCTGCCCGCCGTGCTGGCCGGTCACGTGCCGACCGAGAGCGGCTTCAGCGCCTACCGCGCTGTCGCGGCGAGCGCCGCCGCCGACGCCCTGCGCGCGGTGGTCGACGCCGCCGGGGCCCCCGTCGTGGTGCACTGCTGCGCGCCCGGCGTACCCCTGCAGGTCGTCCGCGACGCGGGCGCCGCCGCCGTCGCCCTCGACCTGTCCCTGGTCACCGACCTCGACCCGCTCGGCGAGGCCCTCGACGCGGGCCTCGGCCTGTTCGCCGGCGCCGCCCCCGCCACCGGCCCGCGGACGTCGGCCGCGGTGGCCGGCGCGGTGCGCGACCTGTGGAGCAAGCTCAGCTTCCCGGCCCGCCGCCTGCCCGAGCAGGTCGTCGTCACCCCCGCCTGCGGCCTGGCCGGCGCCACCCCGGCGCAGGCCCGCGCCGCCCTCACGGCCTGCCGCGACGCCGCCCGCCGGCTGTACGAGTCGTAGGAAAATTGTCGTAGGTGGTTGGCAGGCTGGGCCGATGATCGGACGACTCCACAGCACCGTCATCGACTGCCCCGACCCGCAGGCCCTGGCCAACTTCTACGCGGCCGTGCTCGGCGGCCGCATCGCCCGCGACGACGGCGACTGGGTCACCGTCGAGGGCGACGGCCTGCCCCGGCTCGCCTTCCAGCAGGCCCCCGACCTGCAGCCGCCGCAGTGGCCGGACCCCGACCACCCGCAGCAGTTCCACCTCGACATCGACGTCGACGACGTCGAGGCGGCGGAGCCGAAGGTGCTCGCGCTGGGCGCCCGGCGGCTGCCGGGCGAGGGCGGCGACGCCGAGACCGGCTTCCGGGTGTACGCGGACCCGGCCGGCCACCCGTTCTGCCTGGTCTGGTAGCCCGGGGCGTCGTCAGCGGTGGGTCGGCGCGGCCGTCACCCGGCGCCACAGGGCGCTGTCGCACGTGCCCGCCGCCCGCTCGAACGCGCCCCAGCGCACCATCACCGGCTCGCCGAGGTTGACCCAGCTGTCACGCTTGGCGTGCCGGTCCCAGGCGCGCGTCGGGATCGGCAGGTGGTCGCGCCGCCGGCTCTTGTCCTGGCTGGTGATCTTGAGCACGACGGCGCCGCGCCACCGCCGCCGCAACACCAGGCACGGCCGCACCTTCGACCCGGTCCCGTCGGCGTACGGCACGTCGGCCCACCAGATCTCCCCGGGCCGCGGCCGCGCGGTCCGGCCCGGGCGGCGCCGCCGGACCACGACGGCGACGGCCACCGCCGCGACGCCCGCCGCGAGCAGCAACCACAGCGCCTGATCGCTCATCGGCACCTCCGGCGCGTCACGGTACCCGGCCCCGCTGAGCGCCCGTCGGCCGTGGCGCGGGGCGGATGTCGGACCCGGCGGCTACGGTGCTTTCGTAGGTGCGAAGACGGAGGTCAGGGGTGTCCGAGGAAGCGATGGAGCAGCGGGTCACGGCCGAGCAGGAGGCCGCCGCCGGTCAGGAGCCGCCGCCGGACGCGAGCGCCCGGCACGCCGAACTGGCCGACGAGCTGCTCCAGCACCAGTACCGGTACTACGTCCTCGACGCCCCCACGATCTCCGACGCCGAGTTCGACAAGCTGCTGCGCGAACTCGAGGACCTGGAGCAGCGGTACCCGTCGCTGCGCACCCCCGAGTCGCCCACCCAGCGCGTCGGCGGCACGTTCTCCACGCTGTTCACCCCCGTCGATCACACCGAGCGCATGATGTCGCTCGACAACGTCTTCGACCCGGCCGAGCTGGCCGCGTGGGCCGAACGCACCGAACGCGACGCGGGCGGCCCGGTGCCGTACCTGTGCGAGCTGAAGGTCGACGGCCTGGCCATCAACCTCACGTACGAGAAGGGCCGCCTGGTCCGCGCCGCCACCCGCGGCGACGGCCGCACCGGCGAGGACGTCACGTCGAACGTGCGCACCATCCGCGAGATCCCCGACCGGCTCGCCGGCGACGACGTCCCCGAACTGCTCGAGGTCCGCGGCGAGATCTACTTCCCGGTGTCCGCGTTCGCCGACCTCAACGCGTCGCTCGTCGAGCAGGGCAAGGCCCCGTTCGCCAACCCGCGCAACGCCGCCGCCGGCAGCCTGCGCCAGAAAGATCCGCGCGTCACCGCGTCCCGCGGCCTGCGCATGGTCGTGCACGGCATCGGCGCCCGCCGCGGCTTCCAGCCGGCGGCCCAGAGCGAGGCGTACGCGGCCCTGCACGCCTGGGGCCTGCCCACCAGCGACCGCTGGAAGGTCGTGTCGAGCCTGGCCGAGGTCGACGAGTTCATCGCCTTCTACGGCGAGCACCGGCACGAGGTCGAGCACGAGATCGACGGCGTCGTGGTGAAGGTCGACCCGGTCGCCATCCAGGGCCGGCTCGGCTCCACGAGCCGCGCCCCGCGCTGGGCGATCGCGTACAAGTACCCGCCGGAGGAGGTCACCACCAAACTGCTCGACGTGCAGGTGAACGTGGGCCGCACCGGCCGCGTCACGCCGTTCGCTGTCCTTGAACCGGTGAAGGTCGCCGGCTCCACGGTCGCCCTGGCCACCCTGCACAACGCCCGCGAGGTCGAGCGCAAGGGCGTCCTCATCGGCGACACGGTGGTGGTGCGCAAGGCGGGCGACGTCATCCCCGAGGTCCTCGGCCCGGTCGTCGACCTGCGCCCCGACGATGCCCGCCCGTTCGTCATGCCCGCCGAGTGCCCGGCCTGCGGCACGCCGCTGCGCCCGGCCAAGGAGGGCGACGTCGACATCCGCTGCCCCAACAGCCAGACCTGCCCGGCCCAGCTGCGCGAGCGCGTCTTCCACCTGGCGGGCCGCGGCGCGTTCGACATCGAGGTGCTCGGCTACAAGGCGGCCGGCGCCCTGCTGGAGACCCACGTCATCCGCGACGAGGGTGACCTGTTCGCGCTCGACGCCGACAAGCTCAAGCAGTCCCCGTTCTTCGTCAACAAGGACGGCTCGCTGGGCTCCAACGCCGTCAAGCTCCTCGACAACCTCGTCGAGGCCCGCGAACGCCCGCTGTGGCGCGTCCTCGTCGCCCTGTCCATCCGCCACGTCGGCCCCACGGCCGCCCAGGCGCTGGCCCGTCACTTCGGCTCCCTGGACGCCATCGAGACGGCGGCCACCGGCGGCGCGGGCGCCGACGAGCTGTCCGGCGTGGACGGCGTCGGCCCCACCATCGCCGACAGCCTGCGCGAGTGGTTCACTGTCGACTGGCACCGCGAGGTCATCGAGAAGTGGCGCGCGGCGGGCGTCCGCATGGCCGAGGAACGCACCGACGAGGGCCCCCGCCCCCTCGACGGCGTGACGGTCGTCGTCACCGGCACGCTGACCGGCTACTCGCGCGACGCGGCGGCCGAGGCGGTGGCGTCCCGGGGCGGCAAGGTGAGCGGCTCGGTGTCGAAGAAGACCGGCTTCGTGGTGGTCGGCGACAACCCCGGCTCGAAGTACGACAAGGCCGTGAGCCTGAAGGTCCCGGTGCTGGACGAGGCCGGCTTCGAGGTGCTGCTCACCGAGGGCCCGGACGCGGCGCGGGCGGCGGCGATCGAGGGTGCCGGGGCGGCTGCGGAGGCGGCCCCTGAAGCGGGTGCCGAGGCGGCCCCCGATGGGGCCTCCAAGGCGGCTGCCGGGGCCGCTTCGAAGGCTGCCGACACGGACGGGTGATCATGCCGGGAAGCGACGTGAGAGTCAGTATTTCGAGTTAGTCACGGAATGTCTGATTGAGGCGTTTGTGATCCTTCCGCCCGTATGGTGAAGGCTTCTGGCAGCCACGCCATCGGGGGAGGGTCGCATGGAGTCCGCGCACCGCAGCGGTCCCGACAAGTCCGAACACGACACGCCCGGCGCCCCTGCGCCGGAAGCGAGCCGTGCCCGGGCGTCGTCGGGCACCGACCAACGGCCGGCCGGCCCCGACCAGGCGCAGACGGCTGCTCACTCCGCCGTCGCGGTCCGCGACGCCGACCCGACCCCGGCGGGCCGGGCTGGATCGTCTTCCTCCTCATCCGCTTCGGGCTTGTCTGCTTTAGGCTCGTCTGTTTCGGGCTCGTCGGCGTTGGCCTCTCCCGCGTTGGCCTCGTCCGCGTCGGGTTTGGCCGCGTCGGGTTCGTCTGCTCCGGGCTCATCGGCCTCGGGCTCATCGGCCTCGGGCTCATCGGCCTCGGGCTCATCGGCCTCGGGCTCATCGGCCTCGGGCTCATCGGCCTCGGG
>NZ_BOOY01000004.1 GCF_016863475.1 Spirilliplanes yamanashiensis
CGGGCTCATCGGCCTCGGGCTCATCGGCCTCGGGCTCATCGGCCTCGGGCTCATCGGCCTCGGGCTCATCGGCCTCGGGCTCATCGGCCTCGAGTTCGTCTGGCTCGGGTTCGTCTGGCTCGGGCTCGTCCGCATCGGGCTCGCGGGCCGGGCTGCCGGCCCGGCCGGCGCGTCAGCGGGCCCGCGACCGGGTCGACCCGGTCGACGCGCGGGAGCGCCGGGCCGCGCGCCGTCGCCGCCTCCGCGGCATCCTCCACTTCGGACTCGTCACCGCCCTGGTCGCCGCGGCCGTGCCGTGGTGGGCGGGCTGGCCCGTCAAGCTGCCTGCCGCGTTCTGGGTGATGGCCGCGCTCGCCGTCGCCGTCGACGCCCGCCCGCACCCGACCACCCGCCGCCGCGCCGGCTCGGTCGTGCTGCCGTCGGTGTGCTTCACGTTCGCCGTCGTGCTGGCGTGGGGATTCCTGCCCGCACTGGCCGTGCAGGCCGTCACGGTCGCGATCGCCGGCGCCCGCTCACCGCACCCGGCCCGGCGCACCACCCACCTCCTGCTCCAGTACGCCGCCGCCCTCGGCGCCGCGGCCGCCGTCGCCCAGGCGGGCGGGCTGCGCCTGCCGCTGGAGACGGTGCGCTGGACGGACGCGCTGCTCGTGCTCGCGGCGGCTGTGGCGTGGACCGTCACGCGCACCGCCATGGCGATGGTGCTCGCCCGGCTGGTCGCCGAGGTGCCGCGCGACCCCGCCGACGGCGGACGCGCGCGCGTCGAGCTGCCGACCACCGGCGCGATGCTGCTGCTCGGCGCCGTCCTGCCCGCGGTGGCGGCGGCGAGCGCGGCGCTCGTTCCCCTGGTGCTGGTGCCCCTGTTCGCCGTGGACCGGATGGCGCGCAGCACCCGCGACCACGCCCGTTCCGCCCGCACCGACGTGCTCACCGGCCTGCCGAACCGCCGCGCGCTGCTCGCCGCGAAGCACCGCCTGGCCCGGTCCCGCCGCGGCGCCCTGCTGCTGTTCGACCTGGACCGCTTCAAGGACGTCAACGACGCCCTCGGCCAGCCCGGCGGCGACCGCCTGCTCGCCGCGGTCGCGGACCGCCTCAGCGCGGCCGTCGCCCCGCACGACGTGGTGGCCCGCCTCGGCGGCGACGAGTTCGCCGTGCTCGCCACCCGCGTCGACGACGCCGCGGACGCCCGCCGCCTCGCCCTGCACCTCGCCTCCGTCCTGGACGAGCCGATCGTCGTCGACGGCCTCCCCGTCGACGTCAGCGCTGCCGTCGGCGTCGCCCTGCACCCGGCGCACGGCGACGACGTCGCGGCCCTGCTGCAGCACGCCGAGATCGCCATGTACGAGGCGAAGCACCGCGGCGAGCCCTGCGCCGTGTACGCCCCCGGCGCCGACGGCACCCCGCACCGGCTCGCCCTGCTCGCGGACCTGCGCGCGGCCCTGCAGGGCGACACCGGAGCCGGCACCGTCGCCCTCTGGTACCAGCCGCAGGTCGCCATCGCCACCGGCGAGGTCCTCGGCGTGGAGGCGCTGCTGCGCTGGCACCACCCCGTGCGCGGCATGGTCGACCCGGAGGAGATCCTCCGCGTCGCCGAGCCCACCGCCGTCATGCGTCTGCTCACCGCCAAGGTGCTGACGGACGCCGTGGCCCAGACGGCCCGGTGGCGCGCCGCCGGCCACCTCATCCGCGTGTCCGTCAACGTCAGCGTCCGCGACCTGCACACCGGCGACCTCGCCCGCCAGGTCGAGGACCTGCTCGACCGCCACGACATCCCGGCCGCCCTCCTGCAGATCGAGTTGACCGAGAGCGCCCTGCTGCCGGACGCCCGCCAGGTGCTGGCCACGATCCGCCGCCTGCACCAGCTCGGCGTCGCCATCTCCCTGGACGACTTCGGCACCGGCTGGTCCTCCCTGCAACACCTGCGCCGCCTCCCGCTCGCCGAGGTCAAGATCGACCGTTCCTTCGTCCTGGGCATGACCGCCAACGCCGAGGACGCCGCCATCGTCCGCTCCGTCGTGGAACTCGCCGCCGCCCTGAACCTGCGCGTCGTCGCCGAGGGCGTCGAGGACGAGCGCACGTGGCGCGCCCTGCACGCCGCCGGCTGCCACAGCGCCCAGGGCTGGTTCTACGCCCGCCCGATGCCGGCGGACGAGTTCGCGACCTGGCTCAGCCGCTACCGCCCCGTCGGCCCCACCCCGACCGCTGTGCCCGGCTCGGCCGCCAACGGCGAGGTGGGCACCGCGAAGGCCGGCGCCCCGCAGGCCGCGACGTCGGTGGGCACGGTGACACTGCCGCTGCCGGCGCGCCCGCCGGCCGTCGTGAACGACGACGCCGCGATTCCGACGGCCGGCGGGCGGAGCGCCCATGCCCTCGCGCCCGGCGACGCAGCAGCCGAGGACGTGGCCGCAGCCGGACCGGCCAAGCCCACACCGGCCAAGCCCGCACCCGCCAAGCCGGTGCAGGGCAAGCCCCCCGCTGTCCCCAGGCCCGCAGCGGGCCCGGTGATCGCCCGGCCGGTGACCTCGACCAGCTCCGGGCCCCAACCGTCAGGCCCAGCCGGCCCGGCGCCGCAGCCGGTCGCAGGTCCGGCCCAGCCGGTGGCCGCGACGACGGTGCCCGAGGCGCCCGACCCGATCGCCCCGCCGCCCGCGGCTCCGCAGCCGGTCACCCCGCCGATCCCGGCGCCGGTGGCGGTCCCGTCCCAGTCGGCTCCCGTGCCCGGCGAACCGACCGCGGCGCCGACCACAGGGATCCTGGACCCGGTAGCGACCGGCTCGCCGGAAGAGTCCGCCCAGCAGGCCGAGGCCGCCATGACGCCGGTGCCGCCGCAGGCCACGTCGCCGCTCGGCCCGTCGCCTGACGCTCCTGCACCGGTCCGGCAGGAGACGTCTGCCGGGGCGGGCAAGACGGCGGGCCGGCGGCCGACGGCCGTGGGCGTCGCCTCGGTGCCGCAGACCGGCCGGCCCGCCGGAAATCCGGGCACCGGGCTGATGGACGTCCCGCTGCCGGGGATGCCCGAGCCGGTCGCGCTGCCGCCGACCGTGCCCGTGCCGGGCCAGGGCGGATCGCAGCCGCCCGCCGCGAATCCCGCGGAGGCGCCCGCCGACGAGCCCGAGGCGCTCATGCTGCCGCCGTTCATGCCGCTCCCAACCTCCGCGAAGAAGCCATCCGCCACGGACCCGACCGCCGCTCCCGGCGGGTCCGCGGTGGACGCTACGGGCCCGAGAAAGGCCTGACCAGGACGCAGTTGCGGGAGGGCCCGACATCAAGGATGTCGGGCCCTCCCGCGTCTTCGAGCCGCGGAAGACCTTGGCCCGCGGGCCCGGGTCGGGCACCGTTGTCGTGGGCGCCGGAGATCCGGACGCGGCAACCAGCGTTCGAGCTACGGGGGCGGCCGACCGGGTGGGTGACCGCGGGCGGGGGACGGCCGGGGAGTCGGCGATCCGGCCGGGCCGGCGGGCAAATAGACTCGTCGGGTTCGCCCGGCGGGCATTCCGGCCGGGGCGGACGCCCGGCGCCGGGCGCACCGGCACGGACGCTGACGCGATTCGACGATTGAACGAGGACGAGGGGGCACCGATGGCCGCCATCTCCCGCGACGAGGTAGCGCACCTGGCGCGGCTGTCGCGGCTCGCCGTGACGGAGGACGAGCTGGACCGGTTCGCCGGTCAGCTGGACGTCATCCTGCAGGCGGTCGCCCGGGTGGGCGAGGCCGGTGCGGGCGACGACATCCCGCCGACGTCGCACTCGGTGCCGCTGACGAACGTGTTCCGCGACGACGTCGTGCAGCCGAGCCTGGCGCAGGCCGACGTGCTGGCCGGGGCGCCGGACGCCGCCGAGGGGCGCTTCCGCGTACCGCGGATCCTGGACGAGGAGGCCTGACCGTGACCGACGTGACCAGCCTGACCGCGGCGCAGATCGCGGGCCTCGTCGCGAGCGGCGAGGCGTCCGCCGCCGAGGTGACCCGCGCCCACCTGGACCGCATCGCGGCCGTGGACGACCGGGTGCACGCCTTCCTGCACGTCGACACCCAGGGCGCCGTGCAGGCCGCCGAGGCGGTCGACCGCCGGCGGGCCGCCGGTGAGGAGCTCGGACCGCTCGCGGGCGTGCCGATCGCCGTCAAGGACGTGCTGACCACGCGCGGGGTGCCGACCACCGCCGCGTCCAAGATCCTCGAGGGCTGGCGCCCGCCGTACGACTCGACGGTCGTCGAGCGGCTGCGCGCGGCCGGCACGGTGATGCTCGGCAAGACCAACATGGACGAGTTCGCGATGGGCTCCTCCACGGAGTACTCGGCGTACGGGCCGACGAACAACCCGTGGGACCTCGGGCGCATCCCGGGCGGCTCCGGCGGCGGCAGCGCGGCCGCGCTCGCCGCGTACGAGGCGCCGCTGGCGATCGGCACCGACACCGGCGGCTCCATCCGGCAGCCGGGCGCGGTGACGGGCACGGTGGGCGCGAAGCCGACGTACGGCGGCACGTCCCGCTACGGCCTGATCGCGTTCTCCTCGTCGCTGGACACCCCCGGCCCGTGCGCCCGCACGGTGGAGGACACGGCGCTGCTGCACAGCGTCATCGCCGGGCACGACCCGCGCGACTCGACGTCCATCCCGCAGCCCGTGCCGGACGTCGTCGCGGCGGCCCGGCTGGGCGCGACCGGCGACCTGACGGGCGTGAGGCTCGGCATCGTCTCGGAGTTCAACGGCGAGGGCGCCGAGCCGGGCGTGATGGCGGCGTTCCGCGAGTCGATCGAGGCCCTGACCAAGCTGGGCGCCGAGGTCGTCGAGGTGTCCTGCCCGAACTTCCAGTACGCGCTGCCGGCGTACTACCTGATCGCGCCGAGCGAGGCGTCGTCCAACCTGGCCCGCTTCGACGGTGTCCGGTACGGGCTGCGTGCCGGCGACGACGGGCAGCGCTCGCTCGAGGAGGTCATGTCGATGACCCGCGAGGCGGGCTTCGGCGCCGAGGTAAAGCGCCGCATCATCATCGGCACCTACGCGCTGTCCAGCGGCTACTACGACGCCTACTACGGCCAGGCGCAGAAGGTCCGCACGCTCATCACACGCGACTTCGAGTCGGCGTTCGAGCGGGTGGACGTGCTGGTGTCGCCGACGACGCCGTTCGTGGCGTTCCCGTTCGGGTCGCGCACCGCCGACCCGTACCAGATGTACCTGTCGGACCTCTACACGATCCCGACCAACCTGTACGGCGGCCCGGCCATCTCGGTGCCGTGCGGGCTGTCCGAGGGGCTGCCCGTCGGTTTCCAGATCATGGCCCCGACGATGGCCGACGACCGGATGTACCGGGTCGGCGCGGCCCTCGAGTCCGCGGTCGGCACGTTCACCCCGCCGGCCCTCTGAGCGCGCAGGAGCTTTCGATGACAACGTTCGCGCTGCCGTCCTACGACGAAGCGACCAGCCGCTACGAGCCGGTGATCGGCCTCGAGACGCACGTCGAGCTGGGCACGAACACGAAGATGTTCTGCGGCTGCCCGACGGAGTTCGGCGCCGAGCCGAACACGCAGGTCTGCCCGGTCTGCCTCGCGCTGCCCGGGGCGCTGCCGGTGGCCAACCGTGCCGCGATCGAGGCGACGATCCGCATCGGCCTCGCGCTCAACTGCTCGATCGCGGAGTGGTGCCGGTTCGCCCGGAAGAACTACTTCTACCCGGACATGCCGAAGAACTTCCAGACGAGCCAGTACGACGAGCCGCTGTGCGTCGACGGGTACGTGGACGTCGAGGTCGACGGCGAGACCGTGCGCATCGGCATCGAGCGGGTGCACCTCGAGGAGGACACCGGCAAGACGTTGCACGTCGGCGGCGCGACGGGCCGCATTCACGGCGCCACCGAGTCGCTCGTCGACTACAACCGGGCCGGCATCCCGCTCGTCGAGATCGTCACGAAGCCGGTCCCCGGCATCGGGGCGAAGGCGCCCGAGGTGGCCAAAGCGTACGTGGCCGAGCTGCGGGACATCCTGCGCTCGCTGAACGTCTCCGACGTGCGCATGGAGCAGGGTTCGCTGCGGTGCGACGTCAACACGTCGCTCAACCTGCCCGGCGCCGAGTGGGGCACCCGCACCGAGACGAAGAACGTCAACTCGCTGCGGTCGGTGGAGCGCGCCGTCCGGTCGGAGATCATCCGGCAGGCGGGCCTGCTCGACGCGGGCGGTTCGATCCTGCAGGAGACCCGGCACTTCCAGGAGGACACCGGCGACACCCGGCCGGGCCGCTCCAAGGAGACCGCGACGGACTACCGGTACTTCCCGGAGCCCGACCTGGTGCCGATGGCGCCCGACCCGGCGTGGGTCGCCGAGCTGAAGGCCGCGCTGCCGGAGCTGCCGCGGGTGAAGCGGGCGCGGCTGCGCGAGGAGTGGGGCGTGTCCGAGCTGGACATGCAGTCGATCGTGAACGCGGGCGCGGTGGAGCTGATCGAGCAGACCATCGCGGCCGGCGCGTCGGCGGCGGGCGCCCGCAAGTGGTGGCTCGGCGAGCTGGCCCGGCGGGCGAACGAGTCGGGGCAGGAGCTGTCCATGGTCGGCGCCACGCCGGCCCAGGTGGCGGAGCTGCAGGGGCTCGTCGACGCCGGCAAGATCAACGACAAGCTGGCGCGGTCGGTGCTCGAGGGCGTGCTGGCCGGCGAAGGTGACCCGGCGGCGGTCATGGCCGCCCGCGGCCTGGAGGTCGTCTCCGACACGGGCGCGCTCACCGCGGCCGTGGACGACGCGATCGCCGCCAACCCGGACATCGCCGCGAAGATCCGCGACGGCAAGGTGGCGGCGGCGGGCGCGCTGGTCGGCGCTGTCATGAAGGCCACGCGCGGGCAGGCGGACGCCAAGACGGTCCGCGACCTCATCCTCGAACGCCTGAGCTGAGCCGTCGATCCCGTGCCGTGGCCACCCGGCCACGGCACGGGATGCCCGCCCGGCGGGCGGGCGGAGTCGGGGCGGGCACCGGCGAGGCCGCAGCGGACGCCAGTCGCCGCTTTCATCACAGTGACGAGGTGGGTGGCCGGCGCGGAAAGGCTGCCGAGAGGCGAGCAGGTGCATCCACTTCCTCGCAGGACGCCGCCCACGTCCTCGCCCACTTCAGACCGCGGGCGGCCTGAGGCGCGCTCGACCGCGGCAGTTCCACGCCGCGTCTCGCTCGATCACCGGCACCGAGGGGCGTTCGCCGCTCAAAGGCTGCGTGGGCAACGAGCACCCCGGACCCCCGGATCGACGACCCGAGCGGCCTCAGTTGCTCGTCGTGCGGTGTTCCTCCAGGTAGGCCTCGACCCGTTCCGCCGGCGACGGCGGTGACAGCGCGAACCCCTGGCCGAACGGGCACCCCGCATCGCGGGCGCGGTCGACCTGCTCCTGCGTCTCCAGGCCCTCGGCCACGATCTCCAGGCCGAGCCGGCGGCCCAGGCTGACGACGACGTCGATGACGGCCTGGCCGCCCAGCGGGGTGGCCGGGCCGGTGCCGCGGGCCAGGGAGCGGTCGAGCTTCAGCATGTCGACGGGCAGGCGGCGCAGGTGGGCGAGGGACGCCTGGCCGGCGCCGAAGTCGTCGAGGGCGGCGCGGACGCCGAGGTTGCGCAGGGCGGCGAGGGCGGCGACGACGGCGGGGACGTCCTCGGCGACCCAGGTCTCGGCGACCTCCACGACGAGCTTCTCCGGGTTGATGCCGTGGGCGACCAGGGCGGCGCCGACGCGGGTGGGGAAGGCGGGGGCGAGGAGTTCGCGCGGGGCCACGTTGACGGACATCGACAGTTCGGGGTCGAGGACCTGCCAGCGGGCCAGCTGGCGGCAGGCGGCGTCGATGACCCACTCGCCGATGTCGCCGGCGACGCCGACGGAGGCGGCGATGGGGAGCAGTTCGGCGGGCATGATCGTGCCGAGGGTGGGGTGGCGCCAGCGCAGCAGGGCCTCGACGGCGACGGTGTGGCCGTCGCGCAGGCTCTGGACGGGCTGGTAGACGAGGTCGAGTTCGCCGCGGGAGGCGGCGCCGGTGATCTCGCGTTCGAGGTCCATGCGGCGGTTCAGCTGGGCCTCGAGGTCGGTGTCGTACCACTCGACGCGGTCGCGGCCGAGTTGTTCGGCGCGTTTGCGGGCGAGGTCGGCCTGGCGCAGGACGTCGTCGACGCCGGAGCCGGCGGAGACCTCGGCGAGGCCGACGCTGGCGTGCAGCGGGACGATCGTGCCGGGCATCATGTACGGCGCCGTGAGGTCGGTGATGATGCGGGTGCCGAGGGCGTAGGCGAGGACGGCGCCGTCGGCGGTGAGGACGGCGAACTCGTCGCCGCCGAGGCGGGCGGCCACGTCGTGTTCGCCCATGAGAGAGCGCAGGCGGCGGCCGACCTCGACGAGGACGGCGTCGCCGACCTGGCGGCCGCGGGCGTCGTTGATCTCGGCGACGCCGTGCAGGTCGATGACGAGCAGGGCGCCGGGGCGGCCGGGGGCGGCGCGGCGTTCCTCCAGGTCGCGCATGAGGGCGCGGCGGTTGGCCAGGCCGGTCAGCTGGTCGGTGTAGGACAGGGTGTGCAGGGCGCGTTCCAGGTGCTTGCGTTCGCCGACGTCGCGGACGTGCACGACGAGCGCCGCCACCTCGGGGACGCCGCGCTGGTCGCTGATGGTCGACTCGGTGTCGCGCCAGATGCCGAAGCCGTCGCACAGCCGGGCGGCGACCAGGGCGGGCGGGCCGGCGTGCTGGTGGCCGGCGAGGACGTCGTCGAGGACGGCGCGGACGTCGGCGGCGTCGTCGGGGTGGATGAGGTCGACGAAGGCGCGGCCGACCACGTCGGCGTCGGCGAGGCCGAACAGGCGGGCCGCGGCGGGGGACTGCCACTGGACGGTGAGCCGCTCGTCGATCACCAGGGTCAGGTCGGTGGCGCCGGCGACCAGCGAGCGGAAGTGGGCCTCCTGGCCGGCGAGCTTGCCCGCGTACCGGCGGATGTCCGCGACGGCGAGCAGCTCGCGCATCGTCAGGATGCTGACCATGGCGATGCCCAGCACGATGGACGTCGGGTCGAACTCGCCGACCGTGACCAGGTGGTAGATGGCGGCCAGCACGCCCACCGCGGCGGGCAGCGCGAGGAGCGGGTAGCCCGCCAGGTGCTTCTCGGTCTCCGGCTCCGGCGGGTACGCCGGCAGCGGTTCGAGCCGGGTGGCGCCGTCCACCGCCAGGCCCAGGCCGGCCACGATCGGCAGGGCCGCCAGCACGAGCGCGGGGCCGGTGACCTGGTGCGCGAGCAGCGTCGTCTGCACGTACAGGCCGAGGACGACGGCGACGGTGCCGGCGCCGCAGCGGATCGCGGCCCGGCGGTGCGCCGCGGCGCGCAGCACCGTCACGACGATGATCGCGACGCCCGCGGCGGCGCACAGCGCGGCAGCCAGGGCGGCGCGCGGGGTCTCGCCGAGCGGGGGTGCCAGCCACGCCGCGAAGCCCAGGCTGACGCCCAGGCCGAGCCCGTCGAAGCCGCGCCGCAGGCGCACGGCGATGCTGGTGGCGGCGCCCGGCAGCAGCACGGTGCCGATGCAGAACAGCAGGGCGGACACGCCGGTGCCGACGCACGCCAGCACGGGGCGGGTGGCGGCCGAGGCGGTCACGGTGGAGGCGAGGGTGGCGCCGGTGGCCAGCGCGCCCATGCCGATGAAGCCCGCGCCGCGGCAGGCGGTGAACGAGCTGTCCCGGTGGTGGATGGCCAGGGCGGTGCGGACCAGCACGCTCGTCGCCCACGCGGCGACCAGGCCGACGCCGACCGCGACGACGGCGATGCCGGGCAGCGGGCCTGCGGCGCCGATGACGAGCACCACGGCCCCGACCAGCGGCACACCGAGGTGCCCGGCACGCGAGGTGCGCAGCCACCGCAGGGTTCGTACCAGGAGCGACGTTGCCACTGCCGGCGATCCTTCGACATGGGGGATGGTCGGGATGGATCAGGTGTCACGGTCTCGGGAGTCGTCACACCCACATCGGGAAACGACCGTCCCCCGAAAAGGTTACGGAGGAGTAGTCCGTCGCACGAGTCGGGGGCGGCGGCTATCCTCCCGCGACCGACGGCAGCACCTGGACCTCGGCCGACGCGGCGACGGGGGTGTCGAGCCCGCCGGTGCGCCGGCAGTCCTCGCCGTCCACGTAGACGTTGACGTAGCGGCGCAGCGCCCCGGTCTCGTCGCGCAGCCGGCGTTCCAGCCGGGGCCACCGCGCGGCGACCTCGTCGAGGACGCCGCCCAGCGTGCCGCCGGCCTCGACGGGCAGCCGGGACTCGCCGCCCGTCTCAGCCCGCAGGGCGCCCGGGACCAGCACCGTCGCCATCAGATGGTCACCGCCCGGACGCACAGCACGTCGGGCAGGTGCTCGGCGACGGGCGCCCACGACTCGCCCTCGTCGGCGCTGGCCCACACCTCGCCGGACCGGGTGCCGAAGTAGACGCCCGCCGGGTCGGCGTCGTCGGCGCACATCGCGTCACGCAGCACCACCGGGTAGTACGGCTGCTCGGGCAGGCCCGCCGACTGCGGCGTCCAGTGCTCGCCGGCGTCGGTGGAGCGGAACACCCGGCACTTCAGGTCGACGGGGTGCCGCTCGCCGTCGGCGGTCAGCGGGAACCCCCAGATGACGCCGGGCCGGCGCGGGTGCGCCACGATCGGGAAGCCGAAGTCGCTGGGCAGGGTGCCGGCGATCGACTGCCACGTCTCGCCCGCGTCGTCGGAGCGGTAGACGCCGTGGTGGTTCTGCGCGTAGAGGCGGCGGGGGTCGGCGGCGTCGCGGGCCACCTTGTGCACGCACTGGCCGAACTCCGGCCACGGGTCGGGCAGGAAGTAGGCCTTGATGCCGGTGTTCGTGGGCCGCCAGGTGGCCCCGCCGTCCGCCGTCTGGTAGACCCCGCCGGTCGACATCGCGACGACGACGCGGGCCGGGTCCTGCGGGTCGGGCAGGACGGTGTGGATGGCCTGGCCGCCGTAGCCCTCGCCCCACTCGGGCCGGTGCGGGTGGTCCCACAGGCTGCGGACCAGCTCGTACGTGCGGCCGCCGTCGGCGGAGCGGAACAGCGCGGACGGCTGGGTGCCCGCCCACACCACGCCCGGCTCGGCGTCGGTCGCCGGGGCGATCTGCCAGACCCGCTGCACCGCGGCGCCGGCGTCGGCCGGGAACGCCAGCGGCGCCGAGTCGGGCTCCTGCCAGGTGGCGCCCAGGTCGTCGCTGACCGCGACGCTGGGGCCCCAGTGGGAGCTGTCGACGCCCGCCAGCAGCCGCGGGGCGCCGCCGCGGCGGTCGACCGCCACCGCGTACACCGCCTGCATCGCGAAGTGGGCCGGGCCGACCTGCCAGGATCGGCGGTCGTCCGCCGCCTGCGCCAGGAACAGCCCCTTCTGCGTACCGATCGCCAGCAGCACCGCCACCGCGCACCTCCCGTCGAGAGCCTCCGGGGAACCGGATCGGCGGACAGTATGACCCCCGTCACCGACAAAAGTGCCGCCCCCGGGGGCATCGGGGAGGCTGGTGGGAGAATGGGCGGGTGAGCCGCCCGTCGTACCTGCGTTTCCGCCAGCCCGGCGCGATCTTCGTCGCCGCCGCCCTCGCCACCGTCGGCGCGCTGCCGCTCGCCGGGCAGAGCTGGTACCTGGCGCCGGTGATCCTGGTGCCGCTGCTGGTCGCGGTGTGGGCGTGGCGGTCCGGCACCGACATCGGCCGGGACGCGCTGCGCGTGCGGGCGCTGTTCGGCCAGCGGCTGGTGCCGTGGAAGCAGGTCGCCGAGCTGGTGCCGGACGCCAAGAGCCGCGTCTCGGCGCACCTGACCGACGGCAACCTGCTGCGGCTGCCCGGCGTGTACGCCCGCGACCTGCCGGTCATCGTGGCCGCCGCGACCGGCACCCCGCTCGAGCGCCCCGCGGCCGCCGAGGCGGACGCCCCCGACGCTCAGTAGCCGTCGGCGACCTCGTTGGCCAACGGCTCGCCGGCCGCGTACCGCCGCAGTTGCTCCCCGGCGAGCCGGTAGCCGCGCGGCAGCAGCCCGCGGACCGCGCCCCCGACGTGCGGGGTGATCAGCACGTTCGGCAGGTTCCACAGCGGGTGGCCGGCGGGCAGCGGCTCCGGGTCGGTGACGTCGAGGGCGGCGGCCAGCCGCCCGGAGGCGGTCTCGGCCAGCAGCGCGGCCGTGTCGACGACCGGGCCGCGGGCCGCGTTGACCAGCAGCGCGCCGTCGGGCAGCGCGGCCAGGAACGCGGCGTCGACCAGGCCGCGGGTGGCGTCGGTGAGCGGCACCACGAGGATCACGACCTGGGCGGACGGCAGCAGCCCCGGCAGCTCGCCGACGCCGTGCACGCCCTCGGCGGGCCGCGCCGTGCGCGCCACCCGGGTCAGCTCGACGTCGAAGGGGGCCAGCTTCGCCGCGATCGCCGCCCCGATCGACCCGGCCCCCACCAGCAGCACCCGCTTGCCGGTCAGCTCGTCCGTCGGGGTCTGGTCGGTGATCCACTCGCCGCGCTGCTGGGCGCGCGCGCGAACGCGGGGAAGCGGCGCAGCGCGGCCAGCGTGGCGGTGAGCACCCACTCGCTGGTGGAGGCGTCGTGCACGCCGCGCCCGTCGCACAGGCGTACCCCCGCCGGGACCCGGCCCGCCCACGCGTCGGCGCCGGCGGACAGCAGCTGGACCACCCGCAGCCCGGGCATGCGGCCGAGCAGGTCGGCGCCGCGGCCGACCGTGCCGAACGGCGGCACCCAGAACTCGACGTCGGCCGGATCCGACGGCAGCGGGAGGGGCGCTCGCACACCTCGAGGGTCACGTCCCGCGGCAGCGGGCCGATCAGCTCGCGGCCGGGCTCGTGCGCGATCCACACCTTCACCCGCCCGACCCTAGCTGTCCACAGGCCCGGAACCACTCAGCTGCCGCGGCTACCCTGTCCGGGTGAGGGTGATCAGGGCGATGTGCGGGGCCGTGCTGGCGGGTGTGCTGGCGGTGGCGTCCGGCTGCGCGTTCGGTCCGCCCGACGCGCAGGAGACCGGCGGCACGCCGCCGCGGTTCCCCACCCCGTCGGCCCAGCCGGACTCCGGCGCCGAGCAGGAGGTCGTCGCCACCGTGCTGGCGAAGGGCCTGGCCACCCCGTGGGGCCTGGCGTTCCTGCCGAACGGCGCGGCCCTGGTCACCGAGCGCGACAGCGGCCGCATCCTGCAGCTCGGGCCCGAGTCCGACACCGAGGGGCTCAAGGTCACCGAGATCCAGAAGCTGACCGAGCCGGTGCCCGAGGGTGAGGGCGGCCTGATGGGCATCGCCGTCTCCCCGACGTACGAGACCGACAACACCGTCTTCGTCTACTACTCCACGGCCACCGACAACCGCGTCGCCAGCCTCGTGCTGAAGCAGAAGCCGAAGCCGATCCTCACCGGCATCCCGCACTCGGCGATCCACAACGGCGGCCGCATCGCGTTCGGCCCCGACGGCTTCCTCTACGTCGCCACCGGCGACGGCTCGCAGCGCGCCCTCGCCCAGGACCCGAAGAGCCTCGCCGGCAAGATCCTGCGCGTCACCACCGCCGGCAAGCCGGCGCCGGGCAACCCGGTGAGGAACTCCCCGGTCTGGTCCCTCGGCCACCGCAACGTGCAGGGCCTCGCCTGGGACGAGGCCGGCCGGCTCTACGCCTCCGAGTTCGGCCAGAACACGTTCGACGAGATGAACGTCGTCCAGCCCGGCAAGAACTACGGCTGGCCGCTGGTCGAGGGCACGGGCGCCGACCCGAAGTACGTCAACCCGCTGGTCACCTGGCCCACCGCCGACGCGTCGTGCTCCGGCGTCGCCGTGCTCGACGACCTCGTCGTCACCGCCTGCCTGCGCGGCGAGCGCCTCTGGGCGCTGCAGCTGACCGGCAACGGCACCCTGCTCGGCCAGCCGCAGCCGCTGCTGGTCGGCGAGTTCGGCCGGCTGCGCAGCATCGTCGCCGCCCCGGACGGCTCGCTCTGGGTGACCACCTCGAACAAGGACGGCCGCGGCGAGCCGAAGCCCGACGACGATCGGGTCATCCGGCTGGTGTTCTCCGGCGGCGGAGCCGGCGTCACCTGATCATCGTGTTTGGCGACCGGCGAGCTCGGGCAGGTGAGCGACAGATGAGCGACAACCGGACCGGGCTGCGTGCGCGCCTGTCGACACTGCTGCGGCACCGCTGGACCCGGCGCACCGGGGTCGCGCTCGCCGTGCTGACCGTCGCACTCAGCGGCGTCGTCGTCGGCGTGCTGCTCGGCGGCCGCACCACCGTCGACGTCGGCCCGTTCCGCGCCCAGCTCGCGGCCACGCCGGCGCTCGGCGGCGAGACCGAGATCAACATCCCGCCGCTGGGCTCGCTGCACCTCGACAGCCACGACGGGCCCGTCCACCTCCAGGTCCAGCTCGGCGAGCTCGACCAGGGCCGCACCGAGGCGCTCATCGACAACCCCGGCGGCATCGCCGCCGCCAGCCAGAGCGCCGTCGGCGACGTCCGCAGCGGCATCACCCGGCTCGCGCTGCGCTCCCTCGGCGCCGCCGTCGCCGGCGCGCTGCTGCTCGCCGTGCTCGTCTTCCGCCGCAACTGGGCGCGCATCGCCTGGTCCGGCGGCCTCGCCCTGGCCACCTCCGCCGGCACGCTCGGCGTCGCGGCCCTCACCGTCCGCGCCGACTCGATCGAGGAGCCACGGTACGAGGGCCTGCTGGTCAACGCCCCCGCCGTCGTCGGCGACGCCCGCAAGATCGCCGACAACTACGGCCGGTACGCCGACCAGCTCCAGGCGCTCGTCGGCAACGTCGGGCGCATCTACACCGCCGTGTCGACCCTGCCCGTGTACGAGCCCGCCCCCAACACCACCCGGGTCCTGCACATCTCCGACATGCACCTCAGCCCCACCGCCTGGCCGGTGCTGCAGACGGTCGTGAAGCAGTTCGGCATCAACGTCGTCATCGACACCGGCGACATCGTCGACTGGGGCAGCGCGGCCGAGGCGTCATACGTGGACGGGATCCGCCAGCTCGGCGTCCCGTACGTGTACGTCCGCGGCAACCACGACTCCATGGCGACCGCCGCCGCCGTCGACCGCCAGCCCGACACCACCGTCCTCGACGGCACCGTCGCCACCGTCAACGGCCTCACCATCGCCGGCATCGGCGACCCCCGCTTCACCCCCGACAAGACCAACGAGCCCGCCCCCGGCGGCGCCGCCGAGACCGACCCCGCATCATCGCCGGAGACCCGCAGCGGCGCCGCCCTCGCCGCCACCATCCGCGCCTCCGCCGAACCGGTTGACATCGCCCTCATCCACGACCCCGCCGCCGCCCAGGCCCTCGACGGCGTCGTGCCCGTCGTCCTCGCCGGCCACACCCACAAGCGCGAGGTGCGGATGCTCGACCCGCTGCCGGGCGCCACCGCGACCCGGCTCATGGTCCAGGGGTCCACCGGCGGCGCGGGTCTGCGCGGGCTGGAGGGCGAGCAGCCGCTGCCGCTGGCCATGTCGGTGCTGTACTTCGACGAGAACCAGGTGCTCAAGGCCTACGACGACATCCAGGTCGGCGGCACCGGGCAGGCGCAGGTCACCCTCGAACGCAAGGTGGTCGAGGACCCGGCCCGCGAGGCGTCGCCGACGACCCCGCTGACGACCCAGCCGTCGGCCCCGAACGGCTCGGCCTCTGGCGGCCCGGCCCCGGACGGCGCCCAGCCGGGCGGCTCGGCCCGCTCGTCGGCGGAGCCGGGCTCGGGCGCGGCGCCACGCCCGACCGGCTGAGGCCACACCCTCGCGCGACCCGGCACGCGCGGCCCCACCGGCACCAGCCGGCGACCGCCGGCCCGCCGGCGCCTCACGCGAGGCGCCGGGGGCCACTCCGAGAGAGCGCTACTCCGGCACCCGCCGGTACGCGCCGTCGCTCGCCGACGTCGCCATCGACGCGTACGCCCGCAGGGCCGCGGACACCGGCCGCTGGCGGTCCACCGGCGTGTACGGCTTCGGCCGGCGCTCCTCCTCGTGCCGGCGCTGGGCCAGCTCCTCGTCGCCGACGTTGAGGTGGATGCTGCGGCCCGGGATGTCGATGGTGATCTCGTCGCCGGTGCGGACCAGGGCGATCAGCCCGCCACCCGCCGCCTCGGGGGAGACGTGGCCGATGGACAGGCCGGAGGTGCCGCCGGAGAAGCGGCCGTCGGTGATGAGCGCGCACGCCTTGCCCAGGCCCCGGCCCTTGAGGAACGAGGTCGGGTAGAGCATCTCCTGCATGCCGGGGCCGCCGCGCGGGCCCTCGTACCGGATGACGACGACGTCGCCGGCGACGACCTGCTTGCCGAGGATGCCGGTGACGGCGTCGTCCTGGGACTCGAAGACGCGGGCGGGGCCGGTGAACTTCCAGACCTCCTCGGGCACGCCGGCGGTCTTCACGACGCAGCCGTCGGGGGCGAGGTTGCCGAAGAGGATGGCCAGGCCGCCGTCGGCGGTGTAGGCGTGCTCGACGGAGCGGATGCAGCCGGCGGCCGCGTCGGTGTCGAGGCTGGCCCAGCGGTTGGTTGTGGAGAACGGCTCGACGGTGCGCACCCCGCCGGGGGCGGCGTGGAACAGTTCGAGCGCCTCGGCGGACGGCGAGCCGCCCCGGATGTCCCACTCGGCGAGCCAGGAGTCCAGGTCGGGGGAGTGCACGGACCGCACGCCGCGCTTCAGCGCGCCGCCGCGGTCGAGCTCGCCGAGCAGGGCGGGGATGCCGCCGGCCCGGTGGACGTCCTCCATGTGGTACTTCGGGCTGTTCGGGGCGACCTTGGCCAGGCAGGGCACGCGGCGGCTGACGGCGTCGATGTCGACCACGCCGAAGTCGACGTCGGCCTCGCGGGCGGCGGCGAGCAGGTGCAGCACCGTGTTGGTGGAGCCGCCCATGGCCACGTCGAGGGCGACGGCGTTCTCGAACGCGTCGCGGGAGGCGATGGCGCGGGGCAGGACGGAGGTGTCGTCGCGCTCGTAGTACGCCCGGGCCAGGTCGACGACGAGGGCGCCGGCCCGCTCGAACAGCGCCTTGCGGGCGGCGTGGGTGGCCAGCGTCGAGCCGTTGCCGGGCAGGGACAGCCCGATGGCCTCGGTGAGGCAGTTCATGGAGTTGGCGGTGAACATGCCGGAGCAGGAGCCGCAGGTGGGGCAGGCGGACCGCTCGATGACGCCGAGCTGCTCGTCGGTGACGGCGTCGTTGGACGCGGCGACCATGGCGTCGACCAGGTCGAGCTTCTCGTGCACGACGCCCTCGATGGCGACCGTCTTGCCGGCCTCCATGGGGCCGCCGGAGACGAACACGGTGGGGATGTTGAGCCGCAGCGCGGCCAGCAGCATGCCCGGCGTGATCTTGTCGCAGTTCGAGATGCAGACCAGGGCGTCGGCGCAGTGCGCGTTGACCATGTACTCGACGGCGTCGGCGATGAGCTCGCGGCTGGGCAGCGAGTAGAGCATGCCGCCGTGGCCCATGGCGATGCCGTCGTCGACCGCGATCGTGTTGAACTCGCGTCCGATGCCGCCGGCCTCGAACACCGCATCCGCCACCAGAGCGCCCATGTTCCGCAGGTGGACGTGTCCGGGTACGAACTGGGTGAAGCTGTTGGCGATGGCGACGATCGGCTTGCCGAAGTCGTCGTCGGTCATGCCGGTGGCGCGCCACAGGGCGCGGGCGCCGGCCATGGTGCGGCCATGGGTGGAGGTACGCGAGCGCAGCTCAGGCATCCCACCAGTGTGGCACCGTCAGGGGCGGTACCGCCCGCGCAGCCCCGGACCCGGTCCAGAAGACGGGACGGTTGCACGATCGTCCGACTCCCCGAAAGGGTGATCGGTACGGCAGAGTGTGACCGTGCACTCTCCGTCCGGTGTGGAGTGGGCCGCCCTGGCGAGCCTGCTCGTCGCGGTGCCCGCCGTCGCGTTGCTCGCCTTCTCCGGCCGGCGGCACACGGGAGCGGCCCGGCGGGCGCATCTGATCCTGGCCGCGGGCGGCGCCGTGGTCGTCGGGGCGGCCCTGGCGGGCCTGCTCAGCGCGGTGCTGGCGCACTCGGCCGCGCCGGGCGACCGGCTGCACGACAACGCGCTGGGCTCGGCCGTCGCGGTGGCGATGGCGCTGGGCACGGCCACCCTGTTCGCGGGCACGCTGCTGCTGCCGGGCGCGTCGGAGACGACGGCGGCGGCGCTGCGGCACCTGCTCGACGGCCTGGTCATCGCGGCCGCGGCCTGGTTCGTGGGCTGGGTGCTGGTGGTGGGGCCGACCCGGCTGCTGGGCGACCGCACCCCGTACGGCTGCCTGCCCCTGCTGCTGCCGCTCGGGGTGGCGGTGGTGGCGGGCGGGCTGACCACCGTGCTGACCATGCGCGCGCACCGGCCGCGGCACATCACGGTGCAGGTGGGGGCCGGGGTGACGCTGGTGGCGGTCGCGGCGACGGCGCTGGCGGGCGGCATCTGCCAGGCGTGGACCGTGGCGATCCTGCTCAGCGCGGTCCTGCTGCCGATCGGCCTGACCGCGGTGGCGGCGGCGGTGCGCGACGCGGACCGCCCGGTGGCGGCGACCAGCGACGTGACCCGGCGCGGCACCGGCTACGCGTTCGTGCCGATGATCGCGATGGTGGTCGCGGCCGGCTACCACGTGTCGGCGGGCGGCCAGTTCCAGGGCATGGGGGTGGCCGCCGCCTGCGTCGAGGGCCTGGTGCTGGTGGCCCGGCAGTACCTGGCGCTGGGCGACGTGCGCCGGTACGCCGACCGGCTGCGCGAGCGGGAGGCGCACTTCCGCGAGCTGGCGCACACCGACCCGCTGACCGGGCTGGCGAACCGGCGCGGCCTGCTGCGGGCGCTGCGCGAGCAGGACGCCGGCGACGGCCCGCGCGCCCTGGTCGCCACCGACCTGGACGGCTTCAAGAACGTCAACGACACCCGCGGCCACGACGTCGGCGACGAGGTGCTCGCCGAGGTGGGCCGCCGGCTGCGCGGCAACCTGCGGCCGGACGGCGTGGCGGCGCGGCTGGGCGGCGACGAGTTCGCGGTGCTCATCCCGGCGGGGGCCGACCAGGCGAGGGCGGCCGCGGCGACGCTGCTGGAGCTGCTGTCGCGGCCGTACGAGCTGAGCACCGGCACGGTCTTCCTCTCGGCAAGCATCGGCGTGGCGGCCGAGGAGGAGCGCGGCGACGCCACCGCCCTGATGCGCGACGCCGACCTGGCGCTGCGCGCGGCGAAGCAGCGCGGCAAGAACCGGGTGGAGCCCTACGACGCCCGCTACGACTCCTCGCTGCGCCGCCGCAGCATCCTGGAGCACGAGCTGCGCGGCGCGATCGGGCGCGACGAGTTCCGGCTGGTGTTCCAGCCGGTGGTGACGGTGCCGACGATGCGCCCGGTGGGCGGCGAGGCGCTGCTGCGCTGGCGGCACCCGGAGCTGGGCGCGGTGCGCCCGGACGAGTTCATCCCGGTGGCGGAGGAGAGCGGCCAGATCTGCGAGATCGGCGCCTGGGTGCTGGACCAGGCGTGCCGGCAGCTCGCGGGCTGGCTGGCGGCGGGCCACGACGTGTGGGTGTCGGTGAACGTGTCGCCGCGCGAGCTGCACAACGCCGACTACGCGGAGCGCGTCGCCGAGGTGCTGCGCCGGCACGAGGTCCCGCCGCAGCGCATCGTGCTGGAGGTGACGGAGCACGCGGTCGCCACCGACCTGGCGGAGCTGATCCGGCGGCTGACCGCCCTGCGCGAGACGGGCGTGCGGATCGCCCTGGACGACTTCGGCGCGGGCTACTCGTCGCTGGGGCAGCTGCGCAACCTGCCCGTCGACATCCTGAAGATCGACCACGCGCTGGTGGCGGAGCCGGAGTCGCGCACGGGCACCGCGGCGCCCCTGGTCGACGTGGTGGTGCGCCTCGGGCACCGGCTGGGCCTGGAGGTGATCGCCGAGGGCATCGGCACGCCGGGGCAGCGCGCGGTGGTGGAGGAGGCCGGCTGCCGGCTGGGCCAGGGCTCGCTGTTCGGGTGGGGCGTGCCGCCGGAGCACTTCGAGGCGCAGCTGCGCACCGCGTCGTCGTCGGCGGCGCGGCTGGTGCCGGTGCCGCCGCGGCAGCGCCCGGCCGTTCCCGCGGGGCGCACGGCGCGCAGCCAGTTCGTCATGATCGCGCCCGGGGTGCGCCAGCTCAGGGCCCTGCTGCCGACCGATCCGGGCTTCGTCGACGAGGCCGGCGACGAGCCGCCGGCTCAGGATGTGAGATCAGTTGACTCGCCGGATGAGATGCGTCAGGCTTAGCCGCATGTCGCACCACCACTCGTCGTCGAACCAGGCTGTTCACGTCGCCCCCTCGACCCGAGTACTTCTCTAGAGCGCGCTCACTCCCCGCGTGGGAGGGAGCGCGCTAGGCCCCGTGCATCCGCACGAGGGCCGTTTTTATTGGGCAGCGACAGCCGGCCGCGCAGGCCGCAGCAGCAGAATCAGCAGCATGAGCACCACCGACCCGAAGGCTGAATCGTCATGACGAGACCCACGCCAGAGACCATCGCCCACCGCGCGACCCCTGCCGCCGCGCCGGCCGTAGCGGCTCCCGTCACCGTGTCGGGCGCGGCCTCGCTCGTGAAGTCGCTCGAGGCGCTCGGTGTCGAGGTCGCGTTCGGCATCCCCGGCGGTGCGATCCTGCCGGCGTACGACCCGCTGTTCGACTCGAAGGTCCGGCACATCCTGGTCCGCCACGAGCAGGGCGCCGGCCACGCCGCCACCGGCTACGCGCAGGCCACCGGCCGGGTCGGCGTCTGCATCGCCACCTCGGGTCCGGGCGCCACGAACCTGGTGACGCCCATCGCGGACGCGTACATGGACTCGGTGCCGATCGTCGCGATCACCGGCCAGGTCCCGCGGCCGTCGATCGGCACGGACGCCTTCCAGGAGGCGGACATCCAGGGCATCACGCTGCCGATCACCAAGCACAACTTCCTGGTCCAGACGCCGGAGGAGATCCCGCAGATCCTGGCGCAGGCGTTCCACCTGGCGTCGACGGGCCGCCCCGGCCCGGTCCTGGTCGACATCCCGAAGGACGTGCTGCAGGCGCAGACGACGTTCACCTGGCCGCCGACGCTGGACATGCCCGGCTACCGGCCGACGCTGCACCCGCACGGCAAGCAGATCCGCGAAGCGGCCCGGCTGATCGCCGGCGCGAAGCGGCCCGTGCTGTACGTCGGCGGCGGCGTCCTCAAGGCGCACGCCACCGAGAGCCTGCTGCGGCTGGCCGAGCTGACCGGCATCCCGGTCGTCACCACGCTGATGGCGCGCGGCGCGTTCCCCGACTCCCACGAGCAGCACCTGGGCATGCCCGGCATGCACGGCTCGGTCCCGGCGGTGTACGCGCTGCAGAAGTCCGACCTGCTCATCGCCCTGGGCGCCCGGTTCGACGACCGGGTCACCGGCAACCTCGACTCGTTCGCCCCGGGCGCCGCGGTCGTGCACGCCGACATCGACCCGGCCGAGATCGGCAAGAACCGGCACGCGGACGTCCCGATCGTCGGCGACGCGAAGCACGTCATCGACGAGCTGATCACCGCGGTCGGCACGCCGCCCGGCAAGGGCGCGTACACGGCCTGGTGGGCGACCCTTGACGACCTGCGCGAGCGCTACCCGCTGGGCTACGAGGAGCCGACCGACGGCACCCTGGCGCCGCAGTACGTGATCGAGCGGATCGGGCAGATCGTCGGCCCGGACG
The DNA here is from genome assembly GCF_016863475.1 of Spirilliplanes yamanashiensis. GTDB lineage: Bacteria > Actinomycetota > Actinomycetes > Mycobacteriales > Micromonosporaceae > Spirilliplanes > Spirilliplanes yamanashiensis. Next base: position 21,646 of record NZ_BOOY01000004.1, read on the forward strand.
CCATCTACGCGGCGGGCGTCGGCCAGCACCAGATGTGGGCGTCGCAGTTCATCTCGTACGAGAAGCCGGGCACCTGGCTCAACTCGGGCGGCGCGGGCACGATGGGCTACGCCGTGCCCGCCGCGATGGGCGCCAAGGTCGGCTGCCCCGACACGGTGGTGTGGGCGATCGACGGCGACGGCTGCTTCCAGATGACCAACCAGGAGCTGGCGACCTGCGCGCTGGAGGGCATCCCGGTCAAGATCGCCGTCATCAACAACGGCAACCTCGGCATGGTCCGGCAGTGGCAGACCCTGTTCTACGACGGCCGCTACTCCAACACCGAGCTGGGCACCCACAAGCACCGCATCCCGGACTTCGTGAAGCTGGCCGAGGCGCTCGGCTGCGTGGGCCTGCGCTGCGAGAACAAGGCCGACGTCGACAAGACCATCGAGGCGGCGATGGCGATCAACGACGCGCCCGTCGTCATCGACTTCGTCGTCGGCAAGGACGCCATGGTGTGGCCGATGGTGCCCGCCGGCACCAGCAACGACGCAATCCTGTTCGCCCGGGACGTGCGCCCGGACTTCGGCGACGACGACCTGTAGGGATGACACCGATGACGAAGCACACGCTGTCCGTGCTCGTGGAGAACAAGCCGGGCGTGCTGGCCCGGGTGTCCGGGCTGTTCTCCCGCCGCGGGTTCAACATCGACTCGCTGGCCGTGGGGGAGACCGAGAACCCCGAGGTCTCCCGCATCACCATCGTGGTGAACGCGGAGAGCTCGCCGCTGGAGCAGGTGACCAAGCAGCTCAACAAGCTGGTCAACGTCCTGAAGATCGTCGAGCTGGACCCGGTGCAGTCCGTGCAGCGCGAGCTGCTGCTCGTGAAGGTGCGCGCCGACCGCACCGTGCGCAGCCAGGTGATCGAGACGGTCGACCTCTTCCGCGCCCGGGTGATCGATGTCGCACCGGACACCCTCACCATCGAGGCCACCGGCACGGCCGACAAGCTGGACGCGCTCCTGCGCGACCTGGAGCCGTTCGGCATCAAGGAGATGGTGCAGTCCGGCCTGGTCGCCATCGGCCGCGGCTCCCGTTCCATCACGACCGGTCCCGCGCTGCGCGCGGCCTGATTCCACAGCAATCGAAAGGGAAGTTCATGCCAGCTGAGGTCTTCTACGACGACGACGCGGACCTGTCGATCATCCAGGGCCGCAAGGTCGCCGTCATCGGGTACGGCAGCCAGGGCCACGCCCACTCGCTGTCGCTGCGCGACTCGGGCGTCGAGGTGGTCATCGGCCTGAAGGAGGGCTCGAAGAGCCGCGCGAAGGCCGAGGAGCAGGGCCTGCAGGTGATGACGCCCGCCGAGGCGTCCGCCTGGGCCGACGTGATCATGGTGCTGGCGCCCGACACCGCGCAGCGCACCATCTACGCCGAGTCGATCGCCCCGAACCTCTCCGCCGGCAAGGCGCTGTTCTTCGGCCACGGCCTGAACATCCGCTTCGAGCTCATCAAGCCCCCGGCCGACGTGGACGTGGCGATGGTGGCGCCGAAGGGCCCGGGCCACCTGGTCCGCCGCCAGTACGTCGACGGCAAGGGCGTCCCGGCGCTCGTCGCCGTCGAGCAGGACGCCTCGGGCAACGCGCTCGCGCTCGCCCTGTCGTACGCGAAGGCGATCGGCGGCACCCGCGCCGGCGTCATCAAGACGACGTTCAAGGAGGAGACGGAGACCGACCTGTTCGGCGAGCAGGCGGTGCTGTGCGGCGGCGCGTCGGCGCTGGTGCAGACCGGCTTCGAGGTGCTCACCGAGGCGGGCTACGCCCCGGAGATCGCCTACTTCGAGTGCCTGCACGAGCTGAAGCTGATCGTCGACCTGATGTACGAGGGCGGCATCCAGCGGATGCGCTACTCCATCTCCGACACCGCCGAGTTCGGCGACTACACCCGCGGCCCGCGCGTGGTGAACGCGCAGACCAAGGCGGAGATGCAGAAGATCCTCGCCGAGATCCAGTCGGGTGAGTTCACCCGCGAGCTGATCGCCGACGACGAGGCGGGCGGCCCCGCCCTGGCGAAGTACCGCCAGCAGGGCGCCGAGCACCCGATCGAGGTCACCGGCAAGAAGCTGCGCGACATGATGAGCTGGGTGGACCGGCCGATCACCGAGACCGCCTGATTCCGCACCGCCGACGCCGGGCCCGCACCGCGGGCCCGGCGTTTTGCGTAAGCGGGCGGCTACCGGAAACCGTTTCGTCACCCGCCATTCACACCGGCACCGGGCGTCGGCAATTCGTTGCGCTCCCGCCGCTGAACGGGCGAGGCGCATTTGGCCCGGGCGGGTAATCTCGCCGCATGCGACTGGCTGATTCCTTCCGGAGCGAGCGGTTCGGCGCGGTCCGGATTCACGAGCTGCAGCGGGTGATCGAGCTGGACTCCGGCGCGCTGCCCGACACGGGCGCGTCCGGTCAGTCGTCCGGCAGCCGCGTCGTCTCCGCCAATGCCATCCGGGCGATCGAATCGGAAATGGTCGTCGTCGTCCCGTGCATGAATGAGACACGAAGCGTCATCGAGGGTGTGCTCTCCGGAATTCCGCACGACTGTCTCATCGTGCTCGTTTCCAACAGCGATCGGCGGCCCGTCGACCGTTTCGAGATCGAAGTGCAGACGGTGGAACAGTTCTGCCGGCTGACCGGGCGGCCCGCGATCACCGTGCACCAGAAGGACCCGGGCGTCGCGGCCGCGTTCAAGGCCGCCGGCCTGCCGGAGCTCATCGGCGACGACGGCCTGGTGCGCAACGGCAAGGGCGAGGCCATGCTCATCGGCATGGCGCTGGCGGCGCTGTCCGGCCGGTCGTACGTCGGCTACGTCGACGCGGACAACTACGTGCCCGGCGCGGTCCACGAGTACTGCAAGGCGTACGCGGCGGGCCTGCACCTGGCCGGCAGCCCGTACTCGATGGTGCGCATCTCCTGGCACTCCAAGCCGAAGCTGCGCGACGGCCGGCTGTTCTTCAGCCGCCGCGGCCGCAGCAGCGAGGTGACCAACGCGTTCCTCAACCGCGCCGTCGCCGAGTACTCGGGCTTCGGCACCGAGGTCATCGCCACCGGCAACGCGGGTGAGCACGCGCTCAGCCTGGAGCTGGGCCTGCGGCTGCGGCTGGCGGGCGGGTTCGCCGTCGAGCCGTACGAGTACATCGACCTGTTCGAGCAGTTCGGCGGGGTGCTGGAGAGCGCCCACCCGGACGTGGTGGCGTCTTCGGTGCCGGTGCTGCAGATCGAGACCCGCAACCCGCACTTCCACGACAACAAGGGCGACGAGCACGTGCAGGGCATGCGCATGCAGGCGCTGAACGTGCTCTACCACTCGCCGGTGACCCTGCCGGCCGTGCGCGCGGCGATCCTGGAGTTCATGGTCGCCCAGGGGGCGCTCGAACCGGGCCAGGAGCCGCCCCGCGAGCGGGTCTACCCGCCGGTGGGCTCGCTGGCGTTCGACCTGCTCTACGACGCCCTCGACGCCGAGGCCACCTCGTTCCGCCGCATCGGCTGGGCCCCGGCAGCCCCGGTGCCGGCGCGCTGGCCCGGCCTGGGCTCGGCGATCCCGGTGTCGCCGGCCCCGGCGCGCGAGCCGGTCGCCGCGGCCGACTGACCGGGGCTCACGCGTACGGCGGGTACTGCCCCGGCGGCGGGGCCGGCTGCGCCAGGTGCGGCGGGGCTGGCTGCGCCAGGTGGGGCGGCGCCGGGTGCCCGGGGAAGCGCGCCGCCCACAGGTGGATCGGGCCGTGCCAGGCGGCGAGGTCGCGGGCTCGCTCCTGCTCCAGCGCCGCCCACGCGCCGTCGGCCAGCGCCAGCGCGAGGCGGCGCCGGGCGCGGTAGCGGGTGGCCGCGCCGCTGAACGGCAGCACCGCCACGATGAGCCCGGGCACCGTCTCGACGACCCCGAGCACGACCAGCACCCCGCCGTCGCGTTCCGTGAGGCCGACGAGCGTGGCGAGCAGCCCCAGCCCGGCGAGCAGGCCGCCCGCCACGACGGCGCCGACGTGCGAGCCGTTGTGCGCGAACGCCCAGGCGGCCACCGCGAGCAGGGCCGCGCAGAGCGCGATCAGCAGCAGGACGCCGCCCATGAGCAGCAGGTCGGCCGGCTCGCGGCCGGTGAGCGAGGCGGTGCTGAGCAGGACCGCGAACATCGCGACGAAGCTCAGCGACGCGAACCCGAGCAGGGCGACGACGGTCATGACGTCGAACGGCACGTGCGCGGGACCGGCGGGCGCGGGCCCCTGCGGCGGCGGCGGACCGGGCGGCGGCGGACCGGGCTGCGCCTGCCACTGACCCGGCGGCGGGCCGGAGGGCGGCCCCGGCGGCGGGCCGGACGGCGGCCCCGGCGGCGGGCCCGGCCACGGTGAGGGCTGGGTGACGGACGGTCCTGGCGCGGGCGGCCCGGACGCGGGCGGTGGCGTGGGTTGCGGCGGACCGGCGTTCGACATGCGCAGCACCCTAGTGATCCGGCCCGGTTCCGGCCGCCCCGCGCACAACGGCACGGTTACGCCGAGGTTGCGAACCTGTGAGGGCACTCACGCCGCATCGAGGGTCCGGGCCCCGCGGCGTGCGCCTACGATCGCAGCCAAGCCCGACGGCGGGATCCGCAGGGCGCACGAGCGGCACACCCGGCCCGGCCCACCCGCTGTCCGCCGGGGATTCGCCGCTGCCCCCCATCGCACCCGGACCAACGAGGACTGATGACTCCCGTCGTACTGATCGCCGAAGAACTCGCCCCGGCCGCCCTCGACGTACTCGCGCACGACTTCGACGTGCGGCACGTCGACGGCACCGACCGGCCCGCCCTGCTCGCGGCCCTGGCCGACGCGGACGCCGTGATCGTCCGCAGCGCCACGAAGATCGACGCGGAGGCCGTCGCGGCCGCGCCGCGGCTCAAGGTGGTCGCCCGCGCCGGCGTCGGCCTGGACAACGTCGAGGTGCCCGCCGCCACGGCGCGCGGCGTCATGGTCGTCAACGCGCCGACGTCGAACATCGTGTCCGCCGCCGAGCAGGCCGTCGCGCTGCTGCTCGCCGTCGCGCGCAACACCGCCAGCGCCAGCGCGGCGCTGAAGAACGGCGAGTGGAAGCGCTCGAAGTACACCGGCGTCGAAGTGCAGGGCAAGACCGTCGGCGTCGTCGGCCTCGGCCGCATCGGCGTGCTGTTCGCCCAGCGCATGGCGGCGTTCGGCACCCGGCTGATCGCGTACGACCCGTACATCCAGCCGGCCCGCGCCGCCCAGCTCGGGGTGCGCCTCGTGGGCCTCGACGAGCTGCTGCGCGAGAGCGACTTCATCTCGATCCACCTGCCGAAGACGCCGGAGACGGTCGGCCTGATCGGCGAGAAGGAGCTGTCGATCGTCAAGCCGGGCGTGCGCATCGTGAACGCGGCGCGCGGCGGCCTCATCGACGAGCAGGCCCTGGCCGACGCGATCGCCGAGGGCCGCGTCGGCGGCGCCGGCATCGACGTGTACGGCAAGGAGCCGTGCACCTCGTCGCCGCTGTTCGCGTTCGACAACGTGGTCGCCACCCCGCACCTGGGCGCGTCGACGAACGAGGCGCAGGACAAGGCCGGCCTGGCCGTCGCCAAGAGCGTGAAGCTGGCGCTGCAGGGCGAGTTCGTGCCGGACGCCGTGAACGTGCAGGCCGGCGGCGTCGTCGACGAGGACGTCCGCCCGCTGCTGCCGCTGGCGGAGAAGCTGGGCAGGGTGTTCACGGCGGTGGCCGGGCAGGTCGCGGCGAGCATCTCGGTCGAGGTGAGCGGCGCGATCGCCAGCCACGACGTGGCGGTGCTGAAGCTGGCCGCGACGAAGGGCCTGTTCGCCTCGGTGGTCGAGGAGCAGGTCACGTACGTCAACGCGCCGCACCTGGCGGCGGACCGGGGCGTCGAGGTCACCCTGACGACCGACGAGGCCGTGGTCGACCACGCGAACCTGGTGACGGTTCGGGGCGCGCTGCCCGACGGCCGCACCGTCAGCGTGGCGGGCACGGTGGTGATCACGGGCACCCGCGAGGTCGTGCGGCTGACCGAGGTGGACGGCTACCCGCTGGAGCTGGCGGCCGAGGGCATCCTGCTGTTCTTCCGCTACGCCGACAAGCCGGGCGTCGTGGGCACGATCGGCACGTTCCTGGGCGAGGCCGGTCTGAACATCGCGGCGATGCAGGTGGCGCGGCAGGAGGCCGGTGGCCAGGCGCTGATGACGCTGACCGTCGACGAGGCGGTGGACGCGGAGCTGCTGACGAACGCGGCGGCCGCGATCGGCGCCACGGCGGCCAGCGCGGCGGACCTGCGCGACGAGTAAAGGCGGACACGCCTGATTTGCGTCTTGCGCGGCATCGGTCCCCGTCGCTAGCGTTGTGCCCGCCGCTTCCGGTGGCGCCGGCGGGTCTTCGGGTGACCCTGCGGGCGCGGCCGGGCGGCGCACCCCCGAGTACGCGTGCTGCGCGTACCCGACGTGGCGGCCCCCGTTCCTCCTTGCCGGGAGGGGCGGGGGCCGCTCCATATGGTGGGACCCGCGTACCGGCTGCCGGGACGTTGCCCTAACCTCGACTAAGGTTCCGACCCAAGGACGGGGCCGGGGCGTGGGTCGAGGGAGTTGAGTTGACGGTGGCGCGGATCGCGGTGGTGGCCGGCGACGGCATCGGGACCGAGGTGACCGCGCAGGCGCGCAAGGTCATCGACGCCGTGCTCCCGGGCGTCGAGGCGACCGAGTACGACCTCGGCGCGACCCTCTACAACCGCACCGGCGAGGTCCTGCCCGACTCCGTCCGCGACGAGCTGGCCGGCCACGACGCCATCCTGCTCGGCGCCATCGGCGACCCCAGCGTCCCGCCGGGCGTCCTCGAGCGCGGCCTGCTGCTCAAGCTCCGCTTCGACTTCGACCAGTACGTCAACCTGCGCCCCAGCAAGCTCTGGCCGGGCACCACCAGCCCGCTGGCCGGGGTCAAGCCGGGCGAGATCGACATGGTCGTCGTCCGCGAGGGCACCGAGGGCCTGTACGTCGGCGCCGGCGGCGTCCTGCACCGCGACACGCCCGCCGAGATCGCCACCGAGGAGAGCCTGAACACCCGGCACGGCGTCGAGCGGGTCGTCCGCGACGCGTTCGCCCGGGCCCAGCGCCGCGACCGGCAGCACCTCACCCTCGTGCACAAGACCAACGTGCTGACGCACGCGGGCGGCCTGTGGGCGCGCACCTTCGCCGCCGTCGCAGCCGAGTTCCCCGACGTCACCACGGAGTACCAGCACATCGACGCGGCCGCCATGTTCATGGTGAGCAACCCGCAGCGCTACGACGTCGTGGTGACCGACAACCTGTTCGGCGACATCCTCACCGACATCGCCGCGGCCGTCACCGGCGGCATCGGCATGGCCGCCAGCGGCTCGGTCAACCCGGAGCGCGCGTACCCGTCGACGTTCGAGCCGGTGCACGGCTCCGCGCCCGACATCGCGGGCAAGGGCATCGCCGACCCGGCCGCCGCCATCCTGTCCGGCGCGCTGCTGCTCGAGCACCTGGGCCACCTCGACGAGGCCCGCCGAGTATCCGAGGCGGTCGCGGCCGAGGTCGCGTCCCGCACGCCGGGCGCGCCCCTGCGCACCGCCGAGGTGGGCGACCGCGTCGCCGCCGCCGCGGCCGCCTGACGCAGCTCCTCGTACGTTCCCCCTGCCCCGAGGCCCGCACGACGGTGCCCGGTCGTTGCCGCGTGCGCGACTTTAACGACCGTTCGGGGTACCTTCTCAGCGTTGAACCTTGACTATTGGAGGTCAGGCACATGAGCGGTGGTGACACCCTCGATTTCGAGATCCGCCGGAACCCTCAGCCGGTATCCGACGCGGAACGCACCGCGCTGCTGGCCAACCCGGGCTTCGGTCGCATCTTCACCGACCACATGGTCACGATCCGCTACGCCGAGGGCAAGGGCTGGTACGACGCCCGCGTCGAGGCCCGCGGCCCCATCCCGATGGACCCCGCCGCCGCCGTCCTGCACTACGCGCAGGAGATCTTCGAGGGCCTGAAGGCGTACCAGACGGACGACGGCGTGACGATGTTCCGGCCCGAGGCGAACGCCGCCCGGTTCACCGCGTCGGCGCAGCGGATGGCCATGCCGGCGCTGCCGGAGGACCTGTTCCTCGGCTCGCTGCACCAGCTGATCGAGATCGACCGCTCGTGGATCCCGCAGGGCGAGGGCGCCAGCCTCTACCTGCGCCCGTTCCAGTTCGCCACCGAGGTGTTCCTCGGCGTGCGGCCGGCCACCGAATACCTGTACTGCGCGATCGCGTCGCCCGTCGGCTCGTACTTCACCGGCGGCGTCAAGCCGGTGTCGGTGTGGGCGTCGCAGGAGTACACCCGGGCGGCGCCCGGCGGCACCGGCGCGGCCAAGTGCGGCGGCAACTACGCCGCGTCGCTCATCGCCCAGGGTGAGGCGGCGGCGCACGGCTGCGACCAGGCGCTGTTCCTCGACGCGGTGGAGCGCACCTACGTCGACGAGCTCAGCGGCATGAACGTGTTCTTCGTCTACGACGACGGCACGCTCGTCACGCCGCCGCTGACAGGCGCCATCCTGCCGGGCATCACCCGCGACTCGGTGATGACGCTGGCCCGGCGCGCCGGCCACACGGTGCAGGAGCGCCCGGTCAGCCTCACCGAGTGGCAGGAGGGCGCCGTCAGCGGGCGCATCCGCGAGGCGTTCGCCTGCGGCACCGCCGCGGTCATCACGCCGATCGGCGTGGTGAAGTCGCCCGACGGCGAGTTCACCGTGGCCGACGGCGGCTCCGGCGAGGTCACGATGCGGCTGCGCCAGGAGCTGGTCGACATCCAGCGCGGGCGCGCCGCCGACGACTTCGGCTGGGTGCACCGGGTCCTCTAGGCCCGGCGAACCCCCACCCGCAGCAGCGCGTCCAGGGCGGCGTCCGTCGCCGGTGGCTGCGGGGCCGGCAGCACCGCTGCCCGGACCCGGCGCACCGGCGGCGGCGCCCGCCAGGCCCGCACAACCAGGTTGTGTCCGGCCGTGGCGCCGGGCTCACCGCCGCGCTGCCGGCTCCCCGTCGGCGGTGAGCAGGTGGCTGCGCAGCGCCGCGACCTGCTCCTCGGTGACGCCGATGTCGCGCACGTACCCCTCGACCGAGCCGTGCTTGGTGCGCAGGTCGTCGAGGAACAGCTGCATCGCGTCGGCCGGGCACTCGAAGTAGCGGGGCGTGACCGGCGTCGGGTCGGCCTTCGCCAGGTGCTCGGTGAGGGCGGTCATGGCGGCCGTGCTCAGCGCGTAGTCCTCGGCGATGACGTCGTCGGCGACGCCGACCAGCGCCAGCGTCAGCGCGCACACCACCCCGGTGCGGTCCTTGCCGGCCATGCAGTGCACCACGGCGGGCGCGCGGTCCGGGTCGGCCAGCAGGCTCAGCGTGGTGGCGAGGCCGTCGGCGCCCTCCTCGGCGAAGTTGAGGTAGCGGTCGGCCAGCCAGCGCGGGTGGTGGGTGTCCTCCGGGTAGTCGACCCGGCCCCAGTCGAGGTGCCGGATCGGGGTGTGCCGGTAGTCGAGGCCGGCGGCCTCGGGCACCCGGCCGAACTTCGTCACCTCGAACGTGCGGCGCAGGTCGATGACCGTCTTCACGCCCAGCTCGGCCCAGGCGGCGGCGTCGGCGTCGGCGATGCCGTGCAGGGAGTCGGAGCGGAAGACGCGGCGCCAGCGGGTGGTGCGGCCGTCGAGGCCGGGGTAGCCGCCGAGGTCGCGGAAGTTGAACAGGGCGTCGAACGCGATCGTGCGCGAAGGGTTCTCCACGCCGCCAACCCTACGAGGCGCCTAGGACAGGGCCCGGACGTCGAGGTCGGTGAACCGCACCTGCGCGGTCTCGTCGTAGCCGCGGGGCGCGGTGAGGCCGAGGCGCAGTGTGCCGGTGGCGGGGTGCAGCGCGTCCATGGGCGAGTCGGCGAGCACGACGCCGTCCCGGCTGATCGAGACGTTGCCGCCGCCCGGCGCCAGGTAGAACCGCATGCGGGCGGAGCCGCCCGGCTCGATCTCCTGCGGGAACTTCACCTCGAGCGCGCCGAGCGGGCTCCGGTCCTGCGCCGAGCGGACGGTGACGCCGGTGGCGCACACGTCGGCGCGGTAGCCGCTGCCGTCGCGGGCGTCGAACCACAGGACGCCGCACGTGCCGGGCGAGAGCAGCGCGACGTCGACGGTGACGTCGTGGCTGCCGGCCACCGCGATCGCGGGACCGTCGCACCGGTGCTCGCCCGCGGTCTTGCGGCTGATCACCAGGCCCTCGTCGAAGGCGCAGATCGCGCCGCCGTCGCGGCTGATCGACTCCTTCCACGCCCCGGCCGTGCGCAGCGGCTCGGACGCGACGGGCGAGCTGCTGACCACCGGCTCCGTGGGCTCCTCGCCGGCGGCGATGAGCGCGCCGATCGTCAGCGTCAGCAGGCCGCTGGCCAGGAACCACAGCGCGCCGACCGCGACCACGATGCCGGTCAGGCAGATGCCGGCGATCTGCCAGCCGCTCATCGAGCGCCGGGGCGGCCGGGGTGGCGGAAAGGGCGGCCCCGGCGGGCGGCCCGGCGGGGACGGCGGCCGGGAAGCCACGACGGTGGCCGCTCCGCCGGTGGGGGTGCCGGTGGGCGCGGCCCCCGGCCAGGGCCGGTCGCCGGTGTCCGGCGCCGCGTGCCGGGCCGCGCTGGTGGCCGCCCGGCGCAGCGCGGGCCGCCGGGCGAGGTCCGCCTGGCCGCCGGCGAGCAGCAGGTCGAGCAGCTCGCGGGCGTGCGGCCGGTCGGCCGGGTTCTTGGCCAGGGTGAGCGCCACCAGGTCGCGCAGGTGCGGCGGCAGGCCGTCGAGCACCGGCGGCTGGCTGACGATGCGCATCGCGGTCGCCGGGGCCGAGTCGGCCTGGAACGGGGTGCGGCCCGTGCCCGCGTACGTGACGACGGCGCCCCACGCGAACACGTCCGCGGCGGGGGTGACGGCCCGGCCCGAGGCGGTGTCGTCGAACCGCTCCGGCGCCATGTACGCCACCGTGCCCAGCATCTGCCCGGTGCGGGTGTGCTGGCTGGTCGGCTCGAACGCGCGCGCGATGCCGAAGTCGATGACCTTGGGGTTGCCCGGCGGCAGCAGCACGTTGCGCGGCTTGAGGTCGCGGTGGATGACCCCGGCGCCGTGGATGGCGGTCAGCGCCGTCGCCACCCCGATCGCCACGCCGTGCAGGGTGCCCGCCGACAGCGGCCCGCGCCGCTCCACCACCTCGGCCAGCGAGGGGCCGTCGACGTACTCGACCACCAGGTAGGGCGGGTCGGCCTCCGGGTCGGCGTCGAGCACCTCGGCGGTGCAGAACGGTGGCACCTGGCGGGCGCGCTCGACCTCGCTGCGGAAGCGGGCGCGGAACTCGTCCTCCACGGCGAACTCGGAGCGGACCACCTTGACGGCGACGTCCTGGCCGCCGGGGGAGCGGCCCAGGTAGACCGTGCCCATGCCACCCGCGCCGAGCCGGGCGGTGAGCTCGTACGGGCCGATCCGGCGCGGGTCGCGCGGCAGCAGGTTCTCCGGCATCCCCCCGCCTCTCCATCGAACCCGGAGAATCTACCCCGGTTGATCCGCCTGGTCACCGTCCGCCTGCGAATCTTCGCCCTCGCGACGATAGCTGCGGGGGTCGAACGCGCCACCCGGCTGTTCCGCCACGAATTCGCCCTGGGCGTCGGGCACGGTCGTCCCCTCGGCGCGGTCCGGGTCGTTCTGCAGTGGTTCTGTCATGGGACCGCACGTACCCCCGGCCGGGTGACCCGAATCCGTCCCGCATCGTGGAAGGCCGGCGCCCGGGGCGGCCCGGAGTGGCAAGCTACGTCCCGTGACCCACCTCGTGCTGATTATTCGCACGTAGCGCGCCGGCCGCCCCTTCGAGGCCGACGCGCAGACCTCCCGCATCCGCGGGGGGTCTTTTTGTTGTGAGGAAGGAACCTCCCGCCATGAGCTACCAGGTGTTCGACACGAGCCTGCGCGACGGTGCCCAGCGCGAGGGCATCAGCTACTCGGTCGTCGACAAGCTCGCCATCGCCCGCCTCCTGGACGAGTTCGGCGTGGGCTTCATCGAGGGCGGCTGGCCGGGCGCCATGCCGAAGGACACCGAGTTCTTCCGCCGCGCGAAGACCGAGCTGGACCTCAAGCACGCCGTGCTGGTCGCGTTCGGCTCCACCCGCAAGGCCGGCGTCGACGTGGCGGACGACCAGCAGGTCAAGGCGCTGCTCGACGCGGAGACCCCGGTCGTGTGCCTGGTCGCCAAGTCCGACATCCGGCACGTCGAGCGGGCTTTGCGCACCACCGGCGACGAGAACCTGGCCATGGTCCGCGACACCGTCGCCTTCCTCGTCTCGCACGGCCGCCGGGTGTTCGTCGACTGCGAGCACTTCTTCGACGGCTACCGCCACGACCCCGACTACACCGCCTCCGTGGTGCACGCCGCGTTCGCCGGCGGCGCCGAGCGGGTCGTCATGTGCGACACCAACGGCGGCATGCTGCCGTCCCAGATCACCCGGGCCATCGGCGAGCTGACCGAGCGCCTCGGCGTGCCCGCCGACCAGCTCGGCATCCACTGCCAGAACGACACCTCCTGCGCGGTGGCGAACACCGTCGCCGCCGTCGAGGCCGGGGTCCGGCACTTCCAGTGCACCGCCAACGGCTACGGCGAGCGCCCCGGCAACGCCGACCTGTTCGCCGTCGTCGCCAACCTCCAGCTCAAGCTCGGGCTGCCCGTCCTACCGGACGGCTGCCTGGAGAAGGCGGTGCGCGTCTCGCACGCCATCGCCGAGATCGCGAACCTCACCCCCGACACCCACCAGGCGTACGTCGGGGCCGCCGCCTTCGCCCACAAGGCGGGGCTGCACGCGAGCGCGATCAAGGTCGACCCGCTGCTCTACAACCACGTGGACCCGGCGGTCGTCGGCAACGACATGCGCATCCTGGTGACCGAGATGGCCGGCCGCGCCAGCATCGAGCTGAAGAGCCGCGAGCTGGGCATCGAGCTGTCCGGTCACCAGGACGCCTTGTCGAAGGTCACCCAGCAGGTGAAGGACCTGGAGGCGGTCGGCTGGTCGTTCGAGGCCGCCGACGCGTCGTTCGAGCTGCTCGTGCGCGACCACGTGCCCGGCGCCGCGTACGACCGGCCGTTCGAGCTGGAGTCGTACCGGGTGCTGGTCGAGCACCGCGCCGACGGCACGGTCGTGTCCGAGGCCACCGTCAAGATGCGGGTCCGCGGCGAGCGGGTCATCACCACCGCCGAGGGCAACGGCCCGGTCAACGCCATCGACGAGGCGCTGCGCACCGGCCTCACCGCGCACTACCCGGAGCTGGCGAACTTCGAGCTCGCCGACTACAAGGTGCGCATCCTGGAGGGCTCGCACGGCACCAACGCGGTCACCCGGGTGCTGGTCGAGACGAGCGACAAGCAGCGCGACTGGACCACCGTCGGCGTCCACGACAACGTGGTCGAGGCCAGCTGGCATGCCCTGGTCGACGCACTCACCTACGGACTCGCCCACACGACGCCCGCATCTGCGCCACGATCGGGATCATGGGGGAATTCATCGCAGTGACCGCGGTGCGCAGCACCGACGCGGCCTTCGTGGCGGACACCATCGTCCGCCACGCCCGGGACAACGGGGTCGAGGCCGAGCCGACGGACGCGCACGGCGACGACCTGGTCGCCGTGCACCCGCCGGAGAACGGCTGGACGGTCGTCGCCTGGCCGATGCCGGTCGTCGCGGCGAGCCTGGGCGGCTGGCTCTCCCGGGAGCTGGGCGCCCAGGTCAGCGCGATCGACGTGTACGACGGCGACTACTGGCAGCACGTGGCCTTCTACAAGGGCGAGGTCCGCGACCGGTTCAGCTCGGTGCCGGACCACTTCGCCACCGACGCGGCCACGGCGGAGCGCCTGCGCCGCGAGTGGGCCGGCGACGTGTCGGTGCTGGTCGACTTCTTCGACCGCCCGAAGTCGGCGATCGCCCCGTACCTGGTCCGCGCCGCCGAGGTCTCCGGCCCGGCGTTCCCGGGCGACGAGTTCGACCTCGACGACGTGTGGGTCTTCGTCGACTTCTGGCGCAAGCTGGGCATCACGTACCCGGACCCGGGAGCGCCCCTGCGCCACCTGCGCCTGGACGCCGAGGCGCTGCCCCAGGACGACCCCGCCCGCTGATGCGCCTCGCCCGGGCCGCGGCCCTCGGCTGCGCGGCGCTGTGGGCCGGCGGCGTGGCGCTGGGCGTCACGCTGCTGCCGTACGCCGCGCTGTGCACCCTGCTGGCGCTGTTCGCGGCGGCCGCCGCCGGCGGGGCGCCGGGGGAGGTGGTCGAGGTGCTCGCCACCTACTCGTGGATCCACGAGCCCGCCCAGCCGCAGCCGTCGGTTCCGGCCGCCGGTGTGCTGCTGCTGGTGGCGGGCCTCGTGGCGCTGCTGCCCGACGGTCGGGAGAATGCCCTCCCATGATCCGCTACGCCCGCGCCGCCGCCCTGGCCTGCGCCGCCCTCTGGGTGGCCGGTGCCGTGCTGGACGTGCCGCTGCTGCCGTATCCGGGGACGTGGACGATGGCGGCCCTGCTGGCCGTCGCCGTCCTCGGCGGGGCGGCGCGTGCGCTGGTCGTGGCGTTCGGGGCGCTCACGCTGTACGCGTGGGTGCTGGACCTGCGGGGTGCGTACCCGTTCGACGTCACGCTCGACGGGTCGGCGGTCGCGGAGGCGTGGTTGCTGGGGGTGGCCGCGGCGGCGGCGGGGTACGCGATCGCGGGTGGGGCCGGCCGGCCGTGGTCGCGGCGGCGGGCGGTGGGCGCCGCGGTGGTGTGGGTGGTGGGCGCGGGGCTGTTCGCGTGGTCGCTGGCCGCCGCGCTGACCGACGTGGCCGGGGAGCCGGCGTCGGCCGTGGTGGTCGCCGGGCCGGGTGCGGCGGCGCTCGTGCTGGCGGGGGCCGTGCTGGTGGCGTGGGCCGGCCGGCGGGGTGGCCGGGCGGCGGCGGCGGTGCCGCTGCTGGTGGCCGTCGCGGCGGGGGCGTGGTGGCTGGCCGAGGCGGCGGCGTTCGAGTTCGCCTACACGGCGTACGACACGCAGCCGCTCCGGGCCGACGAGATGTCCTCCGCCTACGCCGGCTCGCTGGACATCGCGGTGGAGTCGCCGTGGCCGTTCGGCGGCTGGGGCGGCGCGGCGGACTGGGGGCCCGCGCTTCCGGCGCTGGACACCCTCGTGTTCCTGGTCGGGCTGGTGGGGCTGCTGGTGGCCGACGACCGGGTCAGGGAAGCGTGACGGTCGCGACGATCGCCCGGTGGTCGCTGCCGGTCTGGTCGTGCACGGACAGCTCGTCGACGCGGATGCGCTCGTCGACCAGCACGTGGTCGATGGTGACCGGCGGGATCGGGTCGCCGTCGTACGGGCCCCACGTGCCGATCAGGCCCCTGCCCACCGCGTCGGCGGCGTCGCGGTAGCCGCTGTCGAGCAGCCGGCGCAGCGGGGCGTGGTCGAGGGTGGCGTTGAAGTCGCCGAGCAGGATGCGCAGCGGGCCGCCCGGGGTGGCGCGCGGCTGGGCCTCCAGGTCGCCGCGCCAGTCGTCGACGACGTGCACCGCCCACGGGGCGAGCGGGTGGGCCGACTCGACGAGGACCGGGGCGGCGCCGGGCAGGGCGACGGTGGCGTACGACTGGCCGAAGCCGCCCGCGTTGCGGCGGAAGCCGGGGTCGGTCAGCGGGTGGCGTGACCACAGGGCGGAGCCGGTGGTGCCGACCTCGCCGTTGGACTGCCGGTGCGGCAGGTCGGTGCCCAGGCCGGCGGCCAGCAGGGCGGCCTCGCCCTCGGGGGTGTACTCCTGCAGGGCCAGCACGTCGACCCGGCGCTCGCGGACGAGCCGGGTCAGCTGGGCCGGGTCGGCGCCGCCGAACAGCATGTTGGCGGTCATGACGGTGAGCCGGGCGCCGCGGGCGGCGGGCTGGTTGTCCGGGATCGCGCGCGGCAGGACGGCGCCCACGAGGGCGACGGCGGCCACGACGGCGAACGCGGCGGGCAGCCAGCGCCGCCGGATGAGCGCGGTCAGCGCGAGCGGCACCGACCACGCCGCCACGTACGGGGTGAACGCGAACAGCTGCACGAGCGGGCCGATCTCCCAGCCGCCGAGCCGGATCACCGCCCACGCCAGCCCCGGCAGCACCAGCAGCCACCAGAGCGCGGTCCGGCCCCGCCGACGGGTGCTCGGCGGGGCCGGTGCGGTGATCGTCATGGGTCCGACGGTATCCGCCGGACGCCACGAACCGGGTTAGGCGTACGGGTTGAAGTCCAGGGCCGCCATGATGAACCAGGACGTGGCGCCGACGTGCTGGCGCTGGAAGTAGCCGAACGCGAAGCCGGTGTCGAACGCGCTGGTCGCGGCCACGATGCCCGCCTTCTTCGGCAGGACGGTGCCCGTCCAGGTGCCGCCCTCGCCCGGGTTCGACAGCTTGCCGCCGTCGGGGTCGTCGGTGAGGCCGACGGTCTGCCCGCCGCCCACCTTCTCCTGGGCGATGACGGTCTCGCGCAGCAGCCGCTTGGCCAGCGCCCGGTCGCCCTTCTCGCCGCGGAACAGCAGCGCGAGCGCGGTGTGGCCGTTGCCCTCCAGCCAGACGGCCTCGCGGACGTTGGGCCGGGTGCTGCCGGACACGTTGCCGGTGAGCACCTTCGACTGGCTGGCGTAGGCGACGCCGGAGACGTGCACGCCGGCGGGCAGCTGGGTGTTAGGCACGTTCGGGCCGTCGGTGGACCACAGCTCGTCGGTCACGTAGTCGACGCCGGCGTTGTAGCGCTTCTCGCGCAGCGACAGCAGGCCCCAGGTCTGCACGTCCGACGGGATGTTGCCCTTGTTGATGAGGTTCGGGTCCTCACCGGGCAGGCCGCCGATCGTGCCGGTCCAGAAGAAGCCCTCCTTGCGGTTCCACATGGAGCGCACGAACTCGCCGGCGACGGCCGCGCGGGCCTTCCAGCGCCGGTCGCGGGTGTGCTTGAACAGCAGGTTGAACAGGGCGTACACGTCGATGTTGTGCTCCGAGGAGACCCACTTCTGCGGGGTCTCGCCGTCGGCCTGGATGCCGCCGTGGTAGCCGCCGTAGCGGTACGGGCTCTCCTTGTCGGTGATCCACAGGCCGATCGTGACGGCCGCGTCCAGGTACTTCGCTGCCCGGGTGCGGTCGTAGAGCTGCACGAACGCCAGCGCCACCCACGCCATGTCGCCGGTGGCCGAGCCGCTGAAGCCGAACGGCCACAGGAACGCCGCCTTGCCGTCCTCGCGCTCCAGGCCGGGGAAGAACGCGCCGCCGCCGTAGAACTGCATCGGGCCGGCCGCGTACGCCTGGCGCACCCGCCCGTCGGTGTACTTCTCGTCGTTGGCCTGGGCGAACAGCAGCGCGTCGCCGATCAGCCGGGCGCGGCGCACGTTCTCGCGGGTCGGGTTGGCCAGGTAGGCGCAGATGGCGAGGGCGTTGTCGTAGACGAACGCCGTCGTCATCAACTCGCCCTCGTTGTTGTAGCTCTGCAGCAGGCGCGGCGTGCGGCCCTCGAAGTACGCGTCCTGCACGGTGTCGAGGTACTTGTAGGCGCGGTTGACGGGCTTGAGGAACGACCGGTCGACCAGGCCGCGCGGGGCGTTGATCTGCGCGGCGGCGGCGGGCGACTCGAGGCCGAGGGAACCGGCGGCGGCCGCGGCGGCGGCGACGGCGGGCAGAGCCAGGACCTGGCGGCGGCCGAGGTTCAGGGACGAAGCGGGCATCAAAGGTCTCCTGCGGAGGGTGAGAGAGCGCTCTCTCGGGAAGCGCCGTGGCCCATTGAAACGTGATCGACATCTCTGGGCAACCCCCGAACCGCCGAAGGCGGGCCATCGGCACATTCGCATGCCCTGAAGGCCCGCCTTTGCGGCGGTTCCTCTGTGCGATTTACAGCTTCGCGTCCACGACCTCGCCGACGTTCGCCGCCACCAGCTCGTCGCGCAGCACCGCGGCGTCGCCCTCGACGACCACCGTCAGCCCGTCCGGGTGCAGGTGCGTCCGCGCCGCCGCCGACACCTCCTCGACGGTCGCGCCGAGCAGCCGCTCGCGCAGCGTCGCGTGGTAGTCGTCCGGCAGGCCGTGCAGCACCAGCGTCGCCAGGGCGCCCGCGATCGCGCCCGGGGTCTGCATCTCCACCGACAGCTGCCCGGCGCGCCAGGTGCGGGCCACCGCCAGCTCGTCCTCCGTCACGCCGGTGGCCCGGGTGCGGGAGATCTCGCCGACCGTGTCCGCCAGCGCCGGGGCCGTCACCGCGGTCTGCACGGCCGCGCTCACCGAGAACCGGCCGAACCGGCGGGAGAACCCGAAGTCGCCCCGGATGCCGTACGTGTAGCCGCGCACCTCGCGGATCAGGTGGTTGAGCCGGGACGTGAACGCCCCGCCCAGCACCGTCGCCGCCAGCGACATCGGCACGTAGTCCGGGTGCGCCCGGTGCGGGGCCCGGTGGCCCAGCCGCAGCGTCGACTGCACCGAGCCGGGCCGGTCGACGAGCAGCACCCGGCGGGCGTCGCGCACCGGCACGTCCAGCGGCTCGTCCACCGGCAGGTCGTCGCCGGAGGTGCCCGCGAACGCGGCCGCGGCCAGCGCGTCCAGGTCCAGCACGTCCAGGTCGCCCGCCACCAGCAGGGTGCCCGGCCGCAGGAACCAGTCGGCGTGGAACGCGGCCACGTCGTCGGCCGTCACCGCCGCCGTGGACGCCGGGTCGCCGTGCAGCGGCCGGCCGTACCGGCCGTCGAACAGGTCCGCGCGCAGCGCCGCGTCCGCCCGCGGGCCGGGCTGCGCCCAGTCCATCTTGAGCGCGGTCACCTCGTCGTCGCGGACGCGGCTCACCTCCGCCGGGTCCAGCAGCGGGGTGCGGGCCGCCTCGGCCATCAGCTCGACCGCCGCCGGCAGCACCCCGACGGGCACGCCCACCGCCAGCCGGAACGCGTCCCAGTCGACCGATGTGGACAGCTCCGCGCCGAGCCCCTCCAGTGCCAGCGCGTACGCCGTCGCGTCGCGCTTCGTCGTGCCCTCCTCCAGCGCCTTCGCCAGCACCGACGCGGCGCCCTCGCGGCCCGCCGGCTCCCGGGCGGCGCCCGCGTCCAGCAGCAGCGACGCCGAGGCGAGCATCTGGCCCGGCAGGTGCGCGGCGACGACGCGGCCGCCCGCGACCGTGCGGCGCACGATGTCCGGGAAGCGGTACGGCCGGGCCGCGCCCGACCCCGGGCGTTCGGCGATCAGGGTCACGCGGTCTCCTCGGTCTGCTCGGGCAGGTAGGTCAGGGTCACCCGGGACTCGGGCGTGAACAGCTCCGCGGCGGCCTGCGTCACGTCGGCCGCCGTCACCGCCAGCCAGCCGCCCAGCCGCTCGCCGGCCCGGGCCGGGTCGCCGAACTGGGTCGCGTACCGGCCGAGGGTGTCGGCGCGGCCGCCCACCGTGGACAGCCCGCGCCACCACGACGTGGTCAGCAGCGCCTTCGCGCGGTCCAGCTCGGCCTCGGTCACCGGCTCGTCGACCAGGCTGTCGAGCACCTCGCCCAGGCCCGCCTCCAGGTCCTCGACGGCCACGCCGTCCTTCACCGTGGCGGTGACGATGACGGGCGCCGGGGCGTGCGCCAGGTCCACGCCGTACGCGCCGATGTAGTCCGGCTGCGCGATCCGCTTGCCGTCCGCGAGCCGCTGGTACAGCCGGCTGCCGCGGCCGCTGCCGAGCACCGTCGCCAGCACCGTGGCGGCGTCGTAGCCGGGCGTGCCGAACGGGTGCGTGCGGTGCGACAGGTAGATGCGCGCCGCCGGCACCGCCCCGACCACCGTCTCGCGGGCCGGCTCGGTGAGCCCGCCGGCGAGCGTGCCGTCCGGGGCCGGCGGGATGTCCGGCTTGGCGGGCAGGGACCCGAAGTACTTCTGCGCCAGCCCGAACACCGTCTCGGCGTCGGTGTCGCCGACGACGGTCAGCACCGCGTTGTTCGGCGCGTAGTACAGGGTGTGGAACGCCTGGAACGTCGCCAGGTCGGCCGCGTTCAGGTCCTCCATCGAGCCGATCGTGGCGTGGTGGTACGGGTGCCCCGGCGGGTACAGCAGCGGCAGCAGGCGCAGCCACGCGTCGCCGTACGGCACGTTCTCGTACCGCTGCCGGCGCTCGTTCTTCACCACCTCGCGCTGGTTGTCCAGCGTCTCCTGGGTCAAGGCGGGCACCAGGCCGCCCATCCGGTCGGCCTCCAGCCACAGCGCCAGCTCGAGGTGCTCCGACGGCATCGTCTCGAAGTAATTGGTGCGGTCCGGGTTCGTCGTCGCGTTCAGCGAGCCGCCCGAGCCCTGCACCAGCTTCATGTGCTCGGTCTTCGCCACGTGCACCGAGCCCTCGAACATCAGGTGCTCGAAGAGGTGCGCGAAGCCGGTCTGGCCGGCGGGCTCGTGCCGGGAGCCCACGTCGTACCACAGGTTCACGCACACGACCGGCGCGGTGCGGTCGGAGCTGACGACGACCCGCAGGCCGTTGTCCAGCCGTGCGGTTTCGATCGGCCACGGATAACCCGTGGTGGCCACAGACGGTGACGGCACACAACCTCCTCGACGTACGGACCCCCAGCATTCCAGCTTCGGTCAGCTTTCGGTCACCGGTGGTGCCATGGTCCCCATGCTGACGACAGAACCCGTGCTGGAGGCGGCCTCCGCGGCCCGCATGCTCGAGCAGACGCTGTTCGAGGTCAAGAAGGTCATCGTCGGGCAGGACCGGCTCGTCGAGCGGCTCATGACCGCGCTGCTCGCCCAGGGCCACTGCCTCCTGGAGGGCGTGCCCGGCGTCGCGAAGACGCTGGCCGCCGAGACCCTGGCGACCGCCGTGGGCGGCCGCTTCCACCGCATCCAGTTCACGCCCGACCTGGTGCCGTCCGACATCCTCGGCACCCGCATCTACCGGGCCTCCCAGGAGAGCTTCGACGTGGAGCTCGGGCCGGTGATGGCCAACCTGGTCCTCGCCGACGAGATCAACCGCGCGCCCGCCAAGGTGCAGTCCGCGCTGCTGGAGGTCATGGCCGAGCGGCACGTCTCCATCGGCGGGCGCACCTACCCCGTGCCGGAGCCGTTCCTCGTGCTGGCCACCCAGAACCCGATCGAGAGCGAGGGCGTCTACCAGCTGCCCGAGGCGCAGCGCGACCGGTTCCTCATGAAGGTCGTCGTGGACTACCCGACCGACGAGGAGGAGCTGGGCATCCTCTACCGGATGGGCACCGGCCGGCCCGCCGCCCGCCCCGTGCTCGACACCGCGCGGCTGATGAGGCTGCAGGCCATGGCGCGCGAGGTGTTCGTCCACCACGCCCTCGCCGAGTACGTGGTCCGGCTCGTGCTCGCCACCCGCGACCCGAACCGGTTCGGGCTTTCCGAGGTCGCGCAGCACCTCGCGTACGGGGCCAGCCCTCGCGCCACCCTCGGCCTGGTCGCCGCCGGCCGGGCCCTCGCCCTGCTGCGCGGCCGCGACTACGTGCTGCCCACCGACATCCTGGAGCTGGCCCCGGACGTGCTCGCGCACCGCCTGGTGCTCAGCTTCGACGCCGTCGCCGACGGGCTCACCCCCGACGACCTGGTGCGCCGCGTCGTCGAGGCCGTCCCGCTGCCGCGCATCGCCCCGGCGCAGGGCGGCCCCGGCCTCGGCGGCCCCGCCGAACAGGTCGCGGCATGAGCGGCGGCGCCACCGTCACCGAGCTGCTGCCGCAGCGGCGGCTGCGCCGGCTGGAGCTGCAGATCACCCGGCGGCTCGACGGGCTCCTGCACGGCCAGCACCTCGGGCTGCTGCCCGGCGTCGGCTCCGAGCCCGCGGGCAGCCGCGAGTACCGGGCCGGCGAGGACGAGGTGCGGCGCATGGACTGGGCCGTCACCGCCCGCACCGCCGTGCCGCACGTCCGGCAGCTCGACGCCGACCGCGAGCTCGCCACCTGGGTGCTCGTGGACGCGACGCCCAGCATGGACTTCGGCACCGGCGAGCTGGAGAAGCGGGAGCTGGCCGTGGCGGGGGTCGCCGCGGTCGGGTTCCTCACCGCGGGCGCCGGCAACCGGCTCGGGGCGTACCTGCTCGGCGGCGACGGCATCACCCGGTTCCCGGCCCGCACCGGCCGCACCCACCTGCTCGGGCTGCTGCGGGCGCTGCTGGCCGTGCCGCGCGGCATCCCGGCCGCCCAGCCGGTGCCGCTCGCCGCGGCGGTCGACAACCTGCACCGGGCCACCCCCCGGCGCGGCCTGGTCGTGGTCGTCAGCGACTTCCTCGACGGGCTGCCCGACGACGGCCTCGGCCCGGGCGCGCCCGACTGGGAGAAGCCGCTGCGCCGGCTCGCCGCCCGGCACCAGGTGCTCGCCGTGCACGTCACCGACCCGCGCGAGCGGGAGCTGCCCGACGTCGGGCTCATCACGCTGGTCGACCCGGAGACGGGCGCCCGCCGCGAGGTCGGCACGGCCAGCCGCCGGCTGCGCGAGCGGTACGCCGCCGCGGCCGCCGAGCAGCAGCGGGCCGTCGCCGCCGCGCTGCGCCGCACCGGCGCCGCCCACCTGACGCTGTCGACCGACCGGGACTGGGTCGCCGACATCGTGCGCCACGTCCACACCCAGCGCCGGCTCGCCGCCGGCGCCCGCCACCGACCCATCGGGGGAGGCACTCCGTGACGTTCGAGGCCCCGGCCCGGCTGTGGCTGCTCGCCGCCGTCGCCGCACTGGTGATCGCGTACCTGCTGCTGCAGCGCCGCCGCAGCGCGTACGCGGTCCGGTTCACCAATCTCAAGCTGCTCGACCGGGTCGCGCCGAAGCGCCCGGCCTGGCGGCGGCACGTGCCCGCCGGCCTGTTCGTCGCGATGCTGGCGCTGCTGGTGGTCGGCTTCGCCCGCCCGCAGGACGACGTGCGGGTGCCGCGCGAGCGGGCCACCGTCATCGTCGCCGTCGACGTGTCCAACTCGATGCTCGCCGACGACGTGGCGCCCGACCGGCTCACCGCCGCGAAGGCGGCCGCGCACGAGTTCGTCGGCGGGCTGCCCGAGCAGTTCAACGTCGGGCTGGTCGGGTTCGCGGGCGCCGCCAACGTGGTCGTCGCCCCGGTCACCGACCGGCCGGCCGTGGCCGCCGCCATCGACCGGCTGGCCCAGGGCGAGGGCCCGCAGGGCACCGCCATCGGCGAGGCCATCGCCACCTCCCTCGACGCCGTCCGCAACCTCGACGCGCAGGCCGCCGAGGACCCGCCGCCCGCCCGGGTGGTGCTGCTGTCCGACGGCGCGAACACGGCCGGGCGGGACCCGGCGACGGCGTCCGCGCTCGCCGCGCAGCTCGGCGTCCCCGTCGACGCGATCTCGTTCGGCACCGCCGACGGCGTCATCGGCGGGCGGGGCGCGTCCGGCACCGCCGTCGCCGGCCAGCGCGTGCCCGTCGACGGCGAGACGCTGCAGGCCGTGGCGCAGGCCACCGGCGGCGGCTACTTCGAGGCCGGCACCAGCGAGCAGCTGCGCGACGTGTACGCCGACATCGGCAGCTCCGTCGGCCACGAGACGCGCGTGCAGGACGTGTCGGCCCGGTTCATCGGCGCCGGCCTGGTGCTCGCCCTGCTCGCCGCCCTCGCGTCCATGTTCTGGTTCGCCCGGCTTCCCTGACCCGACTGGAGTGACCATGACCGCACCGACGCAGACGGGCCTGGGCGGCGCGCCCCGCGGTCCGGAGTTCTACTCGCCCGGCCTCGACGAGCGGCCGCCCGGCGGCGCCGTGCCCCCGGGCGGCGGGGCACACACGGCCCGCACCGGCGGCCGGGGACCGCTGATCGCGGCGGCCGGCCTGGTCGTCGCGCTGTCCGCCGGCGCGGGCGGCGCGGCCGGCTGGTGGGCCGGCGGGGACGGCGACACCGCCACCGCCGCGGCGCCCGCCGCCCCCGGCGCCGCCACCGGACCGGCCGCCCCCACCGGCGCGGTGCCCGGCGACCTCGTCGGCGCGGCCGCCCGGGCGCTGCCGGGCGTCGTGTCCGTCCAGGTGCGCGGCGCGGGCGGCGGCGGCACCGGCTCCGGCTTCGCCTACGACGCCCGGGGCCACGTCATCACCAACAACCACGTCGTCGACTCCGGCGGCGCCGTCAGCGTCGTCGGCTCCGACGGCCGCCGCCGCACCGCCGAGGTCGTCGGCCGCGACGCCCGCAGCGACATCGCCGTCCTGCGCGTCACCGGCGCCGGCTACCCGCCGCTCGCGCTCGCCGACCCCGCGAGCGTGCGGGTGGGCGAGCCGGTGCTGGCGGTCGGCTCGCCGCTGGGGCTGTCCGGCACCGTCACCGCCGGCATCGTCAGCGCCACCGACCGCCCCGTGCGCCTCGGCGGGACGGCCGGGCGCACCGCGGTGCAGACCGACGCGTCCATCAACCCCGGCAACTCCGGCGGCCCGCTCGTCAACGCCCGCGGCGAGGTGATCGGCGTCAACACCGCCATCGCCACGCTGGAGGGCGGCGGCAGCATCGGCATCGGGTTCGCGGTGCCGATCGAGGAGGCGTCGCAGGTGGCGGCGCGCATCATCGCGGAAGGCTAGCGTCGGCGTATGCGACTGCTCGTGGTGGAGGACGAGGAGGACCTGGCCGGCGCGTTGCGCGTCGGCCTGGTCCGCGCCGGGTACGCGGTCGACGTCGCGCCCGGCGCCGCCGAGGCGGAGGAACTGCTGACCGTCAACGCGTACGACCTCATGCTGCTCGACGTCAACCTGCCCGACGGCGACGGGTTCACGCTGTGCCGGGCCCTGCGCGACGGCGCCATCGACGCGCCCGGCGACGTGCGGGTGCTGATGCTGACCGCCCGCGGCGGCCTCACCGACCGGGTCCGCGGGCTCGACGAGGGCGCCGACGACTACCTCGTGAAGCCGTTCGCGCTGGAGGAGCTGCTCGCCCGGATCCGGGCGCTGCTGCGCCGCGACACCGGCGGCGGCTCCGCCGTCCTCACCGTCGGCGACCTGTCGCTCGACGCCGCCCGGCACGAGGCGTCGCTGGCCGGCCGCCCGCTGCCGCTGACCCGCAAGGAGTTCGGGGTGCTCGAGTACCTGATGACCCGGCCCGGGCACGTGGTGCCCGCCGAGGAGCTGCTCGAGCACGTGTGGGACGCCAACGCCGACCCGTTCACCCAGACCGTCCGGGTCACCGTGGGCACGCTGCGGCGCAAGCTCGGCGGCGCCCGGATCGAGACGGTCGTGGGACGCGGCTACCGGCTGAGGAGCGCGTCGTGAGCGTCGTGCGCAGCATCCGGTTCCGGCTCACCGTCCTGTACTCGACGCTGCTGTTCGCGCTGGCCGCCACCGGGCTGGCCGTCACGTACGTCGCCGTCGAGCGGGCCACCGACCCTAAGCCGCTGACCGAGAGCTACCAGGCGTATCTGGTGAAGCAGAAGGCCGACGGCCGGGTCGTGCCGGTCGGGGAGGCGATGGAGGTGGCGGCGGTGTCCGCCATCGAGGACGAGGTGAACCTGCGGCTGCTCGGCACCGTGCGGACGTACTCGTTCGTCGCGCTCGGCGTGCTGTTCCTCGCCAGCCTCGGCATCGGCTGGATCCTGGCCGGGCGGGCGCTGCGGCCGGTGGGCCGGATCGCCCGCACCGCCCGCGAGATCCAGGCCACCGACCTGTCCCGGCGCATCCGCCTGGACGGCCCGCAGGACGAGCTGCGCGACCTCGCCGACACCATCGACTCGATGCTGGACCGGCTCGACGACGCGTTCCGGGCGCAGCGCCAGCTCATCGACGACGCGTCGCACGAGCTGCGCAGCCCGCTGGCCATCATCCGCACCAACCTGGACGCCTCGCTGACCGTCGCGTCCGCCCCGGCCGACGAGCGGGAGCGGGCCGTCGCCGTGGTCGACCGGGCCACCACCCGCATGTCGCGGCTCGTCGAGGACCTGCTCGCCACGGCCCGCCGGGACGCGGGCGCGCTCGCCGACACCGACGTCGACCTCGCCGCCGCCGCGCTGGAGGCCGGCGAGGAGTTCGCCGCCGTCGCCGCCGAGCGCGGCCTCGCCATCCGGTACGCGGTCACCGACGACCTGCACCTCATCGGCGACCCGGACGCCCTGCGCCGCGCCGCCGTGAACCTGCTGTCCAACGCCGTCCGCCTCGCCCCGGCGGGCAGCACCGTCACGATCGGCGCCGGCCGCGACGGCGGCTGGCTGTGGCTGGCCGTCGCCGACGAGGGCCCCGGCATCGCCCCGGGCGACCTGCCGCGCGTCTTCGACCGGTTCTGGCGCACCGCCGACGCCGCGGGCGCCTCGCGCGACCGCCGCACCGGGCTGGGCCTGGCCATCGTCCGGCAGATCGTGGAGTCGCACGGCGGGCACGCGGTCGCGTTCTCCGCCCTCGGCGCGGGCAGCACGTTCGTGCTGTGGCTGCCGTCCGCCGAGCGCACCGACGACGCCCCGCCCCCCACGACGGCGCCGCTGTAGGCGATATTGGGGGCGTGAACGGCGACCTGCGCGTGACGGACCGGCTGGAGATCCCGGCCGGCGAGCTGGCGTGGCGGTTCTCCCGGGCGAGCGGCCCCGGCGGGCAGGGCGTCAACACCACGGACTCGCGGGTCGAGCTGTCCTGGGACCTGGGCGCCTCGGAGGTGCTGCCGCCGCCGCTGCGCGAGCGCGCGCTGGAGCGCCTCGGCGGCCGGCTGGTCGGCGGGGTGCTGACCGTGGTGGCGGCGGAGCACCGGTCGCAGCTGCGCAACCGGGAGGCCGCCGCCGCCCGGCTCGCCGCGCTCGTCGCGCAGGCCGTCGCCGCGCCGCCGAAGAAGCGGCGCCCCACCCGCCCCTCGAAGGGCTCGGTGGAGCGCCGCATCGCCGCGAAGAAGCGCCGCGGCGCCATCAAGAAGAACCGGCGCGGCGAGGACTAGCGGCGCACGGTCGCGCTGGTCGCGCCCGTCACCCCCGCCGTGCCGCCCACGATGAGGCGGTACGACCCCGCGCGCAGGCCGGTCATCTTCCGGGCCGGCACCGCGGCGTACTCGGCCACGGTGGTCCACCGGCCGCGCTCCAGCCGTTCCAGGCGGGCGGCCTGCCCGGCCGCGCCGGCGATGGTCGCGGTCAGGGCGCGCGGGCCGGTGCGGCGCAGGTTCGCCCCGGCCCGCACGGTGTAGGTGACGATCCGCGACGCCGCCGCCCGGTTGGTGGCGGTGGCGGCCACCCGCACCTGCACCCGGAACGTCCGGGTGGCGGCGCGGGTGTGCGCGACGGTGCCGCGGGCGGTGGTGGTCGCGGCAGTGCAGGCGAACGGGTCGCTGCCCTCGGCCACGCAGACCGACACGGGGGCGCCGGCCCACAGCGTGCGCCCGGCGCCGACGGTGAACACGGTGCCGACGGTGCTGCCGTAGGGCACGGTCCGCGAGGCGGCCAGGGTGCCGACGAACGGCGAGGCCAGGACGGGCGCGCTCGTGGTGGGCGCGACGGTCGGCGCGGCGGTGGTCGGAGCGGTGGTCGGAGCGGTGGTCGGGGGAGTGGTCGTCGGAGCCGTGGTCGGGGCGGCGGTGGTCAGGGTGGGGGACGGGGTCGCGAGGACCGCGTCCAGGGCCTCGACCGGCCGGATGCGCCCGTGCCCGTAGTCGTCGTCCCGGCCGGCCGCGCCCAGGTCGAGCGCCGTGCTCTCCATCGCCTGCTGCACCTGGTCCGGGGTGAGCCCCGGCCGGGCGGCCTTGAGCAGCGCGGCCAGCGCGGCGACGTGCGGCGCGGCCATCGACGTGCCGCTCTTCCAGCCGTAGGAGCCCTTGGCGACCGGCACCGTGCTGAGGATCGAGCCGCCCGGCGCGGCGATGTCGACGTAGGAGCCGGCGTTCGAGAAGGACGAGTACGCGTCCCCCGAGTCGGTGGAGGCGACGCCGACGACGCCGGGGTCGGCCGCCGGGTAGTTCGTCGGGCTGCCGCTCGACCGCGAGTTGCCGGCCGACGCCACGACCGTGACGCCCTTGCCGCGGGCGTACGCGATCGCCTGCGTCACCGCGCTCGTCTGCCCCGAGCTGCCCAGCGACATGTTGACGACGTGGGCGCCGCGGTCGGCGGCGAACACGATGCCGGCGGCGACGTCGGACATCCAGCCGGAGCCGGTGGCGCCGAGGACGCGGACGGGCAGGATCTGCGCGCCGGGCGCGAGGGCGGAGACGCCGAGGCCGTTGTCGGTGACGGCGGCGATGGTCCCGGCGACGTGGGTGCCGTGCCCGTGCGGGTCGATGCGGCCGTCGCCGCCGTCGTCGACGAGGTCGGTGCCGGCGAGCAGGTTGCCCGCCAGGTCCGGATGCGTGCCGTCCACCCCGGAGTCGAGAACGGCGACGGTCACGCCGGCGCCCGTGGCGCGGGTCCACGCGTCGGTGACGGCCAGCTTCGCGAAGTCCCACTGCGACGCCCGGTACGGGTCGGCGTCGCCGACCGCGGTGACCGGCGCGTCCAGCTCGACACCGACGGCGCCCGGCGCTGCCTGCCCGGCGCGGATCAGCGCCGCCGCGGTGCGCGGGTCGGTCGCCGTCCGGGCCGTCACGACGGGCCGCCCGGACGCGTCGCGCACGGTCGTGACGACGCGCACCGGCCGCCGCCCATCGATGCGCTCCGGCAGCAGCGCGGCGGGTTCGGCGTCCAGGTTGACCGTGGGGGTGGGCGCGGCCGCCGGCGGAACCGTCGCGGCCCGAACGGCCGTCGCCGGGCCCGCAGTGGGGCCGGCAGTGGGGCCCGCCGCCGGGGCGCCGCCCGTCGTGGTGCCGACCGCCGTCACGCCGGCCGCGGAGGCCACCGCGAGCGCGCCGAACGCCCAGCGCCGGAGGTTGCGTGCTGCTGCTGCCATGTCGCCCTGCCCATCGCGTCCGCGCCGGGGGAGGGCTGCTGGACGCCGTCGGTGATCGAACCTTCACCGAGGGTCACGTGGCTGGGGTGCGGCCGGGTACCCGCCCGGTTGCGGGCCGGTTGCCGTGCGGCCGGCTCAGCGCACGGCGAGCGTCGTCACCGCGTCCAGCAGCCGCTGCCGGAGCGGGGCGGCCCGCTCGGCGAACGCGCGCTGGTGCGCCGCGTACTCGGCGCGGCCCTCCGGCGTCTCCACCCGCACGGGCGGATGGCCCAGCGCCGCAAGGTCGTACGGCGACGCCCGCATGTCCAGCGTGCGGATCTCGCGGGCCAGCTCGAAGCAGTCCGCCACCAGCTCCGAGCCGACGACGGGCGCGAGCTTGTACGCCCACTTGTAGAGGTCCATGTTGGCGTGCAGGCAGCCGGGCTGCTCGTTGTCGTGCTGGGTCTCGCGGGTGGGGGCGAGCAGGTTGAGCGGCCGGGCGGGCGCGGTGAAGAACCGGTAGGCGTCGAAGTGGCTGCACCGTACCCGGGTGGTCTCGACGACCTCGGCGGTCGCGGCGGGCGACAGGCGCAGCGGCCAGGCGTTGTGCCGCACCTCGGCCGGGGTCTGCCGGTAGACCATGGCCCACTCGTGCATGCCGAAGCAGCCGAAGTGGGCGCTGCGCGCGGCGGTGCGGGCGAGCAGCTCGCGGATCCAGGGGGCGTTGGCCCGGGCGAGCGCCGCGGCGGTGTCGAGGGTGGCGCCGCCGCCGGCGGCCACGTAGTCGCGGCCGAGCTCGGCCGGGTCGGCGCCGCGCAGCAGCACGCCGGCGCCGGGGTGCCAGCGGCGCAGCTGGGCGGGCCGGTGCGAGTAGTAGGTGAAGAGGAAGTCCTCGACGGGGTGCTTCTCCCCGGTGCGCCGCCGGGCCAGGTGCGGCGTGAGCCAGTCGTCGACCCGGCGCTCGTGCGCGGCGCGGCGCGCGCGCCACTGCGGCTCGTCGAGGGGTACGGGGCTCACGGCACCATGCTAGTGAGAGGCTCGGATAGGTTGTCCGGGTGCGCTTCGTTCGATTCGTCCACCCCGGCGGGGTCTCCTTCGGTGTCGTCGCGGGCGACCCGGTCGTCGGCGGCCTGACCGTCGCCGAGATCACCGGCCTGCCCTTCGACAACATCCAGCTCACCGGCCAGCGCTGGGCGCTCGCCGACGTGCGGCTGCTGGCCCCCATCTTCTCCAGCAAGGTCGTCTGCGTCGGCCGCAACTACGCCGACCACGCGGCCGAGCACGGCGCGGAGATCCCCGCCGAGCCGCTCATCTTCATGAAGCCGTCCACGTCGGTCATCGGCCCTCGCGACGCGATCCGGCTGCCTCCGCAGTCGCAGCACGTCGAGCACGAGGCCGAGCTCGCCGTGGTCATCGGCGCGGGCGGCGCCCGCCGCCTCGACCGCGCCGGCGCCGCTAAGGCCATCTTCGGCTACACCTGCGGCAACGACGTCACGGCCCGCGACCTGCAGAAGAGCGACGGCCAGTGGACGCGGGCCAAGGGCTTCGACTCGTTCTGCCCGCTCGGCCCGTGGATCGAGACCGACCTCGACGTCTCCGACCTCGAGGTGCGGTGCGAGGTGGGCCAGGACCCGCAGAACCTCGAGGTACGCCAGCTCGGCCGCACCAGCCAGATGGTGTTCGACGTGCCCACACTCGTGTCGTACGTGTCGCACGTGATGACGCTGCTGCCCGGCGACGTCATCCTCACCGGCACCCCGGCCGGCGTCAGCCCGATCGTCAGCGGCGACACCGTGTCGGTGCAGATCGAGGGCATCGGCGAGCTGACCAACACCGTCGTCACGCTGGACTGACCCCGGCGTCGCGCTCGACGCCGGCGTCGCGCTCGATGCCGGTGCCGGCGTCGCGCTCGGTGCCGGCGTCGCGCTCGATGCCGTCCAGGAGCAGGCGCAGGCCGTAGGCGTGCGCCTGCTCCTGCTGCTCGTCCGGGCCGCGGTCGAAGCCGCCCGCGTTCCACAGCGCCGTCATCGCCGGGTGCCGCTCGACGTCGAACCAGTCCTCCCACAGCAGCCCGCGCTGTGTCCACCACCGGTCGGTCGACAGCCCGGTGGTGCGCCGCAGCTCCGCGTTCTCCGCCTCCAGCCGCGCCGCCGCCCGCACGAACGCCGACACCGCCGTGGCCGCCGTGTCCACCCGGTGCAGCGGCAGCCCCAGCCCGGCCACCGTGGACAGCACGTACTCGCGCTCGGCCAGCATCCCCGGCCCGATCGGCGGGCGCACCGTCGTCACCCGGCACAGCCACGGGTGCCGCCGGTACAGGGCGCGGGTGCGCTCGGCGTACAGCTCCACCCGCGCCCGCCAGCCGGCCGGCCGCTCGTCGCCGGGGCCGGGCAACCGCAGCTCGCCGAGCACCTCGTCGACCATGAGGTCGATCAGCTCCGCCCGCGACGGCACGTACGTGTACAGCGTCATGGTCCCGACGCCGAGCGCCTTCGCCACCCGCGCCATCGACGTCGCGGCCAGCCCCTCCGCGCCCGCGAGCCCGACGGCGGCCGCCACCACCGCGTCGACGCTGAGCCGGGGCCGCCGCCCGGCCCCGCTGCGCTCCGGCGCGGACCGTCGCCACAGCAGGGGCAGGATGCGGTCCGGGTCGGTCCGCCCGCTGTACTCGGTCACTCCGCGCCTCCCATTTCCGTATACCCTACGAGAATGACCGTCCTCGTCACCGGCGCCACCGGCAGTGTCGGCCGCCTCGTCGTCGACGCCCTGCTCGCCGCCGGCGCCACGGACGTCCGCGCCCTCACCACCGACCCCGCCCGGGCCGCCCTCCCGCCCACCGTCGAGATCGCCCACGGCTCCGTGGCCCGGCCGTCCACCCTGCCCGCCGCCCTCGACGGCGTCGACCGCATGTACCTCGCCCCGTACCCCCGCACCGTCCACCGGGTCGCCCGCCTCGCCCGCGACGCCGGCGTGCGGCACATCGTGGACCTGGCCGGCCCCAAGGACGGCCACTGGGGCGAGGTCGAGATCGGCGTCGAGGCCGCCGGCACCGGCTGGACCCACCTCGAAGCCGGTGAGTTCATGGCCAACGCCGACCTGTGGGCCCCGCAGATCCGCGCCGGCGACACCGTCCGCGACGGCTACGGCGCCGCCGCCAACGCCCCCATCGCCATGGAGGACATCGCCGCCGCGGCCGCCACCGTCCTGCTCGACCCCACCGGCCACGACCACCGCGCGTACGACCTCACCGGCCCCGCCGCGATCACCCGCGAGGAGAAGGTCCACCAGATCGGCGCCGCCCTCGGCCGCACCCTGACCTTCGTCGACCTGCCCCACGACGAGTTCGTGGCCCAACTCACCCCGGTCATGGGCGACTACGCCGCCTGGTACGCCGACGGCATCCGCCTCCTCGCCGCCCACCCCCAGGCGCCGACCCCCGACCTCGCCACCCTCCTCGACCGCCCCGCCACCACCTTCGCCGCGTGGGCCGCCGCCAACACCGCCCTCTTCCAGGCATGACGGACCTGGCCGAAACGCAAGCGGTAACCCGATTTGGCGGGCACCATGGGCTCAGGTAGAGTTCTGCACCGGCACAGGAAAGCCGTGCCGATGGGGTATGGGGTAATTGGCAGCCCGACTGATTCTGGTTCAGTTAGTCTAGGTTCGAGTCCTGGTACCCCAGCGCAAGCCTGACCCGCAAGGGCGGCGGTGCTGGACTTCTGATAGAGTTCCGCAGCGTCCGACCGGAAACGGGACGGGCAGGCAGGTAAAGCAGTGGAACACAGAAGTCCTGGCCCCGTCGTCTAGCGGCCTAGGACGCCGCCCTCTCAAGGCGGTAGCGAGGGTTCGAATCCCTTCGGGGCTACAGCGGCAGCAGCCCGCCACACCGGATCGGTGCGGCGGGCTTCTTCGTGTCTGCGGCCGCCCGGTCCTTTCGCGGCGGCGGACCACGGTGGGGTCAGCGGCGGGCTCGCGGTTCGGGAGTTCGTCGTGGGCACCTCCACCGCCGGTCCCGCCTTGGCCTTCATTCGTGAGCAACCACCACCCCCTCCGCGGGGTGGCCGTCACGGTGGCCACCTCGGGGATCCCGCTCTGTCCGTGGCTCAGCCTTCGTCGTGGGCGGGTTCGCCACCCATCGGTCCGAGGATCGGCCCTCGGCTCGGGGCGGGTTCGGTCTTGTCGGGCACGGTGCCCGTCGACCGTCGGTCGTGGTGCGATCGCCGGCCGGGAGGCCGGCTTCGCCGAGCCCCAGGCCGGCTTCGCCGAGCCCCAGGCCGGCTTCGCCGAGCCCCAGGCCGGCTTCGCGAGCCCCAGGCCGGCATCTGAGCGGAGGTGGCCGACTCGGGGAGCGTGAGGAGGTGGCCGGCGCGGAGGCCGCCAAGGGCACCCCTCCCCGCGCCGCCGCCGGCGCCGCCGGTCAGAGCCAGGCCGCGATGTGGTCCGCCACCGTCTCCGGCGCCATGAGTACGTGCAGGTGGCCCGCGTCCGGGATCGTCACCACCGGCCACCCCAGCTCGCCCGCCGTGGCCCGCTCGTCCGCGTAGGCGTCGCCGAAGGCGAGGTACGCGCCGCGTACCCCCGACGCCCAGCCGGCGGGCACGTCGACCGTGCCCTCGACGTAGGACAGCGGGACGCGCGGTTCCGCCGCCCGGAGGGTCGCGAGTGCCGCCGGGGACGGGAACAGCGGGGCGATGTCCGCGGCGTCCCACCACGTCGTCCACGGCGGCAGGAGGCCGTCGGGGGTGGCGAGGCCGCGCAGGTGGGCGAGGAAGGTGGGCGGGGCGACCGGGGCGGGCCCGGCGCCGGGTGGGAGAAGGGCGTCGACGAAGATCGCCGCCGCCACCCGGTGGGTGGTGCAGAGGCCGGGGACGTACAGGCCGGCGTTGCTGTGCGGCACCAGGGTGAGGGGCTCGGTGGCGGGCAGGGCGGCGGTGAGGCCGGCCGCCAGGGTCGCCGGGGCGGCCGGGGTGGGCAGGGTCGGGACGGTCACCCGGTGGCCGCGGGCGCGCAGGGCGGCGGCCACCGGTTCCCACGCCGCGGGCGGCAGGAACGGGCTCGGCAGCAGGGCGACGAGCACGACCGGGCCGGTTACAGCCCGCTGAGGCGCTGGCCCGCCCGGACCACGGCCATGGCGTGGCGGTCGCCGGGGCGCCGGCCGATGCGTTCTATCGGGCCGGAGATGCTGATGCTGGCGATGACGCGGCCGGTGCGGTCGCGGATGGGGGCCGAGACGCTCGCCACACCGGGTTCGCGTTCGGCGACGCTCTGGGCCCAGCCGCGGCGGCGGACCTCGGCCAGGGTGCGGCCGGTGAACTTGCAGCGGGGCAGCAGGGGCATGACGGCCTCGGGCGGTTCCCAGGCGAGCAGGATCTGGGCGGCGGAGCCGGCGGTCATCGGCAGGACGGAGCCGACGGGGACGGTGTCGCGCAGGCCGCTGGCGCGTTCGGCGGCGGCGACGCAGATCCGCTCGTCGGCGCGGCGGAGGTAGAGTTGGGCGCTCTCGCCGGTGGCGTCGCGCAGCGCGGCGAGCAGTGGCTCGGCGGCGGTTAACAGCACGTCGGGGGCCGCGTTCGCCAGTTCGCCGAGCCGCGGGCCCGGGCGCCAGCGGCCCTGGGTGTCGCGGACCAGCATCCGGTGGATCTCCAACGCCTGGGCCAGCCGGTGCGCGGTCGCCCGCGGCAGCTTGGTCCGGTCGACGAGTTCGGCCAGGCTGGCGCCGTCGACACAGGCGGCCAGGATGACCACCGCCTTGTCGAGAACGCCGACACCGCTCATACTGTGTCCCACAAGCCGAAACTTACCTCCCAGAATTTAGGATGTCCAGATGGTGGGAGTCACTCCGAAGCCGAGGACCTTGGCCGAGAAGGTCTGGGACGACCACGTCGTGCGGTCCGCCGAGGGGGAGCCCGATCTGCTCTTCATCGACCTGCACCTGCTGCACGAGGTGACCAGCCCGCAGGCCTTCGACGGGCTGCGCCTCGCCGGCCGCCAGGTGCGCCGCACCGACCTGACCCTCGCGACCGAGGACCACAACACGCCGACCGGCTACAGCGACCCGGCGTTCAACACCAAGCGCGGCGAGCTGTTCACGATCGCCGACACGACGTCGCGCACCCAGATCGAGACGCTGCGCAAGAACTGCGCCGAGTTCGGTGTGCGGATCCACCCGCTCGGCCACGAGCAGCAGGGCATCGTGCACGTCATCGGCCCGCAGCTCGGCCTGACCCAGCCCGGCATGACGATCGTCTGCGGCGACTCGCACACCGCCACGCACGGCGCGTTCGGCGCGCTCGCGTTCGGCATCGGCACCAGCGAGGTCGAGCACGTGCTCGCCACCCAGACGCTGCCGCAGGGCAAGCCGAAGACGATGGCCGTCACGGTCACCGGCGAGCTGCGCCCCGGCGTCACCGCCAAGGACCTCATCCTCGCGCTCATCACCCAGGTCGGCACCGGCGGCGGCAACGGCCACATCGTCGAGTACCGCGGCGAGGCCATCCGCAAGCTCTCCATGGAGGGCCGGATGACCATCTGCAACATGAGCATCGAGTGGGGCGCCAAGGCCGGCATGATCGCGCCGGACGAGACCACCTTCGCGTACCTGAAGGACAAGCCGCACGCGCCGCAGGGCGCGGACTGGGACGCCGCCGTCGCCTACTGGCGCGGCCTGGCCACCGACGACGGCGCCGAGTACGACACCGAGGTGATCCTGGACGCGTCGGCGATCAGCCCGTTCATCACCTGGGGCACCAACCCGGGCCAGGGCGCCGCCCTCGACGGCGTCGTGCCGGACCCGGAGGAGTTCGTCGAGGAGACCGAGCGCGGCGCCGCCCGCCGCGCCCTGGAGTACATGGGCCTGGAGGCCGGCACGCCGTTCAAGGACGTGCCCGTCGACGTCGTCTTCGTGGGCTCCTGCACCAACGGCCGCCTGGAGGACCTGCGCGCGGCCGCCGACGTGCTGCGCGGCCACCGGGTGCACGAGAACGTGCGCATGATGATCGTGCCGGGCTCGTACAAGGTGCGCGAGGCCGCCGAGGCCGAGGGGCTCGACAAGGTCTTCACCGACGCGGGCGCCGAGTGGCGGTTCGCCGGCTGCAGCATGTGCCTGGGCATGAACCCGGACACGCTCAGCCCGGGCCAGCGCGCCGCCTCGACCTCCAACCGCAACTTCGAGGGCCGGCAGGGCCGCGGTGGGCGCACCCACCTGGTCTCGCCCCAGGTCGCCGCCGCCACCGCCGTGGTCGGCAAGCTGGCCGCCCCCGCCGACCTGACGAACGCCTGAGGGACGCCATGGACAAGTTCACCACCCACACGGGCACGGTCATGCCGCTGCGCCGCTCCGATGTGGACACCGACCAGATCATCCCGGCCGTCTACCTCAAGCGGGTGACGCGCACCGGTTTCGAGGACGGGCTGTTCTCGGCCTGGCGCGACGACCCGGAGTTCGTGGCGAACCGGCCGGAGCACGCCGGCGCCACGGTCCTGGTGGCCGGGCCCAACTTCGGCACCGGCTCGTCGCGCCAGCACGCCGTCTGGGCGCTGCGCGACTTCGGCTTCAAGGTCGTCATCTCGCCCCGCTTCGGCGACATCTTCCGCGGCAACGCCCTCAAGGAGGGCCTGCTGCCGGTCGAGCTCGAACTGAAGGCCGTGGAGGCCCTCTGGGAGCTCGCCGAGACCGAGCCGGCGAAGCCGATCACGGTCGACCTGGTGGCCCGGCAGGTGCGCGTGGACGACGCCGAATGGTCGTTCTCCCTCGACGACTTCAGCCGCTGGCGGCTGCTCGAGGGCCTGGACGACATCGGACTGACGCTGCGCAACGCGGACGCCATCACGGCCTACGAGAGCACCCGGCCGGCCTTCAAGCCGGTGGTCGCCTAGCAATTTCTGCTTGCCTGAACAGGGTTTTCGCCCCCCTCGGAGTGACCGAGGGGGGCGTTTTCCTTACGACACAACGCTTTTTGTTCTACAAATGTTTGTGTCCGCTGGTCAGAGGGCATACGGTGCGCGCAGAATGGCTCGCATTGAGTCAGTTCTCATCGGGAGGGGAAGTCGTGAACAAGGCCGAGCTCATCGAGGCGCTCGCCGCCCGACTCGGGGACCGGAAGACGGCGACGGCGGCGCTCGACGCGGTCATCACCGAGGTGCAGACCGCTGTCACCAAGGGCGACAAGGTCACCATCGTCGGCTTCGGTTCGTTCGAGAAGCGGGTTCGCGCGGCGAGGACCGCCCGCAATCCCCGCACCGGCGAGTCGGTGAAGGTGAAGAAGACGTCGGTGCCCGCGTTCAAGCCGGGCGTCGGCTTCAAGGACATGGTCGCCAGCGGCAAGGCCCCCAAGGCCGCGCCCGCCAAGAAGACCACCGCCGCCGCGTCCACGCGCACCGCCGCCAAGGCCACCACGGCCAAGGCGACGACCGCGAAGGCGGCTCCGGCGCGCAAGACGACGTCGGCCGCGAGCAACGGTTCCGCCGGTGGCGCCGCCACCAAGTCGGCGCCGGCCCGCAAGACCGCCACCAAGACGGCCGCCACCAAGGCGACCGCGACGAAGGCGACCGCCACCAAGGCAACCGCCACCAAGGCGACCGCCACCAAGGCGGCGTCCAGCAGGACGGCGACGAAGGCCACGGCCGCCAAGAGCACGCCGGCCAAGTCGACCGCCACCAAGTCGGCCGCGGCCAAGAAGACCGCGCCGGCCAGGACGACCGCGGCGAAGTCCACCGCGGCCAAGAGCACGCCGGCCAAGTCGGCCGCCACCAAGACGGCCGCGGCGAAGAAGACCACGGCCACGAAGGCCACCGCGGCGAAGAAGACCACCGCGGCCAAGGCCACCAAGGCCGCGGCGGCGCCGCGCGCCACCACCACCGCGCGGGTGCGCAAGACCCGCTGATCGCCGCACCACCCCACGAGGCGTCCACCGTACGGTGGACGCCTCGCGTGTGTTCCGGCCGCGTACGCCCGGCGGCACCTACCGTCCGGTCATGCCCGAGAGCGTCCCGCGCGGACTGACGGCCCGCTGCATCGCCGCCGCCGGCGTGTTCATCGCCGCGGTGCTGCCCGGGTGGCTGCTCGCCGAGCAGGTCGAGTCGTGGACGGCGCAGCCGGTGCTGGGCTGGCTGTGCAGCAGCGGGTGGACGGCCGCGGCGGTGGCCGTGCTGGCGCCGCGGGTGTCGTACCGGCGCCGCGACGCCGTGCTGGGGGCGGTGCCGGTGCTCGGCTGGTACCTGGTGTGCGTGCTGGCGTGGCGGGCGGCCCTGCTGCCGCTGCGCGACTGGGAGCCGCGTCCCGACGAGCTGTGGCGGGCGCGCTGGCTGCCGGGCGAGGAGCACCTGGGGCTGTGGCGGGCGGACAGCCGGCGCACCCCGCCGCGCCGCGCGGCTCCGCGCCGCACCGAGCGCCGCACCGAGCGCCGGCCGCTGCAGCGCCGCTAGAGCTCGGCGGCGAGCCGGTCCAGGCCGGTGAGCCGGTCGCCGTCGAACGACAGCAGCCAGCCCGTGCCCTTCGGCGTGGTGAACGAGTCCCGGTCGGCGGACCCGGCCAGGTCCGCCAGGGCGCCCGGGATCACCTTGCCCTGGCTGCACACGACCACCTGCCCGCCCGCGGCGGCCAGCTCGGCGAGGCGCCGGGCGGCCACGGCGGCCCGCTCGGCGCGCCGCTGCCCGGGCGCCGGCTCGGCGAACGCGGAGTCCGCCTCGATGGGCAGGTCGACGGCCGCGGCGAGCGGCATCAGCGTCTGCACGCACCGGCGCGGCGTCGCCGCCAGCAGCCGGCCCGGCCGGAGCAGCGCCAGCAGCGGCGCCAGCGCGTCCGCCTGCGCCGACCCGGTGGCGTCCAGCGGGCGGGCGTCGTCCGGCCCCGCCCAGGTGTCCCGCTTGCCGGCCCGGGCGTGCCGCACGAGCGCGATCGACACCGTCGCCGGGGTGGCCGCGAAGGCGTCCAGGACGCGCCGGTCGTGGTCGTAGCTGAGCCGGTCGACGGCCGCGCCGACGCTCAGCCACACCACCTCGTCGGCCTCGTCGTCGCGCGGGCCGGGCGGCTCGTCGCACGCCCGCATCGCCCAGTAGTCGACGAGCTTGTCGGCGCCGTCGGGCAGCCGGTACGCCGTGGACGGCAGCCGCAGCCGCGGCACCCCGGCGTGCCCCGTCTCCTCGCGCACCTCGCGCACGGCGGCGGCCAGCGGGTGCTCCCCGGCGTCCAGCTTGCCCTTCGGCAGCGACCAGTCGTCGTAGCGCGGCCGGTGCACCAGGCAGACGTGCACGCCGTCGTCACCCGGCCGCCACAGCACGCCGCCCGCGGCCCGTACCGGCTTCAGTGCGCCGACCTGATGATGCGGCGCAGCAGCGCCTCCTGCAGGTGCACCAGCGGCGTCGAGGGCGTCGACGCGCGGCGGGTCCAGGTGCCGTCGCCGGCCAGGTCCCAGGCCTCGGTGCCGTCGCTCATCGCGGTGTCCAGCACGTACCGCAGCTCGTCCACGGCCGTCGGGTGGGTGACCCGCACCAGCGCCTCGACGCGGCGGTCGAGGTTGCGGTGCATCAGGTCGGCGGAGCCGATCCACAGCTCGGCGTCGTCGCCCGCCCCGAACCGGAACACCCGCGAGTGCTCCAGGAACCGGCCGACGACCGAGCGCACCCGGATGTTGTCCGACAGCCCGGGCACGCCGGGCCGCAGCGCGCACATGCCCCGGATGACCAGGTCGATCCGCACCCCGGCCTGCGACGCCCGGTACAGCGCGTCGGTGGTCTCCTCGTCGACGAGCGAGTTCACCTTGAACTGCACCAGCGCCGGCTGCCCGGCCCGGGCCAGCTCGGCCTGCTGCTCGATGCGCTCGATGAGACCCGCCCGCACCCCGTGCGGGGCGACCAGCAGGCGGCGGAACTCGCGCTGGCGGCTGTAGCCGGTGAGCACGTTGAACAGGTCGGTCACGTCGGCGCCGACCTCCGGGTCGGCGGTGAGCATGCCGAAGTCCTCGTACAGGCGGGCGGTCTTGGGGTGGTAGTTGCCCGTGCCGATGTGGCAGTAGCGGCGGATCTGGTTGCCCTCCTGCCGCACCACCAGCGAGGTCTTGCAGTGCGTCTTGAGGCCGACCAGGCCGTAGACGACGTGGCAGCCGGCGCGCTCCAGGGTGCGCGCCCAGCCGATGTTGGCCTGCTCGTCGAAGCGCGCCTTCACCTCGACCAGCACGACGACCTGCTTGCCGGCGGCGGCCGCGTCGACGAGCGCGTCGACGATGGGGGAGTCGCCGGACGTGCGGTACAGCGTCTGCTTGATGGCGAGCACCTGCGGGTCGGCCGCGGCCTGCTCGATGAAGCGCTGCACGCTGGTGGAGAACGCGTGGTACGGGTGGTGGACGAGGATGTCCTGCTCGCGCAGCCGGTTGAAGACGCTGCGCGGCACCTCGCCGTCAGCCAGCTGCGGGTGGGTGGCCGGCACGAACGGCCGGTCCTTCAGGTCGGGCCGGTCGCAGTCGTTGAACACCTGCCACAGCGCCGACAGGTCGAGCAGGCCGGGCACCCGCAGCACGTCGTGGTCGTCCATGTCGAGCTCGCGCACGAGCAGGTCGAGCACGTGGTCGCTGACCGACGCGGCCACCTCCAGGCGCACGGGCGGGCCGAACCGGCGCTGCGCCAGCTCCCGCTCCAGGGCCTGCAGCAGGTCCTCGTCGCGGTCCTCGTCGACCTCCAGCTCGGCGTTGCGGGTGACCCGGAACAGGTGCCACTCCAGCACCTGCATGCCGGAGAACAGCTGGTCGAGGTGGT
Organism: Spirilliplanes yamanashiensis; assembly: GCF_016863475.1. GTDB lineage: Bacteria > Actinomycetota > Actinomycetes > Mycobacteriales > Micromonosporaceae > Spirilliplanes > Spirilliplanes yamanashiensis. The sequence goes on from NZ_BOOY01000004.1 coordinate 62,168, forward strand.
TGGCGATGAGGTCCTCGACGGGCAGGAAGCGCACCCCGCGCGAGTCGTTCTGCACGGTAACGAACCGCGGCACGTTGTTCGGCACCTTGATGCGGGCGAACAGCTCGGGCCCGCCGTCGGGGTCGCGCAGCGCCACGGCCAGGTTCAGCGACCGGCTGGAGATGTACGGGAACGGGTGCGCCGGGTCCACCGCGAGCGGCGTCAGCACCGGGAACACCTTCTCGCGGAAGTAGGTGCGCAGCCGCTCGCGCTCGGGGGCGTCCAGGTCGGCCCAGCGCACCAGCTGGATGTCCTCGGTGGCGAGCTTCGGCAGCACCTCGTCGGCGAAGCAGGCCGAGTGCCGGCTGATCAGGTCGGCGGTGCGCTCGGTGATGCGTTCGAGCTGGGCCCGCAGCGGCACCTGGTCGCCGCCGCGCATCGGCAGGCCGGCCTGCAGGCGGCGCTTCAGCCCCGCGACCCGGACCATGTAGAACTCGTCCAGGTTGCTGGCGAAGATCGCGAGGAACTTGGCCCGCTCCAGCAGCGGCGTGCTCGGGTCCTCGGCGAGGCAGAGCACGCGGGCGTTGAAGTCGAGCCAGGACAGCTCGCGGTTGAGGAAGCGCTCCTCGGGCAGGGCGTCGGCGCTGTCGTGCAGGTCGGTCATCGGTCCGTCCGTCCGTGTCGCGGCGGGTGCGGGCTGATCCGTTCCGCGCAGGAATCTCCCGTCCGGGCCGCGGCGCGGCGGCGTCCGGGCAGGGGGCGGAGCGGGAGGAACGTTCACCTTCCCATCATTCCCCAGTGCGGGTTAACAGAGAATGAACAGCAGGAAGATCAACTCAGTCGATCCCGGGCAGCGAGACCCGGATCACCCCGCGCTCCGCGTCGGTCTCGACGGTCAGCCGCTGGCCCTGGCGCAGGTGCCGCAGCCCGGAGGCCGCGAACGCCGCCTCGGGGAACGCCAGCTCGGAGCCGTCGTCGAGGACCAGCGTGCCGGTCCGGGTGTCCGGGTCGAAGGTCGCGACGGTGCCCTGCATGCCCGCACGCTACCGCGCCGCGCAGGCCGCCGCGTCGGAGGACGGGAGATCGCCGAGCAGCGCCCGGGTGTGCGCGGCCGGGCCGTGGCGCAGCGCGGCCCGCAGGTCCGCCGCGGTGTCCGCGTCGTGGCGCAGGCCGGGCCAGTCGCCGGTCAGGGCCCGCGCGCCACCGGCGGCGTGCGCGGCGGCCGAGCCCACCCCGAAGGCCGGATCGAGGGGTACGCCGGCGGGCGCCGCCAACAGCACGGTCCCGGTCCCGGCGGCATCGGCGACGAACGCCCGCCCCCCGGCGGCCTCGGCGGCGCGCAGCGCGGCGGCCAGCTCCTCGGCCCGCAGCCCCGGCAGGTCCCCGGTGAGTGCGGCCCGCGGCCGCCCGAGCGCCCCACCCGGCGCCCGCCCGGCGGCGAGGCCGTGGGCGGCCCGCGCCCCGGCGGCGAGGTCGTGGCCTGCGGCCTGCGGCCCGGCGGCCGGGGGGTCGGTGGCCAGGCGGATCGCGGCGTTGAGGCCCGCGCCCGGGTCCGGCAGGACCGCGGCGCCGGCCGCGCGGGCCACCGCCGCCACCGCCGCGTCGCCCGCGACGACCAGCACGTCGGCGCACGCGGTGGCCGCGGCGAGGGTGTCGCGCAGCATCGCCAGCGCCAGGTCGCCGTGGGCGGCGGCGGGCACGGCGCCGCGCAGCCGCGACTTGGCCGCCCCGAGGCCCTTCGCGGGCACCACCACCAGCCAGCCCGCGTCGCCCACCCGGCCATCCTGCCACTCGTGGCCGGGCACCCGTTCTGGCCCGGCGTGCCTCGACCAGGCATGATTCTCAGTCAGGCGGGTGCGGGCCCGCGGCAGGTGAGGAGGAGCCGGTGGGGCGTCGCGGTTTGGGTTTCTGGCCGCGTGCGGTGGCCGGGCTGGTGAAGCCGACGCTCACCGTGTGGACGAGGCGCACGTGGACCGGCATGGAGAACCTGCCGGCGGACGGCCGCGGGGTGATCGTGGCGTCGAACCACGTCTCCCACTTCGACCCGCTGACCTGCTCGCACTTCATCTACGACGCGGGCCGCTGGCCGCAGTTCCTGGCCAAGGCGAGCGTCTTCAAGGTGCCGGTGATCGGCTGGATCATCACGCAGTGCCGGCAGATCCCGGTCGAGCGGGGCAGCGTCGAGGCGGCGCGGTCGCTCGACAAGCTGGTCGCCGCGCTGAAGGCCGGCGGCACGGTGGTCATCTACCCGGAGGGCACCACCACCAAGGAGCCCGGCCTGTGGCCGATGCGGGGCAAGACCGGGGTGGCGCGGCTGGCGCTGGCCACCGGCGCGCCCGTCGTCCCGATGGCGATGTGGGGTCCGCAGGACATCTTCGACCCGCGCAGCGGCAAGCTGTCGTTCCGGTGGCGCCGGCCGGTCAGCGTGACCGTCGGCAAGCCGGTCGACCTCAGCAAGTGGGAGGGCGCCGCGCCGACGCGGGCCACGCTCGACGAGATGACCGAGGCGATCATGCTGGAGATCCGCGGCCTGGTCGCCGGGCTGCGCCAGGAGGAGCCGCCGCCGCTGTACCGGCCGGGCTCGGGCGCGGCGCAGACCGGCGGTGAGTCGTGACCCGGGCCGCCGTGCTGGGGGCCGGCTCGTGGGGCACGGCGTTCGCGAAGGTGCTCGGCGACGCCGGCACGGACGTGACGATCTGGGCCCGTCGCGAGCGGGTGGCCGCGCACATCCGCGAGTACGGGGTCAACAACGAGTACCTGCCGTCGACCCGGCTGCCGGAGCGGGTCACGGCCACCAGCGACCCGGCCGAGGCGCTGAAGGGCGCCGACTTCGTGATCCTGTCGGTGCCGTCGCAGAGCCTGCGCGGCAACCTGGCCGACTGGGCTCCGCACATCGGCCCGGACGCCACGCTGGTGTCGCTGATGAAGGGCATCGAGCTGGGCACCACCAAGCGGATGAGTCAGGTGATCGTGGAGACGGCCGGGGTGCCCGCCGACCGGGTCGCCGTGGTGTCCGGCCCGAACCTGGCGCCCGAGATCGCCGCCGAGCAGCCGGCCGCCACGGTGGTCGCGTGCACCGACCTCGACCGGGCGACGGCGGTGCAGAACGCGATCACGACGCGGTACTTCCGGCCGTACACGAACACCGACGTGATCGGCTGCGAGCTGGGCGGCGCGGTGAAGAACGTGATCGCGCTGGCGTACGGCATCGCCACCGCCATGCGCCTCGGCGACAACATCAAGGCCGCCCTGATCACCCGGGGCCTGGCGGAGACGACCCGCCTGGGGGTGGCGCTGGGCGCCGACCCGATGACGTTCGCCGGGCTGGCCGGGATGGGCGACCTGGTGGGCACGTGCACGTCGCCGCTGTCGCGCAACCGCACGTTCGGCGAGCACCTGGGCCGCGGCGAGACGCTGGAGCAGGCGCAGGCGTCCACCCGGCAGACCGCGGAGGGCGTGAAGAGCTGCCTGGCGATCCGCGACCTGGCCCGCGCGCACGGCGTCGAGATGCCGATCACCGAGCAGGTCGAGCGGGTGTGCCACGAGGGCGTCGACCCGCGGGTGGCGCTGACGGACCTGATGAGCCGGGACACGAAGAGCGAATGAGCGGCTGGTCGGACGGCACCCGGGCGGTGCACGCGGGCCTGCCGGAGCCGGTGCCGGGGGCGCCGTTCCTGCCGGGGCCGGTGTTCGCGGCGCCGTACCACCTGGACCCGGTCGCCGGGCCGGGGGAGAACGGCTACGGCCGCCCGGACAACCCGACCCGGCGCGCCCTGGAGGCGGCGATCGGCGAGCTGGAGGGCGGCGCGGTGCGCGCGTTCGCCAGCGGCCAGGCGGCCATCAGCGCGTTGCTGCTGACGGTGCTGCGGCCGGGCGACACGGTGGTGCTGCCGTCGGACGGCTACTTCACGGTGCGCGCGTTCGCCGAGGCCGCGCTGGTGCCGCTCGGCGTCACGGTGGCCTACGCGCCGACGGCCGGGCCGTACCCGTCGTTCGCGGGCGCCCGGCTGGTGCTGTTCGAGACGCCGGCTAACCCCGGCCTGGACGTGTGCGACCTGCCGGCGGTGGCGGCCGCCGCCCGGGCCGCGGGCGCGCTGGTGGCCGTCGACAACACCACCGCCACCCCGCTCGGCCAGCGCCCGCTCGACCTGGGCGCGGACGTGGTGGTGGCGTCCGGCACCAAGGCGCTGACCGGCCACTCCGACGTGCTGCTGGGGTACGTGGCGACCCGCGACACCGCGCTGCTCGACCGGGTCACGACGTGGCGGGCGCAGACGGGCGGCGTCCCGGGCGCGTTCGACTGCTGGCTGGCGCACCGCTCGCTGGCCACCGTGGACCTGCGGCTGGCCCGGCAGACCGCGAACGCCGCCGCCGTGGCGGCCCTGCTGCGCGACCGCCCGGACGTCACGGGCGTGCGCTGGCCGGGCCTGGAGTCGGACCCGGCGTACCCGGTGGCGTCGGCGCAGATGCGGCGCATCCCCGGCATCGTCTCGTTCGACCTGGGCACGGCGGAGCGCACGGAGCGGTTCTTCGCGGCGTCGCGGCTGATCGCGGCGGCGACGTCGTTCGGCGGGCTGCACACCAGCGCCGACCGGCGCGCGCAGTGGGGCGACGACACCCCGCCGGGCTTCCTGCGGCTGTCCTGCGGGGTGGAGGACACCGCGGACCTGGTCGCCGACCTGACGGCGGCCCTGGACGCCTGACGGCCGGCCCATTCGGTACGGTTCGGACATGGTGGACAGTTCGTGGTCGAGCTTCTCCGGTGCGCACGTCGAGGCCCTCGCGCAGGGGGCGAGCTTCATGGCCGCGCCGGGTGAGCGCGACTGCCCCGCCTGCGGCGAGCGCTCCGTCCGGGCGTACCTGAGCGAGCCGGCCCGCGCCCGGCGTCCCACGCTGGTCAGCTACGTGTGGTGCCGCAGCTGCCACCGCTTCGTGGGCTCGCGCTCGGCGCGCCCGGCGGGCCTGACGTTCACCGACCCGCTGGCCGCCCTGGCGGCCGAGGAGCGCCGCGAGCTGGAGCGCACCCTGGTCGGCTTCCTCGGCCACCTCGACCGGCTGTGGGACGACGGCGTCCTCCCGCAGCGGTTCAGCGCCGCCTGACCTCCCGCGCGCTTGCGCCCGTTGCCGCCGCGGCGCTATGGTTCATTACATGAGTAATGAACCACTGAAGTAGAGGAGGCGCGATGTTCGACGATCGCAGCCCGATCTACCAGCAGATCGCGGACCGCATCAAGGACGACGTGCTCAGCGGCGCGCTCAAGGAGGACGAGCAGGTCATGTCGACCAACCAGTACGCGGCGTTCTTCCAGATCAACCCCGCCACCGCCGCCAAGGGCTTCGCCCAGCTGGTCGACGAGGGCGTGCTCTACAAGAAGCGCGGCATCGGCATGTTCGTCAGCCCCGACGCCCGCGAGAGGCTGCGCGCCGACCGCCGGTCCCGGTTCTTCGCCGAGGTGGTCGACCCGATGGTCGCCGAGGCCCGGGTGCTCGGCGTGCCGCTCGACGACGTGATCAAGCACATCAACGGGGGCTCCCGATGAGAATCACCGCCGACAACCTCACCCTGCGCTACGGCGACACGGTGGCGCTCGACGCCCTGACCGTCGACCTGCCCGCCGGCTCGATCTACGGCCTGCTCGGGCGCAACGGCTCCGGCAAGACCAGCCTGCTGTCGCTCATCGCCGGGCACCGCCGGCCCACCTCGGGCACCCTCACCGTCGGCGGCGCCGACCCGTTCGAGAACGCCGCCGTGATGGGCGGCACCGCGTTCGTCCGCGACGTCGTCGACGCCACCGACGCCGAGCCGGCCCGCGCCGCGCTGCGGTTCGCCGCCGACCTGCGGCCCACCTTCGACCTCGACTACGCCCACGACCTCGCCGGGCAGTTCGGCCTGCCGCTGGGCAAGGGCGTCGGCGGGCTGTCCCGCGGGCAGAAGTCCGCGCTCGGCGTCGTGCTCGGGCTCGCCGCCCGCACCCCGCTGACCATCTTCGACGAGGCGTACCTCGGCATGGACGCGCCGTCGCGGTACCTGTTCTACCGCCTGCTGCTCGACGACTACGTGGCCGACCCGCGCACCGTCATCCTGTCCACCCACCTCATCGAGGAGGTGGCCAACCTCTTCGAGAAGGTGCTGGTCATCGACCGCGGCCGGCTCGTCGCGTACGACGAGACCGACGAGCTGCGCGGCCGCGGCGTCACCGTCACCGGGCCCGCCGCCGCCGTCGACGCGTTCGTCGCCGGGCGCACCGTGCTCGGCGAGCAGCGCCTCGGCGGCACCCGCGCCGCCACCGTCTACGGCCGGCTCGACGCCGCCGACCGCGCCCGCGCCGCCGACGCCGGGCTCGACCTCGGGCCCGTCGGCCTGCAGGACCTGTTCGTCCACCTCACCGGCTCGGCCGCCGAGCCGCGCGCACAGGAGGCGCACCGATGAGCACCCACCCCGCGCTGCGGGTCCTCCGTAGCCTCGTCCGCGTCTACACCCGGGTCGCCGCCTGGTACTGGGGCATCATCGTGGCGATCGTCGTCGTCCTGGTCGCGGCGTTCGGCGTGCTCGACGAGGTGCGCATCAGCGGCTGGAGCAGCGTCACCACCTCCGCCGTGAAGTACTGGATCCTCTCCATCGGCGTCATGATGCCCACCGTCCACCTGAGGTTCTTCGTCGCCAACGGCATCACCCGGCGGCACTTCACGCTCGGCGCCGGCCTGTTCGGCATCGTGTTCGTCACCTCCTTCTCGCTGATCGGGCTCCTCGGCCACGCCGTCGAGCACCCGGTCTACGCGGCCGCCGGCTGGCTGGCGCAGCTCGACGAGCCGTACCTGGTCGGCTCCGTCGCCGACGGCGCCCTCTACCTCGCCCGCGCGATCCCGCTGCACCTCGTCCACTTCGTCGCCGGGGCGCTCATCGGCACCGGGTTCTACCGGTTCGGGGTGTGGCGCGGCATCGCCCTCATCCCGCCGTTCGCCGCGCTGATCGTGCTCGCCGAGGTGGGCTTCGGCTCCGAGTGGAACCCCTCCCTGACCGACGGGCCCGTGCCGTTCGCCGTCGCCTCCCTCGGCGCGCTGGCCCTGGCCGCCCTCGCCGGGCTGGCCGCCCGGACGCTGCTCGCCACCGTCCCCCTCAACCGCACCACCGCCTGAGAACGGAGCGACCCCTCGTGTCCGACATCGTCGTGAACCACCTCATGAAGCGCTACGGGTCCCGCACCGCCGTCCACGACGTGTCGTTCTCCGTCGAGCCCGGCGAGATCTTCGGCATCCTCGGCCCCAACGGCGCCGGCAAGACCACCACCGTCGAGGTGATCGCCGGGCTGCGCGACGCCGACGGCGGCGACGTCGAGGTGCTCGGCCTGCCGCCCACCGCCCCCGAGCTGCGCCACCAGGTCGGCGTGCAGCTGCAGGAGAGTTCCCTGCCCGACAAGCTGCGCGTCGCCGAGGCCCTCGGCCTGTACGCGTCGTTCCACCGCCACCCCGCCGACCCGGCCGAGCTGATCGACCGGCTCGGCCTCGGCGACAGGCGGGACACCGCGTACGCCGCCCTGTCCGGCGGGCAGAAGCAGCGGCTGTCCATCGCGCTGGCGCTCGTCGGCAACCCGCGCCTCGTGCTGCTCGACGAGCTGACCACCGGGCTCGACCCGGCCGCCCGGCGCGACACCTGGCAGCTCGTGCGCGACGTGCGGGACCGCGGCGTCACCGTCGTGCTCGTCACCCACGCCATGGAGGAGGCGCAGGAGCTGTGCGACCGCGTCGCCGTCATCGCCGCCGGGCGGGTGCGGGCCGTCGACACTCCGGCCGGGCTCGCCGGCGCGGTGGCGGGGGAGCAGCGGCTGCGCTTCGCCCTCACCGCACCGCTGCCCGACGCGCTGTTCACCGCCCTGCCCGAGGTCACCTCCGTGCGGCAGCACGGCCCGCAGACCGAGGTCACCGGCGCCGGCAACCTGCTGTTCGCCGTCGTCGGCCTGCTGTCGCGGCACGGCGCCGTCCCCACCGACCTGCGCCTCGACCAGCCGTCCCTCGACGACGCCTACCTGGCCCTCACCGCCGCCGACGACACCCTGCACGGGAGCCTCCGATGACCACCGCCACCCTGCGCCCGGCCCGGCCCGCCGGCACCACCCGCTCCGCGCTCGCCGCGATGACCCGCACCGGGGCCCGCCTGCTGCTGCGCGACCCGGGCGCCGCCTTCTTCGCCCTCGGCTTCCCCGCCCTGCTCGTCCTCGCCCTCGGCGCCGCCCTGCCCGGCTTCCGCGAGGCGGCCGACGACCTGGGCGGCCTGCGCCCCATCGACATCTACGTGCCGATCATCATCACGATGGCCGTCGCCACCTGCGGCCTCAACACCCTGCCCACCTACATCGCCGGCTACCGCGAGAAGGGCGTGCTGCGCCGCCTCGCCACCAGCCCCGTCCGGCCGGTGACCCTGCTCGGCGCCCAGCTGCTCGTCGCCCTGGTCGCGATGCTGGCCGCCGTGGCGATCGCCGTCGGCCTGGCACTGGCCGTTTGGCGGGTCGTCGCCCCGGCCGCACCGGCCCGGCTGCTGCTCGCGTTCGTCCTCGGCACCGCCGCCACCTTCGCCGTCGGCCTCGTCCTCGCGGCCGTCCTGCCCGACGCCCGCACCGCCGGCGGCGTGTCGATGCTCGTCTACTTCCCGATGCTGTTCTTCGCCGGCGTGTGGACCCCGGGCCCGATCATGCCGGACGCCGTCGCCGCCGTGGCCACGTTCACCCCGCTGGGCGCCCTGTCCCAGGCCATGCAGGACGCCTGGACCGGCGCCCCGGCCGACTGGGTCCCGTTCGCCGTCCTGGCCGCGTACACCGTGGGCCTGACCGCCCTGGCCGCCCGGCTGTTCCGCTGGCGGTGACCGGTCACGGCCGCAGCAGCTCGGCGAACTCCTGCAGCCAGCGGTACTGCGACTCGGTGTCCGGCACCGGCAGGCCGCGCGCCGCCGACATCGCCGCCAGCGCCTCGCCGACCGGCACCCCCAGCACCACCAGCGTCGAGCCGGCGACCAGGGTGGAGCGGCCGATCGCGGCGAAGCACTGGGCCACCACGTACCGCCCGGCCCGGACGTGGGCGGCCAGCCGGATCGCCAGTTGCAGCATCGCGTCCGGGTCGGGGGTGCCGCGGTCCGGGATGGGGAACGCCACGTACTCGATGCCCGCGGCCGCCGCCGCGGCGGGCGCGGCGTCGGCGCCCATGCGGCGGGCCTCCTCCGGGGTGAGCGCCGACACCAGGACGTCCACGCCGGCGGCGGCGAGCGCGGCCATCTCGGCGTCCAGCAGACTCCCGCCGCGCGGATGCCCCATCATGGCCATCCTGCCCGGGCCGGGCCGGGGAATCACGTGCAGTGCTGGGTTCATCGACGTTCCGTCCGTCAGAGCGCGATCCGCGTGTCCCGGAGTAGGGTCTCGTCCGTTGAACCTGGACAGCGGGCCCGCCCCGCGCCCGTCAGTGGGGGCGTGACCAGGCAGCTTAGCGATCACCAGCCCGGGGGCAAGAGCCCCGCCGTCGCCTGGAGGAGACGACCGCCGTGACGACCCCCCGCAGGACCCGAGTCGCCGTCGTGTTCGGTGGCCGCAGCACCGAGCACGCCATCTCGTGCGTCAGTGCCGGCAGCATCCTGTCCGCCCTCGACCCGGGCGAGTACGAGGTGGTTCCCGTCGGCATCACCCGCGCCGGCCGCTGGGTGCTCACCAGCGGCGACCCGGCGCGGCTGGCCATCGCCGACCGCACCCTGCCCGAGATCACCGACGACTCCGGCACCGCCGTCGTGCTGCCCGCCGACCCCACCGGCAACGGCCTCGTCGTGCTCGACCCGGCCGAGGGCGCCCGCGCGCTCGGCGACGTGGACGTCGTGTTCCCCGCCCTGCACGGCGCGTTCGGCGAGGACGGCACCATCCAGGGCCTGCTGGAGATGGCCGGGGTGCCCTACGTCGGGGCGAGCGTCTTCGCGTCCGCCGCCGCGATGGACAAGGAGTTCACCAAGAAGCTCGCCGCCGCCGCCGGCATCCCCGTCGGCGACCACGTCGTGCTGCGCGCCGGGGTGTCGCTCACCGAGGACGAGAAGGAACGCCTCGGCCTGCCCGTGTTCGTGAAGCCGTCGCGGGCCGGCTCGTCCACCGGCATCTCCCGCGTCACCGACTGGGCCGACCTGGACGCCGCCGTCGCCACCGCCCGGCAGATCGACCCGAAGGTGCTCGTCGAGGCCGCCATCGTCGGCCGCGAGATCGAGTGCGGCGTGCTGGAGGGCGAGGCCGGCGGCGCGCCCGAGGCGTCCCTGCTCGCTGAGATCGAGGTCGTCGCCGACCACGACTTCTACGACTTCGAGGCCAAGTACCTCGACAGCGCCTCGCGCTACAGCATCCCCGCCGACCTGCCCGACGACGTCACCCGCCAGGTCCAGGAGTACGCGCGCCGCACGTTCACCGCACTGGACTGCGCCGGCCTGGCCCGCGTCGACTTCTTCGTCACCGCCGACCACCAGGTGCTGCTCAACGAGATCAACACGATGCCCGGCTTCACGAGCCGCTCGATGTTCCCGCTGATGTGGGCCGCCACCGGCCTCGACTACCCGAAGCTCATCGACCGCCTGGTCCGCACCGCCCTGCGCCGCGGCACCGGCCTGCACTGACCGGGCGGGTCAGCCCCGGCAGCCCGACGGCACGTCCGTGATGGACCGGATCGAGCCCGCGACGCGCTTCGAGAACTCGTTGGCCCAGAAGCCGCGCTGCTCGTAGCTCGCCGGCACGGTGACCTGCACCGCGGTCTCCCGGTCGATGGCCGTGAAGACGGTGGCCCCGGGCTGCTCCGCCGGGTACCAGCACACCCCGTCCATCAGCAGCAGGTCGGCCGTCGGCGGCACCGCCGGCCGGGGCAGCCCGCAGGCCACCTGGATGGCCGGGTCGCCGTACGCGGCGTTCTGCTCCGGGCCGGCCGTGACCGGGCGGCGCGGCCGGTCGCGGACCGTGTCGGGCAGCTGCGACAGCAGCGCCCGGCAGGCGAGCGTGTCGCGCTCGCCGAGCTGCGGCGCGGCCATCTCCACCGGCGTCGTCGCCTGGACCCGCGACGGGGTCGGCTGCGGGGTGGCGGCCTCGCGGTTCTCGATCGCCGTCGACACGAGGAACCAGGCGACGAGCAGCGTGACGGGCACGGCCACCGCGGCCGCGACGAGCGCCGCCTTGCGGGTGCCCGGGTCGGGGGTGCGGGGCGGGGTGGGGGGCGTCACGGTGGCGGTCATCTCAGAGCTGGACCACCGAGCACGTCAGCGTGCGGGTGATGCCGCTGACGAGCTGGATCTTGCCCGCGACCAGCTTGCCGACCTCGTCGACACTGTGCCCGTCGACGAGCACGACCACGTCGTAGGGGCCGGTGACGGCGTCGACGCGCACGACGCCGGGAATCTCCCCGATCCGCGCGGCCACGTCACGCGCCTTTCCGACCTCGGTCTGGATGAGGATGTACGCCTGGACCACGAGAGCCGACTCCAATCCGCCGCCGGGGCGACCCGATCGTGAAACTACCGTACGGAGGGGGCCGGGGCGGCGGATGGTACGCAGGAGAAGGTGCGACATGTCGATGACCACACACCCCGAAGGCGGAGCGGACGCGTGACCATCTCGCAGATCGGCGAGTTCGGACTCATCCAGCGCGTCGTGCAGAAGCTCGAGATGGGCCCCACGTGCCTGCTGGGGCCCGGTGACGACGCCGCCGTGGTGGTGGCGCCCGACAGCCGCATCGTCGCCAGCACCGACGTCCTCGTGGAGGGCCGGCACTTCCGCCGCGACTGGTCGTCCGGCGCCGACGTGGGCCACCGGGCCGCCGCCGCCAACCTCGCCGACATCGCCGCCATGGGCGCCGCCCCCACCGCCCTGCTCGTCGGGCTGTGCGCGCCGCCCGACCTGGAGGTCGCCTGGGCCGAGGAACTGGCCGGCGGGCTGTCCGCCGAGGCGGGCCGGGTCGGCGCCAGCGTCGTCGGCGGCGACATGTCCGCCAGCCCCACCCTCGTCATCGCCGTGACCGCCCTCGGCGACCTGCGCGGCAACCGGCCCGTCGTGCGCAGCGGCGCCCGCCCCGGCGACGTCGTCGCCCTGGCGGGCCGCATCGGCTACGCCGCCGCGGGCTACACGGTGCTGTCGCGCGGCTTCCGCACCCCGAAACTGCTCGTGGAGGCGTTCCGGCGTCCCGAGGTGCCGTACTCGGCGGGGCTGGCGGCCGCCCGCATCGGCGCCACCGCGATGGTCGACGTCTCCGACGGCCTGCTGCAGGACCTCGGCCACATCGCGGCCGCCAGCGCCGTCGCCATCGACGTGACGGCGTCGGCGTTCGACGTGCCGTCCCAGATGCGCGACGCGGCGAGCGCCCTGGGCGTCGACCCGTACGCGTGGGTGCTGGCCGGCGGCGACGACCACGCCCTGGCGGCGACGTTCCCGCCGGACGTGGACCTGCCGTCGTACTGGCGCCGCATCGGCACGGTCACCGAGGGCGCCCCGGAGGTCACCGTCGACGGCAAGCCGTTCACGGGCCGCACAGGCTGGGACCACTTCAGATAAGTCGGCCGCCGCTCCGCGGCGGCGGCGGAACCCGACCTGGGCGCGGTGGTCGGGCTTCGTCGCCCCGCTCCTCGCAGGGCCTCCCGGCCGGCGCTCGTCGTAATGTTGCTTGCCGTGAGTGACATCGAGATCAAGGCCGTCGCGTTCGACTCGGCGGTCGCGCAGGCTCTCGTGACGGCGGCGCTGGCGGACCTCGGGCAGCGGTACGGCGGCAGTGGGGACGACACACCCGTGTCGGCGGCGGACTTCGAGCCGCCGCGGGGGACGTTCCTGGTGGCGTACGCCGGCGGCGAGCCCGTCGGGTGCGGGGCGTGGCGGCGGCACGGTGACGCGGCCGAGCTGAAGCGGATGTTCACCGCGCCCGCCGCCCGGGGCCGGGGTGTGGCGCGCCGGGTGCTGCGGGCCGTGGAGGACTCGGCCCGGGAGCACGGGCTCACCCGGATCGTCCTGGAGTGCGGCTGGAAGCAGCCGGAGGCCATCGCGCTGTACAAGTCGTCCGGGTACGACGTGATCGAGAACTTCGGGTTCTACAAGGATCACCCGGGCACGATCTCGTTCGGCCGGGACCTGTAGGCACGAAAAGCCGCCGCGCCCCTGCAGGGACGCGGCGGCTCACACAGCTGAGACCCGGAGGGTCAGGCGCGGACGACCTTGCCGGCCTTGATGCACGAGGTGCAGGCCTGGACCTTCTTGGTCGTCCCGCCACCGGCGGGGGTGCGCACCGACTGGATGTTCGGGTTCCAGCGACGGTTCGTCCGCCGGTGCGAGTGGGACACGTTGTGGCCGAAGCCCGGCCCCTTGCCGCAGACGTCGCACACGCTAGCCACGGGATACTCCTGGGATTGTCGAAAAACTGGAGGTCGCCACTGCGGGCAACCCGACCAGGTTACCCGACCCCGGCGGCCGACGGCGAATCGCCCCTGACCGCGGCCGGGTCCGGGCGGATGTCGGGGGCGATCAGTACGCTTTCTCCCGTGCCGGACACCTCGGAAGCGGCTGGCCCGCGCACCCTCGACGCGCTCACCACAAGCCGCTGGGCGCAGGCGGCGCTGGCCGTGCTGCGCGACCACCAGGCCGAGATCGATGCGCTGAACGTCTACCCGGTGCCTGACGGCGACACCGGCACGAATCTGGCGCTGACGTGGTCCGCGGCGTGCGAGGCGCTGGCGGCGGCCGGGCGGGGGTCGGCGCCGCTGCCGGTGCTGGCCCGCGGGGCGCTGCTGGGCGCCCGCGGCAACTCGGGCGTCATCGTGTCGCAGCTGCTCAAGGGGCTGGCCGACGCGCTGCCGGGCCCGTCGGCCACGGGCGCGGATCTGGCGCTGGCGCTGCGGGCGGCGGCCGACGCGGCCCGGGCGGCGGTGCACGCCCCGGTCGAGGGCACGGTGCTGACGGTGGCCGCCGCGGCCGCCGCGGGCGCCGCCCGGGCGGCCTCCGACGACCTGGTGACCACGGCCCGGGCCGCCGCGGCGGCGGCCGCCGAGGCGCTCGCGCGTACCCCCGAGCAGTTGGCCGTGCTCAAGGCCGCCGGCGTCGTCGATGCCGGCGGGCGCGGGTTGTGCCTGATCCTCGACGCGCTGGTGGCGACCCTGACGGGCGTGCCGGTGCCGGCGGCGCCCGCGCAGCCGCCGGCGGCCGCGGTGGTGCCGCACGTGGCCGGGGCGTACGGCTACGAGGTGCAGTACCTGCTGGAGGCGAAGGCCCCGGCCGTGGACGCGCTGACCGAGCGGCTGGCCGCGATCGGCGACTCGCTGATCGTCGTCGGCGACGAGCCCACCTGGAACGTGCACGTGCACACCGACGACATCGGCGCGGCCGTCGAGGCGGGGGTGGAGGCGGGCCGCCCGTACCGGATCAGCGTCACCCGGCTGCCCGAGCCGGCGCGGCCGCCCGCCGCCGACAAGGCGGCGGTGGTGATGGCCGCGGGCGAGGGGCTGGCGGCGCTGTTCGCCGCCGAGGGTGCCGCGGTGGTGGGCGGCAACCCGTCGACGGCCGAGGTGCTCGACGCGATCCGCGGCACCGGCTCCAGCCGGGTGGTGCTGCTGCCGAACGACCCGAACCGGCACGCCGTCGCCGGCGTCGCCGCGCGCGAGGCCGCCGCGGACGGCGTCCGGGTGAGCGTCGTGCCGACCCGCTCGCCGGTGCAGGCGCTGGCGGCGCTGGCGGTGCGCGACCCGGCGCGGCCGTTCTCCGACGACGTCATCGCGATGGCCGAGGCGGCGGGCGCCTGCCGGTACGGGGAGGTGTGCCGGGCGACGCGCGAGGCGTTCACCGTGGCCGGGCGCTGCCGCCCCGGCGACGTGCTCGGCCTGGTCGACGGCGAGGTGCACGTCATCGGCGGCGACCTGACCGACGTGTCGCGCGACCTGCTCGACCGCATGCTCGGCGGCGGCGGCGAGCTCGTCACGCTCGTCGTCGGCGCGGACGCCCCGCCCGGGTTCGGGGAGGCGCTGCGCGAGCACGTCGAGCGGCGCTGGCCGTTCGCCGAGGTGCACAGCTACGCGGGCGGGCAGCCCATGTTCCCTCTGCTGGTGGGTGTGGAGTGACGGACAGACTGACGGTGGACGTGCCCCTGGGCAAGATCCTCGGCAAGACCGCCGACGCGCTCGGCAAGCACCTCGACCTGCACACGGTCGGCGACCTGGTGTACCACTTCCCGCGCCGCTACGACGAGCGCGGCGAGCACACCGACATGCGCGCGCTGACCGTCGGCGAGGACGTCACGCTGATGGCGCAGGTGATCCGCACGTCGGTGCGGCCGATGCGCCAGCGCAAGGGCCAGATGCTGGAGATCACCATCGGCGACGGCTCGGGCGCCACCCTGACGTGCACGTTCTTCAACCAGGCGTGGCGCGAGCGGGAGCTGCGGCAGGGCCGGTGGGGGCTGTTCGCGGGCAAGGTGACGGAGTTCCGCGGCAAGCGCCAGCTCAACGGCCCCGACTACATGCTGCTGGCGGCCGACGGTTCGGTGGACGCCGAGGCCGAGATCGAGGAGTTCGCGGGCGCGCTGATCCCCGTCTACCCGGCGGCGGCGGCCGTTCCGACGTGGACGATCGCGCGCTGCGTCAAGACGGTGCTGGACGTGTTCGAGGCGCCCGCCGACCCGCTGCCGGGCACGCTGCGCGCCACCCACAACCTCATCGGCCTGGACCGGGCCCTGCGCGAGATCCACCGCCCGACCGCCCAGGATGACCTGGCGAAGGCGAAGCGCCGGCTGAAGTGGGACGAGGCGTTCGCCGTGCAGGTGACGCTCGTGCAGCGGCGGGCCCGCGCGGCCGCGTCCCCGGCGGTGGCCCGGCCGCGGCGCGCCGACGGGCTGCTGGCCGCGTTCGACGCCACCATGCCGTTCGAGCTGACCCGCGGCCAGCAGGACGTCGGCGAGGAGATCGCCGCCGACCTGGGCCGCGGCCACCCCATGCACCGGCTGCTGCAGGGCGAGGTCGGCTCCGGCAAGACGCTGGTCGCCGTCCGCGCGATGCTGCAGGCCGTCGACGCGGGCGGCCAGGCCG
The DNA here is from genome assembly GCF_016863475.1 of Spirilliplanes yamanashiensis. Lineage (GTDB taxonomy): Bacteria > Actinomycetota > Actinomycetes > Mycobacteriales > Micromonosporaceae > Spirilliplanes > Spirilliplanes yamanashiensis. The sequence goes on from NZ_BOOY01000004.1 coordinate 78,198, forward strand.
CGCTGCTCGCCCCCACCGAGGTCCTCGCCGCGCAGCACCACCGCGGCATCGCCGGGCTGCTCGGCCCGCTCGGCCGCGCCGGCGAACTCGACGGCGACGCCCGCGGCACCCGCATCGCCCTGGTCACCGGCTCGCTCGGCGCGGCGGCGAAACGCCGCGCGCTGGCCGAGATCGCCGACGGCAGCGCCGGCATCGTCGTGGGCACCCACGCCCTGCTGTACGAGGGCGTCGACTTCCACGACCTCGGCCTCGTCGTCGTCGACGAGCAGCACCGCTTCGGCGTCGAGCAGCGCGACGCGCTGCGCGCCAAGGCCGGCCAGCCCCCGCACGTGCTGGTCATGACCGCCACCCCGATCCCGCGCACGGTCGCCATGACCGTGTACGGCGACCTGGAGGTGTCCACGCTGTCCCAGCTGCCGCGCGGCCGCTCGCCGATCGCGTCGCACCTGGTGCCGGCCGCCGAGAAACCCGCCTACCTCGACCGGGCCTGGCGGCGCATCCGCGAGGAGGTCGCCGCCGGCCACCAGGCGTACGTGGTGTGCCCGCGCATCGGCGCCACCACCTCCGACGCCGAGGAGGAACCGCCCGGCGACGACGAGTCCGCCCGCCGCCCCCCGCTCGCCGTCACCGAGGTCGCCCCGCTGCTCGCCGAGGGCCCTCTCGCCGGCCTGCGCATCGGCGTCCTGCACGGCAAGCTGCCCGCCGACGAGAAGGACGCCGTCATGCGCACCTTCGCCGCCGGCGACCTCGACGTGCTCGTCGCCACCACCGTCATCGAGGTCGGCGTCGACGTCCCCAACGCCACCGTCATGGTCATCATGGACGCCGACCGGTTCGGCGTCAGCCAGCTCCACCAGCTGCGCGGCCGCGTCGGCCGCGGCGCGGCCCCCGGCCTGTGCCTGCTCGTCACCGAGGCCCCCGAGGGCTCCGCCGCCCGCGAACGCCTCGACGCCGTCGCCTCCACCACCGACGGCTTCAAACTCGCCGAACTCGACCTGGAACAGCGCCGCGAGGGCGACGTCCTCGGCGCCAGCCAGTCCGGCCGCCGCTCCCACCTGCGCCTGCTGTCCCTGCTGCGCGACGCCAAACTCATCGGCGAGGCCCGCGCCGCCGCCGACGACCTCATCGCCGACGACCCCGCCCTGACCAAGCACCCGGCCCTGGCGGCCTCCGTGTCCGCGCTCGTCGACGCCGAGCGCGCCGAATACCTGGAGAAGGGATGATCCTGCACTTCTGCCCCCGCGCGGCGTGGCAGCCGCCCGCCCCGTACGCGTCCGACACCCTCGACACCGAGGGCTTCATCCACTGCTCCACCACGGCCCAGGTGACCACCCCGGCGAACGCCCTGGCCCGCGGCCGCACCGACCTGATCCTGCTGGAGATCGACGAGTCCAAGCTGGACGTCCCGCTGCGCTGGGAGGACGGCTCCCCGCCGGACCCGACGGGCGCCCTGTTCCCGCACGTGTACGGACCGATCCCGGCTGACGCGGTCGTCGCCGTCCACGACTTCCCACCGGGCCCGGACGGCCGCTTCACCCTCCCACCGGGCCTGACGGAACGCTGAGGCGCACCGCTTCACCGGTCTCCGGCACGTCAGCCGCCGTCGGCCGCCCACGCCGCGAGCAGCTCGCGTTCGTACGCCGGGCTGAGGCCCGCCGGCCGGTCCCGGTCGAGGCCCTCGGCGCGTTCCCACGCCAGCGTGTCGGCGAGCATCTCCTCGCGCGGGCGGTGCGTCAGGCCCGTCGCGGCCGCCTTCGCGCCCGAGCGGGCCGACCAGCCCTCCCAGCCCGGCTCGACGAGCCACATGGCCAGCGAGTCGGGGCCCATGAACTGTTCCACCGAACGTTCGACGAGCCACGACGCCGGCACCCGCACCTCGGCGCCGTCGTGGCCGCCGACGCTGCGGCTCATCTCCACCCACGCCCCGAACGCCACGACCGGGCCGACCGCGTCGTAGACCCCGGTGCGGCCCGCGGTCGCGGAGGCCAGCAGCCACGCGCTGAGGTCCCGCACGTCGACGACCTGCGTCGGCACGTCCGGGGTGTCGGGCACCAGCATCGGCTCGTGCGGGGCGCGGGCGGCGCGGGCCACCCACGCGCCCGACCGTCCGGTGTGGTCGCCGGGGCCGCCGATGAGCCCGGACCGCGCGACCAGCAGCCGGTCACCCACCGCCGCCTCGGACGCCAGCTCGCACGCCACCTTCGCCTCGCCGTACAGCTCCCGGTCCACCGTGTCACGATCGGTGGCGTCGCGGCGCGGGAACGTCTCGTCGGCGCCGGGGGTGTCGAAGGCGGCGTACGCGTTGCCCGACGACACGTACGTCCAGTGCCCGGCACGCTCGCCGAGGGCGGCCAGGGCGTCCCGGACGAACCCCGGCTGCCAGGACACCTCCACCACGGCGTCCCAGTCGCGCCCGCGCACCGCGTCGTACGCGCCCGGCTCGGCCCGGTCGGCCACCACCAGCTCCGCGCCGGGAGCCGTCGCACCACTGTGGCCGCGCGCCAGGCACGTGACGCGGTCGCCGCGCTCGAGGGCCTGCCGCGCGAGCTGCCGGCCGAGCCACTGGGTGCCGCCGAGGATCAGGACGTCCATGCCGCCAGCAGACCACCGGCCCGGGCGCGCCCACAACGCGGTTCACCACGGGCTGAAAAGCGGGAGGCCCGCCGACCGGTCACGGTCGGCGGGCCTCCACGGGCCTCACGTGGATCAGGCGGTGAAGTTCACCCGGCGGCGTCGGGCCAGGAAGAACAGGACCGCACCCACGGCGAGCAGCACACCGGCGCCGATGGCGACACCGGTCACGGCCACACCGGTCACGGGCAGGTCGCCACCGTCACCGCCACCCGAACCGGGGGCGGTCGGGACCGGGCTCGGGGTCACCGTCTCGCTGGGCGAGGGGGTGGGGGTGGCCTCGGTCGGCGGCGTGGTGGTGGGGGTGGTGGTCGGGGTCGTCGTCGGCGTCGTGGTGGGCGTCGTCGTCGGCGAGGTGGTGGTCGGCGTGGGCGTCGGCTCCGGGTCGCACTTGTTGGGCCGCTTCGCCTTCGCGACGCCGGTCCAGTGCGGGTTCTTGCTCTTGTCCGCCTCCGTGGAGCCCTTCTTGCCCTTGGCGAACCACTCGATGCGGATGCTGATGCCGGCTTCCTCGACCGAGTTCGGCAGCGTCTGCGTGGCGGTCAGCGCGCCGTTGATGGCGACGACGTCGAGCTCCTCGATGCCCGTGGCGGCGTGCTCGGCCGGCAGCGACACGAACTCCGTGACGGTGCCCTCACGGGAGGTGTCGATCGTCTGGATCGTCCAGTCGACGGTCCACGTGCCGTCCTTCTTCTGGCACTTGGTGTCCTTGGTGATCTCGCCGTGGTGGGCGCTGGCGGGCGCGGCGAAGGCCACAGCTCCGGCCACGCCGATCAGCGCGCTGGCCGCGAGGGCCGCCGTGCGGCGGAGCGAGGTGTTGAGCAGGTTCACGCGTACTCCTGGGTTGGGGAAAATCAGGGGTACGGCGCAAGGAGACGAGAACCGCAACCCAGGGGTGCGGCCCGCGACGACGCCTCCCCACGTCGTCCTCCGATGGCAGAGCCACCGGCACAGGGGCCGACCATAGTGGCTCCATGGAAACCGGGAAATCTCTCAACGCCTCTTAAGCGTCTTGATATCCATTCGTGACCGTTGTTGGACCGTCCGCACCGCATCGAACGCGGTGAGTGAGAACCGCCCCGGGGAAACGGGCACCACGCACTGCCCGGTCAGGGTCTGGTGGCGTAGCGTCGTGGCGTGATAAACGCAGCTCGGGAAGGGCGACGGTGACCCGGATCATCGCCGGAGCGCAGGGCGGGCGGCGGCTCGCGGCCCCGCCGGGGGCCGGCACGCGGCCGACGTCCGATCGCGTGCGCGAGGCGCTGTTCAGTGCGCTGGAGACGTTGACGGACCTCGACGGGGCGCGGGTGCTGGACCTGTACGCGGGGTCCGGCGCCGTCGGCCTGGAGGCGGTGTCGCGCGGGGCCGCGCACGCGCTGCTGGTCGAGCACGACGCCCGCGCCGCCCGCGTCATCCGGGACAACATCCGGGCGCTCGGCGTCGCCGACCGGGCCCGGCTGGTGACGACGAAGGTGGCGCAGGCGCTGGCCACCCCGCCGGCGGACGGCGGCTACGACGTCGTGTTCGCCGACCCCCCGTACCCGATGACCGACGACGAGGTGGCCGCGGCGCTGACGGCGCTGACGCGGCAGGCGTGGCTCGCGGACGACGCGGTGGTGGTGGTCGAGCGGGGCAGCCGGGGCCCGGCGCTGAGCTGGGTGGACGGCATCACCGCCGAGCGCAGTCGCCGGTACGGCGAGACCACCCTTTGGTACGGTCGGCGATCATGAGACGTGCGGTGTGCCCCGGCTCGTTCGACCCGGTGACGAACGGCCACCTCGACATCGTCGGCCGGGCCAGCCGGCTGTTCGACGAGGTGATCATCGGCGTCCTCATCAACCAGTCGAAGACCGGCCTGTTCACCATCGACGAGCGCATCGAGATGCTGCGCGAGGTGACGGCCGCGTACGGCAACGTGCGGGTCGAGTCGTTCCGGGGGCTGCTCGTCGACTTCTGCCGCGCGCAGCAGGCCGCCGTCGTCGTCAAGGGCCTGCGCGCGGTCAGCGACTTCGACTACGAGTTGCAGATGGCGCAGATGAACATCGGCCTCGCCGGGGTGGAGACACTGTTCATGCCGACGAACCCGTTGTATTCGTTCCTGTCGTCCAGCCTCGTCAAGGAGGTCGCGAAGTGGGGCGGCGACGTCTCGGCGCACATCCCCGACGCGGTGGGCGAGCGGCTCGCGAAGCGGCTGCGGCAGACCTGAGCGCGCCACGCCGGGGCGGCGATGATCGACGCACCCGTGGCAGCCGCGCCGCATGATGTGGGTGGCAGTAAGTTGACCGGGGCACAGCGAGGGGTACCGGTGGACGACGGGAGAAGTGAGGCGACGGTGGATCCGCTCGACCGCATCGACGAGATCATCGCCATGGTGGAGCAGGCACGCTCGGTTCCCATGTCGCGCACCAACTTCATGTTCGACCGCGGCGAGATGATCCAGATTTTGGACGAGCTGCGCGCCGAGCTGCCGGGCGACCTGCGCAAGGCCGCCGCCCTGCTCGAGGAGCGCGACCGGATCATCGACCGGGGCAAGCGCGAGGCCGACCGGATCATCAGCGAGGGCGAGACCGAGCACGCGCGGCTGGTCAGCGTGAACGAGATCACGGTGTCGGCCGAGCACGAGGCCGCCCGGATCATCGCCGAGGCGCGCACCGAGGCGCAGCGGCTGCGCGAGGAGGTCGACGACTACGTCGACACCGCGCTGGCCAACTTCGAGCAGTTCCTGACCAGGGCGCTGGCGTCGATAGAGCGCGGCCGGGACAAGATGCACGCGCTGCGCGAGATCGGCACGTTCGTCGGGGAAGAGAACGAGCGCCCGCTGCCGTTCTAGACGGCGGCCCGGTTCGACGGTGCGGGTCCTGCTCAGGTAACCTTTCCCGTCGGCCCTTCTCGTGGCCGGAGTTCACTATGCCTAAACCTTCGCAGACACACCTTGACCCCAGGTCGCCGCTGGTCCTCGACACGAGGGAACTGCCGCGCCGTCCTGGAGCCATGCGTACGGTCAGCCGGGTGGTCGCGGCGCCGGTGGACCTCGGCGTGGAGATGATCGGCGTTCCCGAGGGTTCCGACCTCAGCCTCGACCTGCGGCTGGAGTCGGTGTCCGAGGGCGTTCTCGTCAGCGGTGCCGTCAGCGGCACCGTCACCGGCGAGTGCGGGCGTTGCCTGCGCGCGATCACCGACTCGTTCGACGTCACGATCCAGGAGCTGTACGCCTACGAGCACAGCACCACGGACGAGACGACGGAGGAGGACGAGGTCGGCCGGATGCAGGGCGACCTGATCGACCTTGAACCGGCGGTCCGGGACGCGGTGGTGCTCACGCTGCCGACGAACCCGCTCTGCCGGCCCGACTGCCCAGGGTTGTGCCCCGACTGCGGGGCGCACTTCGACGAGCTGCCGGCCGACCACAGCCACGAGCTCGCCGACTCCCGCTGGGCCGCTTTGCGCAACCTGTCGAATTCTGAGGAGTGACCGTGGCCGTCCCGAAGCGCAAGATGTCGCGCAGCAACACCCGCTCGCGCAGGGCGAACTGGAAGGTGAGCGCGGTCGCGACCGTCGCCTGCCCGCAGTGCAAGTCGCCGAAGCTGCCGCATGCCGCGTGCTCGACGTGCGGCACGTACAACGGCCGCCAGGTCCTCGAGGTCTGAGCGCCGGTTGACGCACCCGGTCACGGGCCGGGTCGCACCTGCGCAGCGGCGATCGCCCGGTGCCCCCACGCTCGGCGCCGGCCGGGACGACCCGGCCGGCGCGGCGGTGGCGGTGAGCACCGTGCGGATCGCCGTCGACCTCCTCGGCGGGGATCATGGACCCGCCGTCGTGGTTGACGGCGCTCTGCAGGCCTGCAGGGCCGACCCCGGCATGCAGCTGCTCCTCGTCGGCCCCGCCTCGGTGGCCGACGGGTTCCTCCGTGCGCTCGACCCCGACCTGCGGGAACGGGTGGGCGCGCGCACCGGCCCGGCCACGGCCGCGCCCGCCCTCGGCTCCGGCCGCGGGCTCGACACCACCGTCCGCGCCGCCGTGCGCGCGGTCGCCGACGGCTCCGCCGACGCCGTCCTGTCCGCCGGTCCCACCGGCGCCACCGTCTCCGCCGCCGCGCTCGGCCTCGGCCGCTGGCCCGGCGTGCGCCGCCCGGTCCTGGCGGCCACCGTGCCCACCGCGGCCGGGCTCGCCGTGCTGCTCGACGTGGGCGCCTCCGTCGACGCCACCCCCGCCACCCTCGCCGGGCACGCGATCCTCGGCGCCGCGTACGCGTCGGTCGCCCTGGGCGAGCGCCCACGGGTGGGGCTGCTGTCCATCGGCCACGAGACCGGCAAGGGCGACCGGGTGCGCCGCGCCACCGACCCCCTGCTGCACGAGCTGGCCCTGCCCGCCGGCGCCCGGTACGCCGGGCTCGTCGAGGGCGACGACGTGGTGGCGGGCGACCGCGCCGACGTCGTGGTCACCGACGGGTTCACCGGCAACGTGCTGCTCAAGGGCCTGGAGGCCGCGTTCGACCTGACGGGCGCCCGCCCGGCCGGGGCCCCGCCGCGGGCCGCCGCCCTGCTCGGCGTGGCCGGGGTCGCCGTCGTGTGCCACGGCGCGGCCGCCCGCGCCCACATCGCCTCCGGGCTCGCGCTCGCGGCGCACCTGCACCGCACCGCCTCCGTGGCGACGCTGACCGACCTGATCACCGCACCGGGCATCGAGATGCCGGACAACTCACGAGGTGACGCATGACAGACAAGCGCCGTCGGCCGCCGGTCGGGCACCTGGAGTCCGCGTTCGGGGTCTCCCTGGACCCCGAGCTTCTGGAGCGGGCCCTGACGCACCGCTCCTACGCGTACGAGAACGGCGGCCTGCCCACCAACGAGCGGCTGGAGTTCCTCGGCGACTCGGTGCTCGGCGTCGTCATCACCACGGCGCTGTTCCACAACCACCCCGACCTGCCGGAGGGCCAGCTCGCGAAGCTGCGCGCCAGCGTGGTCAACATGCGCGCGCTGGCCGACGTGGCGCGCGGGCTGGGCCCCGAGGGGCTGGGCGCGTACCTGCTGCTCGGCAAGGGCGAGGAGACCACCGGCGGCCGCGACAAGGCCAGCATCCTGGCGGACACGCTGGAGGCCCTGCTCGGCGCGATCTACCTGGAGCACGGGCTGGAGGTCGCCGGCAAGGTGATCCACCGGCTGTTCGACCCGCTGATGGCCGAGTCCGCCGGCCGCGGCGCCGCCCTGGACTGGAAGACCAGCCTGCAGGAGCTGACCGCCGCGCTGGGGCTGGGCGTGCCGGACTACGTGATCGAGGACGCCGGGCCCGACCACGCCAAGACGTTCACCGCCTGGGTCGTCGTCGCGGGCGACCGGTACGGCGGCGCCGAGGGCCGCAGCAAGAAGGAGGCGGAGCAGCTCGCCGCCGCCGCGGCCTGGCGCACCCTGTCCGACCGGGCGGCCGGGCAGCCGTGACGGCGCCCGCCGCCGCCGAGACCCCGCCCGCCACCGCCCGGCCGGCGCCGCTGTGGGCGGCCGCCGGCGGCTGGCGCGGCGCCGGCGTGGCCGTCGGCCTGTACGCGGCGACCCGCCTGGTGCAGCTGCTGTTCGTCGACTGGCTGGGCGCGGACGAGCGCGGCGGCGTGCGCGAGCGCCTGCTGATCTGGGACGCCGGGTGGTTCCTGCGGATCGTCACCGACGGCTACCCGGCCGGCTTCAGCTACGGCGCGAACGGCGCGGTCGAGGGCTCGTCGCTGGCGTTCTTCCCGCTCTACCCGTACACGGTCAAGGCCGTCACGGTCCTCACCGGCCTGGGCCCGGAGAACGCGGCGCTCGTCGTGAGCTGGCTCGCCGGGGCGGCGGCGGCCGTCGCGCTGCACCTGCTCGGCACGACCCTGTACGGGCGCCGGGCCGGCTGGGCGCTGGTCGTGCTGTGCTGCGCGCAGCCGCTGTCGGTGGTGCTGTCGATGGCGTACTCGGAAGCGCTTTTCCTGGCCCTGGTCGCCGGGATGCTGGTGGCCGCGCACCGTCGCGTGTGGTGGGCGGCCGGCCTGCTCGGCCTGGGCGCCGCGCTGACCCGGCCCACCGGCGCCGCCGCGGCGGTCGCGCTGGCCGTGGCGGTGGCGCTGATCTGGCGCGAGGCGGGGCGGGCGGAGCGCTGGCAGGCCGGCGCGGCCGCCGTGGCCGCCCTCGCCGGGGTGCCGCTGTTCCTCGGCTGGGTCGCGCTGCGGGCCGGCAGCCCCGACGCCTGGTTCACCATCCAGACCGCGGGGTGGGGCACGTCGTTCGACGCGGGCGCGAGCACGCTGCGCTTCCTGGGCGGCGCGCTGGGCGGCGGCGACGGGTTCGTGCCGATCACCGTGGCGTTCCTGCTGCTGCTGGCCACCGTGCTGATGGTGGTGGCGCTGCGCACCCGGCCGTGGCTGCCGCTGGCCGTCTACGGGGTGCTCGCGTTCGTGCTGGTGGTCGGCCAGGCCGGTTTCTACCACTCGAAGCCGCGGCTGCTGCTGCCCGTACTGTTGGTGCTCGTCCCGCCGGTGCTGGCCGCCGCCCGCGCCCGCCCGCGGGTCGCCGCGTGGGCGCTGACGGCGTACTCGCTGGTCGGCCTCTGGTACGGCGCGTACATGCTGGACGTCTGGCCCTACACGATCTAGAAGGACGGTGCCGTGCCCGAGCTGCCCGAGGTGGAGACCGTCCGGCAGGGGCTCGCGAAGTGGGTGGCGGGCCGGCGCATCGCCGCCGCGACCGTGCACCACCCGCGGGCCATCCGCCGGCACGTGCCGGGCCCGGACCACTTCTCCGCCGTGCTGGCCGGGCGCACCGTCGTGGACGTGTCCCGGCGCGGCAAGTACCTGTGGCTGCCGCTGGACTCCGGCGACGCCGTGGTCGGCCACCTCGGCATGAGCGGCCAGCTGCTGATGCAGCCGCCCGGCACCCCCGACGAGAAGCACCTGCGGGTGCGGTTCGCGTTCGACGACGACGGCCCGGAGCTGCGGTTCGTCGACCAGCGCACGTTCGGCGGGCTGGCGGTGAGCGAGGGGGGCGCGGAGCTGCCCGCGGAGATCGCGCACATCGCCCGCGACCCGATGGACCCGCTGTTCTCCGACGCCGGGTTCGTGACGGCGCTGCGCCGCCGGCGCACCGAGGTCAAGCGCGCCCTGCTCGACCAGACCCTGATCAGCGGCGTCGGCAACATCTACGCCGACGAGGCGCTGTGGCGCGCGAAGCTGCACGGCGCCCGCCCCACGGACGCGCTCACCGGGCCCGCCGCGCTGCGCCTGCTGGGCCACGTGCGCGACGTGCTGGCCGAGGCGATCGTCGCCGGCGGCACCAGCTTCGACGCGCTCTACGTCAACGTGAACGGCGAGAGCGGCTACTTCGACCGGCGGCTGAACGCGTACGGCCGCGAGGGCGAGCCGTGCCGGCGGTGCGGCGCGCCGATCCGCCGGGAGCACTTCATGAACCGCTCGTCGTTCAGCTGCCCGCGCTGCCAGCCCCGGCCACGCTCGCGCGGGTAGGGCCGGGCGCGTCGGTGGCGACGCCGAACCCGGCGCCGCGGCGGGCCAGCAGGTGCCGCGCCGCGGTCAGCAGGGCGGTCGGCACGCCGTGCACGAGATGCCCGTCGCCGGGGCGCGCGCCGTCGCCGGTCCACCGCTGGTACGCCGCCCAGTCACCCTCGAACGTGCACAGGCGCACCTCGAGGTCCCGGTACAGCGGGTCGGTGGGGGCGCCGGGGTTGAGCACGATCCGGTGCAGCCCGCGGCGGCGCGCCACCCGCACGGCGAGCGCGACCGGGCCGATGGCGTACCGGTTGACCGGGGCGCGGTCGAGGTAGATGCCGGCGACGTCGAGCGCCGCCCAGGCATCGATGTCGGTGAGGACGTCGGCGAGCGAGCGCGACCCGAGGTCGAGGTCGACCCGGCCGAGCGCGGGCGCGGCCGGCACGACGACGGTGTCCGGCTCGTCGATGACCAGCCAGGCGCTGTCGTCGAGGACGGTGCCGGGCGCCGGGTGCGCCCACGGCGGGAAGAGGGTTCTCATGCGGGCCTTCCTCGGCGCAGGGTGAGCAGGAGTCCGGCCGCGGTGGCGGCCGCGAGCGCGAGATGCGGGTACGCGCCCGACGCGGCCAGCGGCGCGGCGGCGGCGACCGTGGTGCCGAGCAGCGGCCGGCCCCGGGCGGCGAGGACGGCGGCGACGGTGAGCACGCCGCCGAGCAGGCAGCCGGCGCTGAGGGCGAGGACGGCGTCGCGGGCGGTGCGGTGCGCGGCGGCGAACAGCGCGCCGCCGACGGCGGGCAGCGGCAGCAGCCCCGCGGCGGTGGTGACGGCGAGCCGGCGCAGCCGCCGCCGGTAGGCGCGCACCGACTCGGCGGCGGCGCGGGCGCGGGCGCGCTGGGCGGCGTGCCACCCGGCGAGCGCGTCGGCGGCCGGGACGGCGGCGAGCAGCGGCACCGCGGCGACCCAGCCGAAGGTGCGCCAGAGCCACACGGCGGCCGCGGCGGCGGCCAGCCCGCCGAGCCCGTGCGCGAGCGCGGTGCGCCAGGCGCCGGCCGGTTCGCGGGGCGCGGCGGCGGCCGGGGCGAGCAGGCGGGCGGCGGCCAGCACGAGCGCGGCGGCGGCGACCCGGGCGGCCGTGCCGTCGTCCAGCCGGGCGGGGGTGAGCTGCACGGCCGCCAGCACGGACAGTGGGACGCCCCAGCGGAGGAGCTCGGCGACGCCGCCCAGCACCGGCGCCGCCGTCAGGGCCGCGACCCCGGCGAGCGCCACCAGCCCGGCCGCCGTCCCGCCGAACCGCAGCGAGGCGAGGCACCACAGCGCCCCGGCCACCGCGAAGCCCCCGGCGAGCAGCCGCGCGGCGGCGGCCCGGCCCGCCCGGGCCCGGACGGCCGCGGCGGCGAAGCCCAGGCCGGTGCCGGCGGGGGCGGCGACGAGCAGCAGGGCCGCGGCGGCGGGCGCGCCGAGCGGGCGCACCACCGGCCACGACGCGACCAGCGCGGCCGCCGGGCCGGCCCAGCGGGCGGCCAGGGCGGCGGGGCCCGGGTGCGGGCGCGGCCGCAGCGGCGCCCAGCGGCCGCGGGCCAGGTGCGCCAGCAGCGCGCGGCTCAGGGCGTGCAGCGACGGCAGGCCGTACCGGGCGCGCGCCGTGTGGTCGGTGACGCCGAGGGCGGTCAGCGCCGCGGCGGCGTCGTGCACGTCCACGATGTCGGCGCCGCCGTCGGGCAGCCGCCGGGTCAGCTCGGCCACGGGGGCGCTCACGACGGCTCCCGGGCCAGCCACCGCACGGTCGCCGGGACCGGCACCAGCGGGGCGGGCAGCACCAGGTCGAACTCGTGCCGCGGCTCGGTGCGCACCGGCGGGGCGGCCGCGTCCTCGTACAGCGCCCGGTACGCGCGGGCCAGGTGCGCCGGGGTGTACCGGCTGCGGGCGCGCTCGCGGGCGGCCGCGGCCAGCGCGGCCCGCCGGTCCGGGTCGGTGAGCAGCGCGACGCAGGCGGCGGCCAGGTCGGCGGGGGAGTCGCGGGGGACGACGACGCCGGTGTCGCCCAGCAGCTCGGCGACCGGGCCAGTGTCCACGCCGACGACCGCGCGCCCGGCGAGCATCGCCTCCACGATGCGCTGTGGGGGCTCGTCGGGGCCGGGCAGGTGCACGATTACCTGCCCGGCCGCGTACACCCGGCGCGGGTCGCCGCCCGCGTCGACGCGCACGGCGGCGGCCAGGCCGGCCTGCTGGACGAGCTCGCGCAGGCGGCCGCGTTCGGCGTCCGGGCACAGCAGCCGCAGCGTGCAGCCGGGCACGGCGCCGAGCACGCCGGCGAACGCCTCCAGGAGCAGGTGCACCTCGGGCCCGGGCCGGGTGCCGGCCCACGCCAGCGACGGGCCGGCCATCAGCTCCGGGGTGGCGGGGTGGCGCGCCGGGTCGGCGGCGGGCGGCACGGTGACGATGGTGGCGGGGTGGGCGCCGTGGCGCAGGATCCAGCCGCGGTGGTGCGCGCTCATCGGGGCGACGAGCGCCGCCTCGGCGTACCCGGTGCGGGAGACGGCCCGGCGGAACAGCCGCAGCGCGGCGCGCACCGGCGGGGCGAGGCGCTGCTCGCCGGGCCGCTGTTCGAGCGGGGTGCGGGCCTCGGTGACCAGCAGCGGGGTGCCGTCGCGCCAGTGCGCGGCGAGCGCGGCGAGCAGCGGGGCGGTGCCGCCGACGCAGTGCGCGACGTCGACGGCGGGCAGCCGCACGGCCAGGGCGCGGCAGGCGTGGCGCAGCAGGGCGGCGGCCGTGGCGGCGTCGCCCACGCCGAGGCGCGGCGGCGGGATGCGGTCGTTGCCGGCGTCGGCGGCGCGGCTGGTGCGCCACGCGTCGAGCAGGATCTCGGCGAGGGCGACGTCGCGCAGCGGGTCGGGGTCGTCGGCGGCGAGCCGGGCGAGGCGGCGCAGCGCGTCGGTGACCATGGCGGCGCCGTGCCGCTCGTCGCCGAGCAGGCCGCGGCAGAGCAGGACGGCCGCGACGCCGGCCTCGGCCGCGCCGGCCGTTCCTGGGCGCCGCGCGCCGGGCCCGACCACGACGGCCTCGGCGGAGGCGGCGTTGGCGGGCAGCGGGTACGGCGGCGGCCCGGTCCGGGTGTCGACGAGGGTGCGCAGGTGGAACTCGTGGTCGTCCAGCGCGCCGACGAGAAGCCGGCACCAGGAGCTGAGCCCGTCGCGGCGGTAGGGGTACCCGCCCGCGGTGAGCAGCGCTACGCGCAGGGCCGGGTGATTCATGCAGAACGCAACGAGACACCCGTGATGCGGAACGGGACCGTGTCAGGTAGCTGACACAGTCCCGTCCGTTTATGTCCGTTTAGTGTGGTTCTTCCGGGGTCATTCCCGGCCGAAGATCTGTCCCCACACCAGCGTGTTGTCGACGCCCTTCACGACGCCCACCCCGATCGCCTTGAACGAGCAGTTCAGGATGTTCGCGCGGTGCCCGTCGCTGTTCATCCAGCTGTTCATGACGTCGGCGGCGTTGCGCTGGCCGCGGGCCACGTTCTCGCCGCCCGGGGCGGTGTAGCCCTCCGCGCGGGCCCGGTCGACGAAGGACCGGCCGTCGTCGCTGTCGTGGCTGATGTACAGGCCACCGTGGGTGCCCAGCTCCTGGACGTGCTTACGCATGGCCTGGCGCAGCTTGGTGTCCATCCGCACGGTGCCGCAGCCGGCCTTGCGCCGCTCGACGTTCGCCAGCCGGATGACCTCGTTCTCCTGCGACAGCATGTCGGAGCCGACCGGCCTCGGCTTCGAGGTCGTCTTCGTCGGCCGCGGCTTCGGCTTGGGCTTCGCCGGCGCGGCCTTGGGCCGGGGCGCGGCGGTCGTCTTCGCGGGCGCCGGGGCGGACGGCGCGGCCCCGCTCGCGGCCGGTGCGGCGGCCGAGGGGTCGGCGCCCGGAGCCGCGCCGGGGTCGGCGCCCGGGTCAGTGCCCGGCTGCTCGCCGCCGGCGCCGCCGGCCGGTCCGCCGGGCACGTCGGCCAGCAGGTCGGCGCGCGGGGCCTGCTCTGCGGCGACGCCCTTGCCGGTGACCCGCTCGGGCAGCAGCGCGGCGCCGACGCCGAAGGCGGTCAGCAGGGCGGCGACCGTGAGGCCCAGCGCCAGGGGCGCGGACAGCAGGTGGCGGTCCCGGTGGCGCCCGGTGACGGGGCGGCCCGTCGTCTCGTCGGTGGGTTCGACGTGCCCGTACACGCGGCAGCCTCCGCAGGTCAGTGGTGGTGGGTTCCGGCCGCGGATGACCGTATGCAGCGCTTTCGATGGGCCACAAACGAGCTAAGGAAGAAATAAGTCGGCCATAACCCCGCCTGCGTGGCGTGTCTCACTGCATGGTGGAGGTAATGCAGTTGTCGCCTGCTTGACGGAAGACGTGAGGGCGCGGACTATGGAGGTGTCGCCAGTCGCGCCCGTTTGTGTCTGCTCACGTCGCAGGCGCAGGTGCGAAACAGCTGGGCGCGCGTTGGCCGGCCGTTAACCGGCAGCGCTTTACAAGGAGACGCAACATGGCGAAGGCCCTCTACGGCCACGTAGGGATGGCGCCCGACCGGCGCCTGCTCGACGAGGTCACCCGACTGCGTGCCAGGGTGCAGGATCTGGAGTTCGAGGTCACCCGCCTCCGGGCGGAGAACGACCGTCTGGCGGCGGCGGCGACCGCCGACCACGACGATCTGCTGCGGCTGACCGAGCCCGCACTGACCTGATCACCGGGGCGCCGAACCGGGCGCCCCTCGATCCGGCACCACGAATCGCATCACCGCACAGCGCGCCGACCACCCACCAGTGGCGGCGCGCAGTCATTTCCGGGGCAAACAGGGCACGCGCGCCGAAACCTGAGCGCGCGGGTTCTGCGGGTACCCTGCTCGGAAGGCATCCGCCCCCCGAACCCCCGGAGATCCGTGCACCTCAAGAGCCTGACGGTCAAGGGCTTCAAGTCCTTCGCCTCCGCGACGACGATGCGGCTGGAGCCGGGCATCACCTGTGTGGTGGGCCCGAACGGCTCCGGCAAGTCCAACGTCGTCGACGCCATCGCCTGGGTGCTCGGCGAGCAGGGCGCCAAGGCGCTGCGCGGCGGCAAGATGGAGGACGTCATCTTCGCCGGCACCGCCGGCCGCGCGCCGCTGGGCCGCGCCGAGGTGACCCTCACGATCGACAACACCGACGGCGCCCTGCCGATCGACTACACCGAGGTCTCGATCACCCGGCGCATGTTCCGCGACGGCGCCAGCGAGTACGAGATCAACGGCAATCAGTGCCGCCTGCTCGACATCCAGGAATTGCTCTCCGATTCCGGCATCGGCCGGGAGATGCACATCATCGTCGGCCAGGGCCGGCTCGACGCGATGCTGCACGCCAAGCCGGAGGACCGCCGTTCCTTCATCGAGGAGGCCGCGGGCGTCCTCAAGCATCGCAAGCGCAAAGAGAAGGCGATCCGCAAGCTCGACGCGATGCAGACCAACCTCAACCGGCTCAACGACCTCACCGCCGAGC
This sequence comes from Spirilliplanes yamanashiensis, assembly GCF_016863475.1. Lineage (GTDB taxonomy): Bacteria > Actinomycetota > Actinomycetes > Mycobacteriales > Micromonosporaceae > Spirilliplanes > Spirilliplanes yamanashiensis. The sequence goes on from NZ_BOOY01000004.1 coordinate 93,783, forward strand.
TGCGCCGCCAGCTCAAGCCGCTCGGCAAGCAGGCCGAGGTGGCGCGGCGCGCGGCGGGCATCCAGGCCAACCTGCGCGACGCCCGGCTGCGCCTGCTCGCCGACGACCTGCACACCCTGCGCACCACCCTCGACAAGGAGATCGCCGACGAGTCGGCGATGCGCGAGCGCCGCTCGCAGGTCGAGGAGGAGAACCGCGAGGTGCAGCGGTGGCTGGCCGACCTGGAGGCCCAGCACGCCGAGGACGCCCCGCTGCTGGCCGCCGCGCAGGACACCTGGTACCGGCTGTCCGCGCTGCAGGAGCGCTTCCGCTCCACCGAGCAGCTCGCGGGCGAGCGGCACCGGCACATGTCGGCCACCCCCGACGACGAGCGCCCCGGCCGCGACCCCGAGCAGCTGGCCGCCGAGGCCGAGCGGGTGCGCGAGCAGGAGGAGGAGCTGCGCGCCGCCCTCACCGACGACCAGGTGCGGCTCGCCGAGGCCGTCGCGCACCGGCAGGAGCTGGAGCGCAGCCTCGCCGCCGCCGAGGGCGCGCTGCGCACCGCCGCCAAGGCCATCGCCGACCGCCGCGAGGGCCTGGCGAAGCTGACCGGCCAGGTCAACGCAGCCCGCGCCCGCACCGGCAGCGCCTCGGAGGAGATCGAGCGCCTCGCCGCCGCCCACTCCGACGCGCTGACCCGCGCCGACGCCGCGCAGGCCGCCGTCGACGAGGTGTCCGCCGAGTCGACCGAGGCCGACCGCGACAACGCCGGCCTGGACGCCCGGCACGCCGAGGCCGTCGCCGCGCACGAGCAGGCGCAGGCCGTCGTCCGGGAGCTGTCCGATGCCGAGCGCAAGGCCGAGAAGGACGCCGCGAGCTGGAAGGCCCGCGAGGAGGCGCTCGCCCTCGGCCTGCGCCGCAAGGACGGCGCCGGCGCGCTGCTCGCCAAGGCCGACCAGGTGCCCGGCCTGCTGGGCAGCCTCGCCTCGATGCTCACCGTCCGGCCCGGCCACGAGGCCGCGCTCGCCGCCGCGCTCGGCGGGCTCGCCGACGCGGTGGCGCTGTCCGGCATCGACGAGGCCGTCGAGGCCCTGCGTACCCTCAAGATCCAGGACGCCGGCCGCGCCGACCTGATGATCGGCGCCCCCGCCGGCCCCGGCATGCGCGGCTCGCTGGACGCCCTGCGCCCGGCGCTGCCCGACGGCGCGGTCTGGGGCCCGGACGCCGTCGACTGCCCCGAGAACATCCGGCCCGCCGTGCACCGGGCGCTGCGCGACGTCGTGGTCGTGCCCGACCTGGCCGCCGCGGCCGCCCTGGTCGCGGCCAACGCCGAGCTGCGCGCGGTCACCCCCGAGGGCGACGTCGTCGGCGCGTACGCGGCCGCCGGCGGCTCCGCGAAGGCCACCAGCTACATCGAGGTGCAGGCCGCCGTCGACGAGGCGCGCGCCGCCCGGCTCACCGCCGAGGACTCCATCGGCGAGCTGAAGGACCAGCTCGCCGCCGCCCGCGCGGTGGTCGCCGAGCGCAAGGAGGCCGTCGAGGTCGCCGCCCGCGAGAAGCGGGCCGCCGAGAGCGAGCGCAACGCCTCCGCCCGCCGCCTCGCCGAGCTGGGCGCCGCCGCGCGCTCCGCCCGCGCCGAGAGCGAGCGGCTCGGCGCCGCGCACGCCAAGGCGGTCGCCGCCCGCGAGGCCGACCTGATGCGCCTCACCGAGCTGGAGGAACGCCTCGACGCCGCCGAGTCGACGCCGCTGGACGAGGAGCCCTCCACCGAGGAGCGCGACGAGCTCGCCGCCATGGTGCCGCAGGCCCGGCAGAACGAGATGGAGGTCCGGCTCGCCGTCCGCACCGCCGAGGAGCGGGTGTCGTCCATCGCCGGGCGCGCCGACTCGCTGCTGCGCCAGGCCCAGGCCGAGCGGGCCGCCCGCGAGCGCGCCGCCGCCCGCCGCGCCCAGCGCGCCCGCGGCGCCCAGATCGCCCGCGCCGTCGCCCTCGGCGCCCGCCGCGCCCTCGACCGCGTCGCCGCGTCGCTGGCCGAGGCCGCCGAGAAGCGCGACGAGATCGCCCGCGCCCGCACCGCCCGCGAGGCCGAGCTGCAGGAGGTGCGCGCCACCGCCAAGCGGCTCGCCGCCGACCTGGAGCGGCTCACCAGCGAGGTGCACCGCGACGAGGTGGCGCGCGCCGAGCAGCGGCTGCGCATCGAACAGCTGGAGGCCAAGGCCGCCGAGGACTTCTCCCTCGACACCGACACCCTGGTGCTCGAGTACGGCCCCGACCAGCTCGTCCCGCCGACCCAGGTGGAGGTGGCCGCCGCCGAGGCCGCGGGCGAGGAGCCGCCGGAGCCGGTGCCGTACCACCGCCCGACGCAGGAGAAGCGCGCCGCCAAGGCCGAGCGCGAGCTGACCCTGCTCGGCAAGGTCAACCCGCTGGCCCTGGAGGAGTTCGCGGCGCTGGAGGAGCGGTTCAAGTTCCTCTCCGACCAGCTCGAGGACCTCAAGGCCACCCGCCGCGACCTGCTCACCGTCGTCAAGGACGTCGACGACCGCATCCTCGAGGTGTTCACGTCGGCGTTCGAGGACACCGCGCGCGAGTTCGAGCAGGTGTTCCAGGTGCTGTTCCCCGGCGGCGAGGGCCGGCTGGTGCTGACCGACCCGGAGGACCTGCTCACCACCGGCGTCGAGGTCGAGGCCCGGCCGCCCGGCAAGAAGATCAAGCGGCTGTCGCTGCTGTCCGGCGGCGAGCGCTCGCTGACCGCGGTGGCCATGCTGTGCGCCATCTTCCGCGCCCGGCCCAGCCCGTTCTACATCATGGACGAGGTCGAGGCCGCCCTGGACGACGTCAACCTCGGCCGCCTCATTACGCTCTTCGAGCAGCTGCGGGAGAAGTCGCAGCTGCTGATCATCACGCACCAGAAGCGCACGATGGAGGTCGCCGACGCCCTGTACGGCGTCACGATGCGCGCCGGTGTCACCCAGGTGATCAGCCAGCGGATCAACCGCGAGGAAGAGGACTGACCTGATGCGTCGGCAGCCACCCCGGGCGCTGCTCATCGACTTCGACGGGGTGCTGCGGCACTTCGCCGCGCCGCCCCTGCCGGAGGCGTTCGCGTGGGAGCGGCTGCGGCCCGCGCTGGCCGGCGAGATCACCCACGAGCAGTGGCTGGCCGTCACCGCCGACGCCGTCGGCGGCGACCCGGCCGAGGCCGCGGCGACCGTCGAGCGGTGGGCCGCCGACCGCGGCACGATCGACCCGGTGGTGCTCGGGTTCGTCGCCGACGTGCGCGCCGCCGGCATCCCCGTCGGGCTGGCCACCAACGCCACCGACCGGCTGCCCGAGGACCTGGCCCACCACGGCCTGACCGATGCGTTCGACGTCGTCGTCAACTCCTCGGTGGTCGGCATCCACAAGCCGGCGCCCGGGTTCTTCGAGGCCGCCTGCGACCTCATCGGCGTGCCCGCCCCGTGGGTCATGTTCGTCGACGACGACGACCGGTCGATCCGCGCCGCCCGGGCGCTGAAGATGCTCGCGTACCGCTGGTCGGGCCCGGACGGGCTGGCGTACCTGCGCACGGTCCTGGGCCTGTCGTGACCGCCGACGCCGTGCGCGCCTTCGTCGCGCGGGTCGCCCCGTTCGACGACCTGGGCGCGCCCGTGGTCAGCACCGTGGTCGTCGACGGCGAACGCTTCGCCCTGACCGCCCGCACCGCGCGGGCCCTCGCCGAGGCGCTGCACCGCTACACCGACCCCGAGGACAACGGCCGCTGCGCCGGCTGCGGCGGCGTCCTCGACCGGCACCTGCGCTGCCGCTCCTGCGGCCGCATCGACGGCATCTTCGGCGCGACGATCGCCGACCGGCTCGCCGCGGAGGACTGAGAGCCCGGCCTGCCGAATTGCGGTTATAGTCCGTTTCATGACGACCTTTGCCGCGCCTCGCCGGCCCCGCACCCTGGCCGCGCTCGCCGCGCTGCTGCTCACCGCCGGCACCGCCTCGGCCTGCGGCGGCGACGACGCCCCGCCCGCCGCGGCCCCCACCACGCCGGCCGCCGCACCGTCGTCGTCCGCACCGCCGCCCGGCGTCACCGTCACCGGCGTCATGCGCCGCCACTTCGACCAGGTCACCGCCACCACGCAGCAGTGCATCCCGTCGGCGCCGTTCCTGGACATCCGCTCCGGCACCGCCGTGATCATCCGCGACGAGTCCGACGCCATCCTCGGCCAGTCGAAACTGGGCCCGGGCAAGTTCGACGGCGTGCGCACCTGCGCCTACGAGTTCTCGATCCCGCGGGTCCGCGACGACGCCGAGAAGTACGAACTCAGCATCAGCGGCAGCCACCGCTACCCCCGCACCCAGGCCGAACTGTCCGCCGCCGGTTGGAAGTTCGAGGTCGAACTGGGCAAGGCGGGCTGACCCACCCGCACGCGGCGCCGGCGGGGGAGTCGCGGCCGGAATCCACGCCGGACCGGGCGGGCCGCCGCTAAGGTCCGGATCGTGACTGCCGGCGACCCCGAGCCCCCGCCCGCCAACCCGGACCCCGGCCCGCCGCCCGCCCGGCGCCCGGACCAGCCCGAGCCGACAGCCCCGGAGGGGCAACGGCCGCCTTCGGCGCCACCGGCCACGGGTGGAGCCGGGGCACCGCCGCCGGTCGCCCCTGAGCCGCCGCCGGGTCCGCCCCAGGGCCCGCCGCCGGGCGGCCCGCAGGGTTCGCCGCAGGGTTCGCCGCAGGGCCCGACGCAGGGTGGGTCGTGGGGTGAGCCGGCGGGTTCGCCGCCGGGTGACCTGCAGGGTGGGTCGTGGGGTGAGCCGGCGGGTCCGCCGCCGGGTCCGCCGCCGGGCGCCCCGCAGAGCGCGCCGCCCGGCGCCCCCGTACAGTGCCGCGCCGGCCGATCCGCACGGCCCGCTGCCGGGTGCGCCCTACAGCGCGCCGCCGGGTGCGCCGCAGGGCCCGCCGCCGGGAGCGTCTGTCGGTCAGCCGCCCTACGGGCCGCCGGCCGGGCCGCCGCCCGGTCAGCCGCCCTACGGCCAGTCTCCCCACGGTCAGCAGCCCTACGGGCCGCCGCCGGGCCCGCCCTACGGGCCGCCGCCGGGCCCGCCCTACGGGCCGCCGCCGGGGCCGCCCTACGGCCCGCCGCCGGGGCCGCCCTACGGCCCGCCGCCGGGCCCGCCGAAGCGGCCCGGGATGGGCCGCACCGCCAGGATCGTGCTCATCGTCACCGCCGCGCTGGTGGCGCTGCTGGTGCTGTGCGCGGGCGTCGCCGTGGTCATGTTCCTCAACCGGGACGACGATAGGCCGGTGCCGCGGCCGACCCGGGCCGCGCCCGCGACGACGCAGGTGCGGGAGCGGACGACCGTCACCGGGCTGCTGCGGTTGCGTAATCCGGCCGCGGTGGCGCGCAACTGCCTGGCCACGTCGCCGTTCCTGGACATCGGGTCGGCGACGTCGGTGAAGCTGGTCGACGAGAACGGCGCGACGGTGGGGCGGGGGTTCCTGGGGCGCGGCACGCCGGAGGGCACCGAGTACTGCGTGTTCGACTTCGAGATTTTCCGGGTGCCGACGGACGCCGCGTCGTACGAGCTGCAGATCGGGCCGGACCGGCGGTACCCGCGGACGCGGGCGGAGCTGGTGGCCGACGACTGGCGGTTCGAGGTGGAGGTGGTCTGAGCGGCGGGCGGGGTCACTCGCCGGTTGCGCCGTCGATGGCCTCGCGCAGGAGGTCGGCGTGGCCGTTGTGGCGGGCGTACTCCTCGATCATGTGCAGGTAGATCCAGCGCAGGCTGAAGGTGTCGCCGCGCGGCCGGGTCGCCTCGTGGTCGAGGGGCAGGCCGGCCACGGCCGCGTCGCACAGGGCCAGTTCGCGGCGGTACGTGGCGAAGTCCGCCTCGGCGTCGGCGTCCGGCACGTCGTCGAAGTCGCCGTCGACGTTGTCGTCGGAGCAGTAGATGGGGCTGCCGTCCTGGGCGGCGGCGGTGTGCCGGAACCAGCCGCGCTCGACCTCGGCCATGTGCCGCACCAGGCCGAGCAGGGTGAGCGTGGTGGTGGGCACGGGCGCGAGCTTGAGCTGGTCGGCGGTCAGCCCGGAGCACTTCCACAGCAGGGTGTCGCGGTGCCGGTCGAGGAAGTTCTGCAGCTGGCGCCGCTCGTCGCCGGTGAGGATCTCGTCGGTGCGGGTGATCTGCGGTGCGGTCCACGTCATGGCCGCATTGTGCCGGGTGCCTACGTCAGGTCGAGCGCGGCGACGGTGCGCAGGTGGCCGTCCTTGGTGGTGCCCTCGATGGTGACGCGGGCGGCGCGGCCGTCGTGTTCGAGGGTGCTGACGGCGTTGCCGAAGTAGGGGCCGGCGGTCTTGCGCCAGCGCACCATGGCCTTGGGGACGCCCGCGGCGCGGGCCAGGCCGCGCATCGCCACGGCGGGGCCGCGCGCCCAGCCGAGCCGCATCAGGGGGCGCATGAACGCCGGCACCTGGTTGTGGATGGGCGAGCAGGTGAGCTGGTGAACGGGGGTGGCGGCGGCGTCGGGGCCGAGGTCGGCGCGGGCGGCGTACGAGTGGTGCACGTCGCCGGAGAGCACGCTGATCGTGGCGGGGGAGGCGTACGCCGGGCCGGACCCGACGCGCCCCGGGCCGGGCGTGCCGGTGGCGAGGTGGCGGAACAGTTCGGTGAGGGCCTCGAAGGAGCGCCGGAACGCCGCCCAGTGTTCCAGGTCGACGGCGCGGCGCAGGGTCTCGCCGAGGGCGGCGCGGCGGCCGTTGCCGGAGGCGGCCAGGGCCTCGTTCCAGGTCTCCAGGTGGTGGATGCCGGGCGGCATGAGCCACGGCAGGGAGGAGCCGACGACGAGGTGGTCGTAGTCGCCGTGGGCCTGGTCGACGAACCACTCCCACTCGGCGGCGGGCAGCATGGCGCGCTGCGGCGCGGCGAGGACCCGGGAGCAGCGGTTGTCGAGGACGACGACGCGGGTGCGGGCGATGTCGAGCGCGTAGCTCCACCGGTAGGCGCGGCTCTGCCAGCGGCGCGGGTCGTCGCCGTTGTCGGCCTCGTCGTCGACGGCGGCGCCGAAGTCGTGCAGGACGTCGGTGGCGTCGGCGGGGGACGCCTGGATCTTGGCCCACACCGGGTCGGCGGCGATCTCGTCGGGGCCTAGGTTGCCGAGGTGCTGGTACACCCAGTAGGAGGACAGCCCGGCGATGATGCGCTCGCGCCACCACGGCTTGGCGGCCTGGTCGCGGCGCCAGCCGACGGAGGTGTTCCAGTCGTCGATGATCTCGTGGTCGTCGAAGATCATCACGCTGGGCACGGTCGACAGCAGCCAGCGGATCTCCGGGTCGCGCCACGACTCGAGGTAGAGCTTCGTGTACTCCTCGTACGAGACGACCTGGTTCGACGGGCCGTCGTGGTCGCCGGGGCGGTGGTGGCGCAGGAACCGCTTGACGGTGGGCGACGCCTTGTCGGCGTACACCTGGTCGCCGAGCAGGACGATCAGGTCGGGGCGCAGGGCGGGGTCGCCGGGGGAGCGCATGAGCCGCCGGGCGTACGCGTCGAGCGCGTCGGGCGGCAGCCTGCGGCTGGTGGCGTGCTGGGTGGTCTCGCGGCACGAGCCGAAGATGAGCCGCACGGAGGCGTCGGCGGTGGCCCGGGTGCGGATGACGCTGGGCGGGTACGGCGAGCGCGGGTCGGGCCAGACGGGCCGCTCGTCGATGAGGACCTCGTACGCGGCGGACGTGCCCGGGGTCAGGTCCTCGACGACGACGAGCGCGTAGTGGTGCCCGTACGCGGAAAAGGTGTGCGCGGAGCCCCCGCCGCCGCCCTGGACGGCGACGCGGACGGTCGCGGGCGCGCTGGTCTCCACCCAGATCGTGGCGCGGTCGCCGACGACGCGGCGCAGGACGGGCCCGATCAGCAGGTGCGAGGCCGGGTCGTCCGAGGTCATGCAGGTGCCTCCGCCGTGGATCAGTGGGAGACCAGTCTCCCACTGCGCGCTGAAAGTGCCAGTGGCGGCGGACACGCACCGTCGGGCGCACCGTACCCCGGGGCATCTGTCAGGATTTCGCTATGGAGTACGTGGTCGTCGGTCTCGTTCTGCTCGGTGTGCTCATCCTGGGCGGCGTCGGCCTGCTGGTGCCGAAGCTGCGCCGGCGGGAGCTGCCGCCGCCTCCGCCGGGTGACACGACGCTGCTGGAGCGCCCGCCCGCCGCCGAGGCGGCGCCCACCGCGTCGACGGCGCCGCCGCTGCCGCCGGTGGAGGTGCCGCTGGAGGACCTGCCGCCGCTGGTCACCACCCCGGAGCTGGACCGGCCGGAGCCGACGGCGGGCCGCCTGGTGCGGCTGCGGGCCCGGCTGAGCCGTTCGCAGAACGCCCTGGGCCGCGGCCTGCTGGCGGTGCTCTCCCGCGACCACCTCGACGAGGACGCGTGGGAGGAGATCGAGGACAGCCTGATCACGGCGGACGTGGGCATCGAGCCGACCCGGGTCATCGTCGAGCGGCTGCGCGAGCGGGTCCGGGTGCTGGGCTCGCGCACGGTCACCGAGGTGCGCGAGCAGCTGGCCGAGGAGCTGACGGCGGCGCTCGACCCGGGCATGGACCGCACGCTGGCCAGCACGAAGGCGGACGGCCCCGCGGTCATCCTGGTCGTGGGCGTCAACGGCGCCGGCAAGACCACCACCTGCGGCAAGATCGCCCGGGTGCTGGTCGCCGACGGCCGCAGCGTCGTGCTGGGCGCCGCCGACACGTTCCGCGCCGCCGCCAGCGAGCAGCTCGCCACGTGGGGCGAGCGGGTGGGCGCCGAGACGGTCCGCGGCCCGGAGGGCGCCGACCCGGCCAGCGTGGCGTTCGACGCGGTGAAGCGCGGCATCGACACCGGCGTCGACACGGTGCTCATCGACACGGCGGGCCGGCTGCAGAACAAGGTCGGCCTGATGGACGAGCTGGGCAAGGTCAAGCGGGTCGTGGAGAAGCACGGCCCGGTCGACGAGACCCTGCTGATCCTCGACGCCACCACCGGCCAGAACGGCCTGGAGCAGGCCCGCGTGTTCATGGAGGCGGTGAACGTGACCGGCGTGGTGCTGACCAAGCTCGACGGCACCGCCAAGGGCGGCATCGTCATCGCCGTGCAGAACAAGCTGGGCATCCCGGTGAAGCTGGTGGGTCTGGGCGAGGGCCCGGACGACCTGGCCCCGTTCGAGCCGAAGGCGTTCGTCGACGCCCTGCTCGACGCGGGCGCGTAGGCTCGGTGTCCCACTACGACGCGGTCCGGGGCGAGGCCCGGACGACCGGGAGGCAGCGGGTGGTGCAGCAGGAGCCGGCGCGCGAGATCCCGCTGCACGGCGGCAACGTCAGCACGGTCTCGAAGCTCGGCGACACGGTCCGGCGCAACGCCGGCCCCTGGACGCCGTCGGTGCACGCCCTGCTCAACCACCTGGAGCGGGTGGGCTTCACCGGTTCCCCGCACGCCTACGGCATGGACGAGCGCGGCCGCGAGGTGCTCAGCTACGTCGAGGGCGAGTGCGGCGAGTACCCGCTGGCCCCGCACTGGGTCACCGACGAGGCGCTGGTCACGGTCGGCACGATGCTGCGGATGTTCCACGACGCCCAGTACGGTTTCGTGCCGCCGCCGAACGCGGTGTGGCGCTCGTTCGGCCCGCCGCCGCCGGACACCGAGGTCATCTGCCACCACGACGCCGCCCCGCACAACGTGATCTGGCGGCCCGACGGCACCCTGGCGCTCATCGACTTCGACCTGGCGTCGCCGGGCGCGCGCATCTACGACGTGGCGTACGCGGCCTGGACGTGGGTGCCGCTGTTCAGCGACCGGGACTCGTACACGCTGGGCTGGAAGCGGCCGAACCGGCCGCGCCGGCTGCGCATGTTCGCCGACGCGTACGGGCTGATCCCGCGCGACCGGCACCGGCTGATCCGCACGATCCGCAAGCGCATCGTCGACCACGTCGAGGGCATCCGGCGGATGGCGGCGGCGGGCGACCCGGCGTTCGTCCGGATCGTGCACAAGGGCCACCTGCGGCGCCCGATGCGCGACCTGCGGCTGCTGGACTACGAACGGCACACCCTGGAGTACGCGCTCCGGTGACAATTCCGGCCCGTTCCGCCGATAGCGGACCGGCCGCGCGGGCGCTGTGAGAGTTTCTTCACACGTACGAAACAACTGGTCACATGGCAGAAATCGCGCGAGCACGGTGTGCGAAACAGCCAGCCTGAAAAGTTTCGGCGAACCGGCCGACGGGCGCGATGCTGCCTCGCTGAGCCGGGAGGGAGGGTTCTCAACACTAGGAGGCCAGCGTGCCTGAAGCACCTGCGATCGATCCGGCAAACACAGTATTCCTGCTGGTCTCGACCGCCCTTGTGCTGCTCATGACGCCGGGTCTGGCGCTGTTCTACGGCGGCCTGAACCGGTCCAAGGGCGTTCTGAACATGATCATGATGAGCTTCTCCGCCATCGGGCTCGTCAGCGTTCTGTGGCTGTTCTACGGCTTCTCGTTCGCGTTCGGCACCAGCGAGAACGCGACGGTGAACAAGTTCTTCGGCAGCTTCTCGCAGTACCTCGGCACCAAGACCTTCCTCGGCGAGGGTGACCTCTGGGGCGCCACCGCCGAGAACCCGAGCGGCATCGGGGTCCCGCTGTACGTCTTCATGGCGTTCCAGATGGTCTTCGCGGTCATCACGGTCGCGCTGATCAGCGGCGCCATCAGTGACCGCACCAAGTTCGCCGGCTGGCTGCTGTTCGCCGGCCTGTGGGCGACGCTGGTCTACTTCCCGGTCGCGCACTGGGTGTGGGGCACCGGCTTCATCGGCGGCGGCGACGGCAACATCAAGGCGCTCGACTTCGCCGGCGGCACCGCCGTCCACATCAACGCCGGCGCCGCGGCGCTCGGCCTGGTGCTGGCGCTCGGCAAGCGGATCGGCTTCCCGACCGCGTCCTTCAAGCCGCACAACATCCCGCTGGTCGCGCTCGGCGCCGGCCTGCTGTGGTTCGGCTGGTTCGGCTTCAACGCCGGCTCCGAGCTGACCGTCGACTCGGTCGCGGGTCTCGCGTTCATCAACACCCAGGTCGCCACGGCCGCCGCGGTGCTGGGCTGGATCATCGTCGAGTGGATCCGCGACGGGAAGCCGACCGTCGTCGGCGCCTCGTCCGGCGCCATCGCCGGCCTGGTCGCCATCACCCCCGCCTGCGGTTTCATCGCCCCCTGGGCCGCCGTCCTGCTCGGCCTCGTCGCCGGTGCGGTCTGCGCCCTGGCGATCAGCCTGAAGTACAAGCTCGGCTACGACGACTCCCTCGACGTGGTCGGCGTGCACTTCGTCGGCGGCTGGATCGGCTCGCTGTGGCTGGGCCTGTTCGCCACCAACCAGGTGAACGGCGCGATCAGCGACGTCATCGGCGCCTCCGACGGCCTGTTCTACGGCGGCGGCGTCACCCAGCTCGGCCGCCAGGCCCTCGCCGGCCTCATCGTCACCGTGTTCTCGGCCGGCGTGGCGTTCCTGCTGGCCAAGGGCATCGACAAGACGATCGGCTTCCGCGCCTCGCAGGAGGCCGAGGTCGACGGCATCGACATCGCCGAGCACGCCGAGTCGGGTTACGACCTGTCCACGGCCGGCGGCAGCGGCAGCGCCGGTGGCGCGTTCGCCATGGCCGGCATCGGCCAGTCCAGCACCCCCGCCCCTGCTGCGACGGCCGCGCCGTCCAGCGAAAAGGTCGCCGGTTAATTTCGTCTCATGGAGGGACTGAGCATGAAGCTGGTGACCGCGGTCATCAAGCCGTATCAGCTCGACGCGGTGAAGGAGGCTCTGCACGCCCTGGGCGTCGCCGGGCTCACCGTGAGCGAGGTGCAGGGATACGGCCGTCAGAAGGGTCACACCGAGGTGTACCGGGGCGCCGAGTACACGGTGGAGTTCCTGCCGAAGATCAAGATCGAGGTGATCACGGACGAGATCGACGTCGACAAGGTCGTCGACGCCGTCGTCACCTCGGCGCGCACGGGCAAGATCGGCGACGGCAAGGTCTGGGTCACCGGGGTCGAGGACGTCATCCGCGTCCGCACCGGTGAGCGCGGCCTGGACGCGCTCTGATCGAGCAGGCACACGTGATCGGGGAGAGGACCGCCGCGCCGGACCTCTCCCTGGTCGCGTCATCCGACAACATCGGCGCCGCCGCCCGCGACCAGCGGGCGGCGGCGTTCGACGCGTGGCTGCCCGGGCTGCTGCCGAAGGACCTGCCCGGGGTGGCGCTGGTCGCCGTGGGCGGCCTGGGCCGGCGCGAGTGCGCCCCGCACAGCGACCTGGACCTGGTGCTGCTCCACAACGGCACGCCCGGCATCGACCGGATCGCCGCCCAGATCTGGTACCCGGTGTGGGACGCCAGGCTGGGCCTCGACCACTCGGTGCGCACCCTGTCGGAGGCGCTGAGCGTCGCCGTCGACGACGTGAAGGTGGCGCTGGGGCTGCTCGACGCCCGCTTCCTCGCCGGCGACCGGGCCGTCGCCGACGAGCTGGCCGCCGCGGCCGCCGACCAGTGGCGGCGCACCGCCGTGCGGATGCTGCCCGCCCTGCGCGAGATCACCGAGCAGCGCTGGGCCGCGCACGGCGAACTGGCCTTCCTGCTGGAGGGCGACCTGAAGGAGGCCGCCGGCGGCCTGCGCGACGTGACGATCCTGCGCGGCATCGCCCGCGCCGGGGTCGCCGACACCATGCGCCCCGCCGTGCGCGCCGCGAACCTGCGCCTGCTCGACACCCGCGACGCGCTGCACCTGTCCGTCGGGCGGCGCGTCGACCGGCTCGTCGCCCAGGAGCGCGAGGCCGTCGCCCGGCTGCTCGGCGCCGACGACGGCGACGCCCTGCTGCGCCGGATCAGCGGCGACGCCCGGATCGTCGCGCACGCCCTGGACGACGCCTGGCGCGCCGCCGAGCGGCTGCGCAACGGCCGCCGCCGCGGCGGCCCGCCCGGCCCGCCGGTGCGCCGGCCCGTCGCCCGCGACGTCGTCGAGCAGGACGGCGAGCTGGTGCTGGCCCGCACCGCCATCGGGCCGCGCCCCGACCCGTCGCTGTCGCTGCGGGTGGCCGCCGCGGCCGCCACCGCGAAGCTGCCCATCGCCCGCGCCACCTGCGAGTGGCTGGCCGCGTACTGCCCGCCGCTGCCGACGCCGTGGCCGGCCGCCGCGCGGTCCGCGTTCGTCACCCTGCTGGGCTCCGGAGCCGGGCTGCTGCCCACCTGGGAGGCCTGCGACCGGTACGGGCTGGTCGACGCGTGGCTGCCCGAGTGGGCGCGCATGCGCAGCCTGCCGCAGCACCACCCGGTGCACCGGTTCACCCTCGACCGGCACCTGGTGCAGGCCGCCTACGAGGCCACCGCGTACGCCCGCGACGTGGACCGCCCTGACCTGCTGCTCATCGGGGCGTTCCTGCACGACGTCGGCAAGGGCCTGCCCGGCGACCACAGCGTCGTCGGCGCGCCCATCGCCCGCGACGTCGCCGCCCGCATCGGCCTGCCGCCGGACGAGGCGGACCTGATCGGCGAGCTGGTCCGGCTGCACCTGCTGCTGCCCGACGTGGCCACCCGCCGCGACCTGGCCGACCCGGTCACCATCTCCACCGTCGCCGAGCAGGTGCGCAGCGCCCAGACGCTCGACCTGCTGCACGCGCTCACCCGCGCCGACTCGCACGCCACCGGCCCGGCCGCCTGGTCGGACTGGAAGGGCCGGCTCATCGCCGAGCTGGTCCGCCGGGTGCACGCCAACCTGGACACCGGCGCCCTGCCGGCGGTGCGCGAGCCCGACCCCGAGCTGCTGGACGGCCCGCTACCCGCCGTGCACCTCGACGGCGACCGGGTGGCCGTGGCCGCCGCCGACCGGCGCGGCCTGCTCGGCGCGGTCGCCGCCTGCCTGGCGATGCACCGGCTCGACGTGGTCGCCGCCGACACGTCCACCGTGGACGGCCGCGCCCTGGTCGAGTTCCGGGTGCAGCCCCGCTACGGCACCCCGGCCGACCCGGTGGCGCTGGCCGCCGACCTGCGCCGCGTGGCCGCCGGGGACCCGTCGGTGACGCAGCGGCTGCGCGCCCGCACCGCGGCCACCCGCGGCGGCGCCGCGCCGCGGGTGGTGTGGCACCGCGAGGCCGCGACGGACGCGGTCGTGCTGGAGCTGCGCGCCGCCGACTCCGCCGGGCTGCTGCACCGGGTCGCCACCGCCCTCGACGAGGCCGGGGCGGAGGTGCGCGCCGCGCGCATCTCGACCCTCGGCGGCGACGTCGTGGACGCGTTCTACCTGGTCGGCGCGTGGGCCGACGCGGCGGCGCGGGCGGCCGTCGAGGAGCGCGTGCTGCAGGCCGCCGGCGGCTCGTGAGACGCCCTGTCGCGGCGGTGTGACGGCCGTTACGATCTGCGGCCATGCGTCTGCGGAGATCCGTTCTCGTCGTCGTGCCGGCCGTGCTGCTCGCGGCGTCCGTGCCCCTGGCCTTCGCCGCCGTCGACCCGGCGGTCAGGCAGTCCCGCGTCACCGGCGTGGGCGTGCACAACTCCTATGAGAAGGCCGTCTTCCCGTACCTCGCGGACGCGCTCGACAGCGGGGCGAGCCTCGTCGAGATCGACGTGTGGGTGTCCACCGTCGGTCCGCGGTGGCGGGTCAACCACGACCTGCCGGTGGGCACGAAGGACTGGGGCCAGCGCAACAACTGCACCAGCGGCGGCCTGCGCTCCGGCGGCGGCAACCAGGGCCTCGACCGCTGCTTCGAGAACCTGCGGCTGTGGCACGACCAGAACCCCGGCCACCGGCCGATCACCGTCAAGATCGAGTTCAAGAACGGCTTCAACCAGACGTACGGCGCCGGCCCGGCCGCCTTCGACGCGCTGGTGCGCGCCAAGCTGGGCGACACCGTGTTCACTCCGGGCGACCTGCTCGGCGACCACCCCACCCTGGACGCCGCCGCGAAGGCCGACAACTGGCCCACCCGCGAGCGGATGGCCGGCCGGTTCATGATCGAGGTCGTCCCCGGCACGTTCGAGCGCGGCAACCCGTTCGACAAGCTGCACACCGACGTCGAGTACGGCCGCTGGGTGCGCGACAACCCGCGCACCGCCCAGGCGTTCCCGACGGTGCTGGACGCCCAGGCCGGCGACCCGCGCACCCGCTTCGCGGAGCCGTCCGTCCGGCCGTGGTTCGTCGTCTTCGACGGCAACGCCACGTCCTACGCCGGCGGCGGCGTCGACCCGCAGTGGTACGGCGACAACAACTACTACCTGGTGATGACCGGCGCGCACGGCGTCGCGCCCGCCCTCGACGCGACGAACCCGCCCGCGGCGGCGGCGCGCGAGCGCGTCGAGTGGCTCGCGAAGCGGCACGCCAGCATCGTCTCGACGGACTGGGCGCGGCTCGGCGAGGTGCTGGAGCTGGAGCTGCCGCGCGGCTGAGGCCGCCGAGGCCCGTCAGCTGATCCGGCCGTCCTTCTCCAGCACCGCGTCGACGATCCGGCGGCGGTTGCCGCGGTCGGAGAAGGCGAAGAACGCGTCGATGCGCTGCAGCCGGTCGTCGTCCACCTTGAACCGGCGGCCGACGCTGGTGACGATCGCGTCCACGGCGGCGTCGTGGTCGGTGACGCTGACGCCCAGCGACGGGTACAGCTCGTCGCGGGCGCCGATGTTCGCGCTGTGCAGCACGCGCTCCGCGAACGGGTAGTAGACGACCGGGCGGCGCAGGTACAGCGCGTCGAACGACACCGACGAGTAGTCGGTCACCAGCAGCTGCGCGCCCGAGATGAGGTCGGCGAAGCTGGGCAGGTCCTCGAACGCCAGCACGTCGACCCGGTCGCCGACGGTGAACGTGCGGGCGTAGCGGCTCATCCGCGGGTGCAGCCCGAACCTGATCCGCTTGCCCGCCACGTCCAGCGCCGACAGCAGCCGCTCGTCGGTGAGCAGCCGCTGCCAGGCGTTGTGGAACTCCGACTGGCGGAACCGGGCCGGCGACGCGTCGTCCAGGAACGACCGCCAGGTCGGCAGCACCAGGATGTAGTCGTCCTCGCGGCGCTCCAGCAGGTCGTGCCGGGCCAGGCCGGTCAGCTTCAGGGTGTCCGGCGACAGCTTGTAGCGCAGGTGGTGCAGCAGCGCGGTGTACTCGCTCGGCGCCGACGAGCAGAACGTGTGGTAGCTGCGGGTGCCCAGCCACGCCGACAGGTCGGAGCGGATGATGCCGTGCTGCAGGAAGTTCAGCTTGTACGGCCCACGGTCCACGGCGCGGCCGTACTGCTGCCACGGCTTGATGTACATGTCGTCCACGTGCGACGTGAAGAAGTGCGCGGCGCCGTACAGCAGCTTCCAGTGCGCCATCGAGCCGTAGCCGACCAGCTCGAAGCCCTCGGCGTCGAGCCGCTTCCAGTCGGGCGACTTGCGGTCCAGCACGAACGCGATCCGGTCGTGGACGTTGTTGTCGCGCACGTACCGGTACAGCGCCTCGCCG
Organism: Spirilliplanes yamanashiensis; assembly: GCF_016863475.1. GTDB lineage: Bacteria > Actinomycetota > Actinomycetes > Mycobacteriales > Micromonosporaceae > Spirilliplanes > Spirilliplanes yamanashiensis. The sequence continues at coordinate 110,202 of NZ_BOOY01000004.1, forward strand.
TTGTCGGCGGCCTTGTTGAAGCGGTCGCCGAACACCCAGTAGCCGTTCGGCCGGGTGTTCTGCAGGGTGCCCAGGTTGGCGGTGACGAACTTGCGCACGTCGCGGCCGCGGACCGCCTTGTGGGTCATGCGGGCCAGCTCGGCGGCGCGCACCGCGCCCCGCCCGGCCCGGCCCTGGAAGACGCGCATCCGCTCGCGCAGCGAGCGCAGCTGGTGCGACAGCTCGGTGTTGCGGGTCTGCATGAAGTGCAGGATCAGCGGGGTGTGCCGGCCCGCCTCGATGAGGTCGACGAGCTGGGCGTACGACGGGTTCGCGGCCAGCCGCAGCCGGTCGTAGCCGTAGTCGGCGCACGCCGCGCGCACGATCTCGATCGCCCGGTCCGCCTGCTCGGGCGCGATGAGCGCCAGCTTCGGCAGGTAGAAGTTGCGGATCAGCGAGACGATCCGGTAGCTGACGATGGCCTGGCCGAAGTACTCCAGCAGCGCCTCCTCCAGCCCGGCGAAGACGAGCGGCAGCTGCTCGTACAGGTTGATCCGGATGTGGCTGGTCAGGCTGTCCGTGCGGCCCATCGTGGCCAGGTACACCACGTCGTTGATCTTCGTGAGCCGCTCGGCGCGGACCACGCAGGACATGTCGAAGATCTCGTCCTCGCTGCTGGCGATGTCCTCGCGGAAGCGCAGCCCGTTGTCGCGGATCAGGCCGGTGCGGTAGATCGACTTCAGCACGCCGGGGCGGCGGGTCAGCAGGTCCGCCTTGACCGCGTAGCTGCCGTCGTTGACGAACGGCTGCGGCAGGGTGAAGTCCGTCCACAGCCGCGACTCGATGCCCTCGCGCGCCGGCACCCCGACCCGCGCCGCGATGACGATGTCGCTGCGGTGCCGCTCCATCGCCCGCAGCAGCGTCGTGTAGCCGTCGCCGTGCACCCGGTCGTCCGGGTCCATGAAGATGACGTACTCGCCCCGGGCGGCGTCGATGCCGGCGTTGCGCGGCCGGCCGGCCGCCCCCGACGCGGTGTCGAAGTGGATCGGGAACACGTTCGCCGGGTGCTCGGCGCGGAACCGCTCGATGAGCGCGCGCGTGCCGTCGGTGGAGCCGTCGTCCACCGGGATGATCTCGAACGAGTCGAAGGCGGACTGGCGGGTCAGGGAGCGGAAGGCGTCCTCGATGAACTCCTCGACGTTGTGGCAGGCGAGGATGACGGAGACCGTGGGCAAGAGGGGTCCTTTCGCGTTCTCGTCAGGGGTGCAGGGTCGGCTCGGTCGCCTTCTGCGCGGGCGCGGCGGGGCGCGCGGCGTTGCGGGCCTTCTCCCGCTGCTGGGTCTGCAGCACGGGACGCACCGGCGCGCCCGTGGCGGCCCCGGTGCCGGCGCGGCTGGGCTGGCGGCCCACCTCCACGTGCGCCGGGGCGTACGTCGGCCGGGCGGCCTCCGGCCCGGTCAGCTCGTACGGCGACGGCGCCGGGAAGTACGCGGGCAGGAACTCGCGCAGCATCGCGGCCTGCTCGCGCGCGGTCGCCGGGTCGGCGTCGGTGTCGTTGAGGCAGAACACGTCGACGTTGCGGTGCCGCAGCAGCTTCGCCAGCCGGATCGGGGTCTCCGGCTCGGCCAGGTCGAGGTAGTGGTAGCCGATGTCGCTGGGCACGCCGCGGCCGGTCAGCCACGCCCAGAAGTGCTGCAGCGACGACGGCAGCGCCAGGTCGGCCGGGTGCCGGAACTGGTGGCTCGCCGTGGCCGCCACCTCCGCCGGGAAGCGCTGCTCCAGCTCGGCCAGCACGCTGCGCCGCGACGGGTGCGGGGTGTGCCGCATCTTGCGCGTCACCCGCACCCCGAACGTCCGCTCGATGATGGTGCGGCTGTTCTTGCCGGCCGCGTTCACCGGCAGGTCGTCGTCGGTGCGCGGCCCCGAGCCCATCTGCGCCCCCGGCGACGGGAAGAACCGGGTCAGGCCGCCGGAGGTGAAGAACATCTCCGGGGTGGTCGGGCGGCCGAAGAACACGTCGTCGTTCAGGTAGAGGAAGTGCTCGGCCAGCCCGGGGATGTGGTGCAGGCGCGACTCGATGGCCTGCGAGTTGAACGTGGGCAGCACGCCCTCGCCGCCGAAGATCTCCCGGTGGCTGACCACGGTGATCTGCTCGTGCGACGTGTCCAGCCAGCCGGGCACCTGGTCGTCGGTGACGATGAAGACCCGCCGGATCCACGGCGCGTACGCGTGCAGGCTGCGCAGCGAGTGCCGCAGCTCGTCGTGCGACGCGTACCGGGAGGCGTTGGCCGACTGCGGGCCGGCCGTCTCCGGCTGCGCCGCCGCCCGCCGCGCCCGCCACGCCGGGTCGCTGCCGTCCACCCACGTGTAGACGGCGTCGACGGGGAAGCGCACCCGCTCCGGCGCCACCGTCGCGAACACCGGCCGGGTGCGGTACGTGGAGGTGTCGGTCGCGTCGGCGAACGGGCTGAACACCGCCTCCGGCACCATCACCGCCTGCTCCTCGGCCGGGATCTCGTCCGCCACCGGGTTCGGCCGGGGCGCGACGAACGTGTCCCCGCGCTCGGCCCAGAACTCCACGTCGCAGGCGTACGCGGCGTCGTCCCAGCTCACCGAGATCACGGCGGCGTCCTCGCGGCGCTTCGCCGACTCCACCTGCACGCCGCCCAGCCGCTCCCAGCCGGCCAGCACCGCCAGCACCGCCGCCCGGTCGCCGGCCTGCACCGCCACCGCGGTGCGCCGCGGGTCCGCCGCCGGGATGCGCAGGCACGGCACCCCGACCGCGTCCAGGGCGGTCACCACCCGGTCCAGGTTGTGCTTGCGGACGGCCGCCGGGACGCCCGTGGGCCGCGGCGCGTCCCCGGTGATCGGGGTGATCCGGCGCAGCGCGGGCAGCCGCCGGTCCTTCGGCAGCCGGGAGATGATCCGCCGCTCCACCGAGCGCAGCGCGCGCATCCGGAGCTTGAACGGAGCGAGCAGCAGAATCCGCCGTACCGGCACGCCGTCGTCCTTCCGCCGAGAGCCTGTCAGGCCCTCGCCGCAGGCCCGGTGTCGTGTCGCTCAACGGCAGATCACGGCCCCGGGTTGCGGGCCCCTAGGGGTCGCCACCGATGCGCCGGGTTGCGCGGGCGGCGCATGGTGAAGGGGGTCGTTTCCTGTCTGGGAGGTCGTCGTGGGACGTGCGGTGCTGACAGTCGTGGCCGGGGTGGCCGTCGTGATCGGCGTGGGCTGGCTGGCGGTGAACCTGCTCCAGGCGCTGGTGGGCGTGTTCGCGTACCTGCTCGTCGGCGCGGTGGTCGTCGGCGGCGGCGTCTACCTGTACGGGCGGGCCAAGCGCTCCCTCGCCCCCGGCACCCGCAACCAGCGGCGGATCGAGGCGGCGGTGCGCACCTACCGGATGCGCAACCGCTGAGGCCGGCCCGCGGCCCGGCGGCTAGGCTGGGGAGCGTCTGTAGCCTGCTGACCAACGGGAAGTTGCGCCGTGTTCGATACCCTCAGTGACCGCCTTTCCGGGATCTTCACCAAGCTCCGCGGCAAGGGCCGGCTCACCGACGCCGACATCGACGCCACCGCGCGCGAGATCCGCCTCGCGCTGCTGGAGGCCGACGTCGCGCTGCCCGTGGTCAAGGCGTTCATCTTCAGCCTCAAGGAGCGCGCCCGCGGCGCCGAGGTGTCGCAGGCGCTCAACCCGGCCCAGCAGATCATCAAGATCGTCCACGAGGAGCTCATCACCGTCCTCGGCGGCGAGGGCCGGCGCCTGCAGTTCGCCAAGCAGCCGCCGACCGTGATCATGCTCGCCGGCCTCCAGGGCTCCGGCAAGACGACCCTCGCCGGCAAGCTGGCCCGCTGGCTCAAGGCCCAGGGTCACCAGCCGCTGCTCGTCGCCTGCGACCTGCAGCGCCCCAACGCCGTCAACCAGCTCCAGGTGCTCGGCGGCCGCGCCGGCGTCGAGGTGTACGCCCCGCAGCCCGGCAACGGCGTCGGCAACCCCGTGCAGGTCGCCCGCGACTCCATCGAGCACGCCAAGCGCCAGGCCCGCGACATCGTCATCGTCGACACCGCCGGCCGCCTCGGCATCGACACCGAGATGATGCGCCAGGCCGCCGACATCCGCGACGCCGTCGAGCCCGACGAGACCATCTTCGTCATCGACGCCATGGTCGGCCAGGACGCCGTCACCACCGCCGAGGCGTTCCGCGACGGCGTCGGCATCACCGGCGTCGTGCTGTCCAAGCTCGACGGCGACGCCCGCGGCGGCGCGGCCCTGTCCGTCCGGCACGTCACCGGCCAGCCCATCCTCTTCGCGTCCACCGGCGAGAAGCTGGAGGACTTCGACGTCTTCCACCCCGACCGGATGGCCAGCCGCATCCTCGGCATGGGCGACGTGCTGACCCTCATCGAGCAGGCCGAGCAGGCCTTCGACGAGGACCAGAAGGAGAAGATGACGGCGAAGCTGCTCGGGGGCGAGCAGTTCACGCTGGAGGACTTCCTCGACCAGCTCATCGCCGTACGCCGGATGGGCCCCATCGCCAACGTGCTGGCCATGATGCCCGGCATGGGCCAGGTCAAGGACCAGCTCGCCGAGCTCGACGACAAGCACTTCGACCGGATCACCGCGATCATCCGCTCGATGACCCCGGCCGAGCGCTCCAACCCGAAGATCCTCAACGGCTCCCGCCGCGCCCGCATCGCCGGCGGCTCCGGCGTCACCGTCATGGACGTCAACCAGCTGCTCAACCGCTTCGCCGACGCGCAGAAGATGATGAAGCAGATGGGCGGCATGATGGGCCTGCCCGGCGGCAACCGCCGCAAGGCCACCAAGAGCCCGAAGAACAAGCGCAAGGGCACCAAGGGCGGCAACCGCCCCCGCACCGGCGGCGCCGGGATGCCGGCGGGCTTCCCGGGCGGCATGCCGCAGCTGCCGCCGGGGCTGGACCCGGGCGCGCTGGGCGGCGGGCAGGGGCTCCCGCCGGGCTTCAAGCTCCCGAAGCTCGACTTCAACAAGCTCACGAAGCGCGACGACGACAAGTAGTTCGCCGATGTCGGGGCCTCGAGGCCCCGACACTCCGGTAAAGCCTCTCCAGGGGCTGCGGGCGGTAGCGTGACGTCCGTAGGGTCACGCCGTCCCTGCGAGGAGGAGCCATGACAGCGGCGCTCGATCTGCCCGACCGGCAGGACTGGACCGTCGACGACCTGGCGAGCCTTCCGAAGGACCTTCGCTACGAGCTGGTCGACGGAAGGCTGATCTTGCCGTCCCCCACTGCCCTCCATCAGGACCTCGGCGTCGAGGTGCTGCTCGCTCTCCGGGCGAACTGCCCGCCCGACCTCATGCCCGTCCTCGACCTGTCGTTGCGGGTGAACCGGCGCAACGAGCCCCGGCCCGACGTCGTGGTGGTGCGCCCCGACCACGTCGACCGCAGCCCGCTGCCCGTCGAGGACGTCGTCCTCGCCGTCGAGGTCATCTCGCCCGACTCGATCTTCCGCGACATGTACGCCAAGGCGAAGGTGTACGCCGCGGCCGGCGTCCAGCGCTACTGGGTCATCGACCCCCTGCACGACGGCATCACCCTGACGGAGTTCGTGCCCGGTCCTGACGGCGGCTACGAGATCTCCGGGCACACCGACGGCGTCTTCACCACCGAGGACCCGTACCCCGTGACCGTCGACCTGCCGGCGCTGACCGCGCGCCGCAGGGCCATGCTCGCCCGCGCCCGCGCGGAAGTCCCGCCGCGGTCGTAGCCTCGACGCATGGCGCGCCGGATCCTCGGCCTCGCGGTCATCGCGCTCAGCCTGCTGACGCTCGGCGCCGCGCCGGCCGGACACCACCGCACGTACTACGTCGCCCTGGGCGACTCCCTCGCCGCGGGGTATCAGCCCGACCCGGCGGCCGGCCGGGACGAGGGCTACGTGCCCCGGGTGCACCGGGCGCTGGGGCGGCACGTGGCGTTGCGCAGCTTCGCGTGCGACGGGGCGACGACGCAGTCGCTGCTGGCCGGGGGCGGCTGCGAGTACCCGGGCGGGGCGTCGCAGCTGGCGGCGGCGGAGGGGTTCCTGCGCCGGCACCCGGTGGCGCTGGTGACGATCGACGTCGGCGGCAACGACGTGAACCGGTGTGCCCGCGGCGGGGCGATCGACCAGGCGTGCGTGCTGACGGCGCTGGGCACCGCGGCGACGAACCTGGGCGAGATCGTGCGGCGGTTGCGGGCGGCGGCGCCGCGGGCGCGGATCGTGGGGATGACGTACTACGACCCGTATCTGGCGGCGTGGCTGGCCGGGCCGGCCGGGCAGGCGGTGGCGCGGCAGTCGGTGCAGCTGACGGTGCTGCTCAACGGCATGCTGACCGGGGTGTACCGGGCGGGTGACGTGCGGGTCGCCGACGTGGCGGGCGCGTTCGCCACCACCGACCTGACGACGGTGGCGCCGCTGCCGGGCGGGGGCGAGGGGCCGCTGGCGGTGGCGCGGATCTGCGCGTGGACGTGGATGTGCAGCCGGCAGGACATCCACGCGACGAGCGCCGGGTACGCGGTGATCGCGGAGGCGTTCCTCGCCGCGGCCCGGTGATCGGGTAGGACTGACGCATGGCGTTGCATGTGCGCGGGGTCGTCCTGCCCGACGACGAGGTCCGGGATCTGTGGCTGGTGGGCGACCGGGTGACGCTGACCCCGGTGCCGGGGGCGACGACGATCGCCGACGAGGGCTGGATCGTGCCGGGGCTGGTGGACGCGCACTGCCACCTGGGCATCGCGTACGGGGCGCGGCCGATCGGGAGCCTGGACGAGGCGCGGGAGCTGGCCGCGCAGGACCGCGACGCCGGGGTGCTGACGATCCGCGACGCCGGCTCGCCGTACCCGTACCCGGAGCTGGACGACGACCCCGACGTGCCGCGACTGGTCCGCGCGGGCCGGCACGTGGCGCCGCCGAAGCGGTACCTGCGCGACATCGGCGTGGAGGTGGAGGCCGCCGAGGTGGAGCGGGCGGTGCGGGAGCAGGCGGCGGCCGGGTCGGGCTGGGTGAAGCTGGTGGGGGACTGGATCGACCGCGGGGTGGGCGACCTGGCGCCGTCGTGGGACGCGGCGACGATGACCGCGGCGGTGGCGGCGGCGCACGCGGCGGGGGCGCGGGCGGCGGTGCACACGTTCTCGGAGGAGGCGGTGGCCGTGATGGTGCGCGCGGGCGTCGACTCGGTGGAGCACGGCACGGGCCTGTCGGCCGACCTGATCGACGAGATGGCGCGCCGCGGCACGGCGCTGGTGCCCACGATGATCAACATCCGGACGTTCGGCGACATCGCCGCCAAGGCCCGGGACAGGTTCCCCGGGTACGCCGACCACATGATCGCCCTGCGCGACCGCAACGCCGCGGTGGTGCGCTCGGCGCACGAGGCCGGCGTGCCCGTGTACGTGGGCACCGACGCGGGCGGCGGCATCCGGCACGGCCTGGCCGCCGAGGAGATGCTGCTGCTGCACGCCGCCGGCATCCCGGCCGCCGACGTGCTGGCGGCGGCGTCCTGGCGGGCCCGGCAGTGGCTGGGCTTCCCCGGCCTGGTCGAGGGCGGGCTCGCCGACCTGGTGGTCTACCCGGCGGACCCGCGCGCCGACCTGGCCGTCGTGCGGGCCCCCCGGCGCATCGTGCTGAAGGGCCGCGTCGTGCGCTAGCCCGCCGTCAGCTCGTACGTGACGTCCACCAGGAAGTCGCGGCCCGCCCGGCCGCGCAGCCGCACCTCATGCCCGCCCGGGGCGAGCGGCTCGGCGCGCGCCCACAGCCCCCACACCCGCATCGCCACCGGCTTGCGGGTGCCGGTCACGCCGTTGCGCAGGGCGCCCGCCACCTCGAACGGCTCGGCGGTGAACACCTCTTCGGCCGCCAGGAACCGGCCGTCGACGGTGGCGTCGCCGGACGCCCCGTACATCTCGGGGTTGCCGGCCGCCGGGGGCGCCCACCGGTTGACCAGCGGGAAGAACAGCGGCACCCCGGCCGGGACGGTGCAGCGCCGGGTCACCGTCTCGCCGTACGTGCCCGCCAGGAAGAACACGTCGCCGGGCTGGTTGCGGTGCGCGTCGGCGCCGGTGGCGTCCGCGATGGGGTTGCTCGCCGGGCCGGCGGCGGCCGCCCAGCGCACCCAGCGGGCCGCGAGCCCCGGCAGGCTGTCGCCCGGCCACGGCAGCGGCGCCGCCTCGCGGGTCCTTCGAAAGATCGACATGCGCGAGGATCGTAGTGACGGCGGACCGCGGCCGCTGCCCCGTGAACCGCACGCCCTAGGATGTCCGGTCATGGCTCGTGTGCTCACTCCCCGTGCGGAGGACTTCCCCCGCTGGTACCAGGACCTGATCGCCAAGGCGCAGCTGGCCGACAACGGCCCCGTGCGCGGCACGATGGTCATCCGGCCGGCGGGCTACTCCATCTGGGAGCGGATGCAGGCCGAGATGGACGCCCGCATCAAGGTCGCCGGCGCGGAGAACGCGTACTTCCCGCTGTTCATCCCCGAGTCGTACCTCAAGCGCGAGGCCGAGCACGTCGAGGGCTTCTCGCCGGAGCTGGCCGTCGTCACCCACGCCGGCGGCAAGCAGCTCGCCGAGCCGGTCGTCGTGCGCCCCACCAGCGAGACCGTCATCGGCGAGTTCATGGCGAAGTGGGTCGACTCGTACCGCGACCTGCCGCTGCTGCTCAACCAGTGGGCCAACGTGGTCCGCTGGGAGCTGCGGCCGCGCACCTTCCTGCGCACGAGTGAATTCCTCTGGCAGGAGGGCCACACCGCGCACGCCGACGAGGCCGACGCCCGCGCCTACGCGCGGCGCATCCTGCACGAGGTGTACGAGGACTTCATGGTCGGCGTCCTCGGCATCCCCGTCGTGGTGGGCCGCAAGACTGGCCGCGAGCGGTTCGCCGGCGCCACCAACACCATGACCCTCGAGGGCATGATGGGCGACGGCAAGGCCCTGCAGATGGGCACCTCGCACGAGCTGGGGCAGAACTTCGCCAAGGCGTTCGACATCTCGTTCAGCGGCCGCGGCGGCGGCAAGGAGCTGGCCTGGACGACCTCCTGGGGCACGTCCACCCGCATGCTCGGCGGCCTGATCATGGCGCACGGCGACGACAACGGCCTGCGCGTGCCGCCGAAGCTCGCCCCGATCCAGGCGTACCTCATGGTGGTGAAGGCCGGCGAGGGCGTGGCCGAGGCCGCGGCGTCGCTGCGCGACGGCCTGCGCGACGCCGGCGTCCGGGTCGGCCTCGACGACCGGGTCGACACCCCGTTCGGCCGCCGGGCCGTCGACGCCGAGCTCAAGGGCTATCCGGTACGGGTGGAGCTGGGCCCCCGCGACCTCGCGGCGGGCAATGCCGTCATCGTGCGCCGGGTGACGTCCGCCAAGACCGTGGTGCCGCTCGCCAATGTCGTCGCCGAGGTCACCGCCGCCCTGGAGGCCGACCAGAAGGCCCTGCACGACGAGGCCCTGGCGTTCCGGGAGTCCCGCACCGTCGAGGTGTCGTCGCTGGCCGACGCCATCGAGGCCGCGCAGACCGGCTGGGCCCGGGTGCCGTGGTCGGCGGTCGGGCCGCAGGGCGAGACCGAGGCGAACGGCAAGGCCGTCACGGTCCGCTGCCTGGTGCGCCCGGACGGCTCCGTGCCCGACTCGGAGGACGAGCCCGGGCTGGTCGCCATCCTGGCGCGCTCGTACTGAGGATGACCCCGCTGGAGCCCGGCCGCGTCGTCCTGCACCGCAACGTGCGGCGCGGCCGGCTCGGCTGGGTCCGCCCGGCCACCGTCGTGTCCGACGACGAGCGCGGGCTGCTGCTCTGGCTGGCCCGCGGCACCGTCGTCGCCAACGAGGTGACGGCCGACGGCCAGGGCATGCGCTCGATGACCTTCGCGCAGTGGCTCACCCACTCCTACCGGCTGCAGGTCGGCCGGTGGCAGGGTCCGGGCGTGCTGAAGCTGCTGCGCCCGGACGCCGCCCACTCGGTCTGGTGGTTCCGCGACGACGCCGGCGCCTTCACCTCCTGGTACGTCAACCTGGAGGATCCGGGCGTGCGCTGGGCCGACGGCGACCTTGCCGGCGTCGACGTCGTCGACCAGGACCTCGACATCGTGGTGCGCCCCGACCGGTCCTGGGAGTGGAAGGACGAGGGCGAGTTCGCCGAGCGGCTCGCGTTCCCGGACGACTACTGGGTGACCGACGAGCGGGCCGTGCGCGACGAGGGCCGGCGGGTGGTCACGGAGATCGAGTCGGGCGCGTTCCCGTTCGACGGCACCTGGGTCGACTTCGCCCCGGACCCCGCCTGGCCCGTCCCCGACGCTCTCCCGGACGGCTGGGACCGGCCCGCCGCCCGCTGATCCCCGGGGTGACTGAGCCACCGCCGGGGGCGTCTGGCAGAATGGACCGCTGGTATCCGGCACGTGTCGTGCGCCCTCTAACCTCGGCACGTCGCCTGTCCACCGAGACTTCGGTGCCCACAATCCCCACGTGGGTGCCGACCTGCTCACCCGCGCGCCGCCCGTCTCGGGCGACGTCAACCGCTACAGGAGCGAACAGACAGTGGCCGTCAAGATCCGGCTTCTGCGGATGGGCAAGATCCGCAACCCGCAGTACCGCATCGTCGTCGCCGACTCGCGCGTCAAGCGCGACGGCCGGGCGATCGAGTACATCGGCATCTACCACCCCAAGGAGCACCCCTCGGTCATCGAGGTGAAGTCCGACCGGGTGCAGCACTGGCTCTCCGTCGGCGCTCAGCCGTCCGAGCCCGTCCAGCGCCTGCTGGAGAAGACCGGCGACTGGCAGAAGTTCAAGGGTCTGCCGGCCCCGCCGCCGCTGCTCGTGTCCGAGGCGCGGCGCAGCCAGCAGGAGATCTACGAGGCCGAGGCCAAGGCCGCCGCCGGCATCGAGAGCGCCACCGAGCGTCCCGCCAAGAAGGCCGACAAGGCCGACAAGGCGCAGGACGTCAAGAAGGCGCCGAAGGTGACCGACGGCCCCGCGGAGACCCGCGAGGAGTCGGCGCTGAAGGCCGACGACCCGGCCGGCGCCGACGCGCGCACCGAGGACGTCAAGGCGTCCGCGACCGAGGGCACGGCGGATGCCGGCGCCGGCGACGCGAACTGACGGGGCGCTCCGGCCCGCGCTGGAGCACCTCGTCAAGGGCATCGTCGACAACCCGGACGACGTCCGGGTCCGCCTGGTCGACTCGCGCCGCGGCAAGCGGCTCGAGGTCCGGGTGCACCCGGAGGACCTGGGCACGGTCATCGGACGCGGCGGCCGCACGGCCAAGGCGCTCCGTCAGGTCATCGGGTCGATCGGTGGGCGCGGCATCCGCGTCGACATCGTCGACGCGTACTGAGCCCTGAGCACCGAGCAGTCGATGCAGCTCATCGTCGGTCACATCGGCAAGGCCCACGGCATCCGCGGTGAGGTCATCGTCCATGTCCGCACCGACGAGCCCGAGGCACGCTTCTTCCCCGGGGCGGTGTTCACCACCGAGGTGAGCAACGCTCCGGGGACGCCTCCGCCCGGCGCCTACCGGGTGCCCGAGAAGCTGACCCTGGAGTCCCTGCGCTGGCACCAGGGCGCGATCATCGCCGTGTTCGACGGCATCCACGACCGCAACGTCGCCGAGGCGCTGCGCTCCACGCTGCTGACGGTGGACAGCGCCGACGTGGCGCCCCCGGAGGACCCGGACGAGTACCTCGACCACCAGCTCGTCGGGCTGCGCGTCGAGACCGTCGACGGCGAGACGCTCGGCGAGGTCGCCCGCATCGACCACGCCCCGTCCTCCGACCTCATCGTGCTGCGCAGGACCGGCGGCGGCACCGCGCTCATCCCGTTCGTCAAGGTCATGGTGCCCACCGTCGACCTCGACGGCGGCCGCGTGATCGTCGACCTCCCCGAGGGCCTGCTCGATCTCTGATGCGCGTCGACGTCGTCACGATCTTCCCCGAGTACCTGGCCCCGCTCGACCTGTCCCTCGTCGGCAAGGCCCGCGCCGCCGGCACCCTCGACCTGGCCGTGCACGACCTGCGAACGTGGACCTCCGACGTGCACCGCACCGTCGACGACTCCCCGTACGGCGGCGGCCCCGGCATGGTCATGCGCCCCGAACCCTGGGGCCAGGCCCTCGACGCGCTCGCCGGCCCGCACACCCGCCTGGTCGTGCCGTCGCCGGTCGGCGCCCCCTTCACCCAGGCCACCGCCCACGCCTTGGCCGCCGAACAGCACCTGATCTTCGCCTGCGGCCGCTACGAGGGCATCGACCAGCGCGTCCTCGACCACGCCGCCACCCGCATGCCGGTCAGCGAGATCTCCCTCGGCGACTACGTCCTGTTCGGCGGCGAGGTCGCCGTCCTGGTCATCCTGGAGGCGGTCACCCGACTGCTCCCCGGCGTCCTCGGCAACGCCGACAGCCTCGCCGAGGAGTCCCACGGGCCCGCCGGCCTTCTTGAAGCCCCCGTCTATACCAAGCCCGCGCAGTGGCGCGACCTGTCCGTGCCGGACGTGCTGCGGTCCGGCGACCACGGGCGCATCGCCCGGTGGCGGCGGGACGAGGCGCTGCTGCGCACGGCCCGGCGGCGGCCGGATCTGCTCGCGGCGCTGCCGCCGGAGGCCTTCGACAAGCGGGACCGGGCGACGTTGGCGGGGGCGGGGTTGGTGCCCGGTTCCGTGCCTGCGGCGGCGGCTGGGTCCGCGCCTGCGGCGGCGGCTGGGTCCGCGGCCTTGCCGGCGGCCGCGGGGTCGCCCTCGCCTGACGCCATCTCCTCGGGTCCGTCGGCTGCATCGTCCGGGCCTTCGGTTCCGTCCGCGCCTGAGTCCGAGTCCGCGCCGTAGCCGCGGCTTCGCCTCTCACCGCGGTGCCGCCCGCGCCTGCGGCTGCGGTCCTGCCCGCGCCTGCGGCTGCGGTCCTGCCCGCGCCTGCGGCTGCGGTCCTGCCCGCGCCTGCGGCCGTAGTCCTGCCCACGCTGCGGCCGTAGTCCTGCCCACGCTGCGGCCGGGTCTTTGCCCGAGTCGTCGGCGGGTGCCGGATCCGGGGAGTGATTTCTCGCCCGCCCGGCGGGTGTGGCAGAGTAGTGAGGTTGCCGTAGTCGGCCGCGCCGCGGCTGCCTGCGAGGTTCACCGGCCCAGGCCGGGGTTCAGAATCACCCATCCCGCGCACCGAGTGACGGTGCGCCGTGTACGACGAGGATGCAGCGATGAACACGCTGGACGCACTCGACGCCCAGTCGCAGCGCACCGACCTGCCCGTCTTCCGCCCCGGTGACACCGTCAAGGTGCACGCGCGGGTCGTCGAGGGCAACCGTTCCCGGGTCCAGATCTTCCAGGGCGTGGTGATCAAGCGGCAGGGCGACGGCCTCCGCGAGACCTTCACCGTCCGCAAGGAGAGCTCGGGTGTCGGCGTCGAGCGCACCTACCCGATCAACAGCCCGGCCATCGACCGCGTCGAGGTCGTCGTCCGCGGCCACGTGCGCCGCGCGAAGCTGTACTACCTGCGTGAGCTCCGTGGCAAGAAGGCCAAGATCAAGGAGCGCCGCGAGAAGCAGACCGCCAACTGATGATCGGCAAGATCGCGGCCTGACGATGTCCGGTTCGCCGATCTAAGCTGGGCACCAGTGAGGGATGCCGAACTCAGCCGGCTCGGATCTGCACCGCACCGGCGGTAACACCCGCACTACCGCTCGAGGGGTTGAGATGCCGCTCGGGCGGTAGTGCCGTATGTGGGGCCTGGCAAGGCGGGACGGCGGCAGGAGATGCTGGACGTGAATCCCATGGGGGGCTATCAACAGCCCACCGGCGGTCGACGTCGCCGTCGTTCCGTGGCGGCGCGGCGCAAGGAGATGCCGCTGTGGCAGGAGCTGCCGCTGCTGCTGGTGGTGGCGTTCTGCCTCGCCGTGCTCATCCGCACGTTCCTCGTCCAGGCGTTCTTCATCCCGTCCGGCTCGATGGAGGAGACCCTCCTCGTCGGTGACCGCGTCCTGGTCAACAAGGTCGTCTACGACATGCGCGATCCGCTGCGCGGCGAGGTCGTCGTGTTCCGCGGCCCCAGCACGTGGGAGGCCGAGACCCCCACGGAGCCCCTCGACAACAGCTTCTCCGCCAAGTTCGGCCGCACCATCGGCGACCTCGTCGGCGTCAGCCGCCCCGGCGAACGCGACTTCATCAAGCGCGTCATCGGCCTGCCGGGCGACCGGGTCGCCTGTTGCGACGCCCAGGGCCGCATCACCGTCAACGACATCGGCATCGACGAGCCGTACATCTTCGAGAACAGCGACCCGGACGCGCCGCCCGCGCCGGGCGAGTGCCGCTCCCGCCAGTTCGCCGAGGTCACCATCTCGCCCGGCAACATGTGGGTGATGGGCGACCACCGGCTCGTCTCGCAGGACTCCCGCTGCCAGGGCGAGGTCCCGATCGACAACATCATCGGACGCGCCTTCGTCATCGTCTGGCCCAGCGACCGCTTCGACGGCCTGTCCGTGCCACCGGTGTGGCAGGAGTTCGCCGCGCAGCAGAACGCCGCGTCACTTCCGGGTGACACCCCTCGGTCGGCGCCCAGCCCCATCGGTGCAGTCCTTACCATGCCGTTCCTCCTGACTTCGGCTATATCCGCGCGTTCCGGACTGACGAGGTGGAACCGGCGACGTAGGCTCCCTTCGTGATTGACGAGCAGACCGATAAGAAACCCGGGTCGTTCTGGAAAGAACTGCCGATCCTCCTGGGCGTGGCGATCCTCGTCGCCATCCTGGTGCGGTACTTCGTGCTCCAGACCTTCTACATCCCGTCGCCGTCGATGGAGCACACCCTCAACATCAACGACCGGGTCCTCGTCAACAAGCTCGTCTACGACTTCCGCTCCCCGCACCGCGGGGAGATCATCGTCTTCAAGGCCCCGGAGAACTGGCGCGACGGCCCCGAGACCGAGGACTTCATCAAGCGCGTCATCGGCGTCGCCGGCGACCGCGTGGTCTGCTGCGACGACCGCGACCGCATCTCCGTCAACGGCAAGGCCCTCGACGAGAGCGCCTACATCTTCCGCGACGAGAACGGCACCATGGACCAGCCCGCCAAGCAGACGTTCGACGTGACCATCCCCGCCGAACGCATCTGGGTCATGGGCGACCACCGCAGCCAGTCCGGCGACTCCCTCCAGCACTACCTGGAGACCGACGGCGACATCAGCGAGGCCACCATCCCGGAGAGCGAGGTCGTCGGCCGCGCGTTCGTCCGGTTCTGGCCGCTGAGCCGGGCCCACTGGCTCTCCGTGCCGGACACCTTCGAATCCGTACCGTCGGCGGCCCCCCGCTGAGTACGGCCTACTCTGGGCCGGTGACCGAACCGCGCACCGCCCGCACGGCCGCCCGCGTGCTGCTGGTCGACGCCCGGGACCGGGTCCTGCTGTTCCGCGGCTGGGACCCGGCCCGCCCGGGCCACCGGTACTGGTTCACCCCCGGCGGCGGCCTCGAGCCGGGCGAGACCATGGCCGCGGGGGCCGTCCGCGAACTCTTCGAGGAGACCGGGCTGTCCCTGCCCGAGCCCGCCCTGGGCGCCCCGGTCTGGCACGAGACCACGGATTTCCCCTTCGACGGCGTCTGGTACCGCCAGGAACAGGACTTCTTCCTGGTACGGGTGGAGTCGTGGGAGGTCGACACGGCGGGCTTCGACGACGTGGAGAAGGTGTCGGTCGACGACCACCGCTGGTGGTCGGTGCCGGAGCTGGCGACGACGGCGGAGAAGGTGTACCCGCTGGACCTGGTGCCGCTCCTGGAGCGGGTGGCGGGTCTGTCGGCCGCCACGCCCGTCGCTGCCGCGGTGGAGCTGCCGTCGGCGGCGTCCGCCGGTGCCTCGGCCGCCACTCCCGCCGGCGCCGCGGTGGAGCTTCCGTCCGCGGCGTCCGCCGGCGCCTCGGCCGCCGGGGGCGCCGCCGTGGCGGCCGTTTCTGTCGCAGCCTCGTCCGCCGCGGTTCTTCCGGCCGCCGCGGCCCCTTCGGCCGCCGCGGATCCGTCCCAGCCGTCCGGCGGTGGGTCGTGCTGAGTCCGTCCCGCACCGTCATCCGGCGCGAGGGCGGCATCTACGCCCTCGAGCGCGCCCTGCAGCGCCGCGGCTTCCGCAACGTGGCCGGCGCCGACGAGGCCGGCCGCGGCGCGTGCGCCGGCCCGCTCGTGGCCGCCGCCGCGATCCTGCCGGAGGGCAAGCGCGGCGAGATCGACGGCATCACCGACTCCAAGCTGCTCACCCCGGCAGCCCGCGAGCGCATCTACGCCGAGGTCGTCGAGCGCGCCCTGGCCTACGCCGTCATCGTCGTGCCGCCGCAGGAGGTCGACGCCCGCGGGCTGCACGTCTGCAACCTGGCCGCGATGCGCCGCGCCCTCGCCTCGCTCACCGTCGCCCCCGACTACGTCCTCACCGACGGCTTCGGCGTCGACGGCATCGGGACCCCCGGCCTGGCCGTGTGGAAGGGTGACCAGGTCGCGGCCTGTGTCGCCGCCGCCAGCGTGCTCGCCAAGGTCACCCGGGACCGGATCATGGTCGACCTGCACGACCGCTTCCCGGACTACGGCTTCGACGAGCACAAGGGCTACATCACCGGCGTGCACACCGACGCCCTCCGCAAGCACGGTCCGTGTCCCGAACACCGCTTCTCGTACGTCAACGTGGCCGCCGCCTCGGGCCGTGGCCACGCCCCGCCGCGCGCCCGCCGGCCCCGGTCCGCCGCCCCCGGCGCGCCCGAGGTGGAGGCCCTCGCGCTGTGGCCTGACGAGGGAGGTACCGTCGGCGTGGCGACGGGACAGCGGGCATGGCCACCGCCGCCCGTGGGGGAAGATGAGGCCATGGAGGGCGGAACACGATGAGCGCTGAGGATCTCGAGAAGTACGAGACCGAGATGGAGCTCCAGCTCTATCGGGAGTATCGCGACATCGTCCGCCAGTTCTCCTACGTCGTGGAGACGGAGCGCCGCTTCTACCTCGCCAACCAGGTCGACCTTCACGTGCGCAACTCCGACGGAGAGGTGTACTTCGAGGTGGAGATGCATGATGCCTGGGTGTGGGACATGTATCGACCTGCCCGCTTCGTCAAGAACGTGCGTGTGATGACCTTCAAGGACGTGAACGTCGAGGAGCTGGAGAAGCCCGACATCTCGCTGCCTGAAGGTAACGGCTTCGGGCAGTAGCCCCCGGAGTTATCCACAGCGGGCGGTTGTCCACAGGCCGCGTTGCGCGGGCCGCGCCCGCACGGCAGCGTGCCGCCCATGGTTCTGTGGCTGGCGGCACTCATCGCCGCGTTACTTCCGGTCGCCCCGCCGCACCCCGGCGCGGGCACCACGAGCGTGCCGGTCGCCGCCTCGGCCCGGCGTCTCGGTGGTGCGGTGCCCGCCCAGGAGCCCCTCGGCCCGGCGGGCGGCTTCCGGTGGCCGCTCGACGGCACGCCACCCGTGCTGCGCCGCTTCGACCCGCCGCCGCAGCCGTGGCTGCCCGGTCACCGCGGTGTCGACCTCGGCGCGGCCCCCGGCGTCCCCGTGCGTGCCTCCGGCGCCGGCACGGTCGTCTTCGCGGGCCGCGTGGCGGGGCGCGGCGTCGTCAGCGTCGGTCACGCCGGCGGCCTGCGCACCACCTATGAGCCGGTCGAGGCCGTCGGCACGCTCAGCGCCGGTGACCCGGTGGTGGCGGGGGAGCAGATCGGCGCGCTCGCCGCCGGCCACCCGGGGTGTCCGGCCGCCGCATGCCTGCACTGGGGCCTGCGGCGCGGCGAGCAGTACCTCGACCCGTTGCTGCTGCTGGGCCTCGGCCGGGTCCGCCTGCTGCCGCTGCACCGATGAGCCGGCGAGCGATCCGCCGGCGGGCGGCGTCAGCGCAGGGCGGCCAGCAGCGCCGGCAGCCGTTCGGCGAGGCGGTCGTACTCCTCGGGCCGGTTGTAGACCTGGGCGCTGAGCCGCAGCCAGCCGCGCCCGCCCCACGCCTCGATCTTCGCCTCGGTGGCGAGCTTGTCCGCGATGTGCAGCCGCAGCGCCTCCGCCTCGGGGAAGGTCGTGCACATGCCGGACGGCAGCGGCAGCAGCCGCATGGCGGTCGGCCCGCCTGGCTGGGGCCGGTCGGCCGGTCCGAGGCCGAGGGCGTCGCCCACCACCCGCTGGCCGTACGCGGCCAGGGCGGCGTTGTGGGCCCGGACCGCGTCGACGCCGAGGGTGCGCAGCACGAACAGCCCGGCCGGGGCGGCGAGCCAGGTCGAGTGGTCCATGCTGCCCTGCCACTCGACGCTCAGCGGGAAGCCGGCCTCCTGCTCCCACGACACGACGAGCGGTTCGATGCGCCGCCGCCAGTCCGGCGCGACGGCCAGCAGGGCGGTGCCGCGCGGGGCGAAGGCCCATTTGTGGAAGTTGCCGACCCAGAAGTCGGCGCCGAGCGCGTCGATGTCGAGCGGCAGCATTCCGGGGGCGTGCGCGCCGTCGACGAAGACGGGCACGTCGCGCTCGCGGGCGGCCGCGACGATGTCCTCGACGGGCATGAGCCGCGCGGTCGCCGAGGTGATGTGGTCGACGACGAGCAGCCGGGTACGCCCGGGCCGCAGGGCGGCGGTGATGCGGGCGACGATCTCGGGGTGGGTGGCGGTGACCGGCACGGCCACGGTCCGGGCGGTGGCGCCGGTGCGGCGGCACTCGCGGCGCACGGCGAGGGCGACCGCGCCGTACGTGTGGTCGGTGAGCAGCACCTCGTCGCCGGCCTTGAGCCGCACGGACTGCAGCACGATCGAGGCGCCGGTGGTGGCGTTGGTGACGAGCGCCGAGCCGTCCGGGTCCGCGCCGATGAACGTGGCGAGGTGCCGGCGGGTGTGGACGATGCGGTCGAGCAGCCCCTGCGTGAAGTACCGCATGGGGTTGGCGTCGACCTCGTCGCGCAGCCGCTGTTGCGCCCGCTGCACCGGGATCGGGACTGCGCCGAACGAGCCGTGGTTGAGGTGCGCGACCGCGGGGTCGAGCGAGAACAGCAGGCGCGCGCCGGGCAGCGCGGGCGGCGGGGCGCTCGGTCCGGCGGTCACTCCCCGATCGTACGTCCCGCGGTGGCGCCCGACGGGGTGAATGATCAATGGCGGCGGTCAGGCGCGCGGGTGAGCCTGCCGGAACGCCGCGCGGAGCCGGTCCATCGACACGTGGGTGTAGATCTGGGTGCTGGACAGCGAGGCGTGGCCCAGCAGCTCCTGCACGGCGCGCAGGTCCGCCCCGCCCTCCAGCAGGTGGGTGGCCGCGGAGTGCCGCAGGTCGTGCGGGCTGGTGTGCGGCAGCCCGGCGTGCTGGGCGGCGCGCGCGACGAGCCGGCGGGCGACGGTCTGCTGCAGGCGGCCGCCCTTCGCGCCGAGCAGCAGGGCCTGCCCGCTGGCGTCGGTGGCGACGGCGGGCCGCCCGTGCCGCAGCCAGGCGTCGACGGCCTCCTCGGCGGGCACCCCGTACGGCACCGAGCGTTCCTTGGCGCCCTTGCCCATGACGCGCACGACGCGGCGGTTGCGGTCCAGATCGGACAGGTCCAGGCCGCACAGCTCGCTGATCCGCACGCCGGTGGCGTACAGCAACTCGAGGGCGGCGCGGTCGCGCAGTTGCAGCTCGGGGGAGTGCTCGGGGGCGGCGGTCTCGACCAGTCCGGCGGCCTCGTCGGCGCGCAGCACGGTGGGCAGGTCGCGGTGGGCGCGCGGGGTGGCGAGCCGCCCGCCCGGGTCGGCCGCCGCCAGGCCGGTGCGGTGCGCCCAGGCCGTGAAGGTGCGGGCCGCCGCGGCCCGCCGGGCCTGCGAGGTCCGGGCCGACCCGGCCGCCAGGCGGGCCGCCAGCCACGACCGCAGGACGCCGAGGTCGATCTGGTCGACGCGGCTGGCGCCGCCGCGGGCCGCGTGGTCGAGCAGGGACACCACATCACCGAGGTACGCCCGGACGGTGTGCGGCGAGCGATTGTCCACGGCGCTCAGGTGCCGGGCGAACGCGTCCGCGGCGGCGCGCAGGTCGCCGGGCAGGGTGGCGCGGAGGTCGTCGGTGGCGCTCATCAGGGTCGACAGTCGCGCGTGGGGGCGTACCCGTCAAGCGAACCGCCGGGCCCCGCCCCGCGGCGGGGCCCGGCGGCCGGGTCGTCACCGGCAGTCGGTGGGTGCCGGGTTGGTCTTCGGCTGGTCCATGGGCCAGTTCGACCGGACGTCGTCCTGCCAGCCGCTGTTGCCGCCGCCGTCGGTGACGGTGAACGGGTCGCCGCGCCACACGCCGCCCACGCCGAGGTTCCGGGCCTGCACGCCGGTGAACGTGCCGGCGCCCTCGACCTGCAGCTGCAGCGCGTAGGTCCCGGCGCCGTCGATGCACGCCCCGTCGACGTGGACGCCGATGACGGAGTTCGCCACGGGGTACCCCTTGACCGCCATGATCGCCGAGTACGTGCTGTCCAGGAAGGAGTTGTCGCGCACGTCGATGCGGCCGTCCATCGGTCCCTCGAGGGCGTAGAACCAGAGGGCGCCGACGCCGAAGTTCCAGTTCATGTCGAGCACGCCCGCCCGCACCGTGGTGTTGCGGGCGAACGTCAGCGTGCCGTCGAACCGGGTCGAGGAGTGCCGGTATCCGGCGTGCAGGCCGCCGCCCTCGCGCACCGTGTCGGCCACGACGTTGTCCTCGACGACGTTGTCGCGCCCGCCGTACACGGCGATGCCGTTGGCCAGCACCGGCGCGATGATCGTGTTGTGGTCGAACCGGTTGTGGTGGTCCTGGTCGGCGGCCTCCGACGCCTGCGGCGTGCCGTCGGGCTTCTTGACGAAGTGCGACCACATGGCCAGCGCGTCGTCGCCGGTGTTGCGGATGAAGTTGCCGGTGACGCGTACGTGCGAGATGCCGCGGCGCAGGTTCAGCGCGTCGGCGATCTGGTCCACGATGACGTTGTCGCGCACGGTCAGCCCGCTGAACGGCCCGTCGAACCACATGCCGACCTTCGTCCGCTGGATGTACAGCCGCTCGATCACCGACCCGCCGCCCATGGCGCCGCCGATGCCGTTGACCTGCGCGTCGTCGATGCGTTCGGCGATGCTGCCGACGATGGCGAAGTCGGCGAGGCGCACCCGCGTGCTGCCGCCGTCCTCGGCGTACCGGCCGTAGAAGCCGACGCCCTCACCGGTGACGATCGAGTGCCAGTTGCCGGCGCCGGTCACCGTCACCCGGTCCACGATCACGTGCCGGTCCACCCGGAACGTGCCGGCCGGGATGTAGACGCTCGCCCGCAGCCGCTTCGCCGCGGTGATCGCCCGGTCGAACGCGTCGGCCGAGCTCCGCAGCCCGGTCGGGTCCGCCCCGAACCACGTCACCGGCAGCGCCCCGTGCGGCCGCGCCTTCGGCCGGGCGACCTGCTCGAAGTCCGCGACGTCGAGCACCGCCCACGCCACCGTGCTGTCCGCCGGCAGCTCGAACCGGACGGTGTCGCCCCGCTGCAGCTGCCGGCCCAGCAGCAGCCGCTGCTCGGCGTAGAAGTGGTGCGGCCGGAACGGCGTCGTGACGGGCCGCGTCTCCGGGATCCACCAGTCGTCCGGCGGCGTGGCCGTCGGGTCGTTCGAGAACGGGTACGTGCTGTACAGCCACGAGAACTCCGACGTCATCGTGATCCGGTGCCGCACCGTGCCGTTGAGCCGCACGTCCAGCGGCGCGGTGATCCCGCCGCCGGCGGGCGCGTCGGGGATCGCGTAGCGCACGGTCAGCGCGTTGGCCCGCCGGGTCAGCCGGAACTCGACGTACTCGCCGCCGCGGTCCAGCCGCACGGCCTTCCGGCCGGACGCCTCCGACGGCAACGTGTACGCGGTCCGGTCCGGCCCGATGACCTCGCCGTTCGTGGCGGCCGCGTTCTCCGCCTCCTGCTCCGCGAACGCGACGGCGGCGCCGCGCCCCACGGTGAGATGCGGCGGCAACGCGGCGACGGTCTCGACGCCGGCCGGCTTCGGGGCGGCGGCGGCCGGTCCGGCGGTCACGGCTGTGGTGAGGACGGTGGCGAGGACGGTCAGCGCGGCGACCACGGGGGTGCGCCGCAACGGGGAATGTCGTACGCGCATGGCGACGGCTCGATTCTGTGACGGGCCGGCCGACGGACCCGGCCGCGGCGTGCGCCTCGGGAGCGAGGCTCATCGTGGCGCCGACGTTAAATGTCGCGGTGAACCATGACAAGACCAAACGGGAAGGCGAAAGATTTCAGCAAGAGCGCGCAAGAAATGACGCAGTTCCCGGGGAGGGTGCGACGGCACCCTTGTGTGACTCGAACGTCGGCCTAGGAACTCGGAGTCGGCTCTGGTTGTTCACTGCGGGGCTGCGGCCAGGACCGGTGGGCCTCGACGTTGGCCGGCACGTGATTGCGGCGCGGCGGGCGGGTTGTTCCACCGTGCGTCGCTCGTGTTCGTCCCGATGGCGGGGCTCTCCATGCGACCGCCCGGGAGCCCCGTGCCGGATGCGGTTCGCGGGTGGTGTCGCCGGCGCTCCGATGCCGCGCGTCCTCGCCGCGGCTCGCTCGCCGTGCCGGCCGGTGGGGGCGGGGTCAGGAGCGGGCGAGCCGGACCCGGTCGGCGGGGTGCACGGCCTGGTCGCCGTCGGCGGACTGCACGACGAGGACCGGGACGCCCTCCGCCATGTGCAGCGACCGGCGCTCGGCCTCGGTGGGCATGCGGGCGCTGACGACGTCGCCGCGGCGCAGCGCCACGGTCTCCGCCGCCTCGGCCGGACGCACGAACGTGCCGCGCGGGCGCTCGACGTTGATCAGGCCCTCGGCGCGCAGGATGGCGATCGCCTGGCGGACGGAGGTGCGGCTGAGCCCGTACTCCTGCGCCAGCCGCAGCTCGCTCGGCAGCGGGTCGCCCGGGGCCAGCTCACCGGACGCGATCTGATCCCGGAGCAGGTCGGCGAGCTGCCGGAACACCGCCCGGTCCGCCGTTGGATCGATCATCCGTCAGACGGTACGTGCTCACGGTGGTAGGTCGCATTGTATGTACGTCGGCATGTCGGTATGCTCGCTCCATCGTCCACTGTGGGCGCCGCAGTCGGCGGTGACGGTCGGTGCTGCCTGAGGCCCGGCCGTCGCCGCTCCACGGGCGAGCGCTCGCACCGACACGGGGAGGAAGGCATGGCTGAACAGGAACGGCCCGGCCAGGGCGACGGCGAGCCGGACGGGGCGGATGGCCGGCGCGAGGAGACGGCTCAGCCGGATGCCGATCGGCGTGAGGTCGGTGAGCCCACCGGCGGCGGCGACGGCGGTGAGAGGCGGTCGGCGTGGGAGCCGACGGCCGAGCCGCCGGACGGGGTCGACGTTCTCGTCTGGCGGCTGGCGTACCAGCTCTACACCGACCACCGGGCGCACACCGACAACTTCTGCGTGACGTGCCGGCAGTTCTGGCCCTGCTCGGTGCGGCGCTTCGCCGAGAGCGCGCTGACCAACGCCCTGAACCCGGGCGGCCGGAAGCACAACGGCGAGGCCGGCCCGGAACGCGGCTGAGCCGGGCCGTGCCGGCGGCCAACGACGCAGAGGTCAGGGGCGGCGGCCGTGGGGGTGCGGCCGCCGCCCGGGCCGCAAGAAGGGGAAGGGGTGTGGGGTCAGGCCGGAGGGCTGGGGCGGCGGCGGGTCGCCGTGGGGGAGAGGGTGAAGCCGTCGTTGCGGCGGTGCACCAGGTCGAGGGTTTCGAGCAGCGGGAGGCGGCGCAGCACCGTCCGCAGGTCCAGGCCGGCCCGGGCGGCCAGTTGGTCCGGCAGCGCCGTGCCGCGGCGGGGCACCACCTCCAGCAGGCGTGCGGACTCCTCGTCGAGACCGTCGCGCGGGTCCTCGCGCCCGCGCGGCAGCGGGGCCAGGTCGTCGCCGATGCGGCCCACCTCCTCCAGGACGTGGGGGAGACCGGTGACGGCGCGGACCTCCGGGTTGCCGCGCAGCAGTTCGTGGCAGCCGACGGACAGCGCCGACGTCACCGGGCCGGGCACCACCATCGCGCGGCGGCCCAAGGCGAGGGCGCGGTTCAGGGTCTGGCGGGCGCCGCTGCGGGCCGCCGCCTCCACGACGACCGTGCCCGCCGTCAGGGCGGCGATGACGCGGTTGCGGATCAGGAAGCGGTGGCGCAGCGGCTCGGCGCCCGGTGGCCACTCGCTGATCAGCAGGCCCTCCTCGGCGATGCGGTCGAACAGGGCGGCGTTGCCCATCGGGTACGGGCGGTCGACGCCGCACGCCAGCACCGCGACCGTGATGCCGCCCGCGTTCAGGGCCGCGCGGTGGGCGGTGGCGTCGATGCCGTACGCGCCGCCGGACACCACCGTCCACTCGCGCTCCGCCAGGCCGAAGGCGATGTCGGAGGCCACGTGGACGCCGTAGTTGGTGGCCGCCCGGGCGCCGACGACCGCCACCGCCCGTTCCACGGCGTCGTTGACCGGGGGTTCGCCCCGCACCCACAGACACAGCGGCGGGCTGGTGTCGCGTTCGAGCTGGCGGCCCGAGTGCATGAGGTTCAGGCGGGCGAGGTCGTCGACGCCCGTGGGCCACTCGTCGTCGCCGGGCACCACGACGCGGGCGCCGAGGCGGTCGGCGCGTTCCAGTGCTGTGGCGGAGATGCGGTACGGGTCGCCGGCGGCCGTCTTCGTCAGCACCGCCGCGCGCAGGGAGGGGTCGGCGGTGTTGCCCGCCACCAGTTCGGCCAGCGCCGCGACCGCGCCGTGGCGGCGGACCATGTCGTGCACGATGCGGTGCCCGGGCTCGGCCAGCCACGTCAGGGCGACGCGGGCCATCCGGTCCTCGTCGTCGGGGGCGGCCCCGGCCGCCGCCCACACCGAGGGACCGGGCGCAACAGCGGCAATATCCGCCGCCCACGTCGAGGGGCCGGGCGCGGCGGCGGCCCTGTCGGCCGCCCACGTCGAGGGGACGGGCGCGGCGGCGGCACTGTCGGCCGCCCACGCCGAGGGTTCGAGCACGACGGCGGCACCGTCCAGTTCGGACGGTGGGCCAGGCGGGGGCGCGTCGGACGGTGGGCCAGGCGGGGGCGCGTCGGACGGTGGGCCAGGCGGGGGCGCGTCGGACGG
>NZ_BOOY01000005.1 GCF_016863475.1 Spirilliplanes yamanashiensis
CGGGGGCGCGTCGGACGGTGGGCCAGGCGGGGGCGCGTCGGACGGTGGGCCAGGCGGGGGCGCGTCGGACGGTGGGCCAGGCCGAGGCGCGCCGGGCGGCGGGGGAGCGGACAGGGCCAGGGGCCACGGGGGCGGGATGGTCATCGGTGGTCTCCCAGTCGGAGGAGCGAGGCTTCGTTGACGTCGTGGCGGTCCGGCCGTGGCCGGCCGTCGAGGTCGGCGATGGTCCAGGCGAGGCGGAGCACGCGGTCGAAGCCGCGGGCCGACAGCGCGCCCGAGTCCAGCGACCGGCGCAGGTCGGCGGTGTCGCGCACGGGCAGCCGCCACGGCGGGCGGCGCAGGTGCGGGCCGGGGACCTCCGCGTTGACCTGCCAGGCGCCCGGCGACCAGCGGGCCGCTGCGGCCGCGCGGGCGGCGGCGACCCGGGCGGCCACCGCGGACGACGGCTCCGTGGTGGTGTCCGTCATCAGGTGGGCGGCGCGCAGCGGGTTGAGCGTCACCTGGACGTCGATGCGGTCGAGCAGCGGGCCGGAGATGCGGGCCAGGTAGCGGCGGCGGACCAGCGGGGTGCACTCGCAGGC
The DNA here is from genome assembly GCF_016863475.1 of Spirilliplanes yamanashiensis. Lineage (GTDB taxonomy): Bacteria > Actinomycetota > Actinomycetes > Mycobacteriales > Micromonosporaceae > Spirilliplanes > Spirilliplanes yamanashiensis. The sequence continues at coordinate 582 of NZ_BOOY01000005.1, forward strand.
GGTGTCGCCGGCCGGTTTCGCGCACGGGCACGGGTTGCTGGCGAGGACCAGCTGGACCTGGGCGGGGTACTCGGTGCTGCCGTGGGCGCGGGCGATCGTCACGCGGCCGCTCTCCAGGGGCTGGCGCAGGGCGTCCAGGGCGCGGGTGCTGAACTCGGCCGCCTCGTCGAGGAACAGCACGCCGCGGTGGGCCAGCGACAGCGCGCCCGGCCGGGCCAGGGCGGAGCCGCCGCCGACGAGCGCGGCGACCGAGGCGCTGTGGTGCGGGGCCTGGAACGGCGGGCGGCGGATGAGGCGGCCGTCCGCGGGCAGGGCGCCGGCGATCGAGTGGACCGCCGTCACCTCCATCGCGTCGGCGTCGGACAGCGGCGGCAGGATCGACGGCAGGCGCTCGGCGAGCATGGTCTTGCCGGCGCCGGGCGGGCCCAGCAGGGACAGGTTGTGACCGCCCGCCGCGGCGACCTCCAGGGCGCGGCGGGCCAGCGCCTGGCCGGTGACGTCGGCCAGGTCGGGCATCGAGGTTGACGGCGCGTCGTCCGGCGGTGGCGGGTCGAGCAGGGCGCCGCCGTCGCGGACGTACGCGAGCAGGCGGTGCAGGGTGTCGACCGCGCGCACGGTGAGGCCGGGCACCGCCGAGGCCTCGCGGGCGTTGGCCGCCGGGACGATCAGGTGCGTCAGGCCGGCGCGGGCCGCCGCCACGGCCATCGGCAGGACGCCGCGCACCGGGCGTACCGTGCCGTCGAGGCCCAGCTCGCCGATCAGGGCGACGCCGTCCAGCGGGGCGGGCGGCAGCTCGCCCGCGCTGGCCAGCACCGCGACCGCCACCGGCAGGTCGAAGCCCGAGCCGTGCTTGGGCAGGGTGGCGGGCAGCAGGTTGACGGTGATGCGGCGGTTCGGCCAGGTGCGGCCCGAGTTGACGATGGCGGCGCGGACCCGGTCGCGGGCCTCGTTGAGGGCGGTGTCCGGCAGGCCGGTCAGGGTCATGGCGGGCAGGCCGAGGGCCAGGTCGGCCTCGACCGCCACGACGTGACCGGTGACCCCGGTCAGGCCGACGGCGAGCACCTTCGCGTAGCTCACCTCAGAACGCCGCGCGGATGTGGTCGATGGCCGCCGCGTCGTCCGGGCCCAGCACGATCGCCACGACGTCGAAGCGGACGTCGCGCGGGCGTACCCGGGTGGTGGCCAGCCAGTGCGCGGCGAGCCGGCGCAGGCGGCGGGCCTTGGCGCCCGCGACGGCCGCCGCCGGCGGGCCGTACGTGGCGGTCCGGCGGGTCTTCACCTCGCAGAAGACCACCGCGTCGCCGTCGCGCAGGATGAGGTCGACCTCGCCGTCGGGGCAGCGCCAGTTCCGGTCGACGACGACCATGCCCTGCGCCACGAGGTTCGCCTCCGCCAGCCGCTCGCCGTACGCGCCGAGGGCCTGCCGTGCATTCGTCATGGCGCACACCGTGGCCGCACCGGCGCCCCCGCCGCCCCTGTCGGCGCCGGATCCTGTGGACGGCCGCACGGTGTGGACGACGGGCCGTCCGCTTGCGTCGCTGTGCTACCTCCCGGCTGGCGCGCGTCCCGCCGGTCGCATACGGTGCGACACCGTGGAAGGCAATCGCCGTTACGCCGACGAACCCGACCCCCGCTGGTACGGGGGTTCCGCCTTCGAGCGCCCCGCCGCCGACGAGGCCGACGAGCCCTATCGGGTGCCGGAACAGCGCTGGTCCGACAGCTCGCGGCTGCCCGGCGAGACCGGCACCGGGCGGCTGCGCGCCGAGCCGGGCACCGGCGCCTTCGACGGCGGGTCCGGTGGATTCGACAGCGGGTCCGGCGGCTTCGGCGCCGACCCGAAGCCCGGCGGTTTCGACAGCGCCGCGGGCGGGTTCGGCGGCGACGCCAAGCCCGGCTCGTTCGGCGCCGACTCCGGCGGGTTCGGTGACGAGCAGGTGCGCGCCGCCCACGAGCCCATGCGCTTCCCGCTGCGTTCCGAGGGCACCCGGCACACCGCCGACCCGGTGGTGCCCGCGCCGCTCGTCCCGCCGCTGCCGCCCGGCGCCCTGCCCACCGAGCCGCCGCCCGCACCGCGCGGCGCGCAGGCCGCCCCGCGCAGCGCACCCGCCGTCCCGCGCAGCGCACCGCCCGGCCCCCGCGGGCCGGCGCCCGTCAGCGCGCCTGCCGTCGGGCCGGTCTCCGGGGGCGGCACCACCTACGGCGGCGGAGGCATCCCGGCGGCCGAGCCGACCGGGGTCCTGCCGCCCGTGCCCGTCGCGCGGCCCGACGACGCCGTCTACGCCAGCCGGCGGCCCGCCGTCGGCATCGGGATGATCGTGCTCGTGGTGCTGCTGGCCGTGCCGGCGGTGCGGCTGTTCCTGTCGGCGGCGTTCGGCGGTGAGCCGGTGGCCCGGGAGATCGTGCCGGCCAGCCTGCTGCTGCTCGGGCTTCCGCTGACCGGGATGGGGCTGTGGGCGCTCGCCAACGGCGGCCGGGTCGGTGGTCAGGGGGCGTGGCTGCGCCCGCCGGTGGGGTATCTGACCGTGGGGCTCGCGCTGCTGGCGGCCGCCGCACTCGCGGTGGGCTGAGACCAGGGCGGCGGAAGCGCATGCCAAGGCCGCGAACCGTCCGAACCGCCCATAACCGCGCCGGATAACGAACCCTTAGTCCGTTTCGCGCGTCCCGCTCAGCCTCACGGTGACCTGCCCGACCGCCGCGCGCCGCGGGGCGTACACTTGTCAACCGGCGACCGCCCTGTGCGGTCGACCTCGCGCGCCCTCTGCACGGTCCGTCACAAAGACCGGCAGCGGCGGCCCCCTGGTCCCGATCTTCATCGGGCCCACCATGGCCGGCGACCGGGCGCCAGGACGCCCGCCGGCCGGCGGGCGTGACAACCAGGGACCTGCAAGGAGCACATCACCATGGCCGTCGTGTCCATGCGTCAGCTGCTGGAGAGCGGTGTCCACTTCGGGCACCAGACCCGCCGCTGGAACCCGAAGATGAAGCGCTTCATCTTCACCGAGCGCAACGGTATCTACATCATCGACCTGCGCCAGACCCTCGACTACATCGAGAAGGCCTACGCGTTCGTGCGCGGCACCGTCGCCGAGGGTGGTCACATCCTCTTCGTCGGCACCAAGAAGCAGGCGCAGGAGGCCATCGCCGAGCAGGCGACGCGGGTCGGCCAGCCGTACGTGAACCACCGCTGGCTGGGCGGCATGCTCACCAACTTCCAGACGGTGTACAAGCGGCTGCAGCGCATGAAGGAGCTGGAGGCGATCGGTGACCTGACCGGCACCGCCGCGGGTTACACGAAGAAGGAGACCCTCCAGCTGTTCCGTGAGCAGACCAAGCTCACCAAGACCCTCGGTGGTCTGCGGGACATGACGAAGGTGCCGTCGGCGATCTGGGTCGTCGACACCAAGAAGGAGCACATCGCCGTCGACGAGGCCCGCAAGCTGGGCATCCCGGTCATCGCGGTGCTCGACACCAACTGCGACCCGGACGAGGTCGACTTCCCGATCCCGGGCAACGACGACGCGATCCGTTCGGCCGAGCTGCTGACCAAGGTCATCGCCGCTGCCGTCGCCGACGGTCTGATCGCCCGTTCGGGCCGGGGCCGCAACGCCGAGGACAAGCCCGAGGCGGGCGTCGCGGGTGGCGAGCCGCTGGCCGAGTGGGAGCGCGACCTGCTCGAGGAGAAGAAGCCGGACGAGCAGCCCGTCGCGGCCGCCGCCGAGTAATCATCGAGACCGAGGACCGAGAGAGAGTCATGGCCAACTTCACCGCCGCGGACGTCAAGAAGCTCCGCGACCTCACGGGCGCCGGCATGATGGACGTCAAGAAGGCACTCGACGAGGCCGAGGGCGACTTCGACAAGGCCACCGAGCTGCTGCGCATCAAGGGCGCGAAGGACGTCGGCAAGCGTGCCGGCCGCACCGCCGCGAACGGGCTCGTCGCCCACTCCGGCAAGGCGCTGCTCGAGATCAACTGTGAGACGGACTTCGTCGCGAAGAACGCCGAGTTCGTGGCGTTCTCGCAGTCGCTCGTCGCGCACGGCGAGCAGATCAAGGCGAAGGACGCCGAGGCGCTGCTGGGTTCGCAGTACGAGGGCCGCACCGTGGCCGACGTGCTGCAGGACTTCGCCGCGAAGATGGGCGAGAAGCTGGTGCTGAACCGCTTCGTCGTCCTCGAGGGCGACAACGTCGCCGTGTACCTGCACCGCAAGGCGCAGGACCTGCCGCCGCAGGTGGGCGTGCTGGTCGAGTACACGGGCAAGAACGACGAGGCCGCCGACGCGGACGCCCGCGCCGTCGGCATGCAGATCGCCGCCATGCGCCCTAAGTACCTGACCCGGGACGAGGTGCCGGCCGACGTCATCGAGACCGAGCGCCGCGTGGCCGAGCAGACCGCCCGCGAGGAGGGCAAGCCCGAGCAGGCGATCACCAAGATCGTGGACGGCCGGGTGAACTCCTTCTTCAAGGACTTCGTGCTGCTGGAGCAGGCGTCGGTCGCCGACAACAAGAAGACGGTCAAGCAGGTCGCCGCTGACGCGGGCCTCGAGGTCACCCGCTTCGTGCGGTTCGAGGTCGGCCAGGCCTGAGCCTGACGGCAGTCGTGGACGGGGAGGCCGGTGCATCGCGATGAGCACCCGGCCTCCCCGTCACATAGGGTCCACAGCAAGGCGAAGGGAAGGCGGGCTCGCATGACCATGGTGACGCAGCAGACCCAGGGACTGGACGACCCCGTGTTCGATCCGTCCCGCAAGCCGCGCCGGGTCGTGCTGAAGCTGTCCGGCGAGGTGTTCGGCGGCGGGGCCGTCGGCGTGGACCCGGACGTGGTGCAGGGCATCGCCCGGCAGATCGCCACGGTCACGCGCCGCGGTGTGCAGGTCGCGGTGGTCGTCGGCGGCGGCAACTTCTTCCGCGGCGCCGACCTGCAGAAGCGGGGCATGGACCGGGCCCGGGCCGACTACATGGGCATGCTCGGCACGGTCATGAACTGCCTGGCGCTGCAGGACTTCTGCGAGAAGGAGGGCATCGAGACGCGGGTCCAGACCGCGATCACGATGGCCCAGGTCGCGGAGCCGTACATACCGCTGCGGGCGATCCGGCACCTGGAGAAGGGCCGCGTCGTGATCTTCGGCGCGGGCGCCGGCATGCCGTACTTCTCGACGGACACGGTGACCGCGCAGCGGGCCTTGGAGATCCACGCGGACCTCGTGCTGATGAGCAAGAACGGCGTGGACGGCGTCTACACGGCCGACCCGCGCACGGACCCGACGGCCCGCAAGCTGGACGCGGTGACGTTCGCCGAGGCGCTCCAGCGCGGCCTGCGGGTGGCGGACGCCGCGGCGTTCAGCCTGTGCATGGAGAACGACCTGCCCATGCTGGTCTTCGGCGCGGAGGGCGAGGACACGATCGTCCGCGCCGTCAGCGGCGAGCAGATCGGCACCCTCATCACCCGGTAACACGCGGTACACGAGAAGGAGGCGACCCAGGTGATCGAGGAGATCCTCTTCGAGGCCGAGGAGAAGATGGAGCGTGCCGTCGAGCACGCCAAGGAGGAGTTCGGGGCGATCCGCACCGGCCGCGCGACCCCGGCGATGTTCTCGAAGATCATCATCGACTACTACGGCGCGCCCACCCCGCTGCCGCAGATGGCCTCGATCGGCGTGCCGGAGCCCCGGATGGTGCTCATCAAGCCGTACGACATGTCCCAGCTGGGCGCGATGGAGCGGGCGATCCGCGACTCCGACCTCGGCGTGAACCCGAACAACGAGGGTTCGCAGCTGCGCATCAACCTGCCGCAGATGACCGAGGAGCGCCGCCGCGAGATGATCAAGGTGGCGAAGCACAAGGCCGAGGAGGGGCGCGTGGCGATCCGCAACGTGCGCCGCAAGGCCAAGGAGGAGCTCGACCGCATCGTCAAGGACGGCGAGGCCGGCGAGGACGAGGTGCGCCGCGCCGAGAAGGAGCTGGACGACGTCACGCACCGGTACGTGGCCCACGTCGACGAGCTCAGCAAGCACAAGGAAGCCGAGCTACTCGAGGTCTGATGTCCTATCCCGACTCCCACGGCGAGCAGACCGGCCATTGGGCGCGGCACGGTGGTGCCGCGCCCGATGCGTACGCCGAGACCGGTTCCGGTGCGAACGGCGGTGGCTGGCAGCCCGAGGGCTGGGACCAGCCGGCCGCCGCGTACCCGGTGAGCGGTGACGACCCGGCGTGGAACTCGCCGACCGCGCCGGTGGCCGGCGAGCCGGTGCCGCGCGGCGCCCGCGGCAAGCGGCGGGCCGGCCGGTCGCCGCGGCCGTCCCCGGGCGAGCCCACGACGAGCCGCGCGGGCCGCAACCTGCCCGCGGCGGTCGGGGTGGGTTCCGGGCTGGGCGCGGTGCTGCTGGCGGCGCTGTTCCTGTGGGAGCCGGCGCTGCTGGGCGTGATCGCCGTGGCGGCGGGCATCGGCATCTGGGAGATGGTCCGCGCGGTGGAGGCGGACGACGCCCGGCCGCCGCTGCTGCCGCTGGTCGCGGGCGGCCTGCTGATGACCGGCCTGGCGTGGTGGGCGGGCACGGACGGCCTGACGATGGCGCTGCTGGTGACGGTGTGCGCCGCGCTGCTGTGGCGGCTGGCCGACGGGGTGGCCGCGCTGCGCCGCGACCTCACGTCGACCGTCCTGATCGCGGTGTACGTGCCGTTCCTGCTGTCGTTCGCGGTGCTGATGCGCGACCAGCCGGACGGCGAGTGGCGGGTGCTGGCGGTGCTGCTCGCGGTGGTGCTGAGCGACACCGGCGGGTACGCGTTCGGCGTCTTCCTGGGCAAGCACCCGATGGCCCCGAAGATCAGCCCGAAGAAGTCGTGGGAGGGCTTCGGCGGCTCGGTGTTCTCGGCGGCGCTGGGCAGCGGCATCCTGCTGGCCCTGGCGGTCGACGGCGCGAACTTCCTCGAGGGCGCCCTGTTCGGCGCCGTGATCGCGGTGGTCGCGGTGCTGGGCGACCTGACCGAGTCGATGATGAAGCGCGACCTGGGGATCAAGGACATGAGCTCGCTGCTGCCGGGCCACGGCGGCCTGATGGACCGGCTCGACTCGATCCTGTTCGCCGTCCCGGCCGCCTACCTGCTGCTCAGCCTGATCGCGCCGGTGTCATGAGCACAGCGACGCGTGGGACACTTGACCGGCCATGACGATGCTTCCGGTCATTCCGACCAGCCCTGACACCCCCGACGCCGTCGCCACGCGACGCCGCCCCGCCATGCCGCCGCGCCACCTGGCCGACCTCGACCTGGCCGGCCGCCGCGCGGCCGCCGCCGAGCTGGGCGAGCCCGCGTTCCGCGCCGCGCAGCTGTCCCAGCACTACTTCGGCCGGTTCGAGCGCGACGTCGAGCGCATGACCGACCTGCCGGCGAAGACCCGCGACGCGCTCGGCGAGCGGCTGATGCCGCGGCTGCTGACGTCCGTCAAGGAGCTGAGCTGCGACGACGGCGCCACCCGCAAGTCGCTGTGGCGGCTGCACGACGGCGCGATGGTCGAGAGCGTGCTGATGGGCTACCCGGACCGCATCACCGCGTGCGTGTCCAGCCAGGCCGGCTGCGGCATGGCGTGCCCGTTCTGCGCCACCGGCCAGGCGGGCCTGACCCGCAACCTGTCGGTCGCCGAGATCGTCGACCAGGTGGTGCACCTGGCGGGCGTCGCGGCCTCGGGCGCGGTCACCGGCAGCCCGCCGCGGCTGTCGCGCATCGTGTTCATGGGCATGGGCGAGCCGCTCGCCAACTACCCGCGGGTGATCGAGGCGGTGCGGCGGCTGACGACACCGGCGCCCGAGGGCCTGGGGCTGTCGCAGCGGCACATCACGGTCTCCACGGTGGGCCTGGTGCCCGCGATGCGCCGGCTGATCGCCGAGGACCTGTCCGTGACCCTTGCCTTGTCCCTGCACGCGCCCGATGATGATCTGCGCGATGAGCTTGTTCCCGTCAATCAGCGCTGGAAGGTGGACGAAGTGCTCGATGTCGCGTTCGAGTACGCGGCTCGCACCGGCCGTCGCGTTTCCATCGAATACGCGTTGATCAGGGACGTGAACGACCAGCCGTGGCGCGCCGATCTGCTGGGGCGGCGGCTCGCGGGCAAGCTCGCGCACGTCAACCTCATCCCGCTCAACCCCACCCCGGGCAGCCGCTGGGACGCGAGCCCGAAGCCTGCCGAGCGTGAATTCGTCCGGCGGCTGCGGGCGGCCGGGGTGGCGACGACGGTCCGCGACACGCGTGGCCGCGAGATCGACGGGGCGTGCGGCCAGCTGGCCGCGAGTGAGCTGACCGATGTGGGGGCCGTGGGCGGCGCGGACGGCGGGCGACCCGCCGTGCCGGGCGCCGGCGCGGCGGAGGTGGCACAGTGACTGGGCGGCGATCCCAGCGGGCGAAACGGGAGACACAGTGAGCAGCCATGGGCAGCGTTTCCGGCGGCGGGCGCTCCGGCGGGGCTACAAGGTCGACGAGGTGGACGCCTTCCTCGACCGGGTGGAGGCCACCCTCGCCGGTGAGCAGGTCGGTGGGCCGGTCGGCGCCCAGGAGGTGCACGACGTCGTCTTCCGCGTGCGCTTCGGCGGCTACGACGAGTGGCAGGTCGACCTGCACCTCGACCGTGTCGAGCGGCAGCTGGCCGAGCTGGAGGAGCGCGGCGGCCGCCCCGAGCCGCGGCCCGCGGAGCGCACCGGCTCGATGAGCCGCAACGTGGCCCCGCCGACGGAGCGGCTGCAGGCGCCGGTGCGCGACGAGCGCCCGATGCCGCCGCCGGCGCCGCCGATGCCGGCCCGCCAGGCCCCGGCGCGCGCGCCGCAGCCCGACCCGTACGGCGGCCGCTACGACGAGCCCGGCTACGGCCAGCAGCAGCCGGCGGCCGCCCAGCCGGGCGGCTACGACGCGGGCGGCTACGACACCGGCAGCTACGACGCGTTCGAGCCGGGCCGGCACGGCAAGATGGACATGACGGCGGAGATCCGCATGCCCGAGCGGGAGCAGCAGCGCCCGCCGCTGGGCCCGCCGGACCGCGGCGACCGCGGCGACTACGAGCGCCCCCAGCCGGGCGGCTACGGCCCCCCGCCGGGCGGCGGCTACGGCGGCGGCCAGGGCAACGGCTTCGGCGGCGGTCCGGGCGGCTACGGCGGTCAGGGCAACGGCTTCGGCGGCCCGTCGCCGATGAGCGCGCCCCCGCTGCCCAGCTCGCCGATGAGCGGCCCGCCGATGGGCGGCCCGGGCGGCGACCTGCACCGGGTGGACCAGCTGCGGCGCACGTTCCAGCCCCGCCGGTTCGGCAGCGGCTACGACCCGGCCCAGGTGGACGGGCTGTTCGACCAGATCCTGCAGGCGATGGCGGGCCGCGGCCCGATGCCGGTGCACGAGAACGAGCTGGACACGCTGCAGTTCGGCCTGGTGCCCAACGGCTACTTCGAGGCGGAGGTGGACGCGGCGCTGCGCGAGGTGAAGGACATCCTGCGCCGCCGCTGACCGTCCCCGGACGCACGAAAGGCCCGCTCCCTGCCGGGGGCGGGCCTTTTCAGCGCTCGGTCAGCTGCGCAGGCCGTTGCGCTTGAGCACGGCGTCGATGCCGAGGACGGCGATGAGACCGACCGCGGTGCCGATGATCCAGATCTTCTCGGTGCCGCTGATGTCGTTGTTGCCGAACAGCATCGCCACGAGGATCACCGCGGTGAGCACGGCGCCGATGCGCGCGCCCTTGCGGCTGCCCGGCTTGAGCTGGTCCGGTGCGACAACCGGCTCGTGTTCCGCCACGTCGGTCCCTCCAGGTTCGTTCACGTTCGCGGTCAGTCTCCCACGTGTTGCCCGGCCGGGTGGCGCGGACCCTCGGTTCGCGCCTCGGGTAGCGTCGTTGCGGTCACGCGAGCCGAGGCAGAGGGAGAAGTGCGGTGCGGATCACGGGTACCGGCCACGCCAGCATGCGGATCGACACGGCCGCCGGCAGCATCCTGTGCGACCCGTGGGTCAACCCGGCGTACTTCGCGTCGTGGTTCCCGTTCCCGGACAACTCCCTGCTCGACTGGGAGACGCTCGGCGACGTCGACTACCTGTACGTGTCGCACCTGCACCGCGACCACTTCGACGCGGCGCACCTGCGGAACTTCGTCAGCAAGAAGGCGACGGTGCTGCTGCCGGAGTACCCGACCAGCCAGCTCGAGGACGAGCTGCGCGACCTGGGCTTCACCAGCTTCGTGCGCACGAAGTCCGACGAGGTGCACGAGCTCGACGGCGGCCTGCGCGTGATGATCCAGGCGCTGATCAGCCCGACGGACGGCCCGATCGGCGACTCGTCGCTGTGGGTGGAGCACGACGGCATCCGGGTGCTGAACCAGAACGACGCCCGCCCGTCGGACCTGAGCCGGTTCGCCGAGCTGGGCCACGTGCACGCGCACATGCTGCAGTTCTCGGGCGCGATCTGGTACCCGATGGTCTACGAGCTGCCGGACAGCGCGAAGCGGGCGTTCGGCAAGCAGAAGCGCGACCGCCAGTTCGACCGCACGTGGCGCTACATCGACGACCTGAAGGCCGACCACGTCTTCCCGATCGCGGGCCCGCCGTGCTTCCTCGACGACGAGCTGTGGCAGTTCAACGACATCTTCGGCGACGAGGGCAACATCTTCCCGGACCAGTCGGTGTTCCTGCGCGAGTACGCGAAGGTGGGCGGCACGAACGGCGTGGTGCTGCTGCCGGGCAGCGTGAGCGAGCTGACCCGCGAATCGATCGTCACGACGCACCCGGTGCCGGTGGACGAGTTCTTCGCGGACAAGGTGGCGCACCTGGAGGAGATGCGCGAGCGCAAGCGCCCGGTGATCGAGGCGGAGAAGGCGTCCTGGCGGCACCCGGAGATCGACGTGCTGAAGGAGCTGAAGGCGCGCATCGAGCCGCTGCTGGAGGAGTCGATCTACCTGGCGAAGGGCGTCGGCGGGCCGGTGCGCTTCGACCTGGAGTCGTACGACGGCGACGCGATCGAGTCCATCGTGGTCGACTTCCCGGGCAAGCAGGTGCGCCCGTACGCGGACGAGAAGGTGCGGTACCGCTTCCGGACGCAGCGCGCGCTGATCGAGCACCTGATCTTCATCGACGAGGGCGACTGGGTGAACTCGCTGTTCCTGTCGTGCCGCTTCTCGGCGGCGCGGATCGGGCAGTACAACGAGTTCGTCTACGCGTTCTTCAAGTGCCTGTCGGAGGAGCGCCTCCAGTACGCGGAGGGCTGGTACGACGAGCACGAGAGGTCGGTGGAGGCGGAGGACACCCAGCTGGGCGGCTGGACGGTGCAGCGCCGCTGCCCGCACCTGAAGGCGGACCTGAGCCGCTTCGGCATGGTCGACGGCAACGTGCTGACCTGCCAGCTGCACGGCTGGAAGTTCGACCTGCCGTCGGGCCGCTGCCTGACCAGCGTCGGCCACAAGATCCGCGCGGAGCGCGCCGCGGAGTGATCTCCGATTTCGCGCGAATCGACGCAATGGCCGGATTCGCCCTCCTACGCTCTTGACAAAAGACTTGTCGAGGGAGGGCTCATGTCCGGAGACACTGCCGTCGCGCCGACCCCGGCCGGCGCGGCCGCGGCGCACGCCGCCCACCGCAACCGCCTGCTCGGGCTGCTGGTCATCCTCGCCGGGGCGGTCATGCTGCTCGCCGGCGCGACCACCTGGACGATGATCCGCGACCAGCTCGCCGACGAGAAGATCACCGTGGCCGAGGACGCGCGCTGGTTCGGCGGCGACGTCGTCGACGGCCCGCTGACCGCGTACGCGCAGGCCGACATCATCAACCACCACGCGATGGAGGCCAGCGGCGGCAGGACGTACGCCGAGCTGGACCGCGAGGACCCGGTCCGGGCGACCATGATGAACGCGTCGTTCCTGCGGGCGTCGCTGTTCACCTCGGTGCTGGCGTTCGGCGTGTCCGCCATGGCGATGGGCCTCGGCCTGGTGCTGGTGCTGATCGGCTGGGCGCTGATGCCGCCGGGCCGGGCGGCCACCGCGCCGCCGCCCGCGGCCGCCTGAACCCGCAATGTGTACGGCCCGCAGCCTCCCCGGAGGCTGCGGGCCGTCGCGTCGTCAGTGGGACAGGTCGGTGAGGATGCGCCGGGCGGCGTTGTGGCCGGCCGCGCCGATGACGCTGCCCGCCGGGTGGCAGCCGGCGGACCCGGCGTACAGGCCGTCGAGGCCGGTGGAGTACGGCATGCGGTCGGCGAACGAGACCGTGTTGTCGACGTGGTGGATGTGCCCGCCGGTGATCCCGAAGTGCCGCTCGATGCCCTGCGGGCTCAGCGGCATGGTGTCGACCACGAGGTCGGACGTGCCGGGGGCGTACCGGTCGCAGATGGCGAGCATCTGCTCGACGTAGCCGAGCAGCGCCGCGTCCCAGGTCGTGCCGGCGGGCTGGTACGGCACCGACTGCACGAACAGGGCCGCCGAGTGGTGGCCGTCGGCGTCGCGCAGCGACGGGTCGACGGTGGTGTGCAGGTACCACTCGATGGTGGGCTCGGCGGGCAGCAGGCCGTCCTGCACGTCGCGCCACATCGCGCGCAGCGCCGCCATCGGGGACTCGCCGGTGGTGCCGGGCAGCAGGTGGACGGTGGAGCCGAACGGGCTGGGCGCGCCCTCGGGCAGGCAGGAGAACCGCGGCAGGCCGCGCAGCGCCATGTTGATCTTCAGTGTGGTGCCGGGCCGGCGCACCGCCTCCATGCGCTCGGTCAGCGCGGCGGGCAGCGCGCCGTCGGGCACCAGGTCGATCAGCCGGTACGGGTCGCAGGCGCCGAGCACGATGCGCGCCGCGACCTCGCGCCCGTCGGCCAGCACGACGCCGCGCACGGCCCCGTTGCTGACCGTCACGGACGCCACGGGCGACGACGTGAACAGCCGCGCCCCGGCCGCGCGGGCGGCGTCGGCGAAGGTGCGCGACACGGTGCCCATGCCGCCCTCGGCGATCATCCAGGTGCCGTCGGCGCCGGGCAGCCGGCACATGTTGTGCACCAGGAAGTTGTGGCCGGTGCCCGGGTCGTCGGGGCCCGCGTTGAGGCCGGACAGCCCGTCGGTCACCGCGTACATGCTCATCAGCAGTTCGCTCTTGAACCCGAACCGCGAGAGGTAGTCGGCGACCGAGCCGCGCACCAGGTCGATGAACGTGGACTGCAGCTGCGGCCGGATGTGCCGGTCGGCGATCTCCTCGACGGACGCCGGCTCGTCGAGCCAGGCGGGCGCGAGGTCGGCGCGCAGCGCGGCGATCTCGACCTGCAGCGCCTCGTCCGCCGCGACGTCGCGGGCGGAGAAGTGGCGCTCCAGCTGGGCGCGGGTGGCCGCCGGGTCGCTGCCGAACAGCAGGTACGGCGAGCCGGGCGGGCCGGGCGTCGGCAGGAAGTAGTGCGGGTCGCGGCGCAGCACGGGGATGTCCACGTCGAGGGTGCGCAGCAGCTCGGGGGGCATGAGGCCGAGCAGGTACGAGCCGGTGGACTGGCCGAGGCCGGGCACCCGGGGGAAGGGGTGCTCGGTGCGCGTGGCGCCGCCGAGGACGTCCGCGGCCTCGAGCACGACGACGTCGAGCCCGGCACGGGCGAGCAGCACCGCGGAGACGAGCCCGTTGTGGCCCGCTCCGATGATCACCACGTCGGCCCGGTCGGGCGGCGCGGTCGGCTTCTCTTCGGTCATGGCGGACGAGCCTAGCGCCTGGGTCCGTCAGGCACCGCCGGTCATTCCGGTGATCGTCCTGCTCAGTTCGGCCTCGAACAGCGGCTCGACGTCCGTGACGGCCCACCTCAGATGCCCGAAAACCTCGATCGCGACCAGACCGTACAGGCGGGTCCATCCGATGAGGAACGCGGACACGACGGGCAGCGGGAAGCGGTCACCGTGGGCGTCGCGGTACGGCTGCAGCGCGGCCAGGAAGCCCGGGTCGCCCAGGTTCGCGGGCATCGGCGGGGGCGGGTGAACGGCGTACACGGCGGCGATGGTGTCGAGGAACACCTCGCCGAAGCGGGCCCCGCCGTCGGTGAGTTCGAGGCAGTGCCGGTCGAACTGGGTGACGCCGGGGACCGGGCTGCCGAAGGCGAGGGCGAACTCGCCGGGGTTGGCGAGCGCCCAGCGGCGGAACCGGCGGCCCATCTCGGCGAGGCGCACGAGGGGGTCGTCGTCGCCGGGCCGGTCGACGGCGTCGCGCAGCTCGGCGAACAGGTCGCCGGTGAGGTCGACGACCAGCGCGTCGAGGCCGGGGAAGTAGCGGTAGATGGCGGGGGCGGTCATGCCCATCTCGCGGGCGATGGCGCGCAGCGAGATGGCGGCCGGCCCGCCGGAGCGCAGCAGCCGCCGGGCGGTCGCCTTGATCGCGGCCACGGTGGCCGAGCGCCGGCTCGGCGTGGTCGTCGTCATGCGGATTCCCCTTGACCGACGGGTACGGTGTTGCTGAAGTTAACGGTGTTCACCGGGGCGGCGGGTGGTCCCGACTGTAGCCGGGGGCGAGGGGGACGGGCCATGTTCGCGTGGTGGGGGCGGGCGGTCGTCCGGACGCGCTGGTGGGTGCTGGCCGCCGGGCTGGCGCTCGTCGTGGCGGGGGCCACCTGGGGCGCCGGCGTCTTCGGCGCCCTGACCGGCGGCGGCTACGCCGACCCCGGCAGCGAGGCGATGCGGGCGTACGAGCGGATCGCCGACGAGGTGGGCCGGGAGGACCCGGACCTCGTGGTGCTGTGGACCGGCTACTCGGGCACCGCCGACGACCCCGCCTTCCGCGCCGCCGTCGGCGAGGTCGTCACCGAGCTGCGCGCCCGGCCCGAGGTCGTCTCGGTGGTCAGCTACCTCGACCCGCAGGCGCCGCCGACGCTCGTCTCCGACGACCGGTACTCGACCTACGGCGCGATCACGCTGGTCGACGGCGACGAGGACACCAAGATCGCCGCCCTGCGCGCCGTCGAGGACGACCTGGCGCCCGCCGGCGTGCAGACCCACGTCGGCGGCAACGTGGCGTTCCTCGACCAGTCGAACTCGCAGACCGAGAAGGACATCGTGCGGGCCGAGATCATCTCGCTGCCCGTCCTGCTCCTGCTGCTCATCCTGATCTTCCGCGGGCTCATCGCCGCCCTGTCGCCGCTGCTGATCGGCGGCGTCGCCATCCTCGGCGCGTTCGTCGCGGTGCGCGCGCTGACCTACGTCACCGAGATCTCCGTCTTCGCGATCAACGTCATCACGCTGCTCGGCCTCGGCATGGCCGTCGACTACGCCCTGTTCGTGGTCAGCCGGTTCCGCGAGGAGCTGGGCAACGGCCGGGACGTGCCCGACGCCATCCGGATCACCGTCGCCACCGCCGGCCGGACGGTCATGGTGTCGGGCCTGACGATCGTGCTGGCGCTGTCCAGCCTGCTGATCTTCCCGCAGCCGTTCCTGGGCGGCATGGCCATCGGCGGCATGGCCGCGGTGTTCATCGCCATGCTGGCCGCGCTCACCGTGCTGCCCGCCGCCCTGGTGCTGCTCGGCCGCCGCATCGACAGCCTGCGCATCCCGCTGCCACGACTGCGCCGCCACCCGGGCGAGCCCGGCGCCGGCTGGGCCCGCCTGGCCCGCAGCGTCATGCGCCGGCCCGTGCTGTACGCCGTCGGCGTCATCCTCGTGCTGGGGCTGTTCGCGGTGCCGTTCACCCGGGTGCAGTTCGGCGGGTTCGACGAGCAGGTGCTGCCCGCCGACACCCCGGCCCGGATCGTCGCCGAGCGCATCCGCGGCGACTTCCCCAGCGGCCCGCCTGCCCCGATCGACGTGCTCGTCTCCGGCACGTCCCAGGCCGGGGCCGAGTCCTTCGCGGCGCGCGTCGACGCGCTCGACGGCGTCACCGGCGCCCGGGTCAGCGGCAGCCGCGGCGACGCGTCGGTCGTTTCCGTCGGCTACGACGGCGCGCCCACTTCGGAGGGTGCCCGCGAGCTGGTCGGCGCGATCCGCGACCTGCCGCCGCCCGCCGGCGCGGAGGTGCTGGTCACCGGCCGCCCCGCGTACGACCTGGACCTGCTGGAGAGCCTCGCGCAGAAGCTGCCGTGGATGGCGCTGATCATGGCGGGCGCCACGATGGTGCTGCTGTTCCTGGCGTTCGGCTCGGTGCTGCTGCCGATCAAGGCCGTGCTGATGAACCTGGTGTCGATCGGGGCGTCGTTCGGCGTCGTGGTGTGGATCTTCCAGGACGGGCACCTGGAGGGCCTGCTGCGGTTCCAGTCCACCGGCTTCATCGAGCCCAGCAACATGATCCTGGTGCTGGCCGTCCTGTTCGGGCTGGCCACCGACTACGAGGTGTTCCTGCTGTCGCGGGTGCGCGAGGAGTGGGACCGCACCGGCGACAACACCAGCGCGGTCGCGACGGGGCTGCAGCGCACCGGCCGGATCATCACCGCGGCGGCGCTGCTGCTCATCGTCGTGGTGGCGGGCTTCGCGACGGGTGGGGTCACCGTCATCAAGACGATCGGCGTCGGCATGATCGTCGCGATCATCGTGGACGCGACGCTGGTCCGCGCGCTGCTGGTGCCCGCGACGATGCGGCTGCTCGGCCGGTGGAACTGGTGGGCCCCCGGGCCGCTGGCGCGGGTCTACCGGCGCTACGGCATCAGTGAGTCGGAGCCGGCTCCGCGGCGGGAGCCCGCTCCCGTCGGCTGACCAGCCAGGCGCTCGCCTGCCGGGTGGCCGCGTAGCCGGCCAGCACGATCACGTGCAGCAGGTACAGCCACAGCCCGACCGCCACCGTGCCGCCGACCGCGGTGAACCCGCCGAACGGGATGCCGAGGTCGACCGGGATGGCGCAGAACAGCACGGCCCCGTGCAGGAAGCCGGACAGGTTCGCCGCGGTGAACGAGCCGACCAGCACCGTGGCGAGCCACTCCGGCCGGCCGGGCGCGACCGCCCGGTAGACCCAGATGATCACCGGGCTGAGCACCAGCCAGGTGGCCAAGAACGACAGCACGATCCCGCCGACGCCGACCCAGCCGCCCCGGGTGACCAGGTTCGTCGCCAGCGGCATGGCCGCCAGCAGGCTCAGCACCAGCGCCGGCGCGGCGGCCAGCAGCGGCAGCACGAGCACCCGCCCGCGCCACCCCACCATGGTCTCGCCCGGGTCGCGCAGCGACACGAACGCCCGGCGCAGCCCCTCGCCGTACAGGGTGGCGGGCAGCAGGGACGCCAGCGCCAGGCCGGGCCCGAGGTCGAGGCCCGCATCGACGAGCGCGGCCAGCGCGCGGTCGGCGCCGATCGCGTCGGGCAGCGCCTCGACCAGGTTGCCGGTCAGCCGCCGGATCCGGTCCGCGCCGCCCACCAGCGCGCTGAGCCAGATGGCCAGCAGCGCCACCGGCACGATGGCGATGCCGCCGTAGAACGTCACCGCCGCGGCGTGCAGGGCGAGGTCGTGCCCGCGCAGCGGCCGGAACGCCGCCGCGAGCACCTTCCGGGTCCGCCGCATCACGGCACGTCCTTACCCAGAACGGACGGGCGGCCACCATGATCGGCCGCCGGGCCGCGGCGGGTCTACCATCCCCGGATGCGGATCATGTTCGAGGCCAGGAACAGCCGGGGCGCCCTCGCGGACGCCTACAAGCACGTCTTCCGCCGCCGCCTGCTCGCGATCCGCGTCATCGGCGTGCTGGCGATCGCCGGCGGCGTCCTGCTGCTGATGCTGGGCGACGCCGCCGTGGGCTTCGTCTACGCCGTCGGCGGCGTCTGCCTGGCGGTGGTCGGCCCGTTCGCCGCCACGCAGGCCGGCGTGAAGGCGAGCTGGCGGCTCGCCGGCCTGGCCACCCGCTACGACATCGGCGACGACGGGGTGCGCACCAGCAACGCGCTCGCCGAGGGGATGGTGGCGTGGCCGGACGTGGAGGCCGCCGACCGGCTGCCCGGCCAGTGGGTGCTGCGCCTGGGCGGCACCCGGTTCCTCACCCTGCCGGTCGCCGACCTGAGCGCCGAGCAGCGCGCCCGCATCGCCGGGCTGCTGGCCGAGCGCGAGCTCACCACCGCCGGCGACGGCGCCGCCTGAGACGCCGGACACCGCGGGTCCTGCCGGTGGCGGGCGTCGGGGAGAATGGCCGCGTGAGTGAACCGCGGGACGTCGTGCTGCTCGGGTCGACCGGGTCGATCGGCACACAGGCGATCGACATCGTGCGCCGCAACCCCGGCCGGTTCCGCGTCGCCGGCATCGGGGCGGGCGGCGGCAACGTCGAGCTGCTCGCCGCCCAGGCCCTCGCGCTGGAGGTCGACGTCGTCGGCGTCGCCCGGGCCGGCGCCGTGCAGGACCTCCAGCTCGCCTTCTACGCCGAGGCCCAGAAGCAGGGGTACGCCACCGGCGGCTTCAAGCTGCCGAAGATCGTCGCCGGGCCGGACGCGATGACCGAGCTGGCGCAGTGGCCGTGCGACGTCGTGCTGAACGGGGTGGTGGGCTCGCTGGGGCTGGCGCCGACCCTGGCGGCGCTGCGCGCCGGGCGCACGCTCGCGCTGGCGAACAAGGAGTCGCTGGTGGCCGGCGGCCCGCTGGTGCGGGCGGCGGTGACCCGGCCGGGCCAGATCGTGCCGGTCGACTCCGAGCACTCGGCCCTGGCGCAGTGCCTGCGCGGCGGCGCCCGCGGCGAGGTGCGGCGGCTCGTGCTGACGGCCAGCGGAGGAGCGTTCCGCGACCGGCGGCGCGAGGAGCTGGCCGGCGTGACGCCCGAGGAGGCGCTCAAGCACCCCACGTGGGACATGGGCCCGGTGGTGACGATCAACTCGGCGACGCTGGTCAACAAGGGCCTCGAGGTCATCGAGGCGCACGAGCTGTTCGGCGTGCCGTACGCCGACATCGAGGTGATGGTGCACCCGCAGTCGGTGCTGCACTCGCTGGTCGAGTTCACCGACGGCTCGACGCTGGCCCAGGCCAGCCCGCCGGACATGCGGCTGCCGATCGCGCTGGCGCTGGCCTGGCCCGACCGGGTGCCCGGGGCGGCCGCCGGCGTCGACTGGCGCGAGGCGCACAACTGGGAGCTGCGGCCGCTCGACGACGAGGCGTTCACGGCCGTGCGGCTGGCGAAGCAGGCCGGTGAGGCGGGCCGCTGCCGGCCGGCGATCTACAACGCGGCCAACGAGGAGTGCGTCGCGGCCTTCGCCGCCGGGCGGCTGCCGTTCCTCGGCATCGTGGAGACGCTGGAGAGGGTGCTCGCGTCGGCACCGGACTTCGCGGAACCGGGTACCGTCGAGGAGGTGCTGGCCGCGGAGACCTGGGCGCGCGCGCAGGCCCAGGACATCATCGTGACTGCGGCAAGAGGAGCCTGATGCTGTACGCGCTCGGTGTGGTGGGGTTCGCGCTGGCGATCCTGATCTCGGTGAGCCTGCACGAGGCGGGTCACATGGTGACCGCGAAGCGCTTCGGCATGAAGGTGACCCGGTTCTTCGTCGGCTTCGGGCCGACGATGTTCTCGTTCCGCCGCGGCGAGACCGAGTACGGCGTGAAGTGGATCCCGCTCGGCGGCTTCTGCAAGATCGTCGGCATGACGCCGCAGGACGACGACATCGACCCGGAGGACGAGCCCCGGGCGATGTGGCGCTTCCCGGTGTGGAAGCGGACGATCGTCATGTCGGCGGGCTCGATCACGCACTTCGCGCTGGCGCTCGTCGCGCTGTGGTTCGCGGCGGCGTTCGTCGGCCTGCCGAACCCGGACCTGCCGAAGGACGACACCGAGGTCCGCAGCCAGCCCGCCCAGGTGTTCGTGGGCGAGTGCGTGAAGATCCAGGCGTCGGAGCGGCCGTGCGCGGTCGGCACCGGCACCGACATCGCCAGCCCGGCGTTCGCGGCGGGCCTGCGCACCAACGACGTCATCACCCAGGTCGGCACCACGCCGGTGGACAACTACGGCGAGCTGACCGACACGATCCGCGCCCAGCAGCCCGGGCCGGTGCCGTTCACCTACGTGCGCGACGGGCAGACCGGCACCGCGACGGTGACGCTGGTCGCCGTGGAGCGCGCGCCGATCGGCGACCCGGACGGCCCGGTGCAGCGGGTGGCGCTGGCCGGCGTGAACTGGACGACCACCAAGCCGGCGTTCGTCACCTACGGCGCGACCGGCGCGTTCCCGGCGGTCGGCGACTACGCCCAGCAGCTGGTCGTCGGCACGTTCGAGTCGCTGAAGAAGATCCCGGAGAAGGTCCCGGCGCTGTGGAACTCGATCACGGGCTCCGAGCGCGACCCGGAGACCCCGATCAGCGTGGTCGGCGCGAGCCGGCTGGGCGGCGAGGCGATCGCCGCCGGCCTGCCGCAGTACTTCCTGATGATCTTCATCGCGCTCAACGTGTTCATCGGCATCTTCAACCTGCTGCCGTTGCTGCCGCTGGACGGCGGGCACATCGCCATCGCCTGGTTCGAGCGGGTCCGCTCGTGGCTGTACGCCAAGCTCAAGCGGCCCGACCCGGGCCGCGTCGACTACTTCAAGCTCATGCCCGTCACGTACGCGGTGATCCTCATCGGCGGCGCGTTCACGCTGCTCACGGTCACCGCCGACATCGTCAACCCGATCTCCATCTTCAGGTAGGAACCCCAGTGACCGCGATCAGCCTCGGCATGCCGGCCGTCCCCCCGCCCGCGCTGGCCCCGCGCCGGCAGAGCCGGCAGCTCATGGTCGGCTCCGTGCCGGTCGGCGGCGGCGCGCCCGTCAGCGTGCAGTCGATGACCACCACGCTCACCGCCGACGTCAACGCCACCCTTCAGCAGATCGCCGAGCTGACCGCGTCCGGCTGCCAGATCGTCCGGGTGGCGGTGCCGTCGCAGGACGACGTGGAGGCGCTGCCGGCCATCGCCCGCAAGTCGCAGATCCCCGTCATCGCCGACATCCACTTCCAGCCGAAGTACGTGTTCGCCGCGATCGACGCGGGCTGCGCGGCGGTCCGGGTCAACCCGGGCAACATCCGGCAGTTCGACGACAAGGTCAAGGAGATCGCGAAGGCGGCGTCCGACGCGGGCACCCCGATCCGCATCGGCGTGAACGCGGGCTCGCTCGACAAGCGGCTGCTCGCCAAGTACGGCAAGCCGACGGCGGAGGCGCTGGTCGAGTCGGCGCTGTGGGAGTGCTCGCTGTTCGAGGAGCACGGCTTCCGCGACATCAAGATCTCGGTGAAGCACAACGACCCGGTCGTGATGATCCGGGCGTACCGGCTGCTCGCCGCGCAGTGCGACTACCCGCTGCACCTCGGCGTCACCGAGGCCGGCCCGGCGTTCCAGGGCACGATCAAGTCGTCGGTGGCGTTCGGGGCGCTGCTGGCCGAGGGCATCGGCGACACGATCCGGGTGTCGCTGTCCGCCCCGCCGGTCGAGGAGATCAAGGTCGGCCAGGCGATCCTGGAGTCGCTGGGCCTGCGTGAGCGCGGGCTGGAGATCGTGTCGTGCCCGTCGTGCGGGCGCGCCCAGGTGGACGTCTACACGCTGGCGGAGCAGGTGACGGCGGCGCTGGAGGGCATGCCGGTGCCGCTGCGGGTCGCCGTGATGGGCTGTGTGGTGAACGGCCCGGGCGAGGCGCGCGAGGCCGACCTGGGTGTGGCGTCCGGCAACGGCAAGGGCCAGATCTTCGTCAAGGGCGAGGTCATCAAGACGGTGCCGGAGTCGCAGATCGTCGAGACGCTGGTCGAGGAGGCCCTGCGGATCGCCGACGAGATGGGCGCCGAGCTGCCGGACGAGCTGCGCGAGCTGATGGGCCCGCAGGTCACGGTGCACTGAGCGCCGCCGGCCCGCGGGCCCGGCCCGCGGGTCACTCGGCGAGGATCGCGTACAGCTTGCGCTTGGTCTCGCCGAGCACGTCGAGCGCCTGCTGGCGCTGCTCGGGCGTGCCGTTGAAGCCGACCTGGCGCAGCGCGTCCATGATGCCGACGGCCGCGTCGCGGAAGTCCTGGACCTGCGACATGGTCTCGTCGCCGCCGAACTGCTGCCACGGCGGCGTCTGGGCGGCGGTCTCGGCCTCGGCGCGGCCGGCGTCGGTGAGCGCGAACCGCTTGCGGCCGCCGTCGGTCTCGGCGGCGATGAGCCCCTCGTCCTCCAGCAGCTGCAGCGTGGGGTAGACGGAGCCGGGGCTCGGCCGCCAGATGCCGTTGGTGCGGGTGTCGAGCTCCTGGATCATCTCGTAGCCGTGCATCGGGCGCTCGACGAGCAGCGCCAGGACAGCGGCGCGGACGTTGGGCCGCCGGGCGCCCCCGCGGCCGCGGTGCCCGGGATGGCCGGGACCGCCGAAGCCGCCGCGGCCGCCGAAGCCGAAGCCGGGGCCGAACGGGAAGCCGGGCGGGAAGCCGAAGCCGCCGCCGCGCCGCCGGGTCTCGTGTCCCTCGTGTGCCTCGTGGAAGTGACGGAATCCCATGTCGTTCTCCTCCGTGGGCGATGTGTTTCCGATGGTTCAACGATATATCGGCAATGCATCGCCGACAAGAGCCGGAGCCGAACCGCCGGGGCAGCCCGTCGAACCGCGTTCACATCTGGCACGCTGGTACCCGTGTTGACAGTGCCGGTGCGCGCGCTCGGCGAAGGGGAGCGCGCGGCGGTCGAGCGAGTCCTCGACCAGGACCCCTTCGCCGGCGCTCAGGTGGCGGAGCGGGTGGCGACGCATGGGCTGAGCTGGTGGCGCTCCGACGGCCGCATCTACGGCTACGGCGGCGGCCGCCGGGTCGAGTCGCTGTGCTGGTCGGGCGCCCACGTCGTGCCCGTGTGCGCCAGCGGTCCCGCCGTCGCCGCGTACGCCGACCTACTCGGCTCCGGCCCGCGCGCCTGCTCGTCGATCATCGGCCGCGCCGACGCGGTCCTCGGCCTCTGGGAGCGCCTCGCCGGCCACTGGGGGCCGGCCCGCGACGTGCGCCCGCACCAGCCGCTGCTGGTCATCGACGGCGAGCCCGCCGTCGCGCCCGACCCCGAGGTGCGGCTCGTGCGCCCCGACGAGGTCGACGCGCTGTTCCCCGCCGCGGTCGCCATGTACACCGAGGAGGTCGGCGTCTCGCCGCTGGCCGACGACAACGGCCGCGGCTACCGGCGCCGGGTCGCCGAGCTGGTCAAGGGGCGCCGGGCGTACGCGCGATTCGTCGGCGGCGAGGTCGTGTTCAAGGCCGAGCTGGCGATCGTCACCCGGCGCACCGCCCAGGTGCAGGGCGTCTGGGTCGCGCCGCACCTACGGGGGCGCGGGCTGGCCACCGCAGCGATGGCGGCGGTGGTGCACGACGCGCTGCGCCGGGTCGCGCCGTCGGTCAGCCTCTACGTGAACGACTACAACACCGCGGCCCGCCGCGTGTACGCGAACTGCGGGTTCCAGCCTGCCGGGGCGTTCGCCACCGTCCTGTTCTGATTTTCATCATCTGAAACGTCGGCGGGTGCATACGATCCGTGGCGTGGGTCGCATGGTGAAGCAGGTCACGGAGAACACGGTGCACTACGTGTGGTACCCGGGCGACATGAAGGAGTGGCGCCGGGCCGCGTTGGCGCTGGTGGTGGGCCTGCTGGTGTTTGCCGGGGTGTGGATCTTCAGCCGCGACCTGCTGCCCGCCGTCGTCTTCGGCACCTCCGCCACGGCCGGCGTCACCGGCGTCAACTTCGGCCGCCGCGACGCCCAGGCGTACAGCGGCTTCCCCGACCTGTCCGACCGGGCGGCGCGCCGGGCGGCGATGGTGCACACCGGCCGGGCGGCCTGGCGGGCGCTGGTGCAGGGCTGCTTCGCCGCGGGCGCCGCCGTGCTGATCGTCAACCTGCCCGCGACCGGCGTCGTCGCGAACTGGCTGCTGCCGGTCGTGCCCGCCGTGGTCGGCACGCTGGCCCGGCAGGCCGGGATGCTGCACGAGCGGCTCGGCGTCTCCGCCTCGACGCCCGGCCCCGCCAAGACCGCCTGACTCACCACATCCAGGCCAGGACGGCGAGCGCCGCCGCGTCCACCACCGCCGACACCGCCACGGCCGCCCACCGGGCGCCCGGCCGGCCGGTGGCGTCGGCCGGCAGGGACCGCCAGCGCAGCACCGCCACCGCCGCGCCGCCGGCCGCGAGACCGGCCGCCACCACCCACAGCCACGGCGGCACGGCGAGCCACGCGCCGAACCGCCACACGCCCGCCAGCCACACCGCCGCCGACAGCGCCGCGGTCAGCACGCGCAGCCGGTCGGCGGCGGGCCGCCACCACGGGCCGGGGCGGGCGGGGGCGAGGGCGGCGGCCGCCGTCGTGCCGGCCCCGGCGAGCAGGGCCAGCAGCGTGACGGCCACGGCGAACGGGCGGTGCGGCGCGGGGTCCGGCGCGCCGGTGACGCCGAGCAGGCGCAGCCCCAGGTTCTCCACCCCGCGGTCGGTGTCGCCGAGCACCACGACCGCCCTGCCCGCGGCCCGGTCGATCGCCAGGTAGGCGGAGAAGCCTCCGGTCGCGCCGTTGTGCCAGGTGATCTCGCGGCCGCCGTGGGTGTCGGTGAACCACGCCCACCCGATCCGGCCGCCGTCGCCCGCGTCGAACCGCGGGGTGGTGGCGTCCGCGCCGGGCGGCGGCGGGCCCGCGACGACGGTGGCGGTCATGCCGAGCGGGCGCAGCACCCGGTCGGCGAGCAGCTCCGGGTACGGGATGCCGGTCCGGGCGGCGAGCGCCTGGCCGAGCAGCGTCATGCCGAAGTTGGAGTACACGACGCGGCCCCGGTCGTCGCCGGTCCGCGCGGCGGCGGCCGCGGCGAGCACCGCGCCGACGTCCTGGCCCTCGTACGGGTTGCGCCCGGCGAGCGTCCGCAGGCCCGAGACGACCGGGTTGCCGGTGGCCAGGCGGGGCAGCCCGGAGCGGTGGGTGGCCAGCTCCTCCAGCGTGACCGCGCCGGTCCGGGGGTCCTCGAACGCCACCTGCGGCAGCGTCGCGGCGAGCGTGTCGCCGGGCCGGACCACGCCGTCGGCGACGAGGTCGGCGAACAGCATCGCGGTCAGCGGCTTGGCGAGCGAGCCGATCTCGAACAGCGGCCCGCCGCCCCGGGCGCCGACGGTCGCGGTCGCGGTGCGGCCGCCCTCGACGAGCGCCACCTGCAGCCCCCGGTGGCCGGGGACGTCGCCGGCCGCGTCGCGGACCCGCTGGGCCAGGGCGGCGTCGCCGGTGCCGGCGTCGCCGAGGTGGTGCGGCCGGGGCGCGAGGAACGCGGCGAGCGCGGCGGCGAGGGCGGCGGTGAGGGCGAGGACGAGCAGGGATCGGCGGTTCATCGGCGGGCTCCCTCCAGGACGACCAGCAGCGGCACGACCCGCTCGCCGGGGACCTCGTAGCGGCCCCGGGCGGCGGCGCGCAGCCAGCCGGCGGCGACGAGCTGGCGCAGGTGGTGGTAGAGCTGGCCGGTGGTGCCGAGCGTCTCGTCGGCGGCCAGCTCGGCCGAGGACGTGACGCCGGTCAGCACCCGGTGCAGCAGGCGCAGCCGGACGGGGTGCCCGAGCGCGGCGAGGCCCCCGGCGAGGGCGGACCAGTCGGTGTCCAGCAGGTCGGCGGTGGTGGCCGCCTGCTGCCACTCCCAGTGCGCGCCGGTGGGCAGGTCGACCGCGCCGGTGAACAGCACGCCGTCGCCGACGCGCTCGCGCAGGCCCTCGAGCGCCCAGAACGTGGCCGGGCCGGGCGTGCGGCCGGCGGTCAGGGCGGCGACGGCGGCCTCCAGCGCGGCGACGCGCTCCTCCAGATCCATGACCCACTATTACGCGAATACGTAAGAACGTCAAAGCGTCGTGCGGAGGCGCAGGGCGGCCGCGCCGGTCAGCCAGGCCGTGACGACGCACAGCATCACCCGCTCCACCACGCCGCCGGTCGCGCCGCGGCCCAGCACCAGCATGGTCAGCGCCTGGAGCACGCCGAGGGGCACCAGCACCAGCGCGCCGAACCCCGCCACCCGGCGCAGCGCCCACGCCGCCGCGGGCGTCGCCGCCAGCAGCAGCATCGCCAGCGCCAGCGCCGCCATCCCGCCGATCGCCGCGCCGCCGTGCACCAGGTCCGCGGCGGTGGCCGGCTCGTACGGGGGCAGCGGGCACCCCGGCGAGCACGGCACCGCGCCCGACGTGCCCGCCCCGGCCGCCGACACCACCAGCAGCGCCGCCACGGCGCGCGACACCGGCGCCAGCGACACCCCGAGCAGCAGCACGCCGGCCGCGACGAGCAGCATGCCGGTGCCGTACGCCGCGCCGTGGATGCCCAGGCCGGCCTCGCTGACGTACCCGGGCGACCACAGCCCCGGGCCCGCGGACAGCGCGAAGGCGACGGTGCCGAACCCGGCGGGCACGGCGACGGCGGCGGCGGCCGCCGCGGCGCGCGCCGTCCCGATCATGGTCATGGCCGCCACGCTAGCCGCGGGTCGGCGACAATGATCAGGTGACCGGGCGGCGGACCGTGGTGATCACCGGTGCCAGCTCCGGCATCGGGCGGGCCGCCGCGGTCGCGCTCGCCCGCGCCGGCGACGACGTCGTCCTGCTCGGCCGCGACCGCGACCGCCTGGCGTCCGCCGCCGGGGCGGTGGCCGCGGTGAGCGGCCGCACCCCGCCCACGTACGCCGCCGACCTGGCCGACGCCGCCGCGGTGCGCGGGGTCGCCGCGGCGCTGGCGGCCGCCCACCCGCGCATCGACGTGCTGGCGAACAACGCCGGCCGCCTCACCGCCCCGCACCTGGCGCTGCGCACCAACCACCTCGGCGGGTTCCTGCTCAGCCACCTGCTGCTCGACCGGCTGCGTGCCGCGGCCGACGCGACCGGCCGCCCGGCCCGCGTCATCTCCACGGCGTCGCTGGCGGAGGCGTGGGGCTGGCTGGACGTGCGCCGCGCGGCGTCCCGCGCGCCCAGCCGGTGGCTGGCGTACGGGGCGAGCAAGCAGGCCAACATCCTGTTCACGGTGGAGGCCGCCCGCCGCTGGGCGCCGCTCGGCGTCGTGCCGACGTGCTTCTTCCCCGGCCTTGTGCGCACGGGGTTCGGGCTGACCAGCCCGGGGTTCGCGCTGGCCCGGCTGGTGCCGGCGCTGTTCGTCGGACCCGCCGAGGGCGCCGACACGCTGGTCTGGCTGGCCACCGACGACGCCGCGCTGGTGCCCGGCGGGTACTTCTGCGGCCGCGCGCCGTTCCCGGCGACGCCCCGCTCGACGCGCCCGGCGCGGGCCCGCGCGCTGTGGGAGGCCAGCCTGGTGGCGACGGGCCTGTAGGGCGCCCCTCAGGACTGGGCGTCGTCCAGGGCGGGCGCGGGCGAGCTCTGGTGCGGGATGTCGGCGCCCAGCCGGGCGAGCCGGTCGTGGGCCTCGGCGAGGTCGTCCTCCAGCTGGACGATCCGGCACGCGGCGGCCAGCGGCATGCCCTCGTCGAGCAGGACCCGGGCCCGGCCGGCGAGCCGGAGCTGGTGGCGGGAGTAGCGGCGGTGGCCGCCGGGGGAGCGCTGCGGCACGACGAGGCCGGCCGTGCCGAGGCTGCGCAGGAAGGCGGGGGTGACCCCGAGGAGCTCGGCGGCCCGGCCCATCGTGTACGCCGGGAAGTCCGCGTCGTCGAACCGCTCGCTCACGGGATCCTTTCGCGGGGGGACGGAACAGGGGCCCCGGCGGTGGTCGCCGGAGCCCCTGCATCTCACTGGTGGCCGGCGTGACGCCGGCCGTCATGTACCGCGCGTTACCGGTGGGCCGGTGCGCGGTTCTGGGGAGAGGTCAGAAGCGATCACCTCTTGTCGGGTCGGGGACGGGAGATGTCCGTGTCTCGCAGGTATCTCGTCCTCCTTCACACACCCTCGAAGGTCAGTGCCACTTGCGGTGCCGGCCGGTAACGCCGGCACCCTCGATGCTAAGCCGGTCGCGTCAGGATTTCTACCGTCGACGCTGTAGATTCTTCGGCCGTCACCCGGCCGGGTGAGAGAGGTGCGGCGGCGCGGGGCGGGCGCCGGCACGGCGGAGCCGTACCTGAATCAGAGAGAGGTGACCGCGCCCCGCGCCGCCGCGGGCGCCGGGAGGATGAGCCCCGGCGAAGGGTGTCCGAGCGGGCCTTCCGAGTGCCCGGCGCGCGCTCAGTGCGGCGCTGTGGGAACACCCGGGAAGGACCACGCCTGTCGGGTGGTCGTCCGTGTCATGGGGACCAGTGTCTGCCCCGCCGGGCCGCCCCGGCAACGCATTTACCGGCCGGTACGCCTCAGCGCATTGACGCGGTAACAGCGCGGGTAGATCATCGGCCGCAGACTATGGCGCGGGTCACAGTCACGATCGCCTCGACGGTCAAGGAGACACCCGATGAGCGCAGATCCCACCACCCCCACCCACGCACCCGGGTCCGACGAGCACCGGCTCGCCCAGCTCGGCTATCAGCAGGAACTGCACCGCCGGCTGTCCGGGTTCTCCAACTTCGCCGTCTCGTTCTCGATCATCTCGATCCTGGCCGGGGCGATCACCTCGTACGGCATCGCCATGACGGCCGGCGGCCCGATGGCCATCACGCTCGGCTGGCTGTTCGTCGGGATCATGGTCACGTTCGTCGCGCTCGCCATGGCCGAGGTCTGCTCGGCCTACCCCACGGCCGGCGCGCTCTACTGGTGGGCGGCCGCGCTCGCCAAACGCAACAAGGCCGCCTGGGCCTGGTTCGTCGGCTGGTTCAACTTCCTCGGCGAGGTCGCCGTCACCGCGGCCATCGACTTCGGCGCCGCGATCACCACCTCGGCGTTCCTCAGCCTGACCTTCGACATGGAGGTCACCGTCGGGCGCACGTTCCTGATCTTCCTGGTCATCATCATCGTGCACGGGCTGCTCAACACGTTCGGCGTCAACCTCGTCCGGCTGCTGTCCGACATCAGCGCGTGGTGGCACCTCGTCGGCGTGGCCGTCATCGTGGCCGTGCTCGCGATCGTGCCCGACAACCACAAGCCGATCTCCGAGGTGTTCCTTGAGGTCCGCAACGAGACCGGCTTCGACTTCGGCGGGGCCGCCGCGTACGCCGTCCTCATCGGCCTGCTCATGGCCCAGTACACCTACACCGGCTACGACGCCAGCGCGCACGTCGCCGAGGAGACCCACGACGCCGCCCGGGCCGCCCCGCGCGGCATCGTGCTGTCCGTCGTCGTCAGCGTGATCGCGGGCTTCGTGCTGCTGTTCGCCATCACCTGGTCGATCCAGGACTACGAGGCCGCCCGCACCTCCGAGCTGGCCCTGCCGCCCGCGCAGATCTTCATCGACGCGGCCGGCCAGAACCTCGGCGCGTTCCTGCTGTTCATCTGCATGGTGGCGCAGTGGTTCTGCGGCATGGCCTCGGTGACGGCGAACTCGCGGATGGCGTACGCGTTCGCCCGCGACGGCGCGCTGCCCGGCTCGCGGATCTGGAAGAAGGTCAACCCGCGCACCGGCACCCCGACGAACTCGATCTGGCTGTGCGTGACCTGCTCGGCGATCCTGGTGCTGCCGTCGCTGTGGAACACCACCGCCTACCTGGCGGCCACCTCCATCGCGGTCATCGGCCTGTACATCGCCTACGTCGGCCCGGTGTTCCTGCGCCGCCGGCTGGGCGCCGGGTTCGAGAACGGCCCGTGGCACCTGGGCCGGTACAGCGCGGCGGTCGGCTGGATCGCGATCGTCTGGGTCGGCGTGATCTGCGTGCTGTTCGTGCTGCCCACGGCGGCGCCGATCACGGCGTCGAACTTCAACTACACGATCGTCGCGGTGCTGGTGGTGCTCGGCTTCGCGGCCGTCTGGTGGTTCGCCAGCGCCCGGCGCTGGTTCACCGGGCCCAAGCAGAACGTGCTGGAGAAGGCGCACCAGGGCGAGGCCACCCTGCCGGAGGCCACCCCCGGCGCCTGAGGTGCGGCGAGGGCGGGCGCATCCGTGCGCCCGCCCTCGTTGACCCGCTGATCTTTTTCCCGTAGACCTCAGGCATGAACCTCGAGGAGCTCGACGTCGCCGTCGACAACGGCTCGGTCGACACGGTCCTGCTGGCGCTCACCGACATGCAGGGCAGGCTGCAGGGCAAGCGGTTCCACGCCCGGCACTTCCTCGACGAGGTGGCCGAGAACGGCAGCGAGGGCTGCAACTACCTGATGGCCGTGGACGTCGACATGAACACCGTCGAGGGCTACGCCACGTCGTCCTGGTCGACCGGGTACGGCGACCTCGAGATGAAGCCCGACTTCGGCACCCTGCGCCCGGTGCCCTGGCTGCCCGGCACGGTGCTCGTGCTCGCCGACCTGCCGGCCGAGCCCGCGTCGCCCCGGCAGATCCTGCGCCGGCAGATCGACCGGCTCGCCGAGCACGGCCTCACCGCGTTCGCCGGCACCGAGCTGGAGTTCGTCCTCTACCGCAACAGCTACGAGGACGCATGGGACCGCGGCTACCGCGACCTCACCCCCGCCAACCAGTACAACGTGGACTACTCGATCCTGGGCACGTCGCGGGTCGAGCCGCTGCTGCGGCGCATCCGCAACGAGATGTACGGCGCCGGCCTGACCCCGGAGAGCGCCAAGGGCGAGTGCAACCTGGGCCAGCACGAGATCGCGTTCCGCTACGCCGACGCCCTGGCCTGCGCCGACAACCACGTCATCTACAAGAACGGGGCCAAGGAGATCGCCGCCCAGGAGGGCATGGCGCTGACCTTCATGGCCAAGCCGAACGCGCGCGAGGGCAACTCGTGCCACATCCACTTCTCGCTGCGCGGCTCCGACGGCCGCTCGGCGATGCTCGGCGACGGCCCCGCCCACCTGTCGCCGGTCGGGCAGCAGGTGGTCGCCGGGCTGCTCGCCACCATGCGCGAGTTCAGCCTGCTGTTCGCGCCGAACATCAACTCCTACAAGCGGTACGCCGCGGGCTCGTTCGCGCCGACCGCCCTGCGCTGGGGCGTCGACAACCGCACCTGCGCGCTGCGGATGGCCGGGCACGGCCAGGGCATGCGGGTGGAGAACCGGGTGCCGGGCGGCGACGTGAACCCGTACCTGGCGATCGCCGGCCTGATCGCCGGGGCGCTGCACGGCATCGAGAACTCCCTGGAGCTGGAGGACGAGTTCCGCGGCAACGCCTACGCCGACGCGACCGCCCCGCGGGTACCGTCGACGCTGCGTGACGCCCTGGGGCTGTGGGAGACGTCCGGGGTGGCTCCCGCCGCGTTCGGCGAGGAGGTGGTCGCGCACTACGCCAACAACGCGAAGGTGGAGCTGACCGCCTTCGACGCCGCCGTCACCGACTGGGAGCTGCGCCGTGGGTTCGAACGTCTCTGAGGTCGTCAGCCCCGTCGACGGGCGGCCGTTCACCGAGGTGCCGGCCGCGACCGAGGCGGACACCGACGCCGCGATCGAGGCGGCCGCGCGGGCGTTCGAATCGTGGCGGGCCGTCGCGCCGGGGGACCGGGCGCGGCTGCTGCGCCGGTTCGCCGCCGCGGTGGACGCGCACGTCGACGAGCTGGCCGCCCTGGAGGTCCGCAACGCCGGGCACACCGTCGGCAACGCGCGCTGGGAGGCCGGCAACGTCCGCGACGTGCTCGACTACTACGCGGGCGCGCCCGAACGGCTCAGCGGCCGGCAGATCCCCGTCGCGGGCGGCCTCGACGTGACGTTCCACGAGCCGCTCGGCGTCGTCGGCGTCATCGTGCCGTGGAACTTCCCGATGCCGATCGCGGGCTGGGGGTTCGCCCCGGCGCTGGCGGCCGGCAACACGGTGGTGCTCAAGCCGGCCGAGCTGACCCCGCTCACCGCGATCCGGCTCGGCGAGCTGGCGCTGGAGGCGGGGCTGCCGCCGGGGGTGTTCACCGTCGTGCCCGGCAAGGGGTCGGTCGTGGGGCAGCGGTTCGTCACCCACCCCGCCGTGCGCAAGGTGTGCTTCACCGGCTCCACCGCCGTCGGCAAGTCGATCATGGCGGGCTGCGCCGACCAGGTGAAGCGGGTGACACTGGAGCTGGGCGGCAAGAGCGCGAACATCGTCTTCGCCGACGCCGATCTGGAGCGAGCCGCCGCGGGCGCCCCCGCGTCGGTGTTCGACAACGCGGGCCAGGACTGCTGCGCCCGGTCGCGGCTGCTCGTCCAGCGGTCGGTGTACGACCGGTTCCTGGAGCTGCTGGAGCCGGCGGTGCGCGGCTTCCGGGTGACGGACCCGGCGGACGAGGCCGCCGAGATGGGCCCGCTGATCTCCGCCGGGCAGCGGTCGTCGGTGGCGTCGTACGTCGACGGCGCCGACGTGGCGTTCCGCGGCAGCGCCCCCGACGGCGACGGCTTCTGGTACCCGCCGACCGTGCTGCTCGCCCGGGGCCCGGACGACCGGCACTGGCGCGAGGAGGTCTTCGGGCCGGTGCTGTCCGTGCTGCCGTTCGACGACGAGGCGCAGGCCGTCGCGCTCGCCAACGACACCGAGTACGGGCTGAGCGGGTCCATCTGGACGCGCGACGTCGGCCGCGCCCTGCGGGTCGCCCGCGGCGTCGACTCCGGCAACCTCAGCGTCAACTCGCACTCGTCGGTGCGCTACTGGACGCCGTTCGGCGGGATGAAGCAGTCCGGGTTCGGCCGCGAGCTCGGCCCGGACGCGCTGCACTCGTTCACGGATGTCAAGAACGTCTTCATCGCCACCGAGTAGGGAGCTGTCGTGAGGCTGCAGGATCGGGTCGCCGTCGTCACCGGGGCGGCCAGCGGCATCGGGCTGGCCACGGCGCGGCGGTTCGCCGCCGAGGGCGCCCGGGTCGTCTGCGTCGACATCGACGCCACGAACGCGCGCACCGTCGCCGACGAGGTCGGCGGCGAGGCCGTCGTCGCGGACGTGTCCGACGAGGCGCAGGTGCGCGCCCTGTTCGACGGGGTGGCCGAGCGGCACGGCCGGGTCGACGTCGCGTTCAACAACGCCGGCATCTCGCCGCCCGACGACGACTCGATCCTCGTCACCGGCCTGGAGGCGTGGGAGCGGGTGCTGCGCGTCAACACCACGAGCGTCTACCTGTGCTGCAAGTACGCCATCCCGCACATGCAGCGGCAGGGCAAGGGCTCGATCATCAACACCGCGTCGTTCGTGGCGCTGATGGGCGCCGCCACCTCGCAGATCGCCTACACCGCCAGCAAGGGCGGCGTGCTGGCGATGACCCGCGAGCTGGGCGTCCAGTTCGCCCGGGAGGGCATCCGGGTCAACGCGCTGTGCCCGGGCCCGGTCGCCACCCCGCTGCTGATGGAGCTGTTCGCCAAGGACCCGGAGCGCGCCGCCCGCCGGCTCGTGCACGTGCCGATGGGCCGGTTCGCCGACCCGACCGAGATCGCGGCGGCCGTGGCGTTCCTGGCCAGCGACGACTCGTCGTTCATGACGGCCGCGGAGTTCGTGGTGGACGGCGGCATCACCGGCGCGTACGTCACGCCGCTGTAGGAATGTGCACCATCTGAACCACCGGTTTGTGATCGGCGCGGGCGGGAACTGTGCAGGTCGGCGCCATGATCCACCGGCGTCAGGGGTCGAATCCCCGCCTACGCACGCGGCGACGCTGTGGGGGCGGGACAGACGGGCCTGAGCGCGGCGACGCCACGGGAACCTCTCCGGGTGCCGCCGCGCGCTCGTGTCCGGGCTACGTTGGCCGGGTGCGACCCGTGATCGGCGTGACCGCCTACACCACCACCGCCACCTGGGGCCCGTGGCGGGACCTGACCAGCACGCTCGTCCCGCACGACTACGTGCAGAACGTCACCGCCGCCGGCGGCCGCGCCGTGCTGCTGCCCGCCGACGACCTGGACGCCGGCGTGCTCGACCGGCTCGACGGGCTGCTGCTGGCCGGCGGCGCCGACGTCGACCCGGCGCTGTACGGCGAACGGCCCGGCCCGCACACCGAGCCCGACCCCAACCGCGACGCCGGCGAGCTGCTGCTGCTGCGCACCGCCCTGGCCCGGGACCTGCCGGTGCTCGGCGTCTGCCGGGGCGTGCAGCTGATGGCGGTCGCCGCGGGCGGGCGGCTGCACCAGCACCTGCCCGACACCCTCGGCCACGACAAGCACAAGCCGGCCGTCGGCGTGTACGGCAGCCACGGCGTGCGGTTCGCCCCGGGCAGCCGGATCGCCGCGCTGCTGGGCGACGACGCCGAGGTCAACGCGTACCACCACCAGGGGGTGGCCGACCCGGGCGCGCTGACCGCGACGGCCTGGGCCGACGACGGCCTGATCGAGGCCCTGGAGGACCCGGCGAAGCGGTTCGTGCTCGGCGTGCAGTGGCACCCGGAGACGGCGGCGGACCAGCGGATCTTCCGGGCGTTCGTGGCGGCCGCCGCCTGATGGGAATGCGCTGCCGCGCGCGGGGCTGCGGCTGACAGCATCGGGACATGGGCAAGGTCTACGAACGCATCGACGGCCGGCTGGCCGGCTTCATCGCCGCCCAGCGCATGTTCTTCGTCGCCACGGCGCCCACCGGGCCCGGCGGCCGGGTCAACGTCTCGCCGAAGGGCATGACCGGCACGTTCGCGGTGCTGGGCGAGCACCGGGTGGCCTACCTCGACTGGCACGGCAGCGGCGCGGAGACCATCGCGCACCTGCGCGAGAACGGGCGGATCACGCTGATGTTCTGCGCGTTCGACGGGCCGCCGAAGATCGTCCGGCTGCACGGGCGCGGCCGGGCGCACGTCGTCGGCGAACCGGGCGCGCAGGCGCTGCTGGCCCACTTCCCGGACGCCCCCGACCCGCACGCGCTGCGCGCCGTCGTCGAGGTCGACGTCGAGCGGGTCAGCGACTCGTGCGGCTACGCCGTGCCGCTGATGAGCTACTCCGGCGACCGCGACCTGCTCGTCCGGGCGCACGAGCGGCGCACCGACGCCGACCTCGCCGCCTACCGCCGGACGAAGAATGCCACCAGCATCGACGGGCTCCCCGCGCTGGGCTGATCCACGCGGCGGCCGGGTGTTACGGTGCAGACCGGCCGGTTCGAGGGTGCTGGAGGGGCTGTATGGGGGCTGCGCCGGGCGACGACCTGCCCCCGCGGCTGCGCACCGCCTTCGCGCACGGCGGCGAGATGGGCCGCCGGATGGCCGCCCACGACTGGTCCGCCAGCCCGCTGGGCCCGCCGTCGGCCTGGCCGCACGAACTGGCCGGCGCCGTCGCCACGATGCTCGCGTCGCGCGCGCAGGTCGTGCTGTTCTGGGGTCCCGAGTACGCGGCGCTCTACAACGACGCCTACATCCCCACGATGGGCGTCAAGCACCCCGACTTCCTCGGCTGCCCCGGCGCCGACATGTGGACCGAGGCGTGGGGCGTCATCCAGCCCCTGTTCGACGGCGTGGTGCGCCACAACGAGGCGTTCTGGGCGGCGAACTACCCGTTCATGCTGGAGCGGCACGGGTTCCTGGAGGAGACGTACTTCGACGTCTCGTACGACCCGGTGCGGATGGGCGACGGCAGCGTCGGCGGGATCTTCTGCATCGTCAGCGACACCACCCACCGGGTGCTCGGCGAGCGCCGCGTCGCCACGCTCAGCGCCCTCGGCTCCCGCCTGGCCGAGTCCGGCGACCAGGACGAGCTGGCCCGCCGGATCACCGAGGTGTTCGCCGCCAACCCGGCCGACGTGCCGTTCTGCGCGCTGTACCTGGACGACGGCGACCGCGGACCGGTGCGCCGCGTCGACGCCCCGCGCGCCGACGACCCCGCCCTGGCCGCCGTCGAGGAGGTGGTGCGCACCGGCGCGTCCGGCCGGGCGCCCGCCGCACTGTTCGCCTCGCCGCCGCCCGCCACGTCCGCCGACGAGGCCCTCGTGCTGCCCGTCGGCGGCGGCACCGGCACCGTCGGCGCCGTGGTCGTCGGGGTCAGCCGGCTGCTCGCCCAGGACCAGGCCTACCGCGACTTCGTCGACCTCGCCGGCGCGCAGATCAGCCGGGCGGTGACGAACCTGCGGGCGTACCGGCACGAGCGGGAGCGGGCCGCCGCGCTCATCGCGCTGAACCAGGCGAAGACCAACTTCTTCTCCAACGTCAGCCACGAGTTCCGCACCCCGCTCACGCTCATCCTGGGCCCGGTCGAGGACGCGCTCGCCGACGCCGGCCTCGCCGAGCCGCAGCGCGAGCGGCTCGCCACCGTGCACCGCAACGGGCTGCGCCTGCTCAAGCTCGTCAACACCGTGCTCGACTTCTCCCGCGTCGAGTCGGGCCGGCTGCACGCCGAGTTCCGCGCCACCGACCTGGCCGACTACACCGCGCGGCTGGCCAGCACGTTCCGCTCCGCCGCCGAGCGGGTCGGGCTGCGGCTCACCGTCGACTGCCCGCCGCTGCCGGCGCCCGTGCACGTCGACCGCGAGATGTGGGAGAAGATCGTCCTCAACCTGCTGTCGAACGCGGTGAAGCACACCCTCGCCGGCGGCATCGAGGTGCGGGTGCGCGCGGGGGACGGCGCGGCCGTGGTCACCGTGCGCGACACGGGCGTCGGCATCCCCGCCGACGAGCTGCCGCGGCTGTTCGACCGCTTCCACCGGGTGCAGGGTGCCTGGTCGCGCAGTCACGAGGGCACCGGCATCGGGCTGGCGCTGGTCAAGGAGCTGACCGAGCTGCACGGCGGCACGGTCGGCGTCGAGAGCGAACCCGACCGCGGCAGCACGTTCACCGTCACCGTCCCGTTCGGCCACGTCCACCTGCCGCCCGAGTCGGTGGTGGACGGCGGCTCCCCGATCGTCGAGGACGTCGAGCCCGGCCTGCACGCCGGCGAGGCGCACTGGTGGGGCGACGCGGGCGCCGGCAGCGTGCAGGTCGAGGAGGCCCGCCCGGGCGACCTGACGCCCACCGCCGCCGAGCGGTCCACCGTGCCGCGCCGCGGCCGCATCCTCGTCGCCGACGACAACGCCGACCTGCGCGACCACGTCACCCGGCTGCTCTCGCCGTTCTGGGACGTGACCGCCGTGGCCGACGGCCAGCAGGCCGTCGCCGCCGCGCTGCGCCAGCGCTACGACCTCGTGCTCACCGACGTGATGATGCCGCGGCTCGACGGCTTCGGGGTGGTGCGCGCGCTGCGCGCCGACGAGCGCACCCGCGAGCTGCCCATCGTCATGCTGTCCGCCCGGGCCGGCGAGGAGGCCTCCGTCGAGGGGCTGGCGGCCGGCGCCGACGACTACCTGGTCAAGCCGTTCTCCGCCCGGGACCTGCTGGCCCGCGTCCGGTCCAGTCTGGAGCTGGGCCAGCTGCGCGGCCAGACGGTGCGCCGCCTGCGCGGCCTCGTCGACGCCGCCGCCGCCGTCAACACCGTGCGCACCATCCCCGAGGTGGTCGCCGTCGCCGCCGAGCACATCCAGGCCATGACGGGCGCCGGCCGGGTCGTCGTCACCGCCCCCGGCGGCCGCGCCGAGCGCGACGGCGGCGCCCCGCCCCGCGCCGAGCCCGTCGCCGTGCTGCCGCTGCCCGACACCTCCGGCGGCCCGCTCGGCGAGCTGCGCGTCTGGTCCGGCGCCGAGGGCGAGCCCGACCGCACCCTGCTCGCTCAGCTCGCCCGCCTCGTCGGCCTGCGCCTGGAGAACGCCCGGTTGTACGAGACCGAGCACCGGGTCGCCACCACGCTGCAGCACAGCCTGCTGCCGGCCGCCCTGCCGCGGCTGCCGGGCGCCGTGGTGGCCGGGCGCTACGTGCCCGGCAGCAACGAGGCCGAGGTCGGCGGCGACTGGTACGACGCCGTCGTCACGCCCGCCGACGAGCTGCTGCTGGTCATCGGCGACGTGGTCGGCAAGGGCGTGCACGCCGCCGCCGGGATGGGCCAGCTGCGCAACGCGCTGCGGGCGTACCTGCTGGAGGGCTTCGACCCGGGCGCCGCCCTGACCCGCCTCAACCGCCTCGTCGACAACCTGGGCCGGCGCCAGTTCGCCACCGTCGTCTGCGTCGCCTTCGACCCGCGCACGTCGCGGCTGCGGTTCGCCGCCGCCGGGCACCCGTCGCCCGTGCTGGCCGTCCCGGGGGAGGACGGCCGGTTCCTCTACGAGCAGGCGCTCGGCCCGCCCATCGGCGCGCTCGCCGACGCGACGTACGCGACCGGCGAGACCGTCCTCGAACCCGGCAGCCGGCTGCTGCTCTACACCGACGGCCTGGTCGAGGACCGGCACCGCGACATCGACACCGGCCTCGCCGAGCTGGGCGTCGCCGCCGCCAAGCCCACCGACCACGTCGAGGACCTGCTGGACGAGCTGCTCGCGGCGACCACCGGCCGGGACCGCCGCGACGACATCGCGCTGCTCGCCCTGGAGGCCACCGAGCCGAGCCAGTTCAGCCTGCGCCTGCCCGCCGACCCGGCCCGGCTCATCGTGCTGCGCCGCCGCCTGGAGGCGTTCCTCGGCGCGCACGGGGTGCCCGACGACGACGCGTTCGACCTGGTCGTGGCGATCTCCGAGGCGGCCGCCAACGCCATCGAGCACCCGGTCGACCCGGCCGAGGACACCATCACCGTCGAGGTGGGCATCGAGGGCGGCGCCGGCGGGGTCGTGTCGGCCAGCGTGCGCGACAGCGGCCGGTGGCGGGCGGAGCCGGCGACCGGGTTCCGCGGGCGCGGCCTGGCGCTGATCGGGGCGCTGGCGGACCTGACCGTGGAGCGCGGCGAGACCGGGACGGTCGTCACCCTGCGGCGCCCGCTCGGGGCCTGACGGTCAGTCGGTGACGAGCCAGGGCTGACCGCCCAGGCCGGAGATGTCGAGCACCCGGCGCACGGACCGCGACGGGGTCACGTCGAGCGCGCTGCCGTACCGGTCGGCGAGCCGGACCAGGGCGTGGATGGCCGCCGAGTCGAAGAACGTGACCGCGCGCAGGTCGACCGACGCGCGGGCCGCGCCGTCGGGCGTGGCGGCGCGGTACATGTCGGCCGCCGACGACATGTCGACCTCGCCGGTGACCACGACGGTGACGTGCCCGCCGTCGAGGTCGGCGGACACGGCGAAGACCGGCTCGTCGGAGCCCTCTTGATCCACGCCAGACACGATGACACAGCGGTTGTCCCCCGGCAACAACCGCGAGGTTGTGCCCGAACGTCCCGATTACGTCGGACGTTTCGGCTCCCGCGGGACGGGGCGGCCGGACGGGCGGCGATAGGCTGGCCCGCATGACCGTTCGCGCGCCGCTCCGCCCGGGCAAGCTCTCCCCGTGGCGGGCCGTCCCGCCGCAGATCGCCCGTCCGGAGTACGTGGGCAAGAAGCAGCCGAAGGTGTGGCGGGGCTCGCACGTGCAGACCCCCGAGACGATCGAGAGGATGCGCGTCGCCGGGCGGCTGGCGGCCCAGGCCACCCAGCTCGCCGGCGAGCACTGCAAGCCGGGCGTCACCACCGACGAGATCGACCGGGTCGTGCACGAGTTCCTGTGCGACCACGGCGCCTACCCGTCGACGCTGGGCTACAAGGGCTTCCCGAAGTCGTGCTGCACCTCGCTCAACGAGGTCATCTGCCACGGCATCCCGGACACCACCGTGCTCGAGGACGGCGACATCATCAACGTCGACGTCACCGCGTACATCGGCGGCGTGCACGGCGACACCGACGCCACGTTCTGCGTCGGCGAGGTGTCCGAGGAGGCGCGGCTGCTCGTCGAGCGCACCCACGAGGCGATGATGCGCGGCATCAAGGCGGTGGCGCCCGGCCGCCAGATCAACGCGATCGGGCGGGTCATCGAGGCGTACGCGCGCCGGTTCGGCTACGGCGTCGTGCGCGACTTCACCGGCCACGGCATCGGCGAGACGTTCCACAGCGGCCTCTACGTGCCGCACTACGACAATCCCCGGCTGGACGTCGTCATGGAGCCCGGCATGACGTTCACGGTGGAGCCGATGATCACCCTCGGCACCCACGACTACGACCTGTGGTCCGACGGCTGGACGGTCGTCACCAAGGACCGCCGGTGGACGGCGCAGTTCGAGCACACCCTCGTGGTCACCGACGACGGGTTCGAGATCCTCACGCTGCCGTGACGGCCGACCGCGCGGAGCACCACCACGCCGACGTCTCGGGCGGCTGGCTGCGGGCGGCCACGTTCGGCGCCATGGACGGCCTGGTCACCAACATCGCCCTCATCGCGGGCGTCGGCGGGGCCGGCACCGCCGCCCACACCATCGTGCTGACGGGCGTGGCGGGCCTGGTGGCGGGCGCGGTGTCGATGGGCATCGGCGAGTACACGAGCGTGCAGACGCAGAACGAGCAGATCGCCGCCGAGCTGCGCAAGGAGCTGGGGGAGCTGCGCGCGCACCCGGACGCGGAGGCCGACGAGCTGGTGGCCGCGTGGACCGGCCGCGGCCTGCCCGAGTCGCTGGCCCGCCAGGTCGCCGACGTGCTCAAGCGCAACCCGGAGCAGGCCCTGCGGGTGCACGCCCAGGAGGAGCTCGGGGTGGTGCCGGACGAGCACCCGAGCCCGTGGACGGCGGCGCTGTCGTCGTTCGTCTGCTTCGCGCTCGGCGCCGTCGTGCCGCTGCTGCCGTACCTGCTGGGCCGGCCGGACCTGTGGCTGGCGCTGGCCGCCGGCGGCGTGGGCCTGTTCGGGGCGGGCGTGCTGGTGGCGCGCTTCACCGGCCGCCCGTGGTGGCGCAGCGGCCTGCGCCAGCTGCTGCTGGGCGCGGCGGCGGCCGGCATCACCTACCTGGTCGGCGCGGCGATCGGCGTGACCGCCGCCTAGTCCCAGAGCGAATTGAGCGGGCCGTCGACCGGGCGGCCGCGGGCGGCCAGCTCCTCCGCCTGCTGCTTGAGCACCGAGCCCAGCTCGGCCATGTCGACACCGGCGGTGCCGGCGCGCTTGACGGCGTCGGCGGCGTTGCGGAAGTAGGTGCGGCTGAGCAGCCCCACGACGACGGCGGCGTGCAGCCGGGCCTGGCCGAGCAGCAGCAGGGCGGCGTCGGTGTCGTACCAGGACGCGAGCCGCACCGCCCGCTCGTGCGCCGCCGCGGCCCGGCACCACGCCTCGCGCGCCAGCGTGGTGAACTCGGCCGGGCGGGCCTCGGCGAGCCGCCCCAGGTGGGTGTCGCGCAGCGCCTTCAGCCACTCCTGCGGGTCGTGCAGGCCCCGGGTGGTGACGAAGCTGTCGGCCTGCAGCGGCCACGCCGACGTCAGCGTGCGGGCCTGCCGCAGGTGGTCGTCGGCGCTGACCACGGTCAGGTCGACCATGGTGCCGTCGACGCGGCGCTGCACGGGCCGCGGCCCGGCGCCCCGGCGGTAGGTGACCACGAGCAGGTTGACGTCGCTGGCGTCGGCGTCGTCGCCGTGGGCCATCGAGCCGTGCAGCCCGATGGCGATGAGGTCGGCGGAGTGCCGGTGGCGGAGCACGTCGGCCACGCGCCGTGCCAGCCACCAGCGGGGATTGTCGGGTTCGTGTTCGTCGTCGTGCTGCGGCACGGCGTCATTCTGCGGCCCCGGCGGGCTCCGCGTCAGGCCCCCGCAGGCGGCGATTGCGCCACGGTTTCGGCGCGGGGTGCGGCGGTCAGCCCAGGCGGCCGGGGAACGGCACGGTCAGCGGGGTCACCCCGGCCAGCCGGCGCCAGCGGGTGGCGCGCACCGCCGCGTCGGTCAGCGCCGCCAGGGCGGTGCCGCGGTCGCCGCCCTCGGTGTCGCGCAGCGCGGCCCGCCAGGTCGCGGCGACGCCGTCCTCGATCTCGCCGGCCAGCTTCAGCGCGGCCGCCCGGTCGGTCACCGGGTACGGCAGCACGTACGCGGGCGGCGCGGCCGACGGGGTGACGCGCAGCTGCTCCAGCCGCAGCACGAGCGTGTCGCGCCGGGCCCGGTGGGCGGCCTCGGCGGCCCGGGCCTCGGCGCGCTCGGCCCCGGTGAGGCGCACCCCGATGGGGGCGTACGCGTAGATGGCGGCCTGCTCGGCGGCGAGCCCGGCGACCAGGGCCTGGCTCATCGCAGCGCCTCCGCGTGGCAGGCGCGGGCGGCGGCGACGGAGCCGACCAGCGCGGCGCGGTCCGCCGGCGCGGCGCGGCAGGCGGCGGCCGCGTCCTTGTGCGCCTGCCGCTCGGCGGCGCGCAGCTCGGCGACGGTGGGCGCGCCCACGGCGTCCGGCGCGGCCGACGCGGCGGCGGACGCGGACGGGGCGGGGGCGGGCGGGTCGAGGATCCGGTCCAGCTCGGCGGCGTGCGCGCGGTGCGCGGCGGCGATCGGGGCCAGCCGGGCCTGCAGGGCGGGCTGGGCGGCCACGGCGCGGTCGTACGTGCCGGCGAGGGCGAGGGCGGCGTCGCGCAGCGGCAGCAGCGGGTCCGGGGGCGGTGGGGGCGCCGGGTCGTCGTCGAACAGCCCGCACCCGCCGAGCGCGAGTCCGGCGCCCGCGCCGGCGGCCAGCACCCACCGCCGGGTGACCCGTTCGTCCACGGCGACAAGTCAACACCAGGCCTGCCACCGGGCCGCCGCGGGGTTGACAATGGACCCGGGGCCGGAATCGGTGCG
Source organism: Spirilliplanes yamanashiensis (assembly GCF_016863475.1). Taxonomy (GTDB): domain Bacteria; phylum Actinomycetota; class Actinomycetes; order Mycobacteriales; family Micromonosporaceae; genus Spirilliplanes; species Spirilliplanes yamanashiensis. The sequence goes on from NZ_BOOY01000005.1 coordinate 42,819, forward strand.
GCGGCCGGTGGGCCCCGGCGGCGGCGCGTTACGCTCTGCACAGCCGCTGGGCGTTTCGGGCCCGGCGGTGTGCTGGCATGGTCGCCGAGCCCTCGCGGGCCCGGCCGCTCGGTCGGCCGGACGAGGACGGGAGGGTGGCCTGATGACGCAGCGTGGTCGTGCAGGGAAGGCGGCGCCGCGGCGCCCCGCCGGTCAGCGGCCGAGCGCCCCGCCCCCGCCGCGGGTCGACCCGGAGCGGGTCCGCCGGGTGGTGGAGCCGGTCGTCGAGGCCGCGGGCTACGACCTGGAGGAGCTGACCGTCTCCCGGGCCGGGCGCCGGCACGTCGTGCGCGTGCTCGTGGACGCCGACGGCGGCATCGACCTCGACGCGGTCGCGGTGGTGTCCCGGCAGGTGTCGGCCGCCCTCGACGCGGCCGAGGAGTCCGGCGGCGAGATCCTGGTCGGCGAGTACCAGCTGGAGGTCGGCTCGCCGGGCGTGGACCGCCCGCTGCGGCTGCCCCGGCAGTGGCGGCGCAACGTGGGCCGCCTGGTCGCCGTGACGGTGGCCGGCAAGGCCCTGACCGCCCGGGTGGTGTCCGCGGACGACGACGGCGTGGTGCTCGACGCCGGCGGCACGACGGTCGAGGCGGCGTGGGCCGACCTCGGGCCGGGCCGCGTGCAGATCGAGTTCAACCGCGTCGACGAGGCCGACCTCGGCGACGCCGGTGACGACGAGCACGACGACGAAGACGATGACGACATGGATGACGACGTCGACGACGACGAGGATCTGGAGGACGAGGAGAGGTGAACATCGACCTCGCGGCGCTGCGCGCCCTTGAGCGCGAGCGGGAGATCCCGTTCGACACCATCCTCGCGGCGATCGAGACCGCGCTGCTGACCGCCTACCGGCACACCGAGGGCGCGCAGAGCCACGCCCGGGTGGAGATCGACCGCAAGACCGGCGCCGCCCTGGTCTACGCCCAGGAGCTGGACGAGGACCACACGGTCGTGCGCGAGTACGACGACACCCCGCACGACTTCGGCCGCATCGCGGCGATGACCGCCAAGCAGGTCATCCTGCAGCGGCTGCGCGAGGCCACCGACGAGGTGCACTTCGGCGAGTACGCGGGCCGCGACGGCGACCTGGTCACCGGCGTGGTGCAGGCGCACGAGGCCCGCTCGGAGAAGGGCATCGTCACCGTCGACCTCGGCAAGCTCGAGGCGATGCTGCCGCAGTCGGAGCAGGTGCCGGGGGAGACCTACGACCACGGCATGCGCCTGCGCTGCGTCGTCGTGCACGTGGTCAAGGGCATGCGCGGCCCGCAGATCACGCTGTCGCGTTCGCACCCGGCGCTGGTGAAGCGGTTGTTCGCCCTGGAGGTGCCGGAGATCGCCGACGGCACGGTCGAGATCGCCGCGATCGCCCGGGAGGCCGGGCACCGCACGAAGATCGCGGTCCGCTCGACGGCGCCCGGCGTGAACGCCAAGGGCGCCTGCATCGGCCCGATGGGCCAGCGCGTCCGGGCGGTCATGAGCGAGCTGCACGGCGAGAAGATCGACATCATCGACTGGTCGGACGACCCGGCCCAGTTCGTCGGCAACGCACTGTCGCCGGCGAAGGCGCTGCGGGTCGAGGTGGTCGACGCGAGCACCCGCACGGCCCGGGTCACGGTGCCCGACTTCCAGCTGTCGCTGGCGATCGGCCGGGAGGGGCAGAACGCCCGCCTGGCGGCCCGGCTCACCGGCTGGCGCATCGACATCCGTCCCGACACCGAGCAGGCTCCCGCCGGCGGCCGGCCCGCCCCCGAGGGCGGGAACTGACCGGGCGGAGCGCTCCGGCGCGGCGAGGAGTAGACTTTCCATTGGTACGACGCGTGTCGAGCGTTGCGCCGGTGCGCACCTGCATCGGTTGCCGCGAGCGCGCGCCGGCATCTGAGTTGCTGCGGTTCGTCGCGGTGGGCCTCGAGCTCCGCCCCGATCCGGGCCGCAGACTGCCGGGTCGGGGAGCACACCTGCATCCCGGTCCGGCTTGCTTCGCGCAGGCGGAGCGGCGTCGAGCCTTCGGGCGCGCGCTGCGCCTCACCGGTGTCCCGGACACCGGTCCGCTCGCCGAGCACGTCCGCGCGGTCTAGACCGCCGCGCGGCGCCACCGATGGTGGGGCGTGGGAGCCCCACCTGATCAGCAAGGTAGGACGACCGACATGAGCACACGATGAAGTCCCTGAAATGACCAGGCTTCAAGTGCACGAGTGAGGTCGCTGCGGGTGCTGCCCGCACGACCTCAAAAGTGAGGAGTGCAGTGGCAGGCAAGGCCCGCGTACACGAGCTTGCAAAAGAGCTCGGGGTCGACAGCAAGACCGTTCTCGCGACCCTGAAGGAAATGGGCGAGTTCGTCAAATCCGCTTCGAGCACCGTCGAGGCCCCCGTGGCCCGGCGGCTGCGTGCCGGCATGGCCGCCGGCGGGTCCGCCCCCGCGGCGGCTCCCGCGGCCCCGGCCGCCCCGGACGCCCGCACCGCGGCGCGCCCGGGTCCGCCCCGCCGTCCGGCGGCCCCGACGTCCCCGGCCGCCCCGGCGCCCGGCCCGTCGGCCGCCCGGCCCGGACCGAAGGCTCCCGTCCCCGGACCGCCGGCCCCGCCGGCCCCGGTGACGAAGCCGGCGAGTGCTCACGACATCGAGGTGGCGGCCGCCGAGGCGCGCGCCTCGCAGCTCAAGGCCGACCAGGAGGCCGCGGTCAAGGCCGCGCGTGCGGCGCAGGCCGCCCGCCCGGCGGAGGCCCCGCGGCGTGAGCCCCCGGCCGACGGCCGTCCGGGCCCGCGTCCGGGCCCGAACGCGGTGCCGCCGCGTCCGGGCACCCCGACCGGCGCTCCGGGTCGTCCCGGCGCCCCGGGTGCGCCCGGCGCTCCCGGCCGCCCCGGTCCCGCGGGCGGTCAGCGCCCGCCGGCGCGCGGCGCCGGCAACAACCCGTTCGGCATCTCGCAGGGCGGTCAGGCGGCCGGTCCCCGGCCGTCGCCCGCGGGCATGCCCCGGCCCAACCAGCCCGGCATGCCGCCGCGGCCCAGCCCGGCGTCGATGCCGCCGCGGCCGAGCCCGGCGTCCATGCCCAACCGGCAGGCCCGTCCGGCCGGTCCCGGCGGCGCGGGCCGCCCGGGTGGTCCCGGCGGTGGCCGTGGCGGCCCCGGTGGCGGCGGCGGTGGTTTCCGCGGCGGTCCCGGTGGCGGCGGCGGCGCCGGTGGCGGCTTCCGCGGCGGTCCCGGTGGCGGCGGTGGCGGCGGCGGTTACCGCGGCGGCCCCGGTGGCGGCGGCGGCGCGGGCGCGGGCGCCGGTGGCGGTTTCCGCCCCGGTGGCGGCGCGCCCGGTGGCGGCGCTCCCGGTCGCCCGGGTGGCGGCGGTCGTGGTCGTGGCGGCGGCGCCGCGGGTGCCTTCGGGCGTCCGGGTGGCCGGCCGACGCGCGGCCGCAAGTCCAAGAAGCAGCGGCGTCAGGAGTTCGACAACCTGTCGGCGCCGCAGATGAGCTCGGGCGCCCCGCGCGGTCAGGGTCAGGAGATCCGGCTGTCGCGTGGCGCGTCCCTCTCGGACTTCGCCGACAAGATCAACGCGAACCCGGGCTCGCTCGTCCAGGAGATGTTCGGCCTGGGCGAGATGGTCACGGCGACGCAGTCGTGCTCGGACGACACCCTGCTGCTGCTGGGTGAGCACCTGGGCTTCGACGTCAAGATCGTCAGCCCCGAGGACGAGGACCGCGAGCTGCTCGCGCAGTTCAACATCGACCTCGACGCCGAGATCGACGAGGACCGCCTGGTCACCCGGCCGCCGGTCGTGACCGTCATGGGTCACGTCGACCACGGTAAGACGAAGCTGCTGGACGCGATCCGCAAGACCAACGTGGTCGCCGGCGAGGCGGGTGGCATCACCCAGCACATCGGCGCCTACCAGGTCGTGGTCCCGCACCAGGGCGAAGAGCGCGCGATCACCTTCATCGACACCCCGGGACACGAGGCGTTCACCGCCATGCGTGCCCGCGGCGCCCAGGTGACGGACATCGTGATCCTCGTGGTCGCGGCCGACGACGGCGTCATGCCGCAGACGGTCGAGGCGCTCAACCACGCCAAGGCGGCCGAGGTGCCGATCGTGGTCGCGGTCAACAAGGTGGACAAGCCGGACGCCAACCCGGACAAGGTCCGCCAGCAGCTGACCGACTACGGCCTGCTCGCCGAGGAGTACGGCGGCGACACGATGTTCGTCAACGTGGCCGCCAAGCCGGGTCTCGGCATCGACGAGCTGCTCGAGGCCGTGCTGCTCACGGCCGACGCGTCGCTGGAGCTCACCGCTCCGGTCGACGGGCCGGCGCAGGGTGTCGCGGTCGAGGCCCACCTGGACAAGGGCCGCGGCGCCGTCGCGACCGTCCTGGTGCAGAAGGGCACGCTGCGGGCCGGCGACTCGATCGTGGCGGGCGGCGCGCACGGCCGCGTCCGCGCCATGCTCGACGAGCACGGCAACCAGGTGCCCGAGGCGGGTCCGGCCCGTCCGGTCCTGGTCCTGGGTCTGACCTCGGTCCCGAGCGCGGGCGACACGTTCCTCGCCGCGGAGGACGACCGCACGGTGCGGCAGATCGCCGAGCTGCGGCAGGCCCGCCGCCGGGCGGCCAGCTTCGCCAACTCGGGCAGCAAGGCCACGCTCGAGACGCTCATGGAGCAGCTCAAGGAGGGCGAGAAGACGTCGCTCACCCTGGTGCTCAAGGGCGACGGCTCCGGTTCGGTCGAGGCGCTGGAAGACGCGCTGTTCAAGATCGAGATCCCGGACGAGGTGCAGCTCAAGGTCATCCACCGCGGCGTCGGTGCGATCACCGAGAGCGACGTCAACCTGGCGAGCGCGTCCTCGGACTCGATCGCCACGATCATCGGCTTCAACGTCCGGGCTTCGAACAAGGTCAAGGAGATGGCCGACCGCGCCGGCGTGGAGATCCGCTACTACAGCGTGATCTACCAGGCCATCGAGGAGATCGAGGCGGCGCTCAAGGGCCTGCTCAAGCCCGAGTACGAGGAGGTCGAGCTCGGCACGGCGGAGATCCGCGAGGTGTTCCGCTCGTCGAAGATCGGTCTCATCGCGGGTTGTCTGGTCCGGTCGGGTCTCATCCGCCGCAACGCCAAGGCGCGCATCCTGCGCGACGGCACCGTGGTGGCCGAGAACGTCTCGATCACGTCGCTCAAGCGGTTCAAGGACGACGCGACCGAGGTCCGCGAGGGCTTCGAGTGTGGTCTGACCTTCGGCGGCTTCGGCACTCCGCAGATCGGTGACGTCATCGAGACGTTCGAGATGCGCGAGAAGCCCCGCTCGTAACACACGCACGGCGACGACGGCCCGGGACCTCGGTCCCGGGCCGTTTCGCGTGCCGGGCAGGATGTCCGGATGAGGTACGCACTGCTGCTCGCCCCGTCGGCCAACCACGTCTACGCCGCCCAGGCGCCCGCGCTGGCGCGGGCCGAGCTCGCCGTGTTCGCCGGCGCGCTGGCGACGCCGCTCGACGAGGTCGCCGAGACGACGGTGGCGGGCGTGGACTATCTGGTCTTCGAGGCGCCCGGGCGGCTGCCGGCCCGCGACGTCGCGCTGCTGTCGAACCTGTCGGCGGCGTACGCGCTGTTCGAGGTGACGGACGACGACCTGCTGCGCCCGGTCGAGCTGACCCCGCTGGCCCGCTACGACACCGACCTCATCACCATCCCGAAGTACGCCGGCAAGACGAACGAGCAGTTCACCCGGCTGCTGCTGAACGTGACGCTGCTCGCCAGCGACAGCGCCGGGCGGTTCCTCGACGGCGGCGTGGTGGTCGGCGACCCGCTGTGCGGGCGGGGCACCACCCTGAACCAGGCGCTGATGTACGGCCACGACGGGCTGGGCATCGAGATCGACGGCAAGGACGTCGAGATCTACCTGTCGTTCCTGAAGACGTACCTGAAGCGCAAGCGGCTGAAGCACACCACCGACTTCCACCCGGTGCGTCGCGACAAGCGCACGGTGGCGCGGCGCATGGAGGTGGTGGTGGCCGCGTCGAAGGACGACCACCGGTCCGGCGTCACCCAGAAGCTGGTCGTGCTGCACGCCGACACCCTCGACGCGCAGGCGGTGCTGCGCCCGGCGTGCGTCGACGTGATCGTGACCGACCTGCCGTACGGGGTGGCGCACGGCAGCCACGGCGGCGAGCGCGGCGTGTCCCGCCGCCCGGCCCAGCTGCTGGCGGCGGCGCTGCCGGAGTGGGAGCGGCTGCTGCGCCCGGGCGGGGCGATGGGCCTGTCCTTCAACACCCGGGTGTCGCCGCGCGACGAGGTGGCCGAGCTGGTGGAGGAATCTGGCCTGACGGTCGCCGACGACGTGACGGGCTTCCTGCACCGGGTCGACCAGACCGTCGAGCGCGACGTATTGGTGGCGCGTAAACCGGCCTGATTCCGTAGCCTTCCGGGTCGTGTACACCGCCACCGCCGTCTTCGACGTGCTCCTGCCGGGCGACTCGCGGTCGCTGAAGGCCAAGCGTTCCTACGTCCGCCCGGTGGTCGCTGCGCTGCGCCGCTTCGAGGTGTCCGCCGCCGAGGTGGGCGAGCAGGACCTGCACGGCCGCGCCCTGATCGGGGTGGCCGTGGTGTCGGCGGAGGCCGGCCACGCCGGCGAGGTCGTCGACGCCTGCGAGCGGCTCGTCGCGGGCCGCCCCGAGCTGGAGCTGCTGTCGGTGCGGCGCCGGCTGCACGGCGACGACGACTGACGACGCATGCGTATGGGGTCACCTGCCCACGGGTAGGGTTCAGATGTTGCAGATCGAGCAGCGGAGGTGGCTGACATGAGCGATCCGGCCCGGGTACGCAAGCACGCCGAGCGCGTGCGGGAGCTGGTGGCTTCGGTGGTGCGCACCCAGATCAAGGACCCGCGACTCGGCATGGTGACGATCACCGACGCCCGCATCACGGCCGATCTGCGCGAGGCGACGGTCTTCTACACGGTGCTCGGCGACGCGGCGGCCCAGACGGGCACGGCCGCGGCGCTGGAGAGCGCGAAGGGCATGCTGCGCAGCACGGTCGGCAAGGCCCTCGGCCTGCGCCACTCGCCGAGCCTGGCGTTCGTCCTGGACGACGTGCAGGACCAGGCGAAGCACATGACCGAGCTGCTGGCCGCCGCCCGGGCGCGCGACGAGGAGGTGCAGCGCCTCGCCGCCGGCAAGCAGTACGCGGGGGACGCGCACCCGTACCGCGAGGACGGCGACGACGGTGACGACGGCGACGACCTCGCCGACGCCGAGGAGCGGGTGACCGCCGGCGAGGAATCGCGGTGACGGACGGGCCGGCGCTGGCGCAGGCGCCGCCGCCCGCCTCCGCGGTCGGGCCGCGCGGCCCGTCCGCGGCCGCCTGGTCCGCCGCCGTCGAGGCGGTCCGCACGCACGCCCCGGCCGGCCGCGTCCTGCTGGCCTGCCACGTCAACCCCGACGGCGACGCCCTCGGCAGCATGCTGGCCCTGGCGGCCGGCCTGCGCCGGCTGGGCGCCACCGGGGTGCAGGCGTCGTTCCCGGGACCGCTGGAGGTGCCGGGCTCGCTGGCGTGGCTGCCCGGCCTCGACGCGGTGGTGCCCGAGGACGAGGCGTGGCCCGACCCGGACCTGCTGGTGACGCTGGACGCGGCGAGCCCGTCGCGGCTGGGCGCGCTGGCGGGCCGGTTCGCCACGGCCCGCGCCTCGGTGGTGCTCGACCACCACGCCTCCAACCCGGGCTTCGGCACGGTGAGCCTGGTCGACCCGGACGCGGCGGCCACCTCGGTGCTGGTGGAGGAGCTGCTGGCCCGGCTGGGCGTGCCGCTGGACCCGGAGATCGCCGAGTGCCTGTACGTGGCGCTGGTGACGGACACGGGCTCGTTCCGGTTCGATCTGACCACCCCGGCGGTGCACGAGATGGCGGCGCGGCTCCTGCGCGCCGGGGTCCGCCCGGCGGACGTGTCGCGCCGGGTGTTCGACTCGCGCCCGTTCGGGGCGGTGCGGCTGTTCGCCGACGTGCTGTCCCGGGCGCGCCTGGAGCCGGAGGCGGCGGGCGGCGGCGGCCTGGTCTGGACGTACGCGCTGCTGGCCGACCTGGCGGCGCACGGCCAGCGCCCGCACGTGCTGGACGCCCTGATCGACCCGGTGCGTGCCACCGCCGAGGCGGACGTGGCCTGCGTGCTGAAGGAGGCCGCGGACGGCTCGTGGAACGTGTCGATGCGCAGCAAGGGCGGCGCCGACGTGAGCCGGGTGGCGGGCGCGCTGGGCGGCGGCGGGCACCGGCTGGCGGCGGGCTTCACGGGGCACGGCACGGCCGACGAGGTGATGGCGGCGATCCGCGCGCAGCTCTAGACCCACTCAGAGGGGCAGAGGCCGGTGCCAGGTGGCACCGGCCTCTGCCGTCTCCGCCCGTGCGGGTGACGCGTTGTCCCGATGGGCGGGAAGCACTCAGCGGCCCGGAAACCTGAACGATAGTTTGAGTGAACGATGGTTCGGGTGCCACCCGGCACCGGCCGTCCTGAGAGCCTCCAGGGTCCACCGACCCGGGCGCGGCCCTCGGCCCACGACTCCGGCGACCCCGGGTCGGCCGATCGCACAGGCCCGCGCGCCGCTCGTCACCGCACCCGTTCCCCTGGAAGGACCCGTCATGGCTCCCCTGGCGCCCGCCAAGACCAAGCACGACAACTCCGCCGCCCGCGAGCAGGCTCGCCGCGAGCGTGAGCAGGCCCGCCGCGCCCTGCAGGTCTCGCTCGACACCCGGCAGTAGGCCCGCCGCCCGCCGGCCGCCACCGGTGGGTAAGCACTGACGCGCATTGCATGCCTTACATCGGGCGTGCGACGATGCGCCCATGAGCACGGCGACCCCCGGCACCTCCCCGCCGCGCACCGCCCCGCCGAGCGCGCGCCGGATCACCGCGCTCGCGCTGCCGGCCCTCGTGGTGCTGGCCGCCGAGCCGCTCTACGTCCTCGTCGACACCGCGGTCGTCGGGCACCTCGGCCGCGTCCCGCTCGCCGCGGTCGCCGTCGGCGGCACGATCATGTCGTTCGCCGTCTGGCTCGGCACCGTGCTCGCGTACGGCACGACCGGCCGGTCCGCCCGGCGGTACGGCGCGGGCGACCGCACCGCTGCGGTCGCCGAGGGCGTCCAGGCCAGCTGGCTCGCCGGCTCCGCGGGCGTGCTGTTCGCCGTCGCCGCCCAGTTCCTCGCCGGCCCCGTCGCCCGCGGCCTCGCCGACGACGCCCAGGTCGCTGACGCCGCCGCCGGCTGGCTGCGGATCGCCGCGCTCGGCGCCCCCGGCCTCATGCTCGCCGCCGCCGGCAACGGCTGGATGCGCGGCGTGCAGGACACCCGCCGCCCGCTGATCTACGTGCTCGGCGCGAACGTGCTGTCCGCCGTCATGTGCCCGGTGCTCGTCTACCCGGCCGGCCTCGGGCTGGAGGGCTCCGCGATCGCCAACGTCATCGCCCAGACGCTGTCCGGCGGGCTGTTCGCGGCGGCGCTGCTGCGCGCGGGCGTTCCCCTGCGGCCGCACCTGCCCGTGATGGGCCGCCAGCTCGTCCTCGGCCGCGACCTGCTGCTGCGCGGCGTCGCGTTCCAGGCGTGCTTCCTGTCCGCCACCGCCGTCGCCGCCCGGTTCGGCGTGGCCGCGGTCGGCGCCCACCAGATCGCCCTGCAGCTGTGGTTCTTCGCGGCGCTGACCCTCGACGCGGTGGCGATCGCCGCGCAGTCGCTCGTCGGCGCCGCGCTGGGCGGGCACGACCCGGACGGCGCCCGGGCGGTCGCCCGCCGGATCACCCTGGCCGGGGCGGTGGGCGGCCTCGGCTTCGCGGCAGTGGTGGGCGCCGGGGCGCCGTGGATCCCCGGGTGGTTCACCCCGGACGCCGCCGTGCACGCCGAGGCGGCCGTCGTGTGGCCGTGGTTCGTGGCGCTGCTGCCGTTCGCCGGGGTGGTCTACGCCCTCGACGGCGTGTTCCTCGGCGCCGGCGACGTCCGCTACCTGCGCACCGCCACGCTGGCCGCGGCGCTCGGCGGGTTCCTGCCGCTCATCTGGATCGCGTACGCCTTCGACCTGGGCCTCGGCGGGGTGTGGGCCGGGCTGGCCGCGTTCATCGGGCTGCGCCTGGCGACCCTGCTCGCCCGGTGGCGCAGCGGGCGCTGGGTGGTCGTGGGGGCCGAGCGGTGAGTCTGCAAGGCTGACCGTCGTGGACGGACTCATCGTGGTGGACAAGCCCGGCGGCATGACGTCGCACGACGTGGTCGCGCGCGTGCGGCGGCTCGCGAAGACCCGGCGGGTGGGGCACGGCGGCACGCTCGACCCGATGGCCACCGGGGTGCTGATCATCGGCGTGAACCGGGCGACCCGGCTGCTCACCTACGTGATCGGCGCGACCAAGAGCTACCGCGCCACGATCCGGCTGGGCCAGTCCACCCTCACCGACGACGCCGAGGGCGAGGTGACCGCCACGGCCGACGCGTCCGGGGTCACCGACGCCGCGATCGCCGCCGGGCTGGCCGCCCAGACCGGCGAGATCGACCAGGTGCCCAGCGCGGTCAGCGCCATCAAGGTGAACGGCCAGCGGGCGTACAAGCGGGTGCGCGAGGGCGAGGCCGTCGAGCTGACCGCCCGCCGGGTCACCGTCTCCACCCTGGACGTCCTGGCGATCCGCCGCGGCGGGCACGTCGAGGTGGACGTCGACGTCACCTGCTCGTCCGGCACCTACATCCGGGCCATCGCCCGCGACCTCGGGGCCGGCCTCGGCGTCGGCGGGCACCTCACCGCACTGCGCCGCACCGCCGTCGGCGGCTACACCCTCGCCGAGGCGGCCACCCTGGAGCAGTTGGAGGAGCGCGCCCCCGACGTGGTGACCCTCGACCTGGCCGGGGCGGCCCGCCGGGCGTTCCCCGGCCGGGACGCCACCGCGGAGGAGGCGGTCACCCTGTCGCACGGCGGCCCGCTGAGCCCGGCCGGCATCGCCGGGCCGTACGCGGTCTACGGGCCGGCGGGCGACCTGCTGGCGATCGTCAGCGAGCGGGGCGGCCGCGCCCGCGCCGAGATCGTCCTGGCCCCGGCATAGGGTGGGGCGCATGGAACGCTGGCGGGGGTACGAGGTGGTCCCGGGTGGCTGGGGCCGGTCGGTGGTGACCATCGGGGTCTTCGACGGGGTGCACCGCGGCCACCAGGCGACCATCGGCCACACGGTGAAGCTGGCCCGCGACCGCGGCCTGCACTCGGTCGTCGTGACGTTCGACCCGCACCCGGCCGAGGTGGTGCGGCCCGGCTCGCACCCGGCCGTGCTGACCGAGCCGGCCCGCAAGGCGGAGCTGGTCGAGGCGCTGGACGTCGACGCGCTGTGCGTCATCCCGTTCACCCCGGACTTCTCCCGGCTGCCCGCCGAGGCGTTCGTGCACGACATCCTCGTGGAGCGCCTGCACGCCGCCGCCGTCGTGGTGGGGGAGAACTTCCGCTTCGGCCACCGGGCGGCGGGCGACACGGCGCTGCTGGAGCGCCTGGGCCGCAGCTTCGGCTTCGTGGTCGAGTCGGCGCCGCTGGTCAGCGAGGGCGGCACGGTGTTCTCGTCCACGTACATCCGCGCGCTGGTCGACGCCGGCGACGTCACCGCCGCGGCCGCCGCGCTGGGCCGCCCGCACGGGCTGGCGGGCGTGATCGTGCGCGGCGACCAGCGCGGCCGCGAGCTGGGCTACCCGACGGCGAACCTGATGGTGCACCGGTACGCGGCGGTCCCGGCCGACGGCGTCTACGCCGCCTGGTTCGTGCGCGGCGGCGCCCACCCGCCGATGATGGCGGCCGTGTCCGTCGGCACGAACCCCACCTTCAGCGGCCGCGAGCGCCGGGTCGAGGCGTACGTGCTGGACTTCGACGGCGACCTGTACGGCGAGCGCGTCCGGCTCGACTTCGTGACCCAGCTGCGCGAGCAGCGCACGTACGCGGCGATCGACCCGCTGATCGCCCAGATCCGCGAGGACGTCGACCGAACCCGGGCCCTTCTCCGGCGATGAGGTAGGGTTGGCGCAGCCGTCGGTCTGACCGACGCCGGTCTCGCCTGCCTGCCCGACGCCGCGGGGGCGAGCAACCGCCTTTCTCGTCACCACAGAAACCGGAGATCATGGCGCTCGACCAGGACACCAAGACCAAGATCATGACCGAGTACGCGAACACCGAGGGTGACACCGGTTCCCCCGAGGTCCAGGTCGCGATGCTCACCAAGCGGATCGCCGACCTCACCGAGCACCTCAAGGTGCACAAGCACGACCACCACAGCCGTCGTGGTCTGCTGCTGCTGGTGGGTCGCCGCCGCCGACTGCTGAACTACGTCCAGAAGAAGGACATCAACCGCTACCGTGCGCTGATCGAGCGCCTCGGCCTGCGGCGATGACGTAAGAAGGGGAGGGGCCGTTTGGTCCCTCCCCTTCTGGCAACACTGCACAACAGAAGACACGGACCCGCGCGACCCAGGGCGTCAGCGCACCGGTCCTCGGTAGTGGTTCCCAGGCTGAGATTCCTGGGCACTTCGATCGAAGACCGGCCGCCCTGCGCAAAATCCGGGCGTGAGCGGTTCCACGATCGAAGGAGCACCACACACCATGACACTCGGTACTGAGTCCCGTACCGCGGTGATCGACAACGGGGCTTTCGGCACCCGTGAGATCACCTTCTCCACCGGCCGGCTGGCCCGTCAGGCCGCCGGCTCGGTCATCGCCCAGCTGGGCGAGACCGTCGTCCTCTCCGCGACCACGGCCGGCAAGCAGCCGAAGGAGCACTTCGACTTCTTCCCGCTGACCGTCGACGTCGAGGAGCGCATGTACGCGGCCGGGCGCATCCCCGGCTCGTTCTTCCGCCGCGAGGGCCGGCCGAGCGAGGACGCCATCCTCACCTGCCGCCTCATCGACCGGCCGCTGCGCCCGTCGTTCACCAAGGGCCTGCGCAACGAGGTCCAGGTCGTCGAGACCGTCATGGCCCTCGACCCGCAGCACCCGTACGACGTCGTCGCGATGAACGCGGCCTCGGCGTCCACGAAGCTGTCCGGCCTGCCGTTCTCCGGCCCGGTCGGCTCGACCCGGGTCGCGCACATCGACGGCCAGTGGGTCAACTTCCCCACGCTGGACGAGCTGGCCCGCGCCACCTTCGACATGATCGTCGCCGGCCGCGCCCTGCCCGACGGCGAGGTCGCGATCATGATGGTCGAGGCGGAGGCCACCCCGCACGCGCTGTCGCTGATCGCGGGCGGCGCCGCCAAGCCGACCGAGGAGGTCGTGGCGAGCGGTCTCGAGGCCGCCAAGGCCGCGATCCGCGAGCTGTGCCGCGCGCAGAGCGAGCTGGCCGAGGTCGCCGCGAAGCCGGTGCTGGAGTTCCCGGTCTTCCTCGACTACCAGGACGACGTCTACTCCGCCGTCAGCGACGCCGTCCGCGGCGAGCTGGGCGAGGCGCTGAAGATCGCCGGCAAGGCGGAGCGCGAGGAGGCCCTCGACCGCATCAAGGCCACGATGCTGGAGAGCGTCGGCCCGCAGTTCGAGGGTCGCGAGAAGGAGGTCGCCGCGGCGTTCCGCTCGGTGACCAAGTCCGAGGTGCGCAACCGCGTGCTGCGCGAGCAGGTCCGCATCGACGGCCGCGGCCCGCGCGACATCCGCCCGCTGACCGCCGAGGTCGGCGTGCTGCCGCGGGTGCACGGCTCGGCGCTGTTCGAGCGCGGCGAGACGCAGATCCTCGGCGTCACCACGCTCAACATGCTGCGCATGGAGCAGGCCCTCGACACCCTCGCGCCCGAGAAGTCGAAGCGCTACATGCACAACTACAACTTCCCGCCGTACTCGACCGGTGAGACCGGCCGGGTCGGCTCGCCGAAGCGCCGCGAGATCGGCCACGGCGCGCTCGCCGAGCGGGCGCTCGTGCCGGTGCTGCCGTCGCGCGAGGAGTTCCCGTACGCCATCCGGCAGGTGTCGGAGGCGCTGGGCTCCAACGGCTCCACCTCGATGGGCTCGGTCTGCGCTTCGACGCTGGCCCTGCTCAGCGCCGGTGTGCCGCTGAAGGCGCCGGTCGCCGGCATCGCCATGGGCCTCATCAGCGACGAGGTCGACGGCAAGACCCAGTACGTGACGCTGACCGACATCCTCGGCGCCGAGGACGCGTTCGGCGACATGGACTTCAAGGTCGCCGGCACGCCGGAGTTCGTCACCGCGCTGCAGCTCGACACCAAGCTCGACGGCATCCCGTCCGACGTGCTGGCCGCGGCCCTGCAGCAGGCGCACGACGCCCGCACGACGATCCTCGAGGTCATGCAGGCCGCGATCAGCGGCCCGGGCACGATGAGCGAGTACGCGCCGCGCGTCACCAGCGTGAAGATCCCGGTCGACAAGATCGGCATGGTGATCGGCCCGAAGGGCCAGACCATCAACGCCATCCAGGACGAGACCGGCGCCGAGATCTCCATCGAGGACGACGGCACGATCTACGTCGGCGCGACCAACGGCCCGTCGGCCGAGGCCGCGGTGGAGCGGATCAACGCCATCGCCAACCCGACGATGCCGAAGGCGGGCGACAAGTTCCTCGGCACCGTGGTGAAGACCGCCGCGTTCGGCGCCTTCATCTCGCTGCTGCCGGGCCGCGACGGCCTGCTGCACATCTCCAAGGTGGGCGACGGCAAGCGGGTTGACAAGGTCGAGGACTTCCTCAACGTCGGCGACAAGGTCGAGGTCCAGATCGCGGACATCGACGCCCGCGGCAAGATCTACCTCGACAAGGTCCGCCCCGAGGGCGCCGAGGCCCCGGCCCCGGCCGAGGCGGCCGGCGGTGAGGGCGGCGGCGACCGCGGCCCGCGCCGTGAGGGCGGCGACCGTGGCCCCCGTCGCGAGGGCGGCGGCGACCGCGGCCCGCGCCGCGAGGGCGGCGCCGAGGGTGGCGGCGAGGGCGGCGAGCCCCGGCGTCGCCGGCAGCGGCGGGACTGATCACGCCGCATGACGCGTAGCACCGATCGCGGGCCGGCCTCCGGGCCGGCCCGCGTCGTCACCTCCACCCTCGCCGACGGCGTGCGCCGCACCGTGCTCCCCAGCGGGCTGCGCATCCTCACCGAGGCCATCCCGACCACCCGCAGCGCCTCCATCGGCGTGTGGGTGGGCGTCGGCTCCCGCGACGAGACGCCCGCGCTGTCCGGCGTCTCGCACTTCCTGGAGCACCTGCTCTTCAAGGGCACCCGCAAGCGCACGGCGCTCGACATCTCGGCCGACATCGAGGCGGTGGGCGGCGAGACGAACGCGTTCACCACCAAGGAGTACACGTGCTTCTACGCGCGGGTGCTCGACGCCGACCTGCCCCTCGCGGTCGACGTGCTGTGCGACGCGGTGGCGGACTCGATCGTCGACCCGGCGGACGTCGAGACCGAGCGCGGCGTGATCCTCGAGGAGATCGCCATGCACGACGACGAGCCGGGCGACGAGGTGCACGACGTCTTCACCGAGGCGATCTTCGGGGCCGACGCCCCGCTCGGCCGCCTCATCTCCGGCACCGAGGAGACCATCTCCCCGATGACCCGCCGGCAGATCCACAGCTTCTACAAGCGCCGGTACACCCCGCCGCACATCGTCGTCACGGCCGCGGGCAACCTCGACCACGCCACGGTGGTGCGGCTGGTGCGCCGGGCGCTCGCCGGAACGCCCCTGGACACGGCCCCCGCCCCGGCCGCGCCGCTGCGCCCCGCGCGGGCCGTGCGCACCCAGCGCGCCCGCACCCTGGTCCGCACCCGCGACACCGAGCAGGCGCACCTGGTACTGGGCTGCCCGGGCATCGGGCGGCTCGACGACCGGCGGTTCGCCCTCGGCGTGCTGAACAACGTGCTCGGCGGCGGCATGTCGAGCCGGCTGTTCCAGGAGATCCGGGAGAAGCGCGGCCTGGCCTACTCGGTGTACTCGTACGCCGGCCAGTACGCCGACGCGGGCGTCTTCGCGGTCTACGCGGGCTGCGCGCCCGGCAAGGCCGACGAGGTGCTCGACCTGATCCGCGCCGAGCTGGCCGCCGTCGCGGCGACCGGCGTGACGACCGAGGAGCTGGCCCGCGGCAAGGGCATGGTGAAGGGCTCGTACGTGCTCGGCCTGGAGGACAGCGGGTCCCGGATGAGCCGGCTGGCGAAGTCGGAGCTGCTGTTCGGCGACCTGATGGGCGTCGACGAGCTGCTCGCCCACGTCGACGCGGTCACCCTCGACGAGGTGAACGCGCTGGCCGCGGACCTGCTCGCCCGGCCGATGTCACTGGCCGTCGTCGGGCCGTTCGAGCCGGCCGCGTTCGGGGCCTGACCGATCCGCTTTCGAGGCCGGGTCGTTGCCCGGCGCGGCTAGCGTGCCGATCATGCGACGGTCCACCATCCTGCTCGCCGCGGCGGCGAGCCTCGCCGCCGGCCTGCAGGCGTGGGCCGCGCTGCGCCGCCCGCTGCCCGGCCGGCTGACCGACCTGCAGGTCTACCAGGGCGGCGCCGGGTTCGCGAAGGACGGCGGCAGCCTGTACGACTTCGTGGCCGCCAACGGCGCGCCGTTCACCTACCCGCCGTTCGCGGGCCTGCTGATGCGGCCGCTGACCTGGCTGCCGTTCCCGGCGCTGGCCTGGGTGTGGACGGTCGCCACCGTCGCCGTCGTCGCGCTGGTCGCCGTGGTGCTGGCCCGGCGTGCCGAGGTGCGCGGCTGGGCGCCCGCCGCCGTGGCGCTGGCGCTGTTCGCGTCGGCCCCCGTCTCCAGCAACCTGCGCTTCGGGCAGGTCAGCTTCCTGCTCGCCGCGCTGGTGCTCGTCGACGCGCTGCGGCTCGTCCCCGAGCGGTGGGCGGGCGTGGCCACCGGCCTGGCCGCGGCGGTCAAGCTCACCCCGCTGATCTTCATCCCGTACCTGTGGTTCACCGGCCGCCGCCGCGCCGCCGTCACCGCCACGGCCACGTTCACCGGGCTGGGCGCGTTCGCCTGGGCGGTGGCGCCGGCCGAGTCGGTGCGGTTCTGGACGGCCGAGGTGTTCGAGGTGCAGCGCCTCGGCGCGATCCTCAACCTGGGCAACAGCTCCGTCAACGGGCTGCTGCTGCGCTGGGAGGTCGGCGCCACCGTGCGCACCGACGTGGTGCCGGTCATCGGGCTCACCATCGCCGTGCTGGCCCTGGTGCGCGCCGTGCGGGCCGACCGCGCCGGGCACCCGCTCGCCGCGGTGGTGATCATGGGCGCGGCCAGCCTGGTGCTGTCGCCGGTGTCGTGGACGCACCACCAGATCTGGCTCGTGCTGGCCGCCCTGCTCGTCGTCGACCGCGCCGGGCGCTGGTGGGCCGCCGGGGTGCTCGCCGTGCTGGTCCTGCCGCTGCCCGCGCTGCTCGCCGACCTGCCCGGCGGGGCGATCACCGGCGACGTGCGGATGCTGCTCGCGGTCGCCGTCGCCACCGCCGTGCCGTTCGCCGCGACCCGCCGGCGCACCCCGGCGGGTGCACCGGCCGACCTGGCGGCGGCGGGCGGACGCTAGCCTTGCCTGCGATGACGACAGCGCTCGACCCCCAGCCCCCCGCCGCCCCGGAGCCGTCCGCGACCGCCCCGCTGCGCCGCCGCGTGATCGCCATGAGCATCTGGGCGGTGCTGTTCGCGGCCGGTGTGTGGCTGATCGGCCTGCCCACCAGCGACCCGGTGCTGCCGTTCCTGTGGCTCTGGCTCGCCACCATCGCCTGGCGCAGCGAGCTGCCCTGGCGGCGGCACCTGGCGTTCCTGCGCGACTGGGCGCCGGTCGTGGTCATGCTGCTCATCTACAACATCTCCCGCGGCGTCGCCGACGGGCTGAGCGAGCCGCACGTCACCGAGCTGATCGAGGCCGACGAGGTGCTGTTCGGCTGGTTCACCGGCGGCGTCGTGCCGACCGCGTGGCTCCAGGAGCACCTCTACCAGCCGGGCGTCGTGCAGTGGTGGGAGATCGTCGTCTCGGTCGTCTACTTCTCGCACTTCCTCGCCGTGCCCGCCGCCGCCGTCGTGCTGTGGGTGCGCTCGCGGCCGCAGTGGGCCCGCTACATGCGCCGCTGGATGGTGCTCACCCTCGCCGGGCTGATCACCTACTTCCTCTACCCGGCCGCCCCGCCGTGGTGGGCCCGGGTGGAGGGCTACCTCGCCCAGCCCGTCGAGCGCATCTCCACCAACGGCTGGGACGCCATCGGCCTGCACAGCGCCGGCAACACCCTCAACGCGCTGCAGGTGTCTGCGTCCAACCCGGTCGCGGCCATGCCGTCGCTGCACACCGCGTACGCGCTGCTGGTCATCGTGTTCTTCCTGCCGGCGGTGCGCCGCCGGTGGTGGCCGCTGCTGCTCGCCTACCCGCTGGCCATGACCTTCACCCTGGTCTACTCCGGCGAGCACTACATCATCGACGTGCTGGTCGGCTGGGCGTACGTCGGCGCCGTGTTCGCCCTGGTCAGTGCGGGGGAGCGGTGGTGGGCGCGCCGGCACCCGGCCCCGCTCGAGCGCGGCGCCCTCGACGCCCCCGCACCCGGCGGCGACCTGCCCGTCACACCCGACGGCGGAGTCGCCCCACCGCGCGGCTGAGACGCCCGCCGGTTGGTAGGTTGTCGGCGTGACTGACGACGTGCGTGAGCCGATCCGCGTGGGCGTCCTGGGCGCCCGCGGCCGAGTCGGCACCGAGGTGTGCCGGGCCGTGGACGCCGCCGAGGACCTGGAACTGGTCGCCATGGTCGACCAGGGCGACTGGCTGTTCAACGTGTCCGACGCCGGCGCGCAGGTCGTCGTCGACTTCACCACCCCCGACGTGGTGATGGACAACCTGCACTGGTGCGTCGACCAGGGCATCCACGCCGTCGTGGGCACCACGGGCTTCACCCCGCAGCGGTTCGACCGGGTGCGCTCATGGCTGGCCCACAAGCCCGAGGTCGGCGTGCTCGTCGCCCCGAACTTCGGCATCGGCGCCGTGCTGATGATGCAGTTCGCGGCCCGCGCCGCCCGCTACTTCGACTCCGTCGAGATCATCGAGCAGCACCACCCGCGCAAGCTCGACGCGCCCTCCGGCACGGCCATCCACACGGCGAAGCTCGTCGCCGAGGCCCGCGCCGCCGCCGGGCTGGGAGCGATGCCCGACGCCACCAAGGACGAGGTGCCCGGCGCCCGCGGCGCCGAGATCGACGGCGTGCGGGTGCACTCGGTGCGCTCTGCCGGCCTCGTGGCGCACCAGGAGGTGCTGTTCGGCACCACCGGCGAGACGCTGACCATCCGGCACGACTCGCTCGACCGGGCCAGCTTCATGCCGGGCGTGCTGCTCGGGGTGCGCTCGATCGCGTCCCGGCCGGGCCTGACGATCGGCCTCGACGCCCTGCTCGAGGACTAGAGCGCCACGCGCAGCCGCAGCTGCGGCACCAGCATGTCGTCCACGTCCAGCGCGCGGCCCGCCCCGTCGGGCGCCCAGCCCGCGCTGGTCAGGAACTTCTTCGTGGCCTCGTCGCGCTCGTACGCCCAGGCCGCCGCGTTCGTGAAGCCGTCGGCCCGCCACAGCTCGACGCACGCGGCCAGCAGCCGGCTGCCGTGGCCGCGCCGGCCCCAGCGCGGCTCCACCAGCATGTCGGTGACCGCCACGGTGCCGTCGCCGAGGTCGTCCGGCTTCTCCTGCGGCGCGAGGGCCTCCTCGTCGGCCGGGCCGGACGCCGCGAAACCGACCAGATAGTCTGCCTCTGCCTGCTCGACCGCCACCAGCACGCGGTGCCGCGGCGACGGCGGGCTGTCGATCGCCTCCCGCCAGCCGCGCGCCAGGTACGCCTCGTCGATCTGGCCGAGCACCTGCGCGGGCAGCATCCGGCGGTACGCGGTGCGCCAGGTCGACAGCTGGATGCGCGCGATCTCGTCGGCGTCGACGGAGCGGGCGGGACGGACGAACCCGAGTGCCATGAGGCGCAAGCGTACGGACAGGGAGGCGGCGATGAGCAGGCGGGACCGCGCCCTGCTGCTCGCCGGGGCCACCGTGGCGGCCGCCGCGCTGACCTGGTTCGCCACCATCTGGCACGCCTTCTTCGACCTGAGCATCTACGACGGCGCGGTGAGCTACTGGCTGCGCGACGGCGGGATGATCTACGACTGGCTGCGGCTGGAGAGCCGCTACGGGTTCACCTACCCGCCGTTCGCGGCGTTCCTGATGGCGCCCATGGCGTACCTGCCGTGGCCGCTGGTCATCGTCGTCGCGTGCGTGGCGACGGTGGTGACCACGGCGCTGATCGTGTGGTGGGTGTTCGGGCCCGCCATCCGGCGGCACGGCCGGCCCCCGGCGTTCATGGCCGCGCTGACCCTGCTGGCCGTGGCCGTGTTCGAGCCGATGCGCGAGACGTTCGTCTTCGGCCAGGTGAACACGCTGCTGCTCGCCGTCGTGGCCGCCGACCTGCTGTTCCTGGTGGCCCGCGGCAGCCGCTGGGCGGGCGTCGGCGTCGGCCTGGCGATGGCGGTGAAGCTGACGCCCGGCGTGTTCCTGCTCTGGCTGCTGGTCACCCGGCGCTGGCGGGCGGCCGCCGTCGCCACCGGCACGGCCGCCGCCGCGACGCTGCTGGCCGCCGCGGCCGCCCCCGACATGTCCCGCGAGTTCTGGACCTCGGCGATCTTCGACACCAACCGGGTCGGCACCCTCGCCTTCGTGTCGAACCAGTCGCTGCAGGGCGTCGTGGCCCGCCTGTCGCCCGCCGCGTCGCCGGTGTGGGGGCTGCTGCTGGCCGCGGCCGCCCTGGCGGTGTGGGCGTGGCGGGTGCGCCGCGCCGACGTGCCGGCCGGGCTGGCCCTGACCGGGGTGCTCGGCTGCCTGGTCAGCCCGGTCACCTGGGTGCACCACCTGGTCTGGCTGCTGCCCGCGTTCCTGCTGGTGGTCGAGCGGGGGCTGGGCGGCGAGCGGCGGCTGCTGTGGTTCGCGGGCGTCTCGTGGGCGCTGATGTGCAGCCGGGTGGTGTGGATCTGGGAGCGCAACCCGGCCGGGCCGGTCGGGTTCCTCGGCAGCAACCTGTACGTGTGGATCAGCGTGGCGCTGCTGTTCCTCGTCCCGCCGCGGCGCGGCGCCGGACTGTCGGACCGGGCCGGTACGGTGCGGGCGTGGGCGTACCCGAGGAACTGAGCATCCCGCAGGCCCGGCGCGTGGCGCTCGCCGCGCAGGGGTTCACCGACCCCCGGCCCACCGGCGCGGTCACCGTCCGGCACCTGCGCCGGGTGCTGAGCCGGGTCGGCCTCCTCCAGATCGACTCGGTCAACGTGCTCCAGCGCACCCACTACCTGCCGCTCTACAGCCGCCTGGGTCCCTACCCCACGGCGCTGCTCGACCGGGCGTCGCACACCGCGCCGCGCGAGCTGTTCGAGTACTGGGGCCACGTCGCCTCGCTCATCCCTGTCGAGCTGCAGCCGGCGCTGCGCTGGCGGATGGCGGCCGCCGCCACCGAGGCGTGGGGCAACATGCGGAGCATCGCCCGCGAGAAGCCCGAGCTGGTGTCGTGGGTGCTCGCCGAGGTCGCCGCGCGCGGGCCGCTCACGGCCGCCGCCATCGAGCACGACGCCCCCCGCCCCACCGGCAACTGGGGGTGGAACTGGTCCGAGGTCAAGCAGGCGCTCGAATACCTCTTCTGGTCCGGCCAGGTCACGGCGGCCGGGCGCACCACCGCTTTCGAGCGGCGCTACGACCTGCCCGAGCGGGTGCTGCCCGCCGCGGTGCTGGCCGAGCCCACGCCCGAGCCCGCCGACGCCTACCGGCGGCTCGTCGAGGTGTCGGCGCGGTGCCTGGGCGTGGCCGCCGAGTTCGAGCTGCGCGACTACTTCCGGCTGCCCGTGGCGGCGACCCGCACGGCCGTCGCCGAGCTGACCGAGCAGGGGGTGCTGACGCCGGTGCGGGTGCGCGGCTGGCAGAAGCCCGCCTGGCTGCACCGCGACGCCCGGCTGCCGCGCCGGGTGGCGGCGCGCACGCTGGTCAGCCCGTTCGACCCGATCGTGTGGGAGCGGGCGCGCACCGAGCGGCTGTTCGACTTCACCTACCGCATCGAGATCTACGTCCCGGCGCCGCAGCGGCAGTTCGGCTACTACGTGCTGCCGTTCCTGCTCGGCGACCGGTTCGCCGCCCGGGTCGACCTCAAGGCCGACCGGCGCGCGGGCGTGCTGCGGGTGCCGGCGGCCTGGGCCGAGCCCGGCGCCGATGCCGGCCACACGTCCGAGCAGCTCGCCGCCGAGCTGCACCGGCTGGCCGGGTGGCTCGGGCTGGGCGAGGTGGCGGCGCCCGAACGGGGCGACCTGGCGCGCCCCCTGGCGGACGCGCTGGCGAGCCCCGCGCGTGTACCGTGACGGTCATGACCGGCGTGACCGAACAGGCCCCCTGGGCGCCCCCGCCGGCGCGGCCCGACGCCTTCACCCGGCTCACCGACCGCCTCCTGCGGCGCACCCCGCTGTGGCTGGCCCCGGCGGCGGTCCTCGGCTGCATGGGCGCGGCCACCGCCTACACGCTGGTCAGCGACCCCACCGACGCCTCGGCGGGCGACCTGCCCACCTGCCTGCTGAAATACACGACCGGCTTCGTGTGCCCGGGCTGCGGCGGCACCCGCGCGTTCTTCTACCTGCTGCACGCCGACCTGCCCGCCGCCGCCCGGCACCACCTGGTGTTCGTGTTCGCGGTGCCGTTCCTGCTCTACCTCTACGCGGCGTGGGCGGGCCGGCGGGTGTTCGGCTGGCGGCTGCCCGAGCTGCGGCTCACCGGCACCACCCTGGCGATCTTCATGGGCGTGTGGGGCGTGTGGAGCGTCCTGCGCAACCTGCCGTGGGCGCCGTTCACGTGGTTCATGGTCTGAGCCACCACTTCGCGGGTGGACCGCCCGCGGCGCGGCGGCCCGTCCGGGTCGTCCGCTAGGTTGTCACTCATGACGCACGACCACCCCGGCCGCCCCTTCGGACGGCTGATCACGGCCATGGTGAGCCCGTTCTCCCCGGACGGCGCGCTGGACGTCGAGGGCGCGAGCCGGCTCGCCACCTACCTGGTGGACGTGCAGCGCAACGACGCCCTCGTCGTCAACGGCACCACCGGCGAGTCGCCGACCACCACGGACGCGGAGAAGGAGACCCTGATCCGCGCCGTCGTCGAGGCCGTCGGCGACCGGGCCAAGGTGGTGGCGGGCGTCGGCACCAACGACACCCGGCACACCACCGAGCTGGCCCGCGCCGCGGAGAAGGCGGGCGCGCACGGCCTGCTGGTCGTCACGCCGTACTACTCCAAGCCGCCGCAGGCGGGCATCCTCGCGCACTTCACCACGGTCGCGGACGCCACCGCCCTGCCGGTCATGCTCTACGACATCCCGCACCGCGCCGGCGTCCCGATCGCCACCGAGACCCTGGTCCGGGCGGCGGAGCACGAGCGCATCGTCGCGGTGAAGGACGCCAAGGGCGACCTGACCGGCACCTCGTGGGTGACGGCCCGCACCGACCTCGCGTTCTACTCCGGCGACGACGCCGGCACCCTGCCGATGCTCGCCATCGGCGGCGTGGGCGTCGTCGGCACCTCCACCCATTTCACCGGCGCCGGCACCCACGACATGATCACCGCCTTCGAGCGCGGCGACGTGGCGACGGCCCGCACCCTGCACCGCCGGCTGCTCCCGCTCTACGACGGCATCTTCCGCAGCCAGGGCGTCGTCCTGGTCAAGGCGGGCCTGCGCGTGCTCGGCCTGCCCGGCGGGCCCGTGCGGCCCCCGCAGGTCGACGCGACCGACGCCGAGACCGCCCAGCTGCTCGCGGACGCCGAGGCGGCGGGGCTGCCCCTGAACAAGGAGAACCTCAACCAGTGACCCAGGCCCACATCGAGCTGTCGCCGCCGCCCCCGCTGCCCGAGGGCGCCCTGCGCATCATCCCGCTCGGCGGGCTCGGCGCGATCGGCCGCAACATGACGGTCTTCGAGTACGACGGCAAGCTGCTGATCGTCGACTGCGGGGTGCTGTTCCCCGACGTCGACCAGCCCGGCGTCGACCTGATCCTGCCCGACTTCGAGCCGATCCTGGACCGGCTCGGCGACGTGCAGGCGATCGTGCTGACCCACGGTCACGAGGACCACATCGGCGCGGTGCCGTACCTGCTCGCCCACAAGCCCGACATCCCGCTGGTCGGCTCGCAGTTCACGCTGGCGCTCGTCGAGGCGAAGCTGGCCGAGCGGCGCATCGACCCGTACACGCTGACGGTGAAGGAGGGCCGGCGCGAGCAGCTCGGCCCGTTCGAGTGCGAGTTCTTCGCGGTCAACCACTCGATCCCGGACGCGCTCGCCGTGGCGATCCGCACCCCGGCCGGCCTGGTGCTGCACACCGGCGACTTCAAGATGGACCAGGTGCCGCTCGACGGCCGCATCACCGACCTGGCCGGCTTCGCCCGGCTGGGCGCGGAGGGCGTCGACCTGCTGCTGAGCGACTCGACGAACGCGGAGATCCCCGGCTTCGTCACGCCCGAGCGCGACATCGGCCCGGTCCTCGACTCGATCTTCTCCAAGGCGCGCGGCCGCATCATCGTGGCCAGCTTCGCCTCGCACGTGCACCGGGTGCAGCAGGTGCTCGACTCGGCGTACGAGTACGACCGCAAGGTGGCCCTGATCGGCCGCTCGATGGTCCGCAACATGGGCATCGCCCGCGACCTGGGCCTGCTGCGCATCCCGGACGGCCTGGTGGTCGGCCTCGACGAGGCGACGTCGCTGCCGCCGGACGAGATCGTCTTCATGTCGACGGGGTCGCAGGGCGAGCCGATGAGCGCCCTGGGCCGCATGTCGACCGGCGACCACCGGCACATCACGATCGCGCCGGGCGACACGGTCGTGCTGGCCAGCTCGCTGGTGCCGGGCAACGAGACGTCGGTCTACCGGGTCATCAACCAGCTCGCCCGCGCGGGCGCCACGGTCATCCACAAGGACACCGCCAAGGTGCACGTGTCGGGCCACTCGCCCGCCGGCGAGCTGCTCTACCTGCTGAACGTGGTGCGCCCGTCCAACCTGATGCCGGTGCACGGCGAGTGGCGGCACCTGCGCGCCCACGCCCGCCTCGGCGTCGAGTCGGGCGTGCCCACCGAGAACGTGGTGCTGTGCGAGGACGGCGACGTCGTCGACCTGGTCGAGGGCCACGCCCGGCTGGTCGGGCACGTCAAGAGCCGCTACGTGTTCGTCGACGGCCTCGCGGTCGGCGACGTCGGCGAGTCCCTGCTGACCGAGCGCAAGATCCTCGGCGACGGCGGCTTCGTGACGGCGACCGTGGTCATCGACTCGGTGACGGGCAAGGTGGTCGCCGGGCCGACGATCTCGGCGAAGGGCTTCAGCGAGGACCCGGAGGCGTTCAACCCGGTCATCCCGCTCATCACGGCCGCCCTCGACCGCGCCGCCGACGACGGCATCACCGACCCGCACCAGCTCCAGCAGCTGATGCGGCGCACCGTGGGCCGGTGGGTGAACGACGCGTACCGGCGCCGGCCCATGATCGTCCCGACCGTCGTCGAGGTTTAGGGATCGAGTTCGTTCAACTATTTCCGGGACCCATCCGTATCTCCCGGCACGGCGCCTCGTTGGCGCGCGGCCGATGAGGGGAGCAGCGGATGCAGCGGAAACGGATCATCACGGTGGCGGCCATGGTGACCGTGGCGGGCACGGCGGTGGCGTTGACGCTGCCGGCGGTCGCTGACACCCGATCGGAGCCGGAGCGCCCGGCGCGGGCCGAGTCCGCGCCGGGCGACCTGTCGCCGGACATCCTGTCGGCGATGCGGCGCTCGCGCGGCGTGGACGCCGACACCGCGCGGACCCTGCTGCAGCGCAGCACCTGGGCGGCGCGCACGACCCGGAGCCTGGCGGCCACCACCGGCGCCGCGTACGCGGGCTCGTGGCTGGCCCAGGACGGCATGACCCTGAACGTGGCGGTGACGGACGCCGCCGCCGCGGACGAGGTGCGCCAGGCGGGCGCCACCCCGAAGCTGGTGGACCGCAGCGAGCACGAGCTCGACCGGGTGAAGGCTGCCCTCGACGGCAACGCCACCCGCGCCGACCGCGACCTGCCCGGCTGGTACGTCGACCCGGCCACGAACGCCGTGGTGATCCTGGCGGCGCCGGGTGACGGCGACCGGGCGCGGGCGCTGGCCGACCGGGCGGGCGTCCCGGCGGACGCCGTACGGGTCCGGACCACCCGGGCGCAGCCGCGCACGTTCGCCGAGGTGGACGGCGGCGACGGCTACCTCATCGACAACGAGTTCCGCTGCTCGGTCGGCTTCGCCGTCGAGGGCGGCTACGTCACCGCCGGGCACTGCGGCCGTCCCGGCTCGTCGACGTCCGACCTGAACGGCGAGGAGACCGGCGAGTTCGTGGCGTCGGTGTTCCCGGGCACCGCGGACGCGGGCGTCGTGGCCGCCGTCGACGAGACGGTCCTGCGGCCGGTCGTGGTGACCGACAACGGCGAGGTGCCGGTGGCGGGCAGCGACGAGGCCCCGGTCGGCGCGGCGGTCTGCCGCACCGGCGACACCACGGGCACCGAGTGCGGCCGGATCACCTCGAAGAACCAGACGGTGAACTACCCGGAGGGTTCGGTCAGCGGCCTCACCGGCACGGACGTGTGCGCCGAGGGCGGCGACTCGGGCGGCCCGTGGCTGTCCGGCGACCAGGCCCAGGGCGTGACGTCCGGCGGCTCCGGCGACTGCGGCGCGAACCGCGACATCGCGGAGACGTTCTTCCAGCCGGTCAACGAGATCCTCACCGACAACGACCTGACCCTGCTGACCACCGGCAACGCGGGCGGCGGCGACAACGGCGGCGGCCAGGAGGAGGGCGACGGCGGCGGCCAGGAGGAGGGCGACGGCGGCGGCCAGGAGGAGGGCGGCGGCCAGGACGAGCAGGTCGACTGCACCGGTCTCGCGGCCGGCCGGCAGGGCACCCTCGGCCGCGGCGACCGCCGCGACGTCGAGCCCGACAACCTGTTCTTCCGCGCCACGGCCGGCACCCAGGTGGCCTGCCTCGACGTGCCCGACGGCGCGCAGTTCGGCCTCGCCCTGCAGCGCTTCACCGGCGACGGCTTCCAGACCGTGGCGGAGAGCACCGGCCCCGGCGACCGGACGCTGAGCTTCGCCGGACCCGCCGGCACCTACCGGTACGAGATCACCCGCACCGCCGGGTCGGGCGCCTGGACGCTCGGCTTCGACATCCGCTGACGGGCTCCCGCCGGTCCCCGGGGCACAGCCGGGGACCGGCGGGGTCAGCGACGCCCGCGCCGCCTTCCTCCGACCGGCGCGGGCGTCGCCGCATGTCCGGGCCCGTTACCCTGCCTGCGTGGGTTTCCGGGTGCTGACGGTGCTGGTCGTCGCGGCGCACTTCGCCTTCCTGGCGTACGTGCTGCTGGGCGGCTTCCTGGCGTACCGGTGGCCGCGCACCGTCTGGCCGCACCTGGTGGCCGTGGCGTGGATCGTGCTCATCGTGGTGGCCAGCCTCGACTGCCCGCTGACCTACCTGGAGCACTGGGCGCGGCGGCAGGCGGGGGAGGTGGGCCCGTTCGCCGGGTTCATCGACCGCTACGTCGCCGGGGTGCTGTTCCCGGCCGCGTTCGAGCCCGTCGCGTACGGGCTGATGCTGACCGTGGTGGCGCTGTCCTGGGCCGGCCTGGCGTGGCGGCGCCGTTCATCGATGGAGCGGCCACGCCCGACACGGCGGTGAATGCGAGGAATCGTCGCGCCGCGCCGTTACGGTGGTCCCATGGCGGGCCGCACTCCTCCGGCGAGCCGGCGTCGGTCTGCGACCACGGCGCGCGGCGCCGCGAGCCGTACCCGGGCGGCGACGCCGGCCCGGCGCAGCCCCGCCCGCCGCACCCCGGTCCGCCGCCCCTCGCTGGGCGCGTCCGCCGCGCAGGGCGTCGGCCGCGCGGTCGGTGCGGTGTGGATGGGCCTGGCGCACGGCGTCGGCTGGGGGTTCCGGGCCGTCGGCCGGCAGGCCGCCACCGCCCGTGAGCTGGACCCCGAGCACCGCCGCGACGGCGCCGGCCTGCTCGTGCTCGGCCTGGCCATCCTCGTCGGCGTCGCCGTGTGGGCGGGCTCGGCCGGCCCGGTCGGCACCTGGCTGGCCGACACCGTTCGGCTGTTCTTCGGCGCCATCGCGGTGGCGCTGCCGCTGCTGCTGCTCTACGGCGCGGTCCGGCTCATGCGCGAGCCCGCCGAGCCGGGCCAGCGCGGCCGCTCCATGGTCGGCTGGACGGCGCTCATCGTGGCCGCCGCGAGCCTGCTGCACCTGGCCCAGCGGCCGGTCACCGACCGGCAGATCGACGACTCGGGCGGCCTGATCGGCTTCGGCGTCGGCAGCCTGCTCGAACGCGCCGTCACCGCGTGGGTGGCGGTGCCGCTGCTGGTGCTGCTGCTGTTCTTCGGCCTGCTCGTGGTCACCGCCACGCCGATCAGCCAGATTCCCGAGCGGCTGGCCCTGCTCGCCGACACGCTGCTCGGCCGCGGCCGGCCCGCCGCCGGCGACGACCTCGACGTGGGCCTCGACGACTCCGACGACGAGAGCCCGGCGCCCCGCCGCCCGGCCCGCCGCCGGCCGGTCGCCCTGGCCGACGATCCCGACGACGACGGCCTCGACCTGCTCGGCGACGACGACGCGGTGGTGCACGACACCGTGCTGCTGCCCGCCCCGCCGAAGGTGCCGGGCCGCCGCAAGCCGCCCGCGCCGCCCGCGCACTCCGACACCCCGGTCAAGGGCGAGCAGCTCGACATCTCCCGGGTCGTCGGCGACTACCGGCTGCCGCCCGCGAGCATCCTCGGCAAGGGCACCCCGCCGAAGTCGCGCAGCAAGGCCAACGACGAGATCATGAACGCCCTGACCGGCGTGTTCGAGCAGTTCAACCTCGACGCCGCCGTCACCGGGTTCACCCGCGGCCCGACCGTCACCCGCTACGAGGTCGAGGTCGGCCACGGCGTCAAGGTCGAGCGCATCACCCAGCTGTCGCGCAACATCGCGTACGCGGTCAAGAGCCCCGACGTGCGGATCCTGTCGCCGATCCCGGGCAAGAGCGCGGTCGGCGTCGAGATCCCCAACTCCGACCCGGAGAACGTGTCGCTGGGCGACGTGCTGCGCTCGCACGCCGCCACCGCCGACCACCACCCGATGCTCGTCGCCCTCGGCAAGGACATCGAGGGCCACTACGTGGTGGCGAACCTGGCGAAGATGCCGCACATCCTCATCGCGGGCGCGACCGGCGCCGGCAAGTCCAGCTGCCTCAACAGCCTGCTCGTGTCGATCCTCACCCGGGCCACGCCCGACGAGGTGCGGCTGCTGCTGATCGACCCCAAGCGGGTCGAGATGACCGGCTACGAGGGCATCCCGCACCTGGTCACGCCCATCGTGACGAACGCCAAGAAGGCGGCGGACGCCCTCGAGTGGGTCGTGCGCGAGATGGACATGCGCTACGACGACCTCGCCGCCAACGGGGTCCGGCACATCGACGACTTCAACCGCAAGGTGCGCAACGGCGAGATCACCGCCCCGCCCGGCAGCGAGCGCGAGATGAAGCCGTACCCGTACCTGCTGGTGATCGTCGACGAGCTGGCCGACCTGATGATGGTCGCCCCGCGCGACGTCGAGGACTCCGTCGTGCGCATCACCCAGCTCGCCCGCGCCGCCGGCATCCACCTGGTGCTGGCCACCCAGCGCCCCTCCGTCGACGTCGTCACCGGCCTGATCAAGGCGAACGTGCCGTCCCGGCTGGCGTTCGCCACCAGCTCGCTGGCCGACTCGCGGGTCATCCTCGACCAGCCCGGCGCGGAGAAGCTGCTGGGCCGCGGCGACGGGCTGTTCCTGCCGATGGGTGCCTCCAAGCCGGCCCGCTTCCAGGGCGCCTGGGTCGACGAGAAGGAGATCTCCGACGTCGTCAAGTTCTGCAAGGACCAGCGCGAGCCGGAGTTCCGGCCCGACGTGCTGACCCCCGTGCAGGACAAGAAGAAGGAAATCGACGAGGAGATCGGCGACGACCTCCAGCTGCTCATCCAGGCTATCGAGCTGGTCGTCACCTCGCAGTTCGGCTCCACCTCGATGCTGCAGCGCAAGCTGCGGGTGGGCTTCGCCAAGGCGGGCCGCCTCATGGACCTCATGGAGACGCGCGGCATCGTCGGCCCGTCCGAAGGCTCCAAGGCCCGCGACGTGCTGGTCAAGCCCGACGAGCTGGAGGAGTCGCTGGCGGCGCTGCGCGTCGACGGCTAGTCGGCGGGCCGGGCCCGGGCGCCGCGCACCGCGTACGCGACGCCGCCCGCCACCGCCAGCACCGCCGCCGTCACGGTCGCCGCGCGCGACGTCTCCGGCTGGACCGGCCACGTGACGACCTGCATGGCGGTGCTCTCGCCGCCGCGCAGCGCGATCGCCGCGAGCGCCCAGGCCACCGGCCCGAACCAGGCCCGCGACGCCCCCGACGCCACCGCCCCCAGCGCCGCCAGCCCGAGCAGCCCGGCCGCGTCCCGCAGCACGATCCGCGGGCCCGCGAACGACGTCGCGGTCAGCTCGGCGGCCACGACCAGCAGCAGGACGGCCGACAGCGCCGCCAGCAGGTGCAGGGCCCGGCGGGGCGGCCACCGGCGGGCGGCGGTGCGCTCCAGGTCCTCGTCGGCGCCGCCGAGCGTGGTCGCGGCGGCCGCCACGGCGAACAGGATCGCCGGGACGGTCACCTCGACGGCGATCTCGGCGGCGTCGCTGAGCCACACCCACGCGGCCCACAGGATCGCCGTGGACAGGGCGCCGGCGACCAGCGCGGCGGGGACCCGGCGGGCGCGCAGGTGCAGCGCGACGCCGGTCACCGGGCGCCGCCCGCGGTCAGCACGGGCCACAGGTCCGGCTCGCAGCGCAGGGCGGCGGCCCGGACGGCGGCGACCCGCCGCAGGGCCTCGTCGCGGGGCAGGGCCGCGAGCACGCCGTAGCCCTCCGCCTCGTACGGTTCGGCGTCCTGCGGCAGGCTGCCCGCGAGCCAGTGGGCGACCGCCCGCCGGGCGGCGAAGTGGCGTTCGGGGTCCGGCAGCTCCCCGCCCGTGCGGCACGCCGACGTGCCGCCCCCGTCGAGCAGCTCCCGTTCCAGCAGGTCGGCCTGGAACAGCGAGCCGTCGGTGTCCAGCGAGACGTAGTACCGGGCGACCGCCGGGTCGGGCCGGTCGGCCGGTTCGGTGTACCGGCCGGTGCTCTCCCGCACCGTGGTGGGCGCGTCCGGCAGCACGCTGAGCCGGGCCAGCGCGGACCGGGCCGGGCCGACGATCTCGGCCAGCAGGGGCAGGTGTTCGCGCGTCACGCACACCGTCGGCGCGTCGGGGGTGCAGACCTGCTCCAGCGCGCCGCGGTCGGCCACCAGCACCGCCGACAGGTCAGGGTCCGCGGGCAGCATCGGCACGGCCACCGCGGCGCCCAGGACGGCGGGCAGCACGGCGGCGACGCGCCGGACCCGGTCGCGGGCGACGAGCAGCAGGTACCCCGTGACGCCGAGCCCGCCGAACCAGATCAGCTGGGCGGCGCTGACGTGCGCGGGCACGATCGCGAACTCGGAGAACGGGCTGACGATGCCGGGCGGCAGCGCCTCGGCGGCCGCGGCGGCCCGCCCGTCGAGCCGGCCCGTGACCGGCAGCAGGGTGAACAGCAGCCCGGCGACCGCCAGCGCGGGGGCGGTCAGCGGCGACGGCAGCAGCCGGCCGGCGGCCATGCCGAGCAGCCCGGCGGCGACCAGCGACACGGTCCCGACGCCGACGATCCCGGCGATCAGCGGGTTCAGGTGGCCGTTCCGGCCGGCCAGCAGCGGCAGCAGCGCCGCCGACATGAGCAGGTACGCGCACCCGACGGTGAGCGCCAGCGCCAGGGCGGGCGGGGCGTACCGCTGCCAGGCCGGGCGCGGCGTGGTGGCGAACAGCTCGCCGACCTTCCCGCGCCGGTCCCGGCCGACCAGCCAGGCGCCCGACGCGAGCCCCAGCGGCCACAGCAGGGCCAGGTACTCCCGCTGCTGGATCACGGCGGCCGTCCACTGGCCGGTCCAGCTGGTGCCCGGCAGGTACATGGCGGCCACCCCGAGGACGAGGAGCAGGAGCCCGGCGCCGACGGCGGACGAGCGGCGTAGGTCGATGCGCAGCATCCGGCTCACGCGGCCACGCCCTGGCGGGCGCGGCGCAGCAGCGCCGAGTAGCCGCGCTCGGCGGCGCTGTCGCCGGCGTCGCCGGTGCCGCCCGCGGCGGCCAGCTCCGTCGGCGTGCCCTGCCAGACCACCCGCCCGGCGTCGGCGAGGACCACGTCGGTGCAGGCGGCGGCGACGTCCTCGACCAGGTGGGTCGAGACCAGGACGCAGCAGCCGGTGCCGAGGTCGCGCAGCAGGTCGCGGAAGCCGAGCCGCTGCTCCGGGTCGAGGCCGACGGTCGGCTCGTCGAGCAGCAGCACGGCGGGGTCGTTGACGATGGCCTGGGCGATGCCGGCCCGGCGCAGCATGCCGCCGGACAGGGTCTTGAGCCGGGTGTCGGCGCGGTCGGCGATGCCCGCCCGCTCGACGGCCCGCTGGGCGGCGCCGGCGACCTCGCGCCGGGGCACCTCCTTGAGCCAGGCCATGTACTCGACGAACTCGCGCACGGTGAACCGCGGGTAGAAGCCGAAGTGCTGCGGCAGGTAGCCGAGGGCCCGGCGCAGCTCGCGCAGGTCGGTGCCGCGCTCGTGCACCCGGTGCCCGAGCACCTCCAGCTGCCCGCCGGCCGGCCGGGTGACGGTGGCGAGCGCGCGCATCAGCGTGGTCTTGCCCGCGCCGTTCGGGCCGAGCAGGCCGTGCACGCCGACGGCCGCGTCCAGGTCCAGCCCGTCGACGGCGAGGTGGCGGCCGGCCCGCACGCGCAGGCCGCGGGCCCGGACGGGAAACGCGTGGGTGGTGGGCGCCAGCTCGGCGGCCGGTACGGCGCGGATCATCGGAAGCTCCTGTCGAGGCGGAAGTCGCCGGCCCGGGCCCACACGAGGGCGGCCAGGGCGGCGGTGGCGAGGGCCCAGCCGGGCAGGCCGGCGGTGGTGAGCAGGGCGGGCAGCCGGGCGGTGGTGAGGGCGGGCACCACGACGGCGGCGGCCCAGGTCGCGGCGACGACGGCGGCGGCGCGGGACACCCCGATGCGGCTGCCGAGCGCGAGGGTGGCGGCGGTGCCGCCGAGGGCGGGCAGCAGCCACAGCGCCGGGTTCTGCCCGGCGAGGCCGCCGGCCACGGCGAGCACCGGCACCAGGGCGGCGAGCACGACGAGGGTACGCCGCAGGAGCAGCAGCAGCCCGCCCTGCGGCGTGCCGGCGATCAGCTCCCAGGCGGGGTCGCCGCGCCGCGACCAGGCGGCGGCCACGCCGAACAGCGGCGCGACGGGGGCCACCAGCAGCACCGGCGACGGGTACGCGGGCATCAGCAGTTCCAGCGCGAGCGCGGCGCCGACGGCGCCGGCCGTGACGGCCAGCCGGGGGAGCAGCGACCAGGTGGTCCACCGGCGGACGGCGCGGCGGGCCCGGCCGCGCAGCGGGGCGGGCGGCGGGGCGGTGGCGGGCCCGGCCGGGGCGAGCGCGGCGCCGACCCGGGCGACCAGCGCCGCGGTCGGTCCGTCGAGGGCGGCGCCGAGCCGCTCGCGGCACCACGGGCACGACTCGAGGTGCACCTCGATGCCCCAGCACAGGGCGTCGGCCAGGCCCGGGTCGCCCGCGGCGTACGCGGTGAGCTGGGCGTCCGGGACGTGGGCGTTCACGACAGGGCCTCCCGCAGCTGGATCCGGGCCCGGCGGGCCCGCGTCTTGACCGTGCTCTCCGGCACTCCGAGCAGTGCGGAGGTGTCCCGCACCGAGAGCCCGTCGAGGACCATGGCCTGGAGCACCTGGCGCAGCTCGGGGGTGAGCGCGTGCAGGGCGGCGGCGAGGTCCGGGCCGAGCCGGCCGGCGAGGGCCTCCTCCTCGGCGGCGGGCGCTGTGGCCGGCTCGCCGGCGGCGGCCGGCGGTCCGGCCGTGCGGGCACGCCGCCGGAAGGCGTCCACCAGGCGCCGTGCCGCGATCGTCCACAGCCAGCCGACGGCGCTGCCGCCGACCGCCGTGCCGGCGAACGAGCCGGCGGCCCGCCACACGGCCAGGTACGTCTCCTGGAGCACGTCGGCGACGATCTCCTCGTCGGCGCAGCGGCGGCGCAGGCGCACGGCGAGCATCGGCGCGGTGCGCCGGTACAGCTCGTCGAACGCGGCCCGGTCGCCGCGGGCGCAGCGGCGCACCAGCTGCGCTTCGTCGTCATCGGTCACGCCCAGGTAGACGGCGGCCGCGCCGCCCCGGACGGGATCCACCGTGTGACCTGACTCACAGCACCGACCGTGAGGTCGTGATGCCCGCACGGGGGACGGCC
Source organism: Spirilliplanes yamanashiensis (assembly GCF_016863475.1). Classification (GTDB taxonomy): domain Bacteria; phylum Actinomycetota; class Actinomycetes; order Mycobacteriales; family Micromonosporaceae; genus Spirilliplanes; species Spirilliplanes yamanashiensis. The sequence continues at coordinate 77,160 of NZ_BOOY01000005.1, forward strand.
CGTTCCCGCCCGACCGGTAACCTTTACGGAGTGTCGGTCACCCCTGCCCCCCGCCGTGTCGCCCTGCTGACCCTCGGCTGCGCCCGTAACGAGGTCGACTCCGAGGAGCTGGCCGCGCGCCTCGACGAGGGCGGCTGGCAGGTCAGCACCGACGCCGAGGGCGCCGACGTCGTCCTGGTCAACACGTGCGGCTTCGTCGAGAAGGCCAAGCAGGACTCCATCGAGACGCTGCTCGACGCCGCGTCCACCGGCGCGAAGGTGGTCGCCGCGGGCTGCATGGCCGAGCGGTACGGCCGCGAGCTGGCCGAGAGCCTGCCCGAGGCGCAGGCCGTGCTCGGCTTCGACGACTACACCGACATCGCCGCCCGGCTCGACGGCGTGCTGGCGGGCGAGCGGTTCGACGCGCACACCCCGCGCGACCGCCGCGAGCTGCTGCCGCTGACCCCGGTGCAGCGCCGCACGGCCAAGGTGGTCGTGCCCGGCCACGCCACGGTCGACGAGCACACCCCCGCCCACCTGCGGCCGGTGCTGCGCCGCCGGCTGGAGAACGGCCCCGTCGCCAGCCTCAAGCTGGCCAGCGGCTGCGACCGCCGGTGCGCGTTCTGCGCCATCCCGGCGTTCCGCGGGGCGTTCGTGTCGCGCGACCCGCAGGAGCTGCTCGCCGAGGCCGAGTGGCTGGCCGCGAACGGCGTGCGGGAGCTGGTGCTGGTCAGCGAGAACAGCACCTCGTACGGCAAGGACCTGGGCGACCCGCGGGCGCTGGAGAAGCTGCTGCCGCAGCTCGCCGCGGTCGCCGGCATCGTCCGGGTGCGGGCAAGCTACCTGCAGCCCGCCGAGACCCGGCCCGGCCTGGTCGAGGCGATCGCCACCACGCCCGGCGTGGCCGCGTACTTCGACCTGTCGTTCCAGCACTCCAGCGAGCCCGTGCTGCGCCGGATGCGCCGGTTCGGCTCCACGGAGAAGTTCCTCGACCTGCTCGCCGCCGCCCGCGAAATGGCCCCGGAGGCGGGCGCCCGCAGCAACTTCATCGTCGGCTTCCCCGGCGAGACCCGCGCCGACGTCGACGAGCTGGCCCGCTTCCTCACCGACGCGCGCCTCGACGCCGTCGGCGTCTTCGACTACAGCGACGAGGACGGCACCGAGGCCGCCGGCATGACCGGCAAGGTCCGCGAGGACGTCGTCAAGCGCCGGTACGACCGCATCGTGCGGCTCGCCGACGAGCTGTGCGCCCAGCGCGCCGAGGAGCGCCTCGGCAGCACCGTCGAGGTGCTCGTCGACGCGATCGTCGACGGCGAGGTCGAGGGCCGCAGCGCCCACCAGGCGCCCGAGGTCGACGGCTCCACCACCCTGGTCGCCGGCGAGGCGGGGGTCGACCTGGCCGCGCTGCGCCCGGGCGACCTGGTCCGCGCCACCGTCACCGCCACCGAGGGGGTCGACCTCGTGGCCGTGCCCGTCGAGCTGGTCTCGGCGGCCGCGCGGTGACCGACGAGCCGGCCGTCGTCGCGCCCCCGGCCGTGCCGCCCCGGGTGGTGCCCCTGCACAACCCGGCGAACGTCCTCACGGCGCTGCGGATCCTGCTCGTCCCCGTCTTCGTGGTGGTCACGGCGCTGTCCGAGCTGACCTCGCCCGGCTGGCGCATCGCCGCGTGCCTGACGTTCTGCGTCGCCTCGGCGACCGACTTCGCCGACGGCTGGATCGCCCGCCGCTTCGACCTGGTCACCTCGTTCGGCAAGGTGGCCGACCCGATCGCCGACAAGGCCCTGACCGGCGCCGCGCTGGTGCTGCTGTCGATCTACGACGCGCTGCCGTGGTGGGTGACGGTGCTGATCCTCGTCCGCGAGTGGGGCGTCACCGCCCTGCGCCTGTGGGTGATCCGGTACGGGGTCATCCCGGCCAGCCGCGGTGGCAAACTGAAGACGGCGCTGCAGACCGCCGCGATCGCCTGGTACCTGTGGCCCGTGCCCGAGCCGTTCGACGTGGCCGGCCCGGTGCTGATGGGCGCGGCGGTCCTGGTGACGGCGGTTACCGGCGTCGACTACGTGGTGCAGGCGGTACGCCTGCGACGGGGGGTGCAGCGGTGACGGACAGCCTGGTGGCGGGGGTGGTGCACGCCCTCGTCGAGCGCGGCGAGACGGTCGCCACGGCCGAGTCGCTGACCGGCGGCATGGTGGCCGCCGAGCTGGTCGCGGTCGCGGGCGTCAGCGCCGCCTTCCGCGGCGGGCTGGTCGTCTACGCCACCGAGCTGAAGCACGAGCTGGCCGGCGTACCCGAGGAGCTGCTGGCGCAGCGCGGCCCGGTGGACGCCGACGTGGCCGCCGCCCTCGCGCAGGGCGCGCGGGAGCGCTGCGGCGCCGACTGGGGCGTCGCCACCACCGGCGTGGCCGGCCCCGAGCCGCAGGACGGCGTGCCGGTCGGCCGGGTGTTCGTGGCGGTGGCCGGGCCGGGCGTGGCCGAGGTGCGCGAGCTGAAGCTCGACGGCGGCCGCGCGGCGATCCGCGAAGCGACCGTCGTGGCCGCGGCCGAGCTGCTCCTGAGCCATCTGCAGGGCGGCTGAGCGCGGCGTTCACTCTTTCGGGCTCCCGGGCGGCCGGGGGCCTCAGGGGCTCCGAGGTGCGGCGACGCCGGTCCGGGCGGCGGGCGGCCGGCCGCATCGGTCCCGGGATGCGGCGGGGCGGTATGTCGACGTGGCCGCCAGCGGGTACGGTTGCGGGAAGCCTCCGGCGCGTCGCCGGGGGGTCACCGCCGCAGGAGGGGGTGTCATGGTCCTGCTACGCCGGGTTATCGGTGACGCACTTCGGGCGCGCCGGCAGGGGCAGCACCGGACCCTGCGCGAGGTGTCGACGGCCGCCAACGTGAGCCTCGGCTACCTCTCCGAGATCGAACGCGGCCAGAAGGAAGCCTCCAGCGAGCTGCTGGCCGCCATCTGCGAGGCCTTGGGCGCCCGCCTGTCCGAGCTGCTCGGCGAGGTCAGCGACACGCTCGCCCTCGCGGAGGAGATGCAGGGCGTGCTCAGCCCGGTCGAGCCGGTGCCGGCGACCGCCGTGCGCCAGGTCGCCACCGACGGGGACGTGTCGGTCTCCGTGCGCCAGGAGACGCCGCTCAAGGCGACCCTGCGCACCACTCGCACGGTGGGCCGCGGCGGCAAGCGCGACGTCGTCTACGCCGCCTGATCGGCGCTGCCCTCGCCGGGTGCCCGGGGTGCGCGTAGCCTCGTAGGCGTCGGGCACCAGGGAGACCCTGATATCTCCCCGAGCCCCCTGACGATGCTGGCGTCGGCCTGCCACGATGGAACCTTGCCGCGGGGCGCCGAGCAGGTGTCGGCGGCGCGGTCCGGCTGGGCGACTGTGAGGGGATAACGCGGAGATGGCGAACCCGTTCGTCAAGAGTTGGAAGTACCTGATGGCGCTGTTCGGCGCCAAGGTCGACGAGTACGCCGACCCCAAGGTGCAGATCCAGCAGGCCATCGAGGATGCGCAGCGTCAGCACCAGACGCTCGTCCAGCAGGCGGCGGCCGTCATCGGCAACCAGCGGCAGCTCGAGATGAAGCTGAACCGCCAGATGGGCGAGGTCGAGAAGCTGCAGGGCATGGCCCGGCAGGCGCTCGTCCTGGCCGACCAGAAGCGCGCCGCGGGCGACGAGGCGGAGGCGCAGAAGTTCGAGCAGACCGCGCAGACGCTCGCCACCCAGCTGGTGTCGGCCGAGCAGTCGATGGAGGACCTGAAGACCCTCCACGACCAGGCGCTCGGCGCCGCCGGCCAGGCCCGCAAGGCGGTCGAGAACAACGCGATGGTGCTCCAGCAGCGCATCGCCGAGCGCACCCGCCTGCTCAGCCAGCTGGAGCAGGCGAAGATGCAGGAGACGGTGGCCCGCTCGCTGGAGTCGATGTCGTCGCTCGCCGCCCCGGCCAACACCCCGTCGCTCGACGAGGTGCGCGACAAGATCGAGCGCCGGTACGCCAACGCGATGGGCCGCGCCGAGCTGGCGTCGAACTCCGTCGAGGGCCGCATGCTCGAGGTGCAGAAGTCCAGCCTCGACCTGGCCGGCACCTCCCGGCTCGAGCAGATCCGGGCCAGCATGGCCGGCGACAAGCTCGGCAGCGGCGCCGGCCAGCAGGCCGTCGGCCAGGGCCAGCAGCAGCCGAAGGCCGCCGCGCCGCAGCACGACCCGGCCAGCGTCGCCCGGCTCGACGAGATCCGGGCCAGCATGGCCGCCAAGGAGAAGCAGGCGGGCGACAGCTCCGCCGCCGGCTGACACAGCGCACCGGCCGGGTCCCGCCCGGGGCCCGGCCACCACACCTCGGGGAGGCGGTCACGATGGCGGACGAGCGGGCCCGGTACTTCCGGCGGCTCCGGAAGTTGCGCGGCAGCGCCCGTCGCTGGAGCGTGCTGGGCGGTGGCCTGGCCGCCGCCGCGACCGTGCTCACCCCGTACGCCGGGATCGGTCTCGCCGACGCCGCCTGGGCGGCCGCCGCGGGCGCCTCCATCGCGCTGGCCGGCTGGCGCTGGTCCGATCACAAGGTCCTCGCCGCCCAGCCCGCGCCGCCCGCCCTGCCGCCGGCCGTGCCCGGCCAGAAGCTGGTGGCGTTCGCCGAGCGGTTCCCCGCCGGGCGCACCGCCATCGAGGAGATGCGCCGGCAGAAGGCCCGGTTCGCGCTGCGCGGCTCGGCCGTCGCCCGCCCCTGGGAACGCCTCGACCGGGCCGCCGCCACGCTGGCCGGCCTGAGCGGGCGGCTCACCGGCCCCGGCGAGGTCGCCGTGCTGGAGGCTGCCGTCGCCGAGCAGTGGCTGCGCGACCTCGGCCAGCGCGTCGCCAGCGTCGAGCGGGCCCTGCCCGTCGCGCCGCCCGACCAGCGCCCCGCCCTCGGCGAGGCGCACACCGTGCTGATGGGCCAGTTCGACGAGGGCGTCTCCGCCTACGAGCGGCTCGTCACCGCCGCCGCGAGCTACGTCGCCGAGGACGGCCGCCCCGTCACCGGCGACCACCCCACGCTCGGCCGGCTCACCGACGCCACCGACCTGCTGCGCGGCGTCGCCGAGGGCCTGTCCGAGCTGCGCCGCCCCGCGCCCGGTCAGGTCGCCTGAGGCGCCGGCTGGCAGCGCGGGCACCAGTAGGTGATCCGCTCGCCCTGGTCGTCCTTCTGGATCGCCGCGCCGCAGCGGCGGCACGGCTGGGCGCGGCGCCCGTACACGTAGCTGGTCTCGCCGCGGCGCAGCGAGCCCGTCGTCGTCTGCGTCCAGCGGCCCCGGTTCGACGCCACCAGCTTCTGCGCCAGCGTCACCACGCCCTCGACGTCCTTGACCTCGCCGACGGGCGTCCACGGCCAGACCCGCCGCATGAACAGGGTCTCGCACTTGTACAGGTTGCCGATGCCGGCCAGGTTGCGCTGGTCGAGCAGCGCCTCCTGGATCTCCCGGTCCGGCCGCGCCACGATCCGCCGCGTCGCCTCCGCCGCGTCCCAGTCCGCCCCGAGCAGGTCCGGCCCCAGGTGCCCGACGTGCGACTCCTCCTCGGCCGTGCGGAACAGCGCCAGCTCGTGCAGGTGGTAGCCGACCGCCACCGCCTGGGCGGTGCGCAGCACCACCCGGATCAGGTGCGCCGGCCGGGCCGCCCACCGCTCGCCCGGCGCGTACGCCCGCCACGCCCCCTCCATCCGCAGGTGCGAGTGCAGGGTGCGGTGGTCGTCGCCGCGGGTCAGGCGCAGCAGCAGGTGCTTGCCGCGGCTCGCCGACTCGGCGACGGTGAAGCCGGCCAGGTCGGTGGTGGCCAGCTGCGGCACCCGGAAGTCGGACCTGGTCAGCACGCCGCCCACCAGCGAGCGCTGGAGCACGCGGGCCGTGTTCCACACGGTGTCACCTTCGGGCACACCCCTATCGTGCCCGGTTAACGGTTCGCCCAGTCCTGTCGGCGCCGCTAGCGTCGGTGCCGTGGACCTCGACATCGCCACCGTCGCCGACCGCCCCGTCGACCGGGCGCCGCTGGACGGGCACTGGCCGCCGTTCATGACCAACGACCCGACGAGCGGCCTGTACTACGGCTACGTCGACGAGCACTTCCCCGAGTTCTGCCTCGTGGCGCTCGACCGGGCCACCGGCCGGCCGGTCGCCAAGGCGTACTCGGTGCCGCTGTCCTTCGCCGGCGACATCGCCGCGGGCCTGCCCGACGGCGGCTGGGACTGGGCCATCCGGCAGAGCGCCCACGACCGGCTCAGCGGCGCGCAGCCGACGATCGCCTCGGCCCTGGAGATCCTCGTCCACCCCGAGCTGCGCGGCGGCGGCCTGTCCGGCGTCATGCTGGCCGCGATGCGCGACAACGCCCGCCGGCTCGGCTTCGCCGACCTCGTCGCCCCCGTGCGCCCCAGCGGCAAACACCTCGAACCCCACCGGCCCATCGACGAGTACGCGTTCGCGACCCGCCCTGACGGCCTGCCCGTCGACCCGTGGCTGCGGGTGCACGTCCGCGCCGGCGGCCGCATCGTCAACGTCGCCCACCACAGCATGGTCGTGCCCGCCCGGCCGGAACGCTGGCGCGAGTGGACGGGCCTGCCGTTCGACACCACGGGGCCGGTCGAGGTGCCGTTCGCGCTGAGCCCGGTGCACTGCGACATCGACCAGGACGTCGCCGTGTACGTCGAGCCCAACGTGTGGGTGCACCACCGCACCGGCGCCTGACCCTCATGTCGCCCCGCGGCCTGCCGACGGTCACGGGAGACACCGGGAGAGGCGATGGCGGAACGGGGATGGCGGGTGCGGCCGCGGCAGCGGGTGCTGCCGCTCGTCGTCGTGCTCGTGGCCGTCGTCGCCGGGTGGGGCGCCTGGCAACCCGTCAACGCCGCCTTCAGCGCGCAGGCCGCGAACCCCACCAGCACCTTCGCCGCCGGCGAGTTCGACACCGGCCGCCTGTTCGCCTGGGGTGACACCGTCCCCGTCATCTCATCGCCGCAGCGGATCGGCGCCCTGAGCACGTGGGCCACCGCGGCCGCCGGCAACGAGAACCAGTGCGCCACGCAGACGAACGGGACGCTGTGGTGCTGGGGGCGCAACTACGACGGGCGGCTCGGTTCCGGGGACACGGCCAACCGCGTGGCACCGGCGCAGGTGGGCTCGTCCACCACGTGGCAGTCGGTGTCGCTGGGTGACTCGCACGGGTGCGCCACCCGCACGGACGGGTCGCTGTGGTGCTGGGGCGCGAACGGCATGGGTCAGGTCGGCGTGGGCAACACCACGAACCAGCTCGCACCGGTGCAGGTGACCTCCCCCGCGACGACGGGGTGGCTGTCGGTGACCACCGGGGCGCGCTTCACGTGCGCCACCCGCACAGGCGGCGCCCTGTACTGCTGGGGCGAGAACAACGCCGGCCAGCTCGGCATCAACTCCACCGTCAACCAGAGCACCCCGGCGCTGGTCAGCACGCCGGCGACCACCGGGTGGACGTCGGTGCGGACCGGGTTCCAGCACGCCTGCGGCCTGCGCACCAACCTCCTCTTCTGCTGGGGCGACGGCGGGGGCGGGCGGCTCGGGCTGGGCAGCTCCACGCAGCAGAACGCGCCGGTGCAGGTGACCGGCAGCACGTGGTCGGCGCTGAGCCTGGGCGCCGACCACTCGTGCGCGCTGCGCACCACCGGCACCCTGTGGTGCTGGGGGACCGGCACCGACGGGCGGCTCGGCAACGGCGGGACCACCGACGTGCTGACCCCGGTGCAGGTCGGCGCGGACACGACGTGGCGTGCCGTCACCGGCGGCCGCTACCACACCTGCGCGGCCCGCACCGACAACACGGCGTGGTGCTTCGGCGACAACCCCGGCGGCCAGCTCGGCGTGGCCGACCTGGCCGACCGGCACACCCCCGCGCAGGCGGGCTCGGCCACCACCTGGGCGTCCGTGTCGGCCGGCCCGCTGGCACAGCAGACCTGCGGCGTGCGCTCCGACGGGTCCCTGTGGTGCTGGGGCAACACCGGCGCCTTCGACACCGCACCGGTCGAGGTCAGCGCCGTGCAGACGTGGGAAACACCGAGCACCGGCGAGGACTACGGGTGCGCGACGCGCACCGACGGGACGCTGTGGTGCTGGGGGCGCAACTGGAACGGGCGGCTCGGCGCCGGGGACAACGCGCACCGGCCGGTGCCCGCGCAGGTGGGCTCGGCCACCACGTGGTCGTCGGTGATGGCGGGCATGGCGCACGCGTGCGCCACCCGGACCGACGGAACGTTGTGGTGCTGGGGCCAGAACGCCGACGGTCAGCTCGGGCTGGGCCACACGACGAACCAGGTGGCGCCGGTGCAGGTGACCTCTCCCGCAGCCACGGGATGGCTGTCGGTGACCGCCGGGGCGTACTTCACGTGTGCGATCCGCACGGGCGGCGCCCTGTACTGCTGGGGCTCGAACAACGGCGGTCAGCTGGGCATCGGCTCCACCGTCAACCAGAGCAGCCCCGTGCTGGTCAGCACGCCCGCGACCACCGGCTGGACGACGGTGCGCGGCGGATGGCAGCACGCGTGCGGGCTCCGGACCAACCTCCTGTTCTGCTGGGGCGACGGCGGCTCCGGGCGGCTCGGACTCGGCTCGACGGCGCAGCAGACGACGCCGGCGCAGGTGGCCGGCACCGGCTGGTCGTCGTTTGCCCTGGGCGCGGACCACGGGTGCGGGCTGCGCACCACCGGCGCGCTGTGGTGCTGGGGCGCCGGCGCCGACGGGCGGCTCGGCACGGGCGCGACCACCGATGTGCTGGCGCCGGTGCAGATCGGCAGCGACACCACGTGGCGCACCGTCAGCGGCGGCCGCCAGCACACCTGCGCCACCCGGACCGGCGGCAGCGTCTGGTGCTGGGGCCACAACGCGACCGGTCAGCTCGGCTTCGGGGACACCACCACGCGTCTCGTGCCCACCCAGCTGCCCGGCGTGATCGGGCGGCCGGTCATCGGAGGCCCGACGTCCCACATCACGCTGATGCTGCGCGGGTGACCGGCGCGACGGGTCAGCGGCGGTCCTCCACCCGCAGCGTGTCGCCGGGCGTCACCGACAGCACCACGGCGGCCCGCCCGCCGTTCACCGCCACCGCCACCCGGTCCGCGGAGTCCACATAGACCACCAGCTGGCCCTGCCGCGCGTCGGCGAACGTGGCGCCGTGCCGGGCGCTCACCCCGCCCACCGTCACGTCGGCGCCCAGCCCCGTCAGCGCGGACCCGGTCGCGGCGAGCTGCACGTTGCCGAACCGGTCCACCGTCACCACCTCGGCCTCCACCCAGCCGTCGCCGTGCGCCGCGCGCGGGTCCGGCAGCCGCACGATCGTCGCCGGGTCGACGGCCGGGCCGGCCTCCTCCAGCGGCGCCCCGCGCGCCAGCCGCGCCGCGCACGGCACGAACACGTCCCGGCCGTGGAAGGTGCGCGACACGTCCGGCGCGAACCAGTCCGGGTTGGCCAGCTCCGCCGCGGCCGTGATGCCGCCCAGCGCCTCCGCCGCCCACGGCAGCAGCCCGTTGTCCGGGCCCACCAGCAGGCCGTCCGGGGTGGCGATCGCGATGCCGCGCCGGGCCGTGCCCACCCCCGGGTCGACGACGGCGACGTGCACGGCAGGCGGCAGGTGCGGCAGGGTCTGCGCCAGCACGTGCGCGGCCCGGGTCACGTCGCCCGGCGGCACCTGGTGCGTCACGTCGATGACCCGCACCGCCGCCGCCAACCGGCCCAGCACGCCGTGGCACGCCGCCACGAACCCGTCCGACGTCCCGTAGTCCGTCGTCAGGCTCACCCATCCGTAACCAGCCATGTCCACACGGTAGTGGTCCGGCGGTCGGTGCGCTGCGGGCTACCGTTGCGAAAATGCGCCTCACCATCTTCACCGAGCCCCAGCAGGGGGCCGCGCACGCCGACCTCGTCCGCGTCGCCCAGCACGCCGAGCAGGCCGGCTACGACGGCTTCTTCCGCTCCGACCACTACCTGGCCATGGGCGTCGACGGCCGTCCCGGCCCGTCCGACGCGTGGGTGTCGCTCGGCGCGCTCGCCGTGCAGACCAGCACCATCCGCCTCGGCACCCTGGTCTCCTCGGCCACGTTCCGGCTGCCCGGCCCGCTGGCCATCACCGTCGCCCAGGTCGACGAGATGAGCGGCGGCCGCATCGAACTCGGCCTCGGCGCCGGCTGGTTCGAGGCCGAGCACACCGCCTACGGCATCCCGTTCCCGCCGCTCGGCGAACGTTTCGACCGCCTCACCGAGCAGCTGGAGATCATCACCGGCCTGTGGTCGCCCGGCACGTTCTCGTTCGCGGGCAAGCACTACCGGGTCACCGACTCGCCCGGCCTGCCCAAGCCCGTGCAGACCCCGCGCCCGCCGATCATCATCGGCGGCGCCGGCCGCAAGCGCACCCCCGCCCTTGCCGCCCGCCACGCCGCCGAGTTCAACGCCGCCTTCAAGCCCTTCGACCAGGCCACCGCCCTGTTCGACGGCGTCCGCGCCGCCTGCGCCGAGGCGGGCCGCACCGACCTGCCCGCCCTGTCCGCCGCCGTCGAACTGTGCTGCGGCCGCGACGACGCCGAGGTCCGCCGCCGCGCCGACGCCATCGGCCGCACCGTCGACGACCTGCGCGCCCGCGGCGCCGCCGTCGGCACCCCCGCCGAGGTCACCGACCTGCTCGGCCGGTACGCCGAGGCCGGCGCCACCCGCATCCACCTGCAGACCATCGACCTCACCGACCTCGACCACCTCGACCTGGTCGCCGAGGCGGTCGCCCCGCAGCTGCCCTGACGCCGACCGTGGTCCACTGTGCACCGTCCTCGGTGTGCAGTGGGCCCGGCAAGATCGCTATTGTGCGCGCATGCCGGCCGCGCTGCTCCACGTCGCCAGCGACACCACCGTCACGGTCGTGTCCCGCCACCGCCTGCGCACCACCGGCGGCCGCGTCACCCGCCGCCGCTGGCCGGCCGTCCTCGAGACGACCAGCACCGTCCCCGAGGCCGCCGCCCCGCACAGCCTCTGGGCCGCCGCCATAATCACGCTCGGGCCGGTCGCCACCGCGTTCGGCCTCGCCCTGACGGGCACCCCGTGGCCCCTGTCGGCGGCCGCCGCCGCCATCGTCTTCACCACGGCCACCTGGTACCTGCTCGTCCACCGCCGCCGCCTCCCACCCGCCCAGGACGCGGCGGCGGCCATCACCCTCACCGAACACCGCGAACGGGCAGCCTTCGCCAAGGCCCTCACCCACGCCGACGAGATCAGCGCCTCCTGGCCGGCCCTCACCCCGCTCATCGACGTCCCGCACGTGGAACGCCTCCTCGCCGAGTTCCTGTGGCACCTGGCCGGCATCCTGTCCGCCCGCGAGGACGCCCGCCGCTCGGCCACGGCCTTCATGCTCACCACCCCGGCCTCTGCGGACCCGGACCCGAAGTCCCGTCGTGCCGCGGTCACGCGTCGCCTCTCGGCCCTTGACGCCGACGTCGCCCGCCGCCTTACCGCCCTGTCCGGCGCGGCGGAGGCCGGCCGCATCTACTCCCATCGCCGGAACTTCGACCGGACGACCCGCTCCGTGACCCCGGACCGGCCGGAGGGCCGCCCGGAGGCGGTCCTGGCCGCGTACCGCGCCCTCGCGACCGCACACGGTGACACCCGCGCGGACCCGATCCACAACTGATGCCACGCCCCCGCCCCGCGGCGGGCGAACCGGCGGCGCGGGCCGGGCAGGCGAACAATCGGGACAGGCGAAGGTGAGGGGTAGTCCGATGGCCTGACAACCCTGGCGCGACCTGTTCGCTGACAGAGGTGGACGACCGCGGTGCTCGGGCCGGTGGAGGTGGTGCTGACCGCCATCGCCGCAGCCGACCTCGCCCGCCGGCCGACGGCACAGTGGATGTGCCCGGCCGGCCCGCACCAGGCTGCGCGGCGGCAGGCCGGCGGCATCGGTCCGGGACCACCACTACACAGGTAGACACTGCTCCGGGTCGCCTCCGACGCCACCACCACGACCGTGTCCCGGCACCGCATCGCGCCGCCGGCGGTCGCGCCACCCGCCACCGCTAGGACGCCGTCGCCGAGTCCGCCTCCGGTGCAGCGGCTACCCGGCACGGCCTCGCACGGGCGGCGCTGGCCGCGCTGCTCCAGGGTTGCGCGGCAGTCGCCCTCGCCGCCGGCTGCCCTGGTACGTCGCGGTGCCCGCTGCTACGGCTCAGGGTGCCCCTGCGCGGCCGCCCGCCCGAGGCGCACTCGGGCATTCTCGCCAGCGCCATCACGCCCACCGAGACAAGCGACCGGGCGGCGTTCGGCCGCGCCCTCGACCGCCCGACGACATCAGCGCGACCTGATCCGCCGAGGCCGTCTGGCACCTAGCCGGCGTTCTGCAGCACCGCGTCGCCGCCCACCGCGTCGCCGCAGGGGCCTACCGGCTCACCGCCCCGGATGCCGGATGGCGCCCGTCGCCTCACGATCTCGCCGAGGCGCTTGAGGGGGGACATCGGTCCGCCAGCCGCACCGTGAACGTGAGCGGACCGCGCGGCGAGGTCGTGGAGCAGCACGGGAGCCACCCCGCCAAGCCGTCGCGGCGGCCTAGGCGAGCCTCGTGCAGCGCCACGGCGTGCCGGAGCCTGCGGCTGACGTGGTCGCACCGGACTTTCGTCGAACGGCCCCGGTGTGGACAATCTGTCGGCGCAGATCGTCGTGCGGCCAACAACGGGGGCTCAGTCGTGTCGTTCAACGGATTCATCTCGTACAGCCATGCCGCCGACGGGCAGCTTGCCCCGGCGGTGCAGCACGGCCTGCACCGGCTGGCGAAGCCGTGGCACCGGCGGCGAGCGCTATGGATCTTCCGGGACCAGACCGGTCTGTCCGTCACACCGAAGCTGTGGACGTCCATCCAGCAGGCCCTCGACTCGTCGGAGTACTTCGTACTCATGGCATCACCCGAGGCGGCGCGGTCCCCGTGGGTCGACCGGGAGATCGAGCACTGGCTGCAGAGCAAGTCGCCCGACCGCATCCTTCCGGTGCTGACCGACGGGTCATGGCAGTGGGACACGGCAAGCCGGGACTTCACCGCTGATTCGACGGCCGTGCCCGACGCGCTGCGGGGCGTGTTCGCCGAGGAGCCGCTGTACCTGGACCTGCGCTGGGCGCGCGATGACCGGCACCTGACGCTGCGGCACTCCCGCTTTCGGGACGGGATCGCGCAGCTCGCGGCTCCGATGCACGGCGTGAGTAAGGACGAGCTGGAGGGCGAGGACGTCCGGCAGCACCGCCGGGCGGGACGGTTGCGTGCGGCGGCGGTGACGTCTCTGCTGGCGCTCACGGTGGTCGCCTCCGTCGCGAGCGCACTCGCCATGCGCAACGCGACGGAGGCGCGGGCGGCGACGGACGAGGCCCGCCGCCAACAGCGGGTTGCGACGGAGCAGCAGGGCAGCGCGGCCCGCTTCGCCGACGAGGCTCGCCGTCAGGAGGGCAACGCGCGCGCCCAGGAGGCGCGGGCGAAGGCCGCGGGGTCCGAGGCCGAGCGGCAGGAGAAGCTGGCACACCAGCAGCGGCGCGCGGCCGACCAGGCGTCCGCGGAGGTGATCCGGCAGTTGCGCAACGCGGACCAGGCGGCCACGCGAGCGCGACACCAGGAGCGGCTGGCGCAACGGCAGAGCGAGCTTGCGGCGGAGTCGGCGGTCCAGCTGCGCAGGCTGGAGCAGCGGGCGAAGGAACAAGAACGGCTGGCCGCCGAACAGGAGCAGGTGGCGGCCGAGGCCGGCGCGGAGGCACGACGCCAGCAGCAACGAGCCGAAGAGCAGGAGCGGCGCGCCGAAGAGCAGCAGCGGCGGGCCGACGAACAGGAGCAGCAGGCACGGAAGGAGGAGGAGCGGGCCAAGGAGGCCGGCGAGGAAGCCGCCCGGCAGAAGGACAACGCCAACCTGCAGCAGCGGATCGCCGTCAGCCGCCGCCTCGTCAACGAGGCGAGGGATACCGTTCGCTACGACCCGCAGACCGCGCTCAAGCTCGGCATAGCCGCACAGGCGCTCGACCGCGGGCTCGGGACGAGCCGAGACCTCGCCAGCCTCATCACGTCGACCCGGCAGCTCGGCACCCTCACCGACGTGTGGCGGGCTGAGTACGGCCCGAGCGGACTCCTCGCCACCGCTAATGGGAACGGCACCGTATCCCTCTGGGACGCGACGAACAGGGCCGATCCACGCCGGCTGTCCACCTTCGGGGAACCCTACGTCGAGTTCCCGACCCACCTGGCCCTGAGCCCGGACGGGACGACCCTTGCCGTCACCCGGGACAAGACGGGAGAACTGTGGGACGTGACGGAGCCGTCCCGGCCGGTGAAGGCGGCCGGACTACCAGCCTCCGGGGGCAGAGACTACTCGAAGGTGGCTTTCAGCCCTGATGGGCTCACCCTCGTCACCGCCGATCCCGGCCCTCAGGGCCGTTACAACTCTCAGGTCCCAGCCGGTTACGCGACACTGTGGGACGTGACCGATCGGACTCGGCCCACCGAACTGTCGGCGCTCGCTGACCGGTCGGAGGACAGCGTGGTTGCGTTCCAGTTCAGCTCGGACGGTCACACACTGGTGGTCGGCCGGGGTGAGCGAACCACCGTCCTGAACGTCACTGACCGCATCGACCCGGTCTGGCAGAGCGATGTAAAGGCACCACTAGGCGAAGACATCGTTTCGGTGGCACTGAGCCCGTCGGCGCCCACGCTGGCGATCGGAGACTCCAGCGGCAAGGTCACGGTCCACGATCTGACCAACCCGGCGAGTCCCAGGCAGAAGTTCGAACTGGCCGGCGGGAAGGGCGGCGTCTACGCGCTGGACTTCAGCCGAGACGGCAGCCTGCTCGCCGCAGGCGACCTCGAAGGCACGGCGCTTCTGTGGCAGATCGCCGCGACGCCGCGGGAGCTGCACCGGTTCTCGAACAACCGTGAGGTCACGTCGGTGGCGTTCAGCAATGACGGCCGGACGCTGGCCGCCGTGGACCAGGGGCACACGGGAACGCTGTGGAACGTGACAGACTTCGCCGCACCTGCACGCGTCGGCGTCATGACCACGCAGGCAACGGTGTCCGTGCTGGCGATGTGGCACAGTCCGGACGGCCGATGGGTCAAGATCGTCACGAACGAGGCCGCGGAGGTGTGGGAGCTCACCGACCGGGCGATGCCGGTTCGACGAGGCTTCCTGCCCCTCGTCCCCGAGGGCGCGCACACGGGCGGCAAGGACTCCCGCGGCGTCGATCAGGCGGCCTTCAGCCCCGATGGGCGAATCATCGCCACCACGATACAGCGCGAGCGTAGAACAATTACCCTCACCGACGTTGCCGATCTGAGCCGGCCCGCAACGCTCGCCACGTTCAAGTCCGGCAGGTTCGTCTCCAAACCACCGACCTTCACCCCGGACGGACGCGGACTCCTCGTCGCCAGCTACACCGCCTATGAATACTGGAATCTGGTCCACCTGGCAGATCAAGGCCCGGTCCGGACCGCAGTCTGGTCCAACGACGCGCTCAGCGACAGATACGCTCTCAGTCCGGACGGCCGGAAGCTGGTTGTTCAGACGTCGGACCGGGACTTCGCCCTCTCCCTCTGGGATGTGTCCGACTGGACGAACGTCAGGTATCTCGCCCCGCTGTCGGGCCCACTCAACTACGTGACGTCGCTGAAGTTCAGCCCGGACAGCGGTACGGTGGCCGCCACCGCCGGGCAACGCGCTTTGATCTGGGACATCGGGAACCCTGCCGAGCCCGCGCGGCTCACCTCTCTCAACGACCACACCGCGGCGGTTGAGTCGGTGACATTCAGCCAGGACGGCAAGACCGCCGCGACTGCCGGCCATGACGGCCGGGTGATCCTGTGGGGCCTGGATGGGACTGCGAAGCCGGTGCGGCTCGCAACGGCATGGCTTCATGCGCACAGGTCGCCTCGGGCCCTGGCCTTCAACCCGGACGGCAGAACCCTTGCCGTCACCGTCGTGACCAACAACGACACGCGGCCCACCCGAACCTTCCAGGAGGTCGGCCTGTGGGATCTCACGGAGTTGAACCACCTGCGCGCCGATCCGGGCGATTTCGGATGCGCCGTCGTCGGCGGCGGTCTCACCCCAGCCGAGTGGACCCGCGAGATACCGGAGATTGCCTATGAGCCGACCTGCACCGGTTGACAGGGAACCGGCCGGTCAACCGCGCAGGCGCAGCCCGCGTGGGGTCGCCCGGAAGCCCGCCGTCGTCAGCGCGTCCCGCAGCGGTGAGGCGTGCACCGACTCGCCGTCCGCGCGTTCCACCGACATGGCGCCCAGCGCCCCCGACGTCACCGACCGGGCCAGTGCCTGCGCCGCCGCCACGAGCAGGTCGGCGTCGTCGGTGTAGGAGAGCAGGGTGCGGCCGCCGCGTTCGACGTACAGCACCAGGTCGCCGGCGACCGTGACCACGAGGGCGCCCGCCTTGCGGCCCGCGCGGTGGCCGGTGGTGGCGGGGGTGGTCTCGTCGACGACGCGGTCGGGCCAGGGGAGGGCGGCGCCGTACGGGTTGGCCGGGTCGGTGGCGGCGAGGACGAGGGCGCCGGGGGTGCGGTCGCGGTCGGCGGTGTCGCCGAGGGCGCGGAGGCGGTCGACGGCGCCGGGAACGGCGAACTGGGCGGCGCCCAGGCCCTCGACGAAGTAGCCGCGGCGGGCGGCGCCGCGTTCCTCCAGGGCGGACAGGACGGGGTAGACGCCGGCGAAGCCGCCCGTGGGGCCCTCGGCCATGACGGCGCCGCGGGTGACGACGCCGTGGCGTTCGAGCAGGAGGTCGGCGAGGGCGGTGGCGCGGCGGGTGGGGTCGAGGTCGCGGTCGGGCAGGCGGGACCAGCGGCCGGCCATGGTGGGCGGGCCGGTGCGGGTCGGCATGGTGGGGCGGCCGGGGCGGCGGTAGCGGGTGCGGGGCGGGGCGGCCTTCGCGCGGTGGGCGCCGGTGGCGCCGAGCAGGGCGCGCAGCGGCGCGAACGTGTCGTTGGTGAGGTGCCCGGCCCAGACGAGGTCCCAGACCGTCTCGCCGAGGGTCTTGTCGTCGGTGGAGCCGACCCGGTCGGACAGGGAGCGGAAGAACAGGGCCTGGCCGTCGCCGAGCGCGTCGAGGACGCCCTGGTGCAGCGGGGTGAGGGCGAGGTCGTCGGCGACGGGCGGCAGCAGCAGCGGCGCCGCGTCGGCGTACGCGACGGTGATCCAGCCGTCGCCGCCGCTGATGGAGCCGGACCCGCACCACAGCACCTCGCCGCTGGCGCACAGCTCGTCGAGCTGGGCGGGGGAGTAGTCGGCGACGCGGGCGGGCAGCACGAGGCGTTCCCACGCGGACGCGGGCACGGCGACGCCCTGCAGCTGCTCGACGGTGGCGGCGACGGCGTCGACGCCGCGGGCGTTGCCGCCGATCTGGTGCCAGCGCGGCAGGAACGTGGCCAGGACGCGCGGCGGCACGGGTTCGATCTCGCGGCGCAGGGCGGCCAGCGAGCGGCGGCGCAGCAGGCGCAGGATCTCGGCGTCGCACCACTCGGTGCCGGCGCCGTCGGGGGAGAACTCGCCGGAGACGACGCGGCCGGTGGCGGAGAGGCGTTTGAGGGCCTGCTCGACCACGTACACGCCGAGGCCGAAGCGGGCGGCGCAGGTGGCGGCGTGGAACGGGCCGTGGGTGCGCGCGTAGCGGGCGACGAGGTCGCCGAGCGGGTCGCCGACCGGCTCCAGGTACGCCTCGGGGATGCCGACCGGCAGGGCGACGCCGAGCGCGTCGCGGAACCGGCCCGCGTCCTCGATGGACAGCCAGCGCTCCTCGCCGGCGATGCGCACCCGGATGGCGCGCCGGGCGGTCTCCAGCGACGCCAGCCAGTCGGCGGGCACGCCGCGTTCGACGGCCTCGGCGGCGGACAGGTCGCCCAGCACGCGCAGGACCTCGGCGGCGTCCTCGGCGTCGCGCGGGGCGCGCTGCGCCGACAGCCACTGCAGCTGCCGGTGCGTCTCGGCGACGACGGCCGGGTCGAGCAGCTCGCGCAGGTCGACGCGGCCCAGCAGCTCGCCGAGCAGGGTGGAGTCGAGGGCGAGCGCCGCCGCCCGCCGCTCGGCGAGAGGGGCGTCGCCCTCGTAGAGGAACGCGCCCACGTACCCGAACAGGAGGGAGCGGGCGAACGGCGACGGGCGCTGCGACTCGACCTCGACGAGGCGGACCTTGCGCCCGCCGATGTCGCGCATCAGCGCGACGAGGCCGGGGACGTCGAACACGTCCTGCAGGCACTCGCGGGCGGCCTCGAGGGTGACCGGGAAGTCGGCGAACTCGCGGGCCACGTCGAGCAGCTGGGAGGCGCGCTGGCGCTGCTGCCACAGGGGCTGGCGGCGGCGCGGGTCGCGGCGGGGCAGCAGCAGCGAGCGGGCCGCGCACTCGCGGAACCGGGACGCGAACAGCGCCGACGTGCCGACGCTCTCCTCGACGAGCTGGACGATCTCCTCGGGGTCGAAGCTGACCAGCTCGGCGCCGGGCGGCTCGTCGGCGGTGTCGGGCAGCCGCACCACGATGCCGTCGTCGGACGGCATGACCTGCGCGTCGACGCCGTAGCGCTCGCTGAGCCGGCGGGCGATCGCCAGCGCCCACGGGGCGTTGAGGCGGGCGCCCAGCACACAGTGGACGGTCATCCGCCAGTCGCCCAGCTCGTCGCGGAAGCGCTCGACCAGGATGGTGCGGTCGTCGGGCAGGTTGCGGGTGGCCTCGCGCTGCTCGCGCACGTACGCCACCAGGTTGCCGGCGGCCCACTCGTCGAGCCCGCCGGCGCGCAGCCCGGCCACCGCGTCGTCGTCGGACGCCTTGGCCAGGGCGCGCAGCCGGGCGCCGATGGCGCGGCCCAGCTCGACGGGCCGGCCGAGCGAGTCGCCCTTCCAGAACGGCATGCGCGCGGGCGCGCCCGGCGCGGGGCTGACGAGCACCCGGTCGGGGGTGATGTCCTCGATGCGCCAGGACGTGGAGCCGAGCAGGAACACGTCGCCGACGCGCGACTCGTAGACCATCTCCTCGTCGAGCTCGCCGACGCGCGCGGCCCGCTCGGCGCCGGCCAGGAAGACGCCGAACATGCCGCGGTCGGGGATGGTGCCGCCGCTGGTGACGGCGAGCCGCTGGGCGCCGCGGGCGCCGGTGAGCTGGTCGGTGGCGCGGTCCCAGACCAGCCGCGGGCGCAGCTCGGCGAACGCCGTGGACGGGTAGCGCCCGGACAGCATGTCGAGCACGGCCCGCAGCGCCGACTCGGGCAGCTCGGCGAACGGCGCGGACCGGCGCACCAGCACGGCCAGGTCGTCGAGCTGCCACGGGTCGAGCGCGACCATGGCGACGATCTGCTGGGCGAGCACGTCGAGCGGGTTGCGCAGGTACTTCAGTTCCTCGATGGCGCCGTCGCCCATGCGCTCGGCGACGACGGCGCACGAGATGAGGTCGCCGCGGTGCTTGGGGAACACGACGCCGCGCGACACCGCCCCGACCTGGTGGCCGGCCCGGCCGACGCGCTGCAGCCCGGCGGACACCGACGGCGGCGCCTCGATCTGCACGACCAGGTCGACGGCGCCCATGTCGATGCCGAGTTCGAGCGAGGACGTGGCGACCACGGCGGGCAGGTCGCCGGACTTCAGCGCCTCCTCGATGTGTTTGCGCTCCTCGCGCGAGACGCTGCCGTGGTGGGCGCGCGCGATCACCGGCGGCGCCCCGGTGGTGCCGCCGGCCTGCGCCATGATCTGGGCGGGCGGGGGCGCCGCGGGCGGCGGCTCGCCGGCCTCGCGCTCGGCGGCCAGCTCGTTGATGCGCGCGCACAGCCGCTCGGCGCCACGGCGCGAGTTGGTGAACACGATGGTCGAGCGGTGGGCCTGGATCAGGTCGAGGACCCGCTCCTCGACGGCGGGCCAGATGGACGCCCGGCGCGCGCCGCCGAGCGAGTCCTCCGGGTTGTCGGAGACCTCGTCGAGCCGGGTCATGTCCTCCACCGGCACCTCGACGGTGACCTCGATGGTCTTGCTGGTGCGCGGCTGGACGATCTCCACCGGGTGGGCGCCGCCGAGGAACCGGGCGGTGTCCTCGATGGGGCGCACGGTGGCGGACAGCCCGACCCGCTGGGCCGGCTTGGGCAGCAGGGCGTCGAGGCGTTCGAGCGACAGCGCCAGGTGCGCGCCCCGCTTGGTGGCGGCGACGGCGTGCACCTCGTCGAGGATGACGGTCTCGACGCCGCGCAGCGACTCGCGCGCGGCCGAGGTGAGCAGCAGGAACAGCGACTCGGGCGTGGTGATGAGGATGTCGGGCGGGGTGCGCCCGAAGGCGCGCCGCTCGTCGGCCGGGGTGTCGCCGGTGCGCATGCCGACGGTGACGTCGGGCGGCGGCTGGCCGAGCCGGGCCGCGGCCTGGCGCATGCCGGTGAGCGGCGCGCGCAGGTTGCGCTCGACGTCGACCGCCAGGGCCTTGAGCGGGCTGACGTAGAGCACGCGGCAGCGGTGCCGCGCGTCGGCCGGCGGCGGCGCCGCGGCGAGCCGGTCGAGCGACCAGAGGAACGCGGCCAGGGTCTTGCCGGAGCCGGTGGGCGCGACGACCAGCGCGTTGCGGCCCGCCCCGATGGCCCGCCACGCGCCCGCCTGCGCGTCGGTGGGCGCGGCGAACGCGGCGCGGAACCACTCGCGGGTGGCCACCCCGAAGCCGTCGAGCACGTCCGTCGTCACGCCGACCATCCTGCCCCAGGGGTGTGACGAAACCGCGGAACGCGTCCGCCGCATCCCTCCTTGTCCGAAATGCCCGGATCAAGTACGTTCACGCTCGGCGGTCTCCCGGGGCGACGACAGGAGTGGCAGATGAGCACGCAGTGCGGGGCCCAGCCGGACACCGACCTGCTCATCGCCCAGGTCGACCGGCACGTCGCCCGGCTCCGCACGGTCCGCGGCGTCCCCGACATCGCCCTCGCCGAGCGGCTCGCCGACTGCCTGCGCGAGCTGATCGCCGGCACCGGCTCCGCGTGCGCCGCCGACCGGGCCCGGGTCCGCGCGGCGGTCCGCTACTTCGTGCTGCGCCGCACCGCCCGGCACGACCGGCTCCCGGTCCGCAGCTTCGCCGCCGACCAGCGCGTCATCGCCGACATCGCCCGCCAGCTCGGCCGCCTCGACGTGGCGGTCGCGGCGTCCGGCGTCCCGGCCGCCATCTACCCCGCGCCCCACGGCCCGGGCGCCCGGCAGACGGCGGCGAGGCGAGCGGCCGGGTAGCTGGCGGCGGGTCGCCACGAGGACCTACTCCGCCAATACGCGGGGGCCGGAGGCACACCACCTCCGCGAGCGGAGCCACCCTCCCGCGGCCTCGCGGGCGGAGTCACCCTGTCGCCGCCCCGCGGGCGAAGCCACCGCCCGCGGCCCCCGCGGGCGAGGCCACCTGGCCGCGGCCCCGTGGGGAAGCGACCTGGCCGCGGCCCCGTGGGGAAGCGACCTGGCCGCGGCCCCCGCAAGCGAAGCCACTCGGCCGGACCCCCGCGGCCAGAGCCGCCGAGCAGCGCCGACCCACGCGCAGTCGCGCCTCCGGCGGGCCCCGATCGCACTAGTCCGTTCGCACGGGGCCGCCGGGCGGCCGGCCGGGACAATGGGACATCGAACGACATCGCGGGCCGTCACCGTGCGGGCACGGAAGCCGTGGCGGACCATGATGCGGTTCCACCCCGGCCCCACGACATCCGTTCCCGTAGGAGGCACCCGTGTCCGCACCCGCGTCGCCGCGGCGACTGTTCCGCGCCGTCGCCGGACTCGGCGTCGCCGCCGCCGTCGTGCTGCCCGGCCTGCCGGCCGCGGCGGCCCCGAGCACCGGGTACGTGCGCCTCGCGCACCTGTCGCCCGACACCCCCGAGGTCGACGTATACCTCAGCTCGCAGACCGGCTCGATCCCGGAGAAGGAGTTCCCGGGCGTCGGCTACGGCGCGCTGTCGGACTACCTGGAGCTGCCCACCGGCTCGTACGCGGTGGCCATGCGCAAGGCCGGCGCCCCCGAGTCGGAGAAGCCGGTGCTGACCACCGAGGTCACGGTCGAGAAGGGCGGGGCGTACACGGTCGCGGGGGTGGGCCGCTTCGCGGACCTGGGCCTGCGGGTGCTGGAGGATGACCTGCGGCTGCCGCCGGCCGGCGCGGCGAAGGTGCGCATCATCCAGGCATCGGTGCAGGCGCCCGTGCTGGACGTGGCCGTCAAGGACGGCGCGGAGATCGGCGCCGACGTCACGTTCGCCAGCACCACCGACTACCGCCAGGTCGACCCCGGCCGGTGGACGGTGGAGGTGCAGCCGGCGAACGGGGGCGCGAGCAGCTCGCTGCCGTGCACGCTGGCCGCGGGCAGCGTGTACTCGCTGCTCATCCTCGACTCCGACGGCGGCCTGAAGGCGCAGCTGCACACGGACGCGGGCCGGCAGGGCGTCGTGCCGGCGGGTGGCGTCGACACCGGGGCCGGCGGCACCGCGCCCGGCGCGCGGCCGGCCGCCTGGCCGGGCGCCGCGCTCGCCGCGTCGGCGGCCGCCGTGCTGGCGTTCGTGGTCGTCGCCCTCGCGGGCCGGCGCCGGCGGACCGCCCGGGCGTGACGCCCATGGCCGCGCCGTCCGAACCGGCACCGACGGACCGCGCGGGCGTGACGCCGCCGGCCGAGCCGTCCGGGGTGACGCCGACGGCAACGCCGTCCCACCCAAAGCCGGCGGGCCGCGGCGTGCGGCGGCTGGCCGCGCCGCTGGTAGCGGCGGTGGTCGCCGCCGTGGTCGCGGCGGCGGTCTGGCTCGGCGTGGCCGGTGGCTCGACCGCCGCGCCCGACGCGGGGCGCTGGCTGCCGTCCAGCGCGCCGGCCGCCCCCTGGGCCGGGTCGTCGGCCACGGCCCGCGCCCCGGGTGACCCGTTCGCGCCGCGCGCCGCGCCGCTGACGGCGCCGCCGACCCGGGTACGGGTGCCCGCGATCGGCGTCGACTCGCCGCTGGAGCGGCTGCGCATCGGCGCGAACGGCGAGCTGACCACGCCGCGCGACTTCGGCCAAGCCGGCTGGTACGCCGACGGCACCGCCCCCGGCGACGTCGGCCCGGCCGTCATCGCGGGCCACGTGGACTCCGTCGACGGGCCCGCCGTCTTCTTCCGGCTGCGCGAGCTGGCGGCGGGCGACACGATCGAGGTTTCGCGGGGTGATCAGCAGGTGACATTCACGGTCGTGTCCACCGCGTGGTATCCGAAAAGCGCGTTCCCCACGGAGCGCGTGTACGGCCCCACGCCGGACCGCCAGCTCCGCCTGATCACCTGCGGGGGCGGTTTCGACCCGTCCCGGCGCAGTTATCGGGACAACCTGGTCGTCTACGCGGTAGCCGGGTGACGACCATGTCACCCCGGCCGGCGCTGACCTATCCTGGACAGGGTCGACGGGTGGGGGCGCATGGCGGACAGGGATGACCTCGTCGCCGGGCGGTACCGACTCCGGGAGCCGGTCGGCAGCGGTGGCATGGGCCGGGTCTGGCTGGCGCGCGACGAGATGCTCGACCGCGACGTCGCCGTCAAGGAGTTCGTGCCGCCCTCCTGGATGACCGAAGAGGATCGGGACAAGCTGCGCCTGCGCACGCTGCGTGAGGCCCGCACCGCGTCGCGGGTGCACCACCCGCACGTCGTGCAGATCTACGACGTCGTGCACGCCGACGGCCTGCCGTGGATCGTCATGGAGTACGTGCCGTCGCGGTCGCTGCACCAGCTCATCCGCGAGGACGGCCCGGTGGACCCGCCGGTCGCCGCCCGGATCGGCCTGTACGTCCTGGACGCGCTCACCGCCGCGCACCGCGCCGGGGTGCTGCACCGCGACGTGAAGCCGCACAACGTGCTGATCGGCGACGGCGGCCGGGTGGTGCTCACCGACTTCGGCCTGGCCACGTTCGTCGACGACGGCGGCGTGACGGGCCCCGGACTGATCGTCGGCTCGCCGCAGTTCGTGTCGCCAGAGCGGGCCCGCGACGGCGCGTCCACCGTCGAGGCGGATCTGTGGTCGCTCGGCGCGACCCTGTACGCGGCGGTCGAGGGCCGCTCGCCGTACGCCCGGGAGACGTCGATGGCGACCCTGCTCGCCCTCGCCACCGAGGCGCCCGACCCGCCGAAGCGCGCGGGGGCGCTGCGCCCGGTGCTGGCCGGGCTGCTGCGGCACGACCCGGCCAAGCGGCTGAAGCCGGACGACATCGCCGCCCAGCTGCGCCGGGTGCTCGGCGGGGTGCCCGCACCGGGCGCCCGCCCGGAGCCGGCCGGCGACCGGGCGGCGGGCCGGGTGCCCCGGCAGCGCGGCCGCGCCGCGGTGCGCGCCGTCGCCCCGATCGCCCACGAGACCCCGGAGCCCGCCGCCGAGCTGCCCGCGGGCCCCAACCACGGCACGCTCAACGGCACCGCGGTGGCCCCGCCGATGACGCCGCCGGCGCAGGCGCCCGCGAACGGCGGTGACCCGGCGAAGAACGGCGCGGCGACCGGCGGTGGCGCACCGCGTACCCCCGGGGTGCAGCCCGACGACGAGCCGGCGCCGTCGTGGCCGTCCGGTCCGCAGCGGACCCAGGAGCCCGCGCGCGGCCGCCGCAGCGTGTTCGGCCTGGCGCTGGTCGTGCTGCTCGTCGTGGCCGCGGGCGCGGCCGGCGTGCTCGGCAGCCGCTACTGGCGCGACGGCGACGCCGGCGCGGCCGCTCCCACCCCGGCGGCGTCGCCGGGCGACCTGGTGCCGCCGGTGAGCGCCGCCCCGATCGAGGCCTTCAGCCCGCGCGTCTGCGACGCGCCGGCCACCGGCGACCTGCCGAGGACCCCCGCGGCCAACGCGGTGCGGACCGCCCCCAACGGCTACAGGATGCTGCCGAACTGGTCGTTCCACACCACGGCCGAGTTCGGCGTGGCGGTGCCCGACGGCTGGTCGTACCGCAAGGTCGGCACCACGTGGTGCTTCAAGGACCCCGACGGGGTGCGGCTGCTCACCGTCGACCCGGCCCGCAACGCCGGCGCGGACCCGATCACCGCGTGCGTCGCCGAGGAGCGCCGGCTCACCGGGGCCGGGCTGCTGCCCGCGTACCGCAAGGTCGAGATGCGGCCGGTCGCCTACTACGGCAAGGCCGCCGACTGGGAGTACACGTACGCCGACGCGCAGGGCACCCAGCTGCACGCCGGGGTGCGCTGGTTCAGCGCCGGCGACCGCGCGTACGCGGTCGGGTGGGTCACCCGCGAGTTCGACTGGACGACGAACCGGGCGTACCTGCTCCTGGTGCGCAGCAGCTTCGCCCCCGGATCGGCGTGACGGTATGGCCGGATCGGGATGAGTCCCGGCCCGGCCCGTTCTGCCAGGCTCACAGCAGTCACCGCCCGTCCTGGGGAGGACCCACGTGAGACTCCGCCCGCTCGCCCGCGCCGGCCTGGCCGCCGCCCTGGTCACCGGCGTCACCGGCATCGCCGCCGCCGCGCCGCCCGCCCTCGCCGCACCGGTCCCGGCCGCCGCGCCGGCGCTGCTCGCCGCGCCCGACATCCCGCTGGCGAACGTGAAGGCGCACCTGAGCCAGTTCGCCTCGATCGCCGCGGCCAACGGCGGCAACCGCGCCCACGGCCGGCCCGGCTACCTGGCCTCCGTCAACTACGTGAAGGCGCAGCTGGACGCCGCCGGCTTCACCACCAGCGTCCGGTCCTTCACCTACGGCGGCGCGACGGGCTACAACCTGATCGCCGACTGGCCCGGCGGTGACACCAGCGACGTGCTGATGATCGGCTCCCACCTGGACAGCGTCTCCTCGGGCGCCGGCATCAACGACAACGGCACCGGCTCGGCGGCCATCCTGGAGACGGCGCTGGCCGTCGCCCGGTCGAACTTCCAGCCCGCCCGGCACCTGCGGTTCGGCTGGTGGGGCGCGGAGGAGCTGGGCCTGCGCGGCTCGACGAACTACGTGTCGACGCTGCCCGCCGCGGAGCGCGCCCGGATCACCGGCTACCTGAACTTCGACATGGTCGGCTCGCCGAACCCGGGCTACTTCGTCTACGACGGCGACAACTCCGACGGCGTCGGCGCGGGTCCCGGCCCGGCCGGGTCGGCGCGGATCGAGGACTCGCTGGAGGCGTACTTCGCGTCCATCGGCGTGCCGACCCGCGGCACCGACTTCGACGGCCGCAGCGACTACGGGCCGTTCATCCAGTACGGCATCCCGGCCGGCGGCACGTTCACCGGCGCCGAGGGCCGCAAGACCGCCGCCCAGGTGCAGCTGTGGGGCGGCACCCAGACCGCGTTCGACCCCTGCTACCACCGCGCCTGCGACGGGCTGAGCAACGTCAGCGACACCGCGCTGGACCGCAACGCCGACGCCATCGCCTACTCGGTGTGGGACCTGGCCCAGGACGGCGGCACCGAGCCCCCGCCCGGCAACGTCGTGTTCGCCGACGACTTCGAGGCCGCCCGCGGCTGGACGGCCGGCACGGGCGACACCGCCACCGCGGGCCGGTTCGAGCGCGGCGACCCCGCCGCCACCAGCTCCGGCGTCGCCACCCAGCTCGGCACCGCCGCCAGCGGCACGTTCGACCTGGTGACCGGCGCGTCGGCCGGGGCGAGCGCGGGCGCCAACGACGTCGACGGCGGCTCGACGACCATCGTTTCGCCGGCGATCACCCTGCCCGCCGCGGCGTCGACGCTGACGTTCCGCTGGTACCTGGCCCACCTCAACAACGCCTCCAGCGCCGACTACCTGCGGGTGCGGGTCGTCGCCGGGTCCTCGGCCACGACGGTGTTCAGCCAGGCAGGCGCGGCCACCGACCGGGCCGCCGCGTGGCAGTCCGCCTCGGTGAGCCTGGCGGCGTACGCGGGCCAGACCGTCCGGCTGTCCGTGGAGGCCGCCGACGCGGGCACGGCCAGCCTCGTCGAGGCCGCCGTGGACGACGTGCGGGTCACCTCCGGCTGACGGCCGGGGCACCGGGCTGGAGCGGGCGGTCGTCGCCCCGCCCGCTCCAGCCTTCTCCCAGGAATCGTCCAGCGACTGCTGTTACTGTCTGCTGATGCACCAAGCGCCTGCCCCGGAGGGCAGCAGTACGGCGCCGGGTTCACCCCGGCCTCCTGAGCGCCGCGCGACATGTTGATCGCCGTCGGGCTCGCACTCATCATCCTGGTCACTGCCGCCACGGGCTTCTTCGTGGCCCAGGAGTTCGGCTACGTCGCCGTCGACCGGGGCAAGCTGCGCCGCGAGGCCGAGGCCGGTGACGCCGCGGCGGCCCGTGCACTCACCGTCACCGAGCGCCTGTCGTTCATGCTGTCCGGCGCCCAGCTCGGCATCACCGTCACCGTGCTGCTCGTCGGCTACGTGGCGGAGCCGTACCTCGGCGAGGGCCTGTCGGCGCTGCTCGGCGGCGCGGGCGTGCCCACGGCCGTCAGCCTGCCGGTCTCGATCGTCGTGGCGATCGCGGTGTCGACGATCGTGCAGATGGTCCTCGGCGAGCTGGCCCCGAAGAACTACGCGATCGCCCGGGCCGAGTCGCTCGCCAAGGCGCTCAGCCGCCCCACGATCGTCTACCTCACGGTGTTCGGCCCGGTCATCAAGCTGTTCGACATGGCCGCCGCCCGGCTGCTGCGCCGCGCCGGCATCGAGCCGGTCGAGGAGCTGAGCGAGGGCGCCACCGCCGAGGACCTGGAGCAGATCATCGCGGAGTCCCGCGCGGGCGGGCACCTGTCGCCGCAGATGTCGGCGCTGCTCGACCGCGGGCTCGACTTCCGGCAGCGCACCGCCGCCGAGGTCATGGTGCCGCGGGTCGACGTGGTCAGCGTGCGGGCCGACGAGCCCGCCACCCGCATCGTCGAGCTGCTCGACACCGGCCGCTCGCGGTTCCCGGTGCGCGGCGGCGACGGCGTCGACGAGATCGTCGGCGTGGTCGGCATCGCCGACGTGCTCGACGTGCCCGCGGAGCGCCGCGCCGACGTCCCGGTCGGCTCGCTCGGCGTACCCCCGATCCTGGTGCCCGCGTCGCTGCGGCTGCCCGCGGTGCTCGACCGGCTGCGCGGCGGCCACCGGCAGCTCGCCTGCGTCGTCGACGAGTACGGCGGCTTCGCCGGCATCATCACGCTGGAGGACATCGCCGAGGAGCTGGTGGGCCCGATCAGCGACGAGGACGATCTGGACGAGCCCGCGCCCGTGGCGCACCCCGACGGCTCGTGGGTGGTTCCGGCCCGCTGGCGCATCGACGAGGTCGCCGACGCCACCGGCGTGCCGCTGCCCGAGGACGACGACTACGACACCGTGTCCGGCCTGGTCATGGCCCGGCTGGGCCGGGTGCCGCAGGTGGACGACACCGTCACGATCGACCTGCCGCCCACCGGCCCGGACGTGATCCAGCGCGCGCACGTCACCGTGCTCAGCGTCGACCGGCGGGTGCCGGCCACCGTGCGGCTGCGCCGCGAGACCGAGACCGTGGAGGCCGCCCCGTGAGCACCACCTGGGCCGCCGTCGTCTCCCTGCTGCTGCTGGCGCTGAACGGCTTCTTCGTCGCCGCCGAGTTCGCGCTGGTCGCCAGCAAGCGGTACCGGCTGGAGCACGCCGCCGCCGGCGGCAGCCGCGCCGCCCGGGCCGCACTGGACGGCAGCCGTGAGCTGTCGCTGATGCTGGCCGGCGCCCAGCTCGGCATCACCCTGTGCTCGCTGGGCCTGGGCGCGCTCGCCGAGCCCGCCCTGGAACATCTGATCAGCCCCGCGCTGGCGGCGGTCGGCCTGCCCGAGGCGCCCAGCCACGTCGTGGCGTTCCTGATCGCGCTGCTCATCGTCACGTTCCTGCACCTGGTGCTCGGCGAGATGGTGCCGAAGTCGTGGGCGATCAGCGACCCCGAGCGGGCCGCGACGCTGCTGGCGCTGCCGTTCCGCGCCTTCGCCCGCGTCGCGCGCCCCGCCCTGACCGCCCTGAACGCCATGGCGAACGGCCTGCTGCGGCTGGTGAAGGTGCGGCCGCAGGACCAGCTGGCCCAGGTGCACGGCCCCGAGGAGCTGCAGCTGCTGCTGGAGGAGTCGCGCGACCAGGGCACGCTGCCGCGCGAGCAGCAGGAGCTGCTGAGCAGCATGCTGCGCCTGCAGCGCACCACCCTGGCCGACGTGCTGGTGCCCGACGAGGAACTGGTCACCGTCGAGGCGCACAGCTCCGCCGCCGAGATCGAGGAGCTGTCCCGCGCCTGCGGCCGCTCCCGGCTCGCGGTGGCGGGCGGCGACGGCGCCGTGACGGGCGTCGTGCACATCCGCGACGCCGTCCGCGCCACCACCACCGGCCGCCCGGCGACCGCCGCGCAGCTGATGACCGCGCCGTTCGTGCTGGGCGCCGACGTCACCGTCACCGACGCGGTCACGGCCATGCGCGGCGCCCGCGCCCAGCTGGCCCTGGTCGAGCGCGCCGGCGCGCGGGTGGGCTTCGTCGCGCTGGAGGACCTGCTGGAGCAGGTCATCGGCGAGTTCGACGACGAGACCGACCCGGTGCCGAGCGGCCGCCGCATGCGCTGAGCGGCGTCAGCCCGCCGAGGCGGTCGCCAGCTTCACGCCGAACGCGATGAACACCGCGCCCACGCCCGCCGACAGCGTCTTCGACAGGGCGCGCCGGCGGGCGAACTGCGCCGCCAGGTAGCGGCCGCCGAAGATCAGCCCGGTCAGGTAGAGGGCGCTGAAGACCTGCAGGATCGCGCCCAGCACCAGGAACGACAGCGCCGGGTGGGCGTACCCCGGGTCGACGAACTGGATGAAGAACGAGACGAAGAACAGGATCGCCTTCGGGTTCAGCAGGCTGATCAGCAGGGCGCGCCGGAACGGCGCGCGCACGGTGGCGTCGGCGGCGGGCGCCACGGCCGCCGCGCCGTCGCGGCGGCGGCGCAGGGCGCCGCGCAGGATCCCGAGGCCCAGCCAGGCCAGGTACGCCGCGCCGGCGTACTTCACGACGAGGAAGACCGGTGGGTACGCGGTGAGCACCGACGCCGCCCCGGCCGCGGCGGCGACCATGAGCAGCGCGTCGCCGAGGAACACGCCCCAGGCGCCGCGGTAGCCGGCCCGGACGCCCTGGCGCGCGGCCACGGACGCGACGAACAGCGAGTTCGGCCCGGGCAGCAGCACGATGGCGATGGTGCCCAGCACGTACGTCGTCAGGTCGGTGATGCCCCACATGGCGCCCATCCTCACGCGCGGCCGGGCGGCCGGGACAGCGATTTCCGGTGTCACGTGCGACACGTACCGCCGATATACGGCCCATGTCCGTTTTATTGAAATTTCAACGGACCACTCATTAACATGCGTCTATCAGTGTCCCGCCCCCCAGGAGGTACATCGTGAGCACCAACCGGTACGCGGGACCCGTGTGGTCCCTGTTCCGCATCGTGGTCGGCCTGCTCTTCACCTGCCACGGACTGGCGACGGTCCTCGGCCTGTTCGGCGGCAGCCGCGGCACCGGCCAGGCCGTCGAGGCCGGCACCTGGCCCGGCTGGTACGCCGGGGTCATCCAGCTGGTCTGCGGCATGCTCGTGCTGATCGGCCTGTTCACCGCACCGGCGGCCGTGCTCGCCTCCGGCTCCATGGCGTACGCCTACTTCGTCGTGCACCAGCCCGACGGCCTGCTGCCGCTGCAGAACGGCGGCGTCACCCCCGCCCTGTACGCCTGGGCGTTCCTGACCATCGCCGTCGTCGGCGCCGGGCCGTGGTCGCTCGACGCGGTGCTGCGCGCCCGCCGCGCGGCGCCCGCCCCCGCCACGACACCCGAGCCCGCTGCCGCCTGACCCCCCACGGGCAGCAGCGCACGACCGGCCGCGGGGCCGGCGCACCGGGAGGGACGCCCCGGGACGCCGGCCCCGCGCCGCCGTTGCTACGCCGGCTGGAACGCCGCCACGCGGTTGCGGCCGGTGCGCTTCGCCGCGTACAGCGCCGAGTCGGCCGCCTCCATCAGCGCCTCGCCGGTCGCCACGTCCTCCCGGGCACCCGCGACGCCGATGCTGACCGTCACCGGCGCCGGCCACGCGCTCGACTCCTGCTCGATGCGCCGGCGCAGCACGTCCGCCTCGGACGCCGCCTCCTCCGCGCCGCGGCCGGGCAGCAGCAGGCCGATCTCCTCGCCGCCGAGCCGGGCGAGCACGTCGCCGGGGCGTACCCCGGACTGCAGCACCTGGGCGACCCCGGCGAGCGCCGCGTCGCCGGCGGCGTGGCCGTGGGTGTCGTTGAGGCGCTTGAAGTGGTCCAGGTCGATCATGACGACCGACACCGGCTGCCCGTGCGCCTGCTGCCGGGCCAGGACGCGGTGCAGGTCCTCGTCCCAGCCGCGGCGGTTGGTCAGGCCGGTCAGCCGGTCGGTGCGGGCCTCGTGCTCGGAGGCGTCCAGCACCCGCGCCAGCTGCCGCCGCAGGCTCGACACGATCATGACGGTGACCAGCAGCGTGCCGATCAGGTACACCGACGACGTGATGCCCACCGGCCCGAGGATCGAGATCGCCAGCGGCGGGTAGCCGACGGCGACGATCGCCACGTTCATCAGGCCGGCGCGCATGGACAGGAAGTACGCGGCCAGCAGCACCGGCCAGACGTAGAGCATCTCGCTGCCGTCGCCGGCCGTGCCGTCGAGCCAGGCGGCCATGCCGATCAGCGCGGTCCCGAACGGCGGCAGCAGCGCCAGCACCCGGCGCGGCACCCGCTGCGGCCGCACGAAGCACCAGCCGCCCACGGCCATCGCCAGCGCGCCGAGGAAGATGCTGGGCAGGATCACCCCGTTGGTGGTCACGGGCACCGCCAGCGACAGCACGATCGGGAACGCCCCGCCGGCGAAGAGCATGGCTCCGCTGACGCGGGCGGCGGTGGCCGTGTCGCGCCTGCGCCTGCTCTCGCCCGCAGATTCCACGGGCTCCCTATCGGCAGGCGGCGGCCGTTCTCAAGCGCCGGCGAGCGCCCCGGCCACCACCTTCAGGTCGTCGACCAGGCCGTCGAAAGCGACATCGCGGTTGTCGGCACGCAGCACGGCCGACGGGTGGATGGTGGCCAGCGCCCGGCACTCTGCCACCGGGAAGTCCTCCGGGTGCTGCGCCGAGGCGGGCCACGGCATCAGCGTGCCGCGCTCCTTCGTCACCCGGAACGACGGCCCCAGCAGTGCCTTCGCGGCGGTCGCGCCGAGCACCACGACGATCTCGGGGCGCAGCAGCGCGAACTCGGCGACCAGCCACGGCCGGCACGCGGTGATGTGCACCTGGTCGGGCGTCTGGTGGATGCGCCGCGACCCGCGCAGCTGGAACCGGAAGTGCTTGACGGCGTTCGTGATGTAGACCGAGGACGGGTCGATGCCGGCCGCGTCGACGGCCTCACGCAGCAGCCGCCCGGCCGGGCCGACGAACGGCAGCCCCTGCCTGTCCTCGACGTCGCCGGGCTGCTCGCCGACGAACACCACCCGCGCGTGCGCGTCGCCGCGGCCGAAGACGACCTGCGTGGCGGGCTCGTACAGTTCGCAGCCGCGGCAGCCGGGCGCGGCCGCCTTGAGGGTGTCGAGGTCACGGGCGGCATCGGGGACGAACTCCTGCGCGCCGGGTGCAGCGGTGCGGGCCATGCCGGATGGTCTACCCCATCGACCGCCGGGCACACCCGGCGGGTTCACCGGGTGAACCGCCCTGTCGGGGGGCGGACCGCCCGCGCCACCGCGTCGGCCAGCGGCTCGACGTCGGCGGGGTCGAGCGGGCTGACGGTCAGCCGGACGCCCGGCGCGGACGCCAGCCGGAACAGCGACCCCGGCGCCACGGCCCAGCCCTCGTCGCGCAGGGCGGCGACCGTCCGGGTCTCGTCCGGCACGGGCACCCACACGTTGATGCCGGTGGTGGCGTGGGCGGCGCACCCGCGCGCGGCCAGCGCCGCGGCCAGGGCGTCGCGCCGCGCGTCGTAGCCGGCGCGGGCCGCGGCGACGGCCGCCGTCACGCCCGGGTCCGACCAGAGCCGCAGCAGCAGCCGCTGGGTGACCGTCGAGACCCAGCCGGTGCCGATCCGCATCCGGCCGGCGACGCGCGCCACCGTCGCCTCGTCGCCCGCGACCACCGCGATGCGCAGGTCCGGCCCGAACGGCTTGGACGCCGACCGGACGAACGCCCACCGGTCCGTCGCCCCGGCCAGCGGATGCGGCGCGACGGCGGCCAGCTCGGCCGCGTGGTCGTCCTCGACGAGCAGCGTGCCGGGCCGCTCCCGCAGCGCCCGGCGCAGCGCCGCCGCGCGGTCCGCGGTGACGGCCGCGCCGGTCGGGTTCTGCGCCCGGCTGGTCACGAGCACGGCGCCCACGCCGGCGCTCAGGGCCGCGGCGAGGGCGCCGGGCAGCGGCCCCTCGTCGTCCACGGCCAGGGGTACGGGGGTGAGCCCGAGCGCCGCCACCAGGTCGAACAGGTTGCCCCATCCCGGATCCTCGACGGCGACGGCGTCGCCCGGGCACAGGTGCGCGGTGAGCAGCCGCTCGACGGCGTCCAGCGCGCCGTTGGTGACGGTCACGTCCCCGGCGGGCACCCCGTCGGCGGCGAACCGCTCCCGCGCCGCGTCCGCCAGCTCCGGCAGCACCCCGGCGTCGGCGTAGGTGAGCGGGGCCGCGAAGGCGCCGGCGACCGCCCGCAGGTGCGCCGCGAGCGGGGGCAGCAGCCGCCGGTCGGGCTCGCCGGCGGACAGGTCGCGCAGCCCCGCCCCGGCCGCCGGCCGCGCCGCCGCCCGGGTGGCGACCGAGCGCGGCCGCACCCGCGTCCCGTTGCGCCCGGCGGTCTCCACCAGGCCGCGCTGCCGCAGTTCCCGGTACGCCTTGGCGACCGTGGCCGGGCTGACCCCGAGCTGGCGGGCCAGCCCGCGCACCGGCGGCAGGCCCTCGCCGGGCGGCAGCGCCCCGGTGCGCACCCCGTCCTCGACGCTGGCGGAAATGGCGGCGGCGGTCGACCCGGCGACCTGGTAACGTCCTGACACAATCCCGATTATGTACTAGCACAACGGGGGACCGCCATGACCGACCCGGCCCACTACCCGGCCACCCCGCGCACCACGTCGCTGCGCATGCGCGAACGCACCACCTACGACCGCGCCGCCGCCTGGTCGATCCTCGACGAGGCTTGGGACTGCACCGTCGCGTTCGTCGTCGACGGCGCCCCGCGCGCCCTGCCCACCCTGCACGCCCGCGTCGGCGACACCCTCTACCTGCACGCCTCCTCCGGCGGCCGGATGGGCCTGCACGCCCGCGGCGACGGCATCGCCGTCTGCGTCTCGGTCACCCTGCTCGACGGCCTGGTGTACGCCCGCTCCCAGTTCCACCACAGCGCCAACTACCGCTCGGTGATCGCCCACGGCCGGGCCACCCTGGTCACGGACCCGGACACCAAGCGCGCCGCCATGGACGCCCTCGTCGCCCGCCTCGGCGCGGACCGCCCCGCCGACAGCCGCCCGCCCACCCGCCGCGAACTCGACCAGACCGCCGTCCTCGCCCTGCCCCTGCGCGAGGTCTCGGTGCGCACCCGCACGGGCGGCGTCAACGACGACCCCGAAGATTTCACCCTGCCCCACTGGGCCGGCGTCGTCCCCGTCCGCCGCGTCACGGGCGTACCGGAGACCGACCCGGCGGCGACCACCCCGCTCCCGCCGTACGTGTGGACCTTCGCCACCCCGCTGACCGGCCCCCGCGTGACCCTCGTCCCGCTCGACGAGTCCCACGTGGACGACCTCTACGCCGCCACCACCGACCCCGAGGTGTGGCGCTGGCTGTCCGTCCCGCAACCCCGCACCCCGGCCGACATGCGCACGATCGTCCGCGCCGCCCTCACGGCGGCCCACGACGGCACCCGCATCCCGTACGCGGTCCGCGTCGACGGCCGCACCATCGGCTCCACGTCCTACTACGCCATGGACACCCGCAACCGCCAGCTCGCCATCGGCCACACCTTCCTGGGCCGTGCCCACTGGCGCACCGGCGTCAACCGCGAGGCCAAGCTCCTCCTCCTCACCCACGCCTTCGACACCCTCACCTGCGAACGCGTCGAACTCCACACCGACGCCCGCAACGACGGCTCCCGGCGCGCCATCGAGGCGCTGGGCGCCACCCGCGAGGCGGTCCTCCACCACCACCGCCTGCGCCCGGACGGCACCTGGCGCGACACGGTCCTCTACGCCCTGCTGTCCACGACCTGGCCGGAAACCCGCAGCCGCCTGACCGCAGGCCTGACCCGGGCGGCAGCGGCCTGACCGCGGGCCTGGCCCGGTGGCGCGGTGCCCGCCTGATCGCGGACCTTGTCCGGCGGGCGCGTTGCCGGCTTGGCCGCGGCATGTTCCGGCGGGCGTGCTGCCCGCCTGGTCACGGGCCTGGTCGCGGCGGTTGTTCCCGACTGGCCGGCGGTGCATCGCCCGCGTGACCGCGGGCCCGACTCCGGTGCGCTGCCCCGTGGCCGCCGGCTTGACCCGGGCGCCGCGCCACGCCGCTGCCCACCCTGGACCGCAGGCCGGCGCCGGGTCCGCGGTCCATCCAGGCTGGAGTCGGGATCTCTACGCGGCCCACCTCCCGACCGCGGATCTAGGTCGCGGCCCCGGCACCCGTCCGTGCCGTCGGCTGGTTGGCGGCCCGGCCCGGGCGCTCATTACGCTGGGATCCCATGCGGTTGACCGACTTCTGGGCCCGGCTGGATCAGACCTTCGGCCCGGCGTACGCCCCGAGCTTCGCCGCCGACCACGTACTCACCGAACTGAACGGCCGGACCATCAACCAGGCGCTCGCCGAGGGCGTCGACGCGGTCGTGGTGTGGCGCGCCGTAGTCGCCGCGTACCCGGAGCGTGTACCTGCCCGGCTGCACTGACAATTTCGTACACCCGTTCGGGCGTGTCGCTCGAAGATCGTACAGGTGTTCGGCTATTGTCCACACCGGCTCACTTGTCCACAGGCCACGGCCCGTCGGCTGATTTTGTCAGACCCAGGGCCTAGCGTGACCGCGTGAACAGAAGCTCTTCGGCGAAAACGACCGCGAAGTCGAATGCAGGGGTGTCCGACATGGCAGCAGGACCCGATCGGGACAAGGCGCTCGATCTCGCGCTGGCGCAGATCGACAAGCAGTTCGGCAAGGGCTCGGTGATGCGGCTGGGGGAGCGGCCGGTCGTGCAGACCGCCATCATCCCCACCGGCTCCATCGCCCTCGATGTGGCTCTCGGCGTCGGCGGTCTTCCCCGCGGCCGCGTCGTGGAGGTCTACGGCCCGGAATCCAGCGGTAAGACCACGGTCGCCCTCCACGCGGTGGCCAACGCGCAGCGCAACGGCGGCATCGCGGCGTTCATCGACGCGGAGCACGCCCTCGACCCGGAGTACGCGAAGGCCCTCGGCGTCGACACCGACGCCCTGCTGGTCTCGCAGCCCGACACGGGTGAGCAGGCCCTCGAGATCACCGACATGCTGATCCGCTCCGGCGCCCTCGACATCATCGTCATCGACTCGGTCGCCGCCCTCGTGCCGCGCGCCGAGATCGAGGGCGAGATGGGCGACAGCCACGTCGGCCTCCAGGCCCGCCTCATGAGCCAGGCGCTCCGGAAGATCACCGGTGTCCTCAACAACACCGGCACGACCGCCATCTTCATCAACCAGCTCCGCGAGAAGATCGGCGTCATGTTCGGCTCGCCCGAGACCACCACGGGTGGTCGCGCGCTGAAGTTCTACGCGTCCGTCCGGCTCGACGTGCGCCGCATCGAGAGCCTGAAGGACGGCACGGACGTCGTGGGTAACCGCACCCGCGTCAAGGTCGTGAAGAACAAGGTCGCGGCCCCGTTCAAGCAGGCCGAGTTCGACATCATGTACGGCAAGGGCATCTCCCGCGAGGGCTCCCTCATCGACGTGGGCGTCGAGCAGAGCATCATCCGCAAGTCGGGCGCCTGGTACACGTACGAGGGCGACCAGCTCGGCCAGGGCAAGGAGAAGGCCCGGGAGTTCCTGAAGGAGAACCCGGACGTCGCGGCCGAGATCGAGAAGAAGATCCTCGAGAAGCTCGGCGTCGGCGTCACCACGGGCGACGCGGCCGGCGGCCCGGTCCTCCCCCCGGTCGACTTCTGATCCCGTGCCCCGCACGCACCCGTCGCGCGGGCCCGCCTCCCCGCGGGCCCGCGCCACACCCGCCTCCCCGCGGGCTCGCGCCACACCCGCGCCCCCGCGGGTCCGCGCCGCGTCCGTCTCCCCACGGACCGGTGCTAACTCCACCTCCCCGCGGGTGAGCGCTGTGTCCGTCTTTCCGTGGATCGGCGCTACCTCGGCCTCGCCGTGGGCCTGCGTCACCTTCGCTTCCCCGCGGGCCGTCAGCCAGCCCGGCCGCCGCGGCGAGGTGAGCTGAGATGCCGCCCCGCCGACGCGGCGCCCGCACCGGCCGAGGCTGGGACGCCGCCCCGTCCCGCCGCGCCCCCGACTCCGACTCCGGCGCCACCGGCCGCCCACGGCGCCGTTTCGGCGACGCACCCCCACCCGACGACGAGTTCGCGCCGTCAGCGGACGAGGCCGGCTGGCCGCCGGGCGTCACGGACGCCCGCGCGGCACTCCGCCCCGCCAGCGCCCTGCCCACACCCGCGCGCCCCGCCACCGCCGAGCCGTCCACCCCGGACGACCCGGACGCCTACACGGGCCGCATCCTCCCGTGGTCCGACCGCCCGCTCACCGACCCCGGCGACGCGGCCGACCGCCCCCCGGCACGCGACGACGAGCCGGCAGACGGCGACCCACCACGCCGCCGCGGCACCCGCGGCAGAGGCGCTAACACCGGCGGCCCCGGCGCCGGGGATCAAGCCCGGCAACGCCGCGGCCCGCGAACCGGCGCCGACCAGCCCCAGAACCAGGGCGAACTGGCCCGCGAGATCTGCATCCGCCAGCTCGCCGTCCGCCCGCGCACCCGCGCCGAACTCGCCAAGGCCCTGACGAAGCGCGAGATCGCCCCGGAGGTCATCGCGGAGGTCCTCGACCGCTACGACGAGGTCGGCCTGATCGACGACGCGGCGTTCGCCCGCGCCTGGGTCACCAGCCGCCACCACGGCAAGGGCCTGGCCCGCCGAGCCCTGGCGAACGAGCTGCGCCAGCGCGGCGTCGACGCCGAGATCGCCTCGGAGGCCTTGGAAACCGTGGACGACGACGCCGAGGCGACGGCGGCACGGGCCCTGGTCGACCGCAAACTACGCTCGGCCCGCGGCACGCCGGAGCAGGTGTTCCGCCGCCTGGTCGGCATGCTGGCCCGCAAGGGCTACCCGGCGGGCGTGGCCATCTCCGCCGTCAAGGACGCCCTGGCAGCCAGGGACGAGGAGGCGGCGGAGTTCGCCGACAACCTAGACGCCGAAGCCCTGACAGCCGCCGAAACCACCCCCGACTGACCCCGCCGCGCCGACCCGCCCCAGCGACGAAACAGCGGGCGGCCCACCACGCGCAGGGCGGGACCCCTTCGGCCGAGCAGGCGTAGACGGCTCCGGCGATGCAAGGTGGCCGACGCCCGGCCGAGCGATGTCGCGCGCCTTCCGAGCGGTCGAGGTGGGCGACATCCGGCGATGCAAGGTGGGCGACCCGGCCGAGCGAGGTGGCGCGCTTTCCGACAGGTCGAGGTGGGCGACACCCGGCGAAGCAAGGTGAGCGATGCCGGGCAAGGGAGAGGGGGGCCCTTCGACCGGAGGGGCGGATCGGCCGCCGCTGAAGCGATCCGCCGGCCGTCGACTGAGCAGGGCAGGCGCCAGCCGGCAGACGCAGCAGGCGCGCCCGGTCACCCGAGACCCGGCATCCGGCCGCAGGGAAGGTCGCAACAGCAGCAAGGCGATGAACCGGAAGCGAGGCCCGCGGACAGCAAGGTGGGGGACAGCGACCAAGAAAGGTTTCGGGGTGGGGTGACCCACGGAGGGATCAAGCCTGACCGCCCGGAGTGGGTCACCCCACCCCGAAACCCCCACCGCAACCCCCGAAACCCACCGCCCCCCAAGACGGACGAGGGGCCCACCAAGAGAACCAGTAACCGCCCCACCACGCCCCGAAGCGATCACCCTGAGGACCAACCAGGGACCCCGTTCACCCAGCGTGAAAAGCCGCTCCGCGATATGTCCGAACATCCCGGATACCCGCCGATAGCTCCTCACCTGCGCGTGAGCGCCCCTGTGCCGTACGTCCCATCTGCTGCCCGATCATGAGTCCTTGACCGAACCGGCACTCGCGACCTAGCCTCGCGTTACACAAGGATTGCTCGACCATCGCAGGCTAAGCGCACAACATAGATCGCGTAACAGTACGGCATCGTTTCACCGCTCTGAGTCGGTGAAGGGTGTTCCGCCATCCCGGAGGCCGCGTGGGGTGGCGGCGTTGACATAGCCGCGGCCGGCATCGGCGTCATAGCGACGTCGGGGTCGGTCGTACGCGCGGCCAGCCGCCTCGGTCGGGCTGTCCCATAGCTGCCGACGGCCGCGTACCGCCGGGTTTGTCCCGGTCGGCGTGGGCGTGGCGAAGGGAGACGCGGCGATGGTCGACGCCCGCACCGGATCGCCGGTGGCGCGATGACGAGCTCTCTCGACTGGGTGCTGCTGGTGGCGGTGGTGGTGCTGGCGGGCGCCGTCGTCGCCGGGATGATCCTCGGGGCGCGGGCGCTGAAGCGGCTGCAGCCGGGCAAGCCCGTCGTGAATCCCGATGATCCGCAGTTCCTCGCGCAGAAGGACCGCCAGGAGCGGTCGCTGGCGCAGTTGCGGTCGGCGGCGGACGAGGCGTCGAGTGCCGTGGACGACGCGAAGGCGGCGGCGGCGACGGCGCGGGCCGAGGCGGCCGCGGCGAAGGCGGAGGCGACGGCGGGGCGGGCCGAGGCGAAGCGGGTGCTGGAGGCGGCGCACGCGGAGGCGGACACGATCCTGGAG
The DNA here is from genome assembly GCF_016863475.1 of Spirilliplanes yamanashiensis. Lineage (GTDB taxonomy): Bacteria > Actinomycetota > Actinomycetes > Mycobacteriales > Micromonosporaceae > Spirilliplanes > Spirilliplanes yamanashiensis. The sequence goes on from NZ_BOOY01000005.1 coordinate 116,945, forward strand.
CGGGCGCACCGGCAGGCCGAGGCGGACGCCGAGGAGGTCCGGGCGGCGGCGCGGCGCAGCGGGGAGCGGGAGGTGGCGCTGCTCAACGCCACCGCGAAGGAGAGCGCCGCCGAGGTGGAGCGGCGGGCGGCGCGGATCGACGAGCGGGAGCGGCTGCACGCGGAGGAGGTCGAGCGGCTCGTCGAGCGGGAGCGCCGGCTGGCCGCGGTGGAGGCCGACCTGGCGCAGCGGGAGCAGGCGCTGGCGCGGCGGGACGCGGAGCTGCGCGAGGCGGAGGACAAGCGGCGGCTGGAGCTGGAGCGGGTCGCGGGGCTGACGGCGGACGCCGCGCGCGCGGAGCTGGTCGAGGGCATCGAGCAGCAGGCGAAGCGCGAGGCCGCGATCCTGATCCGGGACATCGAGCACGACGCGCGCAGCACGGCGGAGACGCGGGCCCGGCACATCGTGGTCGACGCGATCCAGCGGGTGGCCAGCGAGCAGACCGCGGAGAGCGTGGTCAGTGTGCTGCACCTGCCGAGCGACGAGATGAAGGGCCGGATCATCGGCCGCGAGGGCCGCAACATCCGGGCGTTCGAGTCGGTGACCGGCGTCAACCTCATCATCGACGACACCCCCGAGGCGGTGCTGCTGTCCTGCTTCGACCCGGTGCGCCGGGAGATCGGGCGGCTGACGCTGGAGAAGCTGGTACTGGACGGGCGGATCCACCCGCACCGCATCGAGGAGGTGTACGACTCGGCGCGGCACGAGGTGGAGCGGCTGTGCGACCGGGCCGCCGAGGACGCCCTGGTCGAGGTGGGCATCACGGACCTGCACCCGGAGTTGGCGACGCTGCTGGGCCGGCTGCGGTACCGCACCAGCTACGGCCAGAACGTGCTGAAGCACCTGGTGGAGACGGCCCACATCGCCGGCATCATGGCGGCGGAGCTGCGCCTGGACGTGCCGACGATCAAGCGGTGCGCGTTCCTGCACGACATCGGCAAGGCGCTGACCCACGAGGTGGAGGGCAGCCACGCGCTGATCGGCGCGGACCTGGCCCGCAAGTACGGCGAGTCCGACGACGTGGTGCACGCGATCGAGGCGCACCACAACGAGGTGCTGCCGCAGACGATCGAGGCGGTGCTGACGCAGGCGTCGGACGCCTGCTCGGGCGGGCGGCCGGGGGCGCGCCGGGAGAGCCTCGAGGCGTACGTGAAGCGGCTGGAGCGCATCGAGGAGATCGCGGGCGGCAAGTCGGGCGTCGAGAAGGTGTTCGCGATGCAGGCGGGCCGGGAGATCCGGGTGATGGTGCGGCCGGAGGACGTCGACGAGATCGGCGCGGCGGTGCTGGCGCGGGACGTGGCGAAGCAGATCGAGGAGGAGCTGACCTACCCGGGCCAGATCCGCGTCACGGTGGTCCGCGAGTCGCGGGTCACCGAACTCGCGCGTTAGCGTCCGCCGGTCAGCCCTGGGGCTCGACCACGGCGCTGCCGGCCTCCTCGCCCACCGGTGCGGCCCCGCCCGGTGCCTTCCCGGCGCGCCGGGTACGCCGCTCCAAGTAGCCCGCGAGCGACGTCAAGGACCAGTTCAACAGGATGTAGATGACCGCGGCAACCATCGCCGCCGCGACGAAATTGCCGAAGTTGGCGCCGAGGTTGTTGACGCCCATCTGGAGGAGTTCGCTGTAACCGATGATGTAGCCGAGCGCCGTGTCCTTCACCAGGACGACGAGCTGGCTGACGATCACGGGCAGCATCGCGCGCGCCGCTTGCGGCACCAGAATGTGCTGCATGACCTGGCCCTTGCGCATGCCGACCGCATACGCCGCCTCGGATTGCCCGCGCGGCACCGATCGGATCCCGGCGCGGAACGCCTCGGCGAGGACCGAACCGTTGTACAGGGTCAGGCCGATGACGACGGCCCAGAACACCGACATCGGCTGGTACGTGATGAACGGGATGCCGTAGAAGATGAAGAACATCAGCAGCAGCAACGGAACCGCGCGGAAGAACTCGACGACGGCGCCGGCCGGGATGCTGATGAACCAGTGCTCGGACAGCCGTCCGACGGCGAAGACGATGCCGAAGACCAGCGACAGCACCATGGCGACGGCGGCCGCGCTGACGGTCGCCCAGAGGCCGGGGAGGATGAAGTCGACCCAGGTGGTGCTCTGGGTGAACGGCTCCCACAGCGGGCCGGCCCACTGGTTCTTCTCCTCGAACTTCGCGTAAATCCAGTACAGCAGCGCGAGCAGCCCGATCCCGAACAGGACGGTCATGATCGCGTTGCGCGCCTTCGCCCTCGGTCCCGGGTGGTCGTACAGAACGGCGTCCGTGCTGCTCATCGCTTCACCGCCAGTCGGTTGGCCAGCCAGCCGAAGCCGTAGCCGGTCGGGATCAGGACGACCGCGAAGGTGCCGGCGAAGACCAGGAAGATGGGGATGACCTGGTCGCCGTTGAAGTTGATCAGGTTCTTCATGGCGTTCGAGGATTCCGCCAGGCCGATCGTGCCGACGATGGTGGCGTTCTTGCACAGGGCGATGAGGATGCTGCCGAGCGGAGCGACCACCGCGCGACCGGCCTGCGGGAGGATCACGATGCGCAGGTTCTGGAAGAATGTCATGCCGATCGCACGGGCCGCCTCTGCCTGACCAGCGTCCACCGTGTTGATGCCGGAGCGGATGGCTTCGCAGACGAACGCCGCGGTGTAGACGGCGAGTCCGACGACGCCGAGCCAGAAGTTGTTCAGCTCCAGCTCGTCGGAGAGCACCAGGCCCAGGTTCGTGTACAGGCCGAAGTAGCAGAAGAAGATGATCAGCGTCAGTGGGGTGTTGCGGAACAGGTTGACCCAGGCGGCCCCGAAGCCCCGCAGTACCGGCACGGGGGAGACGCGCATCGCCGCCAGGACGACACCGAGCACGAACGCCGCGAAGCCGCCTGCCGCCGTGAGCTTGAGGATCCAGAGGAAGCCGGTCGTGTACTCGTCGAAGTTGGCGGGATCGGAGAAGACGTCCATCTGCCCTCCTCAGGGGCCGTCGCGAGCCGGCGTGCGGGCCGCGAAGAGCGGGGCCGGCGCGCCGGCCCCGCTCGTCACGTGCTGGTCAGGCGCAGTTGGTCAGCTTGGTGGTGTCCAGCTCGGGCGCGGGCGTGCCGCTCTTGCCGAGGGTGGCGTCCCAGGCGGTCTTGTACGTGCCGTCAGCCGCGGCGGCCTTCAGGATCTCGTTGACCTTGTTGCAGCCCTCCGTGTCGGTCTTCTTCAGGCCGATGCCGTACGGCTCGTCGCTGAACTTCTTGCCGACGACCTTGAACTTGCCGGCGTACTGATCCTGGGCGGCGTACCCGGCCAGGATGATGTCGTCGGTGGTCACGGCGTCGACCTGACCGCCGGCGAGGGCCGTCACGCACTTGGAGTACGAGTCGAACTGCTGGAGCGAGGCGTCCTTGTAGTCGGTCTGGATCCGCTTGGCCGGCGTGGAGCCGCTCACGGAGCAGACCTTCTTGCCGGCCAGCGCCTCGGGTCCGGTGATCGTCGAGTTTGTCGGCACGAGCAGATCCTGGCCCGCGACGTAGTACGGCCCGGCGAAGTTGACGACCTTCTTGCGCTCGTCGTTGATCGTGTAGGTCGCGACGACGAGGTCGACCTGACCCTGCTGGATGAACGGCTCGCGGTTGGCGGAGACCGTGGTCTTCCACTCGATGCCGGTGTCCGGCACGCCGAGGCCCTTCGCGATGATTTTGCCGATCTCGATGTCGAAGCCCTCGTAGCTGCCGCCGGTCTGAAGGCCGAGGCCCGGCTGGTCGGCCTTCACGCCGATGACCAGCTTCTTCTGGCTGGACGCCTTGCCGACGATGCCGGCCGCGGCGCCGCCGGAGCCGGTGTCGCTGCCGCCCTCGCCGTCGCCGCCGCATGCTGCGATGGAGAACGCCAGGGCCAGTGCCCCGGCCGTCGCCACAAATCGGGTGATGCGCATCGTTACGCTCCCTCTGCTGCGAAGCCCGCGGTGGCGGGCTTCAGTGTGGACATTCAGTGCGTCAGGATCTTGGAGAGGAAGTCCTTGGCCCGGTCGCTCTTGGGGTTGCCGAAGAAGGCGTCGGGGGTGTCCTGTTCGACGAGCTGACCGTCCGCCATGAAGACGACGCGGTTGGCGGCGTGCCGGGCGAAACCCATCTCGTGGGTGACGACGACCATGGTCATGCCCTCGCGGGCCAGCGACGTCATGACGTCGAGGACCTCGCCGACCATCTCGGGGTCCAGCGCGCTGGTCGGCTCGTCGAAGAGCAGCGCCTTGGGCTCCATGGCCAGGGCCCGGGCGATCGCCACGCGCTGCTGCTGGCCGCCGGACAGCTGGGCCGGGTACTTGTCGGCCTGGTTGCCGATGCCGACCCGGTCGAGCAGCTTCATGGCCCGCTCGCGCACGACCGACGCCTTCTCCTTGCGCACCTTGACCGGCCCGAGCATCACGTTCTCGAGGATGGTCTTGTGCGCGAAGAGGTTGAACGACTGGAAGACCATGCCGACCTCGCTGCGCAGCTTGGCCAGCGCCTTGCCCTCGGCGGGCAGCTCGCGCCCGTCGAAGGTGATCGTGCCCGAATTGATCGGTTCGAGGCGGTTGATGGCGCGGCACAGCGTCGACTTGCCGGAGCCCGACGGACCGATGACGACGACCACCTCGCCGCGGTCGACCGTCAGGTCGACGTCCTGGAGGACGTGCAACGGCCCGAAGTACTTGTTCACCTTGTCGAGCACGATGAGCGGTTCGCCCGTCGTCATCGCTGCACCACCGTCCGTCCGCATCACTCGGATGGGGCCACTCTAGGGGCGGTACTGTGTCGGTTCACTCCGTACAGGGTCACGGAGCGGTAACACCACACATACGCCGACGGAGACGCATTCACCATGGACGGTATGGCTGACCCCCCGGCCGCGACGGGCCTCTGGAACTGGTGCCTCGACGGCACGCTCGACCCCGGCCGGGTCCGGGCCGCCGTGGCCGTCGCCGTGCGCCGGCCCACGATCGAGCTGGCCGGGCCCCCCGTCCCGGGCGCCGTGCAGTGCGACGTCTGGCACACCGAGGGCGAGTTCCCCACGGTCGTGGACTGCTACCTGGCCCCGTCCGACGTGCCGGAGTCCGTGGCCGCCCGCGCGGTGGCCGCCCGGCTCGACAGCCGCTGCCTGCTGCCGGACGACTCGCTCGACCCGTCCCGGCACCTGCTGATCACCCCCGACGGCGGCATCCGGCCCGTGCACGTCGACGTGGCCGACACCGACGCCGGCCCGCGCTGGACGAACGTGCGCCCCTGCACCGGCATCGACGTGTGGTGCCAGGGCGGCCGGGGCGGCAGCCGACCGGCGGCCGCGGCCTAGGAACGCCAGCCGGTACGCTGGGCAACTGCCATGACTACCGCACCCGAGACCGCCGCCCGCACCTACCAGGTGCGCACGTACGGCTGCCAGATGAACGTGCACGACTCCGAGCGCATCTCCGGGCTCATGGAGGACGCCGGCTACGTCCGCGCCGAGTCCGACGACGCCGACGTGGTCGTGTTCAACACGTGCGCGGTGCGGGAGAACGCCGACAACCGGCTCTACGGCAACCTCGGCCACCTGCGCCCCACCAAGCTGAAGAAGCCGGGCATGCAGATCGCCGTCGGCGGCTGCCTGGCGCAGAAGGACCGCGGCGACATCGTGCGCAAGGCGCCGTGGGTCGACGTCGTGTTCGGCACGCACAACATCGGCTCGCTGCCCGCCCTGCTCGACCGGGCCCGGCACAACTCCGCCGCCGAGGTCGAGATCCTCGAGGCGCTCGAGGTGTTCCCGTCGACGCTGCCCACCCGCCGCGAGTCCACGTACGCGGGCTGGGTGTCCATCAGCGTCGGCTGCAACAACACCTGCACCTTCTGCATCGTGCCGTCGCTGCGCGGCCGCGAGAAGGACCGCCGGCCCGGCGAGATCCTCGCCGAGGTCGAGGCGCTGGTTGCCGAGGGTGTGCTGGAGGTGACCCTGCTCGGGCAGAACGTCAACAGCTACGGCGTCGAGTTCGGCGACCGGCTTGCGTTCGGCAAGCTGCTGCGCGCCTGCGGCGGCGTGCCCGGCCTGGAGCGGGTCCGGTTCACCAGCCCGCACCCCAAGGACTTCACCGACGACGTCATCGCCGCCATGGCCGAGACGCCGAACGTCTGCCACTCGCTGCACATGCCGCTGCAGTCCGGCTCCGACCGGGTGCTCAAGGCGATGCGCCGCAGCTACCGCTCGGAGAAGTACCTCGGCATCATCGGCAAGGTGCGCGCCGCCATGCCCGACGCCGCCATCACCACCGACATCATCGTCGGCTTCCCCGGCGAGACCGAGGCCGACTTCGAGCAGACCCTCGACGTGGTGCGCCAGGCCCGGTTCTCCAGCGCGTTCACGTTCCAGTACTCCAAGCGGCCCGGCACCCCCGCCGCGGTGATGGACGACCAACTGCCCAAGCAGGTCGTCCAGGAGCGCTACGAGCGGCTGATCGCCACGCTCGAGGACATCACCTGGGACGAGAACAAGAAGCAGGTCGGCCGCACCGTCGAGGTGCTGGTGGCCGTCGGCGAGGGCCGCAAGGACGAGCGCACCGGCCGGCTGTCGGGCCGCGCCCGCGACGGCCGGCTGGTCCACTTCGCCACCGGGGACACCGCCCCGCGCCCCGGCGACGTCGTCGAGACCGTCGTCACCTACGCCGCCCCGCACCACCTGAACGCCGACGGCGCCCCGCTGTCGGTGCGGCGCACCCGCGCCGGCGACGCGTGGGAGGCCGGCACCACGCCGCGCACCCGGGGCGTCTCGCTGGGCCTGCCGACGATCGGCGCGCCGCCGCCGGCCGCCGCGCCGGTGAACGCCTGCCAGGCCTGACGGCTCAGGGCGCCGGCAGGACGACCCCGGTCCGCGCGCCCTCCTTGAGGTGTGCCAGGACCACCGTGCGCCAGCGTCCGCCGAGCACGCCCGCCAGTTCGACGGCGCAGCTCGGGGCACGCACCGGACGGTGCGTACTTTGTGCCGCCGGGGACGGCCTGCTCAGCTGTCGTCATGTCTGGACCTCCGACGTTGTACGAGTGGGCCGGCGGCACCGACGCCTTCGTGCGGCTCTGCGACGCGTTCTACCGCCGGGTGACCGCGGACGACCTGCTGGCCGGCCTGTTCGCCACCATGCACCCCGAGCATGCCCGGCACGTGGCGCTGTGGCTCGCCGAGGTGTTCGGCGGTCCGGCCGCCTACACCGGCGAGCACGGCGGGTATCCGCACATGGTGCGGATGCACCTGGGCCGGGCGATCACCGAGCCGCAGCGCCGGCGCTGGGTGAACCTCATGCTGGACGCCGCCGACGAGGTGGGGCTGCCCGAGGACCCGGAGTTCCGGGCGGCGTTCGCCGGATACCTGGAGTGGGGCACCCGGCTGGCGGTGCTGAACTCCCGGCCCGGCGCCGACGTGGTGCTGCAGGCGCCGGTGCCGCGGTGGGGGTGGGGCGTCGCCCCGCCGTACGAGCCCTAGAGGGCGGCGAGCGGCCCGCGGGTGACGGTCCAGCCGACCGGCTCGTAGGTGGCGAGGCCGCGCAGCACGTACGGGTCGTCGGCCATCAGCCGCCGGGCCTCGTCGGCGGAGCCGGCCCGCAGCAGCACGATGCCGCCGGTGCCGGACTCCTGCCGGCCGGCGCCGACGACGTGGCCGTCGGCCTCCAGCCGGTCCATGAACGCGAAGTGGTCGGGCCGCGCCGCGTCGACCTCCGGCAGGGGCCGCAGGTAGGTGGAGATCATCAGGTACACGGCCGGGTCAGCCCGCCTTCTCGGCCAGCTCCAGGAACTGCCGCTTCGACGCGAGCGCCTGCTCGGCCTCCTTGACCCGGCGCTGGTCGCCCGCCGCCCGGGCGCGCTCGAGGCGCTGCTCGGCCTCGGCGACCTGCTCGCGCATCTGGGCGAGCAGCGGGTTGTCCTGCGGGGTGGTGCGCCGCCACGCGGAATCCATCGCGACGCGGATCTTCTCCTCCACGGCGCGCCAGCGGCGGTCGAGGGAGGCGGCGTTCTCGCGGGGGACGCGGCCGATGTCGTGCCACTGGGCCTGGGCGTCGCGCAGCTTCGCCTGGGCGGTCTTCGGGTCGGCGTCGACGTCGATGGCCTCGACCTCGGCGAGCAGGGCCTGCTTGCGGTCGAGGTTCTCCTTCTGCTCGGCGTCGCGGGCGGAGAACACCTCGCTGCGCTTGGAGAAGAACGAGTCCTGGGCGCCGCGGAACCTCTCCCACAGCCGCTGCTCGGCCTCCTTGGAGGCGCGCGGGGCGGCCTTCCACTCGTTCATGAGTTCCTTGAGCCGGGCGGCGGTGGGCGCCCAGTCGGTGGAGTCGGCGAGCGCCTCGGCCTCGGTGACCAGGGCCTCCTTGGCGGTCTGCGCCTGCTTGCGCTGGCCGTCGAGGGTGGCGAAGTGGGCGCCGCGGCGGCGGGTGAAGCCGTCCCGGGCGGCGGCGAACCGCTTCCACAGCTCGCCGTCGGTCTTCTTGTCGACGCCGCGGATGGTCTTCCACTCGTCGAGGATCTCCTTGAGCCGGTCGCCGGCGGTCTTCCAGCCGGTGGACTCGGCGGCCAGCTTCTCGGCCTCCTCGACCAGGGCGGTCTTGCGGGCGACGGCCTCGACGCGGGCGGCGTCCCGGGCGGCCCGGGCCTCGCCGGCCTTCTCCTCCGCCTGGGCGGCGAGCTTGTCGAGGCGGGTCGCCAGGCCGTCGATGTCGCCGACGACGTGGGCCTCGTCGAGGGTGGTACGCAGCCGCTTGACGCTGGTCAGCGAGTGGGCGGCGTCGGCCGCGCCGGACTTGAGGCGGGCCTCGACGAGGTCGACCTCCGTGACGAGGTCCTCGAACCGGCGCGCGAAGTGGGCGAGGCCCTCCTCAGGGGTGCCGGCCTGCCACGAGCCGACCACCTTCTCACCTGCGGCGGTCTTGACGTACACGGTGCCGTCGGCGTCCACCCGGCCGAAGGCCGTCCAGTCGTTCATAGCCCATCCTCAGTTCGTCCCGGCCCCGCCGGGAGGTCCCGGCCGGTGCCGCCGTCGCGCGCGAAACGTACCTCAGGCATTCTTTCTCGCGCATTGTCACAGGTCCAACCCGGTTACGGGGAAGCGCCCACCGACGACCGTGACCATACGGTGTCCTCGGCCCGGGCGGGGGCCGGGCGACCGGTGCGGGCGGGTACGACCGATACGGTAGGTCCCGTGTCCCTGGTCGCCGCCGCGGTGTGCCCCTGCCCGCCCCTGCTCGTCCCCGCGGTCGCGGCGGGCGCGGCCGCCGAGCTCGACGGCCTGCGGGAGGCCTGCGACGCCGCGGTCGCGCACCTGCTGGCGGCCGACGCCGAGGCGCTGCTCGTGGTGGGCGGCGGCGAGCGCACCCGCCGGCACACCTTCCCGTACCGGGGCACGTTCGCCCCGTTCGGGGCGCGCGCGGACTTCGGGCCGCCGGACGGCGACCCGCTGACCGACCTGAGCCTGCTGGTGGGCGGCTGGCTGCTGAGCCGGCACGACCTCGGCGGGCGGACGGTGTGGTTCGACGCGGTGGCGGCCGGCGCCGACCCCGGCACGTGCGCGCGGCTGGGCGCCGAGTGGGCGGGCCGGCGGGCGCGGGTGGCGCTGCTGGCGCTGGGCGACGGCTCGGCGTGCCACGGCCGCACCGCGCCCGGCTACGACGACCCGCGCGCCGAGGCGTACCGGGCGGCGGTGGTGTCCGCCCTGGCCGGCGCGGACCCGGTGGCGCTGCTCGGGCTGGACACCACACTGTCGGCGGAGCTGAAGGCGGCCGGCCGGGCGGCCTGGCAGGTGCTGGCCGGGGCGGTCGGCGGGCGGCCCGGGCGCGGCGCGGTCACCTACGACGAGACGCCCTACGGCGTGCACTACGCGGTCGCCACGTGGAGCCCGGCGTGACCGTCGTCGCCGTCGTCGGCCCGACCGCGGCCGGCAAGTCGGACCTGAGCATCGCGCTGGCGCACGCCCTCGACGGCGAGGTCGTCAACTGCGACTCGATGCAGCTGTACCGCGGCATGGACATCGGCACCGCGAAGCTGACCCCGGCCGAGCGCCGCGGCGTGCGGCACCACCTGCTCGACGTCTGGGACGTGACCGAGCCGGCCAGCGTCGCGGCGTACCAGCGGCTGGCCCGCGCCGCCGTCGACGACATCCTGGCCCGCGGCCGCACCCCGCTGCTGGTCGGCGGCTCCGGCCTGTACGTGCGCGCCGTCCTGGAGGAGTTCTCGTTCCCCGGCACCGATGCGGGCCTGCGCGCGCGGCTGGAGGCCGAACTGGCCGCGGCGGGCCCGGCACCGCTGCATTCCCGGCTGGCCCGGCTCGACGCGGACGCGGCGGCGAAGATCCTGCCCAGCAACGGCCGCCGCATCGTGCGGGCGCTGGAGGTGGTGGAGCTGACCGGGGCGCCGTTCGCGGCGTCGCTGCCCGAACCCACCCCGCACTACCCGTCGGTCCAGCTGGGCGTGGACCGCGACCCGGCCGGCCTGGACGACCGGGTGGACCGCCGGGTCGACGTGATGTGGGCGGCCGGGCTGGTCGGCGAGGTGCGCGAGCTGGAGCGGCACGGTCTGCGCGACGGCCGCACCGCCCGGGCGGCGCTGGGCTACCAGCAGGTGCTGGCGTTCCTGGCGGGCGAGCTGACCGAGGAGCAGGCCCGCGCGGAGACGAAGCTGGCGACCCGGCGGTTCGTGCGGCGCCAGCGCAAGTGGTTCCGCCGCGACCCGCGCATCCACTGGCTCGACGGCGCCGCGACGGACCTCACCGGGGCCGCCTTGGCGGCGGTGCGCGCGGCTGCGCGATGATGGGCGCGTGATGCTTGCGTTCACCAAGGGCCACGGCACCGGCAACGACTTCGTGGTCCTCGCCGACCCCGACGGGCAGCTCGACCTGACGCCGGGGCTGGTCGCCGCCCTGTGCGACCGGCGCCGGGGCATCGGCGCCGACGGCGTGCTGCGGGTGATCCGCGCCGCGAAGCACCCCGAGGGGGCCGGCCTGGCGGGCGAGGCCGAGTGGTTCATGGACTACTGGAACGCCGACGGCTCGTTCGCCGAGATGTGCGGCAACGGCGTGCGCGTCTTCGTGCGCTACCTGCTCACCCACGGCCTCGCCGACGGCTCCGCCGCCGGCGGCGTGCCGGTGGCGACCCGCGCCGGGCTCGTGCGCGCGGTCGCCGACGGCGACACCATCGCCGTCGACATGGGCACCCCGCGGGTGTACGACGCGAGCACCGCGACCATGGGCCCGCTGACCGTGCCGGGCACCGCCGTCGACTGCGGCAACCCGCACCTGGTCTGCGCGCTGCCGGCCGCCGTGCCGCTGGAGTCGCTCGACCTGCACACCGCGCCCGCCCACGACGCCGCCGTGTTCCCGGCCGGCGTCAACGTCGAGTTCACCACCCCGGGCGAGCCCGTCGACGGCGCCGACCTGCACGTGCGCATGCGGGTCCACGAGCGCGGCTCCGGCGAGACCCTCTCGTGCGGCACGGGCGCGCTCGCGGTGGGCGCGGTCGCCCTGCGCGACGCCGGCCGGGCCACCGGCGTGGTGGCGGTCGACCTGCCCGGCGGTCGCCTCACGGTGACGGTGGACGAGCGGACGGCGTGGCTGTCCGGCCCGGCCGTCCTGGTGGCGACGGGCACGGTCGACCGGGCGGCACTGTGACGTTCGTCGTCGCGCACCGCGGCTACGCCGGGATCGCGCCCGAGAACACACTGCTCGCCCTGCACGCGGGCGTCGCCGCGGGCGCCGACTGGATCGAGTTCGACGTGCGCACCACCGCCGACGGCGTCCCGGTGGTGATCCATGACCGGCTGCTCGGGCGCACGGTGCCGGGCGCCGGGCCGGTCGCCGAGGTCCGGTTCGACGACCTGCGCTCCCGCGACGCGGGCGGCTGGTTCGCCCCGGTGTTCGCGGGGGTGCGCGTGCCGACGCTGGCCGAGGTGCTCGACCTGCTCGCCGCCGCGCCCGGCCCGCAGGTGCTGCTGGAGATCAAGCCCCCGGCCACCGGCGACGAGGTGAAGGCGATCCTGGCCCAGCTCACCGAGCGCGGGCTGGTGCGCCGCACGGTGCTGCAGAGCTTCGCCGACCCGGTCCTGCACGCCGCCGCCGAGCTGCTGCCGGAGCTGCGCCGCGGGGTGCTGCGCGAGGGCCTGGACGCCGACCCGGCCGCGGTGGTCCGCGCGCACGGCGCCGTCTTCTACAACCCGTCGCTGGCCGACGTGGTCGGCGACCCGTCGGTGGTGCCGGCCGTCGCCGCCGCCGGCGCGGCCGTCATGCCGTGGACGGTGAACGAGCCGGCCGGCTGGGCCGCCGCCCTGGGCCTGGGCGTCGGCGGGATCATCACGGACCGCCCGGCGGAGCTGCGGGGCTGGCTGGCCGCGCGCGGCTGACCGGCGCGGCCGGCAGGTCCACGGTCACCGTCAGGCCGCCGTCCGGGCCGGGCGCCGCCGTCGCCTCGCCGCCGTGCGCCCGCGCCACCGAGCGCACGATCGACAGGCCCAGCCCGGTGCCGCGCGCCGAGCCGACCCGGTCGGTGAGCCGGCGGAACGGCTCGAACAGGCCCGGCACCTCGTACGCGGCGATCGGCGGGCCGGTGTTGGCCACGGTGAGGCGTACCCCCGACGGGCCGGGTCCGACGGTGACCGCGACGCGCCCCGCGGGCCGGTTGTAGGCGACCGCGTTGGCGACGAGGTTCTGCGTCAGGCGTTCCAGCAGCACCGCGTCGCCCGCCACGACGGCCGGCGCGGCGTCCAGCGTGACGGCGACCGCGGCGCCGGGGCAGGCCCCCTCGACCAGGCGCCCGGCCACGTCGGCCAGGTCGACGGGGGCCGGGTCGGCGATCGTCTGCTCCGAGGACGCCAGCACCAGCAGGCCGTCGATGAGCCGCTCGTGCCGGGCGTTCACCTCCAGCAGGGTGCCGCCGAGCTGGTGCAGGGCGGGCGGCGCGTCCGGCCGGCTGAGCGCCACCTCCAGCAGCGTGCGGTTGATGGCCAGCGGGGTGCGCAGCTCGTGCGAGGCGTTCGCGACGAACCGGCGCTGCGAGTCGAACGACGCGTCGAGGCGTTCCAGCATGTCGTCGAACGTGTCGGCGAGCTGCTTCAGCTCGTCGCGCGGGCCGGTCAGCGCGATCCGCTCGTGCAGGCTGCGGTCGGCGACCCGGCGCGCCGTGGCGGTGATCTGCTGGATGGGCCGCAGGGTGCGCCCGGCGGCCAGCCAGCCGAGCCAGATGCCGACGAGCGCCACCGCGCCCAGCGCCATGGCGCCGCGCTGCAGCAGGGTCGTCAGGGTGCGGTCGCGGAAGTCCTGCTGCAGCGTCTCGGCCAGCTGCAGCCGCCCCAGCGCGGCCGTGCGCTGGTCGGGGGTGAGCCCCTCCGGCAGCGGCAGGGTGGCGGGCACGGAGGCCGCGACCGGTCCGGACACCGGCCCGATCGCCCCCTCGGCCCGGAACACCAGCTGCCGGTCGATCAGCTGGTCGCCGAGCGCCTGCTGCAGCAGCAGGTACGTGATGCCGAGCAGCGCCGCCCCGGCGAGCACGAACAGCGAGCCGTACAGGGCGGTCAGCCGGGCGCGGACGGTCCACCGGTGCGTCATCGGATCTGGTACCCGACGCCCGTGACGGTCTCGACGACCTGCGGCGGGCCGAGCTTGCGGCGCAGCGTCATCACCGTCACCCGCACCACGTTCGTGAACGGGTCGGTGTGCTCGTCCCACGCCCGCTCCAGCAGCTGCTCGGTGCTGACCACCGCCCCGCCCGCCCGCAGCAGCTCCTCCAGCACCGCGAACTCCTTGCGCGACACCGGCACGTGGTGGCCGTCGCGGAACACCTCCCGGCGGCTGGTGTCGAGCCGGATGCCCGCCCGGCACAGCACCGGCGGCGCCGCCGGGCGGGCCCGCCGCCCGAGCGCCCGCACCCGCGCCACCAGCTCCGGGAAGGCGAACGGCTTCGGCAGGTAGTCGTCCGCGCCGAGCGCCAGCCCCGCCACCCGGGCGGACACGTCCGCGGCGGCGGTCAGCATGAGCACCCGCACCGCGCCGCCCGACTCGACGACCGCGCGGCACACGTCGTCGCCGTGCACCAGCGGCAGGTCGCGGTCGAGGACGAGCACGTCGTAGTCGTTGACGGCCAGGCGTTCCAGGGCGGCGTCGCCGTCGTACACCGTGTCGACCGCCAGGGCCTGCAGCCGCAGCCCCTCGGCGATCGCGTCGGCCAGCACGGTCTCGTCCTCGGCTATCAGCACCCGCATCGGCACATGGTGGACCGCCGGGCCGTAAGAAAGCTGTGAGCGCCGGCGCTGATGATCCCTTTACGGCCCGGGCGGTGAGCTGGGCGCCATGAGACGAACCCTGGTCGTACCCCTGATGGTGGTCATCGCGCTGCTCGGCGGCTGCGCCCGCGACGACGGCGGCCCCGCGGTCGCCACGGCCGGCGGCCCGGCGGGCGGCGGCGCGAGCGCCGCGCCGACGCCGTCCGCCGACGAGGCCGAGCAGCGCCGGCAGTTCACCCGGTGCATGCGCGACAACGGCGTGGACATCGAGGACGCGGAGGACGGGCGGATCGCCGTCCGGGCCGCTGAGCCGGGCTCCGGCGGCAAGCCCGGCGGCAAGCCCGGCGGCAAGGTCGAGGCGGCGATGGAGAAGTGCCGCAGCCTGCTGCCCAACGGCGGCGTCCCGCCCGAGCTGTCGCCGGAGGACGTCGAGAAGATGCGCGCGATGGCCCGGTGCATGCGCGCCAACGGCGTGCCCGGCTTCCCCGACCCCGACCCGGCCACCGGCGTGCTGCGCTTCGGCGAGGACGGCGACGCCGACCCGGAGGCGATGCGCCGGGCCGCGGAGGCGTGCAAGCACCTCGGCCCGGACCGGGTCGGCGACGCGCCCGCCGTGGCGCCCGGCGGTGGGAAGTGAGGCCCCGCCGGCGGGCGGCCGTCGGCGCCGCCGCCGCGGTGGTCACCCTGGCGTCGGCCGGCGCGGCCGCCTGGGCCATCGACTCCGGCCCCGGGGGTACGCCGCCCGCGACCGGCCCGGCCGCCACCACCACGGTCCGCACGGGGACGCTCGCCGACACCGCGACGGTCGACGGCGAGCTGGGCCACGGCGACCCGGTGCCGCTGGTCACCACCGCCACCGGCACCGTCACGTGGCTGCCCGCGGCGGGCCGGACCGTGCGCCGCGGCGGCACCCTGTTCCGCGCCGACGACGACCCGGTCGTGCTGCTGTACGGCACGCTGCCGCTGTACCGGGAGCTGCGCCCCGGGCTGTCCGGCGCCGACGTGCGGCAGCTGGAGCGCAACCTGCGCGCCCTCGGCTACGACGGCTTCACCGCCGACGACGACTACACCGCGGCGACCGCCCGCGCCGTGCGCGAGTGGCAGGACGACCTGGGCCGCCCCGGGACCGGCCGGGTGTCGGCGGCGTGGGCGGCCGTGGCGCCGGGGGAGATCCGGGTGGCGTCGCTGACCGCCCGGCTCGGCGGCCCGGCCGGCGGCGAGGTGCTCCGGCACACCGGCACCGCGCCGGTCGTCACCGTCGACGCCGACGCGTCCGACGTGGCGTGGGCCGAGCCCGGCGTCGCCGTGACGGTGACCCTGCCCGGCGGCGAGGACGTCGCCGGCACGGTCACCGCGGTCGGCGCGGAGGCGGAGAAGGGCGCCGACGGCGCGGCCACCCTGCCCGTCACGATCGCGCTGAAGCGGACGGTCGCGGTGCGGTCCGGGCCGGTCGAGGTCGAGTACGTCGGCGAGCGGCGCGAGAACGTGCTCACCGTGCCGGTCGCCGCGCTGGTCGCCCTGGCCGAGGGCGGCTACGGCCTGGAGCTGGCGGGCGGCGGGCACGTCGCCGTCGAGGTGGGCCTCGTCGCCGGCGGCACGGCCGAGGTGCGCGGCGCGGGCGTCGCCGACGGCCTGACCGTGGGGATGCCGTCGTGATCGCGCTGCGCGACGTCGGCAAGACCTACCCCGGCGGGGTGACCGCCCTGGCCGGGGTGACCCTGGACGTGGCGGCGGGGGAGTTCGTGGCCGTGGTCGGCCCGTCCGGCTCGGGCAAGTCGACGATGCTGCACCTGCTCGGCGCCCTCGACCGCCCGACCACGGGCTCGGTGACGATCGGCGGCGCCGACGTGGCGACGCTGCCCGACCGGGCGCTGTCGGCGCTGCGCGCCCGCACCGTCGGGTTCGTGTTCCAGCAGTTCCACCTGGCGCCCGGGGTGTCCGCCGTGGACAACGTCGCCGACGGCCTGCTCTACGCCGGGGTGCGCCGCCGCGAGCGGCGCCGGCGCGCGGCCGCCGCCCTGGAACGCGTGGGCCTCGCCCACCGCGCCCACCACCGCCCGCACGAGCTGTCCGGCGGCGAACGCCAGCGCGTCGCGATCGCCCGCGCCGTCGTCGGCGACCCGCCGCTGCTGCTCGCCGACGAACCCACCGGCAACCTCGACTCGGTGTCGGGCGCGGGCGTGCTGACCCTGCTGCACGACCTGCACGCCGCCGGCACCACGGTGCTGGTCATCACCCACGACCGGCAGATCGCCGACGGCCTGCCCCGCCGGGTGCACCTGCGCGACGGCCGGCTGGTGACCGCGTGAGCCCGCACCGGCTGGCCCCGGCCGACGTCCTGCGCGTCGGCGCCGCGGGCCTGCGCGCCCGCCCGCTGCGGGTCACCCTGTCCGCGGTCGGCATCGCCATCGGCATCGCCGCGATGCTCGCCGTCGTCGGCATCTCCGCCTCCAGCCGCGCCGAGGTCGACCGCGCCCTCACCGCCCTCGGCACCAACCTGCTGACGGCGGCGCCCGGCCAGACCCTGTTCGGCGACGAGGCCACCCTGCCCGCCGAGTCGCTGGCGATGGTGCGCCGCATCGGCCCCGTCGAGTCGGTGTCCGCGACGGCGGTGCTGGACGCCAAGGTGTACCGCACCGACCACGTCCCGGCCGCCGAGACGGGCAGCATCGCCGTCCGGGCCGCGCGCGACGACCTGCTCGGCACGGTCGGCGGCACGGTGGCCCGCGGCCGCTGGCTGACGGAGTCGGCCGCCCCGGCCGTGGTGCTGGGCGCGACGGCCGCCCGGCGGCTCGGCGTCACCGCCCCGGGCGTGCGGGTGTGGCTGGGCGGCGCCTGGTACGCGGTGACCGGCATCCTCGCCCCGGTCCCGCTGGCGCCCGAACTGGACGCCTCCGCCCTGGTCGGCTGGTCGTCGGCGGCCGCGCTGCTGGACTTCGACGGCGCACCGACCACCGTGTACACCCGCTCCGCCGAGCCGGCCGTCGAGGCGGTCCGCGCCGTCCTGGCCGCCACCGTCAACCCGGCCGCCCCGAACGAGGTGACGGTGTCCCGCCCGTCCGACGCCCTGGCCGCCGCCCGCGCCACCGACGCCGCCCTCAACGGCCTGCTCCTGGGCCTCGGCGCGGTCGCCCTGCTCGTCGGCGGCGTCGGCGTCGCCAACACGATGGTCATCTCGGTGCTGGAACGCCGCCCGGAGATCGGCCTGCGCCGGGCCCTGGGCGCCACCCGCGGCCAGGTCAGGACGCAGTTCCTGGTGGAATCGCTGCTGCTGGCCACCCTGGGCGGCGTGGCGGGCGTGCTGACCGGCGCCCTGGTGACGGCGGGCTACGCCCTGTCCCGGGACTGGCCACCCGTGGTGCCGGGCTGGGCGCTGGCCGGGGGAGTGGCGGCGACGACGCTGGTCGGCGCGGTCGCGGGCCTGTACCCGGCGATGCGCGCGGCGGCCCTGCCCCCGACCCGCGCCCTGGCCTCGTAGCGGCCCGCGCGGGGCGGGGGACCGGCGGCTCCGCCCCGCGCAGGCGGCTAGAGGACCGCCGGTGGGGCGGTGTCCAGGCTGACCGGCTCGGCCGCCGGCGGGGGCGGCGGGACGGGCTTGCCCTCGGCGGCCGCGCGGACGGCGGCGGCGACCGCCGGGGCGACGCGGGCGTCGAAGACCGACGGGACGATGACCGTGGGGTTGATCTTGTCCTCGCCGACGACGTCCGCGATGGCGCGGGCCGCCGCCAGGGCCATCTCCTCGGTGAACTCCTCGGCGTGCGCGTCGAGCATGCCGCGGAAGACGCCGGGGAACGCCAGCACGTTGTTGATCTGGTTCGGCTGGTCGGAGCGGCCGGTGGCGACGACGGCGGCGTGCTCGCGGGCCGCCCGCGGGTCGACCTCCGGGTCGGGGTTGGCCAGCGCGAACACGATCGACCGGTCCGCCATCGTGGCGATGTCGTCGCCGGTGAGCAGGTTGGGCGCGCTGACGCCGATGAACACGTCGGCGCCGCGCACCGCGCCCTTGAGGTCGCCCGCGTACTGCGTCTTGTTGGTGTTCTCGGCGAGCCACTGCCACGACGGGGTGAGGTCGGGCAGGCCGCGGTGCAGGGCGCCCGGCCGGTCGTACGCGATGATGTCGCCGACGCCCTGGCGCAGCAGCAGCTTCATGATGGCCGTACCCGCGGCCCCGGCGCCGGACACCACGACCCGGACCTGCGAGATCTCCTTGCCCACGACGCGCAGGGCGTTCGTGAGGGCGGCCAGCACGCAGATGGCGGTGCCGTGCTGGTCGTCGTGGAACACGGGGATGTCGAGCAGCTCGCGCAGCCGCTCCTCGATCTCGAAGCAGCGCGGCGCGGCGATGTCCTCCAGGTTGATGCCGCCGTACGCCGGCGCGATGGCGCGCACGATCGCGACGATCTCGTCGGTGTCCTGGGTGTCGAGGACGACGGGCCACGCGTCGACGCCGCCGAAGCGCTTGAACAGGGCGGCCTTGCCCTCCATGACGGGCATGGCGGCGTACGGGCCGATGTTGCCCAGGCCGAGCACCGCGGAGCCGTCGCTGACGACGGCGACGGTGTTGCGCTTGATGGTGAGGCGGCGGGCGTCGCCGGGGTTCTCGGCGATGGCCATGCAGACGCGGGCGACGCCGGGGGTGTAGGCGCGCGACAGCTCGTCGCGGTTGCGCAGGGCGACCTTCGACGACACCTCGATCTTGCCGCCGAGGTGCAGCAGGAAGGTCCGGTCGGACACCTTGCGGACGTTCACGCCGGGCAGCGCCTCGAGCGCCTTGACGACCTGGTCGGCGTGGCTGGAGTCGGCGGTGTCGCAGGTCAGGTCGACGGTGACGCCGACGGGGTCGGAGTCGACCACGTCGAGCGCCGTCACGATGGCCCCGGACTCGCCGACACAGGTGGTCAGGCGGCCGATGGCCGACGCGTCGGCGGTCACGCTGACCCGGATGGTGATCGAGAAGCCGGCGCTGGGCAGGCGGGTGGTGACCACGGGTTTCCCTCCGTCGTTGCAGGGGTCGGCGCTACCGCCGTGCGTGCATTCTTGCGCGTCCGGAATATCCGCCCCCACCGCACGGGTTACCCATGAGTTCACGTTTGGGACCAACGCGCAGGGTGCATATCCGGATGCGCCCGGCACCCCGGCCGTGTCACGATCGGGGCCTAGGAGGCTTACTTTTGCGAACTTCTTACGACAGTGACGCCGAGCTGGACCAGATCACCACGGGTGACCTGGAGCTGGACGACCGGCACTCCTTGAGGCGCGTCGCCGGGCTCTCGACGGAGCTCACCGACGTCACCGAGGTCGAGTACCGGCAGCTGCGCCTCGAGCGCGTCGTGCTGGTCGGCGTCTGGACCGAGGGCACGGCCACCGACGCCGACAACTCCATGGCCGAGCTGGCGGCGCTGAGCGAGACCGCGGGCTCGCAGGTGCTCGAGGGGCTCGTGCAGCGGCGGCAGCGGCCCGACCCGGCCACCTTCATCGGCCGCGGCAAGGTCGACGAGGTGCGCGACGTGGTCGTCGCGACGGGCGCCGACACGGTCATCTGCGACGGCGAGCTGTCGCCCTCCCAGCTGCGCAACCTGGAGCAGAAGGTCAAGGTCAAGGTCGTCGACCGGACGGCGCTGATCCTCGACATCTTCGCCCAGCACGCCAAGAGCAAGGAGGGCAAGGCGCAGGTCGAGCTGGCCCAGCTCGAGTACCTGCTGCCGCGGCTGCGCGGCTGGGGCGAGACGCTGTCCCGGCAGGCCGGTGGCGCCGGCGGCGGCGCGGGCGGCGGCGTGGGCCTGCGCGGTCCCGGTGAGACGAAGCTGGAGATCGACCGCCGGCGGATCCGCACCCGCATCGCGCGGCTGCGCCGCGAGATCAAGGCCATGCGGACCATCCGCAACACCAAGCGGGCCGGCCGCCAGCGCAACGCGGTGCCCGCGGTCGCCATCGCCGGCTACACCAACGCCGGCAAGTCGAGCCTGCTCAACCGCCTCACCGGGGCGGGCGTGCTGGTCGAGGACGCGCTGTTCGCCACCCTCGACCCGACGACCCGGCGCGCGGAGGCCACCGACGGCCGCACCTACACCCTGTCGGACACGGTGGGCTTCGTCCGGCACCTTCCGCACCAGATCGTCGAGGCGTTCCGCTCGACGCTGGAGGAGGTCGCCGACGCCGACCTGGTCGTGCACGTCGTCGACGGCGCGCACGCCGACCCCGAGGAGCAGGTCCGCGCGGTCCGCGAGGTGCTGGCCGAGGTGAACGCCGACAAGCTGCCCGAGCTGCTGGTGGTCAACAAGGTCGACACCGCCGACGAGGAGACCCTGCTGCGCCTCAAGCGCGCGTGGCCCGAGGCCGTGTTCGTGTCGGCGCACTCCGGCCGCGGCATCGACGAGCTGCGCGCCGCCATCGAGACCCGGCTGCCGCGCCCGCGCGTCGAGCTGGAGGTGCTGGTCCCGTACGACCGCGGCGACCTCGTCGCGCGGGTGCACCGCCGGGGCCAGGTGCTGTCGGCCCGGCACACCGACGGCGGCACCGAACTGCGGGTGCGCGTCGACGAGCAGCTCGCCGCGGAGCTTCGCGCTCTGTAGTCGGTCCATCGTGGACGCACCGTGCCGGTCACTATCTGTACTGTGACCGGCACGACGCGTTTCGCTCCCGGTCGTTGGACGCGGTGATGAAGTGTCGGATGGGCAGCATTGATCCACGCGTAACACCGCGTGCGGCGCGCGCATGTAACACTGACCGCATGCGTCGTCTCGTGCTCCCGGTCGCGGCTGCCCTCGGGCTGCTCGCGGTCGGCGCCGGGCCCGCCTCCGCCGAGCCGGCCCCGGCCGAGGCGTCGAAGGCAGCGCCGGGCAAGAAGGTCTGCACCATGACCAGCGAGCTGCTCAACGAGCTCTCCGGACTGGTCGCCACCGACGAGGGCTACGTCGTCGTCAACGACGGCACGGACAGTGACGCCCGGCGCCGCGTCTTCTTCCTCGACAAGACGTGCGAGATCGAGAACCGCGTCCCGTTCCCGGTGACCCCGCGCGACCCCGAGGACCTGGTCCTGTCGCCCGACGGCAAGACGCTGTGGATCGCCGACGTCGGCGACAACGTGACCAACCCCGAGCGCCGCCCCACGGTCGCCCTGTGGACGATGCCGGTCAGCGGCGCCAAGCAGCCGGTCATCCACCGCTTCACCTACCCGGACGGTCCCAAGGACGCCGAGGCGCTGCTGCTCACCCCCGACAACAAGCCGATCATCGTCACCAAGGAGATCGGCAAGTCCGGCCTGTACACGCCGACCGGCCCGATGAAGGCGAACAACACCACGGGCGTGCCGCTGGAGAAGATCGGCGAGTTCACCGTGCCGGCCAGCACCACCCCGACCGGTTTCATCCCGGGCCGCGTCACCGTCACCGGCGGCGCCGTCTCACCCGACGGCACCCGGGTCGTGCTGCGCACCTACTCCGACGCGTACGAGTGGGACGTCACCGGCGGCGACATCGCGGCCGCCGTCAAGAACAAGCCGCGGGTCACGCCCCTGCCCGACGAGCCCTTCGGCGAGGCCATCGCCTACACGCCCGACGGCAAGAACTTCCTCACCGTCTCCGACCTCGGCGACTTCGAGGACTCGGAGAACGTGCTCCTGCGCTACACCCCGGCCACCGAGGTCGTCACCGCGTCGGCGAAGCAGCCGGGCGGCGCGGACGAGAAGGACAGCGGCCCGTCGTGGTTCGCCCGCCTCGACCTGTCCGACATCACGTACATGGTCGGCGGCGTCGGCGTGCTCGGCGCGATCCTCGTCGGCATGGGCATCTTCGGCATCATGCGCGGCCGCAAGCGCCCGCTGGACGACGACGAGCCCGTGCCTGCGAAGGCCACGGCTGCCGCCTCCGCTGCCGCCGCGCCGAAGAAGCCGGCGCCGGCCGCGGTGCGCAACGCTGAGACCGCCCAGATCGACGCCGTCAAGGACGACCGGCCGCTGCAGGCCGCGGGCCAGGGCGGCGGGCGCGGCGGCGTGTACGGCGCCGGCCCGGCGGCCCCCCCTGCGGCTGCTCCGCCGGGTGCCCCGCCGAAGAAGGGCTCGGTGTACGGGGGAGCCCCGGCTGCCCCGCCGCCGGCCGCACCGGCGCGCAAGGGCGGCGGGGTGTACGGCGGCACCGCCGGCGACCGCGGCCCGGAGCGTGGCCCGGAGCGTGGCCCTGACCGTGCTCCCGAGCGCGGCCCTGACCGCGCTCCCGACCGCGGTGACCGCGGTGTCTACGGCAATCCGCCTCCGCCGGTCAACCCGCCCGGCGTGTACGGCGGCGGTGGGCGGCAGGCCATGTCCCAGCCGGGCGCGCACAACCCCGGCGGCTCCGGCGCCTACGGCCCGGCGCCGGCCGGAACGTACGGCGGCGGCGGCGCGAGCGCCGGTGCCGGCGCCTACGCGTCGGCGGGCGGCCCGAGCGGTGGCCGCGGCGCGGGCGGCGGTCACGGTGCGGGCGACGGTCGCGGCTCGGCGGGCGTCCACGCGCCGGCTGACACCAGCTACGGCCCGGCCGGCGCCTACGGGCGCGGCGGCGGTGGTCGCGGGCACGACGGCGGCCACGACGGCTGGCAGGGCGCCGGCGGCGGGCACGGCCACGACGGCTACGGCGCGGGGCGCCGCGGCGAGAGCTACGCCGACTACCGCTGACGGATCCCCGGTCCGAAGCTGGACCGGAACCTGGGCGCGGACCTGAATCCGGGCGCGGACCTGAATCCGGGCGCGGACCTGAACCCGGGCGCGGACCTGAACCCGGGCGCGGACCTAGCGCGGATGCGGATACGGCCGGACCCCAGAGCCCGGCGCAGACAGTCTCGGACTCCGGCGGGGCACAATCCGAACCTAGGCCCGTGCCGGACCGGACCTCAGGCCGGACCGCGACCCTTGCCGGATCGGACCTCGGCCCATGCCGGACCCCGGCCCATGCCGGACCCCGGCCCAAGCCGGACCCCGGCCCAAGCCGGACCCCGGCCCAAGCCGGACCCCGGCCAGGCCAATCACCTTCCGCGTCGGCTTCGTGGACCGGCCGGCGGACGGTCACCCCCGCAGGGTGCCCCGCCCGCCGGAGCGGCGGAAGACCTCAGATGCGGCGCAGCACCGCCACCACGCGGCCCATGATCGTGGCCGTGTCGCCCGGGATCGGGTCGAACGCCGAGTTCGCCGGCATCAGCCACACGTGGCCGTCGCGCCGCCGGTAGTTCTTCACCGTGGCCTCGCCGTCGAGCATGGCGGCCACGATGTCGCCCGACTCGGCGGTGGGCTGCTGGCGCACCACGACCCAGTCGCCGTTGCAGATCGCGGCGTCGATCATCGAGTCGCCCTTGACCTGGAGCATGAAGACCTCGCCCTCGCCGACCAGCTCGCGCGGCAGCGGGAACACGTCCTCGACGGCCTGCTCGGCCAGGATGGGTCCACCGGCGGCGATCTGGCCGAGCAGCGGCACGTACGCCGGGGTGGGGCGCTGGGCGCGCACCGCCTCGTCGTCGATCGCGTCGCTGGGCGGGCGCACGTCGACGGCGCGGGGGCGGTTGGGGTCGCGGCGCAGGAAGCCCTTCCGCTCCAGCTCCTTGAGCTGGTAGGCCACTGACGACGGCGACACGAGGCCGACGGCCTCGCCGATCTCGCGCACGCTCGGCGGGTAGCCGTAGCGCTCCACCCAGTCGCGGATGAACTCGAGGATGCGCCGTTGCCGGGCGGTGAGGTCAACGGTCGCCGGGTCCGGGAACGCGCTGACCACCGGGGCGACGGAGCGGACCTGTGGGGCGGCGCTGCGGGCCCGCGTGGCCGGCCGCCGCTTGACGGGAGCCTGCGCCGGAGCGTCGGCTCGGTCCTGGTGTTGCCGGCTGGTCCGGTCGTCGGTCGACACGTCCGCCCTCCCTGTCGGCCACGCCCGCGCGGGCGTGGTTGCGTCGCGAGCCGGCCAACGCCCGTGTGGGGAAGGGTGATGTCCGGCTAACCCCTCTTGCCGGGAAACCGTATCGGCGCACCCCGACACTTTCAAACATCTGTACGACTTTTCTGCGGCGTGTCGCCAGGGAGTGCTCGACTTCCGCACACCTGTTCTGATAAACCATCGTACGTCCGTTCGATCGAACGGGCGTACGACCGGAAGGGTGAACGTCATGGTGGCAGGCGGTGCGCCGGTGGTGCCGGCTCCGAGATTGCGCCTCACGCGGCGGGGCCGGGCCGCCGTCCTCGGCTTCTTCCTCGTGGTGAACACCACCTGCGGCATCCTGCTGGCGAGCGCGTCGCGCGCGGCGGACCCCGCGCCGGGCGTCCCCGCGGCGGGGCCCACGGCGGTCGTCGGCCCGCACGACACCCTGTGGTCGATCGCGTCGCGGCACGACCCGGGCCGCAGTCCCGCGGCCGTCGTGGCGGACATCCGCCGGCTCAACGATCTGTCCGGTTCGGTGGTGCACCCGGGCGAGAGTCTGCTGCTCCCGCGTGCCGAATGACCGTTTCCCGGCGCTGCCGGTAACCGGCCACCCACCCCTCGTGTTGAGTGTGACGACACGGCGCGCCGACACTCCGATTGACTTGCGCCCGCGTCGGCGGCGGCCTAACGTCAACCACAACATCTAGTAGTTACAAGGGTGTAAGTCATCCACGGGTTGGGGTTGCCTCCCCGGCGTTCTCCACACGTTATCCACAGCGCAACGGCGGTTCCACCCGCCGGTGGGCTGCGGTTCCGCGTGCCCGCAGCTGGCTTCGCACCGTCTGGAGGATCCCGGTGCGCTGCCCGTACTGCCGGCACGCCGACTCGCGTGTGGTCGACTCGCGCGAAGCCGACGACGGTCAGCTCATCCGCCGGCGGCGGTCGTGCCCGGAGTGCGGCAAGCGGTTCACCACGGTCGAGGAGGCGGTGCTCGCGGTGGTCAAGCGCAGCGGCGTCACCGAGCCGTTCAGCCGCACCAAGATCATGAGCGGGGTGCGCAAGGCCTGCCAGGGCCGGCCCGTGGACGAGGACTCGATCGCGCTGCTCGCGCAGAAGGTCGAGGAGACCGTCCGGGCGCGCGGCGCCGCCGAGATCCCGAGCCACGATGTGGGCCTGGCCATCCTGGGCCCGCTGCGCGAGCTCGACGCGGTGGCGTACCTGCGGTTCGCCAGCGTCTACAAGTCCTTCGACTCCATCGACGCCTTCGAGCGGGAGATCGCCGCGCTGCGCGAGGCGCAGCCGGCCACCTAGACGTATTTCTGATTTGTGTTCCAGCAAGCCGAGGGGGAAGCACCATGGCCGGTGACGGCATCGGTACGGGTAAGGCACGCAGTCGCGTGAACGGGGCACCAGCTGGGGGGCTGAAGCTCGAGCGCGTCTGGACCACGGACGGGGTGCACCCCTACGACGAGGTCACCTGGGAGCGGCGCGACGTCGTCATGACGAACTGGCGCGACGGCTCGATCAACTTCGAGCAGCGCGGGGTCGAGTACCCCGACTTCTGGAGCGTCAACGCGGCGAACATCGTCACCACGAAGTACTTCCGTGGCGCCGTGGGCACCGACCAGCGCGAGTGGTCGCTGAAGCAGCTCATCGACCGGGTCGCCAAGACCTACCGCGCGGCGGGCGAGCAGTACGGCTACTTCGCCGCGCCGGCCGACGCCGACATCTTCGAGCAGGAGCTCACCTGGATGCTGCTGCACCAGGTTTTCAGCTTCAACTCGCCGGTGTGGTTCAACGTGGGCACCTCGTCGCCGCAGCAGGTCAGCGCCTGCTTCATCCTGTCGGTCGACGACTCGATGGACTCCATCCTGGACTGGTACAAGGAGGAGGGGCTGATCTTCAAGGGCGGCTCCGGCTCCGGCGTCAACCTGTCGCGCATCCGCTCCTCCAAGGAGCTGCTGTCCTCGGGCGGCACCGCGTCCGGCCCGGTCAGCTTCATGCGCGGCGCCGACGCGTCCGCCGGCACCATCAAGTCGGGCGGCGCCACCCGCCGCGCCGCCAAGATGGTCATCCTCGACGTCGACCACCCCGACATCGAGGAGTTCGTCACCACCAAGGCCCGCGAGGAGAACAAGATCCGGGCCCTGCGCGACGCCGGGTTCGACATGGACCTCGGCGGCGACGACATCGTCAGCGTGCAGTACCAGAACGCCAACAACTCGGTCCGCGTCAGCGACGAGTTCATGCGCGCCTACGAGGAGGGCCGCCCGTTCGAGCTGCGCGGCCGCCTGCACGGCGAGGTCATCGAGACCATCGACGCCCGCGACCTGTTCCGCAAGATCGCGCAGGCCGCGTGGGAGTGCGCCGACCCGGGCATCCAGTACGACGACACCATCAACGACTGGCACACCAACCCGGAGACCGGCCGCATCACCGCGTCCAACCCGTGTTCGGAGTACATGTCGCTGGACGACTCGTCCTGCAACCTGGCGTCGCTGAACCTCATGAAGTTCCTCAAGGCCGACGGCGGCTTCGAGGTGGAGAAGTTCGTCCGCAGCGTCGAGTTCGTCATCACCGCCATGGACATCTCCATCTGCTTCGCCGACTTCCCGACCGAGAAGATCGGCATCACGACCCGCGCCTACCGCCAGCTCGGCATCGGGTACGCGAACCTGGGCGCCCTGCTGATGGCGTCGGGCCTGGCGTACGACTCCGACGCGGGCCGCAGCGTGGCCGGCGCGATCACCTCGCTGATGACCGGTACTGCGTACCGCCGCTCCGCCGAGCTCGCCGGCGTCGTCGGCCCGTACGAGGGCTACGCCCGCAACGCCGACGCGCACAAGCGGGTCATGCGCAAGCACGCCGCCGCCAACGACGGCATCCGCCCGTCCGGCGTCGTCGCCACCGAGATCGTCCGCGAGGCCACCAAGCAGTGGCAGGCGGGCAACAAGCTCGGCGACCGCAACGGCTGGCGCAACGCCCAGGCGTCGGTGCTCGCCCCCACCGGCACCATCGGCCTGATGATGGACTGCGACACCACCGGCATCGAGCCCGACCTGGCCCTGGTCAAGTTCAAGAAGCTCGTCGGCGGCGGCTCCATGCAGATCGTCAACCAGACGGTCCCGCGCGCCCTGCGCAGCCTCGGCTACCCCGAGGAGCAGGTCGAGGCGATCGTCGAGCACATCGCCGACCACGGCCACGTCGTCGACGCCCCCGGCCTCAAGCCGGAGCACTACAGCGTCTTCGACTGCGCCATGGGCGAGCGGTCCATCGCCCCGATGGGTCACGTCCGGATGATGGCGGCCGCGCAGCCGTTCCTGTCCGGCGCCATCTCCAAGACGGTCAACATGCCGGAGACGGCCACCGTCGAGGAGATCGAGGACATTCACTACCAGGGCTGGAAGCTCGGCCTGAAGGCGCTCGCGATCTACCGCGACAACTGCAAGGTGGGCCAGCCGCTGTCGGCCGCCAAGCCGAACAAGGCTGCGGAGACCCCCGCCGCCGAGGTCGAGAAGGTCGTCGAGAAGGTCGTCGAGTACCGCCCGGTGCGCAAGCGCCTGCCGAAGAAGCGCCCGTCGGAGACGGTCTCCTTCTCGGTCGGCGGCGCCGAGGGTTACCTCACCGCGTCGTCCTACCCGGACGACGGCCTCGGCGAGGTCTTCCTGAAGATGTCGAAGCAGGGCTCCACCCTGGCCGGCGTCATGGACGCCTTCTCGGTGGCGATCTCGATAGGGCTGCAGTACGGCGTCCCGCTGGAGACGTACGTCAGCAAGTTCACCAACATGCGCTTCGAGCCGGCCGGCATGACCGACGACCCGGACATCCGCATGGCGGCGTCGGTGATGGACTACATCTTCCGCCGCCTGGCGCTGGACTTCCTGCCCTACGACACCCGCGCCGAGCTGGGCATCTTCACCGCCAAGGAGCGCGCGGCCCAGATCCAGGCCGAGGCCGCCGCCGAGGCGGCCGGCGTCGACCTGGCCGGCATGGCCGCGTCGGCCCCGGTCAGCGCCCCGGTCGGCGCGTCCACCTCCCCGGCGGCGACGCCGCCGCTGGAGGCGGAGAAGCAGGCCCCCGCGGCCGGCTCCTCCACCGAGCTGCTGGAGCTGGTGTCGGGCAAGGGCGCCGACGCGCCGCTGTGCTTCACCTGCGGCACGAAGATGCGCCCGGCGGGCAGCTGCTACGTCTGCGAGGGCTGCGGCAGCACGTCCGGCTGCAGCTGATCCACCACACGGAACGTCCCCCGGGCCCGTCGCGGCCCGGGGGACGTTCCCGTTTCCCGGGGAATGCGCATGCGTGACCGGGCGCGGACCGGCGACGATGGTCGCCATGACCACGACGCTGCCGCGCCGGTTCCGCGACGACGTGCCGCCGCTGCACCGGCCGGCCGACGACCCCGTCGACGTGGTGTGCCCGGCGTGCTCCGGCCACGCCACGGTGCGGCCGTGGCCGGACGGCGGGCGGCGGCTGAGCTGCCGGGCGTGCGCGCACGTGCGGGACCTGCCCGCCGGTGCGCCGCCGTGCTGCCGGGCCGTCCGCCTGTGGCTGGTGACGCGGTGCCGCGGCGGCGAGCTGTGGGCCCTCAACGAACGCCACCTCGACCTGCTGGAGCGCTACGTGGGCGCGGGCCTGCGGGAGCGCACCGCTCCCGGCATGAGCCTCGTCGCCCGCCTGCCCGCCTGGATCAAGGCGGGCCGGCATCGCGGTGACGTGCTGCGCGGGATCGCCCGGCTGCGGTCCATGCTGGACGGCCCGCGGTGACCGGGGACGTGTACCGGGAGTTCGCCGAGCGGGAGGCGCGTGGGGTGTCGCCCGCGTACGAGCGGCTCGCCCTGGCCGTCGCGGACGACGCGGAGGTGCTGGCGCTGCTCGGCACGGTGCCGCCCGCGCGCCGGCAGCCGAACCTGCTGTTCGCGGTGGTGCGGTCGCTGGGCGGGCCGGTGGACGACCCGGAGGCGTTCGCGCGGTACGTGGTGCGGCGGTGGGCGGCCGTGGCGGCCGGGCTGCGCGTGCGGGCCACCCAGACCAACGAGGCCGGGCGGTGCGCCGTGCTGCTGCCGGTGCTGGCCGCGTTGCCGCAGCCGCTGGCGCTGCTGGAGGTGGGGGCGTCGGCCGGGCTGTGCCTGTACCCCGACCGGTACTCCTACCGCTACGGCGACGTGGCCGTCGGGTCCGGCGGGCCGGTGCTGGAGTGCGCCGCCGCCGGGGTGACGCCGCCGGCCGCGCCGCCGCGGGTGGTGTGGCGGGCCGGGCTCGACCTGAACCCGCTCGACGTGCGGCGCGCCGCCGACCTGGCGTGGCTGGAGGCGCTGGTCTGGCCGGAGCAGGTGCACCGGCGGGACCGGCTGCGCGCGGCGGCGGCCGTGGCCGCGGCGGACCCGCCGCTGCTGGTGCGCGGGGACCTCGTCGACGACCTGCCGGCGCTGGCGGCGCGGGCGCCCGCCGGGGCGACGCTGGTGGTGTTCCACACGTCGGTGCTGTACCAGGTGCCGCCGGCGCGGCGGGACGCGTTCGCGGCGGTCGTGCGCGGCCTGCCCGGGCACTGGGTCGCCAACGAGGCGGCGGAGGTGCTGCCCCACCCTCGGCTGCCCGAGCCGCCCGACCGGACGCTGCACAACGTGCTGGCGCTCGACGGGCGGCCGCTGGCCTGGACGCGCCCGCACGGCCAGGGGATGAGCTGGTTCGGGTAGTGGCCGGCGGGGCGGTCGCGCCGCCCCACCGGCCCGCCGGTCACTGGACGACGTGCTCGCAGTTCACGAACGTGTCGGCGCCCGGGCCGCCGTAGCACCAGTCGACGCCCGCGCCGCCGTTGACGGTGTCGTTGCCGGCCTCGCCGTAGAGGCGGTCGCTGCCGTTGCCGCCGCGCATCGTGTCCGCGCCGTTGCCGCCGCGCTGGGTGTCGTTGCCGTTGTCGCCGTACTGGGTGTCGGCGCCGTTGCCGCCGCGCTGGGTGTCGCTGCCGTTGCCGCCACGCTGCGTGTCGTTGCCGTTGTCGCCCCACTGCGTGTCGTTGCCCGCGCCGCCCCACTGCCGGTCGTGGCCGTTGCCGCCGCGCTGGGTGTCGTTGCCCGCGTCGCCGTACTGGTCGTCGGCGCCCGCGCCGCCCCACTGGCGGTCGTAGCCGTTGCCGCCGTACTGGCGGTCGTTGCCGGCGTCGCCGTACTGGCGGTCGTCGCCGTTGCCGCCGTACTGCCGGTCGTTGCCGGCGTTGCCGCGCTGGGTGTCGTACCCGGCCTGGCCGTACTGCCGGTCGGCGCCCGGCCCGCCGTTCTGGGTGTCGTCGCCGTTGCCCCCGTATTGGGCGTCGTTGCCGTTCCCGCCGTACTGGGTGTCGTTGCCGTTCCCGCCGTACTCGCGGTCGTGGCCGTTCTCGCCGCGGGTGACGTCGTTGCCGTTGCCGCCGCAGATGGTGTCGTTGCCACCGGCGCCCCACAGGCGGTCCGCGCCGCCGAGGCCGTCGATGCGTTCCGGCCGGAAGTTGCCGTGGTACGTGTTCGCGCCGGCCGTGCCGTACCAGTGCGCCGGCGCACAGGCGGGGTCGGCGCCCGGCGGCGGCGCGGCGGCCTGGGTGGCCTGGGCCGCCGACGGCAGGGTGAGCGCGGCGGTGGCGATCGCCGCGGTGACGAATCCGAGGCGCAGAGCGCGTCGCCCGGCATACGTGCGGATCATGAGGGATTTCCTTTCCCGGTTGCCGATGGTGTCACGACAGATTCGACGCGCTTTTCCGGGCCCGGGAAAAGTGCGCAGAAGATCGGCCTGACCAGGGGTAATGGTCAAGTGGAAAGCTGTCGGGACCTTCGGCATGTGGAGTACCACGTGGCATTTGATGGTCACAATGGTTGAGTCTGATTAAAACGCGGAATGGTCCGGTCGCCGACTGAATTCGGTCCGATGATTGGTGTCCGGTGTTTCCGGCGCCCGGCCGCGACACGGGCGCATCGTTGACTCTGCCCCTGGGGCCGGGCCGATGATCGACCCCGCACACACCGAGAGAGGAAACAGGATCATGACCGAGGTACGGGTCCGGGAGGTGCCGGAGCGGCGCGTCGTCGTGGAGCGGCACACCACGGGGCAGGACGGGCTGTCCGAGCTGTTGCAGCGCAGCATGGCGGACGTGGCCAAGGCCGCCGAGGAGCGGCACGGCGGGGTGCTGGGCACGGCCGCGCAGCCGTACCTGGAGCGGCCGGGCACCGACGAGCCGGTGTTCGTGGTGATCTACGGCGGCAACCCGAACGAGGGGCCGGTGCTGCTGGAGGTGTGCGCGCCCGTCGCGGGGGACGGTGGCGAGGTGCAGCCGGCGCACCGGGAGGCGTACGTGCGGGTCACGAAGGCGACGGTGCTGGCGGGGGCGCTCGGCGGCGTCTACGAGGCCGTCGAGGAGTGGATCATGGCCAACGGCGGGGACATCGGCGGGCCGCCGCGGGAGACGTACTGGACGGACTTCTTCGGGGCGGCGGACGGCGACGACGTCTTCGACGTGGGGTTCCCGATGGCCTGACGGCAGCGGACAGGGGGCCGGCGGTGGCCGGCCCCCTGTCGCTGTGTGTCAGCTCGTCAGCGGATCGCGTGCGAGCCCTTGTAGTCGAACTCCGGCGCCACGTACGCCTGCTTCGCGGCCCGGGCCCGCAGGCTGCCGTCCGGGAAGAAGCCGGTCTTCGTGCGGGCGAGGGTGAACACCGCGTGCGCGGCGGCGTCGCCCAGCTCGTGCAGCGCCTTGGTGCTCAGGTTGTTGATGTCGTCGCAGGCCTCGTGGTAGCACGGGTCGTACTGCTCACCGGCCGTGCCGCCGTACACCGCGGCCTGCTCCGGGGTCTTCACGCCCTCGGCGCCGCTGAACAGGCCGCCGGCGGGGATGCCCACCGCGATGAACGGGCCGTAGTCGGAGCGGCCGCTGAACTCGGTCGGCTCGGACGCCAGGCCCTGGCTCGCGAAGTACTTGGTGAAGATGTCCTCGATCTCGGCGGAGCCGGCCGGGCCCTCGACGGGGGTGTCCGAGCCGTCGCCGTCGTAGACGAAGCGGACGTAGTTCGGCGAGCCGAGCATGTCGAAGTTGAGGTTGGCGTAGATGCTCGCGAGCTCGTCGGCGGGCAGGTTGTCCACGTAGTACTCGGAGCCGAGCAGGCCGGACTCCTCGGCGCCCCAGAACGCGAAGCGCACCTTCTGCCGCGGCTTGATGTCGAGCTTCGCCATCTGCTTGGCGATCTCCAGGATGGCCGCGGAGCCGCTGCCGTTGTCGTTGATGCCGGGGCCCTCGACGACCGAGTCGAGGTGGGCGCCGACGACGATCACCTTGTCCGCGTCGCCGCCCGGGGTCTCGGCGAACACGTTGGTGGTCTTGGCCGCGAGGTCGGTCTCGGTGCTGGTGGTGACGCGCACGGTCACGTCGCCGGGGCCCTGCACCTGCGCGTACAGGGCGGAGGCGTCCTCGAACGACAGCCCGACGACCGGGATGGTGAACGGGCGGCCCAGGTCGCCGATGAACAGCTCGGTGCGGCCCGGCTGGCCCTCGTTGAAGATGATGACGGCGTCGTAGCCGGCGGCCTGCGCGTTCTCGGCCTTGACCCGGAAGTCGCAGCTGCCGCGCTGGATGAGCGCGATCTGCGGCTCGGTGGCCGACGCGGGCGTGAAGTCGGACGCCTCGCAGCCGGAGGTGGAGCTGGGGGTGGGCGCCGGCGGGATCTG
Organism: Spirilliplanes yamanashiensis; assembly: GCF_016863475.1. Taxonomy (GTDB): domain Bacteria; phylum Actinomycetota; class Actinomycetes; order Mycobacteriales; family Micromonosporaceae; genus Spirilliplanes; species Spirilliplanes yamanashiensis. The sequence continues at coordinate 149,763 of NZ_BOOY01000005.1, forward strand.
GATGTCGACGGCCACGACCGTGCCGGTGACGTCGCCGGTGCCGGAGTAGTTGAAGGTGCCCGTCGTGTACGTCTGCGCCGTCGGGGCGGTCTGGGCGAGCGTGGCCGGGGCCAGCTCACGGAAGAACGGGAACGTGAACTCCTGCTCGCTGACGTCGTACCCGGCCTTGGCGAGGGTGCTCTTGACGTAGTTGGCGGATGCCGCGTAACCGGGGGTGCCGGACGCGCGGGTGCCGCCGTTCTGGTTGGCGATCCGCTGGAACACCCGCTCGTGGCCGAGGATTCCGTTGACGGTCACCGCGTCGCGCAGCTTCTTGCTGTTGACCTCGTCGATCGCGGCGGCCGGGCTGGCGCCCAACCCCACGACCAGGACGGTCGCGACAGGTATGGCCAGAAGTTTTCGCACGGGGATCTCTCCTTGTCGACTGCGGACGGGCCCCGCCGGCGGCAGGCGGCACCGATGGAGAGCGACCCGCAGCGACGAGGGCAGTACTGAGCGTGCGAGCGCACTGTACCCACGAGAGCGGCCCGCCGGGAAGATCCTCTGCAAGCCATCCGACAGCCACTATGGATGTGGTATCCGTCCCGGCGGCCCGTCACGCCAGCCGGCGGTCCAGTTCGGTGAGATCGGCGACGAACCACACCTGATCGCCCCGGTTGGACTCCGCCACGAGGGCCCGCAGCGCGTCGCTCGCGGCCAGACGTGCGTCGATGTCGCCCACGATCACCAGCCGGATCCGGTAGTTGACGAACTTCTGCATGACCTCGCCGGCCAGGCCGCTGCGCAGCTCGAAGAACCGGGGGTCGAACCGGGCGGCGGGCACGGCGACGGCGTCGGCCCGGCCGTACGCGGCGCCGATGAGGTCGAGCGCGTCCTGCGGGTGCGCGACGGGCGGGCCGTCCGCGGCGCAGACGAGCACGTCGACGCCGTGCCGCCGGGTCACCTCGCCGGCCGCCGGCTCAGTCACGGCCGGTCCCCGCGAGCCCGCCGAGCAGGTCGTCGGCCGTCCGGAGCACCGCGGCGGTGGCGGCGGCGCCGCCGAACACGAGCACCCTGAGCCGCCCGCGGTCGCGGTCGTAGAGGGTCTGCAGGCGCAGCGGCCGCCCGTCGTCCTGCGGCCACTGCGCGTACGCGAGCAGGGCGGTGCCGAGCCGGTCGGCATCCGCGGCGGTCAGCCCGTCGGCCTCCAGCACTGCGGACACCTCGGCCGGGGGCCGCGCGGCGGGCGGCGGGGCGCCGGTGAGGGCGGCCAGGTCGGCGCGGGCGATCCGGTACTGCTTGCCGATGCGGACGGCCTTGAGCCGGCCGTCCCGGATGTAGCCGCGCACGGTGCGCACGTGCAGGCCTAGCCGCTCCGCGACCTGCTCGACCGACAACCAATCCTGGTCCATAATTCCGCATCCTACCCTCGACAGGGAAGGATAGGGAGTCAGCGGGCGGTCAGGAACGTGCCGATGAGGTCGGCCAGGACGGCCGGGTGCTCGTCGGTCATGTCGTGGGTGGCGTCCGCCAGGCGCACGGCGCGCATCCGCGGGGCCCGCTTCGCCGCCCGCTCGACCTGGGCGTCCACCCACTGCCGGTACGCCGCGTACAGGCCGGCGAACGGCTCCTGGTCCGGCCGGTCGCGGGTCGCCTGCACCAGCAGCAGCGGGCACGTCGTCGCCGCGTACACCGGGTACGGGTCGAACGTGCTGACCGCGCGCCACAGCTGCTCGGTGATCTCGGGCGACGGCCGGATCGCCGTCTCGCCGCCGACGGTGACCAGGTTGCGGCGCAGCGCCTCCGCCGCCGTCTTCTCCGGCAGGCCGGCGTCGCGGGCGGCCGCCCGCCGCTGGTCGACGAGCGCCGGCACCTCGCCGGTGGGCACGACGCCCGGCGACCGGACGCCGAACCGGTCGTGCAGGCGCACCAGCTCCTCGGCGGCCGACGCCAGGCCCGGCAGCTGCTCGGTGCGCATCGGCGGGGGCGTGCCGTCGAGGCTGACGACGCCGGGGGAGTCCGGGTGCCGGCTGCCCCACAGGGCGGCGAGCATGCCGCCCAGCGCGTGGCCGACGACGGCGGGCCGCTCCAGCCCCAGGTGGACGGCCACCGCGGCGAGGTCGGCCACGGCGGCGTCCCAGGTGAACGCGGCGTCGCCGGACCGGCCGTGCCCGCGCAGGTCCACGGTCACCACCCGGTGCCGCGCGCGCAGCGCCCGGGCCAGGGGCGTCATCGCGGCCAGGTTGCCGCCCGCGCCGTGCAGCAGCAGCAGCGGGCGGCCGTCGCCGCCGAAGTCGCGCACGGCGATCGGGATCTCGCCCGCGTCGATGAGCCGGTCGTTGATCACTGCTGCCCCCGGAGGCGGTCTCGGACGGACGACGGGCGGACCCCGCCGTCGGGGTGGCGCGTGAGTTTCCCGCGGCGCACCAGGTCGTGCACGCCCTGCCGGCTGATGCCGAGCATGGCGCCCGCCGTGGCGTACGAGACGGCCTCGGCGGACGGGTGCCCGACCCGGCGGGCCACCACCTGCCCCAGCGGCGTGCCCCACCAGGCGGCGGGCGGGTCGAACGCCCGGTCCGACGGGTACAGCGTGCCCACCACCCGCAGGGCGATCCGCACCGCCTCGTCGTCGGAGCCGGCGGTCATGCGCCGGGCCCAGTCGCCGGCCCGGCGGCGCACCAGCTCGCGCAGCGCGCACACGGCGTCGTCGCCGTCGAGCAGGATCTCCAGCGGGTCGAGCAGCCGCACGTCGAGCAGCCGGACGAGCTGGTCCTCGAGCGCACCCACGGCCGCCATGCTACTTGACACCCAATGTCAAGCTGCGGGCGCCCGGCCGCCGCCGTAGGGTCACGGCCGTGCTGCACACGCTGCTCCCCCCGCCGCCCGTCGCCTGACGGGCGGCGCCCCTGAACCCACCGCGGCCGGCACCGGCCGCGGCGATGGCGGCCGCCTCGCACCGACCCGGCCCGACCGTCGACTGTGGGGAATCAGCCTGTGTACCGAGGTCTCGTCTACGTGTTCATCGCCGCCACCGCCTGGGGAACCGGCGGGGCGGCGGCCGCCCTCCTCTACCGCGACAACGGCCTCGGGCCGGTCGCGGTCTCCTTCTGGCGCTTCGTCCTCGGCGCCGCCGCCCTCGCGGGCGCCCTCGCCGCCGCCCGCCTGACCGCGGGACGCCGGCCCGCACGGCTCGCGCGGCCCGCCGGCCGCCGCTGGACCCTCGTGGTCACCGGCGCCGGCCTCGCCGTCTACCAGACCGCCTACTTCGCGGCCGTCGAGCAGGCGGGGCTGGCCGTCGCCACCGTCGTGACGCTCGGCGCCGGGCCCGCGCTCATCGCCGCCGGCGGGCGGCTGCTGCTCGACGAGCGGCTCGGCCGGGGCGGCGCGGCCGCCGTCGCGCTGGCCCTGGCCGGGCTGGCGCTGCTGGGCGCCGACGGCGGCGGTGGCGGGCCGCGGCCCCTGCTCGGCATCGCGCTGGCGCTGCTGTCGGCGGCCGGGTACGCCGCCGTCACCCTGCTCACCCGCGGCGCCCCGGCCGGTGACCCCGCCCGGACGGCGCTGTCCGGGTTCGCCGTCGGCGCGGTCTGCCTGCTCGGGCCGGCCGTCGCCGAGGGGCTGTGGCCGGCCGGCGACCTGCGCGCGGCCGCCGGCTGGCTCGCCTACCTGGGCGTCGTGCCGACGGCGCTCGCCTACGGGCTGTTCTTCGCCGGGCTGGCCCGCATCCGGGCCACGACGGCGTCGGTGGTGGCGCTCGTCGAGCCGGTGACGGCGGCGCTGATCGGCGTGCTGGCGCTGGGGGAGCGGCTCGGCGCGGTCGCCCTGCTCGGCATGGCGGTGCTGCTCGCCGCCGTGGCCGCCCTCGCGGTCGCCGAACGCCGCACGGCCACTAGCACGCCTGTTCGAAGCCGGGTTACAGTCGGCGGGTGACGTTCCAGGGATCCCTGCTCGACCTGGGTGGCGACAGCCGCCCCGGCCCGCTGGCCGGGGCGGTGCGCCGCACCGCGCTCACCGAGGGCGCCTGGATCGACGTGCTCCCCGGCTGGCTGACGGGCGCCGACGCGCTGTTCGAGCGCCTGCTCGACGCGGTGCCGTGGCGGGCCGAGCGCCGGCAGATGTACGAGCGGGTCGTCGACGTGCCCCGGCTGCTGTGCTTCTACGGCGAGGACGAGCCGCTGCCCGACCCGGCCCTCGACGCGGCGAAGGCGGCGCTCGACGCCCACTACGTGCCCGAGCTGGGCGAGCCGTTCCGCACGGCCGGCCTGTGCCTGTACCGCGACGGCCGCGACAGCGTCGCCTGGCACGGCGACACCATCGGGCGCGGATCCACCACCGACACGATGGTGGCCATCCTGTCGCTCGGCTCGCCCCGGTCGCTGCTGCTGCGTCCGCGCCGCGGCGGGGCGGCCACCGTGCGGCGCGACCTCGGCCACGGCGACCTCATCGTGATGGGCGGCAGCTGCCAGCGCACCTGGGAGCACGCGGTGCCGAAGACCGCCCGGCCGGCCGGGCCGCGGATCAGCGTGCAGTTCCGGCCGCGAGGGGTGCGCTGACCCGGCGCTAGGGTGGGCGGTCGTGAGGGAGCGCTGGCAGGAGCCGCACCCCGCCCGCCTGGCCCCCGGCCACCCGCGCCGGGCGGAGATCCTCGCCGCCCACACCGCGGCGCTGGCCCGCGGCGACGCCGGCTACCTCGACCCGGACACCGGGCTGTTCGTGCTGATCGCGGGCTTCCTCGCCCGCCGCGGCACCTGCTGCGGGCGCGGCTGCCGGCACTGCCCGTACGCCGGCACCCCGGCGGAGAACACCGGCCGGGAGACGTGAGCCCCGCGCGGGGAATTGATCCGCGCGCGGCCGACGGTTTACGGTGTCCCGCGAATTCGCCCCCGGGAGGACACCGCCTGATGCGCCCGCGTTCCGTCGTCCCGGCCGCCCTCTGCGCGGTGCTCGCGCTGACGGCCTGCACCCCCGACAACGCCCCGGCCGGCGCCGCGGCCGCCGACCAGCCGCTGCCCGAGCTGCAGGTGCCCGCCTCGGCCGCCGGGGGCGCCTGCATCCTGCTCGACTACCCGCAGATCGAGGAACACATCGGCGTGCGGTTCGACGTCGCCGCGTCCGACCAGTCCGGGGAGACGGCGACCTGCGTCGTGCAGACCGAGGGCAGCACCCGGCCCGACCTGACGCTGGTGGTGGTCGAGAGCACCACGGCGGACGCCCGGACGTACCTGGCGGAGCTGAAGCCGAAGGGCGCCAAGAGCCTCAGCGGGCTCGGCGCCGCCGCCTACCGGCAGGTGCTGCCGGCGGAGGACGGCGCCGGCCCGGCGGTGGAGCTGGGCTGGCTGACGAAGGACAAGCAGCTGCTGTCGCTGCGCTTCACGTTCGGCGACGGCGCCGGCGAGCAGGAGGCGAACGACATGGCGGGCCGGCTGGTCAACCTGGCCCAGGCGCTGGACAGCGACGAGCTGTAGCCCGTCAGCCCGCCGCGACGAAGACCCGCGAGGCCACCTCGCGGGGCAGGCGGATCTGCTCGCCGGAGCGGTCGATCGTGACGCCGTCGCGCTCCTGCGCCACGGTGACGGTCGCGCCCGGGTCGACGCCGGCGGCGTGCAGCTGGCGCAGCACGTCGGCGTTGGTCTGCACGCTCTCGCAGATGCGCCGGACGATGACCGAGCCGGTGAGGCCGGGGAACGCCAGGTTGCGCTCGCCCTCCATCGCCTCGGATGCCTGCTCGTTGTCGGGCAGCTCGGGGGTGCCCAGCGCGTCGAGGCCGGGGATCGGGTTGCCGTACGGCGAGCGGGTCGGCCGGTTGAGCAGGTCGTAGACGCGGCGCTCGACGGTGTCGCTCATGACGTGCTCCCAGCGGCAGGCCTCCTCGTGGGCCTCCTCGTAGGGCATGCCGATGACGTTGACGAGCAGCAGCTCGGCGAGGCGGTGCTTGCGCATGACGCTGACGGCGTGGCCGCGGCCCAGCTCGGTGAGGTGCAGGTGCCGGTCGCCCTCGACGCGGAGCAGGCCGTCGCGTTCCATGCGGGCGACGGTCTGGCTGACGGTGGGGCCGCTCTGGTGCAGCCGCTCGGCGATGCGCGCGCGCAGCGGCGGCACACCCTCCTCCTCGAGTTCGAGGATGGTGCGCAGGTACATCTCGGTGGTGTCCACGAGGTGATTCACGGTGAGGCCCTCCCAGCAGGAATGATACCCCGGCACAGCGGTGCGGCCGCCGGGCCGACCTGGTGTTGACTGGGGCCTGTGACCGTACCGGACGATCCGGTCGTGAGCGCGGCAGCGCTCGCCGCCGAGCTGACCAACGACGCGCCCCTGCTGATCGACGTGCGGTGGCGGCTGACCGGCCCGCCCGGCCGCGCCGACTACGCCGCCGGGCACCTGCCGGGGGCCGTCTTCCTCGATTTGGACGCGGACCTGTGCGGCCCGCCCGGCCCCGGCGGCCGGCACCCGCTGCCCGACCCGGCGGCGCTGCAGGCGGTGCTGCGCGCCGCCGGGCTGTCGCAGGGCCGGCCCGTCGTCGTGTACGACCACGGCGACCTCGCGGCGGCGTCCCGGGCCTGGTGGACGCTGCGCTGGGCGGGCGTCGAGGACGTCCGGGTGCTGGCGGGCGGCTTCGCCGGGTGGACCGGCGAGGTCACCACGCGGGTGCCCGACCCGCCGCCGGGCGACGTGACGGTGCGCCCGGGCGGGCTGCCGGTGCTCGACGCGGCCGGCGCCGCCGAGGTGGCCCGCGACGGCGTGCTGGTCGACGTGCGCGCCGCCGAGCGGTACCGGGGCGAGGCGGAGCCCGTCGACCCGGTCGCCGGGCACATCCCGGGCGCCGTCAACGTGCCGGTGACCGAGGTGCTCGGCGCCCCGCGCGTCGGGGTGTACTGCGGCTCCGGGGTGTTCGCCGCGCGCGGCGTGCTGGAGCTGCACCGGGCCGGGCGCACCGACGCCGCCCTGTACGCCGGCTCGTGGAGCCACTGGATCACCGACCCGGCCCGTCCCGTCGCCACCGGCGCGGAGCCGGGAACCGTGCGAGCATGACGGGCATGGCGAACGCGCTGGTCGTCTGGGACGAGGCCCTGCTCGCCTACGACATGGGCGAGCACCCGATGAACCCGGTGCGGCTGGAGCTGACCATGGCGCTGGCCCGCGACCTGGGCGTGCTGGACCGCCCCGGCGTGCGGGTGTGCCGGGCCGAACCGGCGGGCGACGAGCTGCTGACGCTGGTGCACCGCCCCGACTACCTGCACGCGGTGCGGGCCGCCCCGCTGGACCCGTTCTTCTCCGGCTGGGGCCTCGGCACCACCGACAACCCGATCTTCGAGGGCATGCACGCCGCGACGGCCGGGGTGGTGGGGGCGACGGTCACCGCGGCCGAGGCGGTGTGGCGGGGTGAGGCGCGCCGGGCCGTGAATTTGGCCGGCGGGCTGCACCACGCCATGCCGTCGCGGGCCAGCGGGTTCTGCGTCTACAACGACGTGGCGGTGGCGATCGCCCGGCTGCTGGCGCTGGGCGCCGAGCGGGTCGCGTACGTCGACGTGGACGTGCACCACGGCGACGGCGTGCAGGCCGTCTTCTGGGACGACCCGCGGGTGCTGACGGTGAGCCTGCACGAGTCGCCGCTGACCCTGTTCCCCGGCACCGGCTTCCCCGACGAGACGGGCGGGCCGGGCGCGGCCGGCACGGCGGTCAACGTGGCGCTGCCCGCCGGCACCTCCGACGACGGCTGGCACCGGGCGTTCCAGGCGGTGGTGCCGTCGGTGCTGCGGGCGTTCGAGCCGCAGGTGCTGGTCACCCAGTGCGGCGCGGACGGCCACCGGCTCGACCCCCTGGCCGACCTGCGGCTCAGCGTGGACGGCCAGCGCGCCACGTACCTGGAGCTGCGGGCGCTCGCCGACGAGCTGTGCGACGGCCGGTGGGTCGCCACGGGCGGCGGCGGGTACGCGCTCGTCGAGGCCGTCCCGCGGGCGTGGACGCACCTGCTCGCCGCCGTCACCGGGGACGCCCTCGACCCGGCCACGCTCACGCCGCCGTCCTGGCGGGCGCTCGCCGCCCGGCGCCGCCCCGGCGCGGACATCCCGCTGCGGATGACCGACGACGTGCGGCTGTCGGGGGAGCGGTGGAAGCCCGGCACCGAACCGGACGCGGTCGACAAGACGATCATGGCCACCCGCCGGGCGGTGTTCCCGCTGCACGGGCTCGACCCGCAGGACGCGCGGGACTGACGATGACGAGCCCTGACCGCTCCGCGGACGTGCTGCTCAGCGACGGCACGACCGTCCACCTGCGCCGGATCGCCCCCGAAGACGCCGACGCCATCGTCGCGTTCCACTCCCGGATGAGCGAGCGCACCCGCTACTTCCGCTACTTCACGCCGTACCCGCGCATCCCCGAGAAGGACCTGGACCGGTTCGTCAACGTCGACCACGCCGACCGGGAGGCGTTCGTGGTGCTGGCCGGCGACCGGATCACGGCCGTCGGGCGCTACGAGCGGCTCGGGCCGGACTCCACCGACGCCGAGGTGGCGTTCGTGGTGGAGGACGCGCACCAGGGCCGCGGCATCGGCTCCGTCCTCATCGAACACCTGGCGGCCGCCGCCCGCGACGTCGGCATCACCCGGTTCACCGCCGAGGTGCTGCCCGCCAACGGCGCCATGCTGCGCGTCTTCGGCGACACCGGCTACCCCGTCGAGCGGCACTACGCCGACGGCGTCGTCGAGCTGAGCTTCCCCATCGCACCCACCGGGCGCTCCCGCGAGGTGCAGGAGAGCCGCGAGCACCGCACCGAGTCGCGCTCCATCGCGCGGCTGCTGCACCCCCGCGGCGTCGCCGTGTACGGGGCCAGCGCCAGCGGCCAGGGCATCGGCGCGGCGCTGCTCGGGCACCTGCGCGACGGCGGCTTCCCGGGCGCCGTGGTGCCGGTGCACCCGTCCGCCGCCCGGGTCGCGGGGCTGCCCGCGTACCGGACCGCGGCCGCCGCCGGGGTGCCCGTCGACCTCGCCCTGGTCGCCGTACCCCCGGACTCGGTCGCGGACGTGGTGGCCGACGCGGCCGCCGCCGGCGCCCACGGCCTGGTGGTGGTCTCCGCCGGCTTCGCCGAGGCCGGCCCGGCCGGCGCGGCCGCGCAGCGCGACCTCATCCGGGCCGCGCACGCGGCGGGGATGCGCGTCGTCGGCCCCAACTGCCTCGGCATCGCCAACACCGACCCGTCGGTACGCCTGAACGCCACGCTCGCGCCGCGCCTGCCCACCCCGGGGCGGGTCGGCTTCTTCAGCCAGTCCGGCGTGCTCGGCGTGGCGCTGCTGGCCGAGGCGGAACGCCGCGGCCTCGGGCTGTCCAGCTTCGTGTCGGCCGGCAACCGCGCCGACGTCTCCGGCAACGACCTGGTCCAGTACTGGCAGGACGACCCCGCCACCGACGCCGTACTGCTCTACCTGGAGACGTTCGGCAACCCGCGCAAGTTCGCCCGGCTGGCCCGCCGCATGGGCCGCGTCAAGCCGGTCGTCGCCGTCGCCTCCGCCACCCGCCCCGACGGCCTCGCCGGCGACCTGCCCGGCCCGGACGCGCACGCGGTGACCGCCCTGTTCGCCCGCTCCGGCGTCATCCGCGTCGACACGGTCGCCGAGCTGTTCGACGTCGGCCTGCTGCTCGCCCACCAGCCGCTGCCCGCCGGCCGCCGGGTCGCCGTCGTCGGCAACGCGTCCGCCCTCGCCGGGCTCGCCGTGGCCGCCTGCCGCGCCAACGGCCTCGTCGTCGCCGACGGCTACCCGCACCACCTCGGGCCGCAGGCCGGGGCGCACGAGTTCGCCGACGCCCTCGCCGACGCCGCCACCGACGACCGCGTCGACGCCCTCGTGGCCGTGTTCGCGCCCCCGCTGCCCGGCCAGCTGCTGGAGGAGGACGCCGACTTCGCCACCGCCGTCGCCAGCGTCGCCCTGGCCGGCGAGAAACCCACCGTGGCCACGTTCCTGGCCGGCGTGCTGCCCGACCGGGTGCCGTCGTACCCGTCGGTCGAGGAGGCCGTGCGCGCCCTCGGCCGGGTCGCCGGCTACGCCGACTGGCTGCGCCGCCCGCCCGGCGTCGTCCCCGACCTGTCCGGTGTGGACCCCGCCGCCGCGGCCGCCGCCCTGGACGCCCCCGCCGCCGACCTGCTCGCCACGTACGGCATCACGGTCGTCCCGTCCGTGACGGTCGAGTCCGCCGACGAGGCCGCGGCCGCCGCCGCCACCCTCGGCTACCCTGTCGCCGTCAAGGCGGCACTGGGCGGCCTGCGCCACCGCATCGACCTCGGCGCCGTCCGCCTCGGCCTGCCCGACGAACACACCCTGCGCCGCGCGTACGACGAGATGGCCGCCGCCTTCGGCCCCCGCATGCTGCTGCAACCCATGGTCGCCCCGGGCGTCGCCTGCACCGTCGAGGTCGTGGAGGACCCGGCGTTCGGCCCGGTCGTCGGCTTCGGCCTCGGCGGCGTCGCCGGCGAACTCCTCGGCGACCGCGCCTGGCGCGCCGCCCCCCTCACCGACCGCGCCGCCGAAGCCCTCGTCGACGAGCCGCGCGCCGCCCCGCTGCTGTGGGGCTACCGCGGCTCCCAGCCCGTCGACCGCGCCGCCCTCACCGACCTCCTCCTGCGCGTCGGCCGCCTCGTCGACGAACGGCCGGAGATCCGGTCGCTGTCCCTCAACCCGGTCCTCGCCCGCCCGGACGGCTACTCGGTGCTGCACGCGACCGTCGAGGTGGGCGCAGCCGTGCCGCGGCCGGACACCGGGCCCCGCCGGCTCTGACCCTCACGCGCGGCCGTGTCATGGTGGGGCCGTGAAGTACACCGTCCTGATCCAGATCGACCAGCCGCGGGGCCGGGTGGCCCAGCTGCTCGCCGACCCGGTCCACCTGCCGAAGTGGCTGCGCGGCCTGGTGCTGCACGAGCCGCTGGACGGCGCGCACGGTCAGGTCGGCACCACCTCGCGGGTCGTGCTGCGGATGGGGCAGCAGACGTTCGAGGCCGTCGAGACCATCACCCGCCGCGAACCGGCGGACCTGCACGGAATCCCGCCACAGAGCGTCGTCCGCTTCGAGCGCGAGATCGCCGGCAACGGCATGTGGAGCGCCGCGCGCGAACGCCTGACCGGGAACGGCCCGGACACGACGCTCTGGGAGAGCGAGAACGAGTACCGGTTCAGCGGCCTGCTGATGCGGCTCGGGTCGATCGTGATGACCGGCGCCTTCCGCAAGCAGTCGCTGCAGCACATGCGCGATTTCAAGGCGTTCGCCGAGCACGGGACGGACGTCCGCGAGGCCGAGCCCTCCTGAACGGGGTCGCCGTCCGCACCTCCTCGCTAGCGTCCGGCCGCCGGGTCCTCCATCAGGCCGAGCTGCGCGAGGAACTCGACCTGGTCGTTGTAGAAGCGGTACGCGGTGAACACGCCGTCCCCGACGGTGCCGACCTCGCAGCTGCGCAGCCGGATCGGCCGCCCGGTCGCCGGGTAGGTGCGGCCGTCCGGGCCCGCCAGCGGTCCCGTGTTGGTGGCGACGTACACGCCTTCGACCACGGCGGCGTCGCCGTCCTCGTACATGGCCCGCTCCTCGAAGCGGACGTCCGGGAAGCCGTCGACGAACTGCCGGACGTACTCCACGATCTCGTCGCGGCCGGTGAGCGTCCGGTCGGGCGCCTCGGCGACGGCGTTCTCGGCGAAGCAGTCCCCGACCTGCTTCAGGTCCTTGTCGATCAGTGCGGCCTCGGTGAACCGGTCCATGAGCCGGCGTGCCTGTCCCATCGGTGCCTCCGTGGGGTCGTCGCGCTGCCGGCGGACGACGCGGGGGCCGTTCCGCCGGACCCTGCGAATCCCATTGCACGCCGCCCGCCGACGGGGGTCCATCGGCCGTCCGTACTGGCCTACGGTGAGGGGATGGACTGGAAGATCGAGCTCATCCCCGTACCGGTGACCGACGTCGATCGGGCCAAGGCGTTCTACGAGACGATCGGGTTCACCGCCGACCACGATCACACGGTTCGCGAAGGCCTGCGGTTCGTGCAGCTGACGCCGCCCGGCTCGGCGTGCTCCATCGTGATCGGCGACGGCATCACCGACAAGGCGCCCGGCACGCAGGAGATCCAGGTCGTGGTGGCCAGCGCGGAGACGGCGCGCGCGCAGCTGCTCGACGCGGGCATCGAGGCGAGCGAGGTGGACGAGCAGCCGTGGGGCCGGTTCGTCTACTTCCGCGATCCCGACGGCAACAGCTGGGCGCTGCAGGCGATCGAGTCGCGTCCGAACGGCTGACCGGCGGGCTAGACCGGTTCGCCGCCCGTGCCGGTGCGGGTGCGCCACAGCGCGAACCGGTTGGCCGCCGCCAGCACCGCCAGCGTGGCCGCCAGCACCGGGTGCCCGGTGAACAGCAGCGCCAGCACCGCGCCCCCGAACACCACCCACTCCGGGGCGAGGCGCAGCGGGTCGGGCAGGGGGCGGCTCGCCCGTGGCGCCACCCAGCGCCCCCACACGAGGGCGCCCAGCAGCGGCAGCAGCACCGCCATGACGATCTTCACCCACGTGTCGGCGTCGACGCTCCAGCCGCCCCACGCCAGTGCGGCCAGGGCGCACAGCTCCAGCACGAAGCGCACGCCCAGGTTGACTGCTGCCACCGCGTACCCCCAGGAAGGAACGAAGCCGGCCGCGAACCGCGGCCGGCTTCCATCTTCGTCGATCAGCTGGCGTACGCCTCCAGCCGGGCGGCCCGGGCGGGGTCGCGCAGCTTCAGCATGGTGACCTTCTCGATCTGGCGGATGCGCTCGCGGCTCAGGCCGAACTCGCGGCCCACCTCGTCGAGGGTGCGCTGGCGGCCGTCGTCGAGGCCGAAGCGCAGGCGGATGACGGCGGACTCGCGCTCCGACAGGGTGGCGAGCACGATCTCGACCTCGCTGCGCAGCTCGCCGCGGGTCAGTTCGCCGCCGGCGGCGTGGTCGGTGGAGGCGACGAAGTCGCCGAGGGCGCTCTCGCCGTCCTCGCCGACGGCCTGGTCGAGGCTGACGGGCTCGCGGTCGTACGAGATCAGCTCGATGACCTGGAACTCCGGAACGCCCATCGCCGCGGCGATCTCGGCGACCTTCGGCTCGCGGCCGAGGCTGGCGGACAGGTCGCGGCGGGCGCGCACCATGCGGTTGACCTGCTCGACCATGTGCACCGGGATGCGGATGGTGCGGGCCTGGTCGGCCATGGCGCGGGTGATGGCCTGGCGGATCCACCAGGTGGCGTACGTGGAGAACTTGTAGCCCTTGGTGTAGTCGAACTTCTCGACGGCGCGGATCAGTCCGAGGTTGCCCTCCTGGATGAGGTCGAGGAACGCCATGCCGCGGCCCGTGTACCGCTTGGCGATGCTGACCACCAGGCGCAGGTTGGCCTCCAGCAGGTGGTTCTTGGCGGCCTGGCCCTCGCGGATCACGACCTCGAGCAGCTCGCGCAGCTCACCGGTGGCGCCGTCGAGCTTCTCCTCGGCGTACAGCCCGGCCTCGATGCGCTTCGACAGCTCGACCTCCTGCACGGCGGTGAGGAGCTTCGTGCGGCCGATGCCGTTGAGGTACGCCCGGACGAGGTCGGCCGAGACGCCGCGCTCGTCGGTGGCGTCGAGGTCGACCTGCGGCTCGACACCGTCGTGCACCATGTCCTCGGCGGCGGCAACCGTCGAATTCGTCACCTTCATGTGCAGAACCACCTTCCCAGACCTTTCCCCGCTGGCCGTCTGGCTCAGTACCGGGCACGCAATCGCGCCGGTGATCACAAGCTTGGCGGCGGGGGCGTTAAGCAGACGTGAGGAAGTCGTCCGGCTGGCATGAATCAGGGAGAACCCTGAGGCGTTGCCGGGGGTGGATACTGTCCCGGACCAGGGCACGCAGAGCGAACCGGAGGACACGGTGGTCTTCAAGCGGATGATGCAGGCACTCGGCGTGGGCGGCCCGTCGGTCGACACGGTGCTGGCCAATCCGAACTGCCGCCCCGGCGGCTACCTCGAGGGCACGGTGCACGTGGCCGGCGGCGAGCACGCCACCGACATCGAGTACGTGGCGCTGGGGCTCATGACCCGCGTCGAGGTGGAGTCGGGCGACAGTGAGTACAGCAGCAACCAGGAGTTCCACCGCCAGCGGCTGACCGGCTCGTTCCGGCTGGAAGCGGGCGCCAAGCACGACATCCCGTTCCGTTTCGACGTGCCGTGGCAGACCCCCATCACCGAGGTGTACGGCCAGCGCCTGCACGGCATGACGATGGGGCTGGCCACCGAGCTGGAGGTCGCCCGCGCCGTCGACAAGAGCGACCTCGACCCGGTGATGGTGCACCCGCTGCCCGCCCAGGAGCGCATCCTCGACGCGCTGCTGCGCCTCGGCTTCCGGTTCAGCCGCGCCGACGTCGAGCGCGGCACCGTCTACGGCACCGAGCAGCACCTGCCGTTCTACCAGGAGATCGAGTTCTACCCGCCGCCGCAGTACGCCAGCGGCATCAACCAGCTGGAGCTGACGTTCCTGCCGACCCCGCACGCGCTGCAGGTGGTGCTGGAGGTCGACAAGCGCGGCGGCATGTTCACCGAGGGCCACGACGCGTTCGGCAGCTTCAACGTCGACTACCGCACGGCGGAGCAGACCGACTGGACGGGCCAGCTCGACGGCTGGCTGCGGCAGTCGGCGCAGCGCCGGGGGCTGTTCTTCTAGATCCGGATCGGACGGACGGTGCGCGGGCCCGGTGGGCACGCGCACCGTTTCTCTTTCTCCTAGAGCTCCAGCAGGACGGTGCGCGGGCCGACGTTGACGCTCTGGACGAGCATGTGGGCGCGGAACCGTCCTGTCTGCACCTGCGCGCCGCGGCCGCGCAGCGCCTCGACGAACGCCGTCACCAGCGGCTCGGCGACCTCGGCGGGCGCGGCGGCGACCCAGGTGGGGCGGCGGCCCTTGCGGGCGTCGCCGTAGAGGGTGAACTGGCTGACCACCAGCAGGGGGGCGCCGGCGTCGGCGGCGGAGCGTTCGTCGTCGAGGATGCGCAGCTCGTGGACCTTGCGCGCCATGGTGGCGGCGGTGGCGGCGGTGTCGTCGTGGGTCACGCCGAGGAGCACGAGCAGGCCGTCGGCGATGCTGCCGACCACCTCGTCGCCGACGGTGACGGACGCGGAGCTGACGGTCTGGACGACGGCGCGCACACCGGCGACCGTACCCGACGTGATCTCCGTCCCTCGGAGATGAAGTGTCTCGGTCATGGCGACCGCCAAGCACTACGTCGGCGACGGCGGCACCACCGGCGGAACCACCGGCGGCGACGACCAGGGCGACACCGACATCACCCTGGACGAGCTGCGGGCGCTGCACCTGCCGCCGTTCGCCGAGGCGGTCCGCCGGGGCGTCGCGTCGGTGATGGTGTCGTACCCCAGCTTCCGGGGTGACAATATGCACGGCCACCGGTACCTGATCTCAGACGTGCGGCTTCTCGCCGCGCGACGTGCGCGAATCCGTGAACGTAGGCGTCGACATGCTGATGATCACCGAGGCGTACCGGGAGGTCATCCCGCTGCTGCACCAGAGGTGCAGGCCGGCCGGGTGCCGGAGGACCGGATCGACGACGCCGTGCGCTGGATCCTCACCCGCAAGTTCGCGTTCGGGCTGTTCGAGCGGCCGTTCGCCGGGCCGGGCGGCGACTTCGTCAACCTGAACTGGTCCCGGTTCGGCTGACCCCGGACGCGCGACGGCGCCGGAACCCCGCGGGAGTCCGGCGCCGTCGTCGTGCGCGTCAGATGGCGGTGCTGGCGTCGCTGGTGCCGCCCGCCTCCGAGGTGAAGCCGCCGGTCGTTGCGTCGCCCGTGGTGGTGTTGGCGACCTTCGTGCCGTCCGTCGGGCGGTTGGGGTGGCGCTTGATGCTGTTCGGGCCGGCGTTGCCGCCCGTCGTCGTCATCATGCCGGGGGTACGCGTCGGCCCGCCGTTGCGCAGGACCTCCGGGTCCACGTCGGCGTCGATCGTGCTCTTCAGCTCCGGCACGTCGGCCGGCGACTGCGGGGCGCCCTCCGGCGTGTCGGTCGAGTCGTCGAGCACCTGGTCGCCGTAGGCGCCGTGCCTCAGCTCGGACTCGACCCGCTGCTGTGAGGTCCTGTCGTCCTGCACGGGTGCACCTCCCGGTCGGGCGGGCCCGGCGGGCCCGCGTGATCTGTCCGCCCCCTGCTTTCCCGGCACGGCCCGCGTCAAACGGCGCCCCGGCCCGGCGCGGCTGGTCCCAGGGTCGCTGAGCTGCCAGGATGGGGCTCATGCCGATCACGTTGCCGATCGCCGACGAGGCCAACGAGCTGCTCACCACCGACCCGCTGGCGCTGCTCATCGGCATGACCCTGGACCAGCAGATCCCGCTGGAGAAGGCGTTCAGCTCGCCGTACGTGCTGGCGCAGCGCCTCGGGCACCCGCCCACCGCCGCCGAGCTGGCCGTCCACGACCCCGAGGCGCTCGTCGCGATCTTCGCCAAGCCGCCCGCGCTGCACCGCTTCCCGAAGGCCATGGCCGGCCGGGTGCAGGAGGTGTGCCGGGTGCTCGTCGAGCGCTTCGGCGGCGACGCCGCGAACCTGTGGGCCGGCGTCGAGGACGGGGCCGACCTGCTCCAGCGGGCCGCCTCGCTGCCCGGGTTCGGCAAGCAGAAGGCGCAGATCTTCGTGGCGCTGCTCGGCAAGCAGTACGGCGTGACGCCCGCGGGGTGGCGCGAGGCCGCCGGGGCGTACGGCGCCGAGGGGGCGTACAAGTCGGTGGCGGACATCGTCGACGACGGGTCGCTGGCGCGGGTGCGGGCGTACAAGAAGGAGATGAAGGCGGCCGCCAAGGGCTGAACCGACGCAACGGCGACGGACGTGGCAGGCGCTGTCGCGGCGGTGCAAGGATGGACGGGTCCAGTCGAGGGGGCCCGCATGGCGAAACAGCAGCCGACGCTCATCACCGACGCGGCTCGCAGCCCCGCCGAACAGCTCCGCAGCCGGCAGATCCGGTACGTCAGCATGATGGGCATCCGGGCGCTGTGCCTGATCCTCGGCGGCATCCTGATCAGCCTGCAGGTGCCGCTGCTGCCGCTGTGGCTCGGCCTGTGCGTGCTGGGCATGGTGGCGCTGCCGTGGATGGCGGTGCTGATCGCCAACGACCGCGCGCCGAAGACCAAGGCGGAACGCCGTGCCGCCGCGCAGCCGCTGAGCCGGCAGCGTTCGCTGGGCGCCGAGGGGCCCGCCGAGGCGCCGCCGCGCCGGACGATCGACCTGGAGCCCTAGGGCCGCGAGCCGGGCGTCTGCACCGCGCGGGCGCCGTACGCGACGCCCGCCGCCAGCGCCGCGGCCCGGTCCGCGCCGCCCAGCCACGCCGCGAGCAGGCCGGCCGCGAAGGCGTCACCGGCGCCCGTGGCGTCGAGCACCGGCACGTCCCGCGCAGGGCAGTGCTCCGTACCCCAGGAGGCGCCCGCGGCGCCGCGCTTGACGACCACCTCGCGGGCGAGGGTGTGCACGTCGCCGAGGACGGCGGCCTCGTCGTCGTTGGCGAGCAGCAGGTCGGCGCCGCGGACCCAGCCGGCGAAGCCGGGGGTGCGGCGCAGCGGGCCGGCGGAGGCCGCGTCGACGCTGACGGTGAGGCCGCGGGCGCGGGCGGCGGCCAGGGCGTGCCGGCCCGCCGGGCGCGACGCCGCGTCGAGCAGCACGTACCCCGACAGGTGCAGGTGCGTGGCGGCGGGGGCCGCGGCCAGGCCGGCGTCCACGTCGGCGGGGGACAGGCGCAGGTTCGCGCCGCGGTCCGCGATCATCGTGCGTTCGCCGGCGGCCGCCAGCACCAGCACGGTGCCGGTCCGGTCCGGGTACGCGCGCACCGCGCACCGCACCCCGGCGGCCGTCAGCTCGGCGACCCGGTCGCGGCCCTCGGCGTCGTCGCCGACAGCGGCCACCAGCGTGACCGCGCAGCCGGCCGCGGCGAGCCAGGCGGCCGTGTTCGCGGCCTGGCCGCCGCCGGTGAAGCGGATGGTGCCGGTGGTGTCGGTGCCCGGCTCGGGCGGCCCGGCGGTCAGCGCCAGGACGTCGGTGACCAGGTCGCCGACGACGACCAGGTCAGGCATCCGCGACGGCGATGCGGGCCGCCAGGTCGGCGTTGCGCAGGATGACCCGGACGTTCACGGCCAGGCTGCGGCCCTGCGTCGCGGCGTGGAAGTGCGACAGCAGGAACGGCGTGACCGCCTTGCCCGTGACGCCCTCGCGCGCCAGCAGCCGCAGGCCCTCGGCGAGGGTGCGGTCGTGCAGCTCCGGGTCGAGCTGCTCGTCGACGCCCAGCGCGTTGCTCAGCACCAGCGCGCCGTCGTGCACGCCCTGCGCGCGCCGGGCCGCCATCGCCGCCGCGACCTGCTCGGGGGAGTCCAGCGACCAGTCCAGGTCGAAGCCGCTGTCGGTGACGAAGAACCCGCCGAAGCGGCGGCTGCCGTAGCCCGCGACGGCCACGCCGAGGGTCTCCAGGCGCTCCAGGGTGGCGCCCACGTCGAGGATCGACTTGACGCCGGCGCACACCACCACGATCGGCGTGCGGGCCAGCGTGACCAGGTCGGCCGACTCGTCGTAGGTGACATTGGCCTCACGGTGCACCCCGCCGAGGCCGCCGGTGGCGAACACGCCGATGCCCGCGGAGGCCGCGATCGCGCTCGTGGCGGCGACCGTGGTGGCCCCGTCGGCGCCCCGGGCCGCGGCGACGGCCAGGTCCCGCACGGACAGCTTGGCCACCTCGCCGCCCGCCGCCAGCCGCTCGATCTCGGCGTCGCTCAGGCCCACGACCAGCTCGCCCGCCACCATGCCGATCGTGGCGGGCACGGCGCCCGCCGCGCGGACCGTCTGCTCGATCTCGCGCGCCACCCGCAGGTTGTCCGGGCGGGGCAGGCCGTGCGACACGATGGTGCTCTCCAGGGCCACGATCGGGTGGCCGGCCCGGCGCGCCGCGAGCACGTGGTCGCCGTACCGGACGGAAAAATCGCGTGTTGATCCGCTCACGTTGGCTACGGTACGGGCAGCCCCGGCCCGGGCCGATCGTTGGACCGCTCGCGCGTGAGCTGTCAAACTCGGGGGTTGGAGCTTCTGCCGCCGTGCTCGGGGGACCTCGGCGGGCCGACACAGCAGGAAACGAAGGGTGAATAGCCGTGAGCACGCAGATCCTCGAGCGTCCGGAGACGCGGGACGCCGACACCGGTCCGGAGATGTTCCACTACGTGCGTAAGGACAAGATCGCCGAAAGCGCCGTGATGGGCACGTACGTCGTCGCGCTGTGCGGCGACAAGTTCCCGGTGACGAAGTCGCCGAAGCCCGGCTCGCCGGTCTGCCCGGCGTGCAAGGAGATCTACGAGTCGATGAAGCACTGACGCTGCTCCGTCCTTGAATCTCGGCACCGGCCTGCTGCTGGCCGACCTCGCCGGTGTCGCCGTCTTCGCCGCCTCGGGCGGCTCGGCGGCCGTCGCCAAACGGCTCGACCTGTTCGGCGTCGTCTTCGTCGGCTTCGTGGCCGCCCTCGGCGGCGGAATCGTGCGCGACCTCGTCATCGGCGAGGTCCCGCCGCTCGCCTTCGCCGACTGGCGCTACGCCGTCACGGCGGCGGTCGCCTCCGCCGCCGTCTTCTGGCTCCACCCCCAGCTGGCCCGGCTGCGCCGCACCGTCCTGGTGCTCGACGCGGCCGGCCTGGGCCTGTTCACCGTCACCGGCACCGTCAAGGCCCTCGAGGCCGGCGTGCCGCCGGTCGGCGCCTGCATCGCCGGCATGCTCAGCGGCATCGGCGGCGGCGTGGGCCGCGACCTGCTGACCGGTGAGATCCCGATCGTCCTCCAGCGCGAGATCTACGCCGTGGCCGCCCTGCTGGGCGCCGTCGCGGTGGCGGTGCTCGTCGTCCTGGGGGTGGCCGGGCCGCTGCCGCTGGCGGCCGCGGCGGCGCTGGTCATCGGGCTGCGCCTGGTCGCGCTGCGGCGGCGCTGGTCGGCCCCGCAGGCGGGACCGGCCTGACACGCCGGGCGCCGGCCGCGCCGCCCGCCCCGGCGTGACCACGTTCGCACCATGCGGCGCATCCGCCACGCCCGCCGCTATGCTGGGGAACGCCTTCGCGCCCCCGCGGCGCGGGGGCGTTTTGGTGCCGGGCCCCGGCGCCGCCGTGCCCGGTCCGCCGGCCCGCCGGGGCCGCCCGCCGGCCGGGCCGCCGCCGTCCGCCGCCATCGAGGGGAGCTTCGACCGCGTGAGCCCGCCGTTGCCCGCCCTGGAGACCTTCCCGCCGCTGCGTGCCTGGCAGCGCAAGGCGCTCGTGGACTACCTCCGCAAGCGCTCGGACGACTTCATGGCGGTCGCGACCCCGGGCGCCGGCAAGACCACGTTCGCGCTGCGCATCGCCGCCGAGCTGCTCGCCGACCGCACCGTCGAGGCCGTCACCGTCGTGTGCCCGACGGAGCACCTCAAGGTGCAGTGGGCGGCCGCCGCCGCCCGGGTCGGCATCCAGCTCGACCCGTCGTTCCGCAACGCCGACATCCACTCGTCGCACGACTTCCACGGGGCGGTGCTGACGTACGCGCAGGTCGGCATGGCGCCCGCCGTGCACCGGCGGCGCACGATGACGCGCCGCACGATGGTGATCCTGGACGAGGTGCACCACGCCGGCGACTCCCGTTCGTGGGGCGACGGGGTCAAGGCGGCGTTCGAGCCGGCCGTGCGGCGGCTGATGCTGACGGGCACGCCGTTCCGGTCCGACGACAACCCGATCCCGTTCGTGAACTACGAGCGGGGCCTGGACGGCCTCCAGCGGTCCCGTTCCGACTCGGCGTACGGCTACGCGGACGCGCTGCGCGACGGCGTCGTCCGGCCGGTCATCTTCCTGGCGTACTCCGGCGAGACCCGGTGGCGCACCAGCGCGGGCGACGAGCTGGCCGCCCGCCTGGGCGAGCCGATGACCAAGGACCTGGTGGCGCAGGCCTGGCGCACGGCGCTGGACCCGCGCGGCGACTGGATGCCGGCGGTGCTGCGGGCGGCCGACAACCGGCTGACGAAGCTGCGCGAGCACGGCATGGCCGACGCGGGCGGCCTGGTCATCGCCAGCGACCAGCAGACGGCCCGGGCGTACGCGAAGCTCATCACCGACCTGACCGGCGAGAAGGCCGAGGTGGTGCTGTCGGACGACGCGGGCGCGTCGGCGCGCATCGCCTCGTTCGCGGCGTCGCAGCAGCGCTGGCTGGTCGCGGTGCGGATGGTGTCGGAGGGCGTCGACATCCCGCGCCTGGCCGTCGGCGTGTACGCCACCAGCGCCTCCACCCCGCTGTTCTTCGCGCAGGCCATCGGGCGTTTCGTGCGGGCCCGCCGGCAGGGCGAGACGGCGACGGTGTTCCTGCCGAGCGTGCCGCACCTGCTGGGGCTGGCCGAGGAGATGGAGGCGCAGCGCGACCACGTGCTGGGCGCCCCGAAGGACCCGGACGGCCTCGACGACGCCCTGCTGGAGCGGGCGCAGCAGACGGAGGACGCCAGCGGCGAGCTGGAGAAGCGGTTCGAGGCGCTGTCGGCGACGGCGGAACTCGACCAGGTGATCTTCGACGGCGCGTCGTTCGGCATGGGCGCGCTGACGGGCACGCCCGAGGAGGAGGAGTACCTGGGCCTGCCGGGCCTGCTCACCGCCGACCAGGTGTCGGTGCTGCTGAGCAAGCGCCAGGCGGAGCAGCTGGCCGCCCAGAAGCGGTCCCGCGTCGGCGCGCCCGCGCAGGCGGCGGAGCAGCGGGCGGCGCCGGTGCTGACGGCGGGGGAGCGGCGGGTGGCGCTGCGCCGCCAGCTGAACAACCTGGTGGCGTCGCACCACCACCGCACCGGCCTGCCGCACGGCAAGATCCACGCCGAGTTGCGCCGGCTGTGCGGCGGCCCGCCGAGCGCCCAGGCGACGATCGAACAGCTCGAGGAGCGGATCGCCACCATCCAGACGATGTAAAGCGGGCTTGACGTAAAGCCGACTTGACGTCAGGATCGGTGGCATGACAGCCAACACCCTCGACCGCATCGTCGCCTGGAGCTTCGACCCCGACCTGTACGGCGACGAGCGCGAGCGCCTGCGCTGGCTCGAAGGCACCGCCCTGGCCGCCGGCCTGCAGTGGATCGGCATCCCGGCCGCCGCCGCCGTGCTCGTGTGGACCCTCGGCCGCCCCGCCGTGCTCCCGCTCGCCGTCGTCCTCGCGGTGCTCTACGTGCCGATCGTCCTGTGCCAGGTGTACGTCAGCCGCCGCCGCGTGGAGACCGTGCCGAAGCGCTGGACCCTCAAGCGCGTCGCGCTCACCGCCGCGACCGTCGTGCCGTACGTCGCCTTCATCCTCGGCTGCTCGGCCGCCTACGCCCCCGCCAGCTTCGCCCGCGGCATGGGCCAGGGGGCGATCGCGGGCATCGCGCTCGCCGTGGTGATGTTCGCCGTGCAGACCCGGCGCCGCAACCGCCGCGACGCCGCCGCCGCGGCGGGCGGGGACGAGGACTGATGGCCCCCGTCCGCGCCGCGGAGACCGACGGCGCCGTCGGCGCCCGCATCAGGGCGGCCCGCCGGGCGGCCGGGCTCACCCAGCAGGACCTCGCCGCCGCCGTACAGGTGAGCCGGCAGACCGTCATCGCGATGGAGACCGGCGACTACGCGCCGTCGGTGTACCTGGCCCTCAAGGTGGCCCAGCGGCTCGGCGTCACCGTCGAGGATCTGTGGGGACATGGCGAAGGGGCGCCCCCCACACCGGGGACGCCCCTTTGAAGCTCGATCAGGAGTAGGGCCTCAGTTCGCCATCATGTCGGCGCCGCGCCAGCTGAATTCCGGGTCCGCCGCGAACTGCACGGTGATCTTGACCAGGTCGTCAGCGTACTTGTTGGCGTGGTGGCCGCAGAACACCAGTTCGCTCCCGCCCGCGAGGGTGATGCGGAGCTTGCCGGCCGCGTTGCAGCGGTCGCACCGTTCATCGGCAGCCGGACCGGCCACCGTTCCCGCCGGCGGCGTGAGAGTCGGGTTCATCGCCTTCCTCCTCTGTTCGTCACCGATGAACAAGTTCCTCGGTTGTCGCTCACCCATCGTCCAACACCCTGGCTGGGTGTGGCCTTCCCACTGTGCCCCGGGGGGACCGAGGTCACACGTGGTGGGCTTCAGTGTGCCGTGCCCCAAGGGTGCCACGTCAACGATCTCTTTCGCACATCCGGTTGTCCACCACGCGCACTTGTGCGCCTGGTGTCCATATGGACACGCACCGTTGACGCTTCGGACTAGTCCAGGTAGTCCCTCAGGACCTGCGAGCGCGACGGATGGCGGAGCTTGGACATCGTCTTCGACTCGATCTGCCGGATGCGCTCGCGCGTCACCCCGTAGACCTGGCCGATCTCGTCCAGCGTGCGCGGCTGGCCGTCGGTCAGGCCGAACCGCAGCCGCACCACCCCCGCCTCCCGCTCGGACAGCGTCTGCAGCACCTGCTGGAGCTGGTCCTGCAGCAGCGAGAACGAGACCGCGTCGACCGCGACCACGGCCTCCGAGTCCTCGATGAAATCACCCAGCTGGCTGTCACCCTCGTCGCCGATGGTCTGGTCCAGCGAGATGGGCTCACGCGCGTACTGCTGGATCTCCAGCACCTTCTCCGGCGTGATGTCCATCTCCTTGGCCAGCTCCTCCGGGGTGGGCTCGCGGCCCAGGTCCTGGAGCAGCTCGCGCTGGATGCGGCCGAGCTTGTTGATGACCTCGACCATGTGCACCGGGATGCGGATGGTGCGGGCCTGGTCGGCCATGGCGCGGGTGATGGCCTGGCGGATCCACCAGGTGGCGTACGTGGAGAACTTGTAGCCCTTGGTGTAGTCGAACTTCTCGACGGCGCGGATCAGGCCGAGGTTGCCCTCCTGGATGAGGTCGAGGAACGCCATGCCGCGGCCGGTGTAGCGCTTGGCCAGCGACACCACGAGGCGCAGGTTGGCCTCCAGCAGGTGGTTCTTCGCCCGCTCGCCGTCGCGGCCGATCCAGCGCAGGTCGCGCTCGAGGTTGCGCTCGAGCGACTCCTCGCCCTCGTCGGCGGCGCGCAGCCGCTCCGCCGCGTACAGGCCGGCCTCGATCCGCTTTGCGAGCTCGACCTCCTGCTCCGCGTTGAGCAGCGGGACCTTGCCGATCTGCTTCAGGTACGCCCGGACGGAGTCGGCCGAGGCGGTCAGCTCGGCGTCGCGGCGCGCCTGCTTGAGCGCCTCCGACTCCTCGTCGTCCCACTCGAAGTCGCCGTCCTTGGCCGAGCTGGCCGCGTCGGTGGCGGCGGCGCGCACCAGGGCGGGCGGCTCCTCCACGACGACGTCCTCGATCTCGGCGGCGAGCTCCTCCGGGTCGATCTCCTCGTCCTCGCCGGGGACGGGCTCGCCGTCGGCGGGCTTGGCGGTCGCCTTGGCCGCCTTGGCGGCCTTCGCCGGGCCGGTCGCCGGCGCCGCCTTCTTGGCGGCCGCCTTGGCGGGCGCGCCCTCGGCGGCCGGGGCCGCCTTCTTGGCGGGGGCCTTGCGGGCCGGCGCGGCGGGCGCCTCGTCGCCGTCGGCGAGGGCCGGGGCGGCCTTCTTCGCCGGCGGGCGGGACGCCTTGGCGGTGGTCGCCTTCGAGGCGGGTGTGGCGGCGCGGGCGGCGGCCACCTTCGGCCGCCGGGTGCTCGCCGAGCCGTCGACCACCACGGTGATGCCGGCGTCCACCAGCGCGCGCAGGATCTTCTTGGCCTGGGCGGGAGTCACCTCGGCGGACTCCACGGTCCGCACGACCTCGGCCGACGTGATCTGCCCGCCCGCGCCCTGCGCGTGCGCGATCAGGGCCTCGGTGAGCGTGCGTACGTCGGCGCCGGTCTGGTGGGCTTCTGTCACGAAAGACCTTCCGGAGGCAGGTTGTTGAACACGGCCGTCGCCGACGCAGCGCGCGGCGGCGGGGCTGGCCGGTGTCGGTGTGTGACCCCCGTGTCGCGAACCCGCCCGAGGGGGGAGCTGTCCGTGGCGCGTGGGCAGGCGTGAATTGTAGCGCCGTCGCCGGTCGATCTCGCGACGCAGCACGCCACCGGCTCGTCGCGGGGTCGCCGGGCACCAGCTTATCGGGTGCCGGGAAGATGGTGGAGGCCGAAGGGGGAGTGGTGATCGTGGCATCGAACGCCGTCGGGCCGGCGCCCGGGGAGTTGCTGGCCGTCGCGGTGGAGGTGGCGGACCGCGCGGCGCGGACCGCCCGGCGCATGCGCGCCGAGGCCATCACCGACGTGTCGACCAAGACCACCGACACGGACGTGGTGACCGCCGCCGACCGTGCCGTCGAACGGCAGGTGGTCGAGGAGCTGCGCCGGTTGCGGCCCGGCGACACCGTCCTCGGTGAGGAGTACGGCGGGGCCGCGGCCGGCGACGACGGCGGGGTCCGCTGGATCGTCGACCCGATCGACGGCACCGTCAACTACCTCTACGGCCTGCCGCAGTACGCGGTCTCGCTGGCGGCCGAGGTGGACGGCACCGTGGTGGCCGGCGTCGTGCGCAACGCGGCCACCGGTGCCGAGTGGACGGCCACACTGGGCGGTGGCGCGTTCCGCGAGGGGCGGCGGCTGCGCGGCTCGGCCCGCACCACCCTCGACCAGACGCTGCTGGGCACCGGGTTCGGCTACGACCCGGCCCGCCGCGCCCACCAGGGCGCCGTGCTGGCCCGGCTCCTGCCGCGGGTGCGCGACATCCGGCGCTTCGGCGCGGCCGCGCTCGACCTGTGCATGGCGGCGGAGGGCGCGCTGGACGCGTACTTCGAGAAGGGCCTGAACCCGTGGGACCACGCGGCCGGCGGCCTGGTGGCGCTGGAGGCGGGGCTGGTGGTCTCCGGGCTCGGCGGGGTGCCGGCCGGGCCGGACATGCTGGTGGCGGCGCCGCCGGCGATCTTCGCCGAGCTGCACGACCTGCTGACCGAGGTGGACGCCGCCGGCGGCCCGTGACGGGTTACTGCGCGGCGTCGGCCGGGCAGGCGCCCGGCGGCAGGTCCGGCTGGCCCGACTCGACCAGCGCCTGGTTGACCTCGGTGAGGGTGGCGAGCTGGCGGAACTGGGTGCCGATGACCACGTCGACCAGGTCGTCGGTGCGCTTCGGGTTGTACTGCGTCTCGGCCTCGTTGAGGAAGTACGCGTCCAGCAGGTGCGCCGCGCCGACCGTCTTCGGGCCGAACCGCAGCACCGCGACCTTCTCCACCTGCTTGCGGTCGTTCTGCGGTTTCTGCGCCTGGAAGCCGCGGTTCTTGAAGTCCTCGGAGATCTGGGTGGCCCAGCCGTCGTTCTCGGTGGCGTTGAAGACCTTCATCTTGACCTCCTTCGGCTCCGGCAGCGTCAGGTTGGCCCGGGGCTGACCCTCGGCGCAGGTCTCGCCGGCCACGGCGCCGCGCTGCGTGTCGCGCACGATCGCCACCACGACGAAGATGACGGCGGCCACCGCGAGGACGCCGACGACGACGAGCGCCCGGACGCGCGCAAAGGTCATGGTTCTGGCTCCCGGGTCGTGGCCGCTGGCGCGGGTGAGGCTGGTGAGGTGCTCCGAGCTGAGGTTAGCGTCTCGGGGCCAGCGGCGCGGAAACAGGCGACAGTTCCCGGCGTGCCGACCATGATCGGCGCGGGCGGCCCCCTACCGTGATGTCGCCTCGGTCACATCAGGAACAATGGCGTGCCGTTGCCCGTACCACCGCGAGCCGTCGGCGGTAAGGTGCAGCCGCCTGCCGGGGTGGTTTCTCCGGCGGCCCGGTGCCGGGGGGCGCCGGGGGACGTGGAAAAAGGCAGTGGCAACCGGGAACCGAAACACCGTCGCGAGCGTTGCATCCGCCAAGCGACACATCGAAACAGGAGAGTGAACCGATGGCCACCGACTACGACGCACCGCGTCGCGACGAGGTCGACCTCGGCGAGGACAGTCTCGAGGAGCTCAAGGCCCGCCGGACCGACGCCCAGTCGGGCGCGGTGGACGTCGACGAGATCGAAGTGGCCGAGAGCTTCGAGCTGCCGGGCGCCGACCTGGCCGACGAGGAGCTGACGGTCAAGGTGCTGCCGATGCAGACGGACGAGTTCCGCTGCTCGCGCTGCTTCCTCGTGCACCACCGCAGCCAGCTGGCGACCGAGCGCAACGGCGAACTGATCTGCCGCGAGTGCGCCTGATCCGGCGCTGACGACCGCCGGCGCCGCACCCGTTCACGAGTGCGGCGTCCGGCGGTTGCCTGCTTGACTCGAATGGGTAGAGGACACCCGGACGACGACGAGCCAGGAGGCCGCTGCATGACTCGCCAGGACGACAACATCCCCGAGGTGGCGGACCCGGTCGAGACCGGCGGTGACGACGAGCTCGGCAGGGACGACCTCGGCAGGACGGTCGTGGCGCTCACCGCCGACGACGTCGAGCCCGCCCAGCGGCGCAAGCTGCTCGCCCGCCTGGTGCAGGACGTGCGCGGCCGCAAGGTGGGCCGGCTGTTCAACCCGAAGGCCGCGCTGACCTGGATCGCCGACGCCGTCGCCGACATCGCGCCGCACGTGCCGGTCCGCGACCTGGCGACGCTTCGCGCGCACTTCCCCGGCCTGGAGGACGAGGCGCTCGCCGACCGGCTGGTCCGCAACGCCGCGAACGCCACGGCCGGTGTGGGCGCCGCCGGCGGCGGGGTGGCGGCCGTGCAGTGGACGGTCGTGCCGACCCTGCTGTCCGCGCCCGTGCTGCTGGCCGCCGAGACGGTGGCCGTGGTGGCGATCGAGCTGAAACTGATCGGCGAGCTGCAGGCCGTGTACGGCCGCCCGGTGACCGGCACCCGCGCCGAGCGCGCCGCCGGGCTGGTGCAGGCGTGGGCGAACCGGCGCGGGGTCAACCCGTTCCTGCCGGGCGCCGGCGTGGGCACGGTGCTCGGCACCGCCGCCCGCAAGGAGCTGCGCGAGATGCTGCTCAAGCGGCTCGGCCGCAACCTGACGACGCTGGGCCCGATGCTGACGGGCGCCGCCGTGGCGGGCTACCTCAACCGGCGGGCGACCGTGACGATCGCCGACGCCGTCCGCGAGGACCTGCGCCGGGCCGTGATCGAGGGCTCGACGGTGCCGCCGAAGCAGCTCGGCTCCTAGGCGGTCCCGCCGCGGGCGGCCTCGATCGCCGCCGCCAGCTCCAGCGGGTGCCGGGTGCTCACCACCCAGTACGGGGTGGGGTCGGCCGGGTCGTCCAGCAGCACCTGCACCGCGCCGCGCACCCAGGGGCGCTGCACCACGAACGCCAGCGGGTGCGCGGCCACGCCCAGGATCTCCCGCTTGCCCTCGGCGTCGAGCGCCACCACGCCCGAGACGAAGCGCAGCGGCAGCCGGGCGTCGTCGACGAGCAGCTCGCCGTCCTCGACGGCCACCCGGATGCGGCCCAGGCGCACCAGCAGCACCACCGTGGCGGGCAGCAGCAGGGCGAACGGCAGCCACGCCTGCACCCCGCCCGCGCCCAGCCAGATCTCGGTGGCCAGGGCGGCCGCGCCGGCCAGACCGGCGGGCCACATCCACCACGGGACGGTCAGGCGCTCGGCGTGGTCGGCGCGCACGGTGGGGGACACGCGCACAGGGTACGGCGCGCCGGACCCCGGGCGGCCGGACGGGGCCCGCCGATGTGAGGATGGTCGGGTGACCGACGTGGTACCCGTGGCCGTCCAGCGCCTCGACCCCGACCTGCCGCTGCCCGCGTACGCGCACGAGGGCGACGCCGGCGCGGACCTGCTCGCGGCCGAGCCGGTGGAGCTGGCCCCGGGGGAGCGCCGCCTGGTGCGCACCGGGGTCGCGGTGGCGCTGCCGGCCGGCTACGTCGGGCTGGTGCACCCCCGGTCCGGGCTCGCCGCCAAGCTCGGCGTGACCGTGCTCAACGCGCCCGGTACGGTCGACGCCGGTTACCGCGGCGAGATCCTGGTGAACCTCGTCAACCACGACCGCACGGCCACCGTGAGCATCGCCCGCGGCGACCGCATCGCGCAGCTCGTCGTCCAGCGGGTCGAGCGGGCCGCCTTCCACGCCGTGGCCGAGCTGCCGGGCTCGGGGCGCGGCGCGGGCGGGCACGGCTCGACCGGTGGGCACGCTCTCCTCTCAGCGAAGGAATGATCTGTTGATCTTCAAGCGGAAGTCAGGCCGGCACTCGGAGGGCCCCGGCCGCGCCCAGTGGCAGGCCGAGGACGCCGTCGTGCCGGAGCGCGGCCCGTACGACTCCGGGCTGGCCCCCGACGACGACGTCGAGCGGCTCGACGTGGGCGCCCTGCGCATCCCGGCCATCGACGGCGTCGAGGTGCGGGTACAGGCCGACCCGGACGGCACCATCCAGCAGATCGTGCTCGTGCACGACGACAGCGCCCTGCAGCTGGGCGTGTTCGCCGCGCCGAAGTCCGAGGGCATCTGGCGCGAGGTGCGCGAGGAGATCCTCGAGTCGATGGCCGCCGACGGCGTGCA
The DNA here is from genome assembly GCF_016863475.1 of Spirilliplanes yamanashiensis. Classification (GTDB taxonomy): domain Bacteria; phylum Actinomycetota; class Actinomycetes; order Mycobacteriales; family Micromonosporaceae; genus Spirilliplanes; species Spirilliplanes yamanashiensis. The sequence continues at coordinate 179,150 of NZ_BOOY01000005.1, forward strand.
GGCCCGCGAGGCCGAGGGCCCGTACGGCGTGGAGCTGCAGGCCCAGGCCACCACCCCGCAGGGCCCGGTGGCGCTGCGGTTCGTCGGGGTGGACGGTCCGCGCTGGATGGTGCGCGCCGTCTACCAGGGCGCGGCCGCCGTCGACCCGGGCCGCGGCGAGCTGCTCACCCGCTGCCTGGAGGGGCTCATCGTCGAGCGGGGCGGCGACGCCCGGCCGGTGCGGGAGCCGTTGCCGCTGCGGCTGCCGAGGGAGATGGCCGAGCAGGCCGCCCAGCAGCAGGCGCAGCTGCAGGCCCAGCAGGAGGCGCAGCAGAGCCGGCAGCCCGGCGTGAACGGGCGCCAGGCCTGAACGTGGGCCTGTCGGGCGAGCTCGTTCGGCGTACCCTGGCGACGAGAGCCCTCGTCACACAGGGTGAAGGGTGATGCAGCCATGACGACCGACGAACGTTCCTCCTCCTTCCGCCGCTTCCTGCACCGGCTGACCGCTTCGGAGGAGGAGCTGGACGCCCAGCGGCTCCAGCGCGGGGTCACCGAGTGCGGAGCCGTGCCCGCCCAGCAGTGCCGCCGCGGCCAGGTCGTGTCGGTCTCCGGACGGTTACGCACCGTGGCGTACACGCCGCGGACGAACCTGCCGACGCTGGAGGCCGATTTGTACGACGGCAGTGATGTCGTCACTCTGGTGTGGCTGGGCCGGCGACACATCGCGGGCATCGAGCCGGGCCGGCAGCTGACCGCGAAGGGGCGCATCGCGCTCCGGGACGACCGCAAGGTCATCTACAACCCGTTCTACGAGCTGGAGGCGCCCCGGTGACAGCCGGCCCCGACCGCCCCCACGCGGGGGACCGCGTCGCCGAGGAGGTCGTCGAGGAACTCGATCTCCACCCCGTCCGGAAGGACGACGACGGCGACGAGCCGCTCCCGTCGATGTCCGAGATGATCTCGGAGCAGCTCGGCGGCGTGCGGGGCCTCATCGAGACGAGCATCCCGGTGCTCGCGTTCGTGCTGCTCAACGTCATCCTGGGCGACGGGCTCGACCTGCCGAAGCGCACGGCGCTGTACTGGGCGATCGGCGGCGCCGTCGGCTCCGCGGTGCTCATCGGCATCTACCGGCTGGCCCGCCGGCAGTCCGTGCGGCACGCCGTCAACGGCGTCATCGGCATCGCGCTCGGCGCCTACCTGGCCTACCGCTCCGGCGACGCCAAGGACTTCTACCTGCCCGGCATCCTGTTCACGCTGGGGCAGTCGGCCGTGCTGGTGCTGTCGGTGGTGTTCCGCAGGCCGATCATCGGCTACGTGTGGGGCGTGCTGGCCAACAGGGGCCGGCACGACTGGTTCGACAACCCGCGGCTGTTTCGCACCTTCCAGTGGCTCACCCTGGTGTGGGCCGGCTCGCTGTTCGTGCGCGCCGGCATCCAGGGCTGGCTGTACCTGGAGGGCCAGGCGAACGCGATCGGCATCGTGCGCATCCTGATCAGCTGGCCGATCTACGTCGCCACGTTCGCGTTCACGGTGTGGGCGGTGCGCCGGGTGACCCGCGCGCAGGAGGCGGAGCGGGCGGCCGTCTAGGCCCGCGGCTCCGCCGCGCCCAGCACCACCGCGCGCACCGCGTCCTCGACCTCGGACGTGCACACGAAGATCAGCTCGTCGCCGCTCTCCAGCGGGTCGTCCGGCGTCGGCACCAGCACCCGCTTGCCGCGCAGGATGGCCACCAGCGCCGAGTCGCGCGGCAGCGGCACCGAGCGCAGCGGCTCGCCCACGTACGGGGCCGTGGTCGGCAGGGTGATCTCGACCAGGTTGGCCTCGCCCTGCCGGAACGTCATCAGCCGGACCAGGTCGCCGACCGTCACGGCCTCCTCGACCAGGGCGGCCATCAGGCGCGGCTTGCTCACCGCGACGTCGACGCCCCACTGCTCGGTGAAGAGCCACTCGTTCTCGGCGCGGTTGACCCGGGCGACCACCCGCGGCACCGCGAACTCCGTCTTGGCCAGCAGTGACAGCACCAGGTTGGCCTTGTCGTCGCCGGTCGCGGCGACCACCACGTCGCAGTTGGCGACGTCGGCCTCCTCGAGGCTGGACACCTCGCACGCGTCGGCGAGCACCCACTCGGCCTGCGGCACCCGCTCGGGGCGCAGCGCGCGCGGCTGCCGCTCGATGAGCATCACCTGGTGGCCGTTGCCGATGAGCTCCTGGGCGATGGACCGGCCCACGTTGCCGGCCCCGGCGATGGCGACCCGCATGTCAGTGCACCCCTTCCGGCGCGGCGGCCGCGATGGCCAGCACCGACCCGACCGTGTCGTCGGTGACCAGCATGAAGATCTGGTCGCCGTCCTGCAGCACGGTGCCGCCGTCGGGCAGCGAGCCGATGCCGAAGCGCATGAGGTAGGCGGTGCGGGCGCCGGTGGCGTCCTCCAGCGACCGCAGCGCCCGGCCCACCCAGTCGCGGTTGACCGGCACCTCGACGATCGACACCACGCTGGTCGGGTCGCGGAACACCTCGACCGTGCCCTCCGGCACCATGTGCCGCACCATCCGGTCGGCCGCCCAGCGCACCGTCGCCACCGTCGGGATGCCCAGGCGCTCGTACACCAGGGCGCGGCGCTGGTCGTAGATGCGGGCCACGACGCGCGACACGCCGAACGTCTCCCGGGCCAGGCGGGCCGAGATGATGTTGGAGTTGTCGCCGGACGAGACGGCGGCGAACGCGTCCGCCCGCTCGATGCCGGCGGAGCGCATCACCTCGCCGTCGAAGCCGATGCCGGTCACCGTGGTGCCGGTGAACTCCGGGCCCAGGCGGCGGAAGGAGTCGGCGTTCTGGTCGATCACGGCGACCGAGTGGCCGCGCGCCTCCAGCTTGTGCGCCAGCGTCGATCCGAGCCGGCCACACCCCATGATCACGACGTGCACTTCCCCGCGCCTCCTTCGGCCGTACCCGATCAGCCTGCCATGCCCGCGCCCGCCCCGGGGACGCAGGTCACGACCGGACCGGTCCGGCACGCGTCGCCGCGACGGCGGCCGTACAGTGACCCGTTGTGGCCAGTCCCACCTCCCTCGCCAAACGGCTGCTCGTGGGCCGCCCGTTCCGCTCCGACCGGCTCCAGCACACGCTGCTGCCGAAGCGGATCGCGCTGCCCGTCTTCGCCTCCGACGCGCTGTCCAGCGTCGCGTACGCCCCCGACGAGATCCTGCTGACGCTGTCCATCGCCGGCGCCGGCGCCTACTTCTACTCGCCGTGGGTGACCCTCGCCGTCGCGGTCGTCATGGTCACGGTCATCGCCAGCTACCGGCAGACGGTGCACGCCTACCCGTCCGGCGGCGGCGACTACGAGGTGGCCACGGTCAACCTGGGGCCGAAGTTCGGCGTCGGGGTGGCCAGCGCCCTGCTCGTCGACTACGTGCTCACCGTCGCCGTGAGCGTGTCGGCGGGGGTGTCGAACCTCGGCTCGGTGGTGCCGTGGGTGGCCGACAACAAGGTGGGCGTCGCGGTCGCGGCGGTGGTGCTGCTGACCGCGGTCAACCTGCGCGGCCTGCGCGAGTCCGGCACCGCGTTCGCCGTGCCGACCTACGGCTTCATCATCGTGATCGTCAGCATGATCGCCGTGGGCCTGGTGCGGGTGTTCGTGCTCGGCGAGGACCTGCGCGCGCCCAGCGCCGACCTGGCCATCGTGGCCGAGGAGTCGCACCTGACCAGCTTCGCGATGGTGTTCCTGCTGCTGCGGACCTTCTCGTCCGGCTGCGCGGCGCTGACCGGCGTCGAGGCGATCAGCAACGGCGTGCCCGCCTTCAAGGCGCCCAAGAGCAAGAACGCGGCCACCACGCTGCTGCTGCTGGGCGCCACGGCGCTGGTCATGCTCGGCGGCATCATCGCCCTGGCCCGGGCCACCCACCTGCAGTACGTCGAGGACCCCACCATCCAGATCCTGTCGGGCCCGCCGAACTACGTGCAGAAAACCGTCACCACCCAGCTCGGCGAGACCGTGTTCGGCTCCGGCTCGATCATGCTGTACGTGGTCGGCGGCGTCACCGCGCTGATCCTGTTCCTCGCCGCGAACACCGCGTTCAACGGCTTCCCGGTGCTCGGCTCGATCCTCGCCCAGGACCGCTACCTGCCGCGCCAGCTGCACACCCGCGGCGACCGGCTGGCGTTCTCCAACGGCATCCTGTTCCTGGCCGTCGCGGCGGTGGTGCTCATCGTCGGCTTCCAGGCCGAGGTGACCCGGCTGATCCAGCTCTACATCGTGGGCGTCTTCGTGTCGTTCACGCTGTCGCAGGCCGGCATGATCCGGCACTGGAACCGGCTGCTGCGCACCCGCCGTGACCCGGTCGTGCGCCGCCGGATGATCCGCTCCCGGGCCATCAACGCGTTCGGGATGGGCCTGACCGGCGCGGTGCTGCTCGTCGTGCTGGTGACGAAGTTCCTGCTGGGTGCGTGGATCGCGATCGTCGCCATGCTGGTCATCTACGGGCTGATGCTGGCGATCCGCCGGCACTACGACCACGTCGCCGCCGAGCTGCAGCCGACGGAGGAACGGCCGGTGCTGCCGTCGCGCAACCACGCCGTGGTGCTGGTCAGCAAGGTGCACATGCCGACGCTGCGGGCCGTGGCGTACGCCCGGGCCACCCGGCCGGACACGCTGACCGCGGTCACCGTGAACGTCGACGACAAGGACACCCGGGCGATCCAGGCCGAGTGGGAGCGCCGGCAGATCCCGGTGCCGCTGACCGTCGTCGACTCGCCGTACCGGGAGATCACCCGCCCGATCATCGAGTTCGTCAAGAACGTGCGCCGCGGCTCGCCCCGCGACGTGGTCACCGTCTTCGTGCCCGAGTACGTCGTCGGCAAGTGGTGGGAGAACGTGCTGCACAACCAGTCCGCGCTGCGGATCAAGGGCCGCCTGCTGTTCGAGCCGGGCGTGATGGTCACCAGCGTGCCGTGGCAGCTGCAGTCGAGCCGCAGCAAGGACCTGGCCCGCTTCGACCGGGAGCTGACCCGCGCCCCGGCCCGCGGCCCGCGCGCCCGCACCGACGACCCCGCCGCGCCGCCCACGCCCCCGCCCGCCCCGACGCCCCCGCCCGCCGACTCCGTGGACGTGCCCCGATGACCGACCTGGTGGAGGGCGACCGGCTGCCCCTGACGATCGGCGCCGTCGCGCACGGCGGGCACTGCGTCGCGCGCATCGGCGGCCCGCACGGCCAGGTCGTGTTCGTCCGGCACACGCTGCCCGGCGAGGAGGTCGTCGCCGAGATCACCGAGGTGCACCGCGGCTACCTGCGCGCCGACGCGGTCGAGATCACCGTCCCGTCGCCGGACCGGGTCACCCCGCCGTGCCCGTGGGCCGGGCCCGGCCGGTGCGGCGGCTGCGACCTGCAGCACGTCGCCCCGAGCGCCCAGCGGGACTGGAAGACGGCGGTGGTGCGCGAGCAGCTGCGCCGGCTGGCCGGCTGCACCGAGCACGAGCTGGACGCGCTGGGCGTGCGGGTCGAGGCGCTGCCGGGCGGCGAGCTGGGCTGGCGCACCCGCGTGCGGTACACGGTGGACGCCGGCGACCGGGCGGGCCTGCTGAAGCACCGCAGCCACGAGGTGGTCGCGATCGACCGGTGCCGCATCGCCCACCCGGCGATCCAGTCGCTGGACGTGACCGGCCGCGCGTGGCCCGCCTCCGACGCGGTGGCCGCGGTCGCCACGACGGCCGGCGACGTGACCGTGCTGGACTCCGCCCCGGTCGCCGCCGACCTGCTCGACGAGGTCGAGGGCACCCCGCTGACCGGCCCTGAGACGGTCCGCGAGCGGGCCGCCGGGCGGGAGTGGACGATCCCGGCGGCCGGCTTCTGGCAGATCCACCCGGCCGCCCCGGACACCCTCGTCGGCGCGGTGCTCGACCTGCTCGACCCGCAGCCCGGCGAGACGTCCTGGGACCTGTACGGGGGCGCCGGCCTGTTCGCGGCCGCCCTGGCGGGGCGCACGGCCGGCGCGCGGGTCACGCTGGTCGAGTCGGCGCCGGCGGCCGTCGCGGCGGCCCGCGCGAACCTCGCCGACCTGCCGCAGGTGGAGGCGGTCGCGGCCCGCGTCGACTCCGCCCTGCGCCGCCGCCGCGTCACCGGCCCGGTCGACCTGGTCGTGCTCGACCCGCCGCGCACCGGCGCGGGCGCCCCGGTGGTCGAGGGGATCGTCGCGGCGGGCCCCCGGGCGGTCGCCTACGTGGCGTGCGACCCGGCGGCCCTGGCCCGCGACGTGGGCACGTTCCGCGACGCGGGCTGGCGGCTGCGGGCGCTGCGCGCGTACGACTGCTTCCCGATGACCCAGCACGTGGAGTGCGTGGCGCTGCTGACCCGGTAGGGCGGGCGCGTCGATTTGTGAGGGTTCCGTGGAGGTCCGCCGCCGCCGGGGGTGCGCCCGTGCGACACGCCGATAGACTGGCCCCTCATGAGCGACAGTGACCGTACCGGCCTCCTCCCCTCCGTCACGTCGCCTGCCGACCTCAAGCGGCTGACCGCCGAGCAGCTGGGCGTGCTCGCCGCCGAGATCCGCGACTTCCTGGTCGCCAAGGTGTCGCGCACTGGCGGCCACCTCGGCCCCAATCTCGGCGTCGTCGAGCTCACCCTGGCCCTGCACCGGGTCTTCGACTCCCCGCGCGACCGGCTGCTGTTCGACACCGGCCACCAGGCGTACGTGCACAAGATGGTCACCGGCCGCCAGGACGGCTTCGACCTGCTGCGCCGCGGCGGCGGCCTGTCCGGCTACCCGAGCCGCGCCGAGAGCGAGCACGACCTCATCGAGAACTCGCACGCCTCCACCGCCCTGTCGTACGCCGACGGGCTGTCCAAGGCATTCGCGCTGCGCGGCGAGGACCGGCACGTCGTCGCGGTCGTCGGCGACGGCGCCCTCACCGGCGGCATGTGCTGGGAGGCGCTCAACAACATCGCCGGCGCGAAGAACCGCGTGGTCATCGTCGTCAACGACAACGGCCGCTCGTACGCGCCCACCATCGGCGGCCTCGCCGACCACCTGTCGACGCTGCGCCTCAACCCCGGCTACGAAAAGGTCCTCGACCTGGTCAAGGACGCCCTCGGCAGCACGCCGGTGGTCGGCAAGCCGGTCTACGAGGTGCTGCACGCCGTCAAGAAGGGCATCAAGGACGCGGTCAGCCCGCAGCCGATGTTCGAGGACCTGGGCTTCAAGTACGTCGGCCCCGTCGACGGCCACGACGTGCAGGCGGTCGAGTCGGCGCTGCGCCGCGCGAAGGGCTTCAACGGCCCGGTCATCGTGCACGCGGTGACCCGCAAGGGCTACGGCTACCGCCCCGCCGAGGAGGACGAGGCGGACTGCCTGCACGGCCCCGGCGCGTTCGACGCCGAGACGGGCAAGCTGCTCGCCGCGCCCTCGATGAAGTGGACGCACGTCTTCGCCGACGAGCTCACCGCGATCGCCGACGAGCGGCCCGACGTCGTCGGCATCACCGCCGCCATGGCCGAGCCGACCGGCATCGCCACGCTCGCCCGCAAGTACCCCGAGCGGGTCTACGACGTCGGCATCGCCGAGCAGCACGCCGCCACCAGCGCGGCCGGGCTCGCCATGGGCGGCCTGCACCCGGTGGTCGCCGTGTACGCCACGTTCCTCAACCGCGCGTTCGACCAGGTCCTGCTCGACGTGGCGATGCACGACCTGCCGGTGACGTTCGTGCTGGACCGGGCGGGCGTGACCGGCCCGGACGGCCCCAGCCACTACGGCATCTGGGACATGAGCGTGTTCGGCGTGGTGCCCGGGCTGCGCATCGCCGCCCCGCGCGACGCCGCCACCCTGCGCGAGGAGCTGCGCGAGGCCGTCGCGGTGGAGGACGGCCCGACGGTGCTGCGCTTCCCGACCGGCTCCGTCGCCGCCGACATCCCGGCGCTGCGCCGCGTCGGCCCGGTCGACGTGCTGCACGAGACCGACCGCAAGGACGTGCTGCTCGTGGCCGTCGGGGCGTTCGCGCCGATGGCGCTCGACGTCGCCGACCGGCTCACCGGCCAGGGCTACGGCGTCACGGTCGTCGACCCGCGCTGGGTGCGCCCCGTGCCGATCGAGCTGACCGCGCTGGCCCGCGAGCACCGCCTCGTGGTGACGGTCGAGGACGGCGTCCGCGCGGGCGGCGTCGGCGACGCCGTGGCCAAGGCGCTGCGCGACGCCGACGTCGACGTGCCGCTGCGCGACTTCGGCGTGCCGGCCGAGTTCATCCCGCACGGCACCCGCGCCGAGATCCTGGCGTCGGTGGGGCTGACCGCCCAGGACGTGGCCCGGGAGGTCACCGGCACCCTGTCGCGCATCGTCGACGCGGCGCGGCCGCCGTTCGCCGCCCAGGCCTGAATCGACGCGCTTCACCGCGCCGTTAGGTCACAGTCGGGTTACGGTTAGTGGGTGCGGCCCGTCATCGAGCGCCTCGACCCGGCGCCGCCCGTGGTGGTGATCGACCTCGGCGAGGCCCACGGGCGGCTGGACGACGACGTCGACCTGCTCGCCTCGCCGGCCCCCACCGCCGAGCGCAGCTGGACCCCCGTCATCGCCGCGCTCGTGGCGGTGCTGCTGCTCGGCGGCTCGCTCGGCCCGCCCGCCCCGCGGCTGGCGGAGATGCTGACGCTGCCGTTCGAACCGGCCGACACGTTCGCCGTCACCGCCGAGTCGATGCTGCTCGTGCACTCGCCCGGCGAGGGCCGGCTCACCGCCTACGACCTCACCACCGGCGCCCGGCGGTGGCAGGCGCCCGCCCCCGCCGTCGCGTACCGGGTGCGCTCCGGCGGCGGGCTCGTGCTGCTGCGCGCCCGCCCCGGCGGCGCGCACGACTCCGGCACCCTCGCGCTCGCCCAGGACACCGGCGAACGGCGCTGGCAGCGGCCCGGCACCGTCGTCGCCGTCGCCGGGGCGCCCACCGTCGTGGCGGTCTCCGAGGTGCGCAGCCTGTCCGGCGCCGGCCGGCGCGTGGAGGGCTCCGTCATCGGCGTCGACTCCGCCACCGGAGTCACCCGGTGGACCGTCGACGTGCCCAGCACCGCGGTGCTGCAACCCGTGCCGGGCGCGCCGTTCCGGGCGCTGCTCGTGCACGACGACGGCCGCGCCGAGGTGCGCGACCTGGAGACCGGGACGCTGCTCGGCGCCACCCGGCTGCCGCCCGCCGACTACGCCCCCGACAACCCCGGCATCGTCGGCGAGAGCCTGCTGCTGCGCCACCCCGTCGCCGGGTCGCCCGTCGTCACCGCGTACGACCTCGCCACCCTCGCCCTGCGGTGGAGCCGGCCGGCGGCCGCCGCGTACGACACGCAGGTCTGCGGCGACAACGCCTGCCTCGTCGGCCGGGCCGGGGTGCGCGCCGTCGACCCGGTCACCGGCGCCGAGCTGTGGAACCGGTCCGGCTGGCGCGGCGTGGAACAGCGCGGCGGCCAGCTCCTCGCGTACGGCCTCGGCGCGGACGGCGACGCCGCCGTCGGCATCGTCGACCCCGAGACCGGCCGGGTCGCCGTCGACCTGCGCCGCTGGCAGGTGCTGCCGAACGCGGTCCCGGGCGGCACCGTCATGGTCACCCGGCCCACCCTCGTCGAGCCCGACGACCCCGACATCCCCGGCAGCGTCGTGCGCGTCGTGCTCGGCGCCGCCGACCCCGTCAGCCGCGCCGTGCGGCCCATCGGCACCCTGCCCACGGACACCGGCGACTGCCGCGTCGCCCCCGAGCGGCTCGTCTGCCGCTCCGCGGGGCGGCTGGTGGTCTGGTCGTACCGCACCGGCCCGTGATCGACCTCGGTGTGCTGCCGCACGAGCCGGCCGCCCCCTCCGCCGAACCGCCCCCGCCGCCGCGCGCCCGGCTGCGGGCGTGGCGGCCGTTCGCGCTGACCCTCGCCGCCGTGCTGCTGGCCACCGTCACCGCCGGCGGCCGCCTCACCCCGCCCGACCGGCCGCTGGTCATCCCCGCCGCCGCCGGCGACGCCACCCTGCTCGGCGGCGAGCACTACTTCGTCGTGTCCGGCCAGGAACCCACCCGCCTCGTCAGCACCTACGCGCTCGCCGACGGCGCCCTGCTGTCCCGCACCCCGCTCGCCGTCGCCGGCGCCCTCACCGACCTGCGGCTCGCCGGCGGCGTCCTCGTCGTCAGCCACCAGGCCGACCTCGTCGGCGGCGAGGCCACCGTCGGGCTCGACACGCGCACCGGCGGCCGGCTGTGGCGGCACCCCGCCCGGCTGACCGGCTTCTCCCCGGACGGGCTGGTGCTGCTGCTGGACCAGCCCGGCAGCGTCGGCGCCCAGACCTGGACCGCCGCCCGCCCCCGCGACGGCGTCGTCGCCTGGCAGCACGTCGTGCCCCCGGCCGCCGTCACCGAGCTGGCCCCCGGCGGCCGCGTCGTCACCGCCGAGGTCACCGGCCGGGTCGAGATCCGCGACGCCGACACCGGCCGGGTCACCGCCGCCGCCCAGGTCCCCGCCCAGCGGCAGTGGCGCGACGGCGGCATCAACATGTGGGCCGACCACGACCTGCTGCTGCTCGGCGGCCCCGACGGCATCGACGCGTACGACCTCGGCACCCTCGTCGCCCGCTGGCACCGCGACACCGACCTGTCGCGCTACTTCGTCCTGCCCCAGTGCGGCGACGCGCTGTGCCTGTTCGGCCGCTTCGGCGGGCTCCAGGTGCTCGACCCCGCCACCGGGCGCTCCCGGTGGAGCGCCGAACGCTGGGGCGTCGCCGAGCGGGTCGGCGCGTACATGCTGGCCAGCCTCGACTCCGGGCCCGTCTGGGACCGGCCGCTCGTCGTCCTCGACGCCGCCACCGGCGACCCCCGCGGCACCCTGGGGGCGTGGCAGCCCGTCGGCGAGCCGCTGCCCGGCGGCCGCATCGTCGCCGTGCGGCAGACCCCCGCCGACCGGCAGGTCCGGTACGCCGTCATCGACCCCGCCACCGTCAGCGTCCGGCTGCTCGGCGTCGCCGACGGCGTGGCCGGGCGCTGCGCCGCCACCACCGACCGGCTCGTCTGCCGGCGCGAGGACGCCACCGTCGGCGTCTGGCCGCTGGTCGCACCCTGACGACGGGTCGCCGCCTGTTCGCACCCTGACGGCGGGTCGCCGCGGGGCGCTACCGTGTCCTCACAGCGGCTTCACGCCCGGCGGGCGAGGCTGAGCGCTGCTCAATCAGGGAGGGTCGCCCACATGCGGGTTCTGGTGGTCGAGGACGAGCGCAACCTCGCCGACGCGATCGTCCGCGGGCTACGCCGGCAGGGCATGGCCGTCGACGTCGCCTACGACGGTCTGCAGGGCCACGAGATGGCGTACGTGACGCGCTACGACGTCGTCGTGCTCGACCGGGACCTGCCCGGCATGCACGGCGACGAGATCTGCGCGCAGCTCGTCGCCTCGGGCGCGCTCACCCGCATCATCATGCTCACCGCCAGCTCCACCGTCACCGAACGCGTCGAGGGCCTCCAGCTCGGCGCCGACGACTACCTGCCCAAGCCGTTCGACTTCGCCGAGCTCGTCGCCCGCGTCCAGGCCCTCGGCCGGCGGGCCACCCCGGCCGCCCCGCCCGTGCTCACCGTCGGCGACCTGGTGCTCGACCAGGCCCGCCGGGTCGTCACCCGGGGCGGGCTGCCCGTCGAGCTGACCAACAAGGAGTTCGGCGTCCTGGAGGAGCTGCTCAAGGCGCGCGGCGGCGTCGTCTCCAGCGAGGAACTGCTCGAACGCGTCTGGGACGCCAACACCGACCCGTTCACCACCACCGTCCGGGTCACCGTCATGACGCTGCGCAAGAAGATCGGGGACCCGCCGCTCATCGAGACCGTGGTCGGCGCCGGCTACCGCGTCCCCGAACCCGTGTCCGTGACCGGCGGTGGCGCGTGACCGTCTACCTCACCCGCAAGGTCCGCCACCAGCTGCGCCCCACCCTGCGCCTGCGGCTCACCCTGCTCAACGGCATCCTGCTCGTCGGCGCCGGGGCCGTGCTCATCCTGCTCGCCTGGCTGCTCGTCGGCGACTCGCTGCACCCCGCCGACCAGCTCGCCCCCGGCGAGATCCTCACCCTGCGCAACGGCGACCAGATCGAGGCCGGCGTCTGGCAGCAGGGCGTCGTCGAGGCCGCCTCGCAGGAACTGCTCGTCAAGGGCCTCGCCGCCCTCGTCGCCATCGGCCTCATCGGCATCGCCGGCGCGTACGCCGTCGCCGGCCGCGCCCTGAAGCCCCTGCACCGCGTCACCGCGACGGCCCGCCGCCTCGGCACCGAGACCCTCGACGAGCGCATCCGCTACTCCGGCGCCGACGACGAGGTCGCCGAGCTGGCCGCCACCTTCGACGCCATGCTCGACCGCCTCGCCGAGTCGTTCGAGAGCCAGAAACGCTTCGTCGCCAACGCCTCCCACGAGCTGCGCACCCCGCTCGCCGTCATGCGCACCGAGATCGACGTGACCCTCAGCGACGACGAGGCCGACGTCGCCGAGTACCGCCGCATGGCCAAGGTCGTCCGCAACGCCTCCGAACGCGCCAACGGCCTCGTCGACGCCCTGCTCGTCCTCGCCCGCAGCGAGGCCCAGTCCGGCCGCCGCCTGGTCCGCAAGGTCCCCGCCGACCTGGCGACCAGCGTCTCCAACGCGCTGTCCGCCGTCCGCGCCGAGGCCGACCGCATCAAGCTCGACGTCCAGACCGACCTGCGGCCGGCCCCCGTCGTCGGCGACCCGAGCCTGCTCGACCGCCTCGCCGGCAACCTCATCGAGAACGCCATCCGCTACAACCACCTGCACGGCCGCCTGTGGGTCCGCGCCGGCCAGGAGGACGGCGTGGTCCGCCTCGTCGTCGGCAACACCGGCTTCGAGGTCGAACCACCCGACGTCCCCGGCCTGTTCGAACCCTTCCGCCGCGGCGGCTGGGAACGCACCGGCGCCCGCGGCTCCGGCCTGGGCCTGTCCATCGTCCGCGCCGTCTGCGACGCCCACGGCGGCACGGTGTCGGCGGTGGCGCAGCCGGGCGGCGGCCTGGAGGTCACGGTCCTGCTCCCGGCCGCGGAGACGACCCCGGTCGTGGCCGCGTCGGCCACCGTCCCCGGCGAACGCACCACGAGCACCATCCAGCCCGCCTGACGGCTCCGCCGTTGTTCAGCCCGCCTGACGGCGGGGTCGGCGCTCAGCCCCGGCTGGTGGCGGGGTCGGCGCTCAGCCTTCCCGACGGTGGGGTCTGCGCTTCGCCCGCCTCGCGGCGGGGCCGGCGTTCAGCCGGCCTTGCGGCGCACCTCGCGCAGCCGGGCCGTGGTGATGCCCAGCTCGGCGGCGAGTTCGTCGTCGGTGGCCTCGGGCCGCTCCGCTCTGATGCGGGCGGCCAGCGCCACGGTCTCCGCCGCCGACCGGCGCGGCCGGGCCGCGCGGCCCTGACCCGTCGCGGGCTCACCGGCAGCCTCCTGACCGGCCGCCTGCTGGCCGGGCGCCGGCTCACCGGGGGTCATGCCGGTGCGCTTCGCCGCGCTCGCCACCAGCGAACCGCCGGGCCGCGCGCCCGCCCGCCGCCTCTGCGCCGCCTCGTCGCGCCCCGCCGGCCGGCTGCCGGTGGAGGCGGTGACGCGGGTCGTGCCCGGCGCCGTCCGGGTGGCCGGCAGGGTGGCGCGCGCGCCCGCGGCGACGGGCATCTGCTGCGGCTGCTGCTCGCGCCGGGTGGCCGGCTTCAGGCTGGAGGCGACGGCGTCCAGCAGGGCCGGGTCGAGGCGGCCGCCCTGCCCGGCCAGCGCCTGGTCGGCCGCGGGCTGCGCCGGGGTGGGCACGAGGTGGGGGAGGGACTCGGCGGGTCGCCCGCGGCCCGCCGCCTGCTCCCGCTGCGCGGCCCGGGCCTGCGCCTGGGCCTGCGCCTCGGCTTGGGCTGCCGCCTGGGCCTGGGCTGCGGCCTGGGCGGTCTGAACCTGGGCTGCGGCCTGGGCTGCGGGCTGGACCTGGGCCTGCTCCGCGGAGATGCGCGCGCCCAGCTCCACCAGGCAGATGCTCGCGACCACGATCAGGCCGTCCACCGACAGCGGCAACAGGTACGGCGACGCGCCCGTCTCCCCGTACCGGGCGGCGACTCCCACCATGTGCCAGTACGACACCCACGCGGCGATCCCGGCGATGGTGGCGGTGGCGACCAGCCGGGCGGCGGCCAGCGACCGGCGGTGCACCGGTACCCGCGAGATCAGCTCCACCGTCAGCAGCAACGCCAGCGGCGGCCAGGCGGCGATCGCCTGGCTGATGGGGTTGTCCTGGGCGTGCAGGATGTTCGCGACCACCGAGGCGGCGACACCCAGGACCAGGGTGGCGCGGACCGCCCACCGGACCCGGCGAAGCTGCGGGAGGGGCACCGGACACTCCTAACCGTGCGATCGGACGCGTGCGAACGGCGGCCCACGCCCCGCGGGCCGCCGACCATCCTGGCCAATCGATGTTTCGGCGCGCCACCCGCCGGACGGATCGCCGCCGGATTGAGTGTCAACGATCGGCGCCCCGTGACGGTGCCGCTGCGCGGGGCAGTGGATCATGCCAATCTCGGCCGGGCGGCCGCCGCGGCCCCGTTCCCCGTCGGCGGCGCGCGACCGCCCGCCGCGGAACGGCCTACGTCGTGCGCGCGCCGCCGCATCGTCCACCCTGGACCGCCCCGTCCGCCGCAGCGGAGGTGACCTTGGCCACGATCGACCGTCTGCACCATGCCGACGGGCCGCGCCCCCGGGTGGGAGCGCGGCCCGTCAGGTCGTCCGAGGAGGGTTACTCCTTCTTCTCGATCTCGGCGCGCAGCGCCGGGAAGTCGCCCGCCACCTCGTCCGCGGTCTTGAAGAACGTGCCGATCATCGCGACGCTGCCCTGGTCGGCCCAGCCGCACACCGCCAGCTTGACGCCGGAGGCGTCGGCGTTGCCGCACTTCGCGACGCCGCCCAGCGGGCCTGCCTCGATCGGGGCGACGTCGGTGATCCGCATGCCGGAACCGCCCATGCTGGAGAAGAAGCGGTCCAGCTCCTTCGCCGGGTCCGTCACCGGCGCCGACGCGCCCGCGATCAGCACGATGTCCTGCTCCAGCGGGTTGCCGTACAGGGCACCGACCGTGCTGGTCGCGGCCGGGACGCTGCGCTCCAGCTCGCTCGTCAGCTGCTCGGTGATCGCCGAGAACTGCGGGTCGTTCAGCTTCGGCCGCCCGCCCAGCGTCGTCGGCGCGACCAGGCGGGTGTTCGTGGCGGCGACGCCCGCGCCGACCTCGTCGCGCAACAGGAAGTAGCCGCCGACGGCCGCGCCCGCGCACAGCACCACGACGATGCCCAGCGAGATGAGGATGATCGGCAGCGCCCGCGACTTCTTCTTCGGCGGCGGGTAGCCGGGCGCGCCACCGAAGCCCTGGTCGGCCGGCGGCGGATAGCCCGGCGCGGAGCCGAAGCCCTGGTCGGCCGGCGGCGGGTAGCCGGGTGCGGAGCCGAAGCCCTGGTTCGCGGGCGGCGGGTAGCCACCCGGCTGCGCGTACTGGCCCTGGCCCGGCTGGCCCTGGCCCGGCGGCGGGTACTGGGCGGGCTGCGGCGGGTACGGGCCCTGCCCCGGCGGCGGGTACCCGCCCGGCGCGCCGGCGTTCGGGTCGCCCGGCGGCGGGTAGGACGGCTGGCCCGGCGGCGGGTAGCCCTGCGGGTCCTGCGGCGGGTACGGCGGCTGTGACATCAGCACTCCAGGAAACGGTGGTCCAGGCCAGCTCACAGTACGTGCCCAGGGCTCGCCCCCGCGGCTCAGACCTCCTTCTCCAGCTCCGCGCGCAACCGCAGGAAGTCCGGCCGGATGTCCGTGCCGCCCGTCGACGTGATCACGCCCACGACGGTGGAATTGGCCCAGAAGCAGAACGTCGACCGCACCGTCGTGCCCCCCACGGTGGCCTCGGTCTCGCCGCAGCGCGCCTCCCCGCCGAGCGGCCCCGCGTCGACCTCGCCGACGTCGTGCATCGTGACGAGGTTGCCGGTCTGGCCGTCGACCTGGTCGCCGTAGCGGTCCAGCACGTCATCCGGGTCGCCGATGTCGCCGTTGATCCCCACCACGACCAGGCTGTCCTTCAGCGGGTCGCCGTAGAACCCGGCGAGGGTCTCCCGGGCGCCGGGCACCACCTTCTTGACCTCGGCGGAGACGGCGCCGCCGTTCAGGGTGGAGGAGGGGCTCTTGGCCCGGCCCGCCAGCGTCGGGGGCAGGCTGATCCGGGTCTTCGGGCCGCTGTCCCCGCCGCCGAACACGACGACCGCCCCGACGGCCAGCAGCGCCAGCACGACGACGGCGGCCGCGCCGATCAGGGCGATCTTCTTGCCGCTGCCGCTGGGCGGCTGGCCCGGGCCGCCCGGGTGGATGTAGGGGTAGCCGGGCTGCGGCGGGTGACCGCCGTCAGCGGGGTAGGCCGGGTAACCGGGCTGGCCGGGCGGGGGATAGCCGGGGTGGCCGGCGGAGGCGGTGTGGCCGGGCCCGGAGGGGTGGCCCGGCTGGGCGGTCCGGCCGGGCGCGGGATAGCCGGGCACGGGATAGCCGGGCTGGGGGTGTCCCGGCTGGGCGGCGTTGCCAGGCTGGCCGAACTGTCCCGGCCCTGGGGACTGGCCGGGCCCGGTGGAGTAGCCGGGCGTGGCCGATCGGTCCGGCCAGGTGGGGTGGCCCGGCTGGATGGGGTAGCCGGGCGCGGCGGACTGGCCCGGCCCGGCGGGGTAGCCGGGCCGGGCGGGGTAGCCCGACTGCGCGGGGTAGCCGGACTGCGCGGGGTAGCCGGACTGCGCGGGGTAGCCGGGCTCCGCGGGGTAGGCAGGCGTGGCCGACTGGCCTGTCCCGGTGGGGTAGGCCGGCTGAGCGGGATAGCCGGGCGTGGCCGACTGGCCCGGACCGGTGGGGTAGCCCGGCGGGGTGGGGTAGCCGAGCGGTGCCGACTGGCCCGGCGCGGTGGGATAGCCGGGCTGGGCGGGATAGCCGGGCGCGGCCGACTGCTCCGGCCCGGTGGGGTAGCCCGGCTGGGTGGGGTAGCCGGGCGCGACGGACTGGCCCGGCCCAGTGGGGTAGCCCGGCTGCGCGGGATGACCCGGCGGGGCCGGCACCCCCGCGGACGCCCCGCCCTCCGCCGGATACCCGGGCGCAGCACCACCCTCAGCCGGGGCCGGATGGTCCGGCGACGGCGGGTGCCCGGCGGGGTCCTGCGGCGGCTGTGACATGGGGGTGCTCCAACGACGCTCGGGGTGAGCCGTGACTGTAGCGGCCACCCCGGACACCGCGCCGTCCCGAGTGGACAGACCGGACGACAGCGCCCCCGCACACCGGGAAACCGGGTGCGGGGGCGCTGTCACAAGCGGACCCGTCAGGGCAGGGACGCGACCCCGCGGGGCAGGAAGCGCCGCCCGGTGACGCGTTCCGAGGTGCCGGTGCGGTCCAGGTACGGGGTGACGCCGCCGAGCGGGAAGGGCCAGCCGGCGCCGAGGATCATGCACAGGTCGATGTCCTGCGCCTCGGCGACGACGCCCTCGTCCAGCATGAGCCGGATCTCCTGGGCCAAGGCGTCGAGCGCGCGTTGGCGTACCTGCTCGGCCGTGAGCGGTGCGGAACCGGCCTCGAAGAGGGCGACCACCTCGGGGTTGATCTCGTCGTCGACCATGAGCGGCTTGCCGCTCTCGGCGATGCGCCGCAGGTTGTCGGACAGGCCGAAGCGGTCGGGGAACGCCTCGTGCAGGGTGCCGCCGACGTGGTAGGCGACGCCCGGCCCGACGAGGTGCAGCAGGGCGAGCGGGCGCATCGGGAGGCCGAGCGGGTCGAGGGCCTGGTCGGCGACCTCCACGGGGGTGCCGGCGTCGATGGCGGCGTGGATCTCGCCGAGGAAGCGGAACAGCAGCCGGTTGACGACGAACGCCGGGGCGTCCTTGACGAGCACGGCGGACTTCTTCAGCGCCTTGGCGGTGGCGAACGCGGTGGCGAGGGTGGCGTCGTCGGTCTGGTCGCCGCGGACGATCTCCAGCAGCGGCAGGACGGCGACGGGGTTGAAGAAGTGGAAGCCGACGAGCCGCTCGGGGTGCTCCATCGAGGCGGCCATCGCGTTGACGCTGAGCGACGAGGTGTTGGTGGCGAGCAGGGCCTCGGGGGAGACGATCTTCTCGATCTCGGCCCAGACCTGCTTCTTCACCTCCAGGTCCTCGAAGACGGCCTCGATGACGAAGTCGGCGTCGGCGAACGCGTTCTTGTCGACGGTGCCGCTGACGAGGCCGCGGACCTTGGCGGCGGTGCCGGCGCGCATGCGCTTCTTGGCGACCTGCTTGTCGATCTGCGAGCGGACGTACTCGACGCCCTTGTCGACCCGGGTCTGGTCGAGGTCGGTCATGACGACGGGGACCTCGAGCCGGCGGGCGAACAGCAGCGCCAGCTGCGACGCCATGAGGCCGGCGCCGACGATGCCGACCTTGGTGACCTTCCGCGCGAGCTCGGCCGGGGGAGCGCCGACGGGGCGCTTGGCGCGGCGCTGCACCAGGTCGAACGCGTACAGGCTGCTGCGGCACTCCTCGCTCATGATGAGGTCGGCGAGCGCCTCGTCCTCGGCGGCGGTGCCGTCGGCGAACGAGGCGTCCTTGGCCAGGGCCAGCAGCTCCAGGGCCTTGTTGGCGGCCGGGTGGGCGCCGTGCAGGCGCTCGTCGAGCTGCTGCCGGGCGAAGTACAGCACCCCGTCCCACATCTCGCGGTCGACCTCGGGGCGGGTGACGGTGATGTCGCCCTTGACGACCCCGGCGGCCCACTCCAGCGAGCGCTCCAGGAAGTCGGCGGCCTCCAACAGGACGTCGGCGACGCCCATCTCGGCGGCCTGGGCCGGCTTGAGGACCTTCTGGGTGAGCGGGTTCTGCAGGATGACCTGCGCGGCGCCGGGGATGCCGATGAGGTTCGGCAGCAGCTGCGAGCCGCCCCAGCCGGGGATGAGGCCGATGGCGACCTCGGGCAGGCCGAGCGCGGCGGCGCCGCCGGACACGGTCCGGTAGTGGCAGTGCAGGGCCACCTCGAAGCCGCCGCCGAGGGCTGCGCCGTTGATGAACGCGAACGTGGGGACGGTGCTGTCCTTGAGCCGGCGGAACAGGGCGTGCCCGGCCCGGCCCAGCTCGACGGCCTGCTCGCGGCTCGACACCTTCGGCATGAGGGTGATGTCGGCGCCGACGCAGAAGATGTACGGCTTGCCGGTGAGCGCGATGAACGCCGGCTCCGCCGCGAACGCGCGGTCCAGCGCGTCGTTGAGGCTCTGCATGCCTGCCGGGCCGAAGCTGTTGGGCTTCTTGTAGTCCAGGCCGTTGTCGAGAGTGATGAGCGCGGCCGGCTTGTCCAGGCCGGGCACGGGTACGAGGCGCAGCAGCGCCTTGGTCACGACCTCGTCCGGGTGCTCGATCAGGTCGCTCACTTGTCGCCCTCCCAGTGCGGGTTCTCCCAGATGACCGTGCCGCCCATGCCGATGCCGATGCACATCGCGTTGACGCCGTACCGGACCTCGGGGTGCTCGGCGAACTGGCGCGCGAGCTGCGTCATCAGCCGGACCCCCGACGAGGCCAGGGGGTGACCGACGGCGATCGCGCCGCCCCACGGGTTGACCCGCGGGTCGTCGTCGCTGATGCCGAAGTGGTCGAGGAACGCCAGCACCTGCACGGCGAACGCCTCGTTCAGCTCGAACAGGCCGATGTCGTCGATGCCGAGCCCGGCGATGCGCAGGGCCTTCTCGGTCGACGGGATGGGGCCGTACCCCATGGTCTCGGGCTCGACGCCGACGAAGCCGTACGAGACGAGCCGCATCGCGACGGGCAGGCCCAGCTCGCGCGCGACCTGCTCGGAGGCGATGATCGAGGCGGTGGCGCCGTCGTTGAGGCCGGCGGCGTTGCCGGCGGTGACCCGGCCATGCGGCCGGAACGGCGTCTTCAGGGTGGCCAGCTTCTCCATCGAGGTGCTGCGCGGCGCCTCGTCGACGGTGGCCAGGCCCCAGCCCTGCTCGGCGTCGCGGATCGCCATCGGCACCAGGTCGCCCTGGAGCTTGCCGTTGGCGTACGCCTTGGCGGTCTTCTCCTGCGAGGCCAGCCCGAACGCGTCGGCGCGCTCGCGGGAGATGTGCGGCAGCTGGTCGTGCAGGTTCTCCGCGGTCGCGCCCATGACCAGGGCGGACGGGTCGACGAGCTTCTCGGCGAGGATGCGCGGGTTCGGGTCGACGCCCTCGCCCATCGGGTGCCGGCCCATGTGCTCGACGCCGCCGGCGATGGCGATGTCGTAGGCGCCCATCGCGATGCCGCCGGCGACGCTGGTGACGGCGGTCATGGCGCCGGCGCACATGCGGTCGATCGCGAACCCGGGGGTGGTCTTCGGCAGGCCGGCGAGCAGCGCGGCGGTGCGGCCGATGGTCAGGCCCTGGTCGCCGATCTGGGTGGTGGCCGCGATGGCGACCTCCTCGACGCGCTCGGGCGGCAGCTGCGGGTTGCGGCGCAGCAGTTCGCGGATGCAGCGGATGACCAGGTCGTCGGCGCGGGTCTCGGCGTACATGCCGCCGGCCTTGCCGAACGGGGTGCGGACGCCGTCGACGAAGACGACATCGCGGACTTCACGGGGCACAGCAGGCCTCCTTGCAGGCGTGAACCCGGGGACACGTCCGATGCTACTCGTGAGTAACTAGCCTTTCCAAGAGCATGTCCAGTCTCGATGCAAAACCAAGATCAAAGGACGGATTGCCCCGGTCCGCCGTGGCCCGGACCGCTGCTCCCGCGGACACCGGGCGCGACCCGCCGGGCTCCGCCCGTCGCGGCCTGACGCGCCCTGCCGGGTCCGTGGGCGGCAGACCCCACCCGCGACGGCGGGCGGACGACAGGATCAGACGCCCTCGGCGGGCGCCACGGGGGACGGGTCGGCCAGCGCCTCCGCCAGGTCGTCCGCGATCAGGCCCACCTGCCAGGCCCGCGCGCCGAAGCCGCGCAGCGTCTGGCCCACCGTCTCCGGCGTCACGTCCTCCGGCGGCGTCCACGCCAGGCGGCGCACGTTGTCCGGGCTGATCAGGTTCTCCGGGGGCAGCTTGTGCTCGGCCGCCGTGCCGGTGACCACCGCGCGGCAGCGGGCCAGCCGGGCCGCGGCGACCGGGTCGCGTTCCGCCCAGCGGTGCGGCGGTGGCGGGCCGTCGACCGGCGGGCTCGCCGGCAGGGCGTCGTCCGGCAGCTCGCGGGCCTCCGCCAGGGCGTCCAGCCAGGTGCGGGCCAGCCGGCGCACCGAGCGGCCGCCGAAGCCGGTGACCGTCAGCAGGGTGCGCTCGTCCTTCGGGTCCAGCTCCGCCGCCGCGATGATCGCCGCGTCCGGCAGCACCCGGCCCGGGGCCGAGTCGCGGCGGGCGGCGATCGCGTCGCGGGCGTACCACAGCGCGCGGACCCGCGACTGGGCGCGCGCGCCGCGGACCTTGTGGATGCCGGACGTGCGCCGCCACGGCTCGGGGCGCGCCCGCGGCGGCAGCGACGCCGACGCCACCAGCGCCGCGAACTCCTCGGCCGCCCACGCCGTCTTGCCCTGCCGGTCCAGCTCCGCCGCCAGCTCGTCGCGCAGGTCGGTGAGCATCTCGACGTCCAGGGCCGCGTACGACAGCCAGCTCTCCGGCAGCGGCCGCGTCGACCAGTCCGCCGCCGAGTGGTGCTTCTCCAGCGTGAAGCCGAGCAGCTGCTCGGTCAGCGCGGCCAGGCCCACCCGCTCGAAGCCGGCCAGCCGCGCCGCCAGCTCCGTGTCGAACAGCCGGCGCGGGCGCATGCCGATCTCGGCCAGGCACGGCAGGTCCTGGCTGGCGGCGTGCAGCACCCACTCGGCGTCGGCGATCGCCTCGTCGAGGGTGCGCAGGTTGTCCAGCGGCAGCGGGTCGATGAGCACGGTGCCCGCGCCGGCCCGGCGCAGCTGCACCAGGTACGCGCGCTGCGTGTACCGGTAGCCGGAGGCGCGCTCGGCGTCGATGGCCACGGCGCCGGTGCCCGCGCCGAACGCGGCCACCACCTCGGCGAGCGCCTCCGGCGTCTCGACGGGCGCGGGTACGCCCTCGCGGGGCGCGAGCAGGGGAACGGGACCGCCGGCAGCGGGGGCGGACCCCGGTCCGTCCGTCTCCGATGGCATGTCCCGACGGTCCAGGGGTGCGTCGGTCACCCGCCAACCCTACGAGGGTGGGCAGTCGGGGGTGCGCAGCCGGGTCCCGGCGCGTCGAACCTCGATCGACTTCCGGCCGTCGCGCCGGTGACGATCATGCGTACGCGGAGTATCTTTGCGCCCACGTGGTGCCGATCCGCCGGCGGAGACGCCCGGTGCCGCGAGGACGGTCGCTGCCCTGGCGACCCCTCGACGGATGCGGAGCGTGCCCGATGTCGATCGATGCGGACCCGTACACCCCGGCCTCGCCGGGCGGGCGGCGGCCGTTCGTGCCCCGCCAGTCCGCGCACGCCGAGCCGTGGACCGCGCCCGCTCCCGCCGCCCCGGCCGGGCCGCCGCCGGCGCCGTCGGCCGTGCCGCCGCCGGACCCGCTGACCGACACCGGCAGCCGCCGCATCGGCCACCCCCGCCCCGCCCGCGCCGGCGAGCCCTTCCTGCTCGGCGACGACGAGATCTACCCGCTGGTCGCCGACCCCCGGCTGGAGGGCGGCCCCACCCCGTACGCCTTCGCCGGCCAGGCTGCCGCCGCGCCGAAGCGCCGGCTGCCCGTCGTGGTCGCCGTCCTCGCGTTCGTCGCCGTGCTCGCCGTCGTCGGCCTGCAGGCCTGGCAGGTGGACGACCTGCACCGGCGCCTCGACGCCACCCAGACCGCCCTCGCCCAGCAGAACGAGGCCACCGGCGCCCGCACCGCCGCCCTGGAGGCCGCCGCGGCGGCCGCGTTCAACCCGGAGGCCGTCGCCGCGGGCGTGCTGCCCAGCGTGTTCCGGGTGCGCGCCGGCAACTTCAGCGGCACCGCGTTCGCCGTCGGCGACGGCACCGCCGCCACCGACGACCTGGTCACCAACTTCCACGTCGTCGAGTCGGTGTGGGAGTCCGGCGACCGCGAGGTCACCCTGGAACGCGGCAAGACCCGGATCAAAGCGCGGATCGTGAGCGTCGACGAGGAGGTCGACGTGGCCGCGCTGCGCGCCGAGAAGAAGGTGCCCGGCCTGACCATCTCGGCGGAGAACGTCAAGCCCGGCCAGCAGGTGCTCGTGGTGGGCGCCCCGCTCGGCCTGGAGGACACCGTCACCACCGGCGTCGTCAGCGCCCTGCGCGACGCCACCGACGACGAGCAGGCCACCGTGCAGTTCGACGCCCCGATCAACCCCGGCAACTCCGGCGGCCCGGTCGTCGACGCCGACCAGCGCATCGTCGCCGTCGCCACGGCCAAGGCCCGCGACGCGGAAGGCATCGGCCTGGGCATCCCGATCGCGGAGGTCTGCAAGCTGGTGGAGTTCTGCTGAGTTTTCTGGTCGGCGCTCCGCGCCTCCGGGCTGACGCCGCTGCACCGCGGTGCCCGGCGCCTGCGGGCGGCCCACGCTGCGCTCGGCCGTCCTCGGCGCCGGGCACCGCGGCGGCGTCAGCCGACGTGGGTCGCGGCGGGGACCTACGCGCCGCGGGCGGCGCGGGCCGTCAGTGAACTCACTCCGGGGGGTGGTAGGCCCGCGGTGGACGAGAGCATCGCGCACCAGGCTTCCAGGTGGTCGCCCAGGTCGTCGGTGAGCGGGGTCCACGAGGCGCGGATCTCGATCTCGACGGCGGCCGGCGGGCCCGCCAGGGCGCCGAAGCGCGTCGAGGTGGTCTGCGTGATGGTGCCGCCGATCGCGGTGTGGCCGGCGCCGTGGGTGTCGAGGGCGTCGGTGAGCCAGGTCCAGGCGACGGCCGGCAGCAGCGGGTCGCCCGCCAGGTCGGCCTCGAGTTCCGCGGTGATGTAGGTGACCAGGCGGGTGGTGCCGTCCCAGGCGTCGTGGCCGGCCGGGTCGTGCAGCAGGATCAGGCGGCCGGTCGCCACGTCGTCTCCGTCGCGCAGCACGGTGGCGCCGAGCGCGAACGCGTACGGCGCCAGCTTCTGCGGGGCGCCGATCTCCTCGAGTTCGATCTCCGGGCGCACCGCCGCGCCGCGCAGCCCGGCCACGGCGCGGGTGAACGCCTCGGGCGCCGCGGAGGTGGGGGACATGTCGGCAGCCTATGCCGACCCCGAGCGCATCGACGCGTGCGCCGCGCCGCGATCTTCGCCCGCCTCGGGCCGACTTCGGCGGCGTGCGACGATGTGCCCGTGACGACCAAGGATTCCGCGTTCGTCCGGGCCTGCCGGGGCGAGTCGGTGCCGCACACGCCCGTCTGGTTCATGCGGCAGGCCGGGCGTTCGCTGCCCGAGTACCGGAAGATCCGCGAGGGCGTCGGCATGCTGGAGTCGTGCCGCCGGCCGGACCTGGTCACCGAGATCACCCTGCAGCCGGTGCGCCGGCACGGCGTCGACGCGGCGATCCTGTTCAGCGACATCGTGGTGCCGGTCGCGGCGGCCGGCGTCGACCTGGACATCGTGGCGGGCACCGGGCCGGTCGTGGCGGAGCCGGTGCGCACCGCCCGCGACGTCGCCCGGCTGCGGCCGATCACGCCGGACGACGTGCGGTTCGTCGACGAGGCGGTGCAGCTGCTGGTGCGCGAGCTGGGCGCCACCCCGCTGATCGGGTTCGCGGGTGCCCCGTTCACGCTGGCCAGTTACCTGGTCGAGGGGCGGCCGTCGCGCACGTACGTCAAGACGAAGGCCCTCATGCACGGCGACCCGGCGCTGTGGCACGCGCTGTGCGACCGGCTCGCCGACATCACGCTGGAGTTCCTGCGGGTGCAGGTGGCGGCTGGGGTCAGCGCGGTGCAGCTGTTCGACTCGTGGGCGGGCGCGCTGTCGGAGGCCGACTACCGGGCGCATGTGCTGCCGCACTCGGCGAAGGTCCTGCGGGGCCTCGGCGACACCGTTCCGAAGATCCACTTCGGGGTCGGCACGGGGCACCTGCTGACGGCGATGGGCGAGGCCGGCGCTGACGTCGTCGGCGTCGACTGGCGCACCCCGCTGGACGTGGCGGCCGGGCTGGTCGGCGGCCGCGCCGTGCAGGGCAACCTCGACCCGACGCTGCTGTTCGCGCCGCCGGCCGTGGTGGCCGCGGAGGCGCGCCGGGTGCTCGACGAGGGCGCGAAGGCGCCCGGGCACGTCTTCAACCTGGGCCACGGGGTGCTGCCCGAGACCGACCCGGACGCGCTGACCCGGCTGGTCGAGCTGGTGCACGCGCACGGGCGATGACCCACGCAACAGCGCGCCGGGCCGGTGGCCGCGGCGGTCCGCGAGCTGTCAGGGTGGACGTGTGGTGAGGCGCATCGCGGTGATCGGTGGCGGCATCGCCGGGCTGGCGGCCGCGGTCCGGTTGCGCGACCGTGCGCCGTCCGGCACCGAGATCGTGGTGTACGAGCAGAGCGGGCGCCTCGGCGGCAAGCTGTGCACGGGCGAGCTGGGCGGGCTGGCCGTCGAGCGGGGCGCGGAGTCGTTCCTGGCGGGCGACCCGGCCGGCGGCGAGTCCGCCGCGGTCGCGCTGGCCCGCCGCGCCGGCCTGGAGCTGGCGCACCCGGCCCGCGTGCCGGCCGCGATCGCCGCCGGTGGCGCGCTGCTGCCGATGCCGGCGGGCACCCTGCTCGGGGTGCCCGGCGACCCGGCCGCGCTGCCGCCGCTGGCGCACGCCACCGCCGAGCCGGACACCGCCGGCCCGCTGCTCGCCGAGGGCGCCGACGTCGCCGTGGGCGAGCTGGTCCGCGCCCGGCTCGGCGACGAGGTCGTCGACCGGCTCGTCGACCCGCTGCTCGGCGGCGTGTACGCGGGCCACGCCGACCAGCTGTCGCTCGCCGTCACCATGCCCGCGCTGGCGGCCGCCGCCCGGCGTACCGGATCACTCGTCGCGGCCGTGCGCGCCGCGCAGGCCGCCGCGGTGCGCGCGCCCGGCGCCCCCGTGTTCGCCGCCCCGGCCGGCGGCATGTCCGCGCTGGTCGCGGCGGTGGCCGCGACGAGCGGGGCGACGATCGCGACCGGTCACACCGTGCGCGAGGTGGCCCGCACGCCCACCGGCTGGCGGCTCACCCTCGGCCCGGTGCCGGCGCCCGCGACGGCCGATGTGGACGGCGTCGTGCTGGCCGTGCCCGCCAAGGCGGCGTCGCGGCTGCTCGCCCGCGTCGACGCGTGCGCCGCGCACACCACCGGGCTGCTCGACTACGCCAGCGTGGCGCTCGTCGGCCTCGCCCTGCCGGCCGGCGCGGACCTGCCGCACCTGTCCGGCTTCCTGGTGCCCGCCGTCGAGGGCCGCCTGGTCAAGGCCGCCACGTTCCTCACCACCAAGTGGCCGCACCTGGGCGCCGGCGCGACGATCGTGCGCGCCTCCGTGGGCCGCTACGGCGACGAGGCCCAGCTGCAGCTGCCCGACGACGAGCTGGCCGCCGCCGTGCACCGCGACCTCGGCGACCTGCTCGGTGCGGCGCTGCCCGCCCCGGCCGGGACGTTCGTGCAGCGCTGGGGCGGCGCGCTGCCCCAGTACACCCCCGGCCACCTCGACCGGGTCGCCGCCGTGCGCGCCGCCCTCGCCGCGGCCGCGCCCGGCCTCGCGGTGGCCGGCGCCGCCTTCGACGGCGTCGGCATCCCCGCCTGCGTGCGCTCCGGCGAGGCCGCCGCCGAACACGTCCTGAAGACCCTGGAGGGCCCCCGATGACCGAACAGAGCAACGCCGCCCGCATCAACGAGCTGAACGCCACCATCCGCTACACGATGTGGTCGGTGTTCCGGGCGACCGGCCCGCTGCCGGCGCTGCGCGACGACGTCGCCGCCGAGGTGGCCGAGCTGTTCGACGAGCTGGCCCACAAGGACGTCGTCGTGCGCGGCACCTACGACGTGTCCGGCCTGCGCGCCGACGCCGACCTGATGGTGTGGTGGCACGCCCCGACCGCCGACGCGCTGCAGGAGGCGTACGGGCTGCTGCGCCGCACCGCCCTCGGCCGGCAGCTGGCGCCGGTGTGGTCGCAGACCGCCCTGCACCGCCCCGCCGAGTTCAACCGCAGCCACCTGCCCGCGTTCCTGGCCGGCGAGGACGCCCGCGCCTGGATCTGCGTGTACCCGTTCGTCCGCTCGTACGAGTGGTACCTGCTGCCCGACGCCGAGCGCCGCGCGATGCTCGCCGAGCACGGCCAGATGGCCCGCGGGTACGCCGACGTGCGCGCCAACACGGTCGCGTCGTTCGCCCTCGGCGACTACGAGTGGATGCTCGCCTTCGAGGCCGACGACCTGCACCGCATCGTCGACCTCATGCGCGACCTGCGCGCGTCGTCGGCCCGCCGGCACGTGCGCGAGGAGGTGCCGTTCTACACGGGCCGCCGCCGCTCGATCGCGGAGATCGTGGAGACGCTGCCCTAGGGCTCGCGGCGCATGGGGACGTGCGGGATGCCGTCCTCGACGTACTCCGGCCCGGTGACGGTGAAGCCGTGCCGGGCGTAGAACGCCTGCAGGTGCGACTGGGCGTCGAGGACGGCCGGGCGGTTGCCGATGACGGCGAGCGCCTCGGTCATCAGCCGGCCCGCGTGGCCGGCGCCGCGCTCGGACTTCGCCACGGCGACACGCCCGATGCGCTCCTCGCCGTGGTCGGACAGGATCCGCAGGCAGGCCAGGATCTCGGTGTCGCGGGCGAGCCACAGGTGGCGGGTGCCGGGTTCGGCGTCGCGGCCGTCCAGTTCGGGGTAGGCGCACTCCTGCTCCACCACGAACACGTCGGTGCGCAGCTTCAGCAGCCCGTACAGGGTCGTGGTGTCGAGGTCGGCGAAGGACGCGGTGTGCAGGGTGACGGCGGGTTCGGGGTGCATCCCCGGAAGATTATCCGTATCCGCTGCGTGACCGTACGGTGTGTCTACGTGACGAGCGGGCCCCGCTGCCGTTGAGTTAGAGCGGGAAAGTGGCACGTGGAGGGCGCACACATGATCAAGCGGAGCAGGTTGTTCGGCAACAAGACCCGGGTGACGTTCTGTCTGCCCCGGGAGTCCCCGGTCGGCGTGGTGAGCGTGGTCGGCGACTTCAACGACTGGGAGCCGGGGCGGCACGAGCTGAAGGCGCGCCGCAACGGCGAGCGCACGGTGACGGTCAGCCTCGACCCGGGCAGGTACCGGTTCCGGTACCTGGCCAGCGACGGCGTCTGGCTCGACGACGAGCACGCCGACGCGATCGACCACGACGGCAGCCGGCTCGACGTCAGCTGAGCCCGCCTCAGGTCGTGCTGAGCTCGCGCAGCCGGCCGTAGTCGACCGAGCCGCTGGCCAGCAGCGGCAGGGCGGGCAGGTCCCGCACGTCGATCCCGGCGCCGTCGAGGCCGGTGCGGCCGGCCAGCTCGGCGCGGATGTCGGCGCGCTGCTCCGCCGTGGCCTGTTCCGTCCAGACGACGAGCCGGTCGTCGCCGTCGACCGCCGCGACGGGGCCGCGGTGGCGCAGCATCTGCTCGACGTCGTCGAGGCTGATCCGGGTGCCGAGCACGGTGCCGGTGCGGCGGATGCGCCCGGTGACGGTGACGACGCCGTCGGCGTCGACGTGCCCGAGGTCGCCGGTGGGCAGGTCGCCGCCGAGGTCGTCGCCGCGCACCAGGTCGTGGGCGCCGCTGGCGTAGCCCATCATCACGCCCGGGCCCGCGAACACCAGCTCGCCGGTGACGCCGGTGGCCAGCGGGCGGCCGAGGTCGAGGTCGCGGACGCCGAACCGGCCGCCGCGCACCGGCAGGCCCGCCGCGCCGGCCCGCTCGGCCAGCAGCTCGGCGGGGAGCACCGCCATCCGGCCCGCCTCGGCCTGGCCGTAGCTGAGCAGCAGCCGCCCGGCCCGCGCCGCGAGGGCGTCGGCGGGGCGCATCCGGCCGCCGGCCTGCAGCACGGTGCCCGGGAACCCGTCGAGCTCGCGCACCGCGCCGGGCGTCAGCGCCAGCGTCGTCGCCGGGCCGGCGCCCAGGGTGACCCGGCCGCCGAGCGCCAGGTGCGCGTTGACCATCGCCAGCCCGCTCGCGTGGTGCAGCGGCATCGTCGTGGCGGTGGCGCCCGCCGGGCCGATCCCGGCGGCGGCGGCCACCGCGGCGGCCTGCGCCAGCACCCCGGCCCGCGAATGCCGCACCAGCGTCGGGCTGCCGGTGCGCGCCGACGTGGCCAGCAGCAGGCACAGCTCGGGGTGCGCGCCGGTCGCGCCGGGGCCGGTCCACACGTCGCCGAGCAGCGGCCACGCCGCCGCCGCGTAGCCCGGCGGCGGCAGCGGCTCCGGCCGGCCCGCCACGCCGAGCACGGCCGCCGGCCGGTAGCGGCGGACCAGCTCGTCCAGGGCCTCCGGCCCGAGCGCGGGGTCGATCAGCGCGATCGGCCGCCGGGCCTGCACGGCGCCCAGCCAGGCCAGCACCGTCGACACGGTGCGCGGCGCCAGCGCCAGCACGAGGCCAGGCTGCGCGGACGCCAGCACCCCCGCGGCGGCCGTGACCGCGGCCGCCAGGTGCGCGCCGCCGAGGACCCCGCCGGTCCGGCCGTCGACGAGCGACGCCCCGGGCTCGGGCAGCACGGGCTCGGCGAACGGGTCGTCGAAGGGGTCGGTGAGCAGGGCGGTCAGCATGTCGGTGCCGGTCACGCCGTCGATCTCCGTCCCGGCCGGGTCGCACACCCGGCGCCGCGCTGCTCAACGAGCCAGCGTGGGTGCCCGGTTCGATGCGGTGTGTGCCGGTTGCGAATCGGGTGCCGGACGGGCTCAGTTCGGGGCGCCCACTGCCGATCGGGCGGACATGCCGACCGACGCCGGGACCGTCCGGGTGCCCGCCGACCAGCCCGTCACCGACCAGAGCGCTCCCGAGCGGCCCCCGGGCGGCCCGGCCGCCGCGCCGGTGTCGCCGTCGGACCCGGTCGTCACCGAGCCGGAACCGCGGCACGACGCCCGGGACGCCGCCGCCCGCGCCGCCGCCCGGGACCTGGCCGCCCTGGACGCCGCGAACGCGGCCGTGCCCCGCGCCCAGCGGACCCGCCGCCCGCGCCCGGCCACGCCCGACGGCGACCCGGCGGGCGAGCGGCGCGCCGGCCACGGCGACGAACCCGCGGGCCGGGGCTTCCCGGTCGGCGGGCTCGGCTACGCGCTGGCGTGGGCCGCGGCCCTGGTGCTCGGCGGCGCGACGGCCGCGTTCCTCACCGGCACGCCCGACCAGGGCACCACCCTCAAGGCGGCCATGGGCGCCGCCGCCGTGCTCGCCGCGGCCGCCCTGCACCTGGCCGCCCTCGCCATCGGCCGGCGCCGCCAGCTCGGCCTGGCCGTCGTGACGATCGCCCTCGCGGCGGTGGTGGTGCCCGCCCTGGCCGTGGGCCTGCTGTCGGCGGCGACGGGCTGGGGCCCGGCCGGGTCCCTCGGCGGCCCCGGCGGCGCCACCGGCCCGGCGACCGGCGGGGTCCCGTTCACCGAGGTCCCCGGCGGCGAGCTGCCCGGCGGCGAGCTGCCCGGTGAGGTGCTGCCCGGCGGGGACGCCGGCGAGGTGCTGCCCGAGGTGGGCGACCCGGTGTGGTGCCAGGGCCCGGACGGCTCGATGGTCGAGGTGGACCCCGCGGCCTGCGCGGACGGCACGGTGCGCGCCACGCCGGGCGGCGCCGGCTGACCGTCAGGCCGCCGGCGGCACCGCCTGCGCGCCCTCGCCGGTGACGTCGAGGCCGTCGCGGATGCGCCCGAACAGCTCGCGGAGGCGGCCGACGTCGGCCGGGTCGAGGTGGTCGAACAGGTGGGCCCGCACCGAGGCCACGTGGCCCGGCGCCGCGGCGGCCAGCGCGGCCGCGCCCGCGTCGGTCAGCTCGGCGTGCATGCCGCGCCGGTCCTGCTCGCACTCGACGCGGCGCACCAGCCCGGCCCGCTCCAGCCGGGTGACCGTGCGGGTGACGCCGCTGCGGGTGGCCGCCGACGCCCCCGCCAGGTCGCGCATCCGCAGCCGGCGCCCGGGCGCCTCGGACAGCCGCACCAGCGTCTCGTACTCGGTGAAGGACAGCCCGGCGTCCGCCTCCAGCTGGCGGTCGAGGGCATGCACGAGCAGCCGGGTGCTGCCGAGGTAGGCGCGCCACGCGGCCTGCTCCTCGGGCGTCAACCAGCGCGTCGGCCCGGCCATGAGCGTCAGTCTCGCGCCGGGCGGTCCGGCTGGCAATGCGTTTGGGGCCCGGGCCCTGGGGAACCCGGATGCTTGACCGAGCAACGATCGAAGGGATCACCCACATGACCAAGCTCGCCGTCATCTACTACTCGTCCACCGGCACCGTGCACGCCATGGCGACGCGGCTCGCGGAGGCGGGCGAGAAGGCCGGCGCCGAGGTCCGCCTGCGCCAGGTCGCCGAGCTGGCCCCGCCGGAGGCCATCGCGTCCAACGCGGCGTGGAGCCAGCACTTCGACGAGACCAAGAACGAGCCCAAGGCCGCCGCGGACGACGTGGTGTGGGCCGACGCGGTGCTGTTCGGCACGCCGACCCGCTACGGCAACGTGGCCAGCCAGCTCAAGCAGTTCCTGGACACCCTCGGCCCGCAGTGGTCGCAGGGCCAGCTCGCCGACAAGGTGTACGCGGGCTTCACGTCCACGATGACCGCCCACGGCGGCCAGGAGTCGACGCTGCTGGCGCTGTACAACACGATCCACCACTTCGGCGGTCTCGTGGCGGCCCCCGGCTACACCGACCCGCTGAAGTTCGCCGACGGCAACCCGTACGGCGTCTCGCACGTCACCGGCGGCTCGAACGACGCCCCGCTGACCGACGTCCAGCTCAACGCCCTGGACCACATGGCCCAGCGCGTGGTGCGGCTGGCGGGCAAGCTGAGCGCCTGACCGCGCCCCGTCAGGCGACGGGCAGCGCCACGGCCGGTCGGCGGCGCAGCAGCCGGCCGGCCATCGGCAGCACCCCGAGCAGGCTCACGCCGACGGCGACGAGCAGCAGCCCGGAGCCGCCGACGGCGCCCGCGCCGATCGCCCCGAGCGTGGCGAACAGCGTCACCCAGATCGTGGTGCCGAGGGCGGACCACCCCAGGAACCGGCGCAGCGGCATGCCGGCGACCCCGGCCATGATCGGCACCACGGCGTGCACGACCGCGAGGAACCGCGCCGCCACGAGTGCGGTCGCGCCGTGGTCGCGCAGGTAGGACTCGGCGGTGAGCCAGCGCTGCTCACCGATGCGGCGCCCGAGCCGGGTGCCGCGCAGCCGCTGGCCGAGGACGCGCCCGGCGGCGTACCCGAGCAGTTGCCCGCCGAGGGCGCCGGTCGTGCCGGCGGCCAGCGCCAGGGCGAAACCGCCCTCGAGGCCGGCGGCCAGGGTGACCACCGACTCGCCCGGCACGAACAGGCCGAGCAGGAACGTGGTCTCGACCGCCGCCGTCAGCACGGTCATGGCGACGACGACCCAGGTGTCGAGGGTGCCGAGCCAGTCGACGAAGGCGGTGAGCATGCCGTCGAGCCTGGTCGACCGGCGGCTTTGCCGCTATCGGGTTTCCCCCTGGCTCAACCCTGAGCCGCCGGGTCGAGCCGGATGGACAGGCTGTTCACGCAGTGCCGGGTGTTCTTGGCCGTGAAGCCCTCGCCGCGGAACACGTGGCCGAGGTGCGAGTCGCACCGGGCGCAGCGGATCTCGACCCGGCGCATGCCCAGCGTGCTGTCCTCGATCTCGCGGACCGCCCCGGGCTTGGCGTCGTCGAACGACGGCCAGCCGCAGTGGCTGTCGAACTTCGTGCCGGACTCGTACAGCTCGGCACCGCACCCGCGGCACCGGTAGGTGCCCGGGGTCTTCGTGTCGACGTACTCGCCGGTCCACGGGGCCTCGGTGCCGGCCTGCCGCAGCACCCGGAACTCCGCCGGGGTGAGCCGGACCTTCCACTCGTCTTCGGTCGCCGGGAGTGTCTCGTCCATCGCCATGTCTCCCACGGTACGTCGCGGGACGGACCGCCGGTGCGGTGCCGATCGGCGGGCGTCGTCGTTGACCGGTCATGGGAGATGAGCCCACCCGGTTCCGCCCCACCTGGCCGCAGGCGGCCGCCCGGGGCCTGGTGCTCGGCGTGCTGGCCGGCGCCGTCCTGTTGCTGGTCACCGGCGCGGTGGCCGTCCTGGGGGCGGCCCTGCACCGGCCGGGCGCGCCGTCGCCGGACGCGTGGGCGGCGCTCGTGGCGGTGCCGCCGCTGCTGGGCACGGCGCTCGGGGCGGCGCTGGGCCGCTGGCACGCCGTCGAGGTGGACGCGTACGGCATCCGGGTGGGGCCGTTCGCGACGCGTGAGCCGTGGGCGCGGGTGGTGGACCTGCGGGCGGAGCGGCGGCACAGCCGCACCGTGGTGGCGGTGTACCTGGACGGCGGCACGACCGTGCAGCTGGGCGCCCCGTACGACGGCGGTCTGCTGGAGGCCGACCCGGAGTTCGAGCGGAAGCTGTTCGCGCTGTCGACCGCGTGGCGCAGTCACCGGATCGGGCGAACGATCCGCTGAGACCCGCCGGGCCCCACGGCGTCGTGCGTGCGTCTCGATCGTTAGACTCTCGCAGGACAAAACGGGCTTCTAGGTACAGATCGGAACTCCAGCATGAGCCTCAAGCGTAAGCTGATCGCGGCGGGTCTGCCCGCGGCGGGCGCCACCGTCTTCGCCCTCGCCCTCGCGGCCCCCGCGAGCGCGGCCCCCGCCGAGCTGCTCGCCCGCCCGGTCGCGCTGCCGGCCATGGTGGACTGCGAGAACGCCGTCGCGAAGCTGACCGCCGCCTGCGCGGGCGCGGACGACGACGGCATGCCGACGCGCGGCAACGCGGGCTACGGCTACGGCGACGACGACACCCCGGGCGACTCGGGTGGCGACACCGGCGGCGGCGCCGGCGACGACGAGGGCCCGACCCGCGGCAACGACGGCTACGGCGGCGTGGACGAGGCGCCGTCCCCGACCCCGACGGGGCCGAACGGCGGCGGCCCCGTCCCGTCGCCGTCGCTGACCACCGACACGCCGGGCGGCGTCAGCCCGGGCGAGCTGCCGATCCCCGGCAACGGCGGCGGCGACGCCGGCCCGGACGAGCTGCCGGTGACCGGCGCCCCGCTCGGCCTGCTCGCCGCGCTCGGCGGCGGCCTGGTGGCCGCCGGCGCCGCGGCCCGCTTCGCGGTGCGCCGCCGCAAGGCCTGACGACCTCCCATCCGTGATCACGGGCGGGCCCATCGGGCCCGCCCGTGGCATAGGGTCACGGCATGGCAGCGAGCGCGGCGGCCGACGAGGTCGAGGTCGACGGCCGGACGGTCCGTCTGAGCAGCCCCGACCGGGTGATCTTCCCCCGGCCGGGCTACACCAAGCGGGACGTCTTCGAGTACTACCTCGCGGTCGGCGACGGCATCATGCGCGCGCTGCGCCGCCGCCCGACCACCCTGCAGCGGTTCCCGCAGGGCATCGAGGGCGAGATGTTCTTCCAGAAGCGCATCGCCACCCGCGGCGTGCCGCCCTGGGTCGAGACCGCCACGATCCGCTTCCCGAGCGGCCGCAGCGCCGACGAGCTGTGCCCCGCCGACCTCGCCCACGTGGCGTGGGCCGCGCAGATGGGCACCGTCGTGTTCCACCCGTGGCCGGTCCGCAGCGCCGACACCGACGCCCCGGACGAGCTGCGCATCGACCTCGACCCGCAGCCGGGCCTCGACTTCGGCGACGTCGTGCAGGTGGCGGGCCTGGTCCGGGAGGTCGCGGACGAGATCGGCGCCACCGCCTGGCCGAAGACGTCCGGCGGCCGCGGCATCCACGTCTACCTGCGCATCGAGCCGCGGTGGTCGTTCGTGGAGGTGCGCCGGGCGGCGATCGCGTTCGCCCGCGAGGTGGAGCGCCGCCGCCCCGAGCTGGTCACCACCGCGTGGTGGAAGGAGCAGCGCGGCGACCGGGTCTTCATCGATTACAACCAGATGGCCCGCGACCGCACCATCGCCTGCGCGTACTCGCTGCGGGCCAACGCCCGCGCCACCGTGTCCGCCCCGGTCGCGTGGGACGAGCTGCCCGACGTCGAGCCGGACGACTTCGACCTGCGCACGGTCCCGGCCCGGTTCGCGAAGATCGGCGACCCGCACGCCGGCATCGACGA
Organism: Spirilliplanes yamanashiensis; assembly: GCF_016863475.1. GTDB lineage: Bacteria > Actinomycetota > Actinomycetes > Mycobacteriales > Micromonosporaceae > Spirilliplanes > Spirilliplanes yamanashiensis. The sequence continues at coordinate 214,202 of NZ_BOOY01000005.1, forward strand.
CACCCCGTTCGACATCACGCCGCTGCTGGAGTGGTCCGAGCGCGACGAGCGCAACGGCGAGGGCGACATGCCGTACCCGCCGGACCATCCGAAGATGGCGGGCGAGCCGAAGCGGGTGCAGCCGTCGCGCGACCGCGACCGCAAGAAGGACTGACGCCGCTCAGGCGACCCGGGCGCGCGGGCGCGGCTCGCGCTGCAGCAGCGTGCCCAGCCGGATGAGGGTGGCGCCGGCGCGCGAGCGCCAGGACGGGGCGAGGGCGGCGGCGAGCCGGTCGCGGGCGGCCTCGTCGCGGAGCTGCCGCTGGTGCTCGGCCACCAGGGCCTCGGTGATGTACGGGTGCATGACACGCCTCCCATGCCGACACTGGCTAAAGCTGTTTGATGGTGTCCTGCCCACCGTAGTACGCTGACAAACACCGGTCAAAGTATTTAGCCGGTGTCAGCAGATGGCGAGGAGCGATGGCCGACGAACCCGAGGTCCCCGAGGACCTGCACCTGGTCGAGTCGTTCACCAACTCGGTCGACGTCGACAGCGCGCAGGACGACCTCGACTCGCCCGCCCGCTTCGGCCGCTGGCTGACCGCCCACGGCTTCCCCGGCGCGCCCCCCGGCCCGGCCGAGCTCGACCTGGCCCGCGCGGTGCGCGCCGCCCTGCGCGACGACCTGGCCGGCCACGACCGGCACGCCGGCGCCCACGACCCGGGCGACGCCCGGGCCCGGCTCGACGAGCTGGCCGGGCAGCTGCCGCTGCGGGTCACGTTCGGGCCCGCGGCCGGGCCCGCGGCCGGGTCCGCCGCCGGATCCGCCGCCGGGTTCGCGCCGGCACCCGGGCTGCGCGGCGCCCACGCCATGCTCGCCCAGGTGCTCGCCGCCGTCGTGCTGGCCGAGCGCGCGGGCACCTGGCACCGCCTCAAGCTGTGCCGGGCCGACGACTGCCAGGTCGTCTACTTCGACCGCTCGAAGAACACGTCGAAGGCGTGGTGCTCGATGGAGGGGTGCGGCAACCGGGCCAAGACGCGGGCGTACCGGGGCCGGCGGTCGTCACAGGGTTAGCTTCATGCCCTCGTGGGTCGCCGCGAAGCCGAGGCCGGCGTAGAAGCGGTGGGCGTCCGCCCGGCGCTTGTCGGTGGTCAGCTGGGCCAGCGAGCAGCCGCGCGAGCGCGCCCGGTCCAGCGCCCAGCGCATCATCGCCGCGCCGGTGCCCCGGCCGCGCTGGTCGGAGCGCACCCGCACCGCCTCGACGGTCACCCGCAGGGCGCCCTGCCGGCTCAGCGACGGCGTGTACGTGAGCTGGCAGGTGCCCACCACGACGCCGTCGCGCACGACGACCACCAGCTCGTTGCCCGGGTCGGCGTCGATGGCGTCGAACGCGCGCCAGTACGCCGGGCCGACGGCCGCCTCGCGGGCCGCGCCGAGGTCGTCGTCGCCGAGCAGGGCCACGACCGCCGGCACGTCGGCGCGGACGGCGAGGCGGAACTCGGGCTCAGCCACCCGGCCATCCTGACACGTCCGGCCAACGGAGCTCACGGCGTGCCCCGGCGCGGCACGATGGCGGGCATGACCATCACGCGACCGTTCCGCGCGGTCTACCGGGGGCTGGTGTACCTGGCGAACTCCCCGCGGACGCTGATCTTCTCGTACCTCGGCATGATCCTGATCTCGGGCGTGCTCTACAGCTACTTCGAGGACGCCGAGCTGGGCGACGCGCTGTGGTGGTCCGTGGTGACCGCCTCGACGGTCGGCTACGGCGACATCTCGCCGGAGAGCCTGCCCGCCCGGCTGCTGGCCGCCCTCATGATCTCGGTCATGGTCCTGCTGGTGGTGCCGCTGATCACGGCCCACTTCGCCAGCAAGCTGATCGTGGACAGCGACGCGTTCCACCACGAGGAGCAGGAGGAGCTGAAGGAGAACCTGCGCCGGGTGCGCGAGCTGACCGAGCTGCTCGCCGAGCGCGCCGGCGTCACCGTGCCGGACAGCGCAGACCGGGCCGCGGCACCACCAGATCGATCAGGTACGCGTTGACGGCGGCGGTGATGCACGGGGTGTCGGCGTAGGCGGTGTGCCCCTCGCCCTCCCACGTCAGCACCTGCCCGGTGCCGAGCATGTCGGCCAGCTTCTGGGTGTTCTCGTACGGCGTGGCCGGGTCGCCGGTGGTGCCGACGACGAGGATGGGCGGGGCCCCCTCCGCGGCGCCGGTCGGGTACGGGTCGCGCTCGCCCGGCCAGAACACGCACGGCAGCATGCCGACCGCCAGCGGCGCCCCGAACAGCGGGTACGTCGCCCGCCACTCGGCCTGCAGCCGCCGCACCTCGGCCGCGGTCACGCCGGCGGGGGCGTCGGCGCAGTTCACGACGAGGTTGGCGTCGAACATGTTCGTGTACTGCCCCTTCTCGTCGCGGTCGGCGTAGGCGTCGGCGAGGGCCAGGATGCCGTCGCCGTCGCCGCGGGCCAGGTCGGCCAGCGCCACGGCGAGCGGGCGCCAGCTGTCCTGCACGTACAGCGACGCCACCACCCCGTAGAACACCCAGCCGGAGGTGACGAGCCGGCCGTCGGACGCGCGCACCGGCGCCCGTTCGGCGGCGGCCAGCGCGGCGGTGAGCGCGGCGCGGGCGTCGGGGGCGACCGGGCAGCGGCCCGGCGTCGAGGCGCACCACGCGGCGAAGTTGGTGAAGGCGCGCTCGAAGCCCTGCGCCTGCCGCTCGGCACCCGCCACCGGGCCCTGGGCCGGGTCGATGGCGCCGTCGAGCACGAGCGCGCGGATGTTGCGCGGGTAGAGCTGGGCGTACGTGGCGCCGAGCAGGGTGCCGTAGGAGTAGCCGAGGTAGGTCAGCTTCTCGTCGCCGACGGCGGTGCGGATGGCCTCCATGTCGTGCGCGGCCTGCTCGGTCGAGTAGGTCTGCAGGCGGCCGGCGTACGCGGTGCCGCACCGCGCGGCGATGCGTTCCTGCAGGTCGGCGACCCGGTCGAACTCGGCCTGGCTGACCGGGTCGGGGTCGGCGGCGAAGGAGGCGTCCTGGTCGGCGTCGCTGATGCACTCGACCGGGCTGGACCGCCCGACGCCGCGCGGGTCGAAGCCGACGATGTCGAAGCGCCGGGTCACGTCGGCGGGCAGGCCGCCGAGGGCGGCGCCGAACGACAGGTAGACGGCCGTGTCCACGCCGGACGCGCCGGGACCGCCCGGGTTGACCAGCAGCGAGCCGATCCGGTCGCGCTGGTCGCGCGCGCGGGCCCGCAGCAGCGCGATCTCGTACGTGGCGCCGCCCGGGGGCGCCGACCAGTCCTGCGGGACGGTGACGGTGGCGCACTCGTACGTCATGCCGCTCGCGCCCCGGCCGATCACCTCCTCGGGCACCTCGGGGCACGGCCGCCAGGCGGCGGTGCCCGGCGCCGCCGCGGGCGGGGGCACCCGCACGCCGTCGCCGCCCGGCTCCTCGGCCGGGGCGACCACCGGCACGACGCAGCCGCCGGCGAGCAGCGCGGCGGTCAGCGGGACGGCGAGCAGGAGTCGGCGCAGGCGGGACACGGTCGGAAGGGTACCGACCGTTCCTGGAAATCATGGACACTGTGCCGATGGAGCTGCCCGTCAACCCGCCCGTCAAGCCGATGCTGGCCAAGGCGGTCGCCGACATCCCGCCCGGCCAGGTGTACGAGCCGAAGTGGGACGGTTTCCGCTCGATCGTCTTCCGCGACGGCGCCGAGGTCGAGATCGGCAGCCGCAACGAGAAGCCGATGACCCGGTACTTCCCCGAGGTGGTCGAGGCGGTGCTGGCTAACTTCCCGCAGCGCGCCGTCGTCGACGGCGAGGTGATCGTCGCCGACACGGCCCGCAACACCCTCGACTTCGAGGCGCTGCAGCAGCGCATCCACCCCGCGGCGAGCCGGATCAAGCTGCTGAGCGAGACCACCCCGGCCAGCTTCGTCGCGTTCGACCTGCTGGCGCTGGGCGACGAGGACCTGACCGAGCGGCCGTTCGCCGAGCGCCGGGCGATGCTGGAGCGGTGCCTGGCGGACGCGAGCCCGCCCGTGCACGTCACCCCGGCGACCGACAACCTGGACACCGCCCGCCGGTGGTTCGCCGAGTTCGAGGGCGCCGGACTGGACGGGCTCATCGCCAAGGCCGCCGACCTGACGTACCAGCCGGACAAGCGGGTCATGACCAAGATCAAGCACAAGCGGACGGCGGACTGCGTGGTCGCCGGCTACCGGGTGCACAAGTCGGCCGACAACCGGATCGGCTCGCTGCTGCTCGGCCTCTACAACGACGAGGGCGTGCTGGCCAGCGTCGGGGTGATCGGGGCGTTCCCGGTGGCCGTGCGCGAGGAGCTGTTCGAGCGCATGCAGGGCTACGTGACGACGTTCGACGCCCACCCGTGGAACTGGGCGGCCCACGAGCAGGGCGAACGCACCCCGCGGCGCAACGAGCAGAGCCGCTGGAACGCCGGCAAGGACCTGTCGTTCACGCCGCTGCGTCCGGAGCTGGTGGTCGAGGTCCGCTACGACTACATGGAGGGCGAGCGGTTCCGGCACACCGCCCAGTTCGAGCGCTGGCGGCCCGACCGCGAGCCCCGCTCCTGCACCTACGACCAGCTCGAGCGACCCGTTCGCTTCAACCTGGCTGACGTGCTCTCCGGTGGGTAAGAGCCACGCATGACAGTGGTGGTCCTGACCGGGGCGTCCAGCGGCATCGGCCGGGCCGCCGCGAAGCTCTGCGCCGCGCGCGGCGACCGGCTCGTGCTCGCCGCCCGCAGCCGGGCCGGGCTGGAGGCGCTGGCCGAGGCGCACGCGCCCGGCGCGCTCGTGCACACCGTCGACGTCGCCGACCGGGTCTCCGTCGAGGCGCTCGCCGACGCGGCGGTCGCCCGGTACGGCCGCATCGACGTGTGGGTCGACACCGCGGCGGTGATGGCGTACGGGCGCTTCGAGGACGTCCCGGCGGAGGTGTTCGACCAGGTCATCGCCACCGACCTGATCGGCAGCGCGAACGTGGCCCGCGCGGCGCTGCGGGTGTTCCGGTCCCAGGGGGCCGGCACGCTGGTGCTGACCGGCTCGCTGGTCGGGCACGTCACCGCGCCGTACATGTCGGCGTACGCGACCGCCAAGTGGGGCCAGCGCGCCCTGGCCCGCACGCTGCGCCAGGAGACCCGCGACGCCAAGCACATCCACGTCTGCCAGGTGGTGCCCGGCGGCGTCGACACCCCGATCTATACCAGCGCCGCCAACTACGCGGGGCGGATCGGCCGCCCGCCGCCCCCGGTCGACACCGCGGAGCGGGTGGCCCGGGTCGCGCTGAAGCTCGCCGACCGGCCGCGCGCGGAGGCGTCGGTGGGGCTGACCAACCGGGTCGTCGAGTTCGGCTTCGCCGCGCTGCCGCGCGTCTACGACGCCCTGGTCGGGCCGATGATGCGCGCCGTCGCGCTGTCGGGGCGGCCGGTGGACCCGCACGAGGGCAACGTCTTCGCCTCGCGGACCCGCGACGACGGCGGGCCCGCCCGCTGGGGCCGCGGCGCCGCGGCCGCGGGGGCGGCGGCCGCGGCGGCGCTCTCCCTGGCCGGCGCGGTGGCCTTGCGTGCCCGGCGCGGCCGCTAGGGTCCAGACTGGTCGCCATGGAGGCACCCGACACCCGTCCGCTGACGATCGGCGAGTTCGGCCGCCGGTCCGGCCTGTCGGTCAAGGCCCTGCGCCTGTACGACCTGTCGGGCCTGCTGCCGCCCGACCACGTCGACCCGGCCAGCGGCTACCGCCGGTACGCCCCGGAGCAGCTCGACCGGGCCCGCCTGATCAGCCTGCTGCGCCGCCTCGACATGCCGCTGGCGGTCGTCGCCGAGGTGCTGGCGGCCGGCGAGGACGAGGCGCTGGTGCGGCTCGACCGCTGGTGGGCCGCGCAGGAGGAGTCGATGCAGGCCCGGCGCGGCACCCTGGAGTGGCTGCGCGGCCGGCTCGCCCGGGCCGACGAGCCGCGGCACTCGCACCCGGTGCTGCGCCGCGCGGTGCCCGACACGAAGGTGGCGGCGCTGCGCCGGGAGACGGACCAGCAGGGCCTGGTGGAGGCGATCCGGGCGGGGGAGTGGGAGCTGCGCGAGCACCTGGCCCCGGCCGGGGCGCGGACCACCGCCGAGCACTGGGTGATCTTCCAGAGCTTCGTGACGCCGGACAGCGAGGCGGAGGTCGAGGTGTGCGTGCCGTTCACCGGGCCGGTCGAGCCGGCCGGGCGGATCGCGATCCGGGTGGAGGCGGCGCACGAGGAGGCGTACACGGTCGTGACCCGCGACGACTGCTGGTATCCGCGGATCATGCACGCCTACGACGCCGTCGAGGAGCACATCGCCGCCACGGGCGTCCCGGCCGGGCCCGCCCGGGAGGTCTACATCGCCTGCTGGGGCGACATTCAGGGCACCGACCCGTTCGTGTACGTGGCGCAGCCCGTCGCCAATGGGTAGGGCCGCAACCTAGATAGCCGTGCTACCTTCTCGGCCGTGGACACGGACCGGCGGGCGCAGTGGCTGCGCGGGGTGATCGACCTCTGCGTGCTCGGCGCCCTGCGCGACGGCGAGTCCTACGGCTACGAGATCGCCCGGCGGCTCGAGGCGGCCGGGCTCGGCCCCGTCCCCGGCGGCACCCTCTACCCCGTGCTGCTGCGGCTGGAGAAGACCGGCCACGTCACCGCCGACTGGCGGGCCGGCGCGGGCGGCCCCGCACGCAAGTACTACCGGATCAGCCCGCAGGGCCGGCAGACCCTCGCGGACGCCGGCGCCGACTGGCGGCGGTTCACCGCCGGCGCGGGCGCCCTGATGACGGGGGTGGCCACACCGTGAGCACCGACGAATGGCTGCACGCGCTGGCGGCCGAACTGCGCCGGCGCGGCGTCGAGGCGGGCGCCGTCGTCGCCGAGGCGGCCAGCCACCTGCGCGAGAGCGGCGAGCCGCCGCTGACCGTGTTCGGCGCGCCCGCCGCGTACGCGGACGCGCTGGTCGACTCGCTGCGCACCCCGCGGCCGCGCAGCCACGGGCCCGTCCGGCTGGACGTGCGCGGCGTGACCAAGTCGTACGGCCGCCGCCGCGTCCTGACCGGGGTCGACCTCACCGTGCGCGCGGGCGAGGTGGCCGCGATCGTCGGCGCCAACGGCTGCGGCAAGAGCACGCTGCTGCGCATCTGCGCCGGGCTGGAGGCGCCCGACGCGGGCACCGTGCACCGCTCGGGCGCGCTCGGCTGGTGCCCGCAGGCCGGCGGCACCGCCGAGTTCCTCACCCCCGACGAGCACTTCACGCTGGTCGGCGCCGGGCGCGGCCTCGCGCGCCCCGCCGCCCGCGACGCCGGCCGCCGCGCCGCCGCCGGCGTCGACTGGGACCCGGCCGGGGCGCCGCAGGGCCGGCACCTGTCCGGCGGCACCCGGCAGAAGCTCAACCTCGTGCTGGCCGGGCTCGGCGAGCCGGACCTGATGCTGCTGGACGAGCCGTACCAGGGCTTCGACCACGGCAGCTACCTCGACTTCTGGGCGCAGGTGTGGGACTGGCGCGACGCCGGCCGCGCCGTGGTCGTGGTCACCCACCTGCTCGCCGCCGCCGACCGCGTCGACACCGTCCTCGACCTGGGAGGCCGCGCGTGAAGGTCCTGACCGTCGCCGAGATGGCGCTGCGCGAGATCGTCCGCCGCCGCTCGGTGCTGCTGATCCTCGCCCTGCTGCCGCTCGCCTTCTACCTGAGCCGCCGCGACGGCCACCTCGGCCAGTCGATCCGCTTCGTCTGCCTCGGCATCGGCTGGGCGGTGTCCACGGCCGCCCTGTTCGCCGGCAACGCGGCCCGCGGCCTCGAACCGCGCCTGCGCCTGTCGGGCTACCGGGGGCGGGACCTGCACGGCGGGCGGCTGCTGGCCCTGTGGGTGCTCGGCGCCGCCCTGGCCGTCCCGTACTTCCTGCTGATCCTGCTCGACGACCAGCACCCCGGCATCCGGTACGCCTCCGTCGCGCTCATCCTGGCCGGGGTCGTCGCCGTCGCGCCGCCGTTCGGGCTGCTGCTGTCCGCCGTGCTGCCCCGCGAGCTGGAGGGCACCCTCGTGCTGCTCACCGTCGTCGGCCTGCAGATGCTCGTCGAGCCGGAGAGCCTGACCGCCAAGCTGCTGCCGTTCTGGTTCGTCCGCGAGATCGGCACGTACGCCGTCGACCTGACCGACGACGGCTACCTGCGGCGCGGCCTGCTGCACGCCGCCCTCACCCTGGCGGTGGTGCTGGTGGCGGGCACGGCGGCCGCGCTGACCCGGCTGCGGATCCGCCCGCCGGCCCGCCTGGCCTGAGCGTCACGGCGCCGCCGGCCGCCGGCCGCCGTGGCAGTCGGCGTGCCAGTCGGCGTGCCGGTCGAAGTCCACCGCCCACGCCCCGCACAGCTCGCAGGCGAACCCGGCGCTGTCGGAGCGGCCCGGCCCGTTGCGCGGCGCGCCGGTCTTCTGCCGGTACAGGTCCGCCGCGATCCACAGCGGCCGCCACTGCCGGGTGACGATCTCCTGCGGCACCCCGAGCACGACGGCGAACCGGTCGACGAACGTCCACTTCGGGTGCATCTTGCCCGACAGCACCCGGGACACCGTCGCCTTGCTGTAGACGATCGCGTCGCCCAGCTCGCCCATGCCCGGGCTGCCGGCCTCGGTGTACGCCTGCTTCAGCTCGGCGGCCAGCACCGCCCCGGCGGTCTCGCTGTCGATGAGCCGCACCCGCCGCAGCACCCGCTCCTCGCTGGGCGCGATGACCAGGTCGGCGGGGGTGCCCCCGGCGTGGGCGGCGCGCCGCTCGGGCGGCTCCGGGGCGGCGTGCCGCGGCTGCCGGCCCGGCCCGCGCTCCGCCGGGGGCCCGGCGACGACCGGCACCTGCACGGCGGCGCCGACCGGCAGCTGGACGGCGGTGCCCGGCGGCACCTGCACCGTGGCGCTCACCGCAGGGCACTCGGGACGCGGCCGCTCCGGAGCGGGGCGGCGACGGCGATCACGGCGCGTTGCCGGATCCGGATGGCGGGATCGGTACGGATGGTCACGAGGCTGCTCCCCGATGGTGGGTCCATGCTGGCCCCCGGCGTGCCGGGTGGTGACGGGCCGTCACTGCGCGACACATCTTGCACCTCGGACGGGGGGTCGGCCAACCGTCTCGTCACGCCCCGCAGTCGCCGCCGCGCAACGCGCCGCACCCCGCGCGAGCCGGCAATAAACCTTGTTGTGGCTCGCAACAAAACGGACGAATGTCCCGCGGAATGCCGGCCCGCGCATTCCTTCGCCGTTCGTGGCGGCGCCGGGCCGCCGCGGCGCCGGCGGTTGTGACGCAGCGTGTGGATCTTGCCCGCCGCGGCGGCGGGCAACGCGACGGTCGCGGCACCGGCGGGACCCGGGGACATCGGCGCAGGTGGCGGCCGGTGTGGACGCCGCCGGTCGAGGTCGCCCCGCGCTGCGCCGTCCACCGGCCTCGCCCTCGTTGTCCCGGCGCCCGGGTCACCCGTCGTGACGCCGGAATGGGCGCGCCGGCGATCGTCCACCGTGGACAACGTGAGGACCCGGCGCATTCCTTCGCATTTCCCGATCCGATTCTTCCGGGCGCACGCCTTCCAAGTGCGCCAACCGCCCATACCGGACGGCCGTGTCACGCACGGTAGCCGGGCCCGCGGACGCCGGTGATCGGCGTTACGCGAAATTTTCTTTGTGCCAATTCACCCGGGGGTGTCGCGCGGCCTCAGTGGACCAGTAGCGCGACCAGCCGTTCCAGGTCCGCCGCCGGGTCCGTCGTGAGGCCCGTGTGGACCGGCCCGGCCTGCAGGATCGTGCTACGCGGGGCCGTCAGCCAGCGGAACCGCTCGCCCTGCCGCATGTCGCGCGCCGGGCCCTCGCCGTCGCAGGTGCGCTGCCAGCCGGCCAGCGCCACCGCCACCGCGTCCACGTCCGCGCCCGGGTCGAGCGCGAGCAGCCGCCCCGGCTCCAGGTGGGTGGCGACGGCGAGGAAGTCCTTCGGGCGGCAGTACAGGATCACGCCGACGTTGATCCGCTCGCCGCGCTCGACCCGCGGGACCGCCTGGACGGTGGCGTACTCGTACGGGGTCCTCATGCCGGCAGCCAGTCGCCGGGCGCCGCGGCGCGGGCCGTGAGGTGGCCGAGGTACGCGGCGCGGGCCTCGTCGGCGGTGTCGAAGTCGAAGGCGGCGAGCCACTCGTCGGGCACCGCGGCCAGGGCGCCGGTGAGCAGCTCGGGGGTCAGCGTGGCGGTCAGCCAGTCGCCCGCGGCGGCGGTCTGCCGCGCGTACGAGCGCAGCACGTGGTCGTCCGCCCGGTACGGACGGTGCACGACGGCGGCCGCCCGCGGCCAGTTGTGGTGGAAGTACAGCGTCGCGCCGTGGTCGATGAGCCAGACGCCGCCGTGCCACATCAGCAGGTTGGGGTTGCGCCAGCTGCGGTCGACGTTCTCCACGAACGCGTCGAAGCACAGCACCCGCGACGCCAGGGTCGCGTCCACCGGGTGCGCGACCGGGTCGTAGCCGAGGGAGCCGGGCAGGAAGTCCATGCCGAGGTTGGCACCGGCGCTGGCCTTGAGCAGCTCCTGCACCTCCTCGTCGGGCTCGGCGCGGGCGACGACGGGGTCGAGGTCGACCACGACCAGCTCCGGCACGGGCAGCCCGAGGCCGCGGGCCAGCTCGCCGGCGACCACCTCCGCCACGAGCGCCTTGGGTCCCTGGCCGGCGCCGCGGAACTTCACCACGTACGTGCCGAGGTCGTCGGCCTCGACCACGCCGGGCAGCGAGCCGCCCTCACGCAGGGGCGTCACGTAGCGGGTGGCGGTCACCTGGCGTAACACGATCGTCAGCCTAGAGGGGGCAGCAGGGCGCGCAGGGCGCGGGCCGTCCACGCCCGGTACTCGGCGACGCTGCGCCCGCGGTCGTGGACGAACAGGCCGTACTGGTGGGGGGACTGCAGCACCCACAGGCTGTCGCGGATCGCGTCGGCGTCGGCGCCGCCGAGCCGGTCGGCGACGGTCGCGGCGAGCAGGCCCGCGCCGGCGAGGCGCTGGGCCTCCAGCTCGGCGAACAGGGCGGCGATCTGCGGGTCGGCGTCCGCGGCCCGCTGCACGACCGACCAGATGGGGTACGCCCGCGGCGCCACCTCGGCGAACGCGTCGGCCAGGCGCTCGACCAGCTCGTCGAACGTGGCGGCCTCGTGCACCCGGGTGAGCACCGGGCGGTCGCGCAGCGGCCGGTCGGCGGTGTCGCCCGCGATCGCGGTGTCGACGGCCTCCTTGAGCAGCCCGACCTTGGAGCCGAACGCGGCGAACACGGTCGGCGACGACACCCCGGCCTCGGCGGCGATGCGGGCGACGGGCACCGCCGCGTACCCGTGCGCGACGAAGAGGCGGCGGGCGACGGCGAGCACCCGGTCGCGGTTCTCGCGGGCCTGGTTCTGTCGGCTTCTGGCGTCGTAGCGGCGGCGGCCTTGCCCGGTCGCGGTCATTGACTTACCTTAGCGTGTATTCGATAGAGACGAGGTAAAACGAAATGCTGCATGCCATCGAGACCGGCTCCGGCCACCCGGTGCTGCTCATCCACGGCGGCGCCGAGGACGCCGACCTGCTGGAGCCCCAGGCCCGGGCCCTGGCCGCACGCGGCTTCCGCGCCATCCGCTACGACCGCCGCGGCACCGGCCGCAGCACCCGCGCCGACTGGCCCGGCGGCGGCGCCGACCAGCACGCCGACGACGCCGCCGCGCTGCTGGCGTCGCTGGACGCCACCGGCGCGACCGTCCTCGGCTTCAGCTCCGGCGGCGTGGTCGCGCTCGCCCTGGCGGCCCGGCACCCCGGGGTCGCGCGCGAGGTCATCGCCTGGGAGCCGGCCGCCCTGGGCGCCCTGCCGGACGGCGCGGCCCTGCACGCCGGGATCGCCGCCCCCATCGACGCGCACCTCGCCGCCCACCCCGGCGACTGGGTGGGCGCCTTCCACGTCGCGCTGACGATCATCTCCGGCGGCGAGGCCGACCTGACCTCGCCCGCGGTGCGCCGCATGGAGCGCAACGCCGAGGCGGTCATCCGCGACGACTCGCCGCTGATCACCGCCCGCGGCTTCGCGCCGGGTGAGCTGCCACCCGGCCTCGTCACGATCGCGACGAGTGCCGCGCCGAACCCGCTGCACGGCGCGATCGCCGCCGTGCTGACCGGCCTCGCCGGCCGCCCCGTGCTGGTCGCCGAGAAGGCCACCGACCACGAGGTCTACCTGTCCGACCCGGACGTCCTGGCCGACCTGCTGGCCGCCCGCGCGGTCCGCTAGCCCAGGTCGGGCCCCTGGCGGCGCAGGTCCTCGACGGTGCCCATGGCCTCGCGCAGCTGCCGCAGCCAGTCGTCGGTGTGCTCGCCGACCAGCCGCACGCACCACGCCAGCGCGTCGGACCGGGACCGGGCGACGCCCGCGTCGACCAGCGTGTCGAGCACCTGGCGCTCGGGCTGGCGCAGGCGGGTCATCACCGGCGCGGACAGGTGGGTGAACAGCTCGCGGGTGTCCCCGCACGCCGCGCCCCAGCTGACCTTGCGCCGGTAGCGGTGCTCCAGCTGTTGCGCGACCTTGATACGACGGTCGCGGGTGTCCTCCCGGAACTGGTGCACCCGGCCGGTCTCGGCGGCGGACCGGTCGGCGTCGGTGGCGTCGGTGCCCAGGTCGGGCTGGGGCAGTGTGCCCCACACGACGATCTCGTCGCGGTCGATGACGGTCTCGGGCGGCTCGGTGAACCACCCGTCGGGTACGGCCCCCGCGATCCACGCGGCGGCGTCGTCGGCGGGCGGCGGCTCGCTGCGCACGCCCGGCGGAGCTCCTCGATAACGCATGATTACACAGTTACACCGCTACACGAGAAACGCCAGCACCTTCGCCCAGGGTGAACACACGGGCAGCGCGGGGGAGTGCCGGAGTGCAGGCCTACAGCACGAAGGCGTCGGTCCACAGCTGCCGGCTGCGGCCCGACAGGGCGTCCAGCAGCGCCACCGCCTGGCTGTCGGTCAGCGACGCCACGAAGTCGATCACCGCCCGCCCGCGCGCCCGGCCCAGCCGATCGGAGGTGTCGGCGGGCAGCTCGGCCTCGGCGAGCTCGACCAGGTCGTGCAGGCGGCGGGGCAGCCGGCCGGTCTCCTCGGGGTCGGCCAGCCAGTCGAGCAGGGCGTTGACGAGGGTGTGCAGCAGCCGGGCCTGACCGCGCTGGTGCAGGGCGAGGTCGGGGCGCTCCAGCACGAACCGGTGGTGGATGAACTTCAGCACCTGCACCTCGTGCCACTGCGCGGGGGCGAGCAGCACGTGCCCGGAGCGGGGGTGCGGGTCGGCGACGAGCCGCACGGCGTCGGTGAGGCGCCGGGTCCACACGGCGGAGAACGCGGCCACGTACTGCTCCGCCTCGATGGAGCCGTCGAACGGGGCGGCCAGCAGGCCGTCGACGAGTTCGGCCCGGACGGTCTCGACGGCGGCGGCGAACGCGTCGTCGTCGGTGATCCAGGAGTCCTTGCGGTGCAGCTCGCGCCGGAGGCGTTCGATGGCGTGGCCGGGGCGGCGGGCGGTGAGCGTGGCGCCGGTGAGGTCGCCGCGCTGCCACGCCATCAGCTCGGTGGCGACGGAGCCCTGCTGCAGGACGCCGACGCGGTGGAAGTCCTCGACGTCGTGGATGGCGTAGGCGACGTCGTCGGCGAGGTCCATCACGGACGCCTCGACGGTCTGCTGCCAGTCGGCGATGCGCCCGGCGAACGGGGCCCGGGCCTGCTGCAGGTCGTGCACCTCGGTGGAGTAGGCGCCGAACTTGGCCGAGCCGGAGTGCGGGTCGCCGGCGGGCACACCGGCGCCGCGGGGCGCGGGGTCGAGGGTGCTGGGGTGCGGGCTCGGGTGGGTGTGCCGGGTCCACGGGTACTTCAGGACGGCGGCGCGCACGGCGGCGGTGAGGTCGAGCCCGATGGTGGTGGTGCCGCGGATCTCGGTGCTGGTGACGATGCGGTACGACTGGGCGTTGCCCTCGAACCCGTCGGCCAGCGCCAGCTTCTGCCGGGCGATCCGGTCGAGGACCCGTTCGCCGAGGTGGCCGAAGGGCGGGTGGCCGAGGTCGTGGGCGAGCGCGGCGGCCTCGACCACGTCGGGGTCGCAGCCGCCGAGCTTGTCGGCCAGCGGGTCGGGGGCGAGCCGCTCGGCGATGGCGCGCCCGACCTGGGCCACCTTGAGGCTGTGGGTGAGCCGGTTGTGCACGAGCAGCCCTGCCCCGCCCGGGCTGATGACCTGGGTGACGCCGGCGAGCCGGGCGAAGAACGGGCTGCTGACGATGCGGTCGCGGTCGGCCCGGAACGGGTTGGCGGCGAGGTCGCCGGGGGCGACGGCGGCGCCGCCGAACAGCCGGGAGCTACGGGGGTCTTCCTGCACGAACGATCAGCCTACTGGCAGTGCTGGTCCCGGCCGGTCAGACTTGGGCCGGACGGATCGAGCGAAGAGGGGCACGGATGGCGAAGCGGTCGCGGGCGTTGCTGGCACTGGCGGCGGGGGCCGTCGCGGTCTGGGCGGCGCGGGAGATCCCGGCGCAGATGGGGGCGCGGGCCTCGGGGGCCCGGGCGGAGCGGGTCCGGCGGTCCCCGCAGTTCTCGGACGGCAAGTTCCGCAACTCGGTGCCCGCGTCGCAGGTGACGGTGGCGTCGGCGCCGCGGCTGATCGCGGCGTCGCTCGCGGACCGCGACCGGCGGCGGCCGCACGCGCCGATCCCGGTGCTGACGCCGGACACCGGCGGCGACCACTCGGGCCTGCACATCACCTGGTACGGGCACTCGACGGCGCTGGTGGAGATCGAGGGCCGCACGGTGCTGCTGGACCCGGTGTGGAGCGACCGCTGCTCCCCGTCGCGGCTGGCGGGCCCGAAGCGGATGCACGAGATGCCGGTGGCGCTGGGCGACCTGCCGCCGCTGGACGCGGTGCTGATCTCCCACGACCACTACGACCACCTCGACATGGCGTCGATCAGGGCGCTGGTCGACCTGCAGACGGTGCCGTTCCTGGTGCCGCTCGGGGTGGGCGCGCACCTGGAGGCGTGGGGCGTACCGGAGCAGCGGATCGTGGAGCTGGACTGGTCGGAGTCGCGCACGGTCAACGGGGTGGAGTTCGTGGCCACGCCGGCCCGGCACTTCTCGGGCCGCGGCTTCAGCCGGGACGAGACGCTGTGGACGTCGTGGGTGATCGCGGGCCCGACGCGCAAGGTCTTCTACTCGGGCGACACGGGCTACTTCCCGGGCTTCGCGGAGATCGGGGCGCAGCACGGCCCGTTCGACGCGACGCTGGTGCAGGTCGGCGCGTACGGCGACGCGTGGCCGGACATCCACATGACGCCGGAGGACGGCGTGTCCACCCACGTCGACGTGCGCGGCGGGCTCATGGTGCCGGTGCACTGGGGCACGTTCAACCTGGCGCTGCACGACTGGGCGGAGCCGGTGGACCGGGTGTGGCGCGAGGCGAAGGACCGCGGCGTGGACCTGGCGGTGCCGCGGCCGGGGGAGCGCGTCGACGTGGACAACCCGCCGGTCGTCGACGGCTGGTGGCGCGACATCGCCTGACCGGGATCGCTCGTCCGCCCCGTCACGGCCGGTCCGTGGCGGGGCGTTCGCGTTCCCCGCCGGCTGCTAATACGAATTATCAAAGGGGATCATCTTGACGGCCCCGGGAATCGGGCCGCAGGATGTTACCCCTGTAACTAATGCGTATTACCGCTGAAACGGAGGCGGGAGTCGGCCGTGAGCACTCCACGCAAGCGCGTCACGCAGCAGGACATCGCGAAGATGACCGGCGTGAGCCAGGCGACGGTCTCGCTCGTCCTGAACGGGCGCAGCGACGCCGACGTGCGGATCTCGCCGGAGACCCGCGAGCGGGTCCTCAAGGCCATCCGCTCCACCGGCTACGTGGCCGACCCGATCGCCCGGCGCCTGGCCGCCCGGCACAACCGCATCCTCGGCGTGTTCACCTACGAGCCGGTGTTCCCGTCCGGCACCGCCGACTTCTACCACCCGTTCCTCGTCGGCATCGAGGAGTGCGCCGAGAGCATCGGCTGCGACCTGCTGCTGCTGACCAGCGCGCCGGTCGTCGACGGCCGGCGGCGCATCTTCCACCAGGACAACCGGCTGCGCCTCGCCGACGGCTGCGTGCTGCTGGGCCGCTCGCTCGACCCCGCCGAGCTGGGCCGGCTGCTCGTCGAGGGCCAGCCGTTCGTGTCCGTCGGCCGCCGCGACGACGCCGGCGGCCCGGTGCCGTACGTCGGCGTCGACTACGCCTCCGCCACCGCCGCCCTCGTGCGCCGGGCCGTCGCGGTCGGCCACACCCGCCTCGGGTACGTCGGCACCGGCGAGGGCCCGGAGTCCTGGGTGGACCGCAAGGCGGGCTTCGCCGGCGCCGTCACCGCGGCCCGGGTGTCCGGCGAGCACGTCACCGTCGCCGGCCGCACCGCCGGCGAGGTGCTCGACGCCGTGCTCGCCGCGGGCGTCACCGCCGCGTTCGTCGAGGAGTACGCCGACGGCGTCGCGCTGGTCAAGGCGGCCCGCGAGCGCGGGCTGGCGGTCCCCGGCGACCTGTCCGTGCTCGCCCTCGGCGACCCCACGCGCGCCACCGAGACGATGGATCTCACCGGCTACCGGATCCCGCGCCGTGCCATGGGCTGGCAGGCCGTCGAGGTGCTGTCCGGGCTGCTCGAGGGCAGCGACGCCCCGACGCAGCGCCTGCTGCCGTGCGAACCGGTCGACGGCGCCACCTGCGCCCCGCCGGCCACCACGACGTGAGAGGAACGACTGTGTCCGAACTGGAGTGCGAGGTCCTCGTCGTCGGCGGCGGGCTCGGCGGCGTGGCCGCGGCGCTGGGCGCGCTGCGCGCCGGCCGCTCGGTCGTGCTGACCGAGGAGTTCGAGTGGCTGGGCGGCCAGCTCACCAGCCAGGCCGTCCCGCCGGACGAGCACAGCTGGGTCGAGCGCTTCGGCGTCACCGCCAGCTACCGGGCGCTGCGCGAGGGCATCCGCGACTACTACCGGCGCTGGTACCCGCTGACCGGGCGGGCGCGCGCCACCCGCGAGCTGAACCCGGGTGCCGGGCACGTCAGCCGGCTCTGCCACGAGCCGCGCGTCGCCGTCGCCGTCATCGAGGGCATGCTGGCGCCGTACCGGGGCTCGGGGCGCCTGCGGGTGCTGCAGCCGTACGTGCCGGTCGCGGCCGACACCGACGGCGACCGGGTGCGCGCCGTCACCGTGCGCCACCGGCTCACCGGCGACGAGGTCACGATCGCCGCGCCGTACGTGCTCGACGCCACCGAGCTGGGCGACCTGCTCCCGCTCACCGGCACCGAGTACGTGACCGGCTTCGAGTCGCAGGCCGACACGGGCGAGCCGAACGCACCGGAGGTCGCCGACCCGGCCAACATGCAGGCCGTCAGCGTGTGCTTCGCGATCGACCACGTCGACGGCGACCACACCATCGACCGGCCCGCGTCGTACGGCTTCTGGCGCACCTACCAGCCGGCGTTCTGGGGCGGGCCGATGCTCGGCTGGACCACGCCCAACCCGCGCACGCTGGAGCCGTCGACCCGGTCGTTCACCCCGAACCCGGACGACGACCCGTGGCTGGTGAACGCCGACCAGCGGGTCAGCGCCGGCGACGGCAACCTGTGGACGTTCCGGCGCATCGCCGCCCGGCGCAACTTCGCCGACGGGGCGTACCCGAGCGACATCTGCCTGGTCAACTGGCCGATGATCGACTACTTCGAGAGCCCGGTCATCGACGTGCCCGACCCGGAGAAGCACCTCGCGGCCGCCCGCGAGCTGTCGTACTCGGTCCTGTACTGGCTGCAGACGGAGGCGCCGCGCGCCGACGGCGGCACCGGCTTTCCCGGCCTGCGGCTGCGCGGCGACGTCACCGGCAGCGCCGACGGCCTGGCCCAGGCCCCCTACATCCGGGAGTCGCGGCGCATCCGGGCCGAGTACACGATCGTCGAGCAGGACCTGTCGCTGGAGATCCGCGGCGACCGGGGCGCGGTGTCGCACCGCGACGCCGTCGGCGTCGGCATGTACCGCATCGACCTGCACCCCTCGACCGGCGGCGACAACTACATCGACGTGGCCTCCTGCCCGTTCGAGATCCCGCTCGGGGCGCTCATCCCGCGGCGGGTCGAGAACCTGCTGCCCGCCGGCAAGAACATCGGCACGACCCACATCACCAACGGTTCCCACCGGCTGCACCCCGTCGAGTGGAACGTGGGCGAGGTCGCGGGCCTGCTCGCGGACTTCTGCCTGGCGCGCGCGACCACCCCCCGCGCCGTGCGCAACTCACCCGGCCTGCTGGCCGTTTTCCAGGACCGCCTGACCTCGGAGGGCGTCGAGCTTCGCTGGCCCGACGTCTCCGGATACTGAGGAAGGATCAACCATGAGGGTACGGTTGCTCACCGCCGCCGGCCTGGCCGCGCTCATGACCCTGACCGCGTGCGGGGGCTCCGGCGGGGACTCCGGCTCGTCCGGGGGCCCGGTCACGCTGCGCATGACCACCTGGTCGGCCAACGAGGCGCACGTCGCGCTGTTCAACGAGATCGCCGCCGAGTACAAGAAGACGAACCCGGACGTCGACGTGAAGTTCGACGCCCTGCCGTTCGAGACGTACACGACGACGATCACCACCCAGATCGCCGGCGGCAACGCCCCCGACCTGGCGTGGATCCTGGAGAACTCGGCCCCCGACTTCGTCGCCTCCGGCGCGCTCGTCGACCTCGACGACGTGCTGGAGAAGAAGGAGGAGCTGGCCCCCGCGGCGACCGCGCTGTGGACGTCCGGCGGCAGCCTGTTCGCGTACCCGTTCTCGACCTCGCCGTTCGGGGTGTTCGTCAACACCGACCAGGTCAAGGCGGCCGGGGCGGGCAGCCCCGCCGAGCTGCGGGCCGAGGGCGAGTGGACCTGGGAGAAGGCCGTCGAGATCGCCGCGGCGTCGGCGGCCAAGAGCGGCAAGGCCGGCCTGGTCATCCGCGACTTCGACTACAAGACGTGGGACAACCTGGCCACGGTGTGGGCGGGCTGGGGCGCCGAGGCGTGGAGCGCCGACGGCAAGACCTGCGGCTTCAACCAGCCGAAGATGGTCGAGGCGATGACCTTCATCCACGACGCCATCTTCGAGAAGAAGGCGCTGCCCGCCCCGGGCACCAGCGCCGACTTCTTCGCCGGTGAGTCCGCCATGACGATCACCCAGATCTCCCGCGCGTCGCTGCTCAAGGATGCCACGTTCGGCTGGGACCTGGTGCCGCTGCCGAGCGGCCCGAACGGCCCGTACTCGGTGATCGGCCAGGGCGGCCTGGGTGTGCTGAAGAAGGGCAAGAACGCCGAGGCGGCCGCCGCCTTCCTCAAGTTCTTCACCAACGAGGCCAACTCGGCGAAGCTGGCGCAGTTCTTCCCGCCGCCGCGGCAATCGCTGCTCAACGCCGACACCCTGGCCAAGACCAACCCGCTGCTCAAGCCGGCCCAGCTGCAGGACGTCGTCATCGACGGCATCAGCAAGGGCGTGGTGAAGCCCAGCCACAAGGGCAACGCCGAGATCTCCCAGGCCGTCCGGTCGGGCCTCGACCCGCTGTGGAAGGCCGACGCCGACCCCAAGGCCGTGCTGGACAGCGTCTGCACCTCGATCCAGCCGCTGCTGGCGAAGTGATGACGCCGTCGCGTTCGACGCCGGTGGCGGACCGGGCTCCGGCCCGGCCCGCCCCGGCGGGCGCCGGCGCGCCGGTGGGCCGGCCGTCCTTCTGGACGACGCGACGGCGCGACCGGCTCACCGGCTACCTGTTCATCGCGCCGCAGCTCGCCGGCACGGTGCTGTTCGTGCTGATCCCGCTCGGCCTGGTGTTCTGGTACAGCCTGCACGAGTGGAACGTCCTCGCCGACGAGTTCACCTTCACCGGCGGCGAGAACTACGCCAAGCTCGCCGCCGACCCCAACCTGCCCGGCGTGCTGCGCGCCACCGGCCTGTTCTCCGCGGGCCTGGTGGTGCTCAACCTCGCCCTGGCGCTGTTCCTCGCCGTGCTGCTCAACCAGAAGCTGCGCGGCACCACGTTCTTCCGGGTGCTGTTCTTCTCCCCGGTCGTCGTGTCGCTGGTCGCCTGGACGATCGTCTGGCAGTTCATGCTCCAGGACAACGGCGGCGTCAACGGCCTGCTCGCCACCGTCGGCGTCGACGGCCCGAACTGGCTGCGCTCGGACGGCACCGCGATGATCTCCGTGATCGTGGTGCAGGTCTTCAAGAACGTCGGCCTCAACATGGTGCTGTTCCTGGCCGCGCTGCAGGGCGTGCCGCAGGAGCTGTACGAGGCCGCCCGCGTCGACGGCGCGAGCCGGTGGCGCACGTTCTGGCGGATCACCATGCCGCTGATCAGCCCGACCGTGCTGCTCACCTCGATCATCACGGTCGTCGGCTCGCTGCAGGTGTTCGCGCAGATCGCCATCCTCACCCAGGGCGGGCCCGGCACGTCGACCACGGTGCTCGTCTACTACCTGTACCAGCAGGCGTTCCAGTTCCACGCCTTCGGCTACGGGTCCACCCTGTCCGTCCTGCTCTTCGCCATCGTGCTGGCGCTGACGGTCGTCCAGTGGCAGCTGCGCAAGAGGTGGGTCCACCATGAGAACTAAGGTCTGGCTGTACGGCGTCCTGCTGGTGCTGTGCGTGCCGTTCGTGTTCCCGACCTGGTGGATGGTCACCTCGTCGCTGAAGCCGAACGCCGACATCTTCGCGTTCCCGCCCGCCCTGTGGCCCGACGACCCGAGCTGGTCGGCGTGGGGCCAGGTCTTCGACATGCAGCCGTTCGCGCAGCAGTACTGGAACTCGGCGTACATCGCCCTGGTCGTCACGCTCGGCACCCTGGCGGTGTCGGCGCTGGCCGGCTACGCGTTCGCCCGGGTGCGGTTCCCCGGCCAGAACGCGCTGTTCCTGGTCGTCCTCACCGGCCTGCTCATCCCGAGCGAGGTGACGATCGTGCCGCTGTTCCGGATGTTCAACAGCTGGGGCATGGTGGACACCCACTGGCCGCTGATCCTCGTGCCGATCTTCGGCGCGCCCAGCGTGCTGGCCACGTTCATCATGCGCCAGTTCTTCATCACGCTGCCCGGCGAGCTGGAGGAGGCCGCCCGCATGGACGGCCTCGGCCGGCCGGCGATCTTCTGGCGGATCGCGGTGCCGCTGGCCAAGCCGGCCCTCGGCGCCGTCTCGATCTTCACCTTCCTGCACAGCTGGAACCTGTACCTGGAGCCGATCGTGTTCGTCCAGTCGCAGGAGAAGTTCACGCTGCCCCAGGCGCTCACCCAGTTCGTGGACGTCTACCAGGGACCGTTGTGGAACGTGCAGCTGTCCGCGGCATCGATGACGGCGATCCCGGTGCTGATCGTGTTCGTGATCGCCCAGCGCCAGTTCATCGAGGGCCTGGCGCACACGGGCCTCAAGGGGTGATGGCGGTCGCCGCCACGGCGACCGCGGCGAGCAGCAGCAGCACGCCGCCGGCGACGGCGCGGGTGCGGGCCCAGGCGGTGCGGCGCAGGTGGGGCAGCTCGCGGCGGGCGCCCCGGACGTCCAGCCAGGCGGCGTGGGCGCGGCCCACGCCGTAGCCGAGCAGGACCATGGCGACGGTGGACAGCAGGGCTGCGACGCTCATGACGGCGATCCTGTGGTCGGTCATGTTCCCGAGTGTGGGGCCGCGGATCGTCACGGACCAGGGGATACCTGGACCATTCGCGCCCAAACGGGATGAGTCTCCTGTCGGCGATCCGACATCAGGCCGGGACGCGCACCGTCACCGCGTGCGGCACCACCGTGGCGCGCAGCCGCTTCGCCGTCGTGCGGGCGCCGCCGTCCAGCTCGTACTCCATCGGGGCGGCCAGTTTCACGTCGATCTCGCGGGCGCGGGTCATCCGCACGAACGGCGAGCGGTCCGAGCGGCCCACCACCATGCGCCCCAGCGTCCGGGCCCACTCGGCCGCGCCCTGCGCCGTCGACACGCCGACCTCCAGCCAGCCGTCGTCGGGCTCGGCGTCGTCGAAGGCGTGGATGCCGCCGGTGATCGTGCCGACGTTGCCGAGCAGCACGCAGCTCGCCGCGCCCTTGAACCACGTGGTGCCGTCGATCTTCACCCGCACCTGCGGCGCCGAGCCGTCGACGTGCTTCAGGCCGGTCCACACGTACGCGAGGCGGCCGAGCTGGTCCTTCAGGCCGCGGTCGGCCTCCTTGATCAGGTTGCCGTCGAAGCCCGCGCCGGCCATCACGGCGAAGTGCTCACCGTTGACCTTGCCCAGGTCCAGCGGTCGCTTGCGGCCGTGGAACGCGATGCGCACCGCCTCCGGCAGGTCCTGCGGGATGCCCAGGTTCGTCGCCAGCAGGTTGGCCGTGCCGGCGGGGATGATGCCGATCGTGACGTCGCGCCCGGCGAGGGCGTCCAGGGTGCGCTGCACCATGCCGTCGCCGCCCCACACCAGGACCAGGTCGGCGCCCTTCGCGGCCGCCTCGCGGGCCTTCTTGGGGGCCTTGCGGCTCTTGGGCACCTCGTACCACAGCAGCGTGCCCACGTCCTCGGCGGTGACGCGGCGGCGCAGCTCGTCCAGCCCGCCGCCGAGGGTCTTCTTCCGGTGGGCGATCACTGCGACGGTCTTCGGTCCGCTCATGGCCGGGTCTCTTACCCGGCGGCGCGGACGCGCAAGCGCGGAGAGCGGCCCCTGCCCGGGCCGCTCCGGCGGGGATCAGCTCACGCCGGCCCGCAGCCGCTCCTCGGCGGCCGCGCTGCGGATCACCATGAGGCGCAGCTCCAGCTCGTCGGACACCATCGCGGCCAGGTGCTCCAGCGCCTTGAGCTGCTTCGGCGTGACCTCGCGAGGGCGGGCGTCGATCACGTTGACCGTGCCGAGCCGGTACCCGTCGTGGGTGCGGATCGGCGCGGCGGCGTAGAACCGCAGGCCCAGCTGGCCGCGGACCAGCGGGTGCTCGAGGGTGCGGGGGTCGGAGAGGGCGTCGTTGACGACGTAGACCTCGTCCTGGGAGATCACCGACGCGCAGAGGCCCGGCTCCTTGCCGACCTCCTTGACGCCGGACAGCCCCTCGCACGCGGCGAGCCAGACCCGGTCGCTCTCCACCATGGAGACGGTCGCGATCGGGGTGTCGAAGACGGTCTGCGCGATGAAGGCGACCCGCTGGTACGCCTCCTCGATGGGGTGGTCGACCAGTTCGTAACGGCGGACCGCCGCCAGGCGGCGTTCCTCCTCGGCCAGCGCCTCGGCGTTCACGGCGGGGGAGTCGAGGTACGGGTACTCGGACCCGTGACCTTGGGACATGAGGGGTCCCTCCTCACAGTCTGGGGTGTGACGGACACGGAGAGCTTAGCCAATGGCGGGGTAAGGACACGAGCATGAACAGACCGACCGCGGCCGTCGTCGGCCAGCTCGCCCGCGACCTCGTCCTCACCGTGCCGGCCCTGCCGGACGGGCACGCGGCCGCCGACGCCACCGGCCGGCGCGAGCTGCTCGGCGGCAAAGGCGCCAACCAGGCCGTGGCGCTCGCCCAGCTCGGCGTGCGGCCGGCCCTGGTCGCCGTCGCCGGCGACGACCGCACCGGCGACGACCTGCTCGCCCAGGCCCGCCGCGACGGCATCGACACCGCCGCCGTGGTGCGCCGGGCCGGCACCCCGACCGGGCTCATCGTCGAGCTGCTGGAGGACGACGCCACCTGGCGGTACGTGCAGCACCTGCCCGACGCCGTGCTGCTCACCCCCGACGACGTGGTCCGGGCCGCGCCCGTGCTGCGCCGCAGCGACGCCGTCCTCGTGCAACTGCAGCAGCCCGCGGACGCCGCGCTCGCCGCCGCCGAGATCGCCGCCGGGGCCGGCCGGCTCGTCGTGCTCGACGGCGCCCCGCCGGAGGACGCCCGCGACCGGCTGATCGCCGCCGCCACCGTCGTGCGGGCCGACGAGCAGGAGACCCGGCTGCTGCTCGGCGACACCGGCGACACCGACGACGACGTGTTGGCCGCCGCCACCTCCCTGCTCGACCGTGGACCCGGCCTGCTCGCGCTCGGCCGGCCGGGCGGCAACCTGTTCGTGTGGCGCGGCGGGCACCTCATGCTGCCCACCGACGACGACGGCGTCCGCGACACCACCGGCGGCGGCGACGCGTTCACCGCCGCGCTGACGGCGGCCCTGCTGCGCGGCGACCGGCCGGCGGACGCCGCCCGGCACGCCGTCGCCGCGTCGGGCAGCACGGTGCGCCATCCAGGGGGACGGCCCGGCCTCGCACCGTTAGAAACCGGGCATCGGGGGAACTAGATCACGGGTGAGCCACCCGTACCCGGTCGAGCCCTGGTGCCTGCGTGAGCACGGCGCCCCCACCGAGTCGCTACGCCAGGTCGAGTCCCTGTTCGCCCTCGCCAACGGCCACATCGGCATCCGCGGCACCCTCGACGAGGGCGACCCGCGCGGCATGCCGGGCACCTACCTCAACTCTCTCTACGAGCTGCGCGAGCTGACCTACCCCGAGGACGCGTACGGGTTCCCCGAGGCCAGCGAGACCGTGGTCAACGCGCCCGACGCCACGTTCGTGCGGCTCACCGTCGGCGACGCCGCGCTGGACGTGCGCACCGCCGGCGTCCACGGCCACGAACGCGTCCTCGACCTGCGCGAGGGCACCCTCACCCGGTCGTTCGAGTGGGCCGGCGTCGCCGTGCGCAGCACCCGGGTCGTGCCGTTCACCCGCCCCGCGGTGGCCGCGCTGCGCTACGAGGTGCGCGCCCTCGACGCCGCCGTGACCGTCCGCCTCGACTCCGACCTGCTGGCCAACGAGGAGCAGCCCGAGCAGCGCGACGACCCCCGTGCCGCCACCGTCCTGCAGCGGCCCCTCGTCCCGCAGCGCCACCTCGGCGAGGCGGCCGGCGGCGTGCTGGAGCACCGCACCGAGCGCAGCGGCATCCGGCTCGTGTCCGCCGTGGACCACACCGTCGACGGCGGCGCCACCCCGCCCGCCGTCAGCACCGAGGCGGGCCCCGACCGGATCCGCACCACGGTCACCGCCACGCTGGGGCCGGGGGAGACCCTCACCCTCGTCAAGGTCGTCGCGTACTCCTGGTCGGACGCGCACGACCCCGGCCGGCTGGAGCACGACGCCCGGCACGACCGCGACACCGCCCTCGCCGACGGCTTCGACGCGCTGCTGCGCGACCAGCGCCTGCACCTCGACGACTTCTGGCGGCACGCCGACGTCGAACTCGACGGCGACCCGCCCGTGCAGCAGGCCGTCCGGTTCGGGCTGTTCCACGTGCTGCAGGCCGGCGACCAGTCCGTCCCGCACCCGGTGCCCGCCAAGGGCCTCACCGGCAACGGCTACGACGGCCACGCCCTGTGGGACACCGAGGCGTTCGTGCTGCCGATGCTCACCTACACCCACCCGGACTGCGCCCAGTACGCGCTGCGCTGGCGGCACGGCATGCTGGCCCGGGCCCGCGAGCGCGCCACCGAGCTGCGGCTGGCCGGCGCCGCCTTCCCATGGCGCACCATCGGCGGCCACGAGTCGTCCGGCTACTGGCCCGCCAGCACCGCCGCCCTGCACGTCAACGCCGACATCGCCGACGCCGTCCTGCGCTACGCGGCCGCCACCGGCGACGACGCGTTCGTCCGCGAGTGCGGCGAGGACCTGCTGATCGAGACCGCCCGGCTGTGGGCGCGCGTCGCGCACCGCGGCGACGACGGCGCCTGGCACATCGACGGCGTCACCGGCCCCGACGAGTACACCGCCGTGGTCCGCGACAACCTCTTCACCAACCTGATGGCCCAGCGCAACCTGCGCGGGGCGGCGGCGTGCGCGTCGGCGGACCCGGCCGAGGCGGCGCGCTGGCGCGAGATCGCCGACGGCATGCACGTGCCGTACAGCGCGGCCAAGGGCGTGCACGAGCAGCACGCCGGGTTCACCACCCTGCAGGAGTGGGACTTCGACGCCGACGACGAGTACCCGCTGCTGCTGCACCACCCCTACTTCGAGCTGTACCGCCGGCAGGTCGTCAAGCAGGCCGACGTCGTGCTCGCCATGCACCTGCGCGGTGACGCCTTCAGCGCGGCCGAGAAGGCCGCCAACTTCGCCTACTACGAGGCCCGCACCGTGCGCGACTCGTCGCTGTCCTCGCCGACCCAGGCCATCCTCGCCGCCGAGCTGGGCCACCTGGAGCTGGCGCACGACTACCTCGGCGAGGCGGCCCTGCGCGACCTGCAGGGCGACGGCGAGAAGAGCGGCGACGGCCTGCACATCGCCTCGCTGGCCGGGGCGTGGTCGGCGCTGGTGATGGGCTTCGGCGGGCTGCGCGACCACGACGGGCGGCTCACGTTCGCCCCCCGCCTGCCCAGCCACCTGGGCCGGCTGCGCTTCGCGATCCGTTGGCGCGGCGCCCGGCTGCGGGTCACCGTGACGCCCCGCGAGGCCGCGTACGAGACCGACGGCGACCGGATCGACCTGCACCACCACGGCGAGGCCGTCACGGTGGCGGCCGGCGCGCCGGTGACGCTGGCGATCCCGCCGCTGCCCGACCCCGGGCCGGTGCCGCAGGCGCCGCCCGGCCTCGCCCCGGCCAGCCGCCGCGCCGAGCTGGCGGAGGCGGGCGACGGCGGGGCCGCCGCCTGACGTCAGTCGTCCTCGGTGTCCTCGCCGGCCCGGGCCACGGCCCGCAGCCGCACCCCCGTGATGGCCCGGCCGGTCACCTCGACCACCTCGGCGGTGAACTGCGGCAGCTCCACCACCTCGCCCGGCTCGGTGGGGATGTGCCCCAGCCGGGCCAGCACCAGGCCGGCGATCGTCGTGTAGTCGCCGTCGTCGCTGTCGTCGGGGTCGAACCCGATGTCCGGCAGGTCGTGGATGGGGAAGCCGCCCGGCAGCAGCAGCGCGCCGTCCGGCTCCTTCACCACCGACTCCACGTCGCGGTCGGTCTCGTCGTAGATCTCGCCGACGATCTCCTCGACCAGGTCCTCCATCGAGATGATGCCGTCGATGGCGCCGCGCTCGTCCACCACCAGCGCGAGCTGCTGGCGCTCCTGGCGCAGCTGGCGCAGGGCGTCCGAGACGCGCAGCGTCTCCGGCAGGAACAGCCCGGGGCGCGCCACCGCGTCCACCCGGCCCTGCGCGCCGATGAGGTCGCGCAGGTGCACCACGCCGACCACGTCGTCGAGGCCGGCGGGGCCGACGACCGGCGCCCGGGAGTGCCCCGAGTCGATCAGCGTGAACAGCGCCTCCGGGGCGGGGGTGTCCTGCGGGAACGCCAGCACGTCGCGGCGCGGCACCAGGATCTCGCGCAGGATGCGGTCGGCGATCTCGAACGCGCCGCTGATGATCGTGCGCTGCTCGGCGGAGAACTCCTGCTGCGCCGCCACCATGTCGCGGATCTCCTCGGTGCTGACCTCCTCGCGCTGGGCGTGCGGGTCGCCGCCGGTCAGCCGCACCACCAGGTCGGTGGACTTGCCGAGCAGCCACACCGCCGGCCGGGAGATCGACGACAGCACGTCCAGCGGGCGGGCCACCATCAGCGCCCAGCCCTCCGTGCGCTGCATGGCGATGCGCTTGGGCGCCAGCTCGCCGAACACCAGCGTCACGAACGTCAGCAGGATCGTCACCACCACGATCGCGGCCGGCTCGGCGGCGCCACCCAGGAAGCCCAGCGGCTCGATCAGCGGCTGCGCCAGCGACACGGCCGCGGCCGCCGACGCCAGGAAGCCGGCCAGCGTGATGCCGATCTGGATGGTGGCCAGGAACCGGTTGGGGTCGCGGGCCAGGCGGGCCAGCACCCGGCCGCCGCGCGACGTGCGCTCCAGTCGCTGCAGCTGGCCCTCGCGCAGCGACACCAGCGCCATCTCGCTGCCGGCGAACAGGGCGTTCAGCAGGACCAGGACGAAAACGAGCAGGATCTGCCCGGTATAGCCACTCACGACTGCTGACGTCCTTTGCATCGGTGACGAGCCTGAACCGTACCGGCTTTACCCGATCTTCTTCTCCAGGAACACCAGACCTGGGCCGGCCCCGCTCGGGCGGTGGTCGAACACCACATAGCCGTGCCGCTCGTACAGGCGCACGTTGTCGTGGCTGGTCGCCCCGGTGAACAGCTCCAGCCGGTCCACCCGGCCCGCCAGCGCCTCCTCCACCGCCCGCAGCAGGCGCCCGCCGATGCCGTGTCCCTGCAGGTCGGGCGCCACCGCCAGCCGGCCCACCAGGCCGTCGCGGCCCTCGACGTGGCCGCGCACCGAACCGGCCAGCCGGTGCCCGGCCCGCGCCACCAGCACCACCGCGCCGCCCGCGATGACCGCCCGCACCTCGTCGGCCGTCTCCGTCAGCGGCGGGATCGTCACGTCGCCGTACCGCTGCCCCTCCGTCAGGTAGGCGGCGCGCTGCACGGTCATGATCTCGCCCGCGTCGGCCGGCGTCGCCGCCGCGATGACGACGTCCATCAGAACCTCGCGAACGACCGGATCGGCATGCGCGGCCCGAACTTCGGCGCCACCACCCCGCCCGCCGCGAGCAGGTCGCAGACCCGGCCCCGGTGCCCCCGGTACGGCTCCAGCAGCTCCAGCATCCGCTCGTCCGTGCCGCGCGGCTCGCCGGCCAGCGCCCACGCCACCGTGTTCGGGATGTGGAAGTCGCCGACGCTGACCGCGTCCGCGTCGCCGAACGCCATCCGCACCACCTCGGCCGCCGTCCACGGCCCGATCCCCGGCAGCGACACCAGCCGCGCCGTCGCCGCCGCCGAGTCCGCGCACCGCTGGATCGCCGCCGCGACCGCCGCCGCGCGCAGCAGCGCCTGCGTGCGCCGCTGTTCCACCCCGAAGGGATGGAACGTCCAGTACGGGGTCGCCGCCACCGCCGCCGGGTCCGGCGGCAGCAGCAGCGGCACGGGTCCCGGCGCCGGCTCGCCGAAGTGCCGCACGATCGCCCGGTACGCGTGATGCGCCTCCCGGCCCGTCACCTTCTGCTCCAGCACCGCCCGCAGCACGTGCGGGAACAGCAGCCCGGTGGCCGGGTAGCGGATGCCGCGGTGGTCGCGGGCCAGCCGGTCCAGCAGCGGGTGCGCGGCGGCCAGCTCGCGGAAGCCCGTCACGTCGTCGCACAGCCCGGCGACGGCGTCCGCCCGGTCCAGCAACCAGCCGGCGCCCGGCCCCCACGCCTCCGCGACCAGCTCGCCCGCCTCCCGGCGCAGCGCCAGCGTGCCCGGCCCGTCCGGCGTGCGGGCCGCCCAGCGGAACGAGCCGTCGGCGATCGCGGCACACGGGTCGCCGCCGGGAACCATCAGCCCGCGGACGGTGCGGCGCAGGTCGTACGCCTCGGGGGGCGTCATCCGGCGCGGCTTCACCTGCGTCACTGTGCCATCTCCGTCCCGCCTGCTCCAAGCCCCGACCCGGACGCGCCGAAGGCCCCGACCGCTTCCAGGTCGGGGCCTTCGGTGAGGGCGGCTGCCGGACACCCGAGTCGTCCGGTGGCCGCCCGGTGCCGGAGCTGACTGTCCGGGCCGGGCCGCGTCGGGGATGGCCTCCCTCCGCACTGCGCTGGTGGGTCTGCGTCCCGCCCGCCTGCCTGGCGTCGCCTCTAGGGGGGTCGGCGACTGCCGGAACCGATGTGGGGGGTGGTCACCGCGGTCACGTCACCGGGCTCTCCGGTTGACGGTGCCGCGACCGCGGTGCCATCGGCGCCGGTACGGCAGGGCTCCGTACTCGGTCTCAGTTGCGGCGTCCGCCGCCACCGTTATTGTTGCCACCGTTGTTGTTGTTGTTGTTGCCGCCGTCGTTCCCGCCGTTGCCCACCTGGACCCGGACCACGTCGAACGCCGGGGTCTGGTTGGCGCGCTCCATCATCGGGATGCGGTGCGAGCCGTCACCGGCCCAGACCGCGCACTGCGCGGTGCCGGCGTCCGGCAGCCCGGCGACCTGCACGTTCACCTGGTCGGGCTCGCGGCCGCCCTGGCCGTCCTCGGTCGCGACGAAGAACGCCGGGGCCGGGGCCGGGTCCGGAGCCTCGTCCTCGTTCTCCAGCATCCGGCAGGCGGTGTGGAAGTGGCCGCGGACGATACCGTCCTCCAGCAGCGAGCTCTCCACGTAGTAGCCGCCCTGGCCGGCCGCGAGGAACCGGTCGCGGATCAGGTTCCGCGTCGACACCCGGATCGTGAACGCCTGGTTCTGGCCCACCTGCTCCGGCGCGTCGGTGATCAGCAGCGACGCGTTGTTCGCCGCGGCGCCGACCTCACCGAACTGCGTCGAGACGCACCGGTTGCCGAGCTGGAAGCCGTCGTGCGGCTGGAGGTTCGTGCCCTCGCAGCTGTTGGCGAGCACGCCGAGCGCGGCACCGGGGGCGTTCGGGTCGACGTTGCCGCCGCCGTTGTTGCCGTCGTTGCCGTTGTCGCCGCCGTTGTCCTGGCCCTGACCCTGACCCTGGTCGCCGCCCTGCTGGTCGCCGCCCTGCTGGCCGCCGCCCTGCTGGCCGCCGCCCT
>NZ_BOOY01000006.1 GCF_016863475.1 Spirilliplanes yamanashiensis
GCCCTGCTGACCGCCCTGCTGACCGCCCTGCTGACCGCCCTGCTGACCGCCCTGCTGGCCGCCACCCTGCTGGCCGCCCTGCTGACCGCCCTGCTGAGCGCCGCCCTGCTGAGCGCCGCCCTGCTGAGCGCCGCCCTGCTGGCCGCCCTGGCCGCCGCGGCCGCGGGTGGTGGTCTGGCCCGCGTTCTGCATGGCCGCGTTGCGGCAGCGCTGGCGCATCTGCGAGCGCGTCGGCACGCTCTGCGCGCCGTCGTCCGCGTGGTGGGTGACCTGCCCGCGGTTGGTGGTGTAGGTGCCGCGCCGGGTCTCCGTGCTCCAGTTGCGGGTGGCGGAGGCGGGGGCGGCGGCGTTCTCGCACGCGGCGAGAGCACGCTGGAGGGCGCGGCGCTTCGTGCCGGCCTCCGAGACCTGGGTGACGGTGACGATGGCGCCGAAGGTCACCAGGGTCGCGAGGACGGCGAGCAGGCGCCGTCGACCACTGAAGAAGGACGGTGCGCGCCGGTATGACGACCTTCGCATGGGAACAACCTTTCTCGCGTGCGGTGGGGTTTCTCAGGCCCCACGTTGGAGGGGCGGGCCGGGCCGGGCGCGGGCTACCGCGTTCGGAAGATGCGCATCGTGCTGGCGACGCCCGCGACGAGCGCGGCGGCGAGCACGATGAGGATGACGGTGGTGTTCACGCCGCCGCGGGCTCCGGCGATCATGTTTCCGTCGATGGCCGGAGCGGCGCCCTGGGCAACGGGCTGCGGCGGCGCGGGTAGCGAGCCGTAGTCGACCAGGCCGGAACTCTCCAGCAGCGTCAGGTGGGTCATCACGAACTGGTTGGCCTGCTGGGCCAGCCGCCGCACCACGTCGTTACGGGTACCGGCGCGGATGTTCGCGATCGCGGGAAAGATCTTCCCGTGTGCGGAGCGCAGTCGATCGGTGTAGATCTGGTCGAACTGCGGGCCCTCCGCGTTCTTCATCTCGTTCAGCCAGGCCTGCTGCTCGATCGTCGGCTCGTTGGGCAGGGGGACGCCCAGCTTCGCCGCGGCCTCGATCGTCAGCTTGTCGAGCAGCACGTGCTGCTCGGCGATGGACTTGCCGATCTGCAGGACCTTCTCGTTCTCGGTCCGGCCGACAGTCATGTTCCCCGCCGGGATCTCCCACAGGCCGGCGAGCCGGACCTTGACGACGAAGTCCCTGTCGGCGGGTGTCAGCGCGCCCTGCCCGTTGCCGTTGGACAGCACGGTGTCCGGCGGAACGGGCGGGGCCGTGGGTGCGGCCTGAGCCGGGGAGCTCGGCGCGAGCAGGGCAACGAAAACCATTGCCGTAGTGCCGACCAGCCAGCGAAGAGGCCGGCGCGGCAAGCGAGCGGCAATCATCTTCGGTCACCTCCGACGACATTGTGGGAACGAGGGAAACGGTATTCCTGCCGGGATCGTCAACGCAATCCCGCGCCCCATAAATGAGGCATTCTTAGGTACGACTTAACAAAGATTTGTGGGCTCCGGGGCGACCCGCCGACATCGTCCGAACGGTTGATGCCGAGGGGTGGGAAAACGGCCGGAAAATTGTTGCCCGTACCCCAGATGCTGTTGTGACGAAACGCACCGAAGGCCGGGGGCGCCGGTGCGGCGCCGCCCGGCCGGCGGTGGTCAATGTGGTCTGTCAGTACTGGTAGTCACTGCCGGCCCCGCCGCTGCCGGACTCCTCGGACTCCGACTTCTCGTCGGAGTCGCTGCCGCCCGGCACCGGGATCGGCTTGCTGACGGGCGGCAGGCAGGTGAGGTTCTTCTTGCCGTCGGGGGAGACGACGAACCAGGTGCCGCCGACGTTCTGGCCCCGCCACTGGCCGGCCTTCTTGTCACCGGCGTAGCGGTACAGCGGCCAGTCGCCCAGGGTCAGCTGGGTCGTGCCGTCCTTGCGCTGGACCGTGCCCAGGTCGTCGGAGGAGATGCCCTCGAGCTCGGGCTCCTCACCCTCGTTGACCAGCGCGGGGGGCCAGATCTTGGCGCAGTCGCCGTCGCAGTTGCTGGCGACGGGGTCCACGGTGTCCTTGTCGAACCGGTACAGGACCATGCCGTCCTGGTCGACGACGGCCTTGCCCATGCGGGGGATGCTCTTGCCGACCAGCTCGGTGGTGACCTCGTCCGCGGCGAGCTCGGGGGCGGCCGCCTCCTGCTCGGCCTGCTCCTCGGTCTCCGCCTCGGGCTCGGCGCTGGGCTCGGCCTCGACCTCGTTGGCGGCGGGCTCCTGGGCGGGAGCGCCGGCGTTGTAGTCGGCGGCGTTGTAGCCGGCCGGCGCGCAGCCGGGCAGCATGAACGCCGCGGCGATCGCACCGCCGACGACCATCAACTTTCGCTTCTCCGGAACCACGTGCCCTCCTGCTGCTGCTTGTTCAATGGCGTCCGTTCGGGCAGTAGTACGGAGCATGCAGGCAGACGGTTGAACAATCGGCGCGGCCATTTCACAGAAATCTCATGAACCTGTGGAGCCCCACGCGCCGTCGACGGCTCCGACACGCACCGTACGCAATTCGCCGGCCGTGCCCCGAAACGGAAGAACGCCCGACCGACCGGCCGGGCGTTCCTCGTCGTGATGTTCGTTTTCGGTCAGGGCACCCGGACGAGCGTCTCGGCGGCGCCGTTGTCGCCGATCTTCTGCACCTGCACGTGGGCGATCTGGTCCCGCTTCAGCGCGGTGACCGCGGTGAGGGTCAGCGGCTGCGGCTGCTCCGCCGTGCCCCAGCCCTTCTCGCCGACCGTCCAGGTGGACAGCACCTCCTGGCCGCCGTCGGTGCGCACCGCGACGAGCCGGCAGGTGAGCGGGCCCTGGATGTTGGAGATGGCGAACGTGACCTCGGTGCCGAAGTCCCGCGGCTCGAAGCCCGCGTCGACCCGCACCCGGGTGCGCGGGTCGGACCCGCCGACCCGGTCCGTGGGCAGGTCGGGACCGCCGATGCCGCCGTCCGGGTCGTCCAGTGGCGGCAGCGTCGCCGTGTCACCCGGCGCCTGCGCCACCGTGTTGTCGGCCGGCGCGAACCAGCGCGACCCGGCGAACGTGGCGCCCACCGCGAGGACCGCGAACGCGACCACCGCCGCGGCCAGCGAGTACAGCTTCCGGCTCTGCGCCCGCCGCCGATCCTGCGCGACCGCGCCGATCATCCGGGTGAGCACGATGCCGTCCCGCCGGGACTGCTCGGTCGCCACCAGGCTGTCGGCGTCGATGTCGGCGAGGACGTCGACCACCGGCAGCATCGACTCCAGCTCCATCGCGCACGACGGGCAGTCGACGAGGTGGGCCTCGAAACGGTCCGCGTCACGCTCGTCCAGCACGCCCAGCGCGTACGCGGCGACGTCGAAATGCTGCTGGTCCTGGTTCACTCTGTCACCCCCCGCTGCTGCAGTGCCGTGCGCAGCGCGCGCAGAGCGTAGTACACACGGGACTTCGCGGTGCCCAGCGGGAGGTTCAGCACCTCGGCCGCCTCGGGCACCGTCCGCCCGCGGAAGTAGGTCTCCACCAGGATCTCCCGGTGGGACTGGCTCAGGGTCTTCAGCGCGTCGGTGACCGTCATCAGCCGCAGCACCCGGTCGGTGTCGTCCGCGGTGCTGGGGAAGCTCTCCAGCTCGCGGTCGTACGTCTCCGTCGGGCGGGCACTGGTGGACCGGTGGTCATCGATGGCGATGCGGCGGGCGACCGTGACGAGCCAGGGACGCAGCGACTGCTGGCCCTGCGCACCGAGGCGGTGCGCGTTGCGCCAGGCACGCAGCAGGGTCTCCTGCACGATGTCCTCGGCGCGCTGCCGGTCGCCGCCCGTCAGGCGCAGGACGAACATCAGCAGCGGTCCGGCGTGCTCCTCGTAGAGCATCCGGACGAGGGTGTCCTCATGGCTCGGCGCGGACGGCCCGGCCTCGTGGCGGGGAACCTGTCGCGACGTCACGGACTCATCTTGTCCACTGCTGCGCCCCCCGTCGAGAGCCTGCCATCGCCCACCGGATCGCTGCTGGGTCATCACGCACACCCTGTCCGGCGTGAGCCGTTCGACGGCCATCGACCGCATTGAAACCTCCTGCCGGAGCCACCTCCGTCCTCCCAAGTACGGACGCCGGCGCGGGATTGGATCGATGCGTGGCGGGAATTTTCCGCGGCGCCGATGCCGCAGCTCTGGCCGTCACACACGGTCACGGTTTCCTCCGGGGGAGTATGGCCACGCGGGCGGGGGAACGCGCGCGGCGGACCGGCGCGGCCCAGCGGGCCGGCGCGGCGGTACGTGCTGGAAATGCGGACTGAAGCGACCATCAGCCCAGCTCGCGGCCCATGACCACAGACGGGGCGGACGGGCCGGGGTACGCGTCGGGGGGACGGATCCGGTACACGCTCCATAGCAGGTCACAAATTGATCAACCAGGACTCGTGAATACTACTCGTGAAATCCGGCCCACCACACGACCGAGCCGGACGGTCACCCTCACCCGTCCAGCCGACACCCCCCACCACCCGGCCGCCGGTCCATCCTGATCTCCGCCCTTTCCGCCCGCCGGCCCGCCCGGCCCCCGGCCCGCCCGGCCCACGGCCCACCCGGCCCGCCCGACCCGGGCCCGCCTGCCCGGCCTTCCCGGCCCGGTACCCCGGCGCCCGCGACCACCGTCCGGCAGAAGGCCCGCTGCGGGCAGGGCCAGGCCCCGCGGAGAGGCGGACGGGGTGACCGTGTCGGAGCAAGAGAGACCGGCGGTGCGACCGCGCCCGGCAGAGGGCCGGCCCCGGGCAGGGCCAGGCCAAGCGGAGCGGCGGAGGGGGACCGTGCCGGAGCGAGGAGAGCCGGTGGTGCGCCCCGAGGGTCCCGGCAGCCCCGATCCCGCCGAGACGCGGCGGTGGGAAGGCTCGGGAGCACGCGATGAGGTGGCTCGTGAGGTGAATCGCCGGCCGATGCCGCGACCGGCGGACCGCTGGCCACCGCGTCGGCGTGGAAGTCCCGCCGGCCGACCGCGTGCCCGCAGACCCGCCCGGGCCCCCAACCCCAGACGCAGGGTGAGCGGCCCCGAACCCGACCCAGCGGAACGGAAAACCGGATCAGCGCCCAGCGGAAGTAGCAGCCGTCAGAGCCCGATGCAACAACCGGGCATCCCCGAGCAACCCCCGCAACCGCCGCTCCAACCCGGCGATCGGCACGAGATTCTGCGGCGCCCGAGGGTCCTTGTACGCCGACGAAGCGAACCGAGGCAGAGCGGCCTGCGACAACTGCGCCAGCGAAACCGCCTCGGGCACGTCGAGGTCGGGAGAGCACTCCACCCGCACGATGCCCGCCCACGGCGCCCCGGCCCGCCCCGGCAGCCGCAGGTACCAGGACCAGCCGCCCCACGCGGTGCCCAGCCCGAACACGGGGGTGCGCTGCCCGGCGGTCAGGGAGGTGACGACCTGGGTCAGCGCGGGCGGCAGGTACTGGCTGTGCTGGGTTTTCACGTAGCCGATGGTGCGCGGCAGCTGGCGCCGGTTGCGCAGGGGGCCGTCGACGACGAGCAGGTCGGCGCCGTCGCGGGCGGCGCCGGAGACCTCGACCTCGAGGGCGGTCAGGGGGCCCTGGACGGCGGCGGGGAGCTTGCTGGCCTCGCCGGTGCCGCTGACCCGGCGCAGGGTGTACCGGATGGTGCCGGCCACGACGTCCTCGGCGCTGGGGCTGGCGGTGAACAGGCCGCGCTCGACGCGGGCGCCGGCGAGTTCGGCGGCGCCGCGGCGCAGGTCGCAGCGGACGACGCCGGCGGCGTAGGAGGCGGCGAGGCCGGCGTAGGAGGAGCCGTCGTCCTCGGCGGTCCACAGGCCGGCGTCGATGCGGCGGACGCCGTCGACGAGCAGGACGACGTCGGGGCAGGTGACGCCGGGGGCGGGGTCGAGGGGGCGCCACTGGGCGGCGGGCAGTTCGACGTCGGGCTGGATCTGGGCGGTGCTCGGGGTGACGGGCCCGTCGGCGCCGTTGCCGCCCTCCAGGGAGGCGCCGTACGCCGGGTCCCAGGCGTCGACGAACAGCCGTGCGGTCACAGGCCCGTCCTCTCCACCCGCGCGGAGCGGGCGTCCTTGCTGACGACGTAGCGGACCGGCACCCGGTCGGCGAGGGCCGGGACGTGGGTGACGACGCCGACCATCCGGTCGCCGCGGGCGGCCAGGTTCTCCAGGGTCGCGGCGACCGTGTCGAGGGTGGCGGCGTCGAGGGTGCCGAACCCCTCGTCGAGGACGATGGACTCGAGGCTGGCGGCGGTGGTGGACATGCCGGCGAGCTGTTCGGACAGGGCCAGCGCCAGGGCCAGCGACGCCTGGAACGTCTCGCCGCCGGACAGGGTGCGCACGCCGCGGCGCAGGCCGGCGTCGTGGTGGTCGACGACGAAGAACTCGCCCTTGTCGTGGACGAGGTCGTACTGGCCGGACGACAGCTCGCGCAGGATGCGGGAGGCGCCGTCGACGAGCAGGTCGAGGGCCTCCTCCAGCAGCCACCGTTCGAAGTTGTTGGCCCGCAGGTGCCCGGCGAGGGACTTGGCGACCTGGCCGTCGCGGTCGTGGGCGGCGCGGGTGGCGCGCAGCTCGGCGGCCTGCTCGCGGCGTTCGACGAGGCGGCGGTGCAGGGCGTCGGCGCGTTCGGCGGCGACGGCGGCGGCCCGGACGAGGTCGGCGTCGGCGGCGCGGGGCGGCTCGACCTCGGCGCCGGCGAACAGCGCGAGGATGGTGTCGCGGGCCCGCACCGTGGAGCCGCGGGCGTCGGCCACGGCGGCCTCGGCGTCGGCGCGGCCGGTGCGGCGGGCCTCGCGCTCGTCGTCGGCCCAGCCGACCAGGACGCGCCACGCGCCGGCGACGTCGTCGCGGTCGGCGGGTGGTGGGCCGAGCCGGCCGACGCGGTCGCGGGCGGCGTCGAACGCCTTCCACGCCCGGCGCAGCTGGGCCTCGGCCTGCTCGGCGGTGGCCTGCGCCCGGCGCTGCGCCTCGCGGGCGGTGCGCACCGCGGACCCGGCGGCGTCCAGCTTCTCCTGCAGGGCCGTCGCCTCGGCGAGCCGCCGGCGCAGGGCGGCCTCGCCGGGGGACTCGGCCAGCACGGCGGCGATCTCGCGAAGCCGGGCCGCCTCGGAGTCGTGCTGGGCGCGCTTGCGGTCGAGGCCGCGTTCGGTCTCGCGGGCGACGGCCTCGCGCTGCTTGAGCGCCGTGACCGCCTTCTCCCAGACGGCCTTGGCGGCCTCGCCGGCGGTCTTCGCCGCCGCCACGGCCGAGCCGTGCGGCACGGCGGGGACGTCCGCGACGGGCTGCTCGCAGACCGGGCAGGGCTCGCCGGCGGTCAGGTGGGCGCGCAGCGCGGCGGCCCGGTCGACGGCGCCGGCCTCGGTGTACGCGGCGCGGGCCCGCTCCAGGTCGGCGCCGGCGGCGGCCTCCTGCGCGCGGGCCAGGTCGACGGCGGCCGCGGCGGCGGTGTGCTCCACCTCGGCGGCCTCCACGGCGCCGGCCAGCCACGACACCTGCTCGGTGAGGGCGGCGTGCTCGGCGTGCCGGTCGAGCAGCAGCCGCAGCTGGGCGGTCTCGGCGGCGGCGGCGACCTCGCCGCGCAACTTCTCCTCGCGCTCCTCGGCGCTGCGCACGGCCGCGGCGGCGTCGGCGGCGGTGACCCGGGTGGCGAGCACCGCCCCGGCCACGTCGGCGACGTCGCCGGGGGCACGCACGCCCGCGAGCAGGGTCAGTTCGGCGTCGATGGCGGCGAGGGCGTCGCGGGCGGTCTCGGCGTCGCGTTCGGCGGCGCGCAGCCGCGGCACCGCCTCCTCGACGGCGGCGGTCAGCTCGTGCAGCCGGGCCGCCCGGGCGGCGGCGGAGTCGACGGCCTCGTCGGAGGCGTCGGCCAGCCCGCCGAGCACCTGGTCGGCGGCGGTGACGTGGGCGGCCGCGGCGGTGGCCCGGTCGGCGGCGCGCTTCTGCACCGACTCGTACACGTGCAGGCCGAGCAGGTTGACCAGGATCTGCTGGCGGACGGCCGGCTTGGCGTGCAGGAAGTCGGCGAACTGGCCCTGCGGCAGCACCACGCAGCTGGTGAACTGCTCGTACGGCAGCCCGACGGCCTCCAGGATCGCGGCGTCCATCTCGGCGGGGGTGCCGGCGAGCACCTCGCCCAGGTCGTCGAGGCTCATGCCGGTGTCGAGGCGGGTGACGTCGAAGTCGCTGCCCATGAGCTGCAGGCCCGCCGCGGCGGTCTTCACGTTGCCGCGGCCGTCGCGGCGCACCACCCGGGTGGCGACGTAGCGCTCGCGGGCCGACTCGAACACCAGCCGCACCCGGGCCTCGGTGGCCGACGGGGCGAGGGCGTTGCCGATGCCGCGGGTGCCGCCCCAGCGCGGCACCGTGCCGTACAGCGCGAAGCAGATCGCGTCGAGGATGGTGGACTTGCCGGAGCCGGTGGGCCCGACGAGGGCGAAGAAGTCGGCGTCGGTGAAGTCGAGCGTGGTCTCCTCACGGAACACCGTGAAGCCGGCGAGATCGAGCCTGATGGGCCTCATTGCGCGCTGCTCACCTCGTCGTACAGCTCGTCGAAGAGTTCCCGGACGCCGTCCTCGGCGTGGCCGCGGGTGTCGAGGTAGTCGCGGAACAGCTCGCGTGGCGAGCGCCCGGCCCGCTGGGCGGTGGCCGTGCCGGAGCCGGGCACCGGGATCATGTCCGGGTCGATGCGCACCTCCAGCGCGTGCGGCAGCAGCTCCTGCACCTCCTCGCGCAGGCCGGCCCGGGGCGCCTCGCGGACGAACACCCGCAGCAGCGCCTCGCCCGGGTCCAGCTCGGCGAGCTGCGCCAGGGTGCCGCGCACGGTGCGCAGGCCGACCGCCCGGTCGATGCGGACCTCGCGGATGCGGGCGGACTGCTCGGCCGTCACGTCGACGATCGTCACCGACGGCAGGTTGTCCTCCTCGCCGAAGTCGACGGCGAGCGGGCTGCCGCTGTAGCGCACCGGGCAGGGGCCGTTGACCGCCTGCGCCCGGTGCAGGTGCCCGAGCGCCACGTAGTGCGCCGAACCGGGGAAGACCGACGCCGGCACCGCGTACCCCATGACGGTGTGGGCCTCGCGCTCGCCGCCGCCGGCGGCGGCGCCGATGACCGTGAGGTGCGCGGTGAGCAGGTTGACGACGCCCGGCTCGGTGAAGTCCTCGCTCAGCTTGGCGATGAGCCGGGCGATGTGGTCGGCGTAGGTCTGGGTGGCCTCGGCGGCGGTGAGGTCGTACATCTCGGTGGCGCGCACCGCGTAGCGCTGCGACAGGAACGGCAGCGCGACCAGCCGCCACCGCTCGCCGCCGCGGGTCGTGCCGGTCAGCACGTGCTCGGCGGGGGTGTCGCGCACGGCGCCGCGCAGCGTCACGCCGGCCGCCTCCGCCCACGGGCGCAGCGCGTCCAGCGCGGGGCCGTTGTCGTGGTTGCCGCCGATCGCCACCACCTGCGCGCCGGTGCGCTGCAGGGCGGTGAGCGCGCGGGTCACCACGCGGGTGGCGTCGGCGGACGGGGCGGCCGTGTCGTACAGGTCGCCCGCGACGATGACCAGGTCGGGCTGCTCCGCCCTGGCGATCTCGACGACCTGGGCCAGCACGGCGATGTGCTCCTCGACCCGGGACCGTCCTTTGAGCACCTTCCCGACATGCCAGTCGGACGTGTGCAGAATGCGCATCGGCGAACCTTAGAACGGGATGTCGTCGTCCGGCGAACCGCCGCCGCCACCGACGACCGCGAAGGGGTCGGCGCCCTGCACGATCGAGCGCAGCGACGCCGACGGCGGCGCCCCCGCCTCGGAGTGCCGGGTGGCCCAGGCGGGGAAGGGGAACTCGACGCACAGCGGGACGGGGATGTCGGGCTGGTTGACGAACATCGTGCCGGGGCGGGCCAGCAGCGCCCGCTGGCGCATGACCTGCGGCAGGAAACCGTACTCCGGCCGGGACGCCTCGGCCGGGTCGAGCCGGCCCACCACCCGGATGGCCGAGTTGGTGACGATGCGCCGCTCCACCTCGCTGGCCGTCTGCTGCGCGCCGATGAGGATGACGCCGAGCGAGCGGCCGCGCTCGGCGATGTCGAGCAGCACCTCCTTGATCGGCGACGAGCCCTCGCGCGGGGCGTACTTGTTCAGCTCGTCGAGGACCACGAACAGCAGCGGCTTGGCCGTGCCCTGCTTCTCCTTGCGCTCGAATTCCGTCTTCAGGGTGACGCCGACGACGAAGCGCTGCGCCCGGTCGGGCAGGTTGTGCAGGTCGACGACGGTGACCTGGGCGCTCTCGGCCGTGTTGATGGCGTGCGGGCGGCGGGTGGCCAGGTCGCCGCGGATGAGCCGGGCCAGGTCCTTCTTGCTGCCGATGAGGCGCCGGGCGAACGCGTTGACCGTGCCCATGTTGACCGCGCTGCCCGCCCACGTCATGCGGGTGGCGTCGTCGGTGAGCTGCTCGACGACGTGGTCGACCAGGTCGCCGTAGCTGCCCAGGCGCACCCCGTCGACGCTGACCCCGCCGTCGGCCGGCAGGGCGTGCCGGGCCAGGTGGGCGGTGACCGAGTGGACCACCATCGTGTACTGCTGGCGCTCGTCGTCGGCGTCGGCGAACACGTACGGCAGCAGCCGGTCGGCGCAGAACTCCTCGAGCGTCCAGTAGAAGCTGTCGACGCCGGTCAGGCGGCTGTTGACGTCGGGCGCGCCGGAGGAGTCGCCGGGGCGCGGCGGCGCGTAGACCCGCACGTCGGGGAACGCCGTGGCCGGCAGCCCCAGGTGCGCGTACGCCGCCGTGGTGCGCTCGTCGAGCTTCAGGTTGGGGTGGTCGAGGAACAGCAGGTCCTCGCCCTTGACGTTGAAGATCAGCGCCTTGGCGTTGACCGCGTCGCCGCCCAGCGCCCCCGACCGGAACACCGAGTAGAGCAGGAACGTGGCGAAGCTGGTCTTGGTGGCCACGCCCGAGATGCCGGAGATGGACACGTGGGCGCCGCGGGTGCCGTCGAGGAAGTCGGCGTTGAGGAACACCGGCACGCCGTCGCGGCCGGTGCCCATCGGCACCCGGCGCTCCATGCGGTCGAAGTGCAGCGCCGCGTCGCGGGCCTCGCCCGACGCGCGCAGCACCCGCGCCCCGGGCGCCGGCGGCACGTACAGCTCGGGGTCGACCCGGGTGGTGGTGATCTCGGCGGCCTCCTGCACCAGCGCGGGCAGGGTGCCGTCGGCGATCGCGAACACGTCGGAGTCGAACTGCGCGCCCTCGTGCCGGGCCCGCACCTGCGTCACCACGCCCGCGATCGTCACCGGCTCCCGGTCGGGCAGCTCGCGCCGGGTGACCACCACGTCGTCGAGCTGGAGGTAGCTGCCGGGGGTCACCGCCGTCCAGAACTGCAGGGGGGTCGCGTCCGCCGTGCCCAGCACACGGCCGACCGGCTCGCCGGAAACCTCGTCATCCACGCCGATCATGTTGCACCACATGTACGACAGCGCCGCGAGCCACGCCGGGGATGGCACGGGTTTCCACAAGATGTTGGGGCTTTCCACAGCCCCATCCACAACTTCTGGATCAGTCGCGGGCGTACCGCAGCATCAGCTGGCCGTCGGCGGCCAGGATGTGGCGCAGCGGCAGCGGCCGCGGCGCGCTCGGCGGCCCCGCCGTGATGCGGCCCGGGCCGGCCCCCGCGAGCAGCGGCGCGACCGTCAGGCACAGCTCGTCGACCAGGTCGGCGGCGGTCAGCGCGCCGAGCAGCGCCGGGCCGCCCTCGCACAGCACCTGCGCCAGGCCGCGGGCGTGCAGCGCCGCCAGCGCCGCCCGCAGGTCGACCTCCTGGTCGCCGAAGGCGACGACATCGGCCGCCGCGGCCAGGTCCGGCCGGTCCGGCGCCGCCGCGCAGGTCAGCACCACCGGGCGCACGGGGGCGCCGGCGAAGACCGACGCCCGCGGGTCCAGGTCCAGCGAGCGCGAGACCACCACCATCGTCGGGTACGGGGGCAGCCCCAGCTCGGCGCGCAGCTCCTGCTGGGCCGGGCTGGTGCCGAGCGGCCCGTACCCCTCGTGCCGGACCGTGCCCGCGGCGACCAGCACCGCGTCCGCCAGCCCGCGCAGCGCGTGGAACACCCGCTTGTCGCCCGGGCTCGACAGCCCCTCGGAGTAGCCGTCCAGCGTCACCGCGCCGTCGAGGCTGGTCACGAAGTTGACCCGCAGCCACGGGCCGGCGGCGCGCGGGTACTGCGCGGCCAGGGCGCGGTCGGTCAGCGGCCCGGCCGGGTCCGGCCACAGCCGCAGCAGCTCACTCACCGGGCGGGCCCGTCACCGGCGGCGTCGGCTCGGCGGGCGGGCGGTGCTGGCAGTCGCACCACGAACCGCCCCGGCAGTCGTCGTGCCGTCTCTCCCGGCACGCGCGGCAGATCATGGACAAACCCTAGGCGTCGCGGTGGCCACAGGGTCAAGAATGGATGACCCGTGCGCACGCCGCACGCTTCACCGGCGCGAGCGTGGGTATTCGGCCGAGGCGCAGGGTCACCCGTCCGGGCAGATCGCGGCCGGACACGGCGGCGCAACGGTCGTGAAACGCCGGTGCCGGACGCTGATGCCACGCGGATGGCAGCTGCGTGCCGCCGCGCAGACGGGAGGAGTTCATGTTGCTGCGGGTACGGGTGACGCTGCCGGATCGTCCCGGCGCTCTCGGGCAGGTGGCGCGCACCCTCGGCGTCGCCGGGGCCGACATCGTCCAGGTGGTCGTGCTCGAGCGCCTCGGTGGCCGCGCCGTCGACGACTTCACCGTCGTCTGGCCCGGCGCCGCCCGCGTCGAACGGCTCCTCGCCGGCCTCGCCGCCATCCCCGGCGTG
Source organism: Spirilliplanes yamanashiensis (assembly GCF_016863475.1). Classification (GTDB taxonomy): domain Bacteria; phylum Actinomycetota; class Actinomycetes; order Mycobacteriales; family Micromonosporaceae; genus Spirilliplanes; species Spirilliplanes yamanashiensis. The sequence continues at coordinate 12,797 of NZ_BOOY01000006.1, forward strand.
CAGGTCGACGGCATCTGGCGCGCCATCGGCGCCCCCGTCGCCGGCGGCCACGACGCCGAACTGCTCGCCCAGGTCGCCGCGAACCCCGCCGACGGGCTCGCCACCCTCGTCGACGCCGTGCCCGGCCTGCTCGCCGCCGAGTGGGCCGCCGCCGTCGTCGTGCCGGCCGACTGGGCCGCCCGCACCGGCGCCGTCCCGCGCCCCGGCCTCACCGGCGGCCCCGTGCTGCCCGGCCCGCCCGGCGCCGAGGCCACCGTCGCCTGCACCAGCTGGCGCGCGCCCGACCCGCTGCGCCTGCCCGAGGTCACCCCGCTGCGCGCCCGGGCCATGAACGGCCCCGGCGACGCCCGCTACGCCGTCGCCCCGTTCGGCCGCGCCGGGCTCGTGCTCGTCGTCGCCCGCACCGGCGACGACGAGATGCAGGCGGCCGGGTTCCACGTCACCGAGGTCGACCGCGTCGCGCAGCTCGTGCGCGCCGCCGCCGTCATCCTCGGCGACCGCCTCGACCTCGTCGCCGCGCCCCCTGTGGCGTACCCCTCATGATTTGTGCTGGTCAAGCAATGTGCGGTTAACACCGCGCAGGCACGCTGGAGGGGCAGGCACAACGGGCGAAAGGAGTGCCGCATGGCGCTGTGGCGGATCCGCGCGACGGTCGACGACCGTCCCGGCTACCTCTCCGTGCTGACCGCGAGCCTGGCCCTGCGGGCCGTCAACATCCTCGCCGTCCAGGTGCACACCACCGAGGCGGGCGCCGTCGACGACTTCCTCGTCGACGCCCCCGACACCATGACCGAGGCCGAGCTGCTCGCCGCCGTCGAACGCGGCCGCGGGCGCGACGCCTTCGTCACCCGCGCCGAGGCCCAGGGCCTCGCCGACCAGCCGACCCGGGCGCTCGCCCTCGCCGGCCGGCTCGTGCACGACCCCGACCAGCTCGGCGACACCCTCGCCGCGCTGCTCGACGCGTCCGCCGTCACCTGGCGCCCCGTCGCGGGCGCCGCCGCCGGCTTCGACGCCCAGGTCATGCGCCTGGCCGACCCGGGCGGCGGCATGTACGAGATCGCCCGCCGCGCGCCCGCGTTCACCCCCGCCGAGTACGCCCGCGCCCAGGCGCTGGTCGAGGTCGCCGGCGCGGTGCTGCGCCAGGCCGCCGAGCACGCCACCCTGCTGCTGGCCGACGGCGCCGAACTGCTGCTGCGCCCCGCCACCCATGACGACCTGCGCGCCGTGCGCCGCCTGCACGAGCGCAGCTCCCCGCAGACCCTGCACCGCCGCTACCTCGGCGGGGCCGCACCCACCGACGCCCGGCTGCGCCGCCTGCTCGAACCCGCCGCCGGGGTGGCGCTCGTCGCCGTCACCGCCGACGACCGCGTCGTCGCCGTCGCCAACCTGGTCGCCGAGGGCGACGAGGGCGAGATCGGCCTGCTCGTCGAGGACGGCTGGCAGCGCCGCGGCATCGGCACCGCGCTGCTGCGCCGGCTCGCCACGTACGCCACCCGGGGCGGTCTGCGCGCCGTCACCGCCCACACCGCCGCCTCCAACACGGCGATGCTGCGCACCCTGCGCCGGCTGGGCGAGGCCCGGGCGTCGCTGCCCGACGGCGGCCTCGTCAGCGTGGAGCTCCCGCTGCCCGGCCGCGACGACGCGCCCGCCGTCGCCCGCGGGCCGGTCAGGTGAGCTCGTCCGCCAGCAGGTCCATCAGCAGGCCGTCGTGCCACGTGCCGTCCTCGGCCCGCTCGTACTGGCGCATCACCCCGACCGGCTTGAAACCCACCTTGGCGTAACACCGGATCGCCGGCTCGTTGTCCGCCGCCGGGTCGATCACCAGCCGATGATGGCCCAGCTCGCGCACCAGGTGCCGGGCCAGCGTGCGGACGGCGTCCGTGCCGATGCCCCGCCCGTGCACCGCCGGGTCGAGGTAGATGTCGATGCCGGCGTGCCGGTACATCGGGTCGTCCTCGGCCGCCCACTGCACCGCCCCGACCACCGCCCCGCCGACCACGACGGCCAGGAACTCCACCCCGTCCTGGCCCGCCACGTCGGCGGCCAGCTCCGCCTCCAGGCTCTCGTCGGCCAACGGCCACCGGCCCAGCACGGCCGCGGTCGACCGGATGCGGACCAGGGCGGGGATGTCGGCCTCGACGGCGGTGCGGAGCAGGACCAGGTCACCGTGCAGCAGCGTCACAGCGCCAGCGTAGGCACCGCGGGCGAAACGGGGTCGCCCCGCCGGGCGGTCCGGCCCTACGGTGCGCGGGTGACCGTGTCCGCCGCCGTCGACGAGCTGTACGCCGCGTTCGCCGCCGTGCCGCGGCCGCCGGCCGTCGCCCACTGCCCGTGCTGCGTCACCGAGGCGGAGGTGGCGGCGCTGCTGGCGCCCGTGCCGCTGCGGGAGCTGCCCGTCGAGGCGGTGCGGCCGTACGCCGCGAACGTGCCGTTCACCGTCGGCGGAAGCAACGACCTGCGGTACTTCGCGCCGCGGGTGCTGGAGATCGGGTGCGCGGACGGGTTCGGCTGGCCCGGCCTGGAGTCGCTGGCCGCGCGGCTGCGGCACGCCGGCTGGGCGGACTGGCCGGCGGCGGAGCGCGCCGCCGTGCGCGGGCTGCTGGGGGCGCTGTGGGACGAGGCCCTGGCCGGCGACGGCTTCGACGCCGGCACGGTGCTGTGCGCGGCCGGCAACGCCGAGGACGACGTGGCGCCGTACCTGGCCCGGTGGACGGCGGCGGTGGGTCGGCCGGCCGCGGCGGAGCAGCTGCGGGACCTGCTGTGGCACGGCTGCGCTCGGGACCCGGGCGGGCGGCGGCTGCGCAACGCGTTCTGGGACGGGCGCGACGCGCAGGCCGCGGCGGTGCTGGCGTGGCTGGGGAGCGACGAGCTGTGCGCGGCGGTGCTGGACGCGGGCACGGCGGGTCCCGTCCTCGCCGACGTCTTCGACGCGCTGTAGGGAAGGGCGCGGCCGCGATCCTGCACGATCGGCGCCGGTTGCCGCCCGAAGGCGTGGCCGAAGGGGCGGCGCCGGGCCGCCCGGACGGCGCGCCGACCACCCGGGCACGGGGTGTGAGCTGCGGAAAGAGGGTCTCCGGGCGGGTTGCCGCGCGGTCCTACGGTCCGGACCGTCCATCCTGGACGATCCGGAGAGGAAACCCCATGACGAAGACGTTCGCCCGCATCGGGATCGCGACGCTGGCCGTCGCCGGACTGGTCGCGCTGCCTGCCACCGCGGCCTCGGCCGCCACCGGCGCCGGGCCGCGTATGGCCGCGGCCGCCGCGCCGACGCCGCAGGAGTGCGCCGACCTGCGCCGGCGCATCGAGGGCCTGGAGGCCCAGGTGGCGGCCTTGCAGGAGCGGCTGCAGCAGGCCCCGCCGCACCACAGGGCGGCGCTGGTGAAGCGGATCCTGCAGCTGCAGGCCACGGTCGCCGCGCTGGCGGCCGACCTGGAGGACTGCCCCTGACGGGGCCGGGAGGCGGCCCGGCCCCGGTGCGGGGCGGGCCGCCGCCGCGTCAGCTGCTGACGGTGCCGTGTTCCACGCAGGTGGCCGACCAGCCGGCCGGCAGCACCTGGACCTTCATGCGGCGGCGGCACTGCGGGCAGTAGCGCGGCGGCTCCAGCCGGCGGGCCGCCGCGCACGCCGGGTGGTCGCCGGCGGGTTCGCCGCAGCGGTCGCACCAGGGGGCGGTCACGGGTGCCACGGCCGTCACAGGGTGGCCGACAGCGACTTGACCGGCATGGACAGGTCCTGGAGCAGGTCGATGTCGGCGGTGGCGGGGCGGCCGAGCGTGGTGAGGTAGTTGCCGACGATGACGGCGTTGATGCCGCCGAGCAGGCCCTCGCGGGTGCCCAGGTCGCCGAGGGTGATCTCGCGGCCGCCCGCGTACCGCAGGATCGTCCGCGGCATCGCGAGCCGGAAGGCGGCGATGGCGCGCAGCGCGTCCTTGCCCTCCACGACCGGGCGGTCGCCGAGCGGGGTGCCGGGGCGGGGGTTGAGGAAGTTCAGCGGGACCTCGTGCGGGTCGAGCGCGGCCAGCTGGGCGGCGAACTCGGCGCGCTGCTCGACGGTCTCGCCCAGGCCGAGGATGCCGCCGCAGCAGACCTCCATGCCGGAGTCGCGGACCATCTTCAGCGTCTCCCAGCGCTCCTCCCACGAGTGCGTGGTGACCACGTTCGGGAAGTAGGAGCGGCAGGTCTCCAGGTTGTGGTTGTAGCGGTGCACGCCCATCTCGACCAGCTCGTCGACCTGCTCCTGGCTGAGCATGCCGAGGCTGGCGGCGACCTGGATGTCGACGGCGGCCTTGATGGCGGCGACGCCCTCGCGCATCTGCTGCATGAGCCGGGCGTCGGGGCCGCGGACGGCGGCGACGATGCAGAACTCGGTCGCGCCGGTGGCGGCGGTCTGCTTGGCGGCCTCGACGAGCTGCGGGATGTCGAGCCACACGGCGCGCACCGGCGACGTGAACAGGCCGGACTGGGAGCAGAAGTGGCAGTCCTCGGGGCAGCCGCCGGTCTTGAGGCTGACGATGCCCTCGACCTCGACCTCGGGGCCGCACCACTTCATCCGCACCTCGTGCGCGAGCTGCAGCGCGGCGGGCAACTCCTCGTCGGGCAGCCGCAGGATCTCGAGGATGCCCTCCTCGTCCAGCCCGACACCGTTTTCCAGCACCTGGGCGCGCGCCCGGTCGAGGATCTCCGCCATGCCCGTACCCTACAAGCGGGTGGTAGGTTCGCCGGTCGTGGGGGACGCGGCGGGCTGGCTCGGCAATCTCGAGCGCCGTGCGCGCCTGCGCGCGAAGGCGGGCCTGACCCGTCACCTGCGGCCGCGGGCCGCCGCCGACGGCGTCGCCGACCTGGCCGGCAACGACTACCTCGGCCTGAGCCGCCACCCCGCGGTGGTCGCCGCGGCGGCCTCGGCACTGCGGGGGTACGGGCTGGGAGCGACCGGTTCGCGCCTGGTGCGCGGCTCCACCGAGGTGCACGCCGCGCTGGAGACGGACCTGGCGGGCTGGCTCGGCACGCAGCGGGCGCTGGTCTACTCCTCGGGCTACCTGGCGAACCTCGGTGCGGTGCGGGCGCTGACCGGGCCGCGCACGCTGCTGGTGTCGGACGCGCACAACCACGCCTCGCTGATCGACGGCTGCCGGTCGTCCGGCGCGGAGACGGTGGTGACCCCGCACGCGGACCCGGCGGCGGTCGGCGCTGCGCTGGCGGCGGCGCCCGGGCGGCCGGCCGTGGTCGTCACCGAGTCGGTGTTCAGCGTCGACGGCGACCTGGCGCCGCTGGCCGACCTGCACGCGGTGGCCCGCGCGCACGGGGCGGTGCTGCTCGTCGACGACGCGCACGGCGTCGGCGTGCTCGGCCCGCACGGCGCGGGCGGCGTGGCGGCGGCGGGCCTGGCGGGCGAGCCGGACGTGGTGGTGACCGCGACGCTGTCGAAGGCGCTCGGCGGGGCGGGCGGCGTGGTCGCCGGCCCGGAGGCGCTGGTGCGCCACCTCGTCGACACGGGGCGCACGTTCATCTACGACACGGCGCTGCCGCCGGCCGTGGCCGCCGGGGTGCGGGCCGCGCTCGGCGTCGCCCGGGCGGGTGACGACCTGCGTGCCGAGCTGGCCGACCGGGCCGCCGCGATCGCCCGGGTGTGCGGCGGCGCCGGGCTGGACGTCACCGTGCCGCGCGGCGGCGTCGTCGCCGTCACCGCGCCCGGCCCGGAGGCGGCCGTGGCGTGGGCGGCCGACTGCGCGGACCGGGGCGTCGCCGTCGGCTGCTTCCGGCCGCCGTCCACCCCGGACGGCAGCTCGCGGCTGCGGCTGACCGTGAACGTGGGCGTGCCGCGCGAGGCGTTCGACCGCGCCCTGGCCGTCGTGGTGGAGTGTGCACCGTGAGTGGTGACGAACCGGCTGAGCCCGTACCCGCTGAGCCCGTACCCGCTGAGCCCGTACCCGCGGAGTGGCGCGGCATCGTCGTGGTCACCGGGACCGACACGGACGTCGGCAAGACGGTCGTGACCGCGGCCGTCGCGGCCGCGGCGCAGGCCGCGGGCCTGCGGGTGGCGGTGGTCAAGCCCGGCCAGACGGGCACGGCGGACGGCGCCCCCGGCGACGCGGAGACCGTGGCGCGGCTGGCCGGCGGGCCGACCACCCGCGTGCTGGCCTCCTACCCGGACCCGCTGGCCCCGCTCGCGGCGGCGAAGGTCGCGGGCCTGCCGCCGCTGGAGCTGTACGAGGTGCTCGACGCGGTGCGGGCCGAGGCGGCCGAGCACGACCTCGTGCTGGTCGAGGGCGCGGGCGGCCTGCTGGTGCCGATGGGGGTGCGCCCGTCCGGCGCGGCCTGGACGGTCGCCGACATGGCCGTGCAGCTCGACGCCCGCACGCTCGTGGTGGCCCGGGCCGGGCTCGGCACCCTCAACCACACGGCGCTCACGCTGGAGGCGCTGGAGCGCCGCGGCGTGCCGGCCAGCGTGGTGCTCGGCGCCTGGCCCGCCGAGCCGGAGCTGGTGCACTGGGGCAACCTGAGCGAGCTGCTGCCGCACCTGGTCGGCGCCCTGCCCGACGGGGCCGGCGCGATGGACCCGGGCGTGTTCCGCCGGTCGGTGCAGGGGTGGTTGACCCCGGCGCTGTACGGGCACCTCGACGACTGGCGGGTCTGGGCCGACGAGGTGGCCTGACGGAGGCAGGATGAACGGCGTGACGACCACGTTGACGATCGACTGCGGCGGAGGCGGCATCAAGGGCTCCGTCCTGGACGAGGGCGGCAACATGCGCGCACAGCCGCTGCGGGTGCCGACGCCGTACCCGCTGCCGCCGGACCTGTTCGTCAAGACGCTGCTGGAGCTGGGCTCGCGGCTGCCCGTCGCCGACCGGGTCACCGTCGGCATGCCGGGCATGATCCGGCACGGCGTCGTCATCGCCACCCCGCACTACGTGACCCGGTCGGGGCCGCGCACCAAGGTCGACCCGGACCTCGTCACGGCCTGGCACGGCTTCGACGCCCGGTCGGCGATCTCGTCGGCGTTCGGGCTGCCCGCGCTGGTGCTCAACGACGCGCAGGTGCACGGCGCGGGCGTGGTGGCGGGCACCGGGTGCGAGCTGATGCTGACCCTGGGCACCGGGCTGGGCTGGGCGCTGTTCGACGGCGGCACCCTCGCGCAGCACCTGGAGATGTCGCAGGCGCCGGTGCGGTGGGGGATGAGCTACGACACCTACATCGGCGAGCACGAGCGGCGCCGGCTGGGCGACGCGTTCTGGTCGCGGCGGGTCCGCAACGTCGTCGAGGGGCTGCGGCCGGTCGTCCTGTGGGACCGGCTCTACCTGGGCGGCGGCAACGCCCGGCTGATCACGGCGACGCAGGTGGCCCGGATGGGCGACGACGTGGTGGTGGTGCCGAACGACGCGGGCATCATCGGCGGCGCCCGGGCGTGGACGTTCCGCTCCTGACCACCAGCGCGTCGGGCATCCGGAACGACAGGTTGTCGGGGCACCACGGCTCGCGCACCACCCGCACGCCGTCCACCAGGTGGCCGGCGGTGTCCACCACCACGGCGGCCTCCATGCGGGTCAGCTGCGCCCCGACGCACCGGTGCGCGCCGGCGCCGAAGGCGAGGTGCCGCCGCGAGCCCGGCTGACCCGGGCGGAACGTGTCCGGATCGGCCACCACCCCGGGGTCGCGCCCGGCCCGGGCCAGCCACAGCACCACGCTGCTGCCGCGGGGGACGGCCACCCCGTCCAGCTCGGTGTCCGCGGCGGCCACCCGCCGCCAGGTGACGATCGGCGGGTCCAGGCGCAGCCCCTCCTCGACCAGGTCCGCGGTGCGCGCCGACCGCCAGCCGGGGGTGACCGCCAGCCGGTGCAGCAGCAGGGTCAGGAACTGCGACGTGGTCTCCTGGCCGGCGACCAGCAGGAAGAACAGCGCCCCGACGACCACGTCCGGGTCGGCGGTGAGCCGGCGCAGGGTGGCGGCCAGCCCGCCGCCGGTGGCCGCGAAGTCGCGCAGCACCGCGTGGAACGCCCCGACTGCCGCGGCCAGGTCCTGCTGGCGGCCGGGGTCGACCGGCGCCCAGAACAGCTCCAGCGCCGCCCGGGCGAACTCCTTCACCGCCGCCGCCCCGGCGTCCGGCAGGTCCACCATCCGGGCCAGCACCAGCAGCGGCAGGTCCGCGGCCAGGTCCGCGTACAGGTCGACGTCCTCGCCGGCCGCCAGCCGGGCGGCGAGGCCGGCGGCGCGGTCGCGCACCAGCGCGGTCAGCCACGGGCGCTGCCCGGCGACGCGGTGCGGGTGCAGCACGTCCGCCACCGCCGCCCGGATGGCGGGGTGCGAGGCGCCGCCGTTGTTCGCCAGGGTCGGCGGCAGCCGGAAGCCGTGCCGGACCAGCACGCGCAGCGCCGAGGTCGGCATCGGGGTGACCGCGTCCAGCGCGTTGTCCGGGGCGAACGTGACCGGGTCGGCCAGCACCCGCCGCACCAGGTGGTGCCGGGTGACGAGCAGGTGACCGTCGACGCGCACGACGCCGCCGGCGGCGGGCCCCGCCTCCCACGTGCGGTACAGCATCAGACCTGCCACACCGTCGTGTGCCGCACGGTTGTGCTCTCCAGCGCCTCGGTCACCGGCACGTCGTACGCCGCCCGCGCGGTCAGCCCCTCGCGCGGCAGGTACGCGCGGCCCGGGTCGCCCAGCAGCACCAGCGCGCCACCGGCGGCGGCGCGGCGCAGGAACGGCATCACCCGGGCCGTCATCTCCCGGCTGTAGCAGACGTCCCCGGCCAGCAGCACGTCCGCGCCGGGCGGGCCGTCCAGCAGGTCGCCGCCGGCGCAGGTCACCCGCACCCCGTTCGCGGCGGCGTTGGCCTCCGTGGCGGCCAGCGACAGCGGGTCGATGTCGTTCGCGGTGACCGTGCCGCCGGCCCGGGCGGCGGCGATCGCCACCAGGCCGGAGCCGGTGGCCAGGTCGAGCACCGTGCGGCCCGCCACCAGCTCCGGGTGGTCCAGCACGTAGCGGGCCAGGGCCTGGCCGCCCGCCCACGCGAACGCCCAGAACGGCGGCGGCTGCTGCGTCCCGGCGCCCCGCTCGGTGTCCTCCCACAGCCCGATCGGCTCGTCCGCCTGGTGCAGCAGCACCTCGGGCGCCAGCGGCACGGGGGCGAGTCGGGTGTACTGCCGCAGGAACCGGGTCACGCCCCGATTGTGCCGGTCGACTCACGAGCAGGGCCCTCCGGTGCCCGGTTGCCCGTTTCGCTCATGAGACCGGACCCGATACCGAATAGTCGGAGGCATCGGGTGCCGCGCTGTGCGTGCCGCCCGGCCATCGCTTGCGCGCGGACGGAAGGGGGCGGACGGGATGCCGGCACGGTTCTCCGTCGCCCTGTTCGGTGTCTGGATCGTCCTGCTCGGTACCGCCGTCGTCATGCTCGACGGGCTGCCCCGCGGCGTCGCGTACGCCCTCGCCGGGCTCAGCGCCGTCGCCGCCGTGGTCTCCGGGGTGCGCCGTCACGAGCCGGTCCACCCGCTGCCGTGGCGGCTGCTCACGGCCGCCCTGGTGGCGTCGCTGGCCGGCAGCCTCACCTACCAGCTCACCCCGCAGCTGCCGGGGTGGTTCCCGGCGGCGGTGCGGCCGGGCGAGCTGCCGCTGGTGGTCGTGTACCCGCTGCTCGCCGTCGCGCTGCTGATCTTCGTGCGGCTGCGCTCCGGCGGCCGCGACCGCGGCGGGCTGCTCGACGCGCTCACGCTCACCGCCGGCGCCGCCCTGCTGGCGTGGATGTTCCTCATCGCCCCGCACGTGCGCGACGGCACGCTGACGGGCTCCGCCCTGCTGTTCGCCGTGGCGTACCCGGTGGGCGACGTGCTCTGCCTCGCCATGCTGGTGCGGCTGCTGACCTCGGCGCCCCGGCGCACCCCGGCGCTCGTGGCGCTCGGCGCGGGCGTGACCGCGCTGCTCGCCGGCGACGTCCTGTACGGCCTCGCCCGCGTCGACGGCGACGTCGCCGCCCCGGCCGCCACCCCGCTGCTCCAGATCGCCTTCTACGGCATCTGCGGCTGCGCGGCCCTGCTGCCGTCGATGCGCGAGCTGACCGTCACCGTCGAGGCCCCGGCCGAGGAGCTGAACTCCTACCGCATCGTCCTGCTCGGCGGCGCCGCCCTGATCGCGCCCGTCGTGCTGTTCCTGCAGGCCCGCGACATCGGCGACGGCGTCGACCTGACCGTCATCGCGGTGCTCAGCAGCGTCACGTTCATCCTGGTCCTGACCCGGCTGTCCGGCATCGTCGGCACCCACCGGCAGGCCATCGCCCGCGAGCGCGGCCTGCGCGAGGCGTCCGCCGCGCTGGTGTCCGCCGCCGACCCCGACGACATCGGCGCCGCCGTGCGCGCCGCCGTCGCCCAGCTGCTGCCCGGCGACGTGCAGCACCGGGTGGTGCTCGCCATGAGCGTCGCCGAGCGCGAGGACGACGGCGAGCAGGCCCGCGTGCTGGCCAGCCGGGCCGAGGAGGACCGCGCCGCCGGGTCCATCGCCCGCCTCGTGCCCACCCGCGAGCTGGACTGGGCGGTCGCGATCCGGCTCACCCAGTTCAGCACCGTGCTGCGCTGCCCGCTGGTGCTGCAGGACCGGCCCAACGGCGACCCGCTCGTCGGGGTGCTGCACATCGGCGCGCCCGCCTGGGCGCTGCGCGGCCTGCTGCACGCCACCGAGGTGCTGGCCTCGCAGGTGGCGCTGGCGCTGGAGCGCATCGAGCTGTCCGGCGAGGTCAACCGGCGCAACTCCGAGGCGTACTTCCGGACCCTCGTGCAGAGCACCAGCGACGTCATCATCATCCTCGACGACCAGGACTGCATCCGGTACGCCAGCCCGTCCGCCGACCCGGTGCTCGGCCGGGAGGAGCTGACCGGCACGCCCGTGGCCGACGTCATCCACCCCGTCGACCGCGGCCGGCTCGCCGAGGTGCTCACGAAGGTGCGCGACGGGGCGGGCCCGCAGCAGAGCCTGGACTTCCGCGCGCTGGGCCGCCGCCGGCAGGCCGTCATGGTCGAGATGCAGATCCGCGACCTGCGGATGGAACCCACCGTGAACGGCGTCGTGCTGACCCTGCGCGACGTCACCGAACGCCGCCAGCTGGAACGCGAGCTCACGCACCAGGCGTTCCACGACTCGCTGACCGGGCTGGCCAACCGCGTGCTCTACGCCGACCGGCTGGAGCACGCGCTCGCGCGCGCCCGCCGCGACGGCTCCACCGTCGGCGTGCTGTTCATCGACCTGGACGACTTCAAGATCGTCAACGACACCCTCGGCCACGCCGTCGGCGACCAGCTGCTCGTCGCCGTCGCCGAGCGCATCAGCGGCGCCCTGCGCGCCGACGACACCGCCGCCCGCCTCGGCGGCGACGAGTTCGCCGCGCTCATCGAGAACGTGTGGGAGCCCGGCGTCGTCGAGGAGACCGCCGAGCGCATCCTCGGCGCCCTGTCCCAGCCGTTCAACCTCAACGGCGAGATGCTGTCCGCCGTCGCCAGCATCGGCGTCACCCAGACCCCCGAGGCCGACAACGCCGACGAGCTGCTGCGCCAGGCCGACCTCGCCCTGTACGTCGCCAAGGGCGCCGGCAAGAGCCAGTGGCGCCGGTACGAGTCCGACCTGCACAGCGCCATGGTGCAGCGGCTGGAGCTGCGCACCGCCCTCGACCACGCCGTCAACGAGGGCCACTTCCTGCTGCACTACCAGCCCATCGTCGACCTGCACACCGACGAGGCCGTCGCCTTCGAGGCGCTCGTCCGCTGGCACCACCCGCAGCGCGGCACCATCCCGCCCGACCAGTTCATCGAGGTCGCCGAGGAGAGCGGCCTCATCGTGCAGATCGGCCGCTGGGTGCTCGAACAGGCGCTGCACACCGTCAGCCAGTGGCAGCGCATCCTGCCGCCCGGCCGGCTGCACTACATCAGCGTCAACGTCTCCGTGCGCCAGTTCCGCACCCCCGGCTTCATCGACGAGGTGCGCGGCCTGCTCGACACCTACGGCGTCGACCCCCGCATGCTCATGCTGGAGATCACCGAGACGCTGCTCATGCGCGACGACGAGCAGACCTGGCAGGACCTGCAGAAGCTGCGCGACCTCGGCGTCCGCATCGCCATCGACGACTTCGGCACCGGCTACTCGTCGCTGGGCTACCTGCGCCAGCGCCCCATCGACGTGCTCAAGATCGACAAGACGTTCATCGACGACATGGTCGACAGCCCGCAGCAGCACGCCCTGGTGCAGTCCATCGTCGGCCTGGCCCGCACCCTCAACCTCAAGGTCGTCGCCGAGGGCATCGAGAGCCCCGAGCACCGCGACACCCTCATGCGCATGGGCTGCCCGCTCGGCCAGGGCTACCTGTTCTCCCGCCCGGTCAGCGCCGCCGAGGCGTTCGCCTGGCTGAACTCCCACGCCCGCTTGGCGGCCTAGAACGCCTCGGAGATGAACGGCAGCTCGCGGGGAAAGATCCGGTCCAGCTCCGCGGACCCGGCACCGAAGCCGCGCACCTCGACCTCCGCCACGTCGAGCACCCCGTACACCAGCGCGCTGAACCCTTGCGTGGTCAGCGTCGCGTCGGGGGAGCGGTCCGTGCGCCGCACCCGCAGCACCCCGTCCCCGGCCAGCTCGAACCGCCCCTCCGGCAGCTCCACCACCGCCCGCCCCTCGCCGGCCCGCATCCCGTCCAGCCCCAGCGGGTCCAGCACCCGCGCCATCGGCGCCACCGCCGTCGGATGCGCCACCCGCTGCGTCACCTCCACCGTCAGGTCGGTGCCCCACAACTCCGGCGCCTCCCCGGCCGACGCCAGCGGCAGCACCACCCGCCCCACCTGGTCGACGTGCCGTGCGAAGAACTGCAACAGCAGCGACCGCCCCAGTACCCCCTCCGTCCAGAACGTGTCCGCCACCAGGTCCCCGCCCTGCCGCTCGATCCGGTACGCCGCCGCCCCGACCGTGCGCCCGCTCCCGTCGCGCGCGGTCACCAGCCACCGCGGCGCGTCCCGCAACATCACCGCCCGCGACTCCGCGAACGCCACGAACCCGTGCCGCCGCCCGAGCAGCTCCAGCGCGAACGCCCGCTGCTCGTCGTACCCCTCGGCCACCGGCCGCCAGTGCACACTGCCGGGCAGCTCCCGCCGCACCAGATGCCCCAGCCCACCCGGCGCGAACGCCACCGTGCGCGCCGCCGGCAACCCGGCGAACCCGAACTGCTCGTAGAAACTGGGCCGGAACGGATACAACACGCTGACCGGATGCGCCCCCCGCATCTCCTCGAACAACCGCCCCAGCAACGCCCGCACCACCCCCCGCCGCCGCGCCAGCGGACTGCTCGTCACCGACGCCACCCCGGCCATCCCGAGCACGACCCCCCGCACGTTCTGCCGCATCGGCAACCCGGACACCCCGGCGAGCGTCTCCCCACCCTCCTGCGCCACGAACGTGACCGTCTCGCGGTGATACTCCACGTCCCGTGGGTCCGGCTCCTTCGCCGGCTCCTTCGCCGGCTCCGGTGACGGCAGGAACGCGTACGTGGCCAGCGGCCCGATGGTGGCGGCCCGCTCCGCGGCGGGCACCCGACGGATCTCCATGCCCCCGATCCTGCCCGCCCGCGGCACGCCGGGGGACCCCGGTTTGGCGTGGGCGTGAGGGTTCCGCTAAAGTTCTGTCGTCGCCGGGGAACGGAAACGGACCAAGGCAGACAAGCGGACGTAGCGCAGCTGGTAGCGCATCACCTTGCCAAGGTGAGGGTCGCGGGTTCGAATCCCGTCGTCCGCTCGGAGAGGCCGCGACTGTAAGGTCCGGGGCCACCACGGTGGAGTGGCCGAGAGGCGAGGCAACGGCCTGCAAAGCCGTGTACACGGGTTCAAATCCCGTCTCCACCTCGGCGAATTGCCCAGGGCGATTGGCGCAGTGGGAGCGCGCTTCCTTGACACGGAAGAGGTCACTGGTTCAAACCCAGTATCGCCCACCAGATGAACCAGCAGGTCAGAGCGGGTTTCGTCCCTCCGGGACGGAGCCCGATTCTCGTTTCTGGGGCCGCGCACCTGACGGGCTCTCCGGGATCGCCGCGCGCACGGGCCTTACCCGCTAGACAGGCCGTGACGTGTGGGCCCGTCCGGCACCCCCGCAGTCCTGCCGCCGATCCGCCGGCCCGGCGAGCCGGCCGGGAATCGCCCCGGTCCGGTGGCGATCAGGTGGCGCAGCGCCGGGCCGAGTGGGCGTTCGACCAGGCGGTGGACCAGCCAGGCGACGACGAGCAGCACCAGGATGGCGGCGGCGACGAGCAGTGGCACCGGGAGGCCGGTGCGGTCGTAGGCGTACCGGATCATCGTGTAGCCGATCCGCGGGTGCAGCAGATAGAGCGGGTACGACACGGCCCCGGCCGCGGCCAGCCAGCGCCAGCCAATGCGGTCAGTGTGCCCGAGCGCGATCGCCAGCAGCACCGCGAACCCGAGCGTGATGATCAGCAGGCCCGGCCCGACCGGCACCGGGAAGCCAGGGTTCGCGGACAGCACCCGCTCCCGCACGCGGACCAGGCTGATCAGCCACGACGCGGCGAGCAGCAACCCCAGCGGCAGGGTCAGCCCGTGGCGGCGGATCAGGTAGAACGTCATGCCGGCCACGAAATACGGCGCGAAGTGCGGCATGACCAGCTCCGCGAGCGGCACCCCCGACGGTACGGCGACGGAGGCGGCCAGCCAGCCGACGCCCAGCGCGATGATGCGGCCACGGGTGAGGCCCAGCGCGATCACGACCGTGAAGAGCAGGTAGAAGCGCACCTCGTACCAGAGTGTCCAGTAGACGGTGTCGACGTAGGGCACGTTCAGCGGCGCGGCGAGCATGGTGAGGTTGACGGCCACGTCGGCGCCGGTCAGGCCGTGCGGGAGCGGGATGCCCTCGGTGAGCGGGAGCCAGGTCATCACTGCCGTGGTGAGCAGCACGCACGCCCAGAACGCCGGGTAGAGCCGGCCGGCCCGGGAGGCGAGGAAGGCGCGCGGGCTCCGGTCCCAGCCGCTCATGCAGATGACGAAGCCGCTGATCATGAAGAACACCTCCACGCCGAGGAAGCCGTAGATCAGCACCGAGTTCACCGCCTGTGGCAGGTGCGTGCTGGTCGGGCGTACGCCGTCCACCGACCAGGCCATGCCGAGGTGGTGGGCGGCCACCGCCAGCGCGCACAGCAGCCGCAGCCCGTCCAGGGCCAGTAGGCGGTCCTTCGTCGCAGCCATGGTCGGCCGCCTCCTGTCCGGTTTCGCGCAGGGTCCATCGCCGCGGGTGGCGCAGCCACCGGCGGTACGGAAGGGGGAGAACGGTGGGTCAGGCCCGGGCGGGCAGGCGGATGGCGAAGGTGCTGCCGTGGCCGGCGCGGCTGGTCGCGGTGACGGTGCCGCCGTGCGCGCCGGCGAGGTCGCGGACGATGGCCAGGCCGAGGCCGCTGCCGCCGGTGTGCCGGCTGCGTGACCGGTCCACGCGCCAGAAGCGGGTGAAGACGTGCGGCAGGTCGTCCTCGCTGATCCCGTCGCCGGCGTCGACGACCTCGATGACTAGGTCGTCGCCGTCGAGCCGGGACCGGACGGTCACGGTGGCGCCCGGCGGGGAGTGCCGGACCGCGTTGGAGAGCAGGTTGCCGACGGCCTGGCGCATCCGGAGCGGGTCGAGCATCACCTCGGGATCGCCGGCCGGTTCGGTCACGATCGTGACGTCGGCGGTGCGGCTGCGGTGCACGGCGGCCACCTGGTCCAGCAGCTCGTTGACGTAGACCAGCTCCGGGTGCAGGCGCAGCCGCCCGGCGTCGGCCGCGGCGAGGTCGCGCAGGTCGTCGATGATGTGCTGGAGCACGTCGGCCTCGTCGGTGAGCAGATCCAGCAGCTCGGGGCCGGGGTCCGCCACACCGTCGCGGGCGGCCTGCAGCCAGGCGCGGATGTTGGTCAGCGGCGTGCCGAGCTCGTGCGCGATGTCGTTGACCATCGCCTGCCGTTGCCGTTCCCCGGCCTCCCGGCGTTCGGTCAGGTCGTTGAACGCGGCGGTGAGCCGGCCGATCTCGTCCCGGCCCCGGATCGGCAGGCGGGCCGCACCCTGCTCCGCGGCGCGGGTGAGCGCGCGCAGCGGCCGGGACATCCGCACGCCGACCACCAGTGTGATCGCGACGGCGACCGCCAGCACCAGCGCCGAGACGCCGGCGATCCGCATCGTGCTGGCCCGGGAGAGGTCGAAGACCGGGCCGGTCACCGCTGCCGCGTCGTGGATGTAGAGGATCGCGCGCGGGGCCACGTACGGCCGGAGCTGCATCCGGAGGGCATCGTCGATGCAGGCCCGCGTGTCCGACCCCGCCGGGGCCCGTCCGGTCCACGTGAAGCCGAGCCGCACGGTGACCGCGCCGTCCCCCAGGCAGGCGTTGGTGAGGGCGGTCAGCTCGGCCAGCGCCCGCTGCTCGGTGGCGGTGGGGACGTCGGCGCCGGACTCGCGCGCGCAGCCGGCCAGCTGAGCGTCCGACGCGCCGTCCGAGTTCAGCGTCGGCCGGCCGCCGGTCTCACGGGAGACCCACGCGTCGAGGCCCTTGTCGAGCAGGCACGACTCCGCCGCCAGGACGCGCTCGGAGACGGTCGCCAGTTCGGCCTCGGTGAGCCGGTACGGACCGACCGCGCGCCAGTCGATGCCGCGCCCGGCCGGTTCGGGGGAGAGGTAGCCCTCGAGGTGGAGCGGGTCGACCAGCGCCGACCGCCGGGCCGGCCGCGCCGTCGACGTCTCCGAGCCGGCCAGGAAGCCGCCCCCCGGATCGGACAGCGAGACCGGCCGGCTGGTCCGCGCGGCGAGGTCGGCGAGCAGCGGCCGCACCCCGGACCAGTCGGTGTGCGTCGCGGCGTAGGCGATCACCTCGTCGTAGATCATCTCCTCGCCGGAGGAGCTCCCGTGGTTCTGCGCCTGCACGATCGCGCGCGTGGTGCTCTGCGCCGCGAGCCACGCGGTGGCCGTCACGGCGCACAGCATGACCACCAGCGAGAGGGCCAGCAGCCGCGCGACCAGGCTGCGGTGCAGCGGGACGCGCGTCACCGCGACCCGTCCGTGAGCCGGTAGCCGACGCCGTAGACGGTCAGCAGGTAGGCGGGGCGCCGGGGATCCGGCTCGATCTTCCGGCGCAGCCGCATGACGTGCATGTCGACGGTACGGTCGGTGGCCGCGGCCTCGAAGCCACGGGTCCGCTCCAGCAACTGCGCGCGGGTGAACACCCGGTCCGGCGCGGCGGCCATCGCGGCCAGGACCTCGAACTCACCGGGCGTACAGTCCACCCGGCGCCCACCGCTGCTCACGTGCCGGCCCCGCACGTCCACCACGATCTCGCCGACCCGCAGCGCCGCATCCGGCTCGGCCGGCGCCCACCGGGTGCGGCGCAGCATCGTGCGGACCCGCGCCATCAGCACCCGCGGGTTGTAGGGCTTGATCAGGTAGTCGTCCGCCCCCACGTCCAGCCCGCGCAGCAGGTCGTCCTCGTCGCGCCGGGCGGTCAGCATCAGCACCGGCACGTTGCTCTCCCGGCGCAGCACCCGGCAGACCTCGACGCCGTTCAGCTGCGGCATCATCACGTCCAGGATGAGCAGGTCCGGCCGGGTCAGCCGAACCTGCTCGATCGCATCCCGGCCGCCGTGCACGACCGAGGCGCGATACCCGCTCACCTCCAGGTACCGCCGGACCACCTCGGCCTGCCGGGCGTCATCCTCAGCGACCAGCACATGAGCACGCACAGCAGCGACTATAGGCAGCCGGAACCCGGCGGCCGCCGATCATGACATTGCCGATACAACCGGCCCACGCCCAGGTCGGCAGGGGTCAGGGTCACGCGGGTGCCGTCGCGCCGGTACCAGAGTTGACAGGACGGCGTTCGGTACCCGGGTGGTGTCGCGCCCCGTCCGGCGAAGGCTCGGCAACACCGTCCGGGAATCGAGGGACAACACCGACGCCGCGTCGATACGGTCGGCACGTGGATCTCGCCGGCGCGACCTCTCTCGTCAACGAACTCGACGAGATCTGCACGCTGATCTTCGTCAGGGGTGTCGACGAGGTCGAGGCTCTCGGCCTGATCGGCGCCTATCCCGACACCGTCGCCCCGCGCACAGGCGATGACCTGCGTGAGCTGATCGACGACTTCGACGCCGGCTACCCCACGATGGCGGCGGCAGTGCGCATCGGCGACTGGACGGTGCTCGTCCAGCCGAACGGCTTCGAGGCCGCCGACGACCAGCTGGTGCGGCACATCTCCACCGGCACGGAAGTGCTGGCCGTGCTGCGGCACGACTACGCCTCTCCCCGCGTGACCCACGCCGTCGACGGCGTCACGCGGCTGTCGTTCGATCCGGGCTACCCCGACGTCGACCTCATGGACGGCGCCGAGGTCGACGCCGTGCTC
Source organism: Spirilliplanes yamanashiensis (assembly GCF_016863475.1). Taxonomy (GTDB): domain Bacteria; phylum Actinomycetota; class Actinomycetes; order Mycobacteriales; family Micromonosporaceae; genus Spirilliplanes; species Spirilliplanes yamanashiensis. The sequence continues at coordinate 31,175 of NZ_BOOY01000006.1, forward strand.
CCGCTGCTGCGAGAGTTCGGCTTCCGGGATCCGGAGCAGTCCGGGGACGAGGGTCAGGACGACCACACGACCTCCGCGGCGAGAGCCATCCTGCTCGCCCAGCGGCTCACCGGCGTACGGCTGCAGGCGGGGCTCCTGGAGCAGCCACGGCTGTCCGCCCAGTTCGAGCCCTGGTTCGCCCGGCCCCACGGGGAACCGCTCCTCGGTGACGAGTACGTACCGGAAAGCGTTGAGTTGGCGGAGGCGGCCAGATCCGCCGATGCCGGGACGCAGCGGACCGTTGCCGTCGCGGAGATCCGCCGCATGGCGGCGGCCCTCGGCATCGACGGCACACCTGGACTGCCCGACGTCCTGGACGCTGCCGGTCGGGGCATTGGCGTGACCATCACCGCCGACTCACCACTCGGGACCCACATCCGCGCCTGGCTGACGGCAGCGCAGCGCGCCGGCATGTCGCTCAACGACACCCCGAACCAAGATGCACTGACGGACGAGGAACGGAACCTGGCCAACGCATACGGGTGGTTCGTCCACGCACTCGGCGGAGTCCTCGATCCCGACCCCGGCAGGGCCGTCCTGGCCGCACTGCATCCCCTCGGCGCCGACATCTACGGAGGGCCCGAGCTGCGCCGAGCCACCATCAACGCCCTGCGGAGCAGCCCGTAGTCCTGACGCGCTCGGCTGCCGCGACCTAGACGCGTGCCGCCGTCTGTGGGTGACGGTGCCGTGCCGGCGAGCGGTCCCAGCCGGCCCGGCGGTCCCGGGTGGCGCTTCGCAGCCGGACGGCGGCGTCGATGCCCGTTCCCGGAGCGGCGTCGAGGGCGACGGTGCCGCCGCTCGCGCGGACGAGCTGGGCGACGATGGCGAGGCCGAGGCCGGAGCCGTCGTCGGTGGCGTCGGGGGCGCGCCAGAAGCGGTCGAAGGCCCGGCGGCGGTCCGCCGGGGTCATGCCGGGGCCCTCGTCGATGACGTGCAGCTCGACGGCGTCGCCGTCGGGGGTGGTCCGGCGGTCGATGGTCAGGGTGCTGCCGGCCGGGGCGACCCGCAGGGCGTTGGCGAGCAGGTTGTCGAGGACCTGGTCGAGCGCTCCCGGTACGGCCTGGACCTGCCCGACGGGCGGGCCATGCGGGTGAGCCGGTCGGTCTCGGCCACCGCCTCGTCCAGGCTGGCGTGGACGCGCGGGTCGAGGTCCGGCTCCAGGTTCTCCAGGCGCAGCCGCAGCGCGGTGAGCGGCGTCTTGAGCTGGTGGGACGCGTCGGCGGCGAAGGCGCGCTGGGCCTCGATGAGGTGCTGGAGCCGCTGCGCTGTGGCGGTGAAGGTGGCCGCGAGCCGCCGCAGCTCCGGGGGGCCGAGGTCGGCCGGCGGCAGGGTGCCGAGCGTGCCGGAGGCGAGCTGGGCGGTGGCCTGTTCCAGCTCCCGGACCGGGCGCGTCATCCAGCGGGCGAGCGCGACGGCGAGCGCGGCGGCCGCGAGCAGGACCAGCAGGCCGACGCCGGCGAGCAGCCACCACACCTGCCCGGTCCGGGAGCTGACCGCCTCCGCCGGGTAGGTGATCCGCAGCGCGCCACGGACGGTCTGCCCGGACGTGGCGGGGACGGTGACGAACAGCTCGTCGCCGGTGGGGCCGGGGCGTCGTCCGGCGGCGCGCTGGTGGTACTCGTGCACGGCGGCGGACCAGGGGCCCGCCGGACGGCTGAGCGGTCACCGCGGCGCCCTGACGGGACCACGGAGCGCCACTCACTCTCGCAACACTTGACCTATACGCTGCGTGACATGGTGCGGTGGGTGCGTGCGTTTCTCGTCCTCGTCGTGGTGCTTCCCGGCGCCGTCTTCGTCGGGGCCCGGCCGGCCGCGGCCTACTCCCAGGAGACGGTGTACGCCCTCGGCATCGGCGGCAACATCGTGGTCGTCCTCGACCCGGCGAAGCCGAACTCCGCGGAGAAGATCATCCCCGTGGCGCCCGGCGCCGGGGCGATCGTGCTGTCGCCGGACGGGCTGCGGGCCTACGTCGCGCACCGTGGCAGCGCCCCGTCGATCACGGTCATCGACACCGTGGTCGGCAAGGTGGTGGGCAGCGTGCCGCTGCCGGGCAGCCCGGGGTTCATCACCCTGTCGCCGGACGGTCAGCGGCTCTGGTTCGGTCACCGGGCGGCCTCGTCCGCGTCGTTCATCGAGTGGCTGGCGTTCGTGAACCTGCCGGCCGGGGCGGTCCAGGAGACCGGCATCGATCTCGAGGGCCGGTCCTGCCGGATCGGCGTGACGCCCAGCCTGGCGTCGGCGGTCTGCCACACCGGCGAGGCGACCTCGCTGAACTTCCTCACCGGCGAGGTGGTCCACGACCAGGTGCACGGCGACGGCTCCCTCTCCGGCCTGGTCGTGGACCCGGCCACGAACCGGATGTGGGTTTACGAGTACACCGAGCTCACGCTGTACGCCGTCGACGCGCGCACGTTCGCCGAGTACGACCGGTTCGTGCTGGGCGGCATCGCCGAGTACGGCACCGGGCTGGCCGCGCTGCCCGGCGACGACCGGCTCTTCCACCTCTACGACGACGGTCAGGTCGTCACACTGGACCGCAACACCGCCGCCATCCAGCACGTCGGCGCCGTGCCCGGCTCACCGGACTCCCTCCAGGTCGGCGCCGGGGCGAGCCGGGTGTACGTGGGCGCCACCGGCAGCGCCGGCAGCACCGTGTACCGCCTCGACACCGCCACCGGCGTCGCCACCGCCCTGCTGTCCGGCCTCTCCACCGCGCCGCAGGGCTTCGCCGTCGGCGACGTGCCGCAGCTGCCGTACGTGGACTTCCAGGCGGCGCTCGCCGTGATGTCGGCGGTCGGCCCGGCGTACACCTGGACCGCGCGGCTGCGCAACGCGGACGCCCGCCTGTCCGCGGAGGCCCGCGCGACGCTCACCTTCGCCGGGACGGCGGTCGAGGTGACCGGCGTGCAGGCCCCGGCCGGCGTGCGGTGCTCCGTCGTGCGCGGCGGTGTCCGGTGCGACCTGGGCCGCGTGCCACCCGGCGGCAGCGTGCCGGTCGAGGTGCGGGTCCGGCCGGCCGACGGGGGTACGGTCCGCGGCACGCTCACCGTCACCAGTGCCCACCCCGACCCGCGCCCGGCGGACAACACGGCCACCGCGACCGCGGGCGGCCGCGGCTGATTCGTCGCCTGCGGGGAACGCGTGGCGGGCAGGATGGCGGCATGGGATCGTCGACGAGCCGTTCGCGGCGTCGATCGCGGGCGTGGCCGCGCCGGACTCCTGGCTCGGCACGCTCGCCGGGTCCCTCGCGGCGCACTCGGGCGGCTGCCAGTACCGCAGCGACGCGGACTACGACGCGTACCAGCGGCTGGCGCTGCGGCACTGCGCGACACCCTCGGCGCCGCCGCGCGAGCCGTCGGACCAGCCGTCCGGGTAGGGGCGGGTCACCTGCGAGGGAGCACGCCCAGCAGGGTCGCGGTCACGGCCATGCGCAGGTAGTCCCGCAGTTCCAGATGGAACTGGGCCAGGTCGGGCTCGGCCTCGTACGCCGCGCGCAGGCTGGGCGGCGGTGTGCTGTACGCCGACAGCGCCCCCGCCATCACCATCGTCTGCAGGCTGAACAGGGTGGCGTTGTCGCCCAGTTCCGGCAGGTGTTTCCGCAGCAGCGTGGTCATGGTGGTCAGGTGGCCGAGGGAGGCGCGCTTGTAGCGGGCGACGACCTCGACGGAGACGTTGTGTTCCAGGACGCCGCCCTGGGCGCCGAACAGGTCGCACAGCACCGGCCGGCCGGACAGTGAGCGGCTGAGGATGTCGGCCACCGCGGTCGCCCGCCGCTCCATGGGCTGGGCCCCGTCGACGCCGGCGGCCAGGTCGGCGGCCAGGTCGGCCAGCCAGTCGTGCAGGTAGCGGTTGAGCAGGTCGAGCAGCACCGCCTCGCGGGACTCGAAGTAGCGCAGCACGTTGGGCTTCGCCAGGCCGACGCGGCGGCTGAGCTCGTTCAGGGTGATCGCGGCGACGGGCATCTCGTCGAGCATCGCCGATGCCATGTCGAGGATCGCCCGGCGGCGGATCTCGCGCTGTTCCTCGGTCCGGGCCCGCTGGAAGGTCACGGTCACCACCCTAACTTACGTACCTACGGTACGTTGACATCGTACCGGCAGTACCTTAACGTCGTCGGTACACGATGCCTTCGGTACGATAGACGGGAGCCCGACATGGGCGAGAAGTGGACGGCGGCGGACATCCCCGGCCAGCGCGGCCGGGTGGCCGTGGTGACGGGCGCCAACACCGGGCTGGGGTACGAGACGGCCAGGGCGCTCGCCGAGCGCGGCGCCACCGTGGTGCTCGCCGTGCGCGACGTCGCCAAGGGCGAGCGGGCCGCCGCCCGGATGGGCGGCGACGTCACCGTGCAAGCGCTGGACCTGTCCTCGCTGGACTCGGTCCGGGCCGCGGCGGCGGCGCTGCGGTCGCGGTTCGGCCGGCTCGACCTGCTCGTCAACAACGCCGGCGTGATGTACACCCCGAAACTGTCCACCCGGGACGGCTTCGAGATGCAGTTCGGCACCAACCACCTCGGCCACTTCGCGCTCACCGGGCTGCTGCTCGACCTGATGCTGCCGGTGCCCGGCTCGCGGGTGGTGACGGTCAGCAGCACCGGCCACCGCATCCGGGCCGCCATCCACTTCGACGACCTGCAGGGGGAGCGGTCGTACAGCCGGGTCGCCGCCTACGGCCAGTCCAAGCTGGCCAACCTGATGTTCACGTACGAGCTCCAGCGCCGGCTCGCCCCGCACGGCACCACCGTCGCGGTGGCCGCGCACCCCGGCCTGTCCGGCACCGAGCTGGCCCGCAACACCCCCGCCGCCCTCCGGCTCCCGCTCACCTGGCTCGCCCCGGTGATCACCCAGACGCCGGCGATGGGCGCGCTGCCGACCCTGCGCGCCGCCACCGACCCCGGCGTGCTCGGCGGGCAGTACTACGGCCCCGGCGGGCGCAACGAGATCATGGGCCACCCCCGGCTGGTGACCTCCAGTCCGGAGTCGTACGACGTGGCCGTCCAGCAGCGGCTGTGGGCGGTCTCCGAGGACCTCACCGGGGTGACGTTCCCGGTCGCGGTGCCCGCCGCGCGGTAGCGGGCGCCGGTCAGTGGGCGAGTGGCCGGAGTCCGTCCAGGAGCAGGGTGATCAGCCGGCCGGGGTCGTAGTTCTCGTCGCGGCCGCCGATACACAGATTGCCGATGCCCCGCATGAGTTCGTACGCCTCGACGGCCGGCCGGATCTCGCCGGCGGCCGCCGCGGCCGCGAGCAGGTCCGCGCACACCGGGACGAGCCGGTCCAGGAAGTAGGCGTGCAGGGCGTGGTAGCCGGCCGCGTCGGACTGCAGCATGTCGGCGAGGCCGTGCTTGGTCGCCAGGAACCGGACGAACTGGTCGACCCACTCGCGCAGCGCCGCGGCCGGGGAGCCGAGGTCGCGCAGCAGGGCCGGGCCCGCGTCGGCGCACGCCTCGACCTGGTGCCGGTAGACGGCCAGCACGAGGTCGGTCCGGGTGGGGAAGTGCCGGTAGAGGGTGCCGACCCCCAGGCCGGCCCGGTCGGCGATCTGGCGGACCGGTGCGTTCACGCCGGTGGTGGCGAACACCTCCGCGGCGGCCGCCAGCACCGCGTCCTGGTTGCGTTGCGCGTCGGCGCGCCGGGCGGGTCCCTGCGTCGGCACTGCGTCCTCCCGGGGTTGCTAAACGGAACAACGTTCCATATATTCGGAACGTCATTCCGTTTGACTCTAGACCACCCGAGAGGATCCGTCGTGAGCGCTGCGACCATTCCCGCCCCGCACGAGGCCGGGGTCACCCCGCCGACGCTGTCGTTCGTCCCCGTGGTGCTGCCGTCCCCCGGCCGCGCGGTCGACCTGGCGGTGCGCGTGACGGCGCCCGCCACCGGCGACCGGCTGCCGATCATCCTGCTCGCCCACGGCCACGGCCCGTCGAACTACGTGTCGTCGTACTACGGCTACGCGCCCCTCGCCGACCACTACGCGGCGCACGGCTTCGTGGTCGTCCAGCCGACCTTCCTGGACTCCGCGATGCTGGGCCTGCGCGACGCCGACGACCCGGACGCGCCGCTGTACTGGCGCCGGCGCGCCCTCGACATGCGGCAGATCATCGACGACCTCGACGCGATCGAGGCCGCGGTGCCGCTGCTGGCGGGGCGCGCCGACCGGGACAGGATCGCCGTCGTCGGGCACTCGATGGGCGGCCACACCGCCTGCCTGCTGCTCGGCGCCCGGCTCACCGACCCCGCCGACGGCTCGGTCGTCGACCTGCGCGACCCGCGCATCACGGCCGGCGTGGTCATGGCCGCGCCGGGCCGCGGCGGCGACGCCCTCAGCGCGTACGCGGCCGAGCACCACCCGTTCCTCGGCGAGCCCGACTTCTCGACGATGACGACGCCGGCGCTCGTGGTGGCCGGCGAGAACGACGACGTCCCGTACCTGACCACGGCCGGGCCCGGCTGGTCCGTCGACCCGTACACGCTGTCGCCGGCCGGGACGCTGCTCACCGTCCTCGGGGCGGAGCACGGCCTCGGCGGGATCGCCGGCTACGACCTGCGCGAGACCACCGACGAGCACCCGCGCCGGGCCGACATGGTCCGCCGCGTCACCGCCGCCTTCCTGCGGGCGCGGCTGCTCGGCGACGACGCGTCCTGGCGGGCGGCGGTCGCGACCGTGGGCGCCGGCCCGGAGCCGCTCGGGCGCATCGAGAGCAAGGAGCCGCGGCCGGCCTAGGTGGTCAGCCCGTACCGTTCGACGATCGCCGGCAGCCAGTCCGGCTCCTCGAACTCCAGCCCGTAGCGCTCCACCAGGTCGCCGCCGTCCCCGGCGGCCGCCGGGCCGGCCGCGATCAGCTCCGCCACCTCGCGGAAGAAGTGCTCGAAGCCGGCCGGGCTGATGATCTCGATGATCCGGGCGGGGGTCGGGCCCGCGTTCCACATCGCGTGCAGCTCGCCGCGCGGCTTGGCGATGTAGCCGCCCGGGCCGAGCACCACCTCCCGGTCGTCCGAGCGGAACCCGACCTCACCCTCGGTGACGATCGAGTACTCGTCCTCCCGGGTGTGCCGGTGGGGCGCGACCAGCGCGCCGACCGGGAACGGCTGCTCGACGACGGCCAGCGCCCCGCCGGTGTCCTCGCCCCACAGTTGAAGTGCACGCCGATGTCGCCGAGCTCACCCGCGAGCCCGCCGCCCGGCTGCACCACGGTCAGCCGCGCCCGGTTCGAAGTCGTCATGCGACGTGGGTACCGCACGCCCGGGCCGCGGGCCACCGAATTCACGCGGGCCGGGTCGTGCGCTGCCAGGCCAGGGCGGGGATCAGCAGCAGGGCCAGCATGCCGCCGCCCAGCGCCAGCGTCGCGAAGCCGGCGGCGTCTGCGATGAGGCCGGACGCGGCGCCGCCGCCCGCGCCGGCGATCGCGATGAGCACGTCGACGCTGCCCTGGGTCCGGGCGCGGGTCTCGGGGGCGGTCGACTCGACGATGTAGGCGGTGCCGCTGATGAGGCCGACGTTCCAGCCGAGGCCGAGCAGGATCAGGGCGAGGGACAGGCCGATCGTCGAGTCGCCGGGGCTCACGGCGGCGACCACGCCGGCCGCCAGCAGGGTGACGGCGGCGGCGACGGCCATCGGGGCGGTGCCGAGGCGGTCGACCAGGCGCCCGGTCAGCAGCGAGGGCAGGAACATGGCGGCGATGTGCAGGCTGATGACCAGCCCGACCTGGCCGAGGCTGTGCTGGTGGTGGCGCATGTGGACCGGCGTCATCGTCATGATCGCCACCATGGCGACCTGGGTGAGGACCATGACGGTCGCGCCGACGGCGACGCCGGGGTTCAGCGTCCGGCGGCGCGCGGCGGGGACGGCCGGGGCCGGGCGGGCGTCCGCGGGCGGCGCGGCCTGCCGGGCCAGGCGCAGCGAGACGAGGTACGGGTCCGGGCGCAGGAAGGCGAACAGGACGGCGCCGGCGAGCCCGTACGCGACGGCCGCCAGGGCGAACGGGCCGGCGAGGGCGGGCAGGCCGGCGGCCGTCGCGAACCGGCCGAGCAGTTCCACGGACAGCGGGCCGCCGACCGCCCCGGCCGTCGTGGAGACCATGGCGATCGACACGGCCGTCGCGCGGCCGCCGGGCGGGGCCAGGTCGGTGCCGGCGTAGCGGGCCTGGAGGTTCGTGGCGGTGCCCGACCCGTAGACGACCAGCGAGACGAACAGCAGCAGCGGGCTGCCGGCGACGGCGGCGACGACGATGCCGGCGGCGCCGGCGGCCCCGGCGGCGAACCCGGCGGCGAGCCCGCCGCGGCGGCCGGCGCGCTGGGAGAGGCGGCCGACGGCGAACGCGGCCAGCGCCGACCCGAGCGTGAACAGCGCGGCGGGCAGCCCGGCCAGGCTGTCGTCGCCGAGCATGTCCTGCGCCAGCAGGGCGCCGACGGTGACGCCGGCGGCCAGGCCCGCGCCGCCGAAGACCTGGGACACGACGACCACGGTGAGCGTGCGGCGGTGCAGGGCGCGCACGGCCTGCTCGGTGAGGGGCTGTTCCGCTGCGGGTGTGGTGGTGGCGGCCATGACGACTCCCGGTTGCTCGGCGACGCTCACTCGTACCCTAGTTGTATCCCAGTTGGATGTCAGTAGGATTGGCGGCGTGACCGACACCCAGCGCGCGGCGAGCGCCGCCGAGCGCGCCCACGCCAGCATCCGGGCCGCCATCATGCGCGGCGAGCTCGCCACCGGCAGCATGATCAGCGAGAACGAGCTGGCCGCCACCCTGTCGATGAGCCGCACCCCGGTCCGGGCCGCGCTGACCCGCCTGCAGGACGAGGGCTGGGTGACCATCTACGCGCAGCGGGGCGCGCTGGTCCGCGAGCTGACCGCGGACGAGGTGCGCGAGTCGGCCGAGACCCGCAACGCCCTGGAGTCCGCGGGCGTCCGCCGCGCCGACCCCGCCCAGCGCGCCGGGCTGGCCGCGCGGCTCGCCGAGAACCTGGACCGGCAGGATGCGGCGCTCGCGGGCGGCGACCTGCACGAGTTCGCCGTCGCGGCGATGCGGTTCCACCGCGCCTTCGTCGAGCTGGCCGGCAACGGCACCATGCTGGCGATCTACGACCGCCTCCAGGACCGGCAGTTCCTGTCCATCCTGCGCAGCGCCGGCCGCATCTCCGGCGACCCGCAACTCGTCACGGCCGAGCACCGCGAGCTGCTCGACCACGCGTCCCGGGGCGACTGGGCGGCCTTCGCCGCGGCCCTCGACGCCCACCAGGCCCGCAGCCACGGCCTGCCCACGGCCTGGTAGGAGGCGGAACCGGGCAGGCATCGTGCAGATGCGGTGAAGACCGTTGAGCGCGGAGATCCGGATGCGCCACCGTGGCGGCCATGGATGTCCCCCTCGTCGCGGCCGCGGCCGTCGTCCTGCTCTCGCCGGCGCTGGTGATCGCCGGGCGGGTGCTCTGGCAGGTGGTCCGGCGCCGCAGGCCGCTGCCCGGCGTGCTGCTGGGCCCGGGGCTGCTCGCCGGGGTCGCCCTGACCGCCCTCGGCTACGCGGCCGTCGTGTACGCGATCGGGTTCCTCTCCGGGTTCTACGTCCTCGACCCCGACCAGATGTGCGCCGCCGCGGCGGGCTTCTACTCCGGGCGGCCCGGCCCGCCGGACAGCTCGTGGACCGGCATCGACTACGGCCACCTCCCGCTGCGCCGCACCTGCCGGTGGGCGGGCGGCACCACCCACGAGCTGGTGCCGGGGTGGGTCAACCCGCTGTGGTCCGCGCTGCTGGCGGTGGCCTGGGCCGCCCTGCTGGCCCGGCCGCTCGCCACCCTCGTCGCCCCGCGGTGGCTCGGCCGGACGCGCTAGCGGCCCGCCCCGGCGGGCGCGGCGCTGCGGCGGCGCCGGCGCAGCACGGCCAGCGTGGGCGGCAGGAACAGGGCCAGCACCACGACCGACCACAGCACGATGTTGATCGGGCCGCTGAGCAGGATCGACGGGTCGCCCTCCGAGATGGACAGCGCGCGGCGCAGCTGCTGCTCGGCCAGCGGCCCGAGGATCATCGCGATGACCGCCGGGGCGACCGGGACGTCGGCCAGCCGCATGAGCAGGCCCAGCAGCCCGAGCAGGTAGAGCAGCAGCAGGTCGGTGGTCGTGCCGCCGGCCGCGAACGTGCCGAGCGTGGCGAACACCAGCACGCCCGCGTAGATGCTGTACGCGGGGATGGTCAGCATCCGCGCCCACATCTTCACCAGCGGCAGGTTCAGCACCAGCAGCATGAGGTTGCCGATGTACAGGCTGGCCAGCAGCGTCCAGACCAGCGGCCCCGACTCGCTGAACAGCTGCGGGCCGGGCTGCAGGCCGTACGACTGGAAGGCGGTGAGGATCACCGCGGCCGTGGCCGAGGTGGGCAGGCCGATCGTGAGCAGCGGCACCAGCACGCCCGCCGCGGCGGCGTTGTTCGCCGCCTCCGGCCCGGCGAGCCCCTCGATCGCCCCCTTGCCGAACTCGTCCTTGTGCTTGGACAGCCGGCGTTCGACGCTGTAGCTGAGGAACGTGGGCACGTCGGCGCCGCCGGCCGGCAGGCTGCCGATCGGGAACCCGAGCGCGGTGCCGCGCAGCCACGCCGGCCACGAGCGGCGCAGGTCGGCGCGCGACAGCACCGCCCGGCCGCGGACGGGCTCCACGGTGGCGCGGCCGGTGCCGGCCAGCAGGTGGCCGAACGTCTCGCCGAGCGCGAACAGCGCCACGACGAGGATGACGACCTCGATGCCGTCGAGCATGGCGGGGACCCCGAACGACAGCCGCGGCTGGCCGGTCTGCGCGTCGATGCCGACCAGGCCCACGGTCAGCCCGATGGCGAGGCTGGCGAAGCCCTTGACCAGGTTCGGCCCGAGCAGGGCGGCGACGGTGACGAACGCGACCGCCATGAGCGCCACGTACTCCGGCGGGCCGAAGTTGAGGGCGAAGTCCGCCACGAACGGCGCGACGAACGTCAGCCCGAGGGTGCCGATCGTCCCGGCGACGAAGCTGCCGATCGCCGCCGTGGCCAGCGCCGCCGCGGCCCGGCCGGACCGGGCCATCTTGTTGCCCTCCAGCGCCGACATCATCGACGCGGTCTCGCCGGGCGTGTTGAGCAGGATGGACGTGGTGGAGCCGCCGTACATGCCGCCGTAGTAGATGCCGGCGAACATGATCAGCGCGCTGGCGGGTTCCAGCCGGAACGTGGTGGGCAGCAGCATCGCCACGGTCAGGGCGGGGCCGATGCCGGGCAGCACCCCGACCGCCGTGCCGATGGTGACCCCGATGAACGCCCACACCAGGTTCGCGGGCGTCAGCGCGTCGCCGAAGCCCTGCAGCAGGGACTGCAGCTGCTCCATGTCAGAACCCCCACGGCCCGGCCGGCAGGGCCAGCCCGATGAGCCGGTCGAACACGAGGAACACCACGCCGGCCAGCGTCCAGCCGTAGGCGGCGGTGCGTACCGGGTGCGGCGCGCCGAGCAGCAGGGCGGCGCCGGTGAACAGCAGGGCGGAGGAGACGACGTACCCGGCGAACGGCAGCAGCAGGGCGAACGCGACGAGCAGCGCGACCATCGCGGCCAGCCGCAGCAGCCGCCGGTGCGGCAGCGCCTGCCGGGCGGTCGCCGAGCGCAGCCGGGTGACGGCCTGGAGGACGAGCAGCGCCCCGAGCACGCCCAGCAGGATCCCGGCGGCGGTCGGGGCCGCGGCGGGACCGACGACCTCGTCGCTGGGCCGCAGCGAGGCGGCGTCGACGAGGACGACGACCGCCCCGACCAGCATCACCGCGCCGAGCGCCGCCGACGCCAGCAGCGTGCTGCGGTCGTGCTCGCCGTGCGCCGGCAGGGCGTGCTCGTCCTCCGGCGACAGCGTCGCGTGGGCCACCATCGGGATCGACGGGGCGAGCGGGTTGGGCTCCAGCAGGCCGGAGCCGGCCGGCGGGTCAGCGGGAGCGTCGTCCCGAGCGCTCATCCGATCCCCATCTCATTCAGCACCTGCGCGATGCGGCGCTGCTCGGCCGCCACGAACGCGTCGAACTCCGGGCCGGCCAGCGTCGCGTCCAGCCAGCCGCGGCGCTGCAGCGTCTCCGCCCACGCCTGCGACCGGGTCATCTGGACGACAAGGTCCTGCAGCGTGCGCCGCTCCTGCTCGCTGATGCCCGCCGGGGCCACCACCGCCCGCCAGTTCTCCAGCTCCACGTCCACCCCGGACTCACGCAGGGTGGGCACGTCGGGCAGCGCGGGCAGCCGCTGCGGGCTGGACACCGCCAGCGCCCGGATGTTGCCCGCCCGGATCTGCGGCGCCAGCTCCGACACCCCGGACACCGCCGCCGTCGCCCGCCCGGACAGCACCGTGCTGAGCGCCTCGCCGCCGCCGGAGTGGGCGATGTAGTTCGTCTTCGCCGGGTCGCCGCCCACCGCGCGCGCCACCAGCCCGGCCAGGATGGTCTCCACGCCGCCCGCCGAGCCGCCCGCGATCGACACCGAGCCGAGGTCGCGGCGCATCTGCGCGGCCAGGTCCTCCATCGTGGCCACCGGCGAGTCCTTCGCGACGACGATGACCTCGTAGTCCGTCGTCAGCCGGGCGAGCGGGGTGGTCGCGGTCAGCGTCACCGGGGAGTCGTTGCTCTCGATGGCGCCCACCATGACCAGGCCCATCACCATCAGCTCGGTGGGCTGGCCGGCCAGCCGCGTGTACTGGCTCAGGCCCACGGTGCCGCCCGCGCCGCCCACGTTGTACACCTCGGTGCGCCCGACCAGGTCCCGCAGCGCGGTCTGCATCTCCCGCGCCGTCTGGTCCCAGCCGCCGCCCGGCGACGCCGGCGCCATGATCCGCAACTGCCGCCCGTTGAGCAACTCCCGGGCGCTCGCGGCTCCCGGCGGCTCGGCGGACGTCAGCGTCGTGACGACGAGGACGACGGTCACCAGGGCCGCGGCGACGAACGGTCCGGCGCGGCCGAGGCGGCGCCGCAGGACAGCTGACGGGTGCTGCATAGACGACCACCCCTTGAACGACAGTGTCACCAGGGCATGCGGCGCGACCTTTCGGCGTGTTCAGTGTTCCGGTCGGCGGTGGGCCCCGCAACACCGCGGAACGTGTCGCGGTACGCCCGCGGGGTCGTGCCGGTGTGGGTGAGGAAGTGCCGGCGCAGCGCCTCGGTCGAGCCGAACCCGGCGGCGTGGGCCACCTGGGTGACGGTCAGCTCCGAGTCCTCCAGCAGGACGCGGGCCCGTTCCACCCGGCGGCGGGCGATCCAGCCGGCCAGGCTGTCGCCGGTCTCGGCGCGGAACCGCCGCTCCAGCGTCCGCGGGCTCATGTGCGCCTGCGCCGCCGCCCGCTGCAGGGTGAGCGGTTCGGCGAGGTGCTCGGTGAGCCAGTCCAGCACCGGCGCCAGCGGGCCCGACGCCGGCCGGGGCGCCGCCTTGGCGTACTGGCCCTGGCCGCCGGTGCGGTGCGGCGGGCTGATGAGCACCCGCGACACGTCGTTGGCGTAGGACTGGCCGTGGTCGTGGCGCAGGACGTGCAGGCACAGGTCGGCGGAGGCCAGCATGCCGCCGGACGACAGGATCTGGCCGTCGTCGACGTACAGGGCGTGCTCCAGCAGGTGCGCGCGCGGGAACGCGGCGCGGAACTCGTCGGCGAGCGCCCAGTGCGTGGTGACCCGCCGGCCGTCGAGCACCCCGGCCTGGCCGAGCACGAACGCCCCGGCGCACAGCGACACCAGCCGGGCGCCGTCCTGGGCGGCCCGCGCGACGGCGGCCAGCACCGCCGGGTTCTGCGGCGCCCAGGGCGCCTCGAGGCCCGGCACGACGACGGTGTCGGCGCCGGCGGCCCAGTCGATCGGCTTGAGGTCGGCGATCGTGAAGCCGAGCGACGTGGGCGTGGGCGCGTCGCCGCAGACGCCCACCTCGTACGGCGCCTCGGGCTCGTGCCGGATCTTGGAGAACACGGAGGGCCGGCGGCCGAACGCCTGCACGGCCACGGCCAGGTCGAGCACGAAGGTCCCGCCCAGGACGATCATCGCCACCCGATGGCGCCGCACCGTCGCCACCTCCGTGACCCGATTCGTGGGAAGTATGGCGTTCAGCGTAGTGCCGCCGCACCGGTGTGCGTCGATGCTCGAGCCATGGAAACGGACCGCGCATGAGCACCGTCGTTCTCGTCCACGGCCTCTGGGTGACCCCGCGCAGCTGGGAGCACTGGGTCCCGTACTACGAGGCCCGCGGGCACACCGTGATCACCCCGGCCTATCCCGGCTTCGAGGTCGAGGTGGAGGCCCTGCGGGCCGACCCGTCGCCCATCGCGGCCGTCACCGTGCCGGAGACCGTCGCCCACCTCGAGAAGATCATCACCGCGCTGCCGGAGAAGCCGATCATCATGGGCCACTCCTTCGGCGGCACGCTCACCCAGCTGCTGCTCGACCGCGGGCACGGCGCGGCGGGCGTCGTCATCAACTCCGCGCCGCCGGAGGGCATCCGGGTCAACCCGCCCTCGCAGATCAGGTCGCTGTTCCCGATCCTCAACAACCCGGCCAAGCGGCACCGGGCCGCCGGGTTCACCCCCGAGCAGTGGCACTACGCGTTCACGAACACGCTGTCCGAGGAGGACTCGCGCGCCGCGTACGACCGCTACGCCATCCCGGCGCCCGGGAGCTGGGTGTGGGCGTACGGCCTGCTGGCCAACGTCACGCCCGGCAGGCAGGAGACCTGGGTCGACTTCCGCAACGCCGGCCGGGCGCCGCTGCTGTTCATCGCCGGCGGCGCCGACCACATCATGCCGCCGTCGGTGAACCGGTCGAACGCCGCGCACTACAAGGGGGAGAACACCGTCACCGAGTACGTCGAGCTGCCCGGCCGGTCGCACTGGACCTGCGCGGAGCCCGGCTGGGAGCAGGTCGCGGACCGGGCCCTCGACTGGGCCCTCGCGCACGCGCGCTGACGTACCGTCGTCGGCATGCCGGATGTCGAGCTCACCGTCGTCGGCCGGGTCGAGTCCCCGCTGGACGACCCGGCCGCGGCGCCGCGGCAGGCCGACGAGGGTGCGCCGCCGGCGTGGCTGGTCTTCGACGGCCGGTACGCCGACGCGCTGGGCGATCTCCGGCCCGGCGCGGAGATCCTCGTGCTCACGTGGCTGCACCGGGCCGACCGGGGCGTCCTGCGGGTGCGCCCGCGGGACGACCCGGCCCGGCCGCTGACCGGCGTGTTCAGCACCCGGTCGCCGGACCGGCCGAACCCGATCGGCCTGCACCGCGTCACCGTGCTCGCCGTCGACGGCTGTCGGGTGCGGGTGGACGGGCTGGAGGCGGTGGACGGCACCCCGGTGCTCGACGTCAAGCCGGTGCTGGGCCCGAGCGGCGAGCGCTGACGGCTCAGCCGCCCGTGATGGACCAGTGCCAGGGCTCCGACGGCAGGTTGACGAAGCCGTACCGGTGGGCGTAGAGCTTCAGCCACTTGAAGGCCGGGCTCGTCGAGGTGAGGCTCCGGCCGCCGGAGGTGACGTCGACGGCCAGGGCGATCTCGTGCAGCGAGCGGCCCGGGATCGCGGTCGGCACGCGGCACGACGAGGCCGGGGCCGTCCAGATGTCGGGGCAGCCGTTGATCCTGCGCAGTTCGATCTGGCGCTGCTTGGTGCGGAAGCCGCCCGCCGAGATCTGGATGCCGGCCCGGGCCGCGTCGTCGACCATGCGCTTGTAGGCGTACGCGACGCTGCGGTGCACCGTCGTGCCGTACACCAGGGTGGTGTCGGCCGTGGTGAAGACGGGCCGGACCGAGGCCACCACGGAGTGGCTGACGGCGGCGGCCTGGGCGGCCAGCTGGGCGGGGGTCTGCAGGGCCGCGATGCGCCGCTGCGTCGCCACCACGGCGGCGGCCGTGGCCCCGACGGTGGTGGCGGCGGTGTTCGCCGCGGCGGTGGCGGCGGCCGCGGCGCGCCGCGCGGCGGTCAGGGCCGTCGCCACCTTCCCCGCCCGGGTCTGCCGCAGGGTGTGCAGGTTCTCGGCGGCGGTCACCGCGTTCTGGGCGCGGGTGAGGTTGGCCTTCGTGCGGGGCCGCACCTCGGCGAGCCGCTGGCGGGCGTCGGCCAGGTTCTGCCGCGCGGCGAGCAGCGGCGGGCGGGCGGCGTCGAAGGCGGCGGTCGCGCCGGCCAGCTGCCGCTCGGCCGCGGCCTGCGCCGCCCGGGCCGCGGCCAGCGCGTTGGTCTGGGTGCGCTGGTTGGTCTGCTGGACGGCGAGGGTCTGGCGCAGCTGGTAGGCGGTCGCGACCACGGTCAGGCTGCGGTACATGTAGCTGGACCAGGTCTGCGCGGCCACCGGCACGGCGGCCTGGGCGGGCGCCGCGCCGGCGGTCGCTCCGGTGACCGCGAGCGCCGCGACGACGAGCGCCGTGGTGACGGCGCGGCGGGCGAGGGTACGGACATGGCGGTCGGGCAGGTGTTCCTGTCGCTTCGTCACCTGGCGAGAATCGACGCCGCGGGGTGCGGGGGAGGCCGTTGCCGGGAGCAGCCTGGTTGCGACGGGCCTGAGAGGATTCCGGCGCGGGGTGTCGGATCGGGGCCCCGGCGTTCGTAGCAGGGTGGGAGGCCGCCACGAGGGCGCCTCCGGACCGGCAGGAGATGACCCGCGATGCAGTACCTGTTCTCCGTCGTCAACGACAGCGCGGACCTCGCCACCGCGGACGAGATGGCCGCCATCGACGCGTTCAACGACCGGCTGCAGGCCGAGGGCCACTGGGTCTTCGCCGGCGGGCTCGGCGGGCCCGACTCGGCCACCGTCGTCGACAACCGCGGGACGGACGCGCTGGTCACCGACGGGCCGTTCGTCGAGACGAAGGAGTTCGTCGTGGGCTTCTGGATCGTCGAGGCCGCCGACCTGGACGTGGCGCTCGCCCTGGCCGCCGACGGCTCCCGGGCGTGCAACCGCAAGGTCGAGGTGCGGCCGTTCCGGTGACCGGCGACGACGTCCGCGCGGCGATCATCCGCGCCCACCGCGAACAGTGGGCGCGGGTGGTGGCCGCCCTGGCCCGCCGCTTCGGCGACCTCGACGTCGCCGAGGAGGCTGCGGCCGAGGCGTTCGCGACCGCCGTCGAACGGTGGCCGGCCGACGGCGTGCCGCCCAACCCGGGCGGCTGGCTGACCACCACCGCCACCCGCCGGGCCATCGACCGGCTCCGGCGCGAGAGCAGGCGCGACGACAAGCACAGAGAGGCGCGGCTGGTGTACGACGACGACCCGCCCGTGGCTCCCGGCGTCATCGACGACGAGCGGCTCCGGCTGATCTTCACCTGCTGCCACCCGGCGCTCGCGCCGGAGGCCCGGGTCGCGCTGACGCTGCGCATGGTCGGCGGGCTGACCGTGCCCGAGATCGCCCGGGCGTTCCTCGTGCAGGAGGCCGCCATGGGGCGGCGGATCACCCGGGCCAAGTCGAAGATCAGGACGGCGGGCATCCCGTACCGGGTGCCGTCGGCGGCGGACCTGCCGGCCCGCGTCTCCGGCGTGCTCGCGGTCCTGTTCCTCGTCTTCAACGAGGGCTACCTGGCCACCGGCCCCGGCGCCGACCCCGTCCGGCACGACCTGACCGCCGAGGCGATCCGGCTCACCCGGCTGGTCCGGGCGCTGCTGCCGGACGACGGCGAGGTGGCCGGGCTGCTGGCGCTGATGCTGCTCACCGAGGCCCGCCGCGCCGCCCGGGTCTCGGCCTCCGGCGAGCTGGTCACGCTCGACCAGCAGGACCGCGGCGCCTGGGACGCGGCGCTGATCGCCGAGGGCCACCGGCTGGTGCGCGAGCGGCTGGCCACCGGGGTGCCGCCGGGCCGCTACCAGATCCTCGCCGCGATCAACGCCGTGCACACCTCCGCCCGCGACGTCCGCGACACCGACTGGTCGCAGATCGTGGCGCTGTACGACCAGCTCGTTCGCGTGGACCGCTCGCCCGTCGTCGCCCTGAACCGGGCCGTCGCCGTCGCCGAGCTCGACGGGCCCGAGGTGGCCCTGGCCGCCGTCGACCGGCTGGCGGGCGCGCTGTCCGGTTACCACGCCTTCCACGCGACCCGCGCCGACCTGCTGCGCCGACTGGGGCGCAGCGACCTCTCCCGCGCGGCGTACGACCGGGCCGTCGAGCTGGCGGGCAACGCCGCCGAGATCGCCCACCTGACCCGCCGCCGCGACCAGCTGGGGTAGCCGGGCCGGGGTACGCCCGGGCACAGTCGGGCCGCCGGCCTGCCGCGTGCGGGTACGTTGATCGGGAGCGGTGTACCGGCAGCAAGGGAGCGCAGTGGTGTCTCAGCCCGCCACCCCGCGCAGCGGTCCGCTGCGGCAGGGCGACCCGGCGCGCCTGGGCCGCTACGAACTGCTCGGGCGGCTGGGGTCCGGCGGCATGGGCGTGGTGTTCCTCGCCCGCGACGAGGCCGGCCGGCGCGTCGCCGTGAAGGTCGTGCACGCCGACCTGGCCGGCGACGACGAGTTCCGGCGCCGGTTCCGCTCCGAGGTCGAGCGGGCCCGGCAGGTGCCGCCGTTCTGCACCGCCGAGCTGATCGACGCCGACACGGACGCGCCGCGGCCGTACCTCGTCGTCGAGTACGTCGACGGGCCGTCGCTGGCGCAGGCGGTCGACGAGCAGGGCCCGCTGACCGTGGCGAACCTGCACGCGGTCGCGATCGGGGTGGCCACGGCGCTGACCGCGATCCACGGCGCCGGCATCGTCCACCGCGACCTCAAGCCCCGCAACGTGCTGCTCGCGCCCGGCAGCCCGAAGGTGATCGACTTCGGCATCGCCCGCGCCCTGGAGGCGACCAGCCAGAACACCCGCACCGGCCAGCTCGTCGGCACGGTCGCGTACATGGCGCCCGAGCGGTTCGCCACCGAGCCGGGCACCCCGCTCACCCCGGCCGCCGACATCTTCGCCTGGGGCTGCGTCGTCGCGTTCGCCGGCACCGGCCGCACCCCGTTCCAGGGCGACTCGCCCGCCGCGACCGCGGCCCGCATCCTCACCCAGGCCCCCGACCTGCGCGGCCTCGACGGGCCGCTGCGGCACCTCGTCGAACTGTCGCTGGTCACCGACCCCGCCGAGCGGCCCACCGCCCGCGACCTGCTCGACCTGCTCATCGGCAGCGGCGCGCAGCGCTCCGCGCAGCTCGTCGAGGCGCTCGAGCAGCAGCCGGCGCTGCGCCGGGCCGCCACCCAGATGCAGGGGGCCGCCACCAGCGGCGTGCACCAGCACATGGCGCACCTGCCCGCCGGCGACGACGCGGCGGACACCGAGATCACGCCGCACGTCGTCGCCGTGCCCGGCCGGCACGTCCAGCGGCACGCACAGCGGCGGGCCGGGCGCGGCCGCCGCGCGCTGGTCGCGGTCCTGGCCGTCCTCGGCGTGCTGACCGCGCTGGGCGCCGGCTTCCTCGGCGTCCGCGCGGCGGGCGTGTTCGACGGCAGCGCCGCCTCGCCCGGGCCGTCCGCCACGGCCGGGCCGTCGGCGGCGCCCGCGCCGCGGATGAGCCTGCCCCCGGGCGAGCCGTTCATCGTCGACGCGCTCACCACCCGCGGCCAGTGGACCGGCACCTTCGTCGTCGGGGAGGAGGGCTCGAACTGCGACGTCACCGACGGCGCCCTGCGGGTCAACCGGGTCGCCCCCGGGTTCTTCACCTGCGCCGGGCCGGAGAAGCAGCTCAGCGGCGACCACACCATCGCCGTCACGGCGCGCATCGAGCAGCCCGGCACCTGCCTCGGCGTCTGGCTGTACTGGAGCCAGGAGCGCAGCTACCAGCTCACCGCCTGCGAGGACGCCTTCCGGATCGCCGTCGACCGCGACGGCGCCGTGTCGTACGTGCTGCGCGACGTGCCGCTCGCCGCCACCCTGCCCGTCGGCCAGGACGTGCGGCTGCAGGTCGTCGTCCGCGACGGTGTCGTGCGCTTCGGCCACGACGACGTCCAGGTCGCCGAGGCGCCGCTGCCCGAGGCCGACATCGACCGCGGCCGCCCCATGATCGGCCTGGTCAGCGCGCCCGGCGACGACACCCCGCCGTACGGCGCCACGTTCAACGACATCGAGGTCCGCACCCTCACCCCGTGAGGGGCCGCTCTAGGGGCGGGTCAGCGACGGGGCCGAGGCCTCCCGGGGCGCCGTGCGGCCCGGCTTCTGCGCGTACAGCTCCGCGTCGGCGTGCGCGTACAGCGCGTCGAAGTCCGCACCGTGCAGGCCGCGGACGGCGGTGCCGACGCTGACGGCGGTCCGGGCGGCCAGCGCGGCGCGCAGCCGGTGCGCCGCCGCGGCGGGGTCGGCGTGGCCGGTGAGCAGCACGACGAACTCGTCGCCGCCGAGACGCCCGACCAGGTCGGAGCCGCGCACGTTCGCCGCGAGCGTGGCGGCGACCCAGCGCAGCAGCTCGTCGCCCGCGGCGTGGCCCAGGCTGTCGTTGAGCCGCTTGAAGCCGTCGAGGTCGAGCAGCAGCAGGGCGACGGCGCCGCCGCCGCGCAGCTCGGCCTCGAAGCGCTCCTCGAAGCCGCGCCGGTTGACCGCGCCGGTCAGGGCGTCCGTGCGGGACAGCTGGGTGAGCAGGCGGCGCTGCCGGGCCGCCGCCCGGCCCTGGGCGGCGCAGACCGCCGCGGCGCCGGCCATGCCGAGCAGGTTCGCCGCCACGTACCAGCCGCTGGGGGCGCCGCCGACGACGGCGATGCCGACGTAGAGGCCGCCGACGCCGGTCAGGACCGGCACCGCCACCCGGATGGGGGCGCCCAGGGCGATGAGCGGCAGCGGGGTGAGGGTGCCCAGCGCCAGCGGCGAGCCGGCGCCGCCGTCCAGCACGGCCACCGCGGCGCCCAGCGGGAACAGCAGGACGGCGATGACCATCAGCACCCGCAGCGCGGCGCGCGACCGGCTCAGCCGCGGCGCCGCCGCCACCAGGGCGAGGCCGGACGCGCAGCCCAGCGCGCTCAGCGCGGCGAGCGCCCCGCGGTGCGGCGCGCCCGCGGTGAAGAACGCCACGTACAGCAGCCCGATGGAGAAGTTCGTCGCGGCCATCCAGCCCATGTCGGCGATCGACCGCAGCCGGCGCTCGTGGCGGGACACGCGCACGGCGCGGCGCCGGCCCGCCGCCGCCCGCGCCACGGCGACGGCCTCCGCGGTCGGCGGCACGGACCGCCGCCGGGCCTTGTCGTGGTACGTGCGCGCGTCGGCGGCCCGGATCAGCTCGTCCAGGCCGGCGCCGTCCGCCGGGTGGCAGGCGTACCCGACGCTGGCCGGCGTCACCGGCGCCAGCGCCTCCTGCAGCCGCCCGGCGACGGCCGCGGCGGCCGGCCCGTCGGTGTCCGGCAGGACGACGGCGAACTCGTCGCCGCCGGTGCGGCCGACCGTGGCGCCCTCGCCCGCCACGGCCGCCACCGTGCGGGCCGTCCAGGCGAGCAGGTCGTCGCCGGCCTGGTGGCCGTACGTGTCGTTGACGCCCTTGAAGCCGTCTAGGTCGGCGACGAGCACCGCCAGCGGCCGGCCCGTCCGCGCCGCCTCGTCGAGGCCGGCGCCGAGGCTCTCCTCGATGCCGCGCCGGTTGAGGCAGCCGGTGAGCGGGTCGACCCGGGAGATGGTGGCGAGCCGGCGGCGCAGCGACACCAGGGTGCCCGCGTGCGTGAGGCACAGGTACGACATGCCGCCGAACGCCAGCGTGTAGACCAGCGGGTAGCCCAGCGACACCGGCTCGCCGAGCAGCGCGACCGCCCAGTAGAGGGCCAGCGCCGTGGCCGCGATGACGAGGAAACCGCGGGGCGGGGTGATCAGCGCGAAGAAGATGAGCGCGACCGGCAGCAGCGCCCCGAGCGGGCCCGCGACGCCGCCGCTGAGGTGGGTGACGCCCGCCAGGCAGCCGAGGCTCGCCAGGGCGCCCGCCCAGCGCAGCGGGGTGCGGGCGCGCGACCGGGCCACCGCGTCCGCCCGCCACCACAGCAGCCCGCTGACCGCCATGGCGGCCGCCGACACGGCCAGCATCGCCGGCCGGTGCGGGCCGCCCCAGGTGGCGAGCGTGTAGGCCATCGCCAGCCCCGGCCCGGCGAACCCCTGCCGGCCGCCCGTGCGGATGGCGGCGGCATGGGGCACCGGCCGAACCGCCTGCGCGCCCGACACGCCCATCACCTGTCACCCCTCCGGCGGTCTCCCGATGAGGAGAATCGTCCTGAGACGGGCGATCATGAGCGTTTCGCACGTCATCGCGGAGTCGTTCACCAGCCACGGTACGTCCCCACGGGCCCCCGCAGCGCCGAACGGCCGGGCAGGCTTCGCTTCCCGTCCGGGCGATGCCGCCGCGCCCGGGCTCAGGCGCCGTCCAGCAGCGGCGGCCGCTGCGCGAAGTGCTCCCGGGCCGACATCGCCCGGGTGCCGTCCACGTCGGTGAAGCCGTACCGCTCCGCCAGCTCCGCCACCACGAGGCACCGGCCGCGGTGGCGGGCCACGTCCGGGTCGGCGGCCAGCGCGGCCACCGCCCGGCCCACGAACCGCGGCGACTCCGAGTTGGACAGGTCGAAGTAGTCGGCGGCGCGCATGACGCCCTCGGTGCGCACCAGCCCCGGGTAGACCCCGACCGCCGTCACGCCGCGCGGCTCCAGCTGCGCCGCGGTGGCGGCGACCAGCCGGTCGTCGGCCGCCTTCGCCACGCTGTAGGCCACCTGGTCGTCGGCGCTGGGGTAGCTCCCCGGGAAGAACGACACGGTGGCCACGAGGGACCCCGGGCGAAGCAGCGGCACGGCCAGCACGGTGGCGGCGTAGTGGGCGCGCACGCCCGCGGCGAACATGTCGTCCCACACGCTCAGCGGCTGCTCCCAGAACGGCCCGGACATGTCGGCGTAGCGGTCCTCGTGGTACGCGGCGTAGCCGCCCCACACGTTGTTCACCAGCACGTCGAGCCCGCCGCTCTCCTGCCGCACCCGGTCGAACAGCGCCGCCACCTGCGCGTCGTCGGTGTGGTCGCACACCACGCCGACGCCGCGCCCGCCGGCGGCCGTGACCGCCCGCGCCGTCTCCTCGACGGTGCCGCCCACGCTCGGGTACGTCACCCGCCCGTCGGTCGACCGGCCGGTCACGTAGACCACGTGACCGGCCGCGCCGAGCTCGACGGCGATCCCCTTGCCGACCCCCCGGCTCGCGCCGGTCACCACTGCCACCCGCTGCTGCGTCATGGCGCCCACCGTGCCAGCGGGGTACGACACTCCGAGGTCAGCGCCAGGCGCTGGTGGACCAGCCGTTGTCCTTCCACGTCGACGAGGACCAGTAGCGGCTCGACCAGGTCGTCGAGGACCAGGCGCGGCCCGACCAGGCGCGGCCCGACCAGGCGCCGTCGCCCCAGGTGCGGTTGCTCCAGTTCGTGCCCGGCCAGGTGGCGCCGGCCCACGTCCTCGACGCCCACGAGGTGCCCGTCCAGCCGTCGCCGGCGACGCGGTGGCCCATCCACAGGCCGCCCTTCCACGCCGTGGCGGCCTTGGAGGCGGCGGCCCAGCCGCGGGCGTCGTGGGCGCCGTAGACGGTGCGTTCGCCGGTCAGCGGGGTGGTGTCGTCGAGGACCTGGATGCTGCCGCGGGCGGCCTGCAGGGAGCCGAGGCCGG
The DNA here is from genome assembly GCF_016863475.1 of Spirilliplanes yamanashiensis. Lineage (GTDB taxonomy): Bacteria > Actinomycetota > Actinomycetes > Mycobacteriales > Micromonosporaceae > Spirilliplanes > Spirilliplanes yamanashiensis. Next base: position 54,755 of record NZ_BOOY01000006.1, read on the forward strand.
TGGACGCCTGCTTGACGGCGGTGGCCCGCGGGACGCTGAGCGTCAGCGCCGTCGCGATGTTCAGCTCGCCGCCGGTGTACTTGGCGGCGTCGCCGCGCATGCGGGTGGAGGAGTTCTGCAGCCAGATCTTCAGCGACCGCGGCGTGGTGGCCGGGGCCTTCTGCAGCAGCAGGGCGGCGCCGGCCGCGACGACGGCGGTGGCCTGGGAGCTGCCGCTGCCGCGGAAGTGCGTCTCGCCGACGCGGGCGGACGGGTTCGTCGTGTCGACGTAGGAGCCCGGGTTGCGCAGGGACACGATGGACTCGCCGGGCGCGACGACGTCGAGCGGGGCGAGGGGGTCCACGGAGGTGAAGGTGGACAGGGTGTCGTCGGCCTGGGTGACGGTGCCGTGGGTGGCGGCCGAGCCGACCGTCACCACGGAGTAGTTGAGGCTGGGGGAGTTCAGCCGGCCGGCCGCCGCGCCGTTGTTGCCGCCCGCGACCATCACGAGCATGCCGGCCTTCGTGGCGTTCTCGACGGCCAGGAACAGCGGGTCGTCGGCCCAGCTGGCGTTCGCGTCGGTGCCGTACGCCAGGCAGACGATCCTGATGGGGTTGGCGGGGTCGTCGTTGCGGTGCTGGGCGAGCCAGTCGAGGGCGGCGATGACCTGGGAGACGTCGGCGGCGCCGTTCGCGGTGCCGACCTTGATCGAGGTGAGCTTGGCGCCGGGGGCGAGCCCGGCCACGATGCCGGCCAGGTGCGTGCCGTGGCCGTAGGCGTCGAGGTAGCGCTGGCTGTCGGCCTGCGAGTCGATGGACAGGTCGGGCCCGTTGACGACCTGCTCGGCGGGCAGGCCCGGCACCGGCACCACGCCGGTGTCGATGAGGGCGATGCCGACGCCCTTGCCGGTCAGCCCGGCCGCGGCGGCGCGGTTGCTGCCGATCGTGGCGGCGACGTCGGCGAGGGTGTTTCCGGTGCCGGACGCCCACTGCGCCGACGAGAACGGCGACATCGGGGTCCGGGCCGGCGCGGCCGCCGGGCCGGCCGCCGTGGCGCCCGCGACGGGGGCCGACAGCAGGCCGCCGACCACGGCGGAGGCGGCGGCGACGGCCGTCGCCAGTGCGCGCTTGCGGTGTGCCAGGAACATCGGGTGCCTCCATCGCGGGACTCGCAGTGAGCCGACCATCGGCGGGCGGTCCGGGTCCGCGACCACTCCGGGCCGGATTCGGCGGCGCGGGGGAGGCCCCATCGGCCGGACGGCCAGGGTGGTGGCGGCCTGGGGAGAGTGCGTGAAGGTGTTGTGACGGCGGCCGCCGGGCGGGCCGGGCGGGGCTACGGTCGGCGGCCATGGAGATCGTGGACGTGCTGGTCGTCGGGGCCGGGCTGGCCGGGTTGCACACCGCGCGGCTGCTGGCCGGGCAGGGCCACGACGTGCTGGTCGTCGACCGCCGCAGCACCCTGGACGCGGGGATCCGCACCACCGGCATCTTCGTCCGGCGCACCCTGGAGGACTTCGCGCTGCCCGCCGCACACCTGGGGCCGGCGATCCGCCGGGTCGTGCTGTACCCGCCGTCGATGCGCCGGCCGGTCGAGCTGGTCAGCGCCCGCGACGAGTTCCGGGTGGCCGACATGGCCGGCGTCTACGCCCACGCGCTGGCCCGGGCGCGGGAGGCGGGCGCGCGGGTGCGGCTCGGCGTGGCGTACCCGGTGGCGGGGGTGGCCGCCCGGTTCACGGTGGGGGCGGACGGCGCCCGGTCGACGGTGGCGCGGCGGCTCGGGCTGGACGTCAACCGGCACCTCATCGTGGGCGCCGAGGAGGTGTACCCGATCGCCGCGGGCGGGTCGCCGCCGACGTTCCACTGCGTGGTGGACCCCCGGCTGGCGCCGGGCTACCTGGCCTGGGCGGTCGACGACGGGCGGCACGCGCACGTCGGGCTGGCCGGGCGGGCGGACCGGCTGGCGGGCCCGCTGCCGCGGCTGGTGCGCACGTTCGCCGACGGCTTCCCGGGGTTGCCGGCGGCGACCGGCCCGGTGCGCCGCCGGGGCGGGCCGATCCCGGTCGGCGGGGTGCTGCGGCGGCTGGCCTGCCCGCAGGGGCTGCTGGTCGGCGACGCGGCCGGCGCGGTGTCGCCGCTGACGGCGGGCGGCCTCGACCCGTGCCTGCGGCTGTCGGAGCTGGCGGCCGCGGTGGCGGGGGACTACCTGCGCAGCGGGGACGCGGCGGTGCTGCGGCACTACGACGGGGCGGCGCTGCGGGCGCGCTTCCGGACCCGGCTGCTGCTGCGGCACGCCCTGTCGGGGGTGCGGTCGCCGGCGGCCGCCGAGGCCGCCTTCGCGGCGCTGCGCACCCCGCCGGGCCGCGCGGCGGCCGCCCGGGTGCTGTTCGGCGACGGCTCGTTCCCGGACTCGCGGCTCACCTGGCGGACGGCGCAGGCCTGACGGTTATTGACTTTCGATAGCAAACGATTGATAGTCGATCAGTCACCGAACCGTCCGACGAGCGAGGGAACACCGATGATCGAGGTCCGCGGGCTGACGAAACGCTACGGCGACGTGCTCGCCGTCGACGACCTGAGCTTCGACGTCCAGCCCGGCAAGGTCACCGGGTTCCTCGGCCCCAACGGCGCCGGCAAGTCCACGACCATGCGGATGATGCTCGGGCTCGACCGGCCCACGTCCGGCACGGCGCTCGTCAACGGGCGGCCGTTCGCCGCGCTCGCCGAGCCGCTGCGCGAGGTCGGCGCGCTGCTCGACCCGGGCTCCGTGCACCCCGGCCGCAGCGGCCGCAACCACCTGCGGGTCGCCGCCCGCACCAACGGCATCCCCGAGCGCCGCGTCGAGCAGGCCATCGAGCTGGCCGGGCTCGGCAGCGCCGCCGGCCGCCGGATCAAGGGCTACTCGCTGGGCATGCGCCAGCGCCTCGGCATCGCGGCCGCCCTGCTCGCCGACCCGCGCATCCTCGTCTTCGACGAGCCCATCAACGGCCTCGACCTCGACGGCGTCCGCTGGATCCGCGGGCTGCTGCGCCGGCTCGCCGACGAGGGCCGCACCGTGCTGGTCTCCAGCCACCTGCTCAGCGAGATGCAGCAGACCGCCGACCGGCTGGTCGTCATCGGCCGCGGCCGGCTCATCGCCGACGCCACCACCGACGAGATCCTGCGCGGGCTGGGCAACCTGCAGGTGCGGGTGCGCACGTCCGAGTCCGGCCCGCTGCTGGCCGGCCTGCAGGCGAAGGGCTTCACCGCCCAGCGCGTCGACGACAACGAGTTGCAGGTGGACGACACCACCGCGGAGCAGGTCGGCGACCTCGCCCACGCCCTGCAGGTGCCGGTGCACCACCTGACCGAGGTCCAGCAGTCGCTGGAACACGCCTACATCGCCCTGACCAGCGACCACGTCGAATACCACGGCGGACGGCCGGAGGAGACCCGATGACGACCCTGACCGCCGCCCCCGGCACGTCCACCCGCGACACCTCCACCGGGCGCGTGCTCGCCCGCGCCTGCGCCGCCGAGTGGACGCGGCTGTGGACGGTCAAGGCCACCTGGTGGTTCCTGGCCGCCGCGGCCGTCGTCATGCTCGGCATCGGCACCATCGCCGGGCTGGAGGCGGCCGGCGACGCCGATCCGCCGCAGGGCGACCCGGCCTGGGCGGTGTCGCGGATCAGCGCCATGCCCGCGCAGTTCGCGCTGCTGGCGCTCGTGCTGCTCGCCGTCACCTCCGACTACGCCACCGGCGGCATCGTGCCCGCTCTGCAGTGGACGCCGCGCCGCACCGTCCTGTTCGTGGCCCGCGCGCTGGTGACCGTCGGGACCGCCACCGTCGCCGGCGTGCTGCTGGCGGCCGGGTCCGCCGTCGCCGCCTTCACCGCCGCCCGGCCGCTGCTGCGCCTGCCGGTGGACGAGGGCCTCGACGTGCTCGGCACCGTCGCGGTCGTCCTCGCCGCGGGCGCCGCGCTCGCCGTGGGGCTCGGCTTCCTGCTGCGCAACGCCGCGGGCGGGCTCGTCACCGTCTTCCTGCTGATGCTGCTGCTCCCGCTGCTGCTGCCGCAGTTCGGCTACGAGTGGATGACCGAGCTGGCCCTCGTCCTGCCCGGCACCGGCGCGGCGCACCTGCTGCTCGGCGAGGTGCCGGGCATGACGACCACCTCGTCGTCGGTGGTGCTCGCCGCCTGGGCGGTGGGCGCCGTCGCGCTCGGCTGGGCACGCCTGGTGCGCGACGACGCCAACCGGTGAACCCCGCGGGACGCGGTCACAGGCAGGGCGGGACGTAACCGTCGAAGCGCAGGCCCCGGAACACGAGCCGGTTCTCCGTCTTGCCGACGAAGACGAAGCCGCGGGCCTCGGCCAGCGCGGAGGCGAACGAGTACGCCGGGGCGCCCAGCTCGGGCAGGGTCGTCCACCGGTCGGGCCGGAAGCTGAAGAACCTGGTCACTGTCCGGCCGCCCGTGGCCGGGACCAGGGTGAGCCACTTGTCGCCGCCGCTCCAGTGCGACGCCGGGCGCAGCTGCAGGTAGACGTCCTCGGTGGCGCTGTAGGTGAGCCAGAACCCGGCGGAGCGCGACAGGTCGACCTGCGCCTCGAACTGGTTGGCGAGCCAGACGACGACCACGTGCCACTCGGGGTTGAGGAAGTTCACCTTGGCCGCGTAGCGGTGCTTGCCGCGCACCGGGACCAGCAGGCTGCCGGTGGCCGGCTCGGTGGCGCCCTCGCCGCTGGCGATCCACTGCTGGAGGCGGTCGACGGAGGGGGTGGCGCACTCGCGCAGGGGGCGCGGCGGGTGGTGCGGGTGGGCGTTCGCGACGCCGGGCGCCACGACGAAGCCGGCGGCCAGGCTTGCGAGGGCGATTCCGACCGCGGACGTCAGCTTCTTCATGGGCGCATGCTCACTCTCGTCGCCGGGCATCGGTAAACCTTGTTAAAAGTCTGTCGGTGCGCGGGGACGATAGTCAAGAACATCGATGGATCAGCGCGACGTGCAGGGCTTGTTGCCGACCGGCGGGGTGCCGGTGCCGCGCTCGATCTGGAAGTCGACCGGGATCGTGAAGTCGCCGTCGCCCGGCGGATCGACCGCGGGGCGGGCCGGCAGGATGATGATCCGGACCCAGCGGCCACCGGGCCTGCGGATCACGGTGGAGTCACCGTCGAGGCCGGCGACGGCGCAGACGCCCTCGGGCGTGACGACGAAGAACCTGATGGCCGACCCCACCTCCGTCAGCTCGATCTGGACGACGCGGTCCGGCGTTCCGCCCCGGTCGAACAGGTTGACCGTGAGGTTGTCGCGCTGCGGCGTCGGCTCCGGGACGACCGGCGGCGGAGGGGACGTGGTCGCGGGGCCGGAACCGGTGGCGGGCCGCGGACCGCCGGCGGCGTCGCCGTCGTCGGCCAGCGCCAGGCCGGTCAGGACCGCCGCCGCCACGAACACCGCCACACCCGCCGCTGCCAGCGCCCGCGGGCCGATGCGGCGCGGCCGGTCGGCGAGCGGCGCCGGCACATCCTCCGGCGGCGCGTCCGCCGCGCGGTTGCGGGCCACCGGGATGCGGTGGCCCGCCGCCCGGCTGCGCCGCTGCGGGAGCGGCTGGGCGCGGGCCCGCAGCCGGGACTCCACCGCCTCGAACACCGTCTCCGTGTCGAGCACGGCCGGCGCGCCGGGCACCCCGTCGCGCAGCGTCTCGATCAGCGCCCCGGTGAACGCGGTGTGCCGGGCCCCCACCGGCGCCAGCGCCGCCACCGTCTCGGCCGTGGCCGTCATCAGGTACGCGCCCTCGACCGCCGCCTGGTCGGCGAGTCGTCCCGTGGCGCCCATGAACCCGGCCATCGCCCGGCCGCTGTAGCAGCAGTCCAGCACCACGAGCTTCGCCCGGCAGCGCGCCGCGGTGCGCACGACCTCGCGGCGCAGCTCGGCGAACCGCACCGCCGACGGCAGCCGGTCGCGGCTGCCGTCCGGCAGCGCCAGGTACAGCTCGCCGGACTCGTCCAGCAGGCCGTGCCCGGCGAAGTAGACGACGAGCAGGTCGGTCGCGGCGCGGGCGGCCTCGTGCACCGGCACCAGCAGGCCCGTGCCGTCCTCCGGGTCCGGCACGACGACGCAGTTCTCGGCCGGCAGCCCGCCGACGTCCGGGTCGGTGAGCAGCCCGGCCAGGTCGCGGAGGTTCGCCGCGACGGCCGGCAGCGGCGGCATGCGCCGGTACCCCGACACTCCGATGAGGACGGCGCGGGAACCCATCAGCCGCGGTCGTCGCCGTTCAGGAAGTCCTCGATGAGCCCGGGGCTCACCTCGTCGGCGTCGGAGACGGTCAGCGTCGCCCCGTCCGCGCGGGTGATCGTGATCGTGGACCGCCGGGTGCGCGTGCCCAGCCAGGTGGCGACCGAGACGGCCAGGCCGCCCAGGGCGGCGCCGTGGGTGAGCACCACGTCGACGACCTCCATGGCGCCCATCTCGCCCGCCGCCGGCTCCGGCGCCGACACGTCGGCGTCCCGCACGAGCGCCGGGTCGCCGCGCAGCCAGCTGTACAGCGCATTGCCCTCGACGCCGTCCGCCGTGGCGATCCGCACCCGCACAGCGACCTCCGCGTGATCGACCGGTGACCCATCGACAACAGTACCGGTCCGATCAACCCTGGCGCGGGCCCGCCGCCGCGCCCACACTGGCGCCGGACGTCCCCGCCGTGGAAGGACCATCGACATGACCGATCAGGAGTACGCGGACCTGCGCGCCCGGGCCGCGGCCGGCGACCACGACGCCGTCGGCGAGCTCGTCCAGCTGGCGGGGGAGCGCGGCGACCTCGCCGAGCTGCGCCGCCTGGCCGCCGCCGGCAGCCGCGACGCCGCCGACGAGCTGGTGCAGGCCGCGGGCGAGGCGGGCGACCTGGACGAGCTGCGCCGCCTGGCCGCCGCGGGCAACCGCGACGCCGCCGACGTGCTGGCCGAGCTGACCGGCGACTGACGCTGGGGCGGCGTGGCGCCCGGCGAGGCGCTCCAGGTCCGGCATCGGGCCACCGTAGCCGCCCGGCCGGGCGCGGGCGGCGGGCATGATGGGCCGGTGGGTGGTGACGGTGCCGGGGTGCTGGTGGTGTTCGGGCGCGGCGTCCAGCTCGCCGGGGGCCGCTGGTCGCTCACGGCCGGCAGCGCCGAGCGCGTGCACGCCGCCGTCGACTACGTGCTGGGCCGCCGCGACGAGTACCGGGCCGGCGGCCGCATCCCCCGGGTGATCTTCACCGGCGGCTGGGCCGAGGCGGCCGAGGGGGCCGTGCAGCCGCCCGACGGCTCCTGCGAGGGCGACCTCATGGTGCGGGCCGCGCTGGCCGCCGGGCTGGGGGCCGTCGCCGAGCTGCGGGCCGAGACCCGGTCGCGCAGCACCCTGGAGAACCTGCTGCACGTCGCCGAGGAGGGCCTGCTCACCGGGTACGAGTTCGCCCCCGGCCGGCCGCTCGGCCTGGTCACCCACCCGTGGCACCTGCCCCGGGTGCGGTTCCTCGCCGGCAAGGTCCTCGGCCTGCGGGGCGCCGCCCTGACCGACGTCCCCGTGCCGGGCGGCGGCCGGCGCCGCGCCGAGTGGGCCGTGTACCTGGCGGCGCGGCTGTGCTTCGTCGGCGTGCGCGACGCCGCCGCGCTGCGTCGTCGGGAGAGGACGGTCACCCGGTTGACGGGGATGGCGCGGCGCCTGCGCGGGTAACACACCCGCATGATCGTGCTCCTGCCCGCGTTCCGACCGGGGCCGCACCTGCTCACGCTCGTCGACGCCCTGCGCGCCGACGCTCCCGGCACCCCCGTGGTCGTCGTCGACGACGGCAGCGGCCCGGCCGCGGCGCAGATCCTCGCCGACGCCGCCGACCGCGGCTGCGACGTCGTGCGCCACCCCGTCAACCGGGGCAAGGGCATCGCCCTCAAGACCGGCTTCCGGCACGCCGCCGAGGCGTACCCGGGCCAGGACGTGGTGTCGGCGGACGCCGACGGCCAGCACGGCGTCGGCGACATCCTGCGCGTCGGCGCCCAGGCCCACCGCACCGGGCGCCTGGTGCTGGGCGTGCGCCGCTTCGACGGCGACGGGGTGCCGTGGCGCAGCCGCTTCGGCAACACCGTCACCCGCCTGCTGTTCCACGCCGCCACCGGCCGCGGCGTCGCCGACACGCAGACGGGCCTGCGGGCGTACCCGGCGGACCTGCTGGGCTGGTTGCAGACCGTGCCGGGCGAGCGCTTCGAGTACGAGATGAACGTCCTGCTGCACGCCGCCCGCGACGGCCACCCGATCGACGAGACGGCCGTCGCCACCACGTACCACGGCGACAACGAGACCTCGAACTTCAGCTCGCTCAGCGACTCGGCCCGGGTGTACCGGCCGCTGCTGCGCTTCGCCGCGTCGGCGCTGCTGGCGCCCGCGGGCCGCGGCGCGTCCCGGTAGGGGACGCCCCGGCCGTCACTGCTTCTTGAAGTCGGGGCAGCCCGAGGTCTGGAACTGCTCGCCTGCCTCCAGCGTCACGGTCGGCCGGCCGCCGCCCAGCCCGTTGTCGATCAGCAGGCCGTCGGCGTGCAGGCGCGCCCAGTAGCAGTCCCGGGCGGCCTCGGCGACCACCCGGTATGTGCCCGGCTCGATCTGCTCGCCGACGCGCCAGATGCCCGGCCCGGCGACGGTGGGGTCGGCCGGGACGGCCGCGTTCGTCGACGGGGGAGCGGGCGGGGTCGCGGCGGCCGCGTCGCCGGCGCCACCACCGCCGCCGGGGCTCGTGCCGCCGTCGCTGAGCAGGGCGACGCCGACGGCGATCAGTGCCACGCCGGTCGCGGCGGCGGCGAGCAGCACGGGGCGCGGCACCCGGGGGCGCGGGTCGGGCGCCGCGTGCTGCGGGTGCCAGTCCGGGTCGCCGGCGGTGGCGTGCGGGCGCCACGACTCGGTGCCGGACCGGTCGGCGCCGGGCGGCAGCCGGTGGGCATGGTGGGGATGGTGGGGATGGCCGGGCCTGCCGGGGACGGTCGGCGGCTGGGAGGTCATGGCTGGTCCTCGTCGCGGGTGGGGGTCGTCGATGACGCCACGCGGTGAAGTGTGCTCTGGATCACAAGCTCCCGCAACGGTCAGTTTGTGCGCGTCAGTCGAGCCCCATCGCGCGCACGTGGCGCTGGGCCGCGTCGGGGCCGGGCAGGAGTGCGGCGTCGCGGGCGTAGAGGCCGCCCGAGCGCGCGAGAAGCCCACCGTCCACGAGGTACCGGCGCACCGCCACGTGGTCCGCCTCGCCGCCGTCGCACCAGGCCGCCAGCACCTCGTTCACCACCCGTTCGGGGTACACGGCGCCGGGCTCGAACGACGCCGCGACGTGCTCCAGCACCGCGCGCCGGCGGGCCTGCCGCGCCGGCAGCGACCGCAGCCGCCCGTCGTGCACGAACGGCCGCAGGTCGTCGCCGCCGGTCACGTCCCGGCCCCCTGCCGCGCCGCGGCGACGTCGGCCAGCAGGCGGTCGAACGCCGGGTCGGCGCGGAACTCGCCCAGCGGCAGCTGCGCGCCGACCCGCGCCCACGCGTACTCCCACCAGGCGGCGACCCGCACCGGCCACAGGCCGACCCGCATCGCGCCGGCCAGGAAGCACCGGTGCACCAGCAGCGTCGCCGCCAGCATCTCCGGGTCGAACTCCGCCTCCGGCTCGTCGAGGGCCCGGCCGAGGGCGCGCACGTCGCGGTGCATCTCCGAGTACGCCACCATGTCGGGCGCGCCGGGCACCCGCACGTCCGCCCCGGACACCAGCATGTCCGCCGCGTACGACGGCATGAACACCACGTCACCCACGGTGACGACCAGCGGCAGCTGCTCGTGCCCGCGGCGCACCCCCAGGTGGACGGCGGGCGCGCCGGTCGGCGACGCGACGTGGCTGCAGTTGAGCACGTCGGCCGGGTCGAGCCGCGCGCTGTCGCCGATCGCCGGCACGTCCACCGTCACCGTGCCGTCGCCGTTCACCGACACCTCGACGCCCGGCAGGCCGTCGAGCGCCCCCACCAGCTCCTCGCTCCGCATCCGCCCGTTATACGCGACCCGCGCCCCCCGCACCCGCCGGGCGCGGCTCAGTCCAGCGGAAAGCACCCGGCGAACGGGTCCGGCAGCCCCGCCCACCGCTCCCACCCGTCGGCCAGCTCCGCGTCCGTGAGCAGGCACGACTCCAGCGTCGCCGTCACCGCCGCCGCGTCCAGGCCGACCCCGATGAAGGCCAGCGCCGTCCGCCGGTCGCCGTAGTAGGGGTCCCAGGCCAGATCGGCGGCGATCCGCCGGTACGCGCTCACGTCCGCCCACCCGCCGCCCGGCCGGGCCGCCAGCCACCGCCCCAGCGACCCGAGGCTCACCCCGCCACCCGCCGAGTCCCACCCCACGACCGCGTCCGGCTGGCTGGCGAGCCACAACTGCCCCCGCCCCCGCAACGCCTCCCCGGCCAGGTCCCCGAGCGCATCGTGCAACCGCCCCGGATGGAACGGCCGCCGCGCCCCGAACACCACCGACCGCACCCCGTGCTCGTCGTCCGGCGCGTCCACCCCGATCGGGAACCCCTCCAGCGCCCGGTTCACCATCGCCGGCGCCGCCGGATCGTGCCGCCCCGACCCGAGCACCCGGTGCGCCAGCGCGGCACAGTCGATCAGCGGCGAGTCCCCGACCCGCACCTGCACCGCCCAGGGCGCCAGATGGCTGAGCAGCGCGCGGAGCCGGGCCGCGGCCGGCGGATCCCCGTCCGGGCTGCCCCACGTGACGATGGTGTCGGCGAACTCGATCTGACCCGCGACGACGGCCGCCACGGACCGGTGGTCGCGGTCGGTGGCGGGCAGGTCACGATGGCACAGGTCGTCGGAGCTGGTGAGATCGTCGAGGACGACCTCCGCCTCCACCACGGTCACGTACGAGTCGAACCGCAGGTCACCGCCGGCGGCACACCCGGCGCACGCGGCGGCCACCGTCTCCGGCTCCACGACGGACGGCAACACCACGACGATTCCGCCGCCGGGGTGCTGCCTTGCCAGGTGGGTGAGGGTGGCGGGGAGGTCGGCGCGGAGGGCGCAGGGGACGCAGTCGCCGTTCAGCGCCTCGTCGGCGAGGGTGCGCCCGGCCCGCTGCACGACCCGCCGCAGCACGCGGGCGGCGGTGGGGGTGCTTCCGGGCCGGGCGGCAGCCGCTCCGGCGGGTCCGGTGGCGGGTCCGGGCGTGGAGCCGGTCGGCGCGGTCGTCGGGTCGGCGGGGGACCCGGCCGTGGCGGCGAGCCGGGAGTCGGTCGGCCGCGGCGTGGCCGGGGTGGGAGCCGGGCGCTGCCGCGGGGTGGTCCGGGCGTCCACCGCCGGGTGGTAGGCGATCAGGGTGAGGCTGGGGTCCGCGACCAGCAGGATGCGGGCGACCGCCTCGGTGGCGGCGGGGGAGAACCCGGCGAGGACCGTGACGGGGCTGCGGCGGTCGACGGTGGGCGGGGTGCGGGCGGGGCTGCGCATGGCCCCGTCTTGTTGGAAATGATTTCCATTAGCAAGTCAGTCGCGGCCGAGGAGGGTCATCAGGCCGCTCACCTCCAGGACGCGGCGGACCACGCCGCGGGCCCGGGTCAGTGCGAAGCCGCGCCCCGACAGGCGGGCGGCGTCGAAGCCGGCGACCAGCATGCCGATGCAGTGGGAGTCGATGAACTCGGTGCCCTCGAGGTCCACGACGACGCGCGGGGCGTCGGTGAGGCGGATGGCGTCGACCAGTTTGTCCGTCAGCTTGGCGCACGCGTCCATGTCGACGGCCCCGGTGAGGCGCAGGTTCAGGATCCGGCCGTCTCCGGCGTCGGTGATGTCTGACGTCAGTCCGAATCCCTCGTGATCCACAACTCCGGTCTACCTCGCCGGTGTGTCCGTTAAACGATCGAGTGATGAACGCGTCGATTCATCGGGGACGAAGCCGGACGATCTATCCCGCGCCGGGCCGCCCCCGGCCGGCGGCCACCACGATGGACCCGCCTCAGCCCGGGAGCACCGCCAGGGCCTCGTGCGGGAACGCCTCCAGGTCCTCGTACCAGTCGGGGTGGGTGCCGCGGCGGGTGAAGAAGCGGACCGTGCCGCCCTGGATGGCGAAGTCCTCGTCGTCGGCGTCGGTGGACACCGACACGGTGGCCAGCAGGCCGGTGGAGCCGGGCAGGCCGTGGGAGCCGGTGAGCATCTGGTCGGCGAAGGCGACGCAGCGGGCCGCCGCGCGGGGCAGGAACTCGGGGCTGCCGGGGGCGAGGTCGCGCAGGGAGACGAACACGTCGTTGACCTCGTGTTCGCCCTCGCCGAGGGCGTCGGCGGGGATGTCGTGGCGGTCGCGGCGCCAGTGGGCGGCGAGCAGCAGGGCGCCGTTCGGGCCGATCGTCCAGCCCGCGTCGAGGGTGTCCTGGACGTCCGGGGGGAAGCCCGGCGGGGCCGGGCGGGCGGCGGCGAGCAGGGTCCGCATGGTCGCGTTGGTCTTCACGTCGCCGACGGTCGCACGAATCGGGCGGCCGCGCTGTCCCGCCGCGCAGACCCGGCGATCGGTCGTGTGGGAACGACCAAGAACCTTGACGTTACGTGCGCAATGTTGTTGCAATGTGTTCGCTATCGATCGTCCTCAATGCACTCGGAAAGGGGCTCGTGCGCATGACGAGGAAGAAGGCCGGGAGACGGCTGCTGGCCGCCGCGGCGGCGGTGCTGCTCACCCTCACCGCGGCGCCGCCCGCCCGCGCGGCCGAGCCGCAGTGGCGGCCCGGTGTCCCGCCGCTGGCCACGCCGTGGACCGCCCAGGTGTCGCCCGCGAACGCCCTGCCCGAGTACCCGCGCCCGCAGCTCACCCGCGAGCGGTGGCGCAACCTCAACGGCGTCTGGGAGTTCGCCTGGGCGAAGGCCGGCGAGGCGCCGCCCGTCGGCCGGGCCCTCGACCGGCGCATCCTCGTGCCGTACCCGCCCGAGTCGGCCCTGTCGGGCATCCAGGGCACCGGCGAGCGCATGTACTACCGGCGCACGTTCACCGTGCCCGCCGGCTGGGCCGGCCAGCGGGTCAAGCTGCACTTCGGGGCGGTCGACTACGACGCCAAGGTGTGGGTCAACGGCACCGAGGTGGCCAGCCACCGCGGCGGCTACGACGCGTTCAGCGCCGACGTCACCGACGCGCTGACCGCGAGCGGGCCGCAGGAGATCATCGTCTGGGCCGAGGACCTCACCGACGCCACGTTCCAGCCCATCGGCAAGCAGCGGCGGGTGTCCGACCGCGGCATCTTCTACCAGGGCGGCTCCGGCATCTGGCGCACCGTCTGGCTGGAGCCGGTGCCCGCCGCGCACATCGAGGGGCTCAAGACCACCCCCGACCTGGCCGCGTCGCAGCTGCGGCTCACGGCGCGGGCCGCCGGCGGCGCCGGGCTGCGGGTCAGGGCCGTCGCGTACGACCGCCAGCAGCGCGAGGTCGGCCGGGTCACCGGCGCGGCGAACGCCGAGCTGCGGGTGCCCGTGCCGAAGGCGAAGCTGTGGTCACCGGACTCGCCGTACCTGTACGACCTGAAGGTCGTGCTGCTCGACGGCAACCGGCAGGTCGACAGCGTCGGCTCGTACTTCGGCATGCGGGAGATCGGCACGAAGAAGGGCGCCGACGGCAAGCTGCGGCTCGCCCTCAACGGCACGATCCTGTTCCACCTGTCCACCCTGGACCAGGGGTTCTGGCCCGACGGGCTGAACACCGCCCCGACCGACGCCGCGCTGCGCTTCGACCTGGAGCAGCACAAGGTGCTCGGCTTCAACACGGTGCGCAAGCACATCAAGGTGGAGCCGGACCGCTGGTACTACCACGCCGACCGGCTCGGCCTGATGGTGTGGCAGGACATGCCGTCGTCCAAGACCGACCGGATCCCCGAGCCGTGGCGCGAGCAGTTCAAGGCCGAGCTGTGGGAGATGCTGGCCGAGCACGACAGCTGGACGTCCATCGTCGGCTGGGTGCCGTTCAACGAGGGCTGGGGCGAGTGGGACCGCGAGGAGACCGGCCGCATCGCCGACGAGGTGAAGCGGCGCGACCCGACCCGGCTCGTCAACGCCCACAGCGGCGTCAACTGCTGCAACTCCCTCGGTGACGCCGGCCGCGGCGACGTCCTCGACCATCACCAGTACGTGGGCCCGGCCGCGCCGATGCCGTCGGACACGCGGGTGGCGATGGACGGCGAGCACGGCGGCTTCGGCCTCAAGACGTCCAACCACATGTGGTTCGGCGACGGGTTCGCGTACGAGATGACGCCCGACAAGGCCACCCTCACCCGCCGCTACGTCGAGAACCAGCGCGACGTCATCACCGCCGGCACCGTCTGCGGCATCAGCGGCGCGATCTACACCCAGATCACCGACGTGGAGGGCGAACTCAACGGCTTCTACACGTACGACCGGCAGGTCAGCAAGATGAACGAGGCGCAGGTGCGCGCCATCAACACCGAGATCATCCGCACGGTGGACGGCTCGGCGGGCAACGCGCCGCAGCCGACGCCGGGCACCCCCGGCCTGACGGGTGTGGCCCACTACCCGCTGGACGGCTCGCTCGACGACGCCGCCGGCGACGCCGACCTGACGAACGTGGGCGGCGCGACGTTCGGCGAGGGCCGGGTGGGGCAGGGCGTGGTGCTCAGCGGCGACGGCCAGGCGCTCGAGGCGGGCCGGCCGGTGCTGGACACCGCCGCCGACTACACCGCGTCGGCGTGGGTGAAGCTGGACAGGGCCGACGGCGCGTTCCAGACCATCGTCAGCCAGGACGGGCCGCAGACCAGCGACTTCTTCCTGCAGTACTCCGGCGCCGACCAGCGCTTCGCGATGAGCTTCGCCGGGGTGCGGGCGCTGGCGCCGGAGAAGCCGGAGGTCGGCCGCTGGTACCACGTGACCGGGGTGCGCGACGCGGCGAACAGCGAGCTGCGGCTGTACGTCGACGGGGAGCGGGCGGCGACGCTGAGCGCCTGCCAGCCGTTCACCGAGCCGACCGGCACCACGGTCGTCGGCCGCGGCCGGTACAACGGCGGGCCGGTCGACTACCTCGACGGCACCGTCGACGAGGTGCACCTGTACGACCGGGCGCTGAGCGCGGCCGAGATCCGGCAGCTGTTCGACAGCGGCCGCTGACGGTGGGGCGCCGCCGTCCGCACGGGACGGCGGCGCCGCACGTCAGTTCGGGAACGCCCCCGGGTCGACCTCGCTGCTGCTGGCGTTGCCCGCGAAGCTCTTCGACAGCGTCAGCTCCCACGTGCTGTACGTGAAGTCGCTGGTCTCGTACTCCAGGGTGTCGTCGAACTTGCTGAACGAGCAGTCCCGGGTGAAGCCCTTCTTCGCCGCGTTCCAGTCCTTGCCGGACGCGGTGTACACCGTGTACGTGCCGTCCTTGATCTTGCGCACCGTGGTCTTGCCGTTGGCGCGCAGGTAGACGGTGAACGCGGGCGTCTTCGAGCCCTTCGGCACCAGGCTGACGGTGGTGTCGTCGGGTCCGTTGTTGACGGTCAACTCGCCCCGGCCGCCGGACGTCTTCTTGACGAACGCGCCGTTGGCCAGCCGCCGGTTGGTCTCCTTCGGCGCGGCGGGCAGGAACGCGCCGAACGTCCAGGTGGCGTCGGCCGCGGCGAGCGCCTTGGCGGCGTCGCGGACCGTCGTCGCCTCGTCCGAGCCGAGCACCGTGGCGCCGGGCGGGCCGGCGGGGCAGGCCGGCTTGTCGGACCCCGCCTTGGCGACGGTGACCGACAGGTCCTCCAGGCCCTCGACGAGGCGCTTGTGCGGCAGCTCCGCCGGGGCGGGCGGCTCGGCGGCGCGCAGCTTGGCGGACTCGGTCTCCAGCAGGCTCGCCGCCGCGGTCAGCTCGGTGGCGCCGGCCTGGCCGATCGCCGCGAACGCCGGCGTCAGCGCGGCGTCGGACTGCTTCAGCAGCTGCTGGTAGTCGCCCGCGGAGACCCGCTCGACGCCGTCCACCGTGGTGGTCTTGTCGTCGTCGCGGCCGAAGACGGCGACGCCGCCGCAGCACAGCGCGACCAGCGCGCCGGCGACGCCGAGCGCGATGAACTGCTGCTTGCGGCCCTTCTTCGGGGCCGCCTGCGGGCCGAACGCCGGGTACGGCTGCGGCGGGCCGAACGGCGGCGGGCCCGGCGGGCCGTACTGCTGCTGCTGCTGCGGCCCGGGCGGGCCGTACTGCGGCGGCGGGGGGCCGTACGCCTGCTGCGGTCCGGGCGGGCCGTACGGGGCCGGCGGCGGGACCGCGCCCGGGCGCCGCAGGCGGACCTGGACCGTCACGGGCACCGCGTGGCCCGGCACCGGCACCTGGAGGAACGTGCCGTCGGGCGTGCCCGGCGGCACGACGACCGACACCTGCCCGACGTTCTGCACCATGATCGACTTGAGTGCGCCGCCGGCGGCCTCGTGCGGCTCCACCTCGACGACCGGCCCGTACTGCCCCATGTCCCCGTTCACGCGGAGCATTATGGACGACCGGCGATGCCGCCGGCCGCCCCACCGGCCCTCGTCTTTTCGGACACCCGGGACGGGGCGGCGCAAACGCCCGGGCCGCATTTGACACCCCGTCCGCCCGGCGGACATGTTGGGGTCGGCGTGCGGCCGGGGGGTGCGCACGACGGGGCCGCCGCGGGCGCCCGAGAGTGTCCCGCGGCCGTCCCGCCGCCCGCGCCGGCGTGCGGCCCGCACGACGCGGCGCTGCCGCACCGACCTCGCCTGATCGCGCGGAACGCGCCCGGTTAGGACCCTATTTCCGTATTGTCGGATCCCATGCGCATCCCTCGCCCCACCCGTCTCCCGGCCGCCCTCACGGCCGCCCTGCTGGCCGTGCCGGTCGCGGCCGTCCCGGCGGCCACCCCGGCCGCCGCCGCGCCGCCGCCCGCCGCGGCCGCGCCGCCGCCCGTGGCCGCCGCGCCCACTCTCGCGGTGGCCCGCAACGCGCCGGTCCGGCCGCCGTACCACGTCGTGCGCCCCGGCCAGACGCTGCGCTCCGTCGCCAAGGTCTACGGCGTCGGCTGGAAGGTGATCGCCGCCTGGAACGGCCTGCGCCGGCCGTACACCGTGCACGTCGACGACGTGCTGCGGCTGAACCGGCAGCCGGGCGGCCCGCTGCCGGCGTTCCGCACCCGCGTCGAGCGGGTCACCCCGCAGATGGTCAACTGGAACCCGGCCCTGCGCTGCCCCATCTGGCCGGTCAGCCTGCGCCGCGTCTGGGTGTTCTACGTCGACTTCGCCGGCAACCGCCGCATCGGCAGCATCATCATGCACCGCCTGCACGTGACCCGGACCCAGCGCATCTTCCGCGAGCTCTACCAGCGCCGGTTCCGCGTCCAGGCCATGGCGCCCGCGTCGGTCAACCTGCCCGGCGGCACGGACTACAGCGCGATCACCTCCGGCTGGGAGTGCCGCCGGGTGTCCGGGTCGAACGTCTGGTCGCAGCACGCCTACGGCACCGCCATCGACCTCAACCCGGTGCAGAACCCGATGATCAAGCGCGGGGTGGTCACCCCGTCGACGGGCCGGGGGTACGTCGGCCGGTCCCGCTACGGCATCGGCATGGTGCACGCCGCCGGGGCGGTGCCCGTGTTCACCGGCAACGGGTTCCCGTGGGGCGGCCGCTGGCGCACGATGAAGGACTACATGCACTTCGCCGTCGAGGACAGGTAGGCCGGCCGCCGCCCGTCAGTGGTTGGCGGCGTGGTGGCGGGCGACCTGCTGGTCGGTGAGCTGGGTGGGGTACACGGCCACCTCGTCGAGGGCGCCGACGAAGTAGTCGCTCGCGGGCCGGTCCGGCCACCCGCCCAGGTCGGCGCCGCCCCAGCGCCAGTAGCCGGTGAAGTTCTCCGCGGCCGTGACCGCCGGGTCGGACACCACCAGGGCGCCGTCGACGTGCAGCTTCATCCCGGCCGGCCCCACGCTCGCCGCCACGTGGTGCCACGCCCCGTCGGTGTAGGCGCCGGGCGACCGGATGGTCCGGGCGATGCCCGGGTAGACGCCGAGGGTGATCCGGCCGCCGCTGTCCACGTAGAGCAGCCGGTCGCGCTGCCCGCCGGTGCCGGCCGGGTTCACCGAGAAGCCGAAGATCGCACCGCCGGCCTTCGCGGCGGTCCGGAACCACGCCTCGACGGTGAACGGTGCCGGGTTGGTGGACGCGACCGGGTTGTAGGCGTTGCCGAAGCCGTTGAACGCCACGGCCGTGCTGCCCTGCTGACCCTGCTGAGCCCCCTGGAGCGCGCCGGTGAAGCGGGCCGTCATGCCCGGCGTGTGCGGCCGGTGCGGTAGCGGGCGGGTGGCGTACAGGCCGGACAGCGCCCCGGCCTCGATGTCGTTGAGCGGCCGCCGGAAGGCGTACACCTCGTCGACGCGGCCCTGGAAGCGGTGGGTGCTCGCACCGGCCGCCCGCGCCCAGCCGAGCACCATGGGGCCGGCGGCGTGCCAGTCGGTGGTGACCGTGTTGCCGCCGTCGAGGACGCCGTTGACGTAGAGCCGGATGCGGTCCTCCGTGTCGTCGTAGACCGCCGTGAGGTGCGTCCAGGTGCTCACCACCGGCGTCGCGGCGGACGTCGCGGAGATCACGGTCGGCGACGAGCTGTCGCCCGCCGACATGCTGAAGACCCACTTGCCGCCGGCGATGCCGAGGGCGTAGGCGTAGCCGTACGTGCCGTTCTGGCTCGCGGCGATCCGGGTGGCGCTGGTGCTCGCCGGATAGGCCCACAGCGAGACGCTGAAGCCGGTGTCCGTGCGGACGGGCGCGGCCACGGTGGTGACCTGGTCGTCGACCCCGTCGAACGACACGGCGTTGCTGTCCCGGCCCGCCGCCCAGGTGGCCCCGTTGGCCATGGTGCCGTTGTTGTTGTTGCCGCTGCGGTCGCCGAGGTTCGTGCCGGTGCCCTCGTTGACGTCCCAGCGCAGGACCGGCGCCTGGCCGTGCAGGGCTGCCACGTCCGCGGCGGTGAGCACCTCCTGGTAGACGGCCACGCCGTCGAGGTGGCCCGGCCAGAAGTCGCCCCGCAGGCCGTCGTACAGCGACGAGCCGAGGTTCAGCGAACCGGTGGCGGCGAAGTCGGCGGTCGCCGCGGCGGTGGCGGCGAGGGCGCCGTTGACGTACAGGCGGATCTGGTCGGCGCCGTCGTCGTAGACACCGGCCAGGTGCGTCCACCGGTTCATTGTGGCCGAGCCGGCGCCCGAGACCGCGGTGCTCGGCCCGGCGGTGCTGTCGCTCGGCTGGAGCTGGAACGCCCACGCGTTGCCGCTGTCCCAGTTGTTGTAGCGCAGGGTGAAGGCGCTGGTGTTGGCGCCGTCCTGGCTGACCGCGGTCCGGTTCCAGGCGGCGTTCGAGGTGAGGTACACCCACGCCGACACGCTGTAGGAGGTACTGGTGTCCAGCACGGGGCCGCTCGACCGCAGGTAGCCGTCGGTGCTGAAGTTCATCGCGCCGCCGCGCTGCGCCGACGGCCACCACGTGGTGGTCCCGGAGGGCCGGGTGAGGGTGTGGCCGTTGCCGCTGCCGTCGTACGCGACGGCGGTGCTGTCCTGCTCGAAGTCGTAGCGGGCCACGGGGGCGTTCGCCAGGTCGTGGACGTCGTCGGAGGCGAGCGCCCGCGGGTAGACCTTCAGGTCGTTGATCCGCCCCTGGAACAGGCCCGAGTACGACCCGCCGGACAGCAGCCGGCCGACGTTCAGCGGTCCCGGCGCGTCCCAGTCGGCGGTGGCGGTCGTGACGTCCTCCAGCCGCCCGTCGACGTAGATGCGGATCTCGTCGGCCTCGTCCGAGTAGACCCCGGCCACGTGCGCGGTCACGTTGGCGGTCGCCGGCGTCGTCCCGGTCGCCACGGCGGTCGCCGGGGACGAGGTGTCCGCACCGGTGAGGCCGAACTGCCAGGCGCCGGCGTTCGAGGTGAGGCTGAAGGCGCTGGCCGCCGCGCCGGGCTGGCTGGCCACGGCGAGGACGCCGGTGCTCGCGGTGGGCAGCACGGACGCCGCCACCGTGAAGCTGCGGTCGGTGTGCGCGCCGGGACGGACGCCGACGCCGTGGTCGTCCCCGCTCATGGTCACGCCACCGGCGGTGAAGGTCGCGGTGCCCTGGAGGGAACCGGGGTTGCCGCTGCCGGAGTGGTCCGGCTGGGTGTTGCTGACGGGGTCGAAGTTCCACCACGTCGACGGCTGCGCGGCGAGCCCGGCGACCTCGGTGTCGTTCAGCGCCCGCCGGTAGGCGCGGACGTCGTCGATCTGGCCGGCGAAGTGGTCGGTGCGGGTGCCCGCACCCCAGCGGGCGGCGCCCACGACCAACGGCCCGGTGGCGCTCCAGTCGCCGCCCCGCCAGGCGCGGCCCACGGACGCCCCGTCGACGTACAGGCGGATCTCGCCGGTCGGGTCGTTGTACACGGCCGCCAGGTGGGTCCACCGGTTGACGAGCGTCTGCGCGGGCGCCTGGACCCGCACCCGGCCGGCGAGGATGTCGTCGGTGTCGTAGGTGGTGAACTCCCATCGCCCGCTCGAGTCGTTCTTGAGGAAGAACCCGCTGATCGCGTTCCCGTCCTGGCTGAGCACGGCATGGTGCGCGCCTGCCGTGGTGGGGTTCACCCACGCGGCGACGGTGAACGACGAGCCGGTGTCCACGGCGCCCGCCGCGCCGGTGGCGACGTCGTCGGCGCCGTCGAAGGACAGCCCGCCGGTGCCGAGGTGCCCGCCCGCCCACGCCGGCCCGTTGGCCAGCGTGCCGGGGTTGACCGACCCCGACGAGTCCGCCGCGGTGGTGCCGCTGCCGTCGTCGAACCGGTACCAGGTGGAGGGGCCGTCCGTGGGCGCGCCGTAGACGCCCGGCCGGTTGTTGCCCGAGGAGTCCGCCGCGGCGGAGTCCGCCCGGAACGCGCCCGTCTCGTCGGACCGGTGGTGGAACCGGGCGCCGTCGGCGGCGACGTGCTGCGGGTACGTCGGGAAGGAGGCGGCGGTGCCCCACGTGGCCGTGCCGTCGGTGGAGCCGGAGAAGGCGCCGTACGCCGCCGGGAAGCCGGCGAGCAGGGCGAGCACCACGACCGGCACCACGAGCCAGGGGCGGCTGCGCAGGGCGCGCGCGAGCACGCGCGCCCGCCGTCTCCCGCCATCCGATCCCACGAGCTGACGTGATCGGCAGGGGCGGCGCCGGGTTGAGCGATGCCGGCGGCCGGTTACCCTCCGGTCCGGCGGATCGCTGC
This sequence comes from Spirilliplanes yamanashiensis, assembly GCF_016863475.1. Lineage (GTDB taxonomy): Bacteria > Actinomycetota > Actinomycetes > Mycobacteriales > Micromonosporaceae > Spirilliplanes > Spirilliplanes yamanashiensis. The sequence continues at coordinate 75,882 of NZ_BOOY01000006.1, forward strand.
CGATCGGGCGCACCGTGGGGGTTCCGTGGCGCAAGCCGGCGCTCAGGCGCGCCGTCGTGGCGTCCCTGCCTGCCCTGGCGCTGGCCGGCACGGCGCTGACCCTCGGCTCGACGTGGAGCGCCTTCTCGGGCGCCACGCGCAACCCCGGCAACACCTGGTCGGCGAACGTCCCCGCCGTCGCGCTGTCCCAGACCGTGTTCAAGGGGCCGTTCCCGGTGGTGGTCACGGGCTCGCTGTCCGGTTTCACGGCCGACGAGGCGGTCACGTACCGGCTGGACGCCGCCACCGCGCTGACCGGCTCGCCGTCCGCCGTCGGGTCCGGCGGGGCCGCGGCGATCACGTCGCTGTCGGTGCCGTCGGCGGCCGACGGCCCGCACACGGTGCACGTCATCGGCGCCAACGGCTCGCAGGCGTCCGTCGCCATCACCGTGGACACCGTCGCGCCCACCGTGTCGGCGACGCTGTCGCCCGCCGCGAACGGCAATGGCTGGAACAGCACCAGCCCCGTGCAGGTGACGCTGGCCGGTGACGACGGCACGGGCACCGGCGTGCACCGGATCTACTACACGACCGACGGCTCCGACCCCACCTCGTCCGGCACGGTCGCCACGTACGCCGCGCCGATCAACGTCGCCAGCACCCGGACCGTCCGGTACTACGCCGTCGACGTGGCCGGCAACGCCTCCGCCGTCGCCGCCCGCACCGTCAACATCGACACCACCGCGCCGTCCACCCCGGCCCTGTCGTTCTCCGCGCTCACCAACGCGTACTGGAGCGGCAGCGGCAGCACCGTCTGGTACCGGGGCGGTCAGGCGTCGGGCTCGTTCACCGTGACGGCGAGCGCCGCCGACGCGCAGTCCGGCGTCACCTCGTACGCGATGCCGAACCTCGGCACCGGCTGGACCACCCCGGGCACGGCCGCCTCCCAGGCGTACGCGTGGTCCTCGGCGAACCCCGCCGCGCCCGGCACGAAGCCCGTCACCGCCACCAACGCGGCCGGGCTCGTCTCCGCCGCCGCCTCGTTCACCGCCACCGCCGACAACGCCGGCCCCACCGGCGGGGGAGTCGACCACGCCGACGGCGCGTCGCCGGCCACCGTCACGGTGACCTTCAGCGCGGGCACCGACGCGGGCGCCGGCGTGAACGGCACGTCCGGCACGCTGCAGCGGGCCGTCGCCACCCTGACGGGCAGCACCTGCGGCGCGTTCGGCGCGTTCGCGACGGTCACCGGCGGCACGAACCCCGCCTCGCCGTTCAGCGACGCCACCCCGACGACCGGCCGCTGCTACACCTACCAGTACGTGGTGGCCGACCGGCTCGGCAACACCACCACGTACGCCAGCGGCAAGGTGGCCAAGCGGTACGCCACCTACGCCGCCGCCGTGAGCGGCGAGGCGACCATCGGCCGCTACTACCGGCTCAACGAGTCGATGATCGTCGCCGACAACATGGCCGGCACGACCGGGACCGTCCTGCAGACCCGCCCCGGCGAGACCGGCGCGACGTGGACGAAGGTCGGCACCAACGGCGACGGGATCATCACCCTGAACGGCCGGGTCCGCAAGGGCGGCAACGGCAGCTACGGCACCCTCTACTACGCCAGCGGGGTGCCGCCGACCGCCGACTACAAGGTGGAGGCGCTGTCCGCCCAGAAGGCCGACGACGGCAACCGGCTCGGCAACGACGTGCACGGGCTGGTCGGCCGGTACAACAGCGCCACGAACACGTACTACCTGGCTCGCCGCGAGCACGACGCCGGCGGCGGGTACCTGCGGCTGTACCGGGTGGTCAACGGCACCCGGACCAAGGTCGGCGAGGTCGGCGGCATCAGCGTGGCCAACAACGGCGACGGCTGGCTGTTCCTGAGCCTCGACATGACCGGCACCGTCATCCGGGTGCTCCGGGACGGCGATCCGGTCATCACCTACAACGACAGCACCGCCAGCAAGATCACCACGGCCGGGCGGGCGGGCTTCGTGCTGGGCGACAACTTCAACGTCGTGGCCAACACCCACACCGACTCGCACGGGCTGCACTTCGACACGATCCGGGTGACGCCGCCGATGGCCGACGCCACCGGCGCGGTCGACGGGCTGCACCACGTGAACACGAACCTGGGCCTGACGGGCGCGCTCAGCGGCGACACCGACCGGTCGGTCTCCTACGACGGCGCCAACGACTCCAGCTCGGCCGCCCGGCCGCTGCTCGACAGCTTCACGGCGGAGTTCTGGTTCAAGTCCGCCCAGGGGCTCGGCACCTACCCGCACTGGTTCGACGGCGCCGCCCTGGTCGACGCCGACCAGCCGCTGGCGGCCAACGACTGGGGCGTCAGCCTGCGCGCCGACGGCCGGGTCGTCGCGGGCGTCGGCAACGCCGACACCAGCATCGTGTCGGCGACCGGCGGCTACAACGACAACGCGTGGCACCACGTCGTCTTCACCCGCGACACCACGACGGGCGCGCTGGCCCTCTACGTCGACGGCACCGCCCAGGGCACCGCCACCGGGCCCACCGGCACCCGCGACGCGGGCTCGGTGCTGCGCTTCGGCCGCCGGGCGGGCGACGGCGCGCAGGCGTACGCCGGGCAGCTCGACGAGGTCGCCGTCTACACCGGTGTGCTGCCGCCGGCGACGGTGCAGTCGCACCACAACCTGGGCCGGGGCCTGGGCTGAGCGCCGTCAGGCGACTCCGGCCACGGGTTCGCCCAGCGGGTCGGCCAGCAGGCGCTCGAAGGCCAGCTCGGCGGCGCCCAGCAGCGGGGCGTCGTCGCCGAGGACGGCGGGGCGTAGCCGGACGTGCTCGCGGCACACCGGCAGCGCCATCGCGTCGAGCTTGGCGCGGACCCGGTCGGGGGCGGCCGCGTACACGTCGAGCAGCGTGCCGCCGAAGACGACGGCCTCCGGGTTGACGATGTTGACCAGGTTCGCGACGCCGAAGCCGAGCCAGTCGGCGACCCGGCGCACCGCGGCGGCGGCCGCCTCGTCGCCGCGGGCGGCGGCCTCCAGGACGGCGCCGGCCGACGGCGCGCCGGTGCCGCGCAGCAGCGCGGCGGCGCCGATCTCGGTCTGCCAGCAGCCGCGGGAGCCGCAGGCGCACGGCAGGCCGCGCGGGTGGACGACCATGTGCCCGGCCTCGCCGCCGTGGCCGCCGTGGCCGGTGACGCGGCGGCCGCCGGCGATGATGCCGCCGCCGATGCCGCCGCCCGCCCCGGCGGTGTCGCCGTGCAGGTAGACGATGTTCGCGCACCCGGTCGCGGCGCCGCGGACGTGCTCGGCGAGCGCCGCCAGGTCGGCGGTGGCGCCGGTCGCCAGCGGCCGGGCGCCGGGGAGCGCGTCGGCCAGGGCGGCCTCGACGGCGTCGTCGGGGGCGGCGACCCCGGCGGCGGCGTGCGCGACCGCGACGCCGCCGCCGACGCAGCGGGCGCCGGCCGGGACGCCCGGGGTCAGCTCGCGCACCAGGCCGGCGAGCGGGCCGACGGCGTCGAGCAGCGCCATCCCGGGCGGGCGCTCGGTGGTGCGGGCGTCGAGCAGGACACCGCCGAGGCCGACGCGCGCGGCGCGCAGCCGGTCGGCGTCGACGGCGAGGGCGTACGCGTACACCCGGGCCGGCAGCGGCCGGACGATGAGGGAGGGGCGGCCGGCGCGGCGGACCTCGCCGGTGGTCTCACCGGGGCTCTGCTCGCTGACCAGGCCGGCGGCGGCGAGGTCGGCGGCGAGCGCGCCGATGGTGCTGCGGTTGAGGCCCAGCGAGTGGGTCAGTTCGGCGCGTGACGTGGCGCCGTGCACGTGGACGTGCCGCAGCAGCGCGCCGAGATTGTGCCGGCGCACCTCCTCCTTGCTGGGGGCGGCGGCGGGCGCGGCGAGGGGGGCGGCGGGCTCGGCGACCGGCGGCGCCGGGACGGCCGGCGCGGCGGGTGCGGGCTCGGGGCGTGGCCGTTGCCGGGGTATGGCGACCACGGGACGTGTCCTCTCCGAACGAGCGTGGGCCCCCGGAGTGGTGACTCCGGGGACCCACGGCAAGCGGTGTTACCTCAGCCGGTCGGCTCAGCCCTTGGTCAGCGGGGCGAGCTTCGGGTCGTTGGCGTACGCCTCGACCACGTTGGCCTTGGTGACGATCAGCGGCGGGAGCAGCTGAGCCGGGACGACCTTGGTGCCATTGTTGTACGACTCCTTGTCGTTGACGGCCGGCTCGTTGCCCGCCTGCAGCGCCTTCACCATGGTGATGGTGTCGGCGACCAGCTTGCGGGTGTCCTTGTTGATGGTGGAGTACTGCTCGCCGGCGACGATCGACTTGACCGACTCGACCTCGGAGTCCTGGCCGGTGACGACCGGGATCGGCTTGCCGGCCGACTTCACCGACTGGATGATGGCGCGGGCCAGGGTGTCGTTCGGCGAGAGCACGCCGTCGGGCGCCTTGTTGCCGGTGTAGGTCGAGGTGAGCAGCGAGTCCATGCGGCGCTGCGCGTTCTCGGCCTTCCAGCCCTCGGTGTTGGCCTGCTTGATGTCGGTCTGGCCGGAGCCGACGACGACGTTACCGGCGTCGATCTCCTTCTTCAGGACGTCCATCGCGCCGTCGAAGAACACCTTCGAGTTGTTGTCGTCGGACGAACCGGCGAACAGCTCGATGGTCCACGGGCCCGTGGCCTTCTTGGCCTTCATGCCGTCCAGCAGGGCCTGGCCCTGGAGCTGGCCGACCTTGAAGTTGTCGTACGCGATGTAGTAGTCGACCGCCGCCGTGTTGGTGATGAGACGGTCGTACGCGATGATCTTCGCGCCGGCGGCCTGCGCGGCCTCGACCTGGGTCGAGAGCTGCGCGGCGTCGGTCGCGCCGATGACGATGACCTTGGCGCCCTTGGTCGTCATCGAGGAGATCTGGGCCTGCTGGTCCGCGACGGTGCTCGAGGCGCCGGCGTACTGGACGTCGGCCTGGAAACCGGCCTCCTTGAGCCCGTTGGTGAACAGGTCACCGGCGAGGACCCAGTTCTCCGACGTCTTCGACGGCAGGGCGACGCCGATCAGCGAGTTGGCCGGGAAGCCCTTGGCGGCGGCGTCGCCACCGGAGCCGGTGGTGCCCTCCCGCTCACTGCCGCCGCAGGCGGCCGTGCCGAGTGCCAGCAGAGCGACCGCGCCGACCGCGACACCCCTGGCGAGGAAATTACGCATTGTGCTTTTTGCCCTTCTTCGAGGTGGAGCGGGGCGGACGTGTTCCGCCCCCTCGGCGATGACCGGTCAGGCCACCGGAGTCTTGACGGGCTCACGGCCCGACTGCTGGGTCGGCTCGGGGGAGGCGGGCGTGCCGCCGCCCCGGAACGACCGGGTCAGGGTGCCGATGATCGAGAACCGGCCCTGCGCCTTGTTGTAGACGTCGAGGGCGACCGCGAGCAGCAGCACGAGGCCCTTGATGATCTGGACCATGTCGGAACCGACGCCCTTGAGCTGCAGGCCGTTGTTCAGGACCGCCATGACCAGACCGCCGACGATGGCGCCGGAGATCGTGCCCAGGCCGCCCGAGACGGCCGCGCCGCCGATGAAGCAGGCCGCGATGGCGTCCAGCTCCCAGCTGAGGCCGTCCTGCGGGCCGGAGGCCGCGGAGCGGGCCACGAAGATCATGCCGGCCAGCGCCGCCAGGATTGACATGTTCATCATGACCATGAAGTTGACCCGCTGGAGCTTGACGCCGGACAGCTCCGCGGCGCGGGCGTTGCCGCCGACCGCGTAGATGTGCCGGCCGCCCGCGGTGTTGCGGGTGATGAACGAGTACGCCAGCACCAGGACCGCGAGGATGATGCCGGAGATCGGGAAGCTGGTGCCGATCCGGCCGCCCGCGAAGCGCAGCGTCACGAAGATGATGGCGGCGACCAGGATGCCGACCCGGATGGCGGAGACCCACATCGGGGCGTTCTCGGCGTCCATCTCGGTGCGGGTCTTGCGCAGCTTCAGCTCGCGCAGCACGACGGCGACGCAGGCGGCGAGGCCGAGCAGCAGGGTCAGGTTGTTGTACCCGGTGGCCGGGCCGACCTCGGGCAGGAAGCCCGCGCCGATCTGCCGGAAGCCCTGCGGCACCGGCACCGTGTCGGCGTTGCCGATGTACTGGTTGCCGCCGCGGAACAGCAGCATGCCGGCCAGGGTGACGATGAACGCCGGCACGCCGACGTACGCGACCCAGAAGCCCTGCCAGGCGCCCACGATCACGCCGATCGCCAGGCCGACGAGGATCGCCAGCGGCCACGGCAGGTCGTAGTCGGCCATCACCTTGGCGACGATGATGCCGACGAACGCGGCGATCGAGCCGACCGACAGGTCGATGTGGCCGGCGACGATCACCATCAGCATGCCGATGGCCAGGATCAGGATGTAGGAGTACTGCTGAACCATGATGATCAGGTTCGTCGAGCTGAGCGTCAGCCCGTTCGTCCAGATCTGGAACAGCAGCACGATGCCCACGAGCGTGAAGATCATGCCGAACTGGCGGGCGTTCGAGGTCGTGCCCCCGAACAGGTTCTTCTGGAGGTCCTTGAAACGGCTCATCGCGCGGCCAACTTCTTCGTCGAGGTCATCTGCTTCATGAGGTTCTCCGGGTCCGCTTCCGACCGGGGGATGTCACCGGTGATCTGTCCTTCGAACACCGTGTAGATGCGGTCGCACAGGCCGATCAGCTCCGGCAGTTCCGAGCTGATGACGATGACGCCTTTGCCCTGTTCGGCGAGCCGCTGGATGATGCCGTAGATCTCGTACTTCGCGCCCACGTCGATGCCGCGGGTCGGCTCGTCGAGGATCAGCAGGTCCGGGTCGGTGAACATCCACTTCGCCAGGACGACCTTCTGCTGGTTGCCGCCCGACAGCTTGGTGACGCCCTCGTCCACGGTCGGGGCCTTGACCCGCAGGCTCTTGCGGTAGCCCTCGGCGGCCTTGTACTCCTTGACCGAGTCGATGACGCCGTTCGTGCTGACCTTGGACAGCTTCGCCGCCACCATCGAGGTCTTGATGTCGTCGAGCAGGTTGAGGCCGATCGCCTTGCGGTCCTCGCTGACGTACGCCAGGCCGTGGTCGATGGCGTCGGCCACCGACTTCAGCTCGATCCTCTTGCCGTCCTTGTAGATCTCGCCGCCGAGGAACACGCCGTAGGAGCGGCCGAAGACGCTCATCGCGAGCTCGGTGCGCCCGGCGCCCATGAGGCCGGCGAAGCCGACGATCTCGCCGCGGCGGACGTGGAAGTTGGAGCCCTTGCAGACCATCCGCTCGGCGGAGATCGGGTGCCGGACCCACCAGTTCTTGACCTCGAAGAACGTCTCGCCGATCTTCGGGGTGTGGTCGGGGAAGCGGCTCTCCAGCTCGCGGCCGACCATGCCGCGCACGATGCGGTCCTCGTCGACGCCGCCGGCGGTGACGTCGAGGGTCTCGATCGTCTTGCCGTCGCGCAGGATCGTGATGGAGTCGGCGATGGCCTCGATCTCGTTCAGCTTGTGCGAGATCATGATCGAGGTGATGCCGCGCTCCTTGAAGCCGCGGAGCAGGTCGAGCAGGTGCTGCGAGTCGTTCTCGTTGAGCGCGGCGGTCGGCTCGTCGAGGATGAGCAGCTTGACGTCCTTGGCGAACGCCTTGGCGATCTCGACGAGCTGCTGCTTGCCGACGCCGATGTCCTTGATGAGCGTGTCCGGGTCCTCGGAGAGGCCGACCCGCGCCATCAGGTCGAGGGCCTGCCGGTTGGCGGCCTTCCAGTCGATCGCGCCGTTCCGCCGCGGCTCGTTGCCGAGGAAGATGTTCTCGGTGATCGACATGCCGGGCACCAGCGCGAGTTCCTGGTGGATGATGACGATGCCGGCGTGCTCGCTGGCCCGGATGTCGCTGAACCGGACCTCCTGGCCCTGGTAGACGATCGAGCCGTCGTAGGTGCCGTGGGGATAGACGCCGCTGAGCACCTTCATCAGCGTCGACTTGCCGGCGCCGTTCTCGCCGCAGATCGCGTGGATCTCGCCGGCCTTGACCACCAGGTTGACGTCCGACAGCGCCTTGACGCCGGGGAACTCCTTGGTGATCGAGCGCATTTCTAGCAGAACCGGTGCGGCGCTCATCGGCACCACGTCACCAACAGCATGGGGCGCCTCCGGGGAAGGGTCGTCGTCGACTACCAGGCGTTTGTTGCCAGATGCAACTTATTGTAAGTCGAAACTGTTTCGCAAGATCCCGGTCGGCCACGTCTTGGTTACGATCCGGTCGCGCGCCGACGACACCTCGCGTCCCGATCGTGCCGTTACACATCCTGGTGCGTATGTGACCCCTGGCACCGACAAACGACCGAGAACGTGGCGATTTCGTGACCCGCCGGTACCGGTACCGGGTCAGCCCGCGCCGCCGCGCGCGAGCGGCTGGACGCCGGCCGGCAGGTCCCCGTCGACGATGTGAACGAGCAGGGTGGCGCGCAGCGCCCGGGCGGCGTGCGGCAGGGGCGAGTGGCGCCGCTGGGCGAGGGAGATCGTGCGGCGCATGCCGGGCGGGCCGAGCGGCGTCGAGCGCAGCAGCGGGCGGTTGGTCAGCGCCATGCTCGGCACCAGCGCGACGCCCAGCCCCGCCTCGACGAACGCCAGCACGGCGTCCAGCTCGCCGCCCTCGACGGCGTACCGGGGCTCGAAGCCGGCCCGGCGGCACGCCTCCAGGGTGGCGTCGCGCAGGTCGTAGCCGTTGCGGAACATGATCAGCGGGGTGTCGCGCAGCTCGGCCAGGTCCAGGGTGTCCGCCGCCGTCGGTGGCGGCGCGGCGGCCAGCGAGGCGAGCACCAGGCTCTCGGTGAGGATCGGCGCGGCCCGCAGCGACAGGTCGATGCCCCCCTCGGGCTGCACGATGAGCGCCAGGTCGAGGTCGTGCGCGACGAGGTCGGCCACCAGGTCCTGCGAGCCGCCCTCGTCGACGTGCAGCTCGATGTCCGGGTACGCGGTGTGGAAGGTGCGCAGCACCGCGGGCACGAGCGAGGTGCACAGGCTCGGGGTGGCGCCGAGCCGGACCCGGCCCCGGCGCAGCCCGACGATCTCCTGCACCGCGTCGCGGGCGGCCTCGGCGTCGGCGACCATCCGCCGGGCGAGCGGCAGCAGGGTCTCGCCGGCGGCGGTGAGGGTGACGTTGCCGCGGGCGCGGTCGAACAGCGGCGCCCCGAGGGTCGTCTCGAGCATGTGAATCTGCTTACTCAGGGTCGGCTGGCTGACGCCCGATTCCTCCGCCGCTCGGGTGAAATGCCGGGTGGACGCGACGGACAGGAAGTATCGAAGCTGTTGCAACTGCACGTCCATAGACTACGTCTATCGTAGTAGAAGATCCATGCATTGGACGCATGGTGCACCGCTTCCTACCGTTCGAGGCGTGGCGGTGAATACAACGGCGCGGCCCAAGGCGCCAGGGGCCAAGGTCCCGAAGCGGCGGAGCAGGACCCGGTCCACCGTGGCCCTCAAGCTCCTGATGGCGGTCACCGGCCTGCTGCTGGTGGCGTTCCTCTTCGCGCACATGGCCGGCAACCTCAAGATCTTCGTGGGCGCCGAGTCGTTCGACCACTACGCACACTGGCTGCGCGACCTCGGCACGCCGCTGCTGCCCGAGACCTGGTTCCTGTGGATCCAGCGCCTCGGCCTGCTCGCCGCCGTGGCCGGGCACATCGCCGCCGCCACGATCCTCGCCCGGCGCGCCCGCCGGGCCCGGCCCGTGCGCTACGCCCACCGGCCCCGGGTGCAGGGCAGCTACGCCGCGCGCACCATGCGCTGGGGCGGCGTCATCGTCGTGCTGTTCGTGATCTACCACATCCTCGACCTGACCACCGGGCACCTCAACCCGATCGGCGACAAGCAGCACCCGTACGCCAACGTCGTCGCCGACTTCGCGCCCGAGCGCTGGTACGTGACGCTGTTCTACGTCGTCGCCGTCGTGGCGGTCGGCCTGCACCTGCGGCACGGGCTGTGGAGCGCCGCCCGCACCCTCGGCCAGCGCACCGTCGCCGGCGAACGGCTGGTCAAGGCGGCCGCGCTGGTGCTGTCCGTCGTGCTCGTCGCCGGGTACCTCTCCGTGCCGTTCGCCGTGACCACCGGGCTGGTGAAGTGATGACCCCGTTCTGGACCGAGGGCGACCCGATCGCCGACACCGCCGCCCCCGACGGGCCGATCGAGACCCGCTGGGAGCGCCGCAAGTTCACGGCCAAGCTGGTCAACCCGGCCAACCGCCGCAAGCTCACCGTCATCGTGGTCGGCACCGGCCTGGCCGGCGGTTCCGCCGCCGCCACCCTCGCCGAGGCGGGTTACCGGGTCCGGTCCTACTGCTACCAGGACAGCCCCCGGCGGGCGCACTCCATCGCCGCGCAGGGCGGCATCAACGCCGCGAAGAACTACCGCAACGACGGCGACAGCGTCTACCGGCTGTTCTACGACACCGTCAAGGGCGGCGACTTCCGCGCCCGCGAGTCCAACGTGTACCGGCTCGCCGAGGTCAGCGCGAACATCATCGACCAGTGCGTCGCCCAGGGCGTGCCGTTCGCCCGCGAGTACGGCGGCCTGCTCGACAACCGCAGCTTCGGCGGCACCCAGGTGTCGCGCACGTTCTACGCCCGCGGCCAGACGGGCCAGCAGCTGCTGCTCGGCGCGTACCAGGCGATGGAGCGGCAGATCGCCCTCGGCAACATCGCGATGTTCGCCCGGCACGAGATGCTCGAACTCGTCGTGGTCGACGGCCGGGCCCGCGGCATCGTCGTGCGCGACCTGGTCACCGGCGAGATCAGCACGGACATGGCCGACGCCGTCGTGCTGGCCTCCGGCGGGTACGGCAACGTGTTCTTCCTGTCCACCAACGCCAAGGGCTGCAACGTCACGGCGACCTGGCGGGCGCACCGCAAGGGCGCGCTGTTCGCCAACCCCTGCTACACGCAGATCCACCCGACGTGCATCCCGCAGTCCGGCGAGCACCAGAGCAAGCTCACCCTGATGAGCGAGTCGCTGCGCAACGACGGCCGGGTCTGGGTGCCCCGCGCGGCGGGCGACAACCGGCCGGCCGGCGAGATCCCCGAGAACGAGCGCGACTACTACCTCGAGCGGATCTACCCGTCGTTCGGCAACCTCGTGCCCCGCGACATCGCCTCCCGGGCCGCGAAGAACGTCTGCGACGAGGGCCGCGGCGTGGGCCCCGGCGGGCTCGGCGTCTACCTCGACTTCGCCGACGCCATCGAGCGCCTCGGCCGCGACGCCGTCGAGGCCAAGTACGGCAACCTGTTCGAGATGTACCAGCGCATCACCGGCGAGGACCCGTACGCCGAGCCGATGCGCATCTACCCCGCCGTGCACTACACGATGGGCGGGCTCTGGGTCGACTACGACCTGCAGTCCACCATCCCCGGCCTGTTCGTGGTGGGCGAGGCGAACTTCAGCGACCACGGCGCCAACCGGCTCGGCGCCAGCGCGCTCATGCAGGGCCTCGCCGACGGCTACTTCGTGCTGCCGAACACCCTCGGCAACTACCTGGCGAACGGCCCGTACGAGCCGGTCGACGCCGGGCACCCGGAGGTGGTCGCCGCCCGGGCCCAGGTGGAGGACCGCATCGCGCGGCTGCTCGCCGTCGACGGCGACCGCACCGTGGACTCGTTCCACCGCGAGCTCGGCCACATCATGTGGGAGTACTGCGGCATGGAGCGCACCTCCGAGGGCCTGGTCAAGGCGATCGGGCTGATCCGCGGCCTGCGCGAGGAGTTCTGGCAGCGGGTCAAGGTGCCCGGCACCGGCGCGGAGCTCAACCAGAACCTGGAGAAGGCCGGCCGCGTCGCCGACTTCTTCGAGCTGGGCGAGCTGATGTGCATCGACGCCCTGCACCGGGCCGAGTCGGCGGGCGGGCACTTCCGCGCGGAGAGCCAGACCCCCGACGGCGAGGCGCTGCGCCACGACGACGAGTTCAGCTACGTCGCCGCGTGGGAGTTCGGCGAGACGCCGACCCTGCATCGCGAGGACCTGACGTTCGAGTACGTCCACCCGACTCAGCGGAGCTACAAGTAATGGATCTGAAGCTGCGGGTCTGGCGCCAGAAGGGCGCCGGCGACAAGGGCCGGATGGTCACCTACCAGGTCACCGGCATCTCACCGGACGCCTCCTTCCTGGAGATGCTCGACGTCCTCAACGAGAAGCTCATCCTCGACGGCGACGACCCGATCGCGTTCGACCACGACTGCCGCGAGGGCATCTGCGGCATGTGCGGCATGATGATCAACGGCGTCGCGCACGGCCCCGAGCGGGCCACCACGACGTGCCAGCTGCACATGCGGCACTTCGCCGACGGCGACACGATCGACATCGAGCCGTGGCGGGCGGCCGCGTTCCCGGTCGTGAAGGACCTGGTGGTCGACCGCAGCGCGTTCGACCGGGTGATCCAGGCCGGCGGCTACATCACCGCCCCCACCGGCGCCGCGCCCGACGCCCACGCGACCCCGGTGCCCAAGGCCGACGCGGACGCCGCGTTCGAGGCGGCCACCTGCATCGGCTGCGGCGCCTGCGTGGCGGCCTGCCCGAACGGCTCGTCGATGCTGTTCACCGCCGCCAAGGTGGCGCACCTCGGGCTGCTGCCGCAGGGCCAGCCCGAGCGCGGCACCCGGGTCGTCGAGATGATCGAGGCGCAGGACGCGGAAGGCTTCGGCGGCTGCACCAACGCCGGCGAGTGCACCGCCGTCTGCCCGAAGGGCATCCCGCTGAGCCTCATCGGCCGGCTCAACGCCGACTACCGGGCCAACCTGCTCGCCTAGCGCCTCTCAGGACCCCGTGGGCGGCGCGCCCGACGGGGCCGCCGACGGGGCGCCGCTGGGCCCGGGCACCCCCGGGGACGGGCCCAGCGCCGCGCCGACGAAGTCCAGCACGGCCGGCAGCACCGTGGCGTAGAAGCCGAAGTCGTGGCCGCCGGGGCCGTACGACCCGGCGGCCTTCGGCGCGGGCAGGGCCGTCTCCAGCGCCCGCACGTCGTCGATCAGGTCGTCGCCGGTGCCGCACCACAGGCCGACCGGCGTGCCGACCAGCCGCCCGGCGCCGGCGAACACGTCGTCGCCGGGGCTGACGGCGGGGGACAGGGCCGCCACCCCGCGCAGGAACGACGGGAACGTCTCGGCCAGCAGCAGCGCGCCCGCCCCGCCCATCGACCAGCCCAGCGCGGCGACCCGGCCGGTGTCGAAGTCCCGATCGTCGCACCATTCGAGCAGGTCGCGGCGCAGCATCGCCTGCGGGTCGTCGCCGCCGCCTGCCGGCCGCCAGCCCAGCCGGTCGCCGGACGCCCCGGCCAGCACGAACGGCGGCGCGCCGCGCTGCGCGGAGTCGGTGAGGAAGCCGGCCAGGCCGAGCGCCGGGAAGTCGCGGGGCGCCTTGGACGCGCCGTGCAGCACCAGGCAGACGGGCAGGCCGCGACCGGTGCCCCAGCCGCGCGGCACCGCCGTCCACAGGTCGACGTCGCGGCCGCGGGCCGCCGACCGGCGCGGCTCCAGCCGCTCCACACCGGGCTGTGCCGGCGGGGCCAGGACGCCGGGGGCCGGGCCGGCGCCGGAGCAGCCCGCCGTGGCGGCCGCCGCGATCCCCGCGAGGAAGGTGCGTCGTCTCATGTCTGCATCAACGTACGACGACGCCCCGCGGTGTGCGCGCTCAGCCCGCCCGCGTCTCACGGATCGACGCGAGCACGTCCGGGTGCGGGTGCGGGTCGAGCCCGGCCAGGGCCGAGGCCAGCCGGTTCGTCTCCTGCTCCAGCCGGTCCATCAGGTCCGGGCGCTCCCGCAGGTCGACCACGCCGACGCGGACGAGCTGCAGGTAACCGCGGATGGCGGCCAGCGGCTCGCGCAGCTCCTGGGCGGCGAGCACGTGCAGCCGGTGCTCGGCGACGTCGCGGGCCCCGAGGGCGGCCGCCGCCCGCGCGGTCAGGTCGTCGACGGCGGCGGCCAGCCGGCTCAGCTCGGTGCGCGCGTCGACCAGGCCGGCGCCCTGCCCGGCGGCCACCGCCGCACCGGCCGCGATCTCGTCGATCGGGCGCAGCACGCGGCCGACGAGCAGGCGGGCCAGCAGAGTCAGCAGCACGACAGCCAGCACGGCCGCCACGGCGGCGCCCAGGGCGATCCGGCGCAGCGTGTCCGGGGGCAGGTCGCGGGCGGGCGGGTACGCCCACGCGGCCGCCGCCGTGGCGCCGGCCACCGGCAGTAGCGCTGCTACGACCAGCAGCCCGGCCACGGCGGTCGTCAGCGAGGCGCGCAGTGAGCGGCGCGGCAACCGGTGTCGGGTCATGTCGCGCCCATGAGAGCACATCGGAGCGGCGCCCCGGCGCGATTCCGCGCCCGATCCGCCCGCACGTGGGACGCGCCCCCGCTCAGCTGCCGTCGATCAGCCGCACCGCCAGGTCGGGGCTGTACGTGCCGGACGCCAGGCCGGGCGCCGTGCCGCAGGGACCGTCCGAGATGCCGGGCGTCTTGACCCACAGCCGGTAGTCCTCGCCGGTGGTGCCGCGCTGCGGCGGCGTGCCGAGCTTGCGCTTCGGCGGGTTGCACCAGCTGCCGGCGTGGCCGTTGCCGTTGCGGCTGGTGTCCACGACGAACCCGGCGGTGTAGCCCTTGAGCTTCAGCTGCGCGTTGATCTTCTCGGCGTGCGCCACGGTCGCGGCGGTCGGGTGGAAGTTCGACACGTTGAGCGCGAACCCGCGGATGTCGCGCACGCCCGCGTCGTGCAGCCGCTGCGCCATCGCCGCCGGGGCGCCCCAGTTGACGTTGCCCGCGTCCAGGTAGGTCCGCGCGCGGGGCGCCCGGTCGCGCAGCTCGGCGATGGCGTGCCGCAGCAGCCCGTTGCGCTCGGCCACCTGCGCGGCGGACAGGCACTCGACGTCGCCGAGGGAGTCCGGCTCCAGGATCACCACGGCGGGCCGGTCGCCGACGGCGCGGGCGAACGCGGAGATCCACGCCCGGTACTCGGCGGGCGACTTCTGCCCGCCGGCGGAGTGCTCCCCGCAGGCGTCGCGCCCGGGCAGCGTGTACGCGACCAGCACCGGCAGCTTCCCGGCGGCCGCGGCGGCGTCGACGTACCTGTCGACCGACGCGCCGACGTCGGTGAACCACTCGCCGAACCACTTGGCGACCGGCCGCGTGGCGATGTTCTCCCGGATCTTCGCCGCGCGCGGGTCGCCGGCGTTGGCGCGGACCCACTTCGCGGCCTCCGAGTTCGGGTCCACGAAGAAGCCGCTGGTCGCCGCGAGCGGATCGGTGTCCCGGGCGGGCGGCCGGGACGGCCGGGCCGTGGCCGGGCGCGTCGCGGCGGCGGGCGGGATCAGGACCGGGGCGGACGAGGCGGCCGGCGCGGACGGCGCGGGCGCCGCGGGCGAGGTCACGGCGACCGGGACCCGGTCCGCCGGCGCGGCGGCCGGCGCGGCGCCGGATCCGGCGCAGGCGGCGGTGACCGGCGCGAGGGCGAACAGGACGGCGGCGGCACGGAGGGGGTGGCGGGGCACCGGTCCATCTCACCGGCCCGGCGCGGCGGGGTCATCAAGGCGGTCCTGATTACTTGCTTAAGTTTCGATGATCTTGCGGTCGCGGCGGGTCCGGCCGGCGTGGCACGCTGGGCGCCATGAGCACCGGACCGGCATCCGACCTCGACGAGCGGTTCACCGGCGACGGCCTCGACCCGGCCGTGTGGTTCCCGGCGTACCTGCCGCACTGGAGCTCGCGCGCGGCCGCGGCGGCGACGTGGACGGCCGGCGGCGGCGAGCTGCGGCTGTCCATCCCGCCGGAGCAGGGCCTGTGGTGCGCGGACACGCACGACGGCCCGCTGCGGGCGTCCTGTGTGCAGACGGCGCACCTGGACGGCCAGCAGCCGTTCCGCGAGGGCCTCACCGTCCGGGAGAGCACACCCGCCTTCCGCGGCTACACCCCGCGCTACGGGCACGTGGAGGCGCGGCTGCGCGGCGAGATCAGCCCGCGCTCGATGGTGGCGTTCTGGCTGCCCGGCGTCGAGGAGACGCCGGAGCAGTCGGCCGAGATCTGCGTCATGGAGGTGTTCGGCGACGCCGTGCGCCCCGGCTCGGCGGACGTCGGCATCGGCCTGCACCGCTTCCGCGACCCGGCCCTGACCGAGCAGTGGTCCGCCGAGCCGCTGCCCATCGACGTCGCCGAGTTCCACACCTACGCCGTGGACTGGCGCCCGGGGTCGCTGACGTTCTCGGTGGACGGCGCGGTGGTGCGCGAGGTCGGCCAGGCCCCCGACTACCCGGTGCAGCTGGTGCTGGGCGTGTTCGACTTCCCCGACAGGCCCGGCCCCGCCGGCCACGTGCCCGCCCTGGTGGTGTCGCACGTGCGGGGGTACGCGCTCTAGGCGCGCAGCAGGTCCAGCACCGCCGCCTCGACGGCCTCCTGCGCCGCCGCGTCGGCCGGCTCGGGCGGGCCGCCCAGCTCCTCCAACGTCGGCGCGATCGTGGTGCCCGAGCCGAACAGGTCGATCACGCGCGGGTCCACGTACGACGCCCGCGCCACCGTCGGGGTGTTGCCGAGGTACTCGGACACCTCCTTCATGGCCCGGCCCACGGCCCGCCGCTGGGCCGTCCGGGTCCGCCGGCCGCCCTCCAGCGCCTCGGCGGCCAGGCACACGGCGGCCAGCACGGTGCCGTTCCAGGTGCGGAAGTCCTTCGCCGAGATGTCGATGCCGCTGACCTCGCGCAGGTACGCGTTGATGTCGGCGCTCTTGACGTCGCAGTAGCCGTCGCCCGCCTTGTACGCCAGCAGCTCCGGCGAGTCGGTGCGGTCGAGCAGCGCCCGCACCACCGAGCGCACCCCGTCGTCGCGCACGTCCAGGGTGCGCTGGATGCCGCCCTTGGCCGGGTAGCAGAAGCGCACCGTGCCGCGCGGCAGGGCGACGTGCTCGCGGCGCAGCGTGGCCAGGCCGAACGTGGCGTCGTCGCCCGAGGCGTACTCCTCGCCGCCGATGCGGAAGCAACCCACGTCGAGCAGGCGCACCGCGGCGGCCAGCACCCGGTCCCGGGTGAGGCCGCGCTGCCCCAGGTGCTCGGTGACGACGGCGCGCACCTTGGGCAGCGCCTCGCCGACCTCCAGGACGTGGTCGAACTTGGCCGCGTCGCGCTTGGCCCGCCACACGTCGTGGTAGCGGTACTGGCGCCGGCCGGCCGCGTCGGTGCCGACGGCCTGGATGTGGCCGCGCGCGTCCGGGCAGATCCACACGTCCCGCCAGGCGGGCGGGATGACCAGGGCGCGGCAGCGCTCCAGGTCCTCCGGGCGGGTCAGCGGCGCGCCGGTCTCGTCGGTGTAGCTGAACCCCTTGCCGCGGCGCCGCCGGCTCCAGCCCGGCGCGCTCGGGTCACTTCGTCGCAGGCGCACGGCGCCGACTACCCCGCCCCCGCCGAACTAGTCCTGCCCCGTGCGGGTACCACGATCTTGCGTCGATTCGACAGCCCCCGGGGCACCGGTGTTTTCATGGTCGGGTGGGGGATGTGGAAGCGCTGTTCGCCGGCCCGGGCGAGACCCGGGCCGCGCTGCGGGCGACCGACTGGTCGGCGACGCCGCTGGGGCCGGTCGAGGGCTGGCCGGAGGAGCTGCGGGCGGCGATCCGGACGGTGCTGCCGTCGGAGATCCCCATGCTGCTGTGGTGGGGCCCCGACCTGGTGCAGATCTTCAACGAGCCCTACCGTGCCTTCCTCGGCGACAAGTACCCGGCGGCGGTCGGGCAGCGGGCGGTCGACTGCTGGGCGGAGATCTGGCACGCCATCGGCCCGCAGGCCGAGAGCGCCCTGGCCGGCACCGCCACCTACGCCCGCGACCAGCTGCTCCTGCTCGTCCGGCACGGCTACCTGGAGGAGACGTACTGGACGTTCTCCTACAGCCCGGTCCGCGGCGCCGACGGCTCGATCGCCGGGATCTTCGTGGCGACGTCCGAGGTGACCGACGAGCGGCTCGCCGACCGGCGGATGGAGGCACTGCGCGTCCTCGGCACCGTGTCCATCGCGGCCGCCGACACCGTGGCCGACGCCTGCCGCGCGGCGGTGCGCTCCCTCGCCGGCAGCAGCGCCGACCTGCCCGTGGTCGCGGCGTACCTGCGCGGGCGGGCGCCGGGCGCCGCGGACCGGCTGGAACCGGTCGCGTCGATCGGGCTCGCCCCCGGCAGCCCCCTGGCGGAGCCCGTGACCGCCACCGCGGGCGCGCCCGAGGTGTGGCGGGTCGCCGAGACCGGGCGCCCCGAGCGGCTGACCGCCGCGGCCGGCGGCTCGTTCGGCGGCAGCCCGCTGGGCCCCGCGCCGGTGGTCTCCGCCGTGGCGGTGCCGCTGCGGGTCACCGGCGACGACCGGCCGCTCGGCGTGCTCGTCGCGGGGATCAACCCGTACCTCGACCTGGACGAGCAGTACCGGGTCTTCGTCGAGCTGGTCGCCGACCGGGTGTCGACGGCGCTGACCGACGCGCTGGCCTACGCCGCCGAGCGGGACCGGGCGGCCGCGCTCGCCGACATCGACGAGGCCAAGACCCGGTTCTTCGCCAACCTCAGCCACGAGCTGCGCACCCCGCTCACCCTGATCGCCGGGCCGGTCGAGGAGACGCTCGCCGACCCGGCGCTGCCCGTCGCGCACCGCGACCGGCTGGAGATGGTCCGCCGCAACGCCGGCCGGCTGCGCCGGCTCGTCGACAACCTGCTCGACGTGGTGCGCATCGAGGGCGGCCGGCTGCGCCCCGAGCGGCAGCCCACCGACCTGGCCGCGCTGACCCGCACCGTGGCCGAGTCCTTCGCGTACGGGATGAGCCGGGCCGGGCTCGCCTTCGACGTGGACGCGCCGACGCTGCCGCGCCCCGCCCACGTCGACCGCGACATGTGGGAGAAGATCGTCGCCAACCTGCTCTCCAACGCCCTCAAGTACACCCTCACCGGCCGGGTCCGGCTGACCCTGCGCGACGACGGCGACGCCGCGCTGCTCGCCGTCGAGGACACCGGCACGGGCGTCGCCGAGGAGGAGCAGCCGCTGCTGTTCCAGCGCTTCCACCGGGTGCGCGGCGCCGCCGCCCGCTCGCACGAGGGCGCCGGCATCGGCCTGGCGCTGATCAGCGAGCTGGCCGGCCTGCACGGCGGCACGGTCGGGGTGCGCTCGGCGCCCGACGAGGGCTCGACGTTCACCGTGCGGCTGCCGTACGGCGACCCCGCCGACGGCCCGGCGGCCGACGCGGAGCCGTCCTCGGTGGACCGCTACGTCGCCGAGTCGCTGCGCTGGCTGCCCGACGAGGCGCCCCCGCGGCCCGGGGGCCACCTGCCGGGGGCGCCCACCGTGCTGGTCGTGGAGGACAACGCCGACCTGCGCGCGTTCCTGGCCGGGCTGCTCGCGCCGCACTACACGGTGCTGACCGAGCCGGACGGCCGGGCGGCGCTGCGCCGGCTGGAGACGCTGCGGCCCGACCTGGTGCTCACCGACGTCATGATGCCCGAGGTCGACGGGTTCGAGCTGCTCAAGGCGCTGCGGGCCGACCCGCGCACCGCGCTGGTGCCCGTCGTCATGCTGAGCGGCCGGGCCGGTGAGGAGGCCGCGCTGGAGGGCCTCGACGGCGGCGCCGACGACTACCTGACCAAGCCGTTCTCGTCCGCCGAGCTGCTCGCCCGGGTGCGGGCCAACCTGGAGCTGTCCCGGCACCGCACCCGCGAGTCGGCGTGGCGGGTGGCGATCACCGACGCGCTGCAGGAGGCGTTCTGCGTCGTCGACGGCGCCGGCGTGCTCATCGAGGCCAACGACGCGTTCCGCCGGCTGGTCGGCTCCGACATGCCGCTGCCGGCGCGCCCGCCGTACCCGTTCTGGCCCGACCCGGTCACCGACCCGCAGGGCTGGGAGCACGCCGAGGCCGCCATGCGGCAGGTGCTGTCCGGCGCCAGCGGCCGCGTCCGCTTCCCGCTGCGCCGCGCCGACGGCCACGCGCTGCACGTCGAGGCCGTGTACAGCTCCATCCCTGACGAGGTGACGGGCCGCCGCACGTACGTGGCGACCCTGCGCGACATCACCGACGAGCTGCGGGCCGCCGAGCGGCAAGACGCGCTGACCCGGCTGTCCACCAGCCTCGCCGAGGCCGCCGACGTCAGCGGCGTGTACGCGGCCGGGCTGGCCGAGCTGGGCCGGGCGCTGGGCGCGCGGCGGGCCGCCGTCGTGGCCCACGGCCCGGCCGGGCCGGTCGTGCTGGCGGGCGCCGAGCCGTACGCCGGCGACCTGGCCGGGTTGCTGGAGGGCCCGGGCGGGCACGACGTGTACGCGCAGGAGGAGCCGGGCGGCCCGGTCCGCGGCCTGGGCGCCGTCGTCGACTCCGGCGTGCCGCGCGCCGCCGTGTGGCTGGAGTTCGACCCGCCGCGGGTCGTCGGGCCCGCCGACCGGGCGCAGTTCCTGACCATGTGCGGCACCGTCTCGCACGCGCTGCAGCGGGCCAAGGCGGCCGACCTGCAGCGCACCGTCGCGCTCACCCTCCAGCGGTCGATCCTCGGGCCCGCCGAGCTGCCGCCCGGCTTCGCGGCCCGCTACGAGCCCGCCGTGCAGCCGCTGGAGGTCGGCGGCGACTGGTACGACGTCGTCGAGCTGCCCGGCTCCGACGGCGGCTGCGTGGCCGTCGTCGTCGGCGACTGCGTCGGCCGGGGCCTGCCCGCCGCGGCGGTGATGGGCCAGCTGCGCAGCGCCTGCCGTGCCCTGCTGCTGCAGGCCAAGGGCCCGGGCGAGGTGCTGGACGCGCTCGACGGCTTCGCCAGGCGCATCCCCGGCGCGAGCGCCACCACCGTGTTCTGCGCCATCGTCGACCGGCACACCGGTGACGTGCGGTACTCCGCCGCCGGGCACCCGCCCGGCATCGTGGTGCACGCCGACGGCGCCCGCGACCTGCTCGACGACGCCCGCTCCGTGCCGCTGGCGACGATCACCGTGCCGGGCCGGCCCGAGGCGACCGTCCGGCTGCGCGGCGGCTCCAGTCTGCTGCTCTACACCGACGGCCTGGTCGAGCGGCGCGGCGAGATGATCGACCACGGCATCGCCCGGGCGGCCGCGGCCGTCGCCGCGCACCGGGACCGCCCGCCGGCCGCCCTCGTCGACGGCGTCGTGGGCGACACCCTCGGCGGCCACGGCCACGACGACGACCTGGCGCTGCTCGCGTACCGGCACGAGGAACCGGCTGCACCGTTCACCCGCGCCATCCCCGCCGTCCCCGGTGAGCTGAAGAGCCTGCGCCGCGCGGCCCTGGCGTGGCTCGCGGCGGCCGGCGTGGCCGACGACGACGCCGAGGCGGTGCTCATCGCCGTGGGGAGGCCTGCGCGAACGCCATCGAGCACGGCTACCGTTTCGACCCGGCGGGCCGGGTCGAGCTGACCCTCACCCGGCGCGGGTCCCGCCTGGAGGCCGTCGTGCGCGACACCGGCGCGTGGATCCAGCCGCCCGCCGACCAGCCGCCCGGCCTGCCCGGCCGCGGGCGCGGCCGGCTGATGATGGAGGCGTTGATGGACGAGACGGAGGTGCGCTCCGGTCCCGGAGGCACCACGGTCCGGCTGGTGAAGGAGCTCGCCGATGACGCCTGACTTCTCCGTCGAGGTGACACCCGGCCGGGTCGTCGTCACCGGCGACGTGGACATGGAGACCGCCCCGCGGCTGCGGGACGCGCTCGCCGGCGCGGCCGCCGGCGCCCGGCCCGTCGTCGCCGACCTGACCGCCACCCGGTTCCTCGACAGCGCCGGCGTCGCCGCCCTGTTCGCCCAGGTGCCGGGCGGGCTGGAGATCGTCGCCGTGCCCGGCTCCGTCATCACCCGGGTCCTGGAGATCACCGGCCTGACCACCGCCGCGACGGTGCACGGCCCGGACTGACCCGCGCTCAGCGGCGGCGCCCCCGCGCGGCGACCGCCGCCACCAGCAGCCGCACCGGCCGGCGCCGCCACACCCGCGCCAGCGTCAGGTCACCGGCGCAGAACCGGGCGAACGCCCGCCAGCCCGGCCGCGACGCGAACGCCAGGTGCAGCGCCCGCGGGCTGGCCGCGAACGCCTCCAGCAGCCGCGCCCCCGCCGCCATCTCCGGCAGCAGCTCGCGGGCCAGCTCGGCCTCGTACCCGGCCAGCAGCGCCGGGTCGCCCGCCGTGGCGGCCGCGGCGGCGGCGTCGCCCGCGGCGGCCCCGGACCGCAGCGCGAAACTGATGCCCTCGCGCGTCCACGGCTCCAGCAGCCCCGCCGCGTCGCCGGCCACCAGCAGCCGCCCCGACCGCACCGGCGACCCCGGCGCCCGGCACCGCGTCAGGTGCCCCGAGTCCTCCACCGGCTCGATGCCGGCCAGGCCCAGCCGCTCCACGAACGCCGTCAGGTAGGCCCGCGTCGCCGCCCCCTGCCCCCGCGCCGCGATGACCCCGACCGTCAGCCGGTCGCCCTTCGGGAACACCCAGCCGTACGAGCCGGGGATCGGTCCCCAGTCGAGCAGCACCCGGCCCCGCCACCGCTGTTGCAGCTGCGCCCCGACCGGCAGCTCCACCTCGAGCCCCAGGTCGACCTGCTCGCACGCCACCCCGACCGCCCGCGCCGTCACCCCGGCCGAGCCGTCCGCGCCCACCAGCACCCGGGCCCGCACCCGCGACCCGTCCGCCAGCCGCGCCGTCGCGGCGTCCGCGTCCTGCTCCACCCCGCGCACCGCGGTGTCCTGGCGCAGCACCGCCCCGGCCCGCTCGGCCAGGCCGCGCAGCGCGTCGTCGAACTCGTCGCGGCGCACCATGGCGAGGATCGGCGCCCCGGCGCGCCGGGTGAACTCCGACCGCCCGTCGCGGGTGAACGTGACGGCGTCCACGGTGTCGCGCGCGACCGCGCCCAGGTCCACGCCGAGCCCGGCGGCGGCCGCCCGGGACACCCCGATCAGCCCGCCGCCGCACGTCTTGTACCGCGGGTGCCGCCCCCGCTCCAGCACCACGGTCCGCGCCCCGGCGGCCGCCGCCCGGCTCGCCGCCGCCAGCCCCGCCGGCCCGGCCCCGACGACGGCCACATCCCAGATCTCGTCCTCCACGGGGGCCAACCTAGTGCGGCCGCTCAGACCGCCGCCTCGAACGGGTCGTGGTCGGCGAGCAGCTTCTCCATCTGCGCCTGGTCGACGCCGCGCACCACGCCGCCCTTGTCCTGGCGGTCGCGCACGCACTAGGCCAGCGTGAACGACGACGTGACGACGTACAGCAGGCCCAGGGCGGGGAACGCGCGGATCCAGCCGGACACGGGCAGGTAGGCGACGGCGATGCCGACGGCGGTCACCGAGACGGCGAACGAGGCGACGGCCCGGAGGTGCAAGGCGGTCGTGGTGCGCGCATGCGTGGCGTTGTCCACGGCGCAGACTCTGGCGTGCGGCGGCGGGTGCGCGACTGAGCCCGCGTACCCGAGCCGCCGACCCGATGCTCGTCGAACCCGTACGCAGGCCTCCGGACTAGCCTCCGGCGAGCCTGCCGGAGCCGCAGCGCGGGGAGCGGTACAAATGCGCGCGTGCCTGATGACGTGACCGTTTCGCC
Organism: Spirilliplanes yamanashiensis; assembly: GCF_016863475.1. Classification (GTDB taxonomy): domain Bacteria; phylum Actinomycetota; class Actinomycetes; order Mycobacteriales; family Micromonosporaceae; genus Spirilliplanes; species Spirilliplanes yamanashiensis. The sequence goes on from NZ_BOOY01000006.1 coordinate 99,370, forward strand.
CGCGTCCGCGCAGCTCGCTGGCGGGCCGCTGCCCTCCACGCCCATCACGAGGCGACTCGGCGTGCCGCCTTCGTCCCGTGGCAGCGTGACGGACTGCACCTGCCCGGACATCTTCGAACTGGAGGACGGCAACTTCGCCGTCATCGGCACCGACCGCACGCTCGAATTGAGGTCCACGCTCCCCTCAGACGCCGGGCTGGCGGCATACGAACGCATTGTCGTGATCTCCAGGCAGACGTTGCTGTCGGCGAAGGGTGACATTCCTGACGCTTGAGCCGGCGTCAGGCCGCGGTCAAGTCCTGGCCATGGCCGGCTTCCCGATGGCGTCGGGCCGGACGTCCGCCGCCCGCAGTGGGGTGCGATCGGTCGTCCGCGCTCAGTAGCACCGCCTCGTACTCACGGAAAATCTCGTCCGCTGCTGCTGCCAAAGTGGCTTCCTCGCTTCCAGCCACATAGGTATTTGCGCGTGAAGGGGCGGTGGCGGCCCAGTACTCGCGGACAGCCGGGCTCGTAAAGAGGTGGCGCAGACTGTTCTGCAATTCCGCCTTCGTCGACAGGCCAAGTGTGTGATGAAGCCAGGCGTTTTGGAGAATCAAGTTGACGTAGAGGTGCTGCCGTTGGGTCTGGGCGTCCATTCCAGGGTGCTTCGGCCAGGTCGCGGCGAGAACGGGATCATCGATGGCCATGCGTATCAGATCGACGTGCAGATTGCGGAGATCCACCTCAGCGCTTCGCCGCAACGCGGACTCCGCCTTCTCCAGCGTGCGTCTTTGCAGGACGAGTTCTTCCCGTTGAGCGCGCAATTCTCGGTACTGGGTCAGGAAGGTGATGACCACAGCGGCGAGTGCCATCCCGGCTACGGCCGAGTTGACTGCACCGAACGCCTCTCCGACCTGACTCCAGCGTGTCCAGCTGGCATCATCACCCCGGCTCCCGACAGCGGCTACGAGCGCAACTCCGGTGATCGCGACGGCCACAACGAGGAGCGCCGCCGCGCTGGCCCACAGAAGGGCATGCCTGGCAGGCGAGGCAGAACGGGTGCCGGGGGTGGGGTCGCCGCTCATGATCCGAGCCCTTTCAACTGGGCGTGAATCTGATTGTGCGGCACGCTTTTGTGCTTGGGCTATGTCCGGCGGATGAGTGAATTGGCGCAAAGTGAAGTGCCAGCGCTCCGTGCGCCACATGGCCACTTGCCATTATGCACTCGGACCGGCGGGGCGGTACTAGATGATGCGAAACGGCGGGAGTAAGAACTCCCGCCGTTCGCGTATCACTGTCGGTCAGTTGTGCGAGGGGTTCTCGTCGGCCGGCGGGGGCGGGGGCGGCGGCTGCTGGCCGCGGGCCGCGCGGGCCGCCGCCTCGCCCGCCGTGCTGGCCCAGGCGCGGGCCTTGCCGGCCTGGGTGCCGGCCCATCCGCCGAGGTCGGCGGCGCCGCCGGTGACCCGGCGCACGAGGCTGACCAGGGGGTCCTGGCTGTTCTCGAAGGCCTCGCGGTACGACGAGGCGGCCGCCTTGATGTCGTCGGTGACGCGGGCGTCGCGGTCGTCGTCGCGGCGGGGGTAGTCGCCGGCGACGATCGCGGCGTAGGCGCCGGAGTCGACCCACTGCTGGAGCTCGGCGGCGCGGGCCACCGGGACGGGGTGGCTGCTCCACGCCGTCATGCCGATCTTGTGGATGCTGTCGCGCAGGTCGCCGCCGCCGCGGTACTCGGCGGCCTGCTCCAGGAAGGCGGCCGTGTCGATCTGGGTGAGGTCGCCGCCGCCGGCGATCTTCATGAGCAGGCGCAGCGAGGCCGCCGGGTCCTGGCCGGCGAGCAGGCCGGCGCGGTCGGCGGACAGCTCGGCCTTGCGCCACCACTCGTACATGGCGGCGATGATGGCGCGCAGGGCGATGGCGCCGATGGGCAGCCAGCTGACGTTCTGCACCCAGCGGGTGAGGATCGTCATGATCGTCTTGTAGACGGCGTGGCCGCTGCGGACGTGGCCGAGTTCGTGGCCGAGCAGCACGCGCAGCTCGTCGTCGTCGAGCTTCTCGACGGCGCCGGTGCTGACCACCACGAACGGGCGGTCCATGCCGATCGCCGAGCCGGTGATCATGGGGTTCTGGGTGACGAACAGCTCGGGCAGCTCGGCCACGTCGAGGGTCTGGCCGGCCTCGGCCCAGCGCTGGTACACCCGCGGGTACTGCCGGTGGTCGACGCGGATGGCGCCGGCCAGGTACGACAGGCGGAACCCCCGCTCGTTCCACATGCCGAAGAACGCCTTCACCAGGTCGTCGAAGCCGCGCAGCTCCCGCAGGGCGGTCAGCGCGCCGCGGTCGGCGGGGTGCTCCCAGGCCCGGGAGCTGATCCCGGTCAGCGTGACCCGCCGGCGGGCCGGCCGGTTCTCGTCCTCGATCGTCATCGTCGCCTCTTCCCCGAATCCGTCGATCGCCGGGACGGCCGGCGACAGATGCGATTGTTCGCCGCCCGCGCAAGCCCGCACATCGGCTGCGGAGAGGATTCGGCCCCTAGGGACTGCGACTTTCGGCAGAGGGGGATGACCCTGAGCCGGTCAGAGGGCCGTGGGGTCGAGCAGGGCCGGATGGCCGGCGCCGGGCGCGGCGTGCCACGCCGGCGCGTCCGGCGCGAGGGTGGTGGCGATGCGCAGCCGCGACCACTCGGTCAGCTCGGGCAGCTCGCCGGGGGCGAACCAGCCGGCCGCGAGGGTCTCGTCGCCGTCGGCGCGGGGCGCCCCGCCGACGGGCCGGCAGCGGAACCACACGTTCAGGTACTCGCACACGTCGCCGTTCGGGTACTCGACGCGGTGGGTGGCGACGCCGCCGACGCCCTCGACGGCCACGTGCACGCCCGTCTCCTCGTACACCTCGCGGACGACGGCGTCGGCCGGCTGCTCGCCGGGGTCGATCGCGCCGGCGGGCACGGACCACTGGCCGTTGTCGGTGCGGCGGGCGAGCAGCACCCGGCCGGCGTCGTCGCGCACGACCCCGCTGACGCCGGGCAGGAGCAGCAGGTCGTGGCCGACGTGGGCGCGCAGGTTCGCGACGTAGGGCGAGACGGGCATGGTGGCACCGTAGCGACCTGGTAGACATGTCGGGCATGGAGATCGCCGTCACGACCCCCACCGGCCACGTCGGCTCCCGTGTCACCCGGCTGCTGCTGCAGGCCGGGGTGCGCCCCCGGCTGCTGCTGCGCGACGCGGGCCGGCTGGACGACACCACCCGTGAGCTGGCCGACGTGCGCGAGGGCGACCTGGCCGACCCGGACTACGTGCGCGCGGCGACGGCGGGCGCGGACGTGCTGTTCCTGGTGGCCCCCGAGGACCTGACGGCGGACGACCCGGCCGCGCCGATGCGGGCGCTGGGCCGCTCGGCGGCCGCGGCGGTGCGCGCCAACGGCATCGGGCACGTCGTGTTCCAGAGCAGCGTCGGCGCGGAGCTGCGGAACGGCGCCGGCATCGTCGACGCCCTCGGCGACATCGAGGCGAGCCTCGACGCGACCGGCGCGGCGGTGCTGCACCTGCGCTGCGGCTACTTCTTCACGAACCTGCTGCTGGACGCGCCGGGCATCGCCGCGGGCGAGCTGGTGACCGCCGCCGACCCGGCCGCCCCGGCGCCGTGGGTGGACCCGCGCGACATCGGCGACGTCGCCGCGGCCCGGCTGCTCGCGGCCGGCTGGTCCGGGCGGGTGGTGCAGGCCGTGCACGGCCCGGCCGACCTGACCTGGCACGAGGTCGCCGAGGTGCTGACGGGCGTGCTGGGCCGGCCGGTGGCGGTGCGCCGGATCAGCGACGAGGAGGCCCGCGCGGGCATGATCGCCGCCGGATTTCCGGCGGGCGCCGCCGACGCCGTCACCGCCATGACGCGGGGGCTGCGCGACGGCTTCGTGCCGGAGCAGCCGCGCACCGCGCTGACGACCACGCCGACGACGCTGGCGGCGTGGGCGTACGCGAACCTGCGCTAGACGCCGAACTCCCACACCGTCGTGGAGCGGTACTCCTCGCCGGGGCGCAGCACCGTGGACGGGAACCGCGGGTGGTTCGGGGAGTCGGGGAAGTGCTGGGTCTCCAGGGCCAGGCCGTCGCCCTGCCGGTACACCCGGCCGCCCTTGCCGGCGAACGTGCCGTCGAGGAAGTTGCCGGAGTAGAACTGCACGCCCGGCTCGGTGGTGTGCACGGTCAGGGAGCGGCCGCTGGCCGGGTCGGTCACCCAGGCGACGGGGCGCAGGCCGGTGCCGTCGAGCACCCAGTTGTGGTCGTAGCCCTGGCCGCGCAGCACCTGGGTGGTGCCGGTGCGGATGCGCGCGCCGACGGCGGTGGCCGCGCGGAAGTCGAACGGCGTGCCGGCCACGGGCGCGAGCTCGCCGGTGGGGATGGCCGTGTCGTCGACGGGCGTGAACGCCGACGCGGCCAGCCGCAGCGTGTGGTCCATGATCGACCCGCCGCCGGCCAGGTTGAAGTACGTGTGGTTGGTCAGGTTGCACACCGTCGGGGCGGTGGTGACGGCGTGGTAGTCGATGCGCACGGCGCCGCCGGCGACGGTGTAGCGGACCGTGGCCGTCAGCTCGCCGGGGTAGCCCTGGTCGCCGTCGGGGCTGACGTGGCGCAGTTCGAGGGTGTCGCCGTCCGTGGTGGCCGTCCACACCGCCTTGTCGAAGCCGGTCTCGCCGCCGTGCAGGCTGTTCGGGCCGTTGTTGACGGGCACCTCGTACGGGGTGCCGTCGAGGGTGAACCGGCCGCGGGCGATGCGGTTGGCGTACCGGCCGACGACCGCGCCGAAGTACGGGCCGGGGTTGGCGGCGTACTCGTCGGCGGTGTCGAAGCCGAGCACGACGTCGGTGCCGTCGCCGACGGTGAGCGACTGCACGATCGCCCCGTAGGTGAGCACGCGCACGGCGAGGCCGCGGCCGTCGTCGAGCGTGTACCGCTCGACGGCGCCCGCGGCCGTCGTGCCCAGGTCTTCCCGGGTGATGGTCATGCGATCGATTGTCGCCTACGCCTTGACGGCCGTCAGGACGAGGTTGAACCCGGTGTCGGCGGCGAGCCGGGCGTCGGTGAAGCCGGCCGCGGTCAGCAGGTCGATCCGCTTGGCGGGGCCGCCCTGGGTGCCGAGGCCGTACGCGCCGGGCTGGCTCAGCGAGCCCGGCGTGCACAGGGCGGTGGAGGCCGCCCAGTTGAGGCGGGCGACGGGGTCGCCGATGCCGTCGGTGAGGTTGTCGGTCGAGCCGGGCTCGACGGCGACGACGATGCCGCCGGGGGTGAGCGTCTCGTACGCCCGGCGCAGCGCCGCCGGCGGGTCGCCGAGGTCGTGCAGGGCGTCGAAGAAGACGACCACGTCGAACGGCCCGGGCCCGAACGCGGTGGCGTCGGCGACGCGGAACGACACGTTGCCGCCCGCGCCCGCCTCGACGGCCTTGGCCCGGGCGACCGCCACGGACGCCTCGTGCCGGTCGAAGCCGACCACCGTGGACGCCGGCCACAGCTCGCCGACGAGCCGGGTGGCGACGCCGTGGCCGCAGCCGACGTCGGCGACGCGGGCGCCCGCCTCCAGCTTGCCGACCAGGCCGGGCACGGCGGGGAACCAGGTCTTGGCCAGCTCGTTGACGTAGGCGGTGCGGAAGAACCGCTCGATGCCGTGGAACAGCCCGGCCGGGTAGTCGCCGTACTCGACGCCGCCGTCGCCGCGGAACGCGCGCTCCAGCCGGTCGAGCGTCTGGAACTGCCCGGTGATGATCTCCGCCGCGCCCACCACGTAGGCCGGCGAGTCCACCACGGACAGCGCCAGGGCGTGCTCCATGGGCAGCTCGTAGGTGCCGCGGGCCGGGTCGTGCACGACGTGGCCGTTGACGGTCTGCGCGGCCAGCCACTCGGTGACCAGGCGCGGGTTGAGGCCGGTGCCCCAGGACAGGGCCTCGGGGGTGAGCGGGCCGGCGCCGGTCATCGCGGCGAACAGCCCGAGCCGGTCGCCGAGGACGGTCATCAGCGTCGTGGCGGCACCGGCGAGGTCGGTGATCAGCTGACCGGCGAAGGCCTCCACGCGGGCCTCGTCGATCGGGTTCTGCACTGCGGTGGTGTTCGTCATGCCCACGACGGTGCGCCCGGCCGCTTGCCGGTCCCTTGCCCGCCGCTTACCCGTGCCGGTCGAGGGCGGCAAGCGCGTACGCGACGGTCTGCGCCAGCCCGGCCGGGGCGTCGGCGGGCACGAGCGCGGCGGCGCGCAGCCGGGCGTGCCGCTCGGCGTCGGGGCCGTACACGGCCGGGGCCAGCGGGTCGGCCTCGCCCGCCGCCAGCACGGCCGCCGCGGCGCCCGCATCGCCGAGGCCGCCGAGCAGCTCGGCGGTCAGCCGCAGGGTGGTCCACGTCTGCGCGGTCATGCCGGTGCGGCGCAGCCCGGCGATCAGCTCGCGGCAGGCCGCCACGGCCTCCGGGTGCCGGCCGAGCCGGATCAGCACGGCGGCCCGGCCGATGCCGGTGATGATCTGGAAGTACGTCTGCCCGATGCGCGCGCTGTCGGCCAGCGCCCGGTCGTACTCGGCGAGGGCCCGCGCCGGGTCGGTGGCGGCCGCCAGCTCGGCCCGGGTGAACGGCACGAAGCCGTCGACGTGCTCGGCGGCGGCGATCTGCGGGGCGTACCGGGTCAGCCACGCCTGCGCGGCGTCGGGCCGCCCGGCGTAGGCGTCCGTCAGCGCCGCGCAGCACACCCCCATCGCGGCGGCCCACGACGGCGCCCGCCGCAGCTCCGCCACGGCCCGGCCGTCGGCCTGCACGGCCTCGACGCGGCCGGTGAACATGGCGTTGGAGCAGCGGTTGAGCAGCACCGCCCAGCGCAGCGGGTGGTCGTCGGCCAGGGTGTCGAGCGCGACGGTGAGCAGCCGGTCGGCCTCGGCCATGCCGCCGCCGATGAAGTGCCCGGCGCCGGCGGCGAGCGCCAGCAGCCCCTCCGTCTCGCCCGGCCCGGCGGGCTCGGGCAGGCGGCGCAGCTGGGCCACCAGCCCGGGGTGCGGGTCGTCGCCGACCAGGACAGCCGTCAGGGCGGCGAGCCGCGCCGTCTCCGCCCGCCGGCCGGCCGCGGTCAGCCAGCCCAGCGCCTCCTGCAGGTTGGCCATCTCGCGGCGCAGGGCGGCGCTGACGTCGGCGTCGCGCCGCACCTTGTGCTCGACCAGGCCGGTGACGTGGGCGAGCAGCCACCCCGCGTGCGCCTCCCGGGCGGCCTCCTCGCCGGCGGCGCCGAGGTGCGCCAGCCCGACGTGGCGCACGGTCTCCAGCAGCCGGTAGCGCGGCGGGTCGGCCCGCGGGTCGCGCAGCACCAGCGACGCGTCCACCAGCTCGGCGAGCAGGGCGGCGCCGTCGCCGTCGTCGGCCAGGTGGGCGAGCCCGTCCAGGCCGAAGCCGCCCCGGCAGACCGCGAGCCGGTCCAGCAGCGCCTGCGCCGCCGGGTCCAGCAGCCGGTACGACCACTCGACGGTGGCCGACACCGCGTTGGTGCGGGTGCCGCCGCGCGCCGGGTCGAGCACGGCCAGCCCGGCGGACAGCCGGTCGCGCAGCTGCGGCAGCCCGAACACGGCCTCCCGGCGGGCCGCCAGCTCGACGGCGAGCGGCAGACCGTCGAGCAGGCGGCAGACGTCGCCGGCCAGGCCGAGAACCGGGTCGGTGGCGGCGAAGTCGGCGCGCAGCAGCGCGGCCCGGTCGCAGAACAGCTCGACGCGCTCGGCCTCGGGCAGCGGGCCCAGGCGCAGCACCCGCTCGCCGGGCACCCCCAGCGGCTGCCGGGACGTGCACAGCACCCGCACCCGCGGGCACCGGGCGAGGACGGCGGCGACCAGGTCGGCGACCGCGTCCAGCAGGTGCTCGCAGTTGTCCAGCACGAGCAGGGCGTCGTCGGTGCCGAGGCGCTCGGTCACGGCGGCCGCCCCGCCGCGCGGCGCGGCCCGCAGGCCCAGCGCGGCGGCGACGGCGACGGCCACGTCCCCGGGCACCGACAGTTCGGCCAGCTCCACGACGAGGGCGGGCTCGCCGCCGGCGGCGGCCTGCTCGTCGAGCAGCTCCCAGGTCAGCCGGGTCTTGCCGACCCCGCCCGGCCCCACGACGGTCACCACCGGGCCGGCCCGCACGGCGTCGCGCAGGGCGGCCAGCTCGGCGGCGCGGCCGACGAACCGGTTGGCCGGAGTGCGCCGGTGCGCGGTGCGGGCGGGCCGCAGCGAGGCGTCGTCGGCCAGGATGCGCCGGTGCAGGTCCTCGAACGCGGGCCCGGGGTCGACGCCGTGGCCCTCGACGACCCGCTCCCGGTACGCCCGCGCGACCGCCAGCGCCTGCGCGGTGCGGCCGGTGCCGTGCAGGGCGCGCATGAGCAGCAGGTGCGGGGCCTCGCGCAGCGGCGCCGCGGCGGCCGCCTCCTCCAGCTCGGGCAGCACCCCGGCGGCGTCGCCGGCGGCCAGGCGCGCCTCGTGGCACTCCTCGCTCAGCTGCGCCCGCCACTCGGTGAGGCGGGCGACGTCGGGCGCGAAGGTGAGCCGGTCGGCCACGTCGGCCAGCGGCGCCCCGCGCCACAGCGCCAGGGCGGCGCCGAGGGTGCGGGCGGCGGCGGCCGGCTCCTGCTCGCGGGCGGCGGCGGCCAGCTCCTCGGCGCGGGCCACGTCGACGGCGTCGGCGGGCAGGTCGAGCCGGTACCCGGCGGGCTCGCGGCGGATCGCGTCCGGCCCGGCGGCGCGCCGCAGGCGGGACACGTAGCTGTGCAGGTTGCCGACGGCGTTGTCCGGCGGGTCGTCGCCCCACAGGGCGTCGACGAGGTCGGCGACCGGCACGACCCGGCCGCGGGCGAGCGCGAGCCGGGCCAGGACGACGCGCTGCGGCACGCCGGTCAGCGGCACGGCGGCGCCGGACCGGCGCAGTTCGACGGGTCCGAGCAGCCCCACCTCGACGGTTTCGCCCACGGCGTCATTGTCGTCGATCGCCGTGGGCGGAACCTATCGCGTTTTCGGTGGGCGCCGGCGCGCGCCGGCGCCGGTGTCCCGTCAGTGGCCGGAGGTGCGCCGGATGCCCGCGCCCGCCATCTCAGGGGCGTCCTCGACGGCCATGGCCTCGACGACGCCGATCATCGCGTCGTCGCCGAACATGTCGTGCATCTGGTCCTCCCAGGACCGGGCGATGATCGACACGAGCGACTCGACGTCGGGGTGCTGGAGGCTGCGGCCCACGTGCAGCTGCGCGACGTACGTCGTCGGCGCCGGCACGATGGTCTGCTGCGCCTCCTCGATGGCGGCGATCTCGGCCCACATCTCCCACGACGTGTCGGGGAGGGCGTCGGCCAGGGCCTGCGCGACCTCGCCCGGGTCGGCGTCCGGCGGCAGGGAGACGTTGGTGGTCAGCGCGAGCGGCGCCCAGGTGTCTTCGGTCATGGGAGTCACGCTAGAACGCGGATCGGGCGGTCAGCGGCCGAAGCCGGGAACTGCAACTCAGGCCCGGCCGGCGGCCCGGTCCAGGTGGTCGAGGACCGCGTCGCGGAACGCCGCCGGCGCCTCCAGGTTGAGCATGTGCCCGGCGCCGGGCAGCTCCAGGCGGCGCGCGCCCGGCACCTCGGCGCCGACGAGCGTGGCGGCGCCGAGGATGTCGGGGGAGTCCGCGTCGCCGGCGATCGCCAGGGTGGGCGCCCGCACGGCCTCCAGCTTGTCGATGGCGTGCCGCTGCAGCCACTGCCCGGTCGCGCCCGCGTGCCGGGCGACGTTCGCCGCCGCCATCGCCCGGCAGCGGTCCCGCACCGCCGGGGCGACCTCGTGGGGCGCCCGCCGCGGCCCGTCCACCCAGGCGCGCAGGAAGGCCTCCACGAACCCGTCGGCGTCGCCGGCCGCGGCCGCCGCGGCCTGCCGGCGCGAGCACCGCGCGATGTACGGGTCGCGGAACTCCATCCCGCTGATGCCCGGCGCCGACGCCACCAGCGCCCACACCAGACCGGGCCGGCGCACCGCCAGGTCCAGGGCGATCCGCGCGCCCAGCGACAGCCCGACGAGCGCGGCCCGGCGCACCCCGAGCGCGGCGAGCAGGTCGGCGAGGTCGTCGTCGTGGCGGTAGTCGCCGGTGGCGGTGCTGGACCGGCCCTGCGACCGGGCGTCGTAGCGGATCACCCGGTACGCGGGGGCCAGCTCCTCGGCCAGCTCGTCCCACATCGTCAGGTCGAGCAGCCCGCCGTGCAGCAGCACCACGGGCGGCCCGGAGCCGGCGTCCGCGTAGTGCAGCTCCCCGGCGCGCACCGGCACCCGCCCCTGCATGAGATCGCCTCCCCGGTCGACGACGGTGAGGACACTGCGATGCCCGGGCGGGCGGCGGGCTAACGCGCCGCGGGCCGTAGCGTCACCACCATGGTGGAGATGTGGGCGCGGGGCGCCGCCTACGAGGCGTACATCGGGCGCTGGAGCCGGGTGGTCGCGGCGCCGTTCGTGCGGGGTCTGCGGGTGCCGCCGGGCGCGGCGTGGCTGGACGTGGGGTGCGGCACCGGCGCGCTCACCGCGGCGGTGCTCGGGCTCGCCCGGCCCGGCCGGGTGGCCGGCGTGGACCCGTCGGCGGCCTTCCTGCGCGACGCCGACGCCCGCGCGCTGCGGGTGGCGGCCGACGCGCGCGCCCTGCCGTTCCCGGCCGCCCGGTTCGACGCGGTGGTCAGCGGGCTGGCGCTGAACTTCGTGCCGGAGCCCGAGCGGGCCGCGGCCGAGCTGGCCCGGGTGGTCGCGCCGGGCGGCACGGTCGCCGCGTACCTGTGGGACTACGCCGGCGGGATGCAGATGCTGGCGCACTTCTGGGCGGCGGCGGTCGAGCTGGACCCGGGCGTCGCCGACCGCGACGAGGTGCGCCGGTTCCCGCTGTGCCGCCCGGAGCCGCTGCACGCGCTGTTCACGGGGGCGGGCCTGACCGGCGTCACCACCGGCGAGATCGTGGCGCCGACGCCGTTCGCGGACGTGGCCGACTACTGGCGGCCGTTCCTCGGCGGCCAGGGCCCGGCGCCCGCCTACGTGGCGGGGCTGAGCCCGGCCGGCCGGGCCGCCCTGCGCGACCGGGTGGCGGCCCGGCTGCCGGTGGCGGCGGACGGCTCGATCGCCCTGACCGCCCGGGCGTGGGTGGTGCGCGGGGTGCGCCCGTCCTGAGCCGGTCCAGAGCCGGGCGCACCCCGCGCGTCAGCTGCCGCGCCCGGGTCTCGGGGTCCGGGCCGCGCGGCGCGGGCGCCGGTGCCGGCCGGCGGGCGCGCCCGCGTGGACGCCGGCCCGGTACGCCGCGGCCTCGCGCAGCAGGTCGTCGTGCCGCAGCCGGAGCTGCTCCTGGACGAGGATGGGGTGCATGGGGTGCCTCCTGGGTCGGGTGGTGCGGACGGTCCGACACTGCGCCCCGGCCCTTGCCGCCCGCTTGCAGCCCGCTTGCCGGGTGCCCTCAGCGGGCGGCGTCCGCCGTCGAACAGGGGGGCGATGGCTGACAACGAACTGTTCCGCCGGGCCGGCGGCCCCGCCCCGGACGCGCCCGCCGTGCTCGTCGTGGACGACGAGCCGGAGGTGCTGGAGACGCTGGCGCACCAGCTGCGCGAGTTCCGCACCGTGCCCGCCGTCGACGGCGTCGACGCGCTGCGGGTGCTGGAGCGCGAGGGCCCGTTCGCCGCGGTCGTCTGCGACATGCGGATGCCGCACATGGACGGCATCGAGCTGCTCGGCGAGATGAGCCTGCGCTGGCCGGACACCGTCCGGGTGCTGCACACCGCCCAGGCCGACGTGGCCGCCGCGATCGCCGCCATCAACGACGGCCAGGTGTTCCGGTTCGTCCGCAAGCCGTCGCCGACCGCCCAGCTGCGCAGCATCGTGCGTCAGGCCGTCGAGCGGCACCAGCAGGCGGTCGTCCAGCGCGAGGTGCTCGACAAGACGCTGAAGGCCAGCCTGCAGGCGATCTTCGGCTGCCTGGAGCTGGCCAGCCCGCAGGCGTTCGCCCGGGCCGGTCGCATCCGCGGCCTGGTCGCCGCGGTCGTCGCCGAGCTGGGCCTGGGCGACGCGTGGGAGATCGAGGTCGCCGCGATGGCGTCGCAGCTCGGCACGGTGACGCTGCCGCAGGGCCTGCTGCAGAAGCTCGACCGGGGGCTGCCGCTCACCGGCGACGAGCAGCGCATGATCGACGGCATGCCGGGCGTCGCGGTGCGGCTGCTGGGCGACGTGCCGATGCTGGAGGACGTGCTCGCCATCGTCCGCGGGCTCGGCTCCGGGCGGGCCCCGCACGGGGCGGCGCCGCGGGTCGCCGTCGGCGTGGACGTGCTGCGCGCGGCCGTGGACGTGGAGACGATGGAGGGCCGCGGCGTCGGCACGGCCAGCGCGATCGCGGTGCTGGAGCGCGACGGCCGGCACGACGTGCGGGTGCTCGACGCGCTGCGCAACGTGCGGCAGCTGGAGGCGACGCAGGGGACCATCCGGGCGTACCCGCTGGCGGAGATCGTCCCCGGCATGCGCATCGTGGAGGACGTACTGGCGCTCAACGGTCCGGTGCTGGTGGGCCGGGGCGTCGTCGTGACGGCCGTGCTGCTCGACCGGCTCGCCAACTACCGGCGGATGGGGCAGCTCGCCGAGCCGATCCTGGCCACCGTCCCGGTGCCGTGACCGAGCTGGCGTCGATCCGCGAGCGGATCGTCGACCTGGTGGAGGACCCGGCCGACGTGGCGTTCGTGGCGCGCATGCTGCGCTCGTTCGCCGACCGCGCCCCGGGCCTGGCCGAGGCCCTGACGGCCGCGGTCGAGGCGGGCGACGCGGAGGCCGTCGCCGCCCGGGCGCACGCGCTGAAGGGCGCCGCGGGCAACGCCGGCGCCACCGGCCTGGCCGCGGCCTGCGCCGAGCTGGAGCGGCGGGCCGGCGCCGGCGACCTGGCGGGGGTGCGGGGCGGGGCCGCGGAGGTCCGCGAGGCGCTGATCCGGACCGACGCGGCGATCACCCACGCGCTCGCGGAGCTGTTTACTTCCTGATCACCGGGGAAATCGGCGCGACATGAAGCTGCCGGTGGCCCGCGGCCCAGTCTCGTCCGCCCTCATCGACGCCCTCGCGCACGACGGCCGCGCCCTGCCCGCGGCGGACTTCTCCGGCGCCGACCCGCTCGCCGACGAGGATCTCCAGCTCAGCCTGTTCGTCTGCTACGAACTGCACTTCCGCGGCTGGGACGACGTGCCCGACGGCCGCGAGTGGGACCCCGAGCTGCTGCGCTTCCGGGCCGCCGCCGAACGGCCGTTCGAGGCCGCCCTGCGCGCGCTCGCCGGCCCGGTGCGGCCGGTGCAGCCCCGCGACGTCCCGGCCGGGCTCGCCGCCGTGGTCGCCGCGGACGACTCGCCGTCGCTGTCCGGCTACCTGCGCGGCCGCGCCACCCACGAGCAGTTCCGCGAGTTCGTCACCCACCGCAGCGTCTACCACCTGCGCGAGGCCGACCCGCACACCTTCGCCATCCCGCGGCTGTCGGGCCGCGCCAAGGCGGCCCTGATCGAGATCCAGATCGACGAGTACGGCGGCGGCCGCACCGACCGGATGCACCAGGAGCTGTTCACGCGGACCATGCGGTGGTTCGGCCTGGACACCACCTACGGCGCGTACGTCGACGCGGTGCCCGCCCCGACGCTCGCCACGAACAACGTCATGGCGCTGTTCGGGCTGCACCGCCGGCTGCGCGGCGCCCTGCTGGGCCAGCTCGCCGCGTTCGAGATGACGTCGTCGCTGCCCAACCGCGCCTACGCCAACGGGCTGCGCCGGCTCGGCGGCGACGCCGACGCCGCGCGCTTCTACGACGAGCACGTCGAGGCCGACGCCGTCCACGAGCAGATCGCGGCCCACGACCTGTGCGGCTCGTTCGCGGCCGCCGAGCCGGAGCTGGCCGGCGACGTGCTGTTCGGGGCGCGGTGCGCGCTGGCCGTCGACGGGCTGTGGGCCACCGGCGTGCTGGAGGCCTGGGCCGAGGGCCGCAGCTCCCTGCGCTGACGCCGGGGGCGGGCGCCTCAGCCCTCGCGCTGGGTGCCCGCCTTGAACCCGATCGCCTTGTGGGTGCCGTCGCAGAACGGCTTCACGGCCGACTTGCCGCACCGGCACAGCGCCACCGTGCGGCGGCCCGGGTCGATCCGCTCGCCGTCGGGCGTCTCCAGCACGAAGTCGCCGCGCACGATCAGCGGCCCGTCCTCGTACGGCACGATCCGGGTCTGGTCAGGCTCCATACCGCCCGGGTGCCCGATCATGCACCGTCCAAACTCCCCACCCGCGGATGCGCGGGGGTTCCCGGAAAAGGCCGCGTCACACCTGCTTTTTCTATCGGATGAAGCGAACGCGAAGTCGCATGATCGGCCGGGCCGGGGGTAGTCGAAGTGGTGTCCGCTTCGTATGGGAGGCCAGAGTGAGCGACATGCAGACCGGGGCCCGCGCCCCTGACAGTTCCGACTCGACCGCACGCCAGGTGGCCGGGCAGACTGCTGACGCGGCCGGACGCGCGGCCGCTGACGTCAAGGACACCGCCAAGGACCAGGCCCAGCGAGTCGCCGGTGAGGCGAAGTCGCAGGTGCAGCAGGTGGCGTCGCAGGTTCGTGACCGGGTCGGCCAGCAGGCCCAGACCCAGAACGAGAAGCTGGTCGACGGCATCCGCCGGATGGCCGACGAGCTGGAGCAGATGCGCGGCGACCGGGCGGACTCCCCGGCCGCGACCGTGGTGTCCCGCGTCGCCGACGGCGGCCGCCAGTTCGCCGACCACCTCGCCCGGCAGGGCCCGGAGGGCGTGCTGCGCGACGTGCAGGACTTCGCGCGCCGTCGCCCCGGGGCGTTCCTCGCCACGGCGCTCGCCGCCGGGTTCGTCGTCGGCCGGCTCGGCAAGGGCGTCGCGAAGGCGTCCGACCTGGAGCAGGACAAGCCGCGCACGGACTCGTTCGTGTCCGGTCCGTCCACGCCGGAGCCGGTGTACACCGACCCCGCCTACCCGCAGACCGGGTACGTCGCGCCGGCCTACACCGAGACCGCCGCGTACCCGCCGGTCGACCCGGCCAGCTCCACGGAGTACGCCGCCACCGGCACCGGCACGCCGATCCCGGTGGACCCGGACTACCCGGAGACGGGTTACCGGAGTGACCCGCGATGACGGCGCCCTCGTACCGTTCCGGCCAGGGTTTCGACCCGGCCCAGGAGGACCCGTCGCAGACGTCGGTGGGCGAGCTCATCGGTGAGATCAGCGACGACCTGTCGAAGCTGTTCCGCCAGGAGGTGGAGCTCGCCAAGGCCGAGGTCCGCCAGGAGGCGCAGAAGGCCGGCAAGGCCGCGGGCATGCTCGGCGGCGCCGGCTTCGCCGGCTACCTGACCGTGCTGTTCCTGAGCTTCGCCCTCGCGTGGGGGCTCGGCAACGTCATGGACTACGGCTGGGCGGCGCTGATCGTGGCGGTCCTCTGGGGCATCGTCGCGGCGGTCCTGTTCGTGTCCGGCAAGAAGAAGATCAAGGACGTCGACCCGATGCCGCGGCGCACCGTCGAGACGCTCAAGGAGGACGCGCAATGGCTCAAGAACCCGACCGGATAAGGGCTGAGATCGACCGGACGCGGGCAGAGCTGACCCGCGACGTCGATCGGCTCGCCGAGAAGACCAGCCCCACGAAGGTGGCCCAGCGCCGCTGGACGGCTG
The DNA here is from genome assembly GCF_016863475.1 of Spirilliplanes yamanashiensis. Lineage (GTDB taxonomy): Bacteria > Actinomycetota > Actinomycetes > Mycobacteriales > Micromonosporaceae > Spirilliplanes > Spirilliplanes yamanashiensis. The sequence continues at coordinate 115,004 of NZ_BOOY01000006.1, forward strand.
TGAAGGAGAAAGTGATGGGTTCGGCCGATCACGGCAGGCACGTGGCGTCCGACAAGGCCTCCTCGGCCGTCGGCACCGTGCAGGACACCGCCTCGCGGGTCGGTGACAAGGCGTCCGACGCCGCGTCCCGGGTCGGCGAGAAGGCCTCGGACGCCGCGTCGACCGCGGCGGACGCGGTCCGCTCGGCCCCCGGCGCGGTCGCCCGGCAGACCGAGGGCAACCCGATCGCCGCCGGCGTCATCGCCTTCGGCATCGGCATGCTCGCCGCCACGCTGATCCCGGCCACCGAGGCCGAGAAGCGCGCGGGTCTTCAGCTCAAGGAGCACTCCGGCGACCTCACCGACAAGGTGAAGGAGACCGCGCAGGAGATGAAGGAAGACCTGAGCGGCACCGTCCAGCAGGCTGCGGCCGAGGTGAAGAGCACGGCGCAGGACGCCGCGCAGACCACCGCGCAGCAGGCCAAGTCCTCGGCGCGCGACGCCGCGGACGAGACCAAGCAGGCGGCGCGCAACACCTGACCTTTCCAGAGAAGGACCGGACGGCCGCGGGGCTCAGCCCCGCGGCCGTCCGGTGTCCGCGGCGGACGGTCACGCCGTGTTCACATTGTTCATCGTCGATGTCTCTACTGTGGTCGGTGGGACGGCCGGCTCCCCGGTGCGGGGAGCCGGCCGCCCCATCGCCGCGGTCGTCAGCGGGCGACGACCCCCGGCAGGCCGCTGGACACCGGCGGCAGCTGCTTCGGCCCGCCGGCGGCCGGCAGGCCTCGCGCCGCGATCTGCTCCTTGGTGCCGGTCACCCGCTGCGCCGGGCCCGTCGCGCCCGCCGAGAACGGCTCCATGCCCTCCTCCAGCGGCACGCTGAACGGCTGCTCGGCGATGCGGCAGATCGTGCCCCTGGCCGGCAGCGCCCGGCGCAGCAGGTAGGCGTCGATCGACGCGGTCACGCACTCGTTGGTGCCGTACGCGGTGTGCCCCCAGTTGTCGCTGGACAGCAGCCGGCTGTTCGGCATCTTCGCGGCGGTCTGCTTCGCCCCGACGTACGCGGTGGCGGGGTCGTGGAAGCTGCCCACGATCAGCACGGTGGCGCTGGTGCGGCGGTTGAACGGCCCGCGGTAGGCGTCGGGGTCCCGCACGGTCCAGGCGTCGGTGGCGCACGGCGCGCTCGCCCAGGCCCAGGCCCGGCCGAAGTACGGGGCGCGCCGGTCGGCCCGGGCGGCCCGCTGCGGCCAGGTCGACATCTTCGCCGGGTGCAGGCCGTCGGTGCACATGACGCCGGCGTACGCCTCGGCGTCGTTGAGGTACTGGAAGTCGCGGCCGAGCTGCCGGCGCACGACCCCGCGGGCGGCCGCGACGTCGGCGGCGGTGGCGCCGGCCGGCGAGGTGATCATGTGCACGGCGGCGGTGAACATGCCGACCAGCTCGGGCGCCATGGTGCTGTACATCAGGCCGAGCGTGGTGCCGACGAAGTCGGCGTAGCTCAGCTTCAGCCCGTACCCGAAGTCGATCGGTTCGGCCTTGAGGCGGCGGGCGGCGGTGGCGAACTTGCCGGCGGACGAGGGCGCGGCCTCGCAGTAGGCGGGACCGGCGGCGTCGCACCGGCGGAAGATCTCCCGCAGCGCCACGTACGCGCCGTCGGCGGAGCGCAGCCGGTCGTCCTGGGTGGCGGTGCGGGTGGCGGCGGTGCCGGCCCACGCCGACGGGTTGATGACGCCGTCGATCGCCAGCGCCCGGATGCGGTCCGGGAACATGTTGGCGTAGTACTCGCCGAGCACGCTGCCGTAGCTGAAGCCGAGGTAGGTGAGCTTGCGGTCGCCGACGGCGCGCCGGATGACGTCCATGTCGCGGGCGGTCTCGGCGGTGGACATGGCGCCGGACAGCGGGCGGCCGGTGGTGGAGCAGCCGCGGGCGAGCTTCCTCGACGCGGCCAGGTACCGCTTGGTCTCCGCGGCGGTCACCGGGAACGCCATCGTCGTCAGCGGCCGCAGCGCGACGGTCTGGGCGCGGGTGCCGGTGAAGCAGCGCACGTTGTCGCTGAAGCCGACGCCGCGCGGGTCGATGCCGACGACGTCGAAGCGCTCGGTGACCGAGCTGCTGAGGAACATCGGGGCCGCCAGCGCGAGGCCGGTCGCGGAGCCGCCGGGGCCGCCCGGGTTGACGAACAGGCTGCCGATGCGGCGCTGGGGGTCGCGGGCCTTGACGCGCAGGACGGCGACCTCGGTGGTGGGGCCGTCGGGGTCGTCGTAGTCGAGGGGCAGCCGCGCGGTGGCGCACTGGGCCCAGCCGTAGCACTTGTACCAGCGGAGCTTGGGCGTGCGGACGCGGTCGGTCCGGCGCTGCTCGGCGGTGCGCGCGGCCGCCGCGGTGACGGTGGCGGAGGCGGCGGCGTCGGTGGAGACGGCGGCGCCGGCGGGGGCGGCGTTCGCGGCGGGGGCGTGGGCGGTGGAGGCGAGGACGAGGGCGGCGAGGCCAGCGGCGAGGAGGCGGCGGATCCGGGGGAGCCGGGGCAGCTGCGGCATGGGGGGAGGTGCCTTCCTACCGGAGGGGTGGTCACCTCACGGTAGGTCACAGAGGGTTAAGTCAGACAGGTCGGACAGGTCCGTTTTGCGCTGTCTGATCGGATGAGAGGTCACCTTCCGGCTACGGAGAGTCAGGGTGAGTCCAGGTAGGCGAGCACCGCCAGCACCCGCCGGTTGTCGTCGTCCGACGGCGGCATCCCGAGCTTGCTGAAGATGTTGTTGATGTGCTTGCTCACCGCCTTCTCGGTGACGAACAGCCGGGCGGCGATCGCCGCGTTCGACCGCCCCTCCGCCATCTGCCCCAGCACCTCGCGCTCCCGGCCGGTCAGCGCGGCCAGCGGCCGGTCCCGCCGCACCAGCAGCTGCGCCACCACCTCCGGGTCCATCACGGTGCCGCCGCCGGCGACCTGGCGCACCGCGTCCAGGAACTGCCCCACGTTCGCGATCCGGTCCTTCAGCAGGTAGCCCACGCCGCCCGTGCGATCGGACAGCAGCTCGCGGGCGTACAGCTGCTCGACGTGCTGGGACAGCACCAGCACCGGCAGGCCCGGCAGCTCCGTGCGGGCGGCGATCGCGGCCTGCAGCCCCTCGTCGGTGAACGTCGGCGGCAGCCGCACGTCGAGCACCGCCACGTCCGGCCGGTGCCGGATCAGGGCCGGCAGCAGCGCCGGGCCGTTGTCGACCGCCTCCACGACCTCGAACTCGAACGCCTCCAGCAGCCGGGTCAGGCCGTCCCGGAGGAGGGCGAGGTCCTCGGCGATGACAACGCGCACGGCAGCTCCATGGTCACGACGGTCGGCCCGCCCGGCGGGCTGGACAGCGTCATCGTGCCATCGAAGGCGGCGAGGCGGCTGCGGATGCCGGTCAGGCCGGTGCCGCGTCCCGGGTCGGCGCCCCCGGCCCCGTCGTCGCCCACCACGATCGCCAGGCGGCCGTCGCGTTCGCGCAGCCACAGCCAGGCGTGCCGGGCCCCGCTGTGCCGCACCACGTTCGCCAGCGCCTCCGCCACGGCGAAGTACGCGGCCGACTCGACCGGCGTCTGCAGGCGCCCGGGCAGCTCCGCGTCCACGTCGACCGGCACCGGCAGGCTCATCGCCAGCGCCCGGACCGCCCCGTCGAGGCCGCGCTCGGCGAGCACCGGCGGGTGGATGCCGCGCACCAGGTGGCGGAGTTCGGTCAGCGCGGTGCCGCTGGCCTCGCGCGCCTCCACGAGCAGCTTGCGGGCGGCGGCCGGGTCGCGCTCCAGCAGCTGCTCGGCCAGCCCGATGGTCATGCCCAGCGACACCAGCCGGGCCTGGGCGCCGTCGTGCAGGTCGCGCTCGATGCGGCGCAGCTCGGCCGCCTGCGCGTCGACCGTGTCGGCCCGGGTCGCCGTCAGCTGGGAGACCCGCAGCCGCAGGTCCGCCGCCTTCGTGGGGGCGAGGAACAGCTTGCCGAACATGGCGTCCACCCGGCGCAGCCACGGCGCCGCGGTCAGCCCGGCCGCGATGAACAGCAGGCCCTGCGGGGCGGACAGCCACCCCTCGGCGACGTTCTCGATCGGCCAGAACAGGCCGTAGCCGTACCAGTCCACGCCCAGGTACAGCCACAGCGGGATGAGCAGCGCGCCCTCCAGCCCGTACAGCGGCACGGCGACGGCCAGCACCCCCAGGCCCAGCCCCACGATCGCCCCGGGCAGCAGCCAGGCCAGGTCCCGCCACGTCGCCGGGTCGGTCACCACCCAGCGGAACAGCCGCCAGCCGCCCGGCACCGCGCGCTTCGGCGGCGGCGCGTACGGGCGGTGCACGACCACCCCGGCGGCGGCGGCGCGCCGGCGCTCCAGGTCCGCGCGCGCCCGCACCAGCGACGTCACCCACGGGAACGCCGCCAGGCCGACCCCCGGCACGATGACGATGACAAGCGCCGCCACGGTGACGATGAACAGCGGCAGGTTGACGATGGCCAGCCCGATGCCCGCCAGCCCGCCGAGCACCGCGCGCAGGCCGTCGCGGGCCCACCGGCGGACCCCCTCGTCGGACAGCGCGATGTGCATGATTCCGATTCTGACCGGACGCCGCTCGGAATATCAGGGGTGCTGGCACCACCAGGCCCGGGGACACAGCACTCCTGACCTTGCGCGCGCGAGGCGGTGGAATGGAGGACATGACGATGACCATCGAGCCGGCCCGGGCGACGGCCGGCAGTGACTTCGCCGTCCTGTCCCGCAGGATGGCCACCGAGGGCCTGATGACGCGCCGGCCCGCCTACTACGCCGTCCGCCTGCCCGTCGTGGGGGCGATGCTGGCCGCCGGGTGGACCGCCTTCTTCCTGCTGGGCTCGTCGTGGTGGCAGCTGGCCGTCGCGGTGTGGCTCGCCGTCACGTTCGCCCAGGTCGCGCTGGTGGCCCACGACCTGGCGCACCGGCAGGTGTTCCGGACGAAGCGGCCCGGCGAGATCCTCGGCCGGTTGTTCGGCAACCTCGCCGTCGGCATGAGCTACGGCTGGTGGATGGACAAGCACACCCGCCACCACGCCAACCCGAACCACGACGACCTCGACCCGGACGTGGCGCCGGAGGTGCTCATCTGGGCCACCGAGTCCGCCGTGGGGCGGCGCGGGCTCAAGGCGTTCGTCACCCGGCACCAGGCCGGGCTGTTCTTCCCGCTGCTCACCCTGCTCGGCATCGACCTCAAGGTGTCCAGCGTCAAGGCCGTGCTGCGCGGCGACATGAAGCGCCGCGGCCTCGAGGGCGGCCTGCTCGCGCTGCACGCCGCGCTCTACCTGACCGCCCTGTTCGTCGTGCTGTCCCCGCTGCAGGCGCTGGCGTTCCTCGTGGTGCACCAGGCGCTGTTCGGCGTCTACCTGGGCATGACGTTCGCCCCCAACCACAAGGGCATGCCGCACCCGGACGGCACCGAGGACTTCCTGCGCAAGCAGGTGCTGACCTCCCGCAACGTCCGCGGCGGCCGGTTCGTCGACGTGGCCCTGGGCGGCCTGAACTACCAGATCGAGCACCACCTGTTCCCGGGCATGCCGTCGCCGAACCTGCGGTACGCCAAGCCGATCGTCCAGGAGTACTGCGCGAGCATCGGCGTGCACTACGAGGAGACCGGCCTCATCGAGTCGTACCGGATGGCGCTGCGCCACCTGCGCGAGGTCAGCGAGCCGGCCCGGGCGGAGCACCGCGCCCGCAAGGCAGCGGCCGCCGCCTGATCAGCCCGCGGGCGTCACGACCGGCTCGTGGCGCACCGGGAAGTTGACGGACGACGCGATGAAGCAGTCGCGGTGCGCGTCGGCGTGCAACTCGGCCGCCCTGGCCACCATCCCCGGGGCGGCCACCGTCACGTGCGGGGCCAGCACCACCTCGGTGAACCGCCCGCCCGAGCCGCGCACCGCCATCGTCCCGCGCGCGGTGTCCGCGTACGCCGTGACCACGACGCCGTTGACCGCGCACAGGTGCAGGTACGCCAGCATGTGGCACTGCGCGAGCGCCGCCACGAGCAGCTGCTCCGGGTTCCACCGGCCGGCGTCGCCGCGGAACGCCGGGTCGGCGCTGCCGGCCAGGGTGCCCGGACCGTCGGCGGCGACGGTGTGGTCGCGGCCGTAGTCGCGGTAGCCGCTGGTGCCGGTGCCGCGGTTGCCCGTCCAGGAGACGGTGGCCGTGTAGTGGTGGCTCAGCATGGTGACCCACGATGCCACGAAGGCCGGGCGGTCACCCGCCCGGCCTTCGTCGCGTCCGCCGCCTACTTCTTCGCGGCGGCCTCGTACAGCTTCTCGGGGGCGACGGCGCCGGCGAGGATCCGGCCGTCGTCGGTGACCAGCACGCTGAACAGCGCGCTCTGCAGCAGGTTGCCGCTGCCCCAGGCGCCGCTGACCTTCGGCAGCGCGTTCAGGAACTGGGTGACCGCGGCGCCCTCGGCCTGGTCGCCGGCCTCCTGGGCGGCCTTGTTCACGTCGGCCTTCGCGACGACGATCGACGTCCAGCCGGTGCCGATCACCGTGGGCCCGCCCTCGGCGGCGTCCCGCTGGGCGGGGGCCTTCGGCGCGGTCCGCTCCGGCTTGCCGGCCTTCTCCGGCTCGGCCGGGACGGCCTCGTCGGTGACCTTGGTGCCCGGCGGCGGGTTGAACGCGAACTGCTCGGCGTCCGGCACCGCGAAGTCGACCTGCTCGAACGCCACCTTGAACGCCGGCTGCACCGCGTCCTTGGCGTAGACCTCGACGCGCAGCGGGATCTTGTGCTCGGCGTCGATCGCCATGCGCACCTGGCCGATCAGCGACGCGGTGTCGCGCGGCGCCAGGACCAGCTCGTACGCGTCGCGCCCGGCCACCTCGGCGGTGCCGGTGGTGGTGACCTTCGTCGTCGGGTCGATCGCGGCGAGCGCGGCGTCGGCGGCGGCCTGCGGCGTGGCGGGCAGCTCGGCGGGCCGGCGCTCGGCGGACGAACCCGCGTCCGCGGGCACCGTCAGGTGGGTGGCGGACTTCTCCTTGCTGTTCCAGAACCAGACGTCGGTGCCGTTGCGGATGACGTCCATCTCGCCGAGGGCGCTGAGCACCGCGACGCGGGCCTTCTGCTCCCCGGCGTACCAGACGCGGACGGTGTTGCTGCCCGCGACCAGATTGGTCAGCTGGGCGGCGGCCTCGCCGTTGCCGCCGGGCAGGCCGGTCAGCGGCGGGAGGCCCAGGTCGGCCCGCTGCACGACGGTGCCGGACAGGCCCGCCACCTCGGCGGTCTGCAGGTCGGCGAGCAGCTGGGCGGCGCTGCGCTCGGGCAGCGCGGGGTCGGCGTTGGCGACGATGGTGCCGGCCGCGGCGCCACCGCCGATGACGAGGGCGGCCGCCGCGGCGGGGACGAGCCACCTCAGAGCGGGACGGGACGTGAGGGAAGCCATGCCTGCACTGTGCGCCACCCGTGCTGTGGAACCGCTGAGAAGAGCTGTGGCCGCCCTCAGCCCGCGTGCCATGCTCGGGGCGTGCGGTTGCTGGTGGTGGAGGACGAGCAGCGCCTGGCCACCGCGTTGCAGCGGGGCCTGCAGGCGGAGGGCTTCGCCGTGGACGTGGCCGGCGACGGGCCCACCGGCCTCGACCTGGCCCGGCACGGCGGCTACGACGCGATGATCCTGGACGTGATGCTGCCCGGGCTGAGCGGCTACCGGGTGGTGCAGCAGCTGCGCTCCGAGGAGCACTGGCTGCCGGTGCTCATGCTCAGCGCGAAGGACGGCGAGTACGACCAGGCCGACGGCCTCGACTGCGGCGCCGACGACTACCTGACCAAGCCGTTCTCGTACGTGGTGCTGCTGGCCCGGCTGCGCGCCCTGCTGCGCCGGGGCGCGGCGCCCCGCCCCGCGGTCATCACGGCCGGGCCGCTCACCCTCGACCCGGCCCGCCGCCGCGTCACCCGCGACGACACCGAGATCGCCCTGACCGCCCGCGAGTACGCGCTGCTGGAGTACCTGATGCGCCGCGCCGGCGAGGTCGTCACGAAGGTGGAGCTGCTCGACCACGTGTGGGACGCCGCCGTCGACACCGCCCCGAACGCCGTCGAGGTGTACGTGGGCTACCTGCGCCGCAAGCTCGGCCGGGACGTGCTGGAGACGGTCCGCGGCGCGGGCTACCGGCTCACCGTGACCGGCGGCTGACGCCGTGGGCTGGTGGCGGCGGCTGGGCCTGCGGGCCCGGCTCATGGCGGTGGGGGTCGCCGGGCTGGTCGCCGGGTTCGCCGTCGGCGGGGTGGCGCTGGTGGCCGCGCTGAACGTGGCGCTGCTGAACACCGCCGACCGCGAGGCGCTCACCACCGCCCAGGGCATCGCCCGGCTCGTCAACGAGGACACGGTCAGCGACCCGCTGCCGGTGGCCGGCAACGACGTGCGGGTGCAGGTGGTGGACGCTCAGGGCCGGGTGCGGGCCGCCTCGTTCGACGCCGACCGGCTGGTGCCCGTGCTCTACCCGGACGAGCTGGCGCGCACCGCCGACGGCGAGGGCCGGTTCATCCCCGGCGAGCGGATCGGGCTGTCCGGCCCGGTGCGCGTGGTCGCCGTGTCCGCCGGGCCGCCCGACGACCGGCAGCGGGTCGTCGTCGCCCGGTCCACGGCGGTGCTGCGGCAGAGCGTCGACCTGCTGCGCAACGTGCTGCTGGTGGCGTTCCCGGTGCTCGTCGCCGTGCTGGCCGGGGTGGCGTGGCGGGTGCTGGGCGCGGCGCTGCGGCCCGTCGAGGCGCTGCGCCGCGGCGCGGCCGAGATCACCGGCGGCGGCCGGGCGGGGCGGCTGCCCGTGCCGGCGGCCACCGACGAGATCCACCGCCTGGCCGTCACCCTCAACGACATGCTCGGCCGCCTCGACGCCGCCCGCGCCCGGCAGCGCGCCTTCGTCGCCGACGCCGCGCACGAGCTGCGCAGCCCGCTGACGAACATGCGCACCGAGCTGGAGGTGGCGCAGCGGCTCGCCGACAGCACCGACTGGCCGGCGCTGTCGGAGGACCTGCTCACCGACGTGCAGCGGCTCAGCCGCCTCGTCGACGACCTGCTGCTGCTCGCCCGCGCGGACGACCCCCGCCCGGCCGTCGCCGCCGACCGGGTCGACCTGGGCGCCGTGCTCGCCGAGGCGGTGAGCCGCTGCCCGTCGCCGCCGGTGCGGCCGTTCGCCGCTCCGGACGAGCCCGTGTGGACGGTCGGCGACCACGACGCCCTGCTGCGCGTCGCCGGCAACCTGCTCGACAACGCCGCCCGGCACGCCGCGGGCGCGGTCACGGTCGGCGTGGCCCGCGAGGGCGCGTCGGTGCTGCTGACCGTCAGCGACGACGGGCCCGGCATCCCCGCCGCCGACCGGGAGCGGGTGTTCGGCCGGTTCACCCGCCTCGACGACGCCCGCGCCCGCGACGCCGGCGGCTCCGGGCTCGGCCTGGCCATCGTGCGCGAGCTGGTGCACCGGCACGGCGGCACGGTCACGCTCGCCGACGCGGACCCGGGGGTACGTGCCGAAGTCCGGCTGCCGGCGGCCTGAACCGGCGCTACGGTGCTGGCATGGCGGAATCCGACATCGGTGCGGCTGTGCGCGCCGGCTACGCGTTCACCGGCCCGGCCCTCGACCTCGGCGCCCTCGTCGTCGACGGCGCCGCCTGCGACCCCACGGCCAAGGTGCGCATCCCGCTCGCCATGGTGAACCGGCACGGCCTCGTCGCGGGCGCCACCGGCACCGGCAAGACGAAGACCCTGCAGGCGATGGCGGAGCAGCTGTCCGCCGCGGGCGTGCCCGTGTTCCTCGCCGACATCAAGGGCGACCTGTCGGGCCTCGCCACCCCCGGCGACGCCACCGAGCGGGTCACCACCCGGGCCACCGACATCGGCTACGACTGGCAGCCCGCCGCGTACCCCGTCGAGTTCTTCGCCCTGGGCGGGGTCGGCACGGGCGTGCCGGTGCGGGCCACCGTCACCGCGTTCGGCCCCACGCTGCTGGCGAAGGTGCTCGGCCTCAACGACGTCCAGGAGTCCTCGCTCGGCCTGGTCTTCCACTTCGCCGACCGCAACGGCCTGCCGCTGCTCGACCTCAAGGACCTGCGGGCCGTCGTCCAGCACCTGACGTCGCCCGCCGGCGCCGCGGCGCTGGCCGAGCTGGGCGGGCTGTCGAAGGCCACCGCCGGGGTCATCCTGCGCAAGCTCATCAGCTTCGCCGACGGCGGCGCCGACGAGTTCTTCGGCGAGCCCGAGTTCGACACCCGCGACTTCCTGCGCGTGCACCCGGACGGCCGCGGCGTCGTCAGCGTGCTGGAGCTGCCCGGCCTGCAGGACCGGCCCGACCTGTTCGCCACGTTCCTGATGTGGTTCCTGGCCGACCTGTTCGACGACCTGCCCGAGGTCGGCGACGTCGAGAAGCCGAAGCTGGTGTTCTTCTTCGACGAGGCGCACCTGCTGTTCCGCGACGCCTCGAAGGAGTTCCTGGCCGCCATCACCCAGACCGTGCGGCTCATCCGGTCCAAGGGCGTCGGCATCTTCTTCGTCACCCAGACCCCCAAGGACGTCCCCGGCGACGTGCTCGCCCAGCTCGGCAACCGCATCCAGCACGCGCTGCGCGCGTACACGCCCGAGGACGCCAAGGCGCTCAAGGCGACGGTGTCGACGTTCCCGCGCTCGGACTACGACCTGGAGGAGGTGCTCACCCAGCTCGGCACCGGCGAGGCCGTCGTGACGGTGCTCAGCGAGCGCGGCGCCCCCACCCCGGTCGCGTGGACCCGGCTGCCGCCGCCGCGCTCGCGGATGGCCCCGGCGGACGCCGCGGTGGCGGAGGGGATCGTGGCGGCGTCGCCGCTGCTGGCCGCGTACGGCACCGAGGTCGACCGCGAGTCCGCCTACGAGCGCCTGCTCGCGAAGGTCACGCCCGCCCCGGCGCCCGCCCCCGCCCCGCCGCCCGCGGCCCCGGCGCCCGCGCCCGCCGATGCCGGTCCGGGGTTCCTCGAGCGGGCGCTCGGCAACACCGCCGTGCGCGGCGCCCTGCGCAGCGCGGCGACCGCCGCCGGGCGGGAGATCGTGCGCTCGCTGTTCGGCGCGGCCCGGCGCCGGCGCCGCTGACCCCACCCGTTCCACGAGGCCCGGCGCCACCACGCCGGGCCTCGTCGTGTTGCGGCGGGATTGCGGGGGCAGGCGCAAGCTGAGCGTCCGGTTTTTCCCGTTCTCGTGGAGGCGTGGTGCAGCTCCCGAACCCGCTCAGTGGCGTCGCCGGTGCGGCAGCGGCCGTCCACGCGCGCCCGCCGCGGCGCGCCGCGACCGGTCCGGTGCGCACCGGTGGCCGGGGCCGCTGCGCGGGCGTCCGCCGAGGTGGGCGGGCGGGAGCCGCCGCGGGCCGCCGGGCCACTGGACCGAGCGCCCCGATGATTGGACTGAGCGCCTCGATGATGCGCGCGGCCGATTCTGGACGACGGCGCATGCGGGCGAGTGGGTCAGCTATGTTCCGGGCGGATCTGTCCCGGTTGACTCAAGGCATGACGGAGCGCAGCAACACCCACCAGAACAGCCCCATCCTCGTCCTCGGCGGCACCGGCAAGACCGGGCGCCGCGTCGTCGACCGGCTCACCGAGCGCGGCGTGCTCACCCGGGTCGGCTCCCGGTCGGCCGAGATCCCGTTCGACTGGGAGGACCGCTCCACCTGGGGGCCCGCCCTGGAGGGCGTCTCGGCGGTCTACATCTCGTTCTACCCGGAGCTGGCGTTCCCCGGCGCCACCGAGACCATCGAGGTCTTCACCCGCACGGCCGTGGCGGCCGGCGCCCGGCGGCTGGTGCTGCTGTCGGGCCGCGGCGAGGAGGAGGCCCGCGCCAGCGAGCTGGTCGTCGAGCGGTCGGGCGTCGCCTGGACCATCGTGCGGGCCAGCTGGTTCAACCAGAACTTCAGCGAGAACTTCCTGCTCGGCCCGGTGCTCAGCGGCGACATCGCGCTGCCCGCCGGCGACGCGGCGGAGCCGTTCGTCGACGCCGACGACATCGCCGACGTCGCGGTCGCCGCGCTCACCTCCGAGGGCCACGACGGCCAGGTGTACGAGGTGGCCGGACCGCGCCTGCTCACCTTCGCCGACGTGGCGAAGGAGATCAGCGACGCGACCGGCCGCGACGTTCGTTACACCCCGGTCAGCACCGAGGAGTACGCCGCCGTGCTGCGCGCGCAGGACCTCCCGATGGAGTTCGTCGACCTGTTCACCAAGATCCTGGACGGCCGCAACGCCAGCCTGACGGACGGCGTGCGCCGCGCGCTGGGCCGCGAGCCGCGCGACTTCCGGGACTACGCCCGCGCCACCGCCGCCACCGGCGTGTGGGGCTGATCCGTCCGCCCGGCGAAAGGGGAACCCCCGTGACCACCTCCACCTCGACCGACCCCGGCATGCGCACCCTGCCCGACCATCTCGTCGCCTTCGGGCTGGTGCACGTCGCGCTGCGGCGCGACGTGCGCCGGCTGACGGCGGTCGCCGACCGCGTGACCCCCGCGACGGCCGGGCGGGTGCGCTCCTGGTGGAGCGCGGTTCACGACGTCGTCGACTGGCACCACCGCACCGAGGACGACATCGTCTGGCCGGAGCTGCGCCGCCGGGTCCCCGGCTTCGCCGCCGCCGAGCGGACGATGGACCACCACCACGCCGACCTGGAGGACGCGCTCGCCGCGGTCGTCGCGGCGCTCGCCCCGGGCGCCGACGCCGGGCGCCTCGCCCCGGCCGCCCGGCACCTCGACCGGCTCCTGACCGAGCACCTGGCCGCGGAGGAGGCGATCGTGTTCCCGGCGTTCGCCGACGGCATGACGAAGCGGCAGTACCTGTGGATGGAGCGGCGGCTCATCGCCAACGCCTCGCCCGCCGTGCTGGCCACCCTGCTGCCCTGGCTGCTCGACGGCGCCGACCGGCGCACCGCGGCCCGGATGCTGCGGTTCGTGCCGCCGCCGCTGCAGGTCGCCGCGGGCACGGTGCTGCGCTGGCGCTACCAGCGCACCGTGCGCCCCGTGCTCGACCTGATCTGATCCGTCCGGCCCGGTTCCCGGCAGCGCCGCCGGGGGCCGGGCCGCTCACCGTCGTCCGTAGGGAGTCATCGTGTCCGTCCTGTCCTCCCCGCCGGTGCGCGCGCCGCACCGGCCGAGCCCGTTCGCCGGTGCGGTGCTCGGCGCCGCCGCCGTCGTCATGGGCCTGATGGCCGGGCTGTTCTTCGCGTTCGACGTCTCGGTGATGCCGGGGCTGGCCGCGGTCGACGACCGCACGTTCGTGGCCGCGATGCAGGCCGCCAACGCGGCCATCCTCAACCCGGTGTTCGGCCTGACGTTCGGCGGCGCGGCCGTGCTGACGCTGGTGGCCGGGGTGCTGCTGCTGGCCGGCGGGCGGCGCCGCGCCGCGACGTGGGCGCTGGCCGCGCTGGGGCTGTACGTCGTCGTGCTGGTGCTCACCATGGGCGTCGAGGTGCCGCTGAACGATCAGCTGGCGGCGGCCGGCGACGCGCGCACGCTCGCCGACCCGGCCGCGGTGCGGGCCCGCTTCGAGCCGACGTGGGTGCCGGTCAACGTGTTCCGCACGCTCGGCTGCACGGCCGCCCTGGCGTGCCTGGCCCGGGCGATCCACCTGAACGCCCGCGGCTGACGCCCGCGCTACAGCGTCACGGCCGCCACGAGCAGCCCGCGCGCGGCGAGCCAGCGGCCGTCGAACGCGGCCACCGGGCCCGGCCCGCCCTCGGGGCGCAGCCGGGCCCGGAACGTGCCCGCCGGGTCGATGGTGACGTGCGCCTCCGCGCAGCCCAGCCACCGGCCGGTCAGCGGCGACCACGCCTTGAAGACGGCCTCCTTGGCGCAGAACAGCAGCCGGTCCCAGGGCACCCCGGGGTGCCCGTCGGCCAGCTCGCGCAGGTGCGGCTGCTCCTCGCCGGCGGAGGCGACCAGCGACAGCACGCCCGGCGGCAGCGGCTCGGCGGGCTCGGCGTCGATGCCGAGGGCGGTCAGGTCGGTGGCGCGCGCGACGGCGGCGGCCCGGTAGCCGTCGCAGTGGGTGAGGCTGCCGACGACGCCGGTGGGCCAGGCGGGGGCCCGCCCGGCGCCGCGCAGCACGGCGGCCGGGGGCAGCCCGAGCTGGGCCAGGGCCCGGCGGGCGCAGGCGCGGGTGGTGCCGAACTCGCGGACCCGGCGAGGCAGGGCGCCCGCGACGAGCGCCTCCTCGCCGGGGAACAGCGCGGCGGGCGCCTCGTCGTCGAAGGCCTCGGCCGCCGCGACGCCCGCCGGGAGGATCGCGGCGATCATGCGGTGACGAGGGCGGCGCCGAGGCAGGCGAACGCGGCGGTGTTGGTCAGCGCGCGGGCGAGGTTCCAGCGCACCCAGGGCGCCTCGAACGCGCGCCGGGCGGCGCCCGGGTCGTCGATGCGGGCGCCGGGGCCGGCGGCGTCGAGGCGGTTGTTGAGCGGGATGTTGACCCGGAAGGTGATGCCGAGCGTCCACACGTACAGCGCCAGGCCGGCGACGGTGAGCCCGAACGTCGTCCACGAGCCGATGTGCAGGGCGGCGGCGACGGCGGTGAGCAGGAACGCGCCGAAGAAGCTGAGCGCGAACCAGCCGTTCTGGATGGCGGCGTTGATGTGCTGCATGGCCGAGACGAACGCGCGGTCGTCGACCCGGCGCAGGCCCGGCATGACGGAGCACGCGTAGGTGTAGAAGAGGCCGGCGATGAGGCCCATGGCGATGGTGGCCGCGATCAGGACGGCGGTGCGGACGAGTTCCACGGTGCGCTCCTCAACTTCGGTACAAAAAGATCAAACTACCTAAATACAACATAAGGGTCTAGACTGTCCTGCATGGAGGCTCTGAACGGACTGCTCGACCAGCCCCGCGCACGCGGCGCGTTCCTGCTGCGCTCCGTGCTCGACCCCCCGTGGTGCCTGCGCATCGAGGACCGGGCCGCCCTCTCGCTCGTCACGGTGGTGCGCGGGCACGCCTGGATCCTGCCCGACCACGGCCGCCCCACCGAGCTGCACCCGGGCGACGTCGCGATCATGCGCGGCCCCGAGCCCTACACGGTGGCCGACGACCCGGCCACGCCGGTGCAGATCGTCATCCACCCCGGCCAGCACTGCACCACCGTCGAGGGCGCCGACATGGCCCAGGAGATGAGCCTCGGCGTGCGCACCTGGGGCGACGACCTGCACGCCGGCACCGTGCTGCTCAGTGGCACCTACCAGCTGCAGTCCGAGGTGAGCCGCCGGCTGCTCGGCGCGCTGCCCGACGTCGTCGTCGGCCGCAGCGACGCCACGCTGGTCTCGCTCATCACCGCCGAGTCCGGCCGGGACGAGCCCGGCCAGGAACTGGTCCTCGACCGGCTGCTCGACCTGCTGCTCATCACCGTCCTGCGGTCCTGGCTGGGCGGCGCCGACGCCCCGGCGCACGGCTGGCACCGCGCCCAGCAGGACCCGGTCGTCGGCCCGGCGCTGCGGCTGCTGCACACCGACCCGGCGAACGGCTGGACCGTCGCCACCCTCGCCGCCGCCGTCGGCATCTCCCGCGCCGCGCTGGCCCGCCGGTTCACCGACCTGGTCGGCGAGCCGCCGATGACGTACCTGACGGACTTCCGCCTCGACCTGGCCGCCGACCGGCTGCGCGAGCAGGACGCCACCATCGGCGAGGTGGCGCGGCAGGTGGGCTACGGCAGCGCGTTCGCGCTCAGCACCGCCTTCAAGCGGGTGCGCGGCGTCAGCCCGCAGGAGTACCGGCGCCAGGCGCTGGCCGGGCAGGTCGCGCAGAGCGTGGCCGAGCCGGTCACCGACGAGGCCCGCGCCACCTGGCGCGGCGCCGCGGTGCGCCAGGCCGGGCACGCCGGCGACCGGCCGGCGCGGGTGCGGCCCGGCGCCGCCCGGGTGGTGCGCCGGGTCGGCCGCGACGGCCGCGACAGCCGCGGACCCGCCTGACACGCGGCGATGCCCGGTCCACACGGGACCGGGCGTCGTCGTCGGGCGGACGGGCGTCACGGCGCGGCCGCGACCGCCCCGACCGGCACGGGCGCGCCGACCGTCGCGGGCACCGTCCCGCGCCGCAGCGCGCGCACCGTGCGGGCCCAGGTGACCGGGTCGCCGTGGCGCAGCAGCGACGTGCCGACGAGCAGCCCCGCAAAGCCGTGGTCGAGCAGGCGCGCCGCCGTCTCCGGCCGGTCGATGCCGCTGGCGCTCACCGCGCAACGCGTGCCGGTCGCCAGCACCGCCGGCAGCAGCCGCAGGCTGCGCCCGAGGTCGCCGCCGTCGCGCTCCCGCGTCTTGATGTCCTTGTTGTTGACCGCCAGTACGCACTCGTCTGCGTGCGGCAGGCCGTCCAGCTCCGCCTCCGTCGTCACCTCGATGAACGGGGTCAGCCCCAGCAGCAGCGCCGCCGGCACCAGGCTGTGCAGGGCGGTGCGGGGCAGCAGCCCGGCGGTCAGCAGCACCGCCGACGCCCCCAGCTCCCGGGC
Source organism: Spirilliplanes yamanashiensis (assembly GCF_016863475.1). Taxonomy (GTDB): domain Bacteria; phylum Actinomycetota; class Actinomycetes; order Mycobacteriales; family Micromonosporaceae; genus Spirilliplanes; species Spirilliplanes yamanashiensis. The sequence goes on from NZ_BOOY01000006.1 coordinate 131,428, forward strand.
GGTGCGCAGCTGGTCCCGGCGGGTGACGAAGTCCTTCTGCAGCAGCGGCCGGCGGGTGCGGCTCGCGACGTCGCGCAGCAGCTCCCGGGTGCCGCCGAACCACCGGCCGGTGACCACCGAGACGCACGGGGCGCCGGCCTGCTCGTACGCGGCCAGCACCGCCGGCACGGTGCGGCCCGCGAGCAGGTCCGCGCCGTGCGCGTCGCGGCACTTCACCTCCATGATCACGGGGTGCTCGGCGGCGAGCAGGGCCTCCACGAACGACGACATGCTTCCTCCTGGCAGGGTGGTCGGATCGGTCAGGACGGCGCCGGGGCCCCGATGCCCCAGCCGGCGGCGATCGCGGCGACCGCCGCCGGGTCGAACGCGCCGCCGGCGGCACGCGCCGCCGTGTCGACGTCGATGCCGGCGTAGCCGGGCAGGGCGGTGGCGGCGGCGTAGTCGCCCGCGTTGCCGGCGCCCAGGCCGCCCGCGAGCAGGAACGGCCGCGGCAGGCCGGTGGCGGCGCGCAGCACGTCGCCGGGGGCCAGGGCCACCCCGGTGCTGCCGACGCGGCCGTCCTCGGCCACCCGGTCGAGCAGGAACAGGTCGGTGCCCGCCCGCGTGTAGAACGGCACGAACCGGCTCTCCACGCAGGCGCCGTCGCGCAGGTGCAGCACCTTGACCACGACGGCGTCCGGCGCGGCCGCCTTGAGCGCGCGGACCACGCCCGGCGGCTGGTAGGCGTGCAGCTGCACCCACCGGATGCCGGTGCGGCGCAGCACGGCGGTCAGCGCCGCCACGTCGGCGAGGAACGTGACCAGCACCGGCTCGGCCGTGCCGGTGGCCCGCACGGCGTCCGCCAGCCGCGCGAGCCGGTCCGCGCTTAGCTCGGCCGGGCCGCCGGGCACGCCGTGCCACAGCCCGACCAGCCCGGCGCCCGCGCCGGCGAGCAGCGCGGGGTCGGCGTCGCGGGTCGCCCCGCAGACCTTCAGCAGCGGGCCCATCACAGCCCCAGCAGCGCGGCGATGCGGTTGTACTGGATCTCGTTGCTGCCCGAGTAGATCGGCCCGGCGACCGCGTTGCGGACCTCCTTCTCCAGGCCGTACTCGGCCATGTAGCCGTTGCCGCCGAAGATCTGCACCGCGTCCAGGCTGCTCTGCAGGTTGGCGCGGCTGGTCAGCAGCTTGGCCATCGCGATGTCCACGGTGGCCGCCTCGCCGCGCTGCACCTTGACGCCCGCGTCGTAGAGGAACTTGCGGGCCGTCTCGACGCCCACCTTCATGTCGACGATCTTGTTGGCGACCGACTGGAACGACCCGATCGGCGAGCCGAACGCGGTGCGGCTGCGCGCGTACTCCACGCAGCGCTCCAGCCGGTGCTGCATCTCGCCGGTGTTGACGATGAACGAGTACAGGATCTCCCGCTTCATCACGTGGTCGAGCACGAGGAACCCGCCGCCGACCCGGCCGACCACCTGCGTGGCGGGCACCCGGCAGTCGTCGAGGAACACCTCGCTGAGCGGGGAGGTGCGCAGGCCCATCTTGTGGATCGGGTTGCCGACCGCAAGGCCGGGCGTGTCCTTCTCCACGAGGAAGGCGGTGACGCCCAGCGGGCCGCCCTCCGGCCGGGTCTTCGCGTAGATCATGAACAGGTCGGCGACGGGCGCGTTGCTGACGAACGTCTTGCCGCCGGTGAGCACGAAGTGGTCGCCGGCGCGCTCGGCGCGGGTCTGCATCGTCAGCGCGTCCGACCCGCCCTGCGGCTCGGTGATGGCGTGCGCGCCGATCGCCTCGCCGGAGCAGATCCGCGGCAGGAAGCGCTCCTTCAGCGCGGCGCTGCCGAAGCGGTCGAGCGGGACGCCGACGCTGCACAGCGACGTCGTCACCGAGAAGCTCAGGCCGCCGTCGCGGCAGCCCTGGCCGAGGCCCTCCAGCACGTACATGGTGGTGAGCAGATCCTGGCCCAGGCCCCCGTACCGCTCGTCGAACGGCAGGCCGAGGATTCCCGTGTCACTGATCAGCTTCCACTTGGCGGCGCTGAAGGCGCCCTCGGCGTCCTGCTCGACGTGGCCGGCGCTGAGCGCCTCGTCGAGCTCGGCGAGCCCCTGGCGCAACGCGATCTGGTCGGCGTCCCACTCGATCATCGCGGCGGCCCTCAGTACGCCGAGGACGGCTGGTCGAGGTCGTGCACCTCGTCGCCGCGCAGCGCCGGCGAGAAGACGCAGACCAGGTTCAGGTCCTCGTCGGGGCCCGCGACCAGCCAGTGCGCCTCGTTCTCGCTCAGCGAGTACATGACGCCCGGGGTGATCGGGTAGACGGTGCCGTCGTCCATGATGACCTCGCCGGAGCCGGCGATGCAGTAGCAGCTCTCCAGGTGGTTGCGGTACTCCAGCCGGGACTTCGTGCCGGCCCGGACGGTGGTGTCCGTGAGGGAGTAGCCGACCCCGTCGGCGGCGACCAGGAAGCGGCGGCTCAGGCCGTTGCCCCAGTCGACGGTCTTCGCCTCGGTCAGGTTGCGGACGATCATGATGCCCTCCTCGGGGTGGTGACGGGGTGGATCTCCGCGACGAAGTCGCGCAGCCGCGCGACGACGTCGTGGCCTCGGTCGAGCGCCTGCTCGATGCGGGCGACGCCGGCGGAGCCGACGATCGCCGCGTGCGCGCCGGCGGCGTGGATCGCCGCGACGTCGGCGCGGGTCTTGACGCCGAACCCGACGGCGACGGGCGCGGCGGTGCGCTCCCGCAGCCGGGCGATCGAGCCGGCCAGGTCGGCGTAGCCGGCGGCGGGCGCGGTGCCGCTGCGGCCGTAGTGGGCGACGAGGTAGACGTAGGCGGAGGCGCCGGCCGCCGCGGCGGCGAGCGACTCCGCGGACCGGCCGTGGTAGCAGGTGGTGACCACGGGCAGGCGGGCCTGCCGCGCGGCGTCGTGGTACTGCTCGCCGAGCCGGGGCGGCAGGGCGTGCACGAGCAGCCCGTCGACGCCGGCGTCGGCGATGCGGGCCACCGCCTCCGGCAGCGGGCGGCCCTTCAGGCTGTGGCTCCAGTCGGCCAGCAGCGCGATCCGCAGCCGGCGCAGCCGCGGGCGGACCCGGGCCACGAAGGCGAGCGTCTCGGTCAGGCCGACGCCCTGGGCCAGGGCGCGGTCGGCGGAGCGGCGCACCACCGGCCCGTCGGTGACCGAGCCGGGGAACGGCACGGCCAGCTCCAGGCAGTCCACCCCGGCCTCGTCGAGCATGTCGACGAGGCCGTCGAGGACGTCCAGCGGCGGGTCGCCCGCGTTGACGAACAGCGCGAGGCCGCCCGGCGACGGGAAGAACTCAGCCACGCTGCACCGCCAGGGGGACCGGCCGCACGCTGCGCATGCTCTCCGCGAGCCGGCGCGGGGCGCCGTCGCGGACCGCGTCGTGCGCCGCCGCCACCGCGGCCGCCCAGTCCGTGGCGTGCCCGCCCGCCACGGCCAGCGCGGCCGCGTTGAGGCACACCGCGTCGGTGGCGACCGGGTTGCCGACGCCGGACAGCACGCCGAGGAAGTGCTCGACGAGCCCCGCCGGGTCGGTGATCGGGGCCAGGTCGGCGACGTCGCCGCCGCTGGTGGTGAACCGCCCCGGCCACAGCTCCACGTCGGGCGAGCCGTCGTTGGGGTAGATGACGTTGTCGGCGAAGCCGAGCAGCTCGTCCGCGCCGACGTCGTTGGCGACCAGCCACAGCGGCCGGTCCGGCAGCGACGCGGCGAGCCGGCGCAGCACCCCGAGCGGGGCCTGCGCCGACACGCCGGTCACCTGGGCGGTGACGGGCACCGACGCGAGCAGCGGACCCGTCGCGTTCAGGAACCGGCCGAACGCGCGCATGCTCAGCGGCAGGATCTGCCGGGCGAGCCGGGTGAGCGCCGCCGGGTAGACGTACGGGCCGGCGAAGGCGATGCCGTGCCGGGCCAGCACGTCGCCGGTCTGGGAGTGCGAGCGGGTGAGTCCGATGCCGAGCCGGTCCAGCAGGTCGATCGACCCGTAGCTGCTGGTGTAGGCCCGGGACCCGGTCTTGACGACCGGGACCCCCATGGCGGCGGCGACGAACGCCGCCGCCGTGGACACGTTGAAGCTCTTCGGGCCGCCGCCGGTCCCGACGATGTTGACGGCCCCCGGCCACCGGTGCGGTGCGGCCGGGCGCCGCTCGTCGAGCGACAGCAGCAGGTTGCGCAGGGTCTCGGGCCCGGGCAGCCGGGTCGCGAGGCTGGTGAGCAGGGCGACGGCGTCGCCCTTGTCGAGGGCGCCGGCGTCCAGCTCGTCCCAGAGCGAGCGCCAGGCGGCCCGGCCGACCTCGGTGCGGGCGTCGATGAGCGCGGCGATGACCTCGTGCACGGCTATCCGCCCGCGACCGCGGTGGCCCTGGTGGCGTTGCCGACGAACGTGTCGATCGCGGCGACGCTGCGGAAGTTCTCCGGGTCCAGGGCGGTGTCGTCCACCAGCAGCTCGAAGTGGTCCTCCAGCCAGGCGATCAGCTTGAGCAGGCCGAGGCTGTCGATGACGCCGGAGCCGAGCAGGTCGGCGTCGGCGTCGAGCTCGGCCGCCGTGACGTCCGGGAGGAACTCCTCGATGACGAAGCGCTTGATCGTGTCGGTGTTGTTCATGACTTCCTCTCTTCGGCGGCGACCGGCTCGGCGAGCCGGCCGACGGCGGTGCGGTCGACCTTTCCGGTGGACGTCCGGGGCAGCGGGTCGTCGACGATCCGCAGGACGGACGGGATGGCGGCCCGGGGCAGGCGCCCGGCACAGTGCTGCCGCAGGGTGAGGCTGTTGATCCGGCTGGCGGGGCGCCGCCGCACCGTGGACAGCAGGCGGTGCCCGGCGACCGGGTCCGGCCCGGCCACGACGGCGGCCTCGACGATGTCGGGGTGGGCGAGCAGGATGCGCTCGATCTCGGCGGTGTTGACGGCGACGCCGCGGATCTTGACCTGGAAGTCGCTGCGCCCGATCAGGAGCAGCCGGCCCGCCGCGTCGCGCCGCACCAGGTCGCCGGTGCGGTACCACGGCTCGGCGTCCAGGCCGCGCGGGTCGGTGGTGAAGCGCTCGGCGGTGCGCGCCGGGTCGAGGTAGCCGGGGGTCTGGAACGGGGTGCGGACGTACAGCTCGCCCTCGCCCGGTCCGTCGAGGACCGCGCCGGCGGCGTCCACCACGGCCGCGGCGACGCCGGGCAGCGGCCGGCCGATGGGCACGGGCGTCCCCTCGGCCGGGTCGATCTCGTGGACGAAGCTGTCGTTGGTCTCGGTGCAGCCGTAGACGTTGTGCAGCCGCGCGCCGGGGAACAGCGCGGGCAGCCCGGCCAGGGTGCGCTCGGCCACGGCGTCGCCGGTGACCATCGCGTGCCGCACCGCGCCGAACGTCTCGCCGGTCTCCTGCAGCAGGCCGAACGCCATCGGCACCGCCTGCACGACGGCGACGTCGTGGCGGGTCAGCAGGCCGGCCAGGTGGCGGCCCTGGGTGGCCCGCTCCGGGTCGACCAGCACCACCGCGCCGCCGTGGGCGAGCGTCGCCCACACGTCGAGCAGGCACAGGTCGAAGTTCAGCGGGGCGTAGTTCAGGACGGCACGGCCCGGCCCGAGGCCGAACGCGTCGCCCGCCCAGGCGGCGAAGCGGCGCATCGCGCCGGCCGGCACCGGCACGACCTTCGGCAGGCCGGTGGAGCCGGACGTGGTGAGCAGCATCGCCGTGCCGGCGGGCACGACCGGCGGGCCGGGCGTGACGGTGCGAGTGTCGCCGACGCCCAGCACGTACCGGCAGCCGGCCTGCTCCGCCAGGGCGGTCAGGGTCTGCTCGGGCAGTGCGGGCGACGGCAGCAGCACCGGCCGCCGGGTGATCAGGCAGCCGAGCACCAGGGCGATCGCGGCGGGCGACTTGGCCGCCACCACCGCCACCGGCTCGTCGCGGCCCAGGTCCAGCCCGGCCAGCCGGTTCGCCGCGCGCAGGGCGCTCGCGTGCAGTTCGGCGTAGCTGACCGTCTCGTCGTGCCAGTGCAGCGCCGGGGCGTGCGGGCGGGTCAGGGCGTGCCGGACGAGGGCGGCGGCGAGGTCGAGGCGGTCAGCCATCGTCGCCACCCGGGCGCACCCGGACCCAGCCGCCCTTGAGGGCGATGCCGGTCGGCGTCCGGCAGGTGAAGGTGACCGTGCCGGCCTCGGCGCCCGGCTGGAGCACCACGGCGAGCGGCTCGCCGGGCAGCACCGGCGACGTGAACCGGCAGCCGATCCCGGCGATGCGGGCCGCGTCGCCGCCGGCGAAGGCGTCGGTGACCTCCTCGCAGACCAGCGCCAGCACGCTCATGCCGTGCGCGATGACGCCGGGGAAGCCGGCCGCCGCGCCCGCCGCGTCGTCGAGGTGGATGGGGTTGTGGTCGCCGGACGCGTCCGCGTAGGCGCGGACGGTGTCCCGGGTGAGCGTGCGGGTGACGGTCACCGGCGCCGCGGCGCGGTCGGCGGCGGCCGTGGCGGCCGCCGGGACGTCGCCGAACGGCTCGGGGCCGGTCGCGCCGACGAGCAGCACCGCCGTCTCCAGCCGGGCGATCGGGTCGCCGGCCTCGCCGGTCAGCTCGGTGCGCAGCGCCAGCCGCACGCCGCGCGGCTCGCGCCGGGCGGCCACGACGTCGAGCGCGATGCGCACCTGTTCGCCGGTGCGCACCAGGCGGGTCACGTGGACCTCCTGGCTGAGGTGCACCGGGGTGCCGTCGCCGGCCACGACCGCGTCGAAGGCGGCGGTGCTCAGCACGAACGGGTGCAGCGGGGACGCCTGCGCCGAGCCGGGCAGGCTGAGCGGCGCGCGGGCCGCCGCGCGGTAGACCGAGACGTCGGGCACCACGACGGCGCCGGGAACGATGGCGGTGGTCATGCCGGGATCACCACCAGGCAGGCGTTGTGGCCGCCGAAGCCGAAGGAGTTGGACAGCGCGGGGCCGCTCGCGATCGCGCGGGGCGCGCCGTGGACGACGTCGAGATCCATGCCGGGTTCCGTCCGTTCGTGGTTGGCGGTGGGCGGTACGACGCCCTCGCGCACGGCGAGGGTGGTGGCGAGCAGTTCCAGCGCGCCGGCGGCCCCGATGAGGTGGCCGGTGACGCCCTTGGTGGACGTGACCGGCACGGCGCCGCCGCCGAAGACCTTGCGCAGCGCGGCCGCCTCGACCCGGTCGTTGTGCGGGGTGGACGTCCCGTGGGCGTTGACGTGCGCGATGTCGGCGGGCTGCAGGCCGGCGTCGGCGAGCGCCGCGGTCATGGCGGCGACCGCGCCCGCGCCGTCCTCCGGCGGCGCCGACAGGTGGTGGGCGTCGGCGGTGGCGCCGTAGCCGGCGACGACGCCGTGCACCCGGGCGCCGCGGGCGCGGGCGTCGGCGAGGCGTTCCAGGACCACGAAGGCGGCGCCCTCGCCCATGACGAAGCCGTCGCGGCCGGCGTCGAACGGCCGGGACGCGCGGGCCGGGTCGTCGTTGCGGGCGCTGACGGCGCCGAGGCTCGCGAACGCGGCCATCGTGACGGGGCTGATGATGGCCTCGCAGCCGCCCGCCAGCACCACGTCGGCGCGTCCCGTCTCCAGCAGCAGCATCGCCTGGCCGATCGCGTCGGCGCTGGACGCGCACGTGGTGGCGATCGTGGTGGCCGGGCCGTGCCAGCCGAGCCGCATGGAGATCAGTGCCGCCGCGGCGTTGGGCATGGTGAGCAGCGGCATGAGCGGGTTGACGCCCTTCGGCCCGCGCTCGGCGTAGTTCAGCGACTCGGCGTCGCTGGTGACCCGGCCGCCGACCGCGTTGCCGACGACGACCGCCGCGCGGCCCGGGTCGGTGACCGGGGTGCCCGCGTCGGCGAGCGCCCGGACGGCGGCCGTCACGCCGAACCGCGCGAACGGGTCCATCCGCCGGGCCTCCTTGGCGGACAGCACGTCGCCGGGTAGCTCCGGCACCCGGCAGGCGATGCGCACCGGGTGCCGGGCGAACTCGTCGCCGGTCAGCAGCTCGGCGCGCGACCGCCCGGCCAGCAGCGTCTCGAAGAGGGTGTCCGGCGTGCTGCCGGCGGGGGAGACCACCCCCATCCCGGTGATCGCGGCGCCCATGGTCAGACCGCCGCCGTCGCCGGGATGAGCCGGCACTCGCGGGCCGCCTCCAGCAGCGCCTGCCCGGCGAACTCGATGTCGGCCTCGGAGTGCCGCGCGGTGACCGCGATCCGCAGCCGGGCCAAAGTGTTCGGCACGGCGGGCGAGACGACCGGCAGGCCGATGATCCCGGCGCGGCGGCAGGCGGTGGCGTAGTCGTACGCCTGCTCGTCGGTGCCGGCCACGACCGGGACGACGGCGGTCTCGCTGGCCAGCGTCCGCATGCCCGCCTCGGTGAGCACCGCGCGCAGCTTCGCCGACTGGTCCTGGATGTGCGCGACCCGCCAGGGCTCCCGGTCGAGGATGCGCAGCGCCTCGAGGGCGGCGCCGACCTGGGCGGGGGCGAGCGCGGCCGAGAACAGGAACGGCCGGGCGTGGTAGCGCAGGTGCCGGATCAGGTCGGGGGAGCCGACGACCCAGCCGCCCATCGACGGGATGCCCTTGGACAGGGTGCCGAGCTTGACGTCGACGTGGACGGTGTCGTCGAAGTGCTCCTCGATGCCGCGGCCGGTGCGCCCGATGACGCCCAGCGCGTGCGCCTCGTCGACCATCAGCAGCGCGTTGTGCGCGTCGCAGACCTCGCGCAGCTCGGGCAGCGGGGCGATGTCGCCGTCCATCGAGTACACGCTGTCGACGACGACCAGCCGGACGCCGTCCGGCGAGGCGGCGCGCAGCCGCTGGTCGAGGTGGTTCGGGTCGTTGTGCCGGAACCGGGTGACGGTGGCGCCGCTGAGCTTGCAGCCGTCGACGATGCTCGCGTGGTCGTACTTGTCGATGAAGACGGTGTCGCCGGGGCCGCACAGGGCGCCGATGGTGCCGACGTTCGCGGCGTAGCCGGAGCCGAACACCAGCGCGGACTCGCGGCCGAGGAAGCGGGCGACCTCCGCCTCCAGCTCCTCGTGCAGCGGGGTGGAGCCGGCCAGCGCCCGCACGCCGTGGGCGCCGGTGCCGTACTGCTCGACGGCCGCCTTGGCCGCGGCGACGACCCGCTCGTCCCCGCCGAGCCCGCAGTAGCTGTAGCCGGACATCATCAGGTACTTGCGGCCCTCCAGCTCCACCTGGGCGCTGTGCCGGTCGATCCCGTACGGGACGAAGCTGTTCTTGCGGCTCGGGTCCGACTCGAGTGCGTCGATCCGCCGGCGGGTCGCCTCGAGCTTCGGCGCCACGCGCCGCCATGCTTCCGATGCCTTCACGTCCGTCCCCTCTTCCACTGGTTGGTCCGTCGGCTTTTTGCTGAGGGCAGTTCTACGGGCGGCACCGCAAGCCGGGCGCAACACGTGGGACGCGACGCTTGCGGAGGCAGCGCGCCATTCGACGCGGCAAACGTGATCTGCGTCATAGCTGTCCACTGCGGACCGGAAATGGCGCCGGGAGGGCCACGAATTGGCAGGTCACAATGGCAATACACAGTGTTATATCGATTGTCGTCACTGACAGGAATTGTTCACCGCTCAGCCCTTGCCCACGGCGCATCCGTGGCGGGTATCGTCCGCAGCGCTGAGTGATCAACCGATGACGAGGGTCCAGGCCTGTGCTGATCAAGCTCGCCGGTCCGGTCGGCCTGGAGCAGCCCGGCCGGCCGCCCCGGCACCTGTCCAGCGCGCAGGCGCAGGTGGCCTTCGCCCGGCTGGTCGTCGAGCGCGCCCACGGGACCGGGCGCGACGAACTCGCCGACACCGTCTGGCCGGACGGGCTGCCCGACACCTGGGCCTCCGCCCTGCGCAGCGTCGTCAGCCGGGTCCGGGCCTTCGTCACGGAGCAGGACGCCGCGGAGGACGCGCTCGTCGCGCAGGGCGGGCGCTACCTGCTGCGGCTGCCCGCCGACGTCACCGTCGACATCGAACAGGCCGAGGCGGCCGTCGGGCGCGCCGCCGAGGCGTACGCGGCGCAGGCGTTCGCCGACGCGGGCCGGTTCGCCGCGGACGCCGTCGCCTGCCTGGAACGGCCGTTCCTGCCGGAGAGCGCGGGCGGCTGGGTCACCGAGACCCGCGAGCGCCTGCTGGAGCTGCTGGTCACCGGGCTGGAGACCGCCGGGCTGGCCGCCTGCGCCACCGGCGACGACCGGGCCGCCCTGCGCTTCGCCGACAGCGCCGTGCGCCGGGCGCCGCTGCGGGAGAGCGCGCACCGCACGCTGATGGCCGCGCACGTCGCCGCCGGCAACCGGGCGCAGGCGCTGGGCGCCTACCACGACCTGCGCCGGGTGCTCGCCGACGAGCTGGGCGTCGACCCGGCGCCCGAGACCCAGGCCGTCTACCTCGACCTGCTCGGCGGCCCGGCCGCGCCCGTACTGCCCGCGCCCCGCCGCGGCCGGCGGGCGACGGCCGCGCCGTTCGTCGGCCGGGGCGCCGAGCTGGCCCGGCTGGCGGAGTGCTGGGAGCACGCCGGGCGCGGCGACACCCACGTCGTGCTGATCGCGGGCGAGCCCGGCATCGGCAAGACCCGGCTGGCCACCGCGGCGGCCCGGCGGGTCGGCGGCGCCGGCGGCACGGTCCTGCACGGCCGCGGCGACGCGGCGGCGCGGGAGCCGTACCAGCCGCTGCTCGACGCGGTGCGCGGGTTCCTCGCCGCCGCGGGCGACGACGCCGGGGGCGAGGCGCTGCGGGCCGGCCGCGCCGCCCTGGCCGCCCCCGCCGAGGACACCCTCGCCGCCGCGCTGGCCGCCGCCGCCCGCGACCGGCCGGTGCTGCTGCTCCTCGACGACCTGCACGCCGCCGGGGAGGCCGCCCTGCGGCTGGTCCGCGACGCCGTCGCCCGCCGCGACGGCGCCCGGCTGCTCGTCGTGGCCACCGCGCCCGCGCCCGGGCCGTGGCCCGACCCGTTCGCCGCGACCGTCCGCGACCTCGACCGGGAGGGCTGGCTCACCCGGATCACCCTCACCGGCCTGGGCGAGACCGACGCCGTCGCGCTGGCCCGCGACGTCGTGCCGGACGGCGCGTTCGGCCGGGTGCCGCCCGCCCACCGCCTCGTCGCCGACACCGCCGGCAACCCGCACCTGCTGCTGGAGGTGCTGCGCGCGGTCGCCGCCGGGCCCGGCGACCGGGGCGAGCCCGCCCCGCGGGTCCCGCGCGGCGTCGGCGAGCACCTCACCGCCCGGCTGGCCGGCCTCGACCACGCGCCCCGCCAGCTGCTCACCGCCGCCGCCGTCGCCGGGCCCGTCTTCGAGCTGGACGTCACCGCCGACGCCGCCGAGCTGGAACCCGACCGGGCCATGGACTGCCTGGAGACGCTGGTCGCCGCCGGCCTGGTGCGCGAGGCGCCCGGCGAGGGCGGCTACCGCTTCACCCACGACCTGCTGCGCCGGGCCCTGTACGAGCGGGCCACCGAGGACCGCCGCCGGTTCCTGCACACCCGGCTCGCCGACGCCATCGAGCAGCGCCGGGCCGGGCGGATCGGCCCGTACAGCGAGGCGCTGGCCCGGCACTGGGCCGCCGGCGCCACCCCGCACGGCGACCAGCGGGCGGTGCGCTGGGGCTGGCGGGCCGCGGTGCGGCTGGCCGAGGAGGGCGCCCTCGACGAGGCGGTCCGGCTGCACCGGCAGGCGCTGGACCACGTGCCGGCCGCGGACGCCGAGATGCGCGGCGAGGCGCAGACCAACCTGGGGCTCGCCCAGCTGCACGCCGGCCACCCCGGCAGCGCGCAGACCCTGTTCGACGGCGCGCTGCAGGCCCTGCACAGCGGGCGGCTGGGCGTCGCGGCGCAGGCCGCCATCGGCCTGGCGGGCGCCGTGCGCGACGAGCCCGCGCTGCGCAGCGAGGCCGCCGCCGTCGTGTCCACCCTGCTCGACCGCGTCACCGGCGGCGACCCGGGCGACCCGGGAGACCTCGGCGTCGTCGACGACCTCACCCTCGGCCGGCTGCTGGCCCGGCACGTCGCCCTCGGCGGCGTGGTCGCCGAGCGCACCCGGGCCACCGCGGCGGCCATGCAGGCCGTGGTGCGGGAGCTGTCCCAGCTGGAGGGCCCCGACCACGCCGAGCGGCGGGCCGTGCTCGCCGACGACGCCGCCGCCCTGGCCGCGGAGCTCGGCGACGGCCGGGCCCAGCTGCTCGCCGCGCACCACCGGGCGATGGCGGCCGAGACGGTCGGCGACTGCCCCGCCCGGGAACGCGCCCTGGCCGCCCTGGGCGCGGCCGTGCGCGCCGCCGGCGACGACCCGGTCGGCGACGCCCTGATCCTGGAGCACCGGGTCGCCACCGCGGTCGCGCACGGCCGGTTCGCCGACGCCGAGGAGACGGCCCGCCGCGCCGGCGACGGCGGTGCGGGCGGCGCCGGCATCTTCCCCGCCCCCGGCACGATGGCCGGGCGGCAGATGCATGTTGCGGCGTGGTTGCGCGCCATGACGTGGACCGACCCGGGCCGGCGGCGCCCCGACATCGCCCAGGCCGTGGAGCAGTCGCTCGCCACCCTGCTGGCCGGCGAGCGCGGGCTGCCCCACCTGACCGTGCGGGCGCTGGCCACCGGGGCGCAGCCGCTGCCGCCCGGCGACGAGTGGCTGCACGTCGGCGGGCTGCTCGGGCTGGGCGCCGTCGAGCTGGGCGACCGCACCACCGCCGAGGCGCTGCGCGAGCTGTTCGCCCCGTACGCCGACCTGAACTGCGGGGTCGGCTACCGCAGCTACGTCGGGCCGATGGCGTTCCACCTCGGCCGGCTGTCGGTGGTGGTGGGGGACTGGTCGGCGGCCGAGCGGCACCTGACGGCGGCGCTGGCGATGCTGGGCGAGCGCGGGGCGCAGCCGTGGATCGCGCTGGCGCTGCGCTCGCTCGCCGACGCGCTGCAGGGCCGGGACCGAGCGGGCGACCGGGCGTCGGCGGCGGCGCTGCGCGCGGAGGCCGCCACGACCCTGACGAGCCTCGGCATCCGCTGAGGCGGCGGCCTCAGAGCAGGACGCGGCGGAAGCTGCCCGGGTCGGTGTGCGCGGCGCCCGCCAGGAAGCGGTCCACGGCCGGGGCGCGCTCGCCGGTGGCCTCGGCGGCGGTCAGCACGAGCAGCACCCGCTCGCGGCGGCACGCGTGCCCGAGGTGTTCCAGCAGGCCGGCCGAGGCGTCGTCGGCCCACTGCAGGTCGTGCAGCACCAGCACCACCGGGCGGCGGCGGGCGGCGCGGGTCAGCCAGGTGCCGATCGCGTCGTACGCCTGCGGGTGGCGGGCGGGCTCGCGGCAGGCCGCCCGCCGGGCCACGCCGATGCGGGTGCCCAGCTCGGGCAGCAGCCGCGCCACCTCGGCGGCCCGGCCGTCCAGGTCGCGGCGCAGGTCCGCCGGGTCGCAGCCGTCGGCGTACACGCCGAACGCCTCGCGGACCGCGTGCAGCGGGGTGCGGGTCGCCGGATCCCAGCGTCCGTAGAGGACGAGCCCGCCGTCGGCGTGCAGGCGCAGCGCCAGCTCGGCGGTGGCGGCGTGGGCGTCGTCCTGGTCGGGCCCGGTGAGCAGGGCCGTGCGCAGGCCGCCCTCGCGCGCCTGCTGCCACATGCCGGTCAGCGCCCGCACGGCGTCGCCGTTCTCCGGCCGGCGCCCGGCCACGGCGCGCCGCGCCCAGGCCACGTTGGACCCGCCGGAGCCGGCGGCGTCCGCGGCGTCGGGGGCGCCGACGCGCAGCTCGTACAGGCGCTGGGCGGGGGCGTCCGGGCAGATCGGCCACGTGGTGGCCCGGTCGACCAGCTCGACGCCGCGCGGGAGGGTGGCGCCGGACAGGATCGCCGCCGGCTCGGTGACGATGACCCGCCCGGCGGGCACGGTGGCCAGCAGCGGGCGCAGCCGGGCCACGACGGCCGCGCGGCGGCGCGGGTCCGGGGCGTCGGCGGTGGTGGCGAGCACGATCCGGGCGCGGCCCGGCCCGCGGGCGATCTCGACGGCCGCCCGGGCGGCGTCGCGGGCGCACGGGAAGACGGCGGCGACGACGCCCAGGGCGTCGGCGGGGATCTCCCGGCCGCCGGCCAGGAGCAGCGTGGCGGGGGCCTCGGCGAGGCCGCCGGAACCGTCGAAAGCGGCCAGAAGAACGGTGGCCGGACTCGCCGGGGCGGTGATGTCGGTGGTTGTTCCCGGCCGGGCGAATGTTTTGATTGCCGTCGTCGAGAGCACATACGAAGGTTATCGATGGCCGAACATGCCAATCAAGACGACGATTGGCCCGCGCCCGGACCTGCAATTGCAGATTGCTTTCGCGCCGCATTCCCGTTGCCAATTCCCGCGATTTTGGACCGGACGCGCGACGGCGGCCGGCACGCCGCGGGGGCGCGCCGGCCGCCGGGCGGCCGTGCGGTGGTCAGGTGATCGAGACGCCGCCGTCGACGCTGATCACCTGGCCGGTGGTGTAGTCGCACTCGAGGAACAGCCGGATGCTGCGGGCCACCTCCTCGGGTGTGCCGAACCGGGGGATCGGCGACTTGTCCCTGATCCCCGACTGGATGGCGTCGGACAGGTCCTTCGTCATCCCGGTGATCATGAACCCGGGGGACAGGGCGTTGACCGTGACGCCCCGCCGGCCGCACTCGGCCGCCAGGGTGCGGGTCATGCCGATGACGCCCGCCTTGGACGCCGAGTACGCCGTCTGCCCCGCTGTCGCGATGAGCCCCGACGGCGACACGATGTTGACGATCCGGCCCCAGCGCTGCCGCAGCATGTGCGGCACCGAGATCCGCGACGTGTGGAAGGTGCCGACCAGGTTGGTCTGGATCACCTTCGCCCACTCGTCCGGGGCCTGCATCGCCATGAGCGAGTCCCGCCGGATCGCCCCGTTGTTCACGAGGAAGTCCACCGGGCCCAGCTCGTCGGCGATCTGCTGGTACATCGCCGACACCGCCTCCCAGGACGCGACGTCGCCGGTCACGACCATGGAGTCGTTGATCAGCTTGTCCCGCACCGCGTGGGCCTGGGTCTCGGAGCTGTTGTAGTGCACGGCGACGCGGCAGCCGAGGGCGTCCAGCTCGATCGCCAGCGCCTGGCCCAGGCCGCCGGACGCGCCGGTGACCAGAGCCACCGGGCTGTCCGGGCGGATGCCGATAGCGGATTTGCTCATGCCGGAACCCCTCCCCATTCGAGCAGCATCGAGCCCCACGTCATGCCGGCCCCGAAGCCGGCGAGCAGGACCAGGTCACCCTTCTTGATCGAACGCGCGTCGAGCGCCTCCGACAGCGCGAGCGGGATCGAGGCCGAGGCCGTGTTCCCGTACTTCGCCAGGTTGGTGACCAGGGCCTCGGGCCGCAGCCCGGTGTGGCTCAGGATCGAGTTGATGATGCGGATGTTCGCCTGGTGCGGCACGACGTGCTGCACGTCCTCCGGCTTCACGCCGGCGGACTCCAGGGTGGCCCGCACGGACCGCACGCTGAACCGGACGGCGTTGAGGTAGATCTCGTTGCCGTTGATCTTCGCGTAGTGCAGGCCGTCGCGGGCCGTCTGCTCGGTCGTGGGCATCCGGCTGCCGCCCGCGAGCACCTTGAGGCTGCCGGTGCACGCGCCGTCGGCGCCGAGGTTCCACGCCCGCAGCCAGCCGGTGTCCGACGGCTGCAGCACCAGCGCCGCCGCCCCGTCGCCGACGAGGATGCCCAGGTCGCGGTCGGCCGGGTTGACCGTCAGCGAGTGGGTGTCCGAGCCGATGACCAGGATCGGCCGCGGGTCCAGCGTCATCAGGCCGGCGGCCGTCATGAGGCTGTACACGAAGCCGGAGCACTCGGCGTTGACGTCGTGCGCGCTGCCCGCGATGTCGAGCTCGTGGTGCACGAACGCCGACGTCGCCGGCGACGGCTGTTCCGGCGTGGCCGTGGCCACGATCAGGTGGGCGATGTCCGCGCCCGTCAGCCCCGCCCGGTCCAGCGCCGCCCGCCCCGCCTCGACGGCGAGGCTCGCGGTGGTCTGTCCCGGACCGACGATGCGGCGCTCGCGGATGCCGCAGCGGCTGACGACCCAGTGCTCGTCGACGCCGAACCGCTCCGCCAGCTCCACGCTCGTCAGCACCGTCTCGGGTACGGACGTGCCCCACCCGGTGATGCCGAAGCCCGTCATGCCCTACGCCGCGGTGCCGGCGAGCGCCACGACGCGCTCGTGGACGTGCCGCATCGTCGTCGTGTCGTCGATGTTCTTGAACAGCGACTCGTCGGCGGGGATGTGCGGGTACTTGTTCTGGAACCCGTACAGCCACTCCATCAGGTCCAGCGAGTCGACGTCGGCGATGAGCTGGATCGGCGCGTCCACGTCGACGGCGTCGGCCCCCGACACGGCCTGCAGATCGTTGGCCAGCTCCTCGGCGGTGGGAATCTCCATGGCGACCGGTCCTTCCTCGGCTGTGGGCGAAGCGGCGTCGACGGGGTCCGTCGCGCCTGTCCCGACAGCAGGAAACGGTGCGGCCCGCAACCACCGCGCAACGACGCACGCGGCCCGCCGCCGGCCCCCGGCCCGCCGCGCCGCGCCCCGGGACCGCCCGGCCGGGCCGCGCGGGCGGCGCCGCCGGGGCCGCCGCGACCGCGTCTTGCGCGGCTGTTGCGCACGCCCCGCCACCCTCGACTCGGCGCCGCCGGAAGCCGTCCGGCCACCTCCGGCGCGGCACACGTGAGGATCCGCGTCGCGGTGGCGCGGCGGGCTGAGGAGACCATCGTGACGAGCACCGTTGAACTGACCCGCGAGACGTCCGGACCCGGCGTGCGGCACCTGCGGGTGGCCGTCGTCGGCACCGGCTTCTCCGGCCTGGGCATGGCGATCCGGCTGCGCCAGGAGGGCATCACCGACTTCCTGGTCTTCGAGCGGGCCGACGAGATCGGCGGCACCTGGCGGGACAACTCCTACCCGGGCAGCGCCTGCGACGTCATGTCGCTGCTGTACTCGTTCTCGTTCGCGCAGAACCCGAACTGGCGCACCACCTTCGGCAAGCAGCAGGAGGTGCTCGACTACCTGCGCGACTGCGCCGAGCGGTTCGGCCTGGCGCCGCACATCCGGCTCGGCCACGAGCTGACCGGCGCGGCCTGGGACGACGCGGCCCGCCGCTGGCGGATCAGCACCTCGCAGGGCGACTTCACCGCCGACGTGCTGGTCACCGGCACCGGCTACCTCAGCGACCCGGCGGTGCCGGAGATCGACGGCCTGTCGACCTTCGCCGGCCCGGTGTTCCACTCCTCGCGCTGGGACCACGGCGCCGACCTGACCGGCAAGCGCATCGCCGTGGTCGGCACGGGCGCCTCGGCCATCCAGTTCGTGCCGAAGATCCAGCCGGACGCCGCCCAGCTGCACGTCTTCCAGCGCACCGCCGCCTGGGTGGCGCCGAAGGGCGACAAGGAGATCAGCGCGCGCCAGCTGTGGCTGCGCCGCCGGGTGCCCGGCTACCAGAACTTCCGCCGCAACTTCAACATGTGGGGCCGCGAGGTCCTGGCGTTCATCATGAACAGCCCGAAGCGGGCCGAGAAGGTGCTGCAGGGCATGGCGAGCAAGCACCTCGCGGCGAGCGTCGCCGACGAGGGGCTGCGCGCGAAGCTGACCCCCGACTACACCGCCGGCTGCAAGCGGCTGCTGTTCAGCGACACCTGGTACCCGGCGATCACCGCGCCCAACGTGGACGTCGTCACCGACCGGATCACCCGGGTCACGCCGACCTCGGTCGTCACGGCCGACGGCACCGAGCGCGAGGTCGACGTCGTCATCTTCGGCACCGGCTTCCAGGCCACCAGCCGCCCCGTCGCGCACCTGCTGCGCGGGCGCGACGGCCGCACGCTGGGCGAGGCGTGGGACACCGGGATGAGCGCGTACCGCGGCACCACCGTCGCCGGCTTCCCGAACCTGTTCATGCTGCTCGGCCCGAACACCACTCTCGGCCACTCGTCGCAGACCGTGATGATCGAGGCGCAGCTCGCGTACGTCCTCGACGCCGTCAAGCAGCTCGACGCCCGCGGCGCCGCCAGCGTCGAGGTGCGCCCCGAGGCGCAGGCGGCCTGGAACGCCCGCCTCGACGACCTGCTCACCGGCACCGTCTGGAACGCCGGCAACTGCCGCAGCTGGTACCTCGACGCCAGTGGCCGCAACCCCTCGATCTGGCCCACGTACACGTTCCGCTTCCGCCGCGAGACCCGGCGCTTCGACATCGCGGCGTACCGCGTCGCGACCTCCGCCGGCGTCCCCGTCGCCTGATCCCTCTCCCACCTTCCTCGCAAGGAGACACGACGATGACCAATCCGCAGAGCCGGCGCACCCTGCTCAAGGGCGTCGCCGCCGGCGCCGTCGCGGTCGGGTGGAGCGCCGCGACCGGCACCTGGGCGACCGCCGCGAGCGCGGCCCCCGGCAGGTACAGCCCGCTGCCGCAGCTGGACGGCGTGCTGGAGACCGCCCCGCAGGTGCTGGCCGACTTCTCCGCCGACTTCGGCAAGATGGTGACCGGCACCCCCCGCGCCGTGCTGCGGCCGGGGTCCGTCCAGGACATCGTCAAGATCGTCCGGTACGCCCGGGCCAACCGGCTGACCGTCGCCATGAACGGCCAGAGCGGCAACGGCGGCGACCGCGAGTCGCACTCCAGCTACGGCCAGGCGGCCGTGCCGGGCGGCATC
This sequence comes from Spirilliplanes yamanashiensis, assembly GCF_016863475.1. Classification (GTDB taxonomy): domain Bacteria; phylum Actinomycetota; class Actinomycetes; order Mycobacteriales; family Micromonosporaceae; genus Spirilliplanes; species Spirilliplanes yamanashiensis. Next base: position 150,042 of record NZ_BOOY01000006.1, read on the forward strand.
AGCATCGACGCCGGCAAGCTCGCCACGATCCACCGGGTCGGCGCCACCAGCGCCACCGTGGACGCCGGCGTCACCTGGGCGTCCCTGCTCGACGCCGCCCTCACCATCGGCCGGACCCCGCCCGCCCTGCCCGACTACTGCCACCTGTCCATCGGCGGCACGACCAGCATCGGCGGCATCGGCGGCACCGTGCAGAAGCACGGCCTGCTCGCCGACACCGTGCGGGAGATCGACATCGTCACCGGCGAGGGCCAGCTCGTCACCGCCAGCGCCGCCACCCGGCCCGAGCTGTTCTTCGCCGCGCTCGCCGGCGCCGGCCAGGTCGGCATCATCGTGCGCGCCACCGTGCGGCTCATCCCCGCGCAGACCACCGCCACGATCATGAACCTGTTCTACGACGACCTGGCCACGTTCGCCGCCGACCAGGAGAAGGTCCTCGCCGACGGCCGGTTCAGCCACCAGTCCGGCGAGATCGTGCGCCGGCCCGACGACTCCGGCTGGCGCTACAAGCTGGAGGCCGTCACGTACCACTCCGGCGCGGCGCCCGACCCGGCGCGGCTGCTCACCGGCCTGCGCGACGACCGGGCCGCGCTGCAGGTCGTGTCGATGCCGTACCGCGACTGGATCCTGCGCCTCGACCCGTACGAGGTGTTCCTCAAGCAGGAGGGCTTCTGGTCCGCCCCGAAGCCGTGGCTGAGCCTCATCCTGCCCGCCTCCGCGGCGCAGCGGTTCATCCGCGAGGTCACCGCCGAGCTGACCCCCGGCGACCTCGGCGCGGGCTTCGCCGGCGTCTACCCGTTCCTCACCTCGAAGATCACCCGGCCGCTGGTGGCGCTGCCCGGCGAGAAGGTCGCCTGGCTCGTCGACCTGCTGCGCTTCCCGCCGCCCGGCGACCCGAACATCCCGGCGATGCTCGCCCAGAACCGCCGCCTGTACGACCGCGCGGTCGCCCTCGGCGGCAAGCGCTACCTCGTCGGCGCCATCCCCGGCATGACCGTCGACGACTGGCGCGCCCACTTCGGCGCCAAGTACCTGCCGTTCCGCACCCTCAAGCGGCGGTTCGACCCGGGCGCGGTGCTGACCCCCGGCGCCGGCTTCTTCCAGTGACAGGAGTGCGGACATGCATCGCTACGACCTGATCGACGAGGCCGTCCTCGACGCCCCGCCCGCCGCGGTGTGGGACGCGCTCGTCGCCGAGCTCAACGGCGCCGCCCGCTGGTGGACGCCGAAGAACACCTTCACGCCCGGCGCCGTGCCGCCGGAGTCGCCCGGCGGCGAGATGCACGTCGGCGTGCACCCCAACGGCGCCGGCAAACCGGGCCCGGTGCTGCGCTTCACCGCCCGCACCACCGCGGTCGTCCCGGGGGAGCGGCTGGCGTTCGACTACGTCGGCGGCGTCTTCCGCGGCCGGGCCGCCATCACCCTCACCGAGGCCGGCGGCGGGCGCACCCGCATCGCCATGCACTTCGTCGCCGAGCCGGCCGGCTGGGTGCGGGTCCTGGCGAAGGTCAAGGACGTCGGCCTGGAGCACTCCCGGGGCACCCAGGAGGCGTTCGCCAACCTGAACGCGCTGCTGGCCCGCACCCCGGCGGTGGTGTCGTGACCATCTCCGCCGGCACCGCGTGGGCGATCGACCGGGTCGTCACCACCGACGACGGCGCCCGCCTCGCCGTCACGGTCACCACGCCCGGCCGCACCACCGAGCCCACGGTCGTGCTGGCGCACGGCTGGGGCGCGGGGCGCGCGGTGTGGCGCGGCGTCACCGACCGCCTGGTCGCCGCCGGGCACGCCGTCGTCGCGTACGACCAGCGCGGCCACGGCGACTCCACCGCGGGCACCGGGCCCGTCTCGATCAGCCGGCTCGGCGACGACCTCGACGCCGTGCTGGCCGCCGTGGACGCCCGCGGCGCGATCCTCGCCGGGCACTCCGGGGGCGGGTTCGCCGCGCTCGCGTACGCCACCGGGCACCCGATGGGCGCCACGATCCGGCTGCGCGGGCTGGTGCTGCTCGCCACCGCCGCCCACGACCAGGACACCCCCGCCGGCGAGGTGCGGATGATGGGCAACCCGGTGTTCTCGTGGGCGCTGCGCCGCCCCGCGCTGGGCCGCCGCATGCTGCGCCAGACCCTCGGCGAGAACCCGTCCGCGGCCGTGCAGGAACTCAACCGGGAGCTGTTCGCGGCCACCCCGGGCGCGGTGCGCGCCGCCTGCTTCGCGTGCAGCCGCGGCATGGACCTGCGCCCGCAGCTGGCCCAGGTGCACGTGCCCGCGGTCGTGCTGGCCGGCGCCCGGGACACCGTGGTGGCCCCGCGGCTCGGCGAGGCCGTGGCGGCGGCGCTGCCCGCCGCCCGCTACGAGCTGCTGCCCGGCGCCGGGCACATGCTGCCCCTGGAGGCGCCCGCCGCGGTCGCCGCCGCCGTCCGCGACCTGTCCACCGCGGGCTGACGGCCATGGGCGGCGTGCGGCTGTTCTGCTTCCCGTTCGCCGGCGGCGGCAGCCGGCTCTACCAACCGTGGCGGGCCGCGCTCGCCGAGCACGCCGACGTGCGCCCGGTCGTCCTGCCGGGTCGCGAGACGCGCATCGGCGAACGGCCGCACCAGCGCATCGAACCGCTGGTCGAGGACCTGGTCGCCGGGCTGCGCCCCCAGCTCGGCGACCGGTACGCCCTGTTCGGCCACAGCCTGGGCGCGCTGGTCGCGTACGAGGTCGCGCGGCGGCTCGCCGAGCTGGGCGAGCCGCCGCCGCAGGTGCTCGCCGTCTCCGGCCGGCGGGCGCCGCACCTGGCGCTGCACCCGCCGGTGCTGCACACCATGACCGACGCCGACTTCGCGGCCGCCGTCATGCGCCTCGGCGGCACCCCCGACAAGCTGCTGCGCAACCCGCGCCTGCTGGCCCACTTCCTGCCGGTGCTGCGCGCCGACTACGAGGTCAACGAGACGTACCGGGCGCGCCGGCAGCCGCCGCTGGACTGCCCGGTCGTCGGCTACGCCGGCGACGCCGACCCGCTGGCCACCGGCACGCAGGTCGGGGCGTGGCGCGACACCACCACAGGGCCGTTCCGGCAGCGGGTGTTCCCCGGCGGCCACTTCTTCCTGCGGGACGCCCCCGCCGTCCTGCACGCCCTCACGGCCGACCTGTCCACCGGCCGGGTTCCCGTCCGCACCCCCTGAGAGCGAGACCATGATTTCCCTCGAGCGCTGGAACGACACCGCCGCGGCCGTCCCCGACACCACCCTGCCCGAGCTGTTCGCGGCGCGGGTGGCGGCGGCGCCGGACGCGGTCGCGGTGTGGTGCGACGGCGCCACCGTCACCTACGCCGAGCTGGACGCCCGGGTCAACCGCCTCGCCCGGCACCTCGCCGAGCACGGCGTGCGCCCGGGCGCCCTGGTGGCCGTGGCGGTGCCGCGCTCGGTGGAGCTCGTGGTGTCCCTGCTGGCGACGCTGCGCGCCGGCGCCGCGTACCTGCCGGTGGACGCCGACTACCCGGCCGACCGGATCGCGTTCATGCTCGCCGACGCGTCCGCCGCGGTGGTGCTGACCGCGCACGGCGCCCCGCTGCCGGAGCTGGACGTGCCGGTGCTGGACGCGGCCGACCCGCTGACCGGTGTGGACGCCGGGCCGGTGCCGCCGCCGCCCGGCTGGGGCGGCCGCAGCCCCGCGTACGTCATCTACACCTCCGGCTCCACCGGCCGCCCGAAGGGCGTCGTCATCGACCACGCCGCCATCGTCAACCGGCTGGTCTGGATGCAGGCCGAGTACGGCCTGGGCCCGGGCGACCGGGTGCTGCAGAAGACCCCGTCCGGCTTCGACGTCAGCGTGTGGGAGTTCTTCTGGCCGCTCATCGAGGGCGTGCCGCTGGTCATGGCGCGCCCCGGCGGGCACGGCGACCCCGGCTACCTCGCCGCGGTCATCCAGCAGGCCGCCGTCACCACCGTCCACTTCGTCCCGTCGATGCTCGCCGTGTTCCTCGACGAGCCCGCCGCCCGCCGCTGCACCGGGCTGCGCCGGGTGGTGTGCAGCGGCGAGGCGCTGCCCGCCGAGCTGGTGCAGACGTTCTTCGCCACGCTGCCCGGCGTCGAGCTGCACAACCTGTACGGCCCCACCGAGGCCGCCGTCGACGTCACCTACTGGCCGTGCGCGCCCGACCCGCAGGCCACGTCCGTGCCGATCGGCCGGCCCGTCTTCAACACCCAGGTGCACGTGCTGGACGCCGAGCTGCGGCCGGTGGCCGTGGGCGAGACCGGCGAGCTGTACCTCGCCGGGGTGCAGCTGGCGCAGGGCTACCTGCACCGGCCGTCGCTGACCGCCGAGCGGTTCACCGCCAACCCGTACGGCCCGCCGGGCAGCCGCCTGTACCGCACCGGCGACCTGGCCCGCCGGCGCCCCGACGGCGCCCTCGACTACCTCGGCCGCGCCGACCACCAGGTGAAGATCCGCGGCCTGCGCATCGAGCTGGGCGAGATCGAGTCGGCGCTGGCCGCCCACCCCGGCGTGCACCGTTGCGTGGTGATCGCCCGCGAGGACCGGCCCGGTCACCCGCGCCTGGTCGCCTACGTGCAGCAGCCGTCCCCGCCGGAGGCGGAGCTGCGCGACTACCTGCTCGAACGGCTGCCCACCCACATGGTGCCCACCGGCTACGTGCCGCTCGCCGCGTTCCCCGTCACCGCCAACGGCAAGCTCGACCGCGCCGCGCTGCCCGCCCCCGGGGCGCCGGTCACCGCCGCCGGGCGCGCCCCGCGCAACGCCCGCGAGCAGGTGCTCGCCGAGCTGTTCGCCGAGATCCTGCGGCTGGACGCCGTGGGCGCCGACGACGACTTCTTCGCCCTCGGCGGCGACTCCCTGCTCGCCGCCCGCCTGGTCACCCGGGTGCGCGCCGTGTTCGGCGCCGACATCGACCTGCGCGCCGTCTTCGAGGCCCCGACGGTGGCCGGGTTCGCCGAGCGGATCGGCGCGGCCGCCGCCGCCCCCGAGCGGCCCGTCCCGGCGCCCGGCGACGGTCCCGGGCCGCTGTCGTTCGCCCAGCGCCGGCTGTGGCTCGCCGACCGCCTCAGCGACGGCGGCGGCACCTGGAACATGCACCTCGCGCTGCGCCTGGCCGAGCCCGCCGACCCGGCGGCCCTCGCCGCCGCCCTGGACGACCTCGTCGACCGGCACGAGCCGCTGCGCACCATCTACCCCGAGCCCGGCCCGGAGCCCGTGGTGCTGCCCGCCGGGGTCCGCCACCACGGCTTCCACACCGGCCCGGCCGACCTGGCGGCCGCCGCCGCGCAGGGCTTCGACCTGGCCCGCGAGGCCCCGATCCGCAGCCACCTCAGCGGCGACGTGCTGCTGGTGACCCTGCACCACATCGCCGCCGACGGCTGGTCCCTCGCCGTGCTGCGCGACGAGCTCGCCGCCGCGTACGTCGCCCGCCGGGCCGGCCGCGCCCCCGCCTTCGCGCCGCTGCCGCTGCGCTACGCCGACTTCGCCCGCTGGCAGCACGCCGTCGTCGCGGCCGACGGCGACCGGCAGCTCGCCTACTGGCGCGCCCAGCTCGCCGGGGCGCCGGAGGTGCTCGACCTGCCGCTCGACCGGCCCCGGCCCGCCCGCGCCGCCGGGCGCGGCGCCGCCGCCGCGCTGAGCGTCCCGCCCGCCCTGCACGCCGCCGTCCGCGACCTGGCCCGGCGTACCGGCACCAGCCCGTTCATGGTGCTGCACGCCGCCCTGGCCGTGCTGCTCACCCGGCTCGGCGCCGGCACCGACCTGCCGATCGCCACGGTCGCCGCCGGGCGCGCCGACGAGGCGTTCGCCCCGCTCGCCGGGTGCTTCCTCAACACGCTCGTGCTGCGCACCGACACCGGCGGCGACCCGCAGTTCACCCAGCTGCTGCACCGGGTGCGCGACACCGGCCTGGCCGCGTACGCCCACCAGGACGTGCCGTTCGACCGGGTCGTCGAGGAGCTGCGGCCCGCCCGGTCCGCCGCCCACCCGCTGGCGCAGGTGCTGCTGGTGCTGCAGAACACGCCGCCCGCCCGGTCCGCCCCGATCGGCGCCGACGTGCCGGTGGGCGTCACCGCCGCCCGCCTCGACCTGGCCGTCAACCTCGCCGAACGCCCCGACGGCGGGCTCGGCGGCCGCGTCGAGTACGACGCCGACCTGTTCGACGCCGCCACCGCCGAGGCGCTCGCCGCCCGCTACGTGCGGGTCCTGGAGGCCGTCACGGCGAACCCGGCGCTCGCGGTGTCCGAGGTGGACGTGCTGCTGCCCGCCGACGCGCCCCCGCCCGGCGCCCCCGGCCCGGCGCCCGCGCCGCTGCCCCGGCTGATCGAGGCCCAGGTGCGCCGCACCCCGGACGGCACCGCCGTGGTCTTCCGCGACGAGCGGCTCAGCTACGCCGAGCTGAACGCCCGCGCCAACCGGCTCGCCCACGCCCTCGTCGCCCGCGGCGCCCGGCCCGAGCGGCGCGTCGCGCTGCTGCTGCCGCGCTCCGCCGACCTGATCGTCGCCTGGCTCGCCGTGCTCAAGACCGGCGCCGCGTACGTGCCCGTGGACCCGGCGTACCCGGCCGAGCGGGTCGCGTACCTGCTCCGCGACGCGGACCCCGAGCTGGTCCTGACCGTGCCGGAGACCGCCCCGCTCGCCGCCGGCCTGCCCACCCTGTGCGCCGCCACCGGCGGCACGGCCGACGACACCGACCCGGCCGTGGACATCGCCGTCGACCACCCCGCCTACGTCATCTACACCTCCGGCTCCACCGGCGCGCCGAAGGGCGCCGCCGTCACCCACCGCGGCGTCGCCGCCGTCGCCGGCGTGCACGCCGACCGGCTCGGCCTCGGCCCCGGCAGCCGGTTCCTGCTGCTCGTCAGCATCAGCTTCGACGTGTCCATGGCCGACATCGCCATGACGCTGACCAGCGGCGCCACCCTCGTGCTGCCGCCGCCCGAGCGGCGCGCCGCCGGCGACGACCTGGCCGCGTCGCTGCGCGAGCACCGCATCACCCACACCGACCTGGTCGCGTCCATGCTCGGCTCGCTGCCCGGCGTGGACCTGCCGGACCTGCGCGGCTTCGTCGTCGGCGGCGAGCCGCTGTCCGCCGAGCTGGCCGCGCGGTGGGCGCCCGGCCGCACCGTCATGCAGGTGTACGGCCCCACCGAGACCACCGTCGTCGCCACCATGAGCGCGCCGCTGACCGGCGCCGAGCCCGCCCCGCCGCCGATCGGCCGCCCCGTGCCCGGCATGCGCGCCCACGTCCTCGACGAGCGGCTGCGGCCCGTCCCGGCCGGTGTGCCCGGCGAGCTGTACCTGGCCGGCGACGGCCTCGCCCGCGGCTACCTCGGCCGCCCCGGCGTCACCGCCGAGCGGTTCGTCGCCGACCCGTACGGCCCACCCGGCTCCCGGATGTACCGCACCGGCGACGTCGTGCGCCGCCGCCCCGACGGCGACCTGGAGTTCCGCGGCCGCAGCGACGACCAGGTCAAGGTCCGCGGCTTCCGGATCGAGCCCGGCGAGGTGGAGGCCGCGCTGACCGGCCACGGCGCCGTCGCCCGCAGCGCGGTCGTCGTGCGCGCCGGGCGCCTCGTCGGGTACGTGGTGCCCGCCCCCGGCCACACCCCCGACCCGGCCGAGCTGACCCGGCACGCCGCCGCGCACCTGCCCGCCCACATGGTGCCGTCGGCCGTCGTGGTGCTCGACGCCCTGCCCACGACGCCCAGCGGCAAGCTCGACCGGCGCGCCCTGCCCGACCCGCCCGCCGCGGCCACCACCGCCACCCCGCCCGGCACGCTGCGCGAGCGGCTGCTCGCCGACCTGTTCGCCGAGGCCCTCGGCGTCGACGGCGTGGGCGCCGACGACGACTTCTTCGCCCTCGGCGGGCACTCGTTGCTCGCCGCCCGCCTCACCGCCCGCATCCGCGAGACGCTCGGCGCCGCCGTCGGCCTGCGCGACCTGTTCGACGCCCCCACCGTCGCCGGGCTCGCCCGCCACCTCGACGCCGGCGCGCCCCCGTCCGACGGGCTGGAACCGCTGCTCGCGCTGCGCCGCTCCGGCGCCGCCGCCCCGCTGTTCTGCGTCCACCCCGCGCTCGGCCTCAGCTGGGTCTACGCCGGACTGCTCGGCCACCTGCCGGCCGACGTGCCGCTGTACGGGCTGCAGGCCACCGCCGACCCCGAGGGCCACCTCGCGCGGCTGCGCGCCGTCCAGCCGTCCGGGCCGTACCGGCTGCTCGGCTGGTCGTACGGCGGGCTCGTCGCCCACGACCTGGCGGTGCGGCTGCGGGCCGCGGGGGAGCAGGTCGAGCTGCTGGCGATCATGGACTCCTACCCGCACACCGCGCCGCCGCCCGCCGAGTACACCGGCGCCGCCGCGTACCGCACCGCCGCCGAGTCCGTCGGCGTGCCCGGCGCGGACGTCACCGACGCGGCCGGGCTGCGCACCGCGCTCACCGCCGCCGGCAGCCCGCTCGCCGTGCTCGGCGCCGACCGGCTCGACACCGTCGTCGCCGGCCTGCGCCGCCACCTCGCCGCCATGGCCGGGCACACGCCCGGCGTCTTCGACGGCGACGTGCTGTTCTTCGCCGCCCGCCACGACGGCCCGAACCCGCCCACACCGCGGGCCTGGACGCCGTACGTCACCGGCGCCGTCACCGTGCACCCCGTCGACGCCGCACACGGCGCCATGACCGCGCCCGGACCGCTCGCCCGCATCGGACACATCCTCGCCCGCACCCTCCAGGAGCAGCCGTGACCAACCCGTTCGAGATCACCGACAAGGACTACGTCGTGCTCGTCAACGACGAGGGCCAGCACTCCGTCTGGCCCGACTTCATCGCGGTGCCCGCCGGCTGGACCGCCACGTTCGGCCCCGCCCCGCGCCAGATTTGCCTCGACCACATCGACGCCACCTGGACCGACATGCGCCCGCGCAGCCTCGCCGAGCAGCTCGCCGCCGCCGAACTCGCGGCGCTCACGTGAACCGGCCCGTGCGGCCCTGGTGGGTGCTCGCCGCGCTGTGCGTCGGCAACTCCGTCAGCCTGCTCGACACCACCGTCGTCAACGTCGCCATCCCGGCGCTCGTCGCCGACCTCGGCGCCACCGTCACCCAGATCCTGTGGGTGGTCAGCTCCTACCTCGTGGCGTACGCGGTGCTGCTCGTCACCGGCGGCCGGCTCGGCGACCTGTACGGCGCCCGCACCGTCTACATCGGCGGGATGGCCCTGTTCACCGCCGCCTCCGCCGCGTGCGGGCTCGCCGCCACACCGGGCCAGCTCATCGCCGCCCGGCTCGTGCAGGGCCTCGGCGCCGCCCTGCTCACCCCGCAGGTCCTCGCCATCGTGTCGCGCACCTTCCCCGCCGAGCGCCGCGGCGCCGCCCTCGGCGTGTGGGGCGCCGTCGCGGGCGCGTCCGCCGCGGCCGGGCCCACCGTCGGCGGGCTGCTGGTGTCCGCGTTCGGCTGGCGGTCCGTCTTCTACGTCAACGTGCCGCTGGGCATCATCGCCGTCGGCCTCGCCCTCGCCCTGGTGCCCGACACCGGCGCCCGCGACCGCCGCCGGTTCGACGTGCTCGGCACGGTGCTGCTCACCGCCGCGCTGTTCCTGCTCGCGTACGGCCTCATCGAGGGCGACGCCCACGACTGGGGACAGGTCGCCGGGCCGGTCACCGTGCCGATGCTGCTCGCCGCCGGCGTCGTCGTGCTCGGCGCGTTCGCCGCCGTGGAGCACCGCCGGCAGGACCGCGAGCCGCTGCTGCCGTTCGCCGTGCTGCGCGACCGCAACTTCCGGCTCGCCGCGATCCTCGTCTGCGCGCTGCCGTTCAGCCTCAACGCCATGTTCTTCCTGACCCTGCTGCACCTGCAGACCGGCCTCGGGCTGACCGCGTCGTCCGCCGGGCTGCTCGTCGCCGTCGCCCCGATCCTGTCCGTCGCCGTGTCCGTGTACGCCGGCCGCCTCATCGACCGCTTCGGCGGCAAGTACGTGATGATCGCCGGCTACCTGGCCTTCGCCGCCGGCATCGCCGCCCTCGCGGTCGCCGTCCGCCCCGGCGCGTCCTGGCCCGGCCTGCTGCCCGGCCTGCTCGTCTTCGGCGTCGGCATGGGCCTGGCCGCCGCCCCGCCCGCCGCGATCGCCCTGCACGACATCCCGCCGTCGCTCGCGGGCGCCGCGTCCGGCCTGTTCAACATGAGCCGGCTGTGCGGCAGCGCCCTCGGCGGCGCGGCCGTCGGCGCGCTGCTCCAGGTACGCCTCGGCGACGCCTCGATCGGGGCGTCCTCACCCGCCCTCGTCGACGCCGTCCGCGCCACGTACCTGCTGCCGGTGGTGGTCCTCGTCGCCGCGACGGCGGCGGCGTTCCGGCTGCGCCCACCGGCGCCCGCGCCCGCCCCGGCGGCGCCGGTCCCCGCGCCCGTGCCCGCCCTCAGCCGATGACCGGGTCCGCGAGCACCCGCCGCAGCACCGCCGCCTGGTGGCCCGCCGGGTCGGGACCGGACAGCCCGGCCATCGTCGCGAGCGCCTTCCACAGCGCCCACCCGCGGGCGCGCCGCCACGCGTCGTCGTCCAGCCCGGCGGCCGCCCGGAACACCCGCCGCTCGGCGGGCCCCAGCCAGGTCCACGCGATCACCAGGTCGCAGGCCGGGTCGCCCACCCCGCACGTGCCGAAGTCGATGACGGCGGCCAGCCGGCCGCCCACGGTGAGCAGGTTCCCCGGTGCCACGTCCCCGTGAAACCACACCGGCGCCGCCGCCCACGCCGACGTCAGGGCCGCCGCCCACACCGCCCGGCAGGCGGCCGCGTCCACCGCGTCCCCCAGCACGTCCAGCGCCCGGCCGACCTGGTCGCCGTAGACGCTCGGGTGGCAACCCCGGAACCAGCAGTGCCGCCCGGCGGCGGGCCCACCCGCGGCCGGCGCCGCCCGCAGCGCGGTGAGGAACCCGCCGAGATCGCGCGCCACCCCCGCCGGGTCCACCCCTTCGGCCGCGTCCAGCGGCTCGCCCGGCAGCCACCGCCGCACCGACCACGGGAACGGGTACCCGGCCCCGGGCCGCCCCGCGCCGACCGGCTCCGGCACCGGCAGCGGCAACCGGCCCGCCAGCACCGGCAGCCACCGGTCCTCCTTCGCGACGGCGGCCACGTACCCCTCGCCGCTGGGCAGCCGCACCGCCAGCTCCCCGCCCAGCCGGAACGTCCGGTTGTCCCACCCCTGCCGCGCCACCGCCCGCACCGGCAGGTCACCCCACCGGGGGAACTGCTCCCGCACCAGCTCCGCCACCAGCGCCGCGTCGATCTCTCTCACGGCCACGAGTGTGCCCGGCGCCCGGCCGCGATGGCATCATGAGCGGATGACCAGCAGCAGCCCCGCCACGTCCACCCCGGCGGAGCTCGCCGAGGTCCGCGCCGCCATCGACGCGATCGACGCCCAGGTCGTCCACCTGCTCGCGGCCCGCGAGTCGCACGTCCGCCGCGCCGCCACCCTGAAGACCTCCGAGGACGGGGTCCGCGCCCCCGCCCGCGTCGACCAGGTCCTGCGCAAGGTCCGCACCCTGGCGGCCGACGCGGGCGCCACCCCGGACGTGGTCGAGCAGGTGTACCGCACGATGATCAGCGCCTTCATCGACCTCGAACTCCGCGAACACCGCACCGGCCGGCACTGACCCGCCGGGCGCCGGCCGGGTTCACGCGCACGGGCCCGGCCGGGCCCGACGGCCTGATCCGGTACGAACGGCCGCTGCGGCCCGGCGCGGCGCGGCAACGCCGGACCTGAGCGGGCGCCGCGGCCCGGCGGCGGCCCGGCGGCGGCCCGGCGCGGCACCGCGGGGCCTGTGGGGCGCCGCGGCCCGGCGCGGCAACGCCGTACCCGAGCCGGACCCGCAGCGCCGGGCCGGTCAGCCGGCCGGGCGCCGCAGGCCGGTGAGCAGCAGGGCCGCCAGCACCACCGGGGCGCCCAGGTAGCCCAGCTGCCCCAGCCCGACCAGCCCGATCCCCGCCGCACCGGCCGCGCCCGCCACTCCGATGCCGAGGAACACCGCCGCGCTGTTCAGGCCGACCGCCACCATCGGGGCGTGCGGGGCGGCGGCCAGCAGGCGGTGCTGTTGCGGCACCGTCGTGGACCAGGCGGTGACGCCCCACGCTGCCAGGCCGAGGGCCGCGCCCGGCAGGCTGGTGGCCAGGAGCGGGAAGGCGAGCAGTACCAGGGTGAACGCGGCCAGGCCGGCGCGCAGGACCGGCACGGGGCCGAGGCGGTCGGTGAGGCGGCCGCCGAGCCAGTTGCCGGCGACGCCCGCGACGCCGAAGACCAGCAGCAGCAGCGCCACCTGGGTGGCGCCCGCGCCCGCCGCGGTCAGGACCGGGGCCAGGTACGTGTACACGCTGAAGCCGCCCACGAAGATCAGCACCGTGGTGGCGATGATGGTCAGCACGCCGCGGTCGGCGAGCACCCGCAGCCGGGCGCCGAGCGGCACCGCCGGTGGGGCGGCGACGGCCGGCAGCAGGGCCGCCAGGCCGGCGGTGGCGACGCCGGCGAGGACGGCGACCAGCACGAACGTCTGCCGCCAGTCCGAGCCGAGGCCGATCCAGGCGCCGATGGGCACGCCGAGCACGGTGGCGGCGGTGACGCCGCCGAGCACGGTGGCCAGGGCGCGGCCGCGGCGCTCCGGGGGCACCAGGGCGGCGGCGGCCGCGGCGGCGGCGGGGGTGTACGCGGCGGCGCCCAGCGCGGCGACGACGCGGCCCGCCAGCAGCAGGGCGTAGCCGGGGGCGAGGGCGGAGACGACGTTGCCGAGCACGAACACGGCCAGCGCGGCGACGAGCAGGGTGCGCCGCGGCACCGCGCCGAGCGCCGCCCCGAGGACGGGGGCGGCGACGGCGAACGCGAGGGCGTACACGGTGACGAGCTGGCCCGCCTGGGCGACGGACAGGCCGAGGTCGGCGGTGAGGCCGGGCAGCACCCCGGCCACGACGAACGTGTCGGTGCCGATGGCGAACGTGCCCGCCGCGAGCAGCGGGATCAGCGCCCCGCGCGGCGGCGCGGCGGTGGCGGTGACGGTCACGCGGGCACCAGTTCCCGGTCGGTCGAGCCCACCGGGACGCCGCCGAGGTACACCTCGACGATGCGCTCCGGGTCGCACAGCACGCGGATGTCCTCGGCCGGGTCGCCGTCGGTGACGACGAGGTCGGCGAGGCGCCCGGCGGCCACGACGCCCGCCGTGTCGCCGCGGCCGGCCAGCGCCGCGCCGTTCGACGTGGCCCACGTCAGCACGGTGGGGGCGTCGATGCCGGCCAGCTCGACGTACATGGCCAGTTCCTGGGCGTACGTGCCGTGCGGGGTCCACGCGAAGCCGAAGTCGTCCCCGGCCACGATCCTGATGCCCAGCTCGACGGCCTTCGGCAGCAGCCACAGCGTGTTGGCGACCTCGGCCTCGTACTCGGTCTTGTCGAGGTACTCCTGGCTCTTGCCGAAGTCGCCGCCGTAGTCGAGCAGTTGCCTGGGCTGGTACAGGCTGGGCACGATGTAGATGCCCTGCTCGGCGATGGCGTGCAGGGCGGCCTCGTCGGCGTACGAGGCGTGGTCGATGACGTCGACGCCGGCGGCGATGGCGTTGCGGATGCCGTCGATGCCGCGCGAGTGGGCCCGCACGAGCACGCCGCGGGGGCGGGCGGTGGCGACGACGGCCTTGATCTCGTCGAGGGTGTAGAGGATCTCGTGGGAGTCGGCGTTGGGGTAGGTGCCGTCGCCGGACGAGAACGTCTTGATGATCTGCGCGCCCTCGTCGATCTCCTTCGTGGTGCGCTCGACCATCTCCTCGACGGTGTCGACGATCGGCATGAGGTCGGCGGGGAACTTCTTGCCGACGGCCGGGTTGCGGCGCTGCGGGGGCGCCGACACCATCAGGTCGCGGCTGCACGCGGTGATGCGCGGGCCGACGATGCGCCCGGCGGCGATGGACCGCTTGAGCGCCATGTCGATGCCGCCGACGGAGCCCGCGCCGACCAGGCCGGTGTAGCCGAGGCGCAGCATCTGCCGGGCGTGCTCGGCGGCGATGAGCGTGACCTCGGGCAGCGTGTACTTGAACATCGTGTCGCGGGCGGTGATGACGTCCTTGTACGCGATGTGCCCGTGGCCGAGGGTCATGCCGGGCATGACGGTGTGCCCGGTGAGCACGCGCACGTCGACGCCGGGGGAGTCGACGGGCGCCTCGCCGGCGGCCATGACGGCCTCGATGGTGTCGCCGCGCACCAGGACGCTGCGGCCCGGCACGGACGCCCGGCCGAGTCCTTCCTGGACGGTGACGTCGTGCAGCAGCAGGGGACGCTCGGTCATGACGGCCTCTCGTGGGGGGTGTGGGTGAACAGCAGCCAGACGACGGCCGCGCCGGCGCGCACGCTGAGCCAGTCGAGCCGGTACGTGGAGCGGCCGTTCTCGTTGGTCAGGGCCAGGTCGACGGCGCCGCGGGCGAGCATGGCGGCGGCGGTGACGGTGGAGTCCGCGTCCACCCAGCGGACCCGGCGGTCGCGCAGGGCGGGCGGGCGCAGGGCGTGGAACAGTGAGCGCACCTCCGGCACGGTCGCCACGGTGACGGTGCGCCGGGAGGTGACGCCCTCGCCGGGACGGGCGGCCAGCCCGTACGCCGGGGTGGGGTGCACGAAGTGGAAGACCAGCCGCACCTGCGGGTGCCAGTGGAACGCGGTGGCGTTCTGGTAGGCGCTGGGCACGAGCGCGTACCGCACGGTGCCGGCGACCAGTTCGTCGAGCAGGACGTCGAACGACGGGCGCAGCCGCACGGTGAACGGGTCGGTGACGCCGTGGTCGGCCAGGCGCTCCTCCAAATGGGCGAGCGCCTGGTGGCTGGACGTGCCGGCGGGGCCGAGGGTGCCGAGCGGCGCCGGCCCGGTGCCGACCAGGTCGAGCAGGCGGGCGGCGGACTCGGCGTACTCGCCGGTGAAGCGGTCGAAGCCCGTCGCGGCCCGGGTCACGTCGTGTACCCGCGCCGCGCCCCCAGGGCCGCGGCGACCTGCGCCTCGTGGTCGGGTGCGGTGCGCAGGTCCTTGATGCGGGCGGCCTTCCAGCTGACGAACGCGCCGGTGCTGGTGATCTGGTCGAGCTCGGTGACGACCTCGACGGTGGCGGCGACGCCGAAGCGCTCCGCGAACCGGCCGGGAATGCCGGCCGCGTCGCCGGACATCAGGTCGAGGCGGATGGTGACGCTGTCGGCGCCGTACGAGTCGTGCTCGATGATGACCTGGAAGCCCAGGCAGCCGGTGACGCCGGTGAGCACGGCCTCCTCGATCTCGCTGGCGAGGTGCCTCCCGCCGCCCAGCTCGATGCGGTCGAGGACCCGGCCGACGACGTCGAGGCGGGGGCCCTTCAGCTCGCAGTCGCAGCTGCCCTCGCCGAGCCGGACGAGGTCGCCGGTGCGGTAGCGCACGAGCGGCTTGACGCCGGTGACCAGCGTGGTGACGCACAGCTCGCCGGTGCCGGCGCCGCCGAGGCTGGCGCCGGTGTCCGGGTCGATGATCTCGGCGACGTAGTTCGGGGCCGACAGGTGCATGTTCTTGTTCCGGCACGTCGTGCCGATGACGAACGCCTCCTGCGAGCCGTACAGGATGTTGTAGGTGTCGACGCCCCAGACGCTGTCGATGTTGGCCGCCAGCGCCGGGGTGCACATCTCGCCGGTGACGAAGAACAGCTTGACGGCGAAGTCGCGGTGCAGGTCGTAGCCGTAGTGGACGGCGGCCTTGGCGAGGTTGAGGGCGACGCCCGGCGTGCAGACGATCACCTCCAGCTTCAGGTCCTTCATCAGCTGCAGCGCCTTGGCGAACCCGATGACGGGCGAGTACGGCCAGATCTTGGCGTTGCAGGAGCCGACGTTGCGGGCCACGTCGCCGAGGGTGTCGCCGAACGAGTGGACCTCGGTGGGGCCCATCAGGCCGACCGCGGGCCGCCGGTCGCCGAAGTGGTGCCGGAAGATCGACTTCCAGCTCTCGGTGACGTGGGTGTTGCTGGCGATGATCTCGGCGCCGTCGCGCGGGCACGGGGTGGCCCGGCCGGTGGTGCCGGTCGTCTCGTAGAAGAAGATCGCGTCGCTCACGTCGCCGGAGAGCACGTCGAACATCTCGCGCCGCAGGT
Source organism: Spirilliplanes yamanashiensis (assembly GCF_016863475.1). Taxonomy (GTDB): domain Bacteria; phylum Actinomycetota; class Actinomycetes; order Mycobacteriales; family Micromonosporaceae; genus Spirilliplanes; species Spirilliplanes yamanashiensis. Next base: position 166,133 of record NZ_BOOY01000006.1, read on the forward strand.
CGTCCTTCGTCGTGAACGGCAGCCGCGCCAGGTTCGCCGTCGACACGGCCGCGCCGTCGACGCCCGCGAGGTGCCGGCCGTAGAACGGCGAGCGGGCCTGCACGTGCCGCACCACCTCGGGCAGGCGCCGGTCGTACCAGGAGGTCCAGGCGGCGTCGTCCATCCGCCCGGCGTAGTAGGTGTCACAGACGCCGAGGAACTCGGTGAGGAAGTCCTCGTACTCCTTGCCGGTGGGCAGCCACACGGGGCCGCTCCTCTCATCAGTCGGGGGTGGTCACCAGAGGCCGCCGTTGACGTCCACGACGGATCCGGTCAGGTAGCTGCCGGCGTCGCCGGCGAGGGCGGCCACGACGGCGGCCACCTCCTCGGGCCGGCCGAACCGGCCGAGCGGGATGCGGCTGCGGTACGCCCGCTGCCGGTCGGCCGGGATGCGCCGCGACATGTCGCTGTCGATGAGCCCGGGCGCGACGGCGTTGACGGTGATGCGGTGCGGCGCCAGGGCGGTGGCGAGGCTCTTGGTGAGCGCGATGACGGCGCCCTTGGACGCCCCGTACGCGGCGTCGGCGCTGCCGGTGCGCCCGCTGACCGATGCGATGTTGACGATCGTGCCGGGCGTGCCCGCGGCGATCAGCGCCCGCGCGGCGTGCTGGGCGCAGAAGAACGCGCTGCGCACGTTGGCGCCCAGCACCGCGTCGAACTCCTCCGGCGTGGTGGTGAGGAAGTCGCGGGCCAGGTACACGCCGGCGTTGTTGACCAGCGTCGTGACCGGCCCGTCGGCGGCGGCGTCGGCGAGCGCCGCGGCGGCCTCGGCGGGGTCGTCCAGCCGCGCGACGACGGTGCGCCACGGCGCCGCCGGGTCGGGCCGCAGGTCGGCGCCGATGACGTGGTGCCCGGCGGCGGCGAGGGCGCGCCCGATCGCCGCGCCGATGGCCCCGGCGGACCCGGTGACCAGCGCGACACTCACCGCAGCGCCCGCTCGTTCTGGTGGGGCACGGGCAGGTCGCGGCCGGTGGTGCGGCGGTAGTCGCGCAGCAGCTCGATCATGTCGATCATGCGGTGGGTCAGCCGGAACACGGTGTCCATGCCCTCGCGGTCGTGCCGCCAGTCGCCGCGCGCGCCCGCCTGCACCAGCGCGGGGAACCCGCTGCCGACCAGCAGCATCCGGTTGAGCAGGACGTTGTTCTGCAGCTGGGCGTGCACGTCGCCGTGGGCGTAGCGGCGGCCGGTGACGATCACCCCGGCGACCTTGTTCGTCAGCGGCCGGCGGAAGCGCAGGTGCCCGACCCCGGCGCGCTCGATGAACCGCTGCATGGTCTCGGCCATCCCGAAGCCGTGCACGGGCGCGGCGTAGATGATGCCGTCGGCCGCGGTCATCCGGGCGACGATGCCGGGCACGTCGTCGGTGACGTCGCAGGCGGTGCGCTTGAGGTTGCAGTCGCCGCACGTGCCGCAGGGCAGGATCGTGTGCTGCGCCAGGTGCACCACCTCGAGGCGGGCGCCGCGGCCGGCGGCCAGCTCCGCGACGTGGCCGAGCACGGCGGCGGTGTTGCCGTCGGCGCGCTCCGAGCCGTTGAGGGCGAGGATGGTCGGCGGCCGGGTGGCGCCGCCGGTGGTGGGCCGGGGGACGGCCGGGGCCGTCGCGTGCGGGGTCATGGTCGCGCTCCGTTCGAGGAGGTCGAGCGAGGGGTCAGGTCGCGGCCGCCGGGACGTGCGCGGCGATGAACGACCGGAAGACCGCGTGGCCGTCGTCGGTGCGCACGCTCTCGGGGTGGAACTGCACCGACTCGATGGGCAGGGTGCGGTGCCGCAGCCCCATGACGTAGCCGTCGTCGTCGGACCAGGCCGACACCTCCAGCTCGGCGGGCAGGCTGTCCGGCTCGACGATCAGCGAGTGGTAGCGGGTCGCGGTGAACGTGTCCGCCGGGCGGCCGGCGAAGCAGCCCCGCCCGTCGTGCCGGATCACGCTGGTCTTGCCGTGCATGAGGTGCCGGGCCGGGCGGACGGTGGCCCCGTACGCGGCGGCGACGGCCTGGTGGCCCAGGCACACGCCGAGGATCGGCACCACGCCGGCGAACCGGTGCACCAGCTCCACCTCGCCGGAGTCGGCCGGGTGGCCGGGCCCGGGGCCGAGGACGAGCAGGTCCGGCGGGTCGGCCGCGACCGCGTCCGGGTCGATCCGGTCGGCGCGGACGACCCGCGGCCCGGCGTCCAGGTCGAGCAGGTACTGGGCGATGATGTGGACGAAGCTGTCGTACGCGTCCACGACGAGAGTTTTCACAGCAGCTCCTGACCGCTGACGGCCCAGTGGCCGGCGCTCATCTTGGCGAGGGTCTCGCGCCACTCGCTGCTCGCCTTGCTGTCGGCGACGACCCCGGCGGACGCGCGGGTGGTGTAGGTGTCGCCGCGGCGGAACACGGTGCGGATGCAGAGCCCGAGGTTGACCCGGCCGCCGAAGTCGATGAGCCCGAACACCCCGGCGTACAGGCCGCGGCGGCTCGTCTCGATCGACTCGATGATCTCCATCGCGCGGATCTTCGGGGTGCCGGTCATGGTGCCGGCGGGGAAGGTGGCGGCGATGACGTCGTAGGCGTCGACGCCGTCCGCGCGCCGCCCCGACACCGTGGACACCAGGTGGAACACGTGTGAGAAGTCCTGCACGGCCAGCATCTCGTCCACCGTGACGGTGCGCGCCCGGGAGAACTTCGCCAGGTCGTTGCGGCACAGGTCGACGAGCATCACGTGCTCGGCGATCTCCTTCTCGTCGGCCGACAGAGCGGCGACGCGCTGCGCGTTGTCGGCCGCTTCGGCGCCGCGCGGGGCGGTGCCGGCGATGGGCCGCATGCTCACGGCGTCGCCCTCGACCCGGACGAACAGCTCCGGGCTCGCGCCGATCACGGTGCAGCCGGCCAGCGGCAGCAGGCACATGTACGGCGACGGGTTGCGCAGCCGCAGCCGCCGGTAGACGGTCAGCTCGTCGACGGCGCTGCGGGTGCTGATCTCGTGGCCGATCTGCACCTGGTAGATGTCGCCGACGGCGATGTGCCGCAGGCAGGTGTCGACGTCGGCGGCGAACCGCTCCGGGTCGGTGCTGTCGTGCACGGACAGCGGCGCGGGCACCTCCGGCAGCGACGCGTCCGCGGCGGGGGCGGCGTCGACGACCGCGGCCAGCGCCGCCGCGTCGAGCGGCGCCCAGCCGGGGGCGTCGTTGAGGACCAGTTCGGCCGAGCCGTGCCGCAGGTCGAAGACGGCGTACCCGCGCGGCAGCACCAGGGTCACCTCGGCGGTGCGGCCGTCGCCGGGGATGAGCCGCGGCAGCCGCTCGATGTAGCGCACGGTGTCGTAGCCGAAGAAGGCGAGGAAGCCGAACGTGACGGCCGCGCCGGGCGCGGCGTCGACGGCGAACAGGCCCTGCACGGCCCGCAGGAACGGCCAGAGCGCGTCGTCGCCGGTGAGCCGGCCGTCGCGCAGCAGCCCGGCCTCGGCGCCGGCCCGCTCGACGGCGGCGGCGACCACGGCGTCGCCGCTGACGGCGACCACCCCGTCGGTGATGGTCACCTCGGCCAGCGGGGCGAACGGCACCACCGCGGAGCGGCGGTCGGCGGCCGGGCCGTCGAGCGACTCGAGGAGGAACACCTCCGCCTCGCCGAGGTGGGCGCGCAGCGCGAGGAATGCGGCGAAAGGATCGGTGCCGTTCAGTGGTGTACGGCTATTCGTGACGGGAATTGGTGCGCCTTCCGGCATGTGCGTACCCCAGTGATCTGCGACGGGTGGCGGTTCGTTGCACAGCCTGTCGCCGTCGCACCGGCATTGCCCGGTCCAAACACCGGATAAGTGGACTGCCGTTTCCCCGGAACCCATTCCGCGCCCATTTCGGGCGCCGGAACTGGGGTACGGTCTCGGCGATTCACCGCCTTTTGTCGAGGGAGTTCTCCGGTGCCCACGTGGTCAATGGTGCTGCTGTTCGCCGTCAGCGCGTCGGCGCTGATCGTCATCCCCGGGCCGAACATGATCTACATCGTCACGCGCACCATCGACCAGGGCCGGCGCGCGGGCGTCGCGTCCGCGTTCGGGGTCGAGACGGGCACGCTCGTGCACGTGGTGCTCGCGGTCGTCGGCATCTCCACGCTCATCGCCGCGTCGCCGGTCGCGTTCACCGTCGTGCGCTACCTCGGCGCCGCGTACCTGTGCTACCTGGGGGTGCAGGCGCTGCGCCGGCGCCCGCCCGCGGACCTGCCGGAGGGCGACCGGCCGCCGCGCACGCTGCGGCAGTCGTTCACCGACGGGCTGGTGGTGAACGTGCTCAACCCGAAGGTCGGCCTGTTCTTCCTGGCGTTCCTGCCGCAGTTCGTCGACGCCGACCGCGGCCCGGCGGCGTTGCAGACGCTCGTCCTCGGCGTGGTGTTCTTCCTGATCGCGCTGGCCCTCGACCTGGGCTACGCCTTCGGCTCGGCGGCGCTGCGCGGCTGGCTGAACCGGCGCAGCCGGCTGCTGCGCCGGCAGAACCAGATCGCCGGGGGCGTCTACCTGACCCTCGGCGTGGCGGCGGCGCTGACCGGCGGTCAGTCGGCGTAGCTGCGCGCGGCCTCGCCGCGCAGGGCGAACGGCACGGTGGCGTCGACGAACGTGCGCCCCGCCCCGCCGTCGGCGCCGCGCTCGCGGGCCCACGCGGCGCCCTGCGACGGGTCCATGCCCAGCGGCGTGAAGCCGCCCCAGGTGTGGCAGTCGACGCCCAGGTTGGCGCGGGTGGTGGCGGCCCAGAGCACGTCCTCGGCGCTGTGCGGGTCGACGTCGTCGTCCACCGCCACCACGGTCTTGACGAACGGGTGGGCGGCCAGCACGTCGCGGGCGACCAGCCGGGCGGCGCCGTCGTCGGCGGCGCGGCGCTTGCGCACGGCCACCACCAGCAGCAGCATCCCGCCGCCGGCGGGCGGGAAGGCCAGGTCGGCGACCACGTCCCAGTGCGGACCCGCGGCGGACAGGGCCACGCTGAGCGCCCCGGCCAGGCCGAGGATCACGGACTGCTCGCGGCCGGGTCCGACCACCGTCTGCAGGTACGCGTCGCGGCGCCGGGTCACCGCCGCCACCGTCAGCACGGGTACGGCGTCGTGGGCGCGGCCGTCGTAGCCGAGGAACTCGGGCAGCGACCCGCCCAGCGCGCGGCCCGGCAGGCACTCGGGCGCGGTGGCCGCGCCGAGGCGGCCTTCCAGCACGATCTCGGCGTCGGCCGGCACCGGGGCGGGCCCGCTCACCCCCGCGGCCATCCGGACCGGGGCCTGCGCGAGCGCCCCCGCCACGGCCAGCTTGGCGGTGCCGGCGGGCAGGAACCGGGAGCCGAGCGCCGCGGCGATCATGACGGCCGGTGGGACGCCGATGCCGACCGACACGGGCAGGTCGCGCCCGGCGGCGACGGCGCGGGCGTGCAGGTCGCGCAGCTGCCGCCCCGGCACCATCCACACCGTGAGGGTGTCCGGGCCGGTGCGCAGCATGCGGTGCGCCGACAGCGCGGTCTCGCCGGTCTCCGGGTCGCGGGCGAAGATCACGCCCGCGGTGACGAACGGGCCGGCGTCGCGGGGGGTGGCCACGCCCAGCGGCAGCCCGCCCAGCGCGGCGCCGTCCTCGACGACCTCCTGGCAGGGCGGCGCCGGGCAGCGCTCGGGGGCGCGCGCGCCGGCCAGCAGCGCGGCCGCGGCGGCCGGGGTCGCGCGCGGCGGCAGCCCGGGCAGCCAGCCGCGCACCCGGCCCGCGTCGCCGTACGCGCCGACCAGCACGTTGCCCGGGTAGACGACGACGGGCTCGGGCCCGCCGCGGCCGGTGGCCGGCACGCCGGCGTGCCGCCGCACGTAGTCGGCGGCGATCGCGTCGGGGTCGGCCGGGGACGCCGGCCGGTGGATGGGCCCGGCGGCGAGCAGGTCGCGCAGGGCGGCGGGGGCGGGACTGTCCACTGTGGCGGCCACCGGAGGTGTGGGTGCGGGCCGCGCCCCGGGGGGTGGGCGCGGCCCGCGTGGGAGGGCGGGAACGGTCAGGCGTCGAGCAGGGCGGGGCGCTCCTGGGCGGGCAGGTTCGTCAGCGCCGCCTCGACGCCGGCGGCGTCGTAGATGTCGTCCTCGAGCGTGCCCGCGAGGGCCTGCTCGTAGGCGGCCAGGTCGAAGTGGCCGTGGCCCGACAGTCCGAACAGGATGGTGCGCGGGCGGCCCTCCTCCTTCGCGGCGAGCGCCTCGGCGATCGCGCCGCGGATGGCGTGGGTCGACTCCGGCGCCGGCACGATGCCCTCGTTGCGGGCGAATAGGATGCCCGCCTCGAAGCAGGCCCGCTGGCGCAGCGCCACCGGCTCGATCAGGCCGGCCTCGACGGCGGAGCTGACCAGCGGCGACATGCCGTGGTAGCGCAGGCCGCCGGCGTGCATGCTGGGCGGGACGAAGTCGTTGCCCAGGGTGTGCATGCGGAACAGCGGGGAGAAGCCGCCGCTGTCGCCGAAGTCGAACGCGAGCCGGCCCCGGGTCAGCGTCGGGCAGGCGGCGGGTTCGGCGGCCACCACCCGCACCCGGCGGCCGCCGCGCAGCTGCTCGCCGATGAACGGGAACGTCAGGCCGCCCAGGTTGCTGCCGCCGCCGGCGCAGCCGACCACGACGTCCGGGTAGTCGTCGGCCAGCGCCATCTGCGCCAGCGCCTCCTGGCCGATGACGCTCTGGTGCAGCAGCACGTGGTTGAGCACGCTGCCGCCCGCGTAGTTGACGTGCGGGTTGTGGAAGGCGATCTCCATCGCCTCGCCGGTGGCGATGCCCAGGCTGCCGGGGTGCTCGGCCCGCTCGGCGAGCCGCTTGCGGCCGGTCTCGGTGTCCTCGCTGGGGCTGGGCACGCAGGTGGCGCCGTAGGTCTCCATCAGCAGGCGCCGGTACGGCTTCTGGTGGAAGCTGGCGCGGACCATGTAGACCCGCACGTCGACGCCGAAGTACGCCCCGGCGAACGACAGCGAGGAACCCCACTGCCCGGCGCCGGTCTCGGTGACCAGCTGCGTGATGCCGGCGGCCTTGTTGTAGTACACCTGCGGGATCGCGGTGTTCGGCTTGTGACTGCCGGCGGGCGAGCCGCCCTCGTACTTGTAGTAGATGCGCGCCGGGGTGTCGAGCGCGCGCTCCAGGCGGCGGGCCCGCACCAGCGGCGACGGCCGCCACTGGGTGTAGATCTGGCGGACCTCGTCGGGGATCTCGACGTAGCGCTCGGTGCTCAGCTCCTGCTCGGCGATGTCCCGGCAGACGAACGGCAGCAGGTCGTCCACGGTGATGTCGGCGCCGGTGCCGGGATTCCGCTTGGGCGCCAGCTCGGGCAGGTCGGCCGCGAGGTTGTACCAGGCGGTCGGGGTGTCCTCGTCGGCGAGCAGGTACTTGGTGCGCTCGATCATCACAGGCTCCTCGGGGAAATGGCGTCCGACACCAGCGAGGAACCGCCGCGGAACGAGGTGGCTCCGGCGAACATTGCGGGGTGCTGGCGGCGCATGCCGTCGATGATGGTGCGGTACGGCAGGTCGTCGAAATCGCCGTGGAACCGCACGAATTCCATGTGCTTGCGGCCGATCCCGTCGAATGGGTGGTGCATGCTGTCGGTGCGCCCGTCGAATTCCAGCGGCTCCATGTCGTAGAGCCGGCAGAGGCGGCGGTTGAACACCGGCGTGGCCCGGATCCACCGGTCGGCCGGGCGCAGCACCGTGAGGGTGTGGTAGTGGAAGACGTCGCCGACCATGCGCTTGAGCTGCGGCGACACCAGGTGGTTGCGGACGTCGGTGATCATCAGCCGGCTGGGGATGCCGACGGCGCGCAGGGCGGCCGCGTACAGCACCGACTTGTGGATGCACATTCCCTTGCGGACGGTCGCCACCGTGCTGGCCGTGAGGCCGTCCTCGGACAGGTCGGCGCCGTAGATCTCGTAGCGGATGTCGTCGCGGACGGCGTAGTAGAGCTGCACGGCGCGGCGGACCGGGTCGGGCTCGCGGTCGGCTCCGGTGGCGGCCACGAAGTCGCGGACGGCGGTGCTGCGGTGGTCGATGGACCGGGTGTGCGCCAGTTCGGCGGGCTCGACCGCCAGTGCGCCGATCGGGTTCAACGGGTCCTCCGGGGGAGAAGGGGACGGTCCGTGCTGACCACTGGTTCGCTCCGCTCTGTCACCGGACGATTACTAACATGTCCGTCGATCACCGGGCAAGGCCCGCCGAATTGCTTCAAAGTCGAAGCGAAACAATTCTGGAATTCCGATCGTCGTGCATTAACCAACCGTTTGCCGGTGGTTTGCGAGGTTGCTGCGCTTTGCTCCGGCTCTCGGGTGGTCTCCGACCGAGGACGACCGTTGCCCCGTTCGATGCATTAGCCTGACCGAATCGTTGATCAGCGACCCGGGCCAACGGAGTGATAAGTGGACCGAAATCTCGGCATTCCCGACGTCGTCGAGCTGTTGGGCGACTGGGCCGTGGGGCGGGGGCCGATCTATCGACGATTGGCCGAATCGCTCGAGCGGATCATCCGAGAAGGCGGTCTCCATCCGGGTGACCCCCTACCACCCGAACGGCCATTCGCCCGCGCGCTCGCCGTCAGCCGCGCCACCGTTGTCAGCGCCTACGACCGGCTCCGCGAACGCGGCATCGTCGACAGCCGGCAGGGCAGCGGCACCCGCGTCAACCGGTTCGCCGCCCCCCTGCGCCAGCCGCTCGACGGCCGGGTCACCGGCGGGCGGGCCACCTCCCTGCTCCAGCGCATGATCGACGGCCCCACCGAGGTCATCTCCCTGACCCGCGCCGTCGACGCCGCCGCACCCGAGGTCGGCACCGTGCTGCAGGAGGTCGTCGACACCGACCTCGGCGAACTGCTCAAGGACACCGGCTACCGCCCCGCCGGCCTGCCCGCCCTGCGTGCCGCCGTCGCCGACCAGTACGGCAGCCAGGGCCTGCCCACCACCCCCGACCAGGTGCTGATCACCTCCGGCACCCAGCAGGCCCTCAACCTCATCTCCACCATGTACATCCGCCGCGGCACCAGCGTCATGGTGGAATCACCGAGCTGGCCCGGCTGCCTCGACGCGTTCCGCGCCGCCAAGGCCCGCCTGCTCGGCGTCCCCCTCGACGACGAGGGCATCGACCTGCGCATCGCCCGCCAGGTCATGGCCGAGCACCAGCCGGTGCTCATGTTCGTCATGCCGACCTACCACAACCCGACCGGCCTGCTCATGACCGGCCGCCGCCGCGCCCACCTCGCCGACCTCGCCGCCCAGCACAACGTCGTCATCGTCGAGGACAACAACTTCCTGCCCCCGGACGGCCCCGACGGCGCCCCCGGCCCCGCCCCCATCGCCGCGTACGGCAGCTCCGACGCCCAGGTGCTCACCACCGGCACCCTCACCAAACTCGTCTGGGGTGGCCTGCGCATCGGCTGGCTGCGCGGCCCCGCCGAACTCATCGAACGCCTCGCCCGCCTCAAGGCCATGGCCGACCTCGGCAACCCCTTCGTCGACCAGGCCGTCGCCGCCCGCCTCATGCCCCGCCTGCCCGCCATCGCCGCCCGCCGCCTCACCGAGGCCCGCGGCCGCATGGAACTGGTCGGCTCCCTCATCGCCGAGAAACTGCCCGAGTGGCAGTGGCGGATGCCGGCGGGCGGGTCGGCGCTGTGGGTGCGGCTGCCGGGCGCGGACACCCGGGCGTTCGCCCAGGTCGCCCTCCGCCACGGCATCGAGGTGGTGCCGGGCGCGTCGATGGACTCCAGCGGCCGCCACGACGACCACATCCGGGTGCCGTGCGTCCACCCGGAGGACGTCCTGGTCGAGATGGTCGACCGCCTGGAGAACGCCTGGCGCGACGCGGCCATGGCCCGCTGACCGCGCCGGCGCTCAGCCGTTGCGGGCGGCGACCGGGTGCCCGGCGTGCCGGGTCAGCGCCGCCGGCGCCCGCTCCGCCGGGCCGGTCCACGCCACGTGGCCGTCGGGCCGGACCAGGGTGGCCGGGCCGTCCGCCGCCGCCGTCAGCACCCGGTCCGCCCACGGTGCCGCCGGACCGGCGAGGTCCGGTGGTCCGGTGAGGACGAAGCGGCCGGCGCGCAGCGCCTCGTACAGCCGGGTGCCGTCCGCGAGCGGGCGGTCGGCCGCCCGGGGTGCGTCCGGGTAGTCCACGCCGAGCGCCGAGATCGTCGCGGCGGCGCGGCGGGCGATCGGGCGGGTGCGCAGGGCCAGGGCGCCGAGGGTGTCGCGCAGCAGGCGTTGCGGGGCGGTGCGCAGGGTGGCCGCGCGCAGCAGCGCGCCGCTGGTGCGCAGCACCTGCCGCCCCACCGGGTGCCGCTCCGCCTCGTACGAGTCGAGCAGGCCCGGCGGCGCCCAGCCGTGCACCGCCGCGGCCAGTTTCCAGCCGAGGTTGGCGGCGTCCTGGATGCCGACGTTCATGCCCTGGCCGCCGGCGGGGGAGTGGACGTGGGCGGCGTCGCCGGCGAGGAACACGCGGCCGGTGCGGTAGTGCGGAGCCTGGCGTTCGTCGCTGTGGAAGCGGGACAGCCAGCGCGGGGAGTGCATGCCGAAGTCCGTGCCGTGGGCGCGGCGGGTGACGTCGCGGATCTCCTCCAGGTCGACGGGGTCGTCGTTGGGGCGCGCGTTGTGGCGGTCCCAGGCGATGACGCGGTGCCAGCCGTCGCCGAACGGGGCGAGGAAGGCGAGGCAGTCGCCGGTGGCGGCGACGGTGATGACGTCGGCGGGGGCGTCGGCGAGGCGGACGTCGGCCAGGGCGATGGAGCGCAGCACCGCCCGGCCGGGGAACGGCATGCCGACGGCGCGGCGCACGCCGCTGCGGTGGCCGTCGGCGCCGACCACGTACGCGGCGGTGTGGGTGCCGGCGGTGGTGGTCACGGTGACGCCGCCGGCGTCCTGGTCGATGCCGGTCAGCTCGGCGCCCTCGCGGATCTGCGCGCCGGCCGCGACGGCGCGGCGGTGCAGCAGGCGCTCGGTCTCGTACTGCGGGGTGATGAGCACGAACGGGAACCGGCTGGGCAGGGCGCCCAGGTCGACGGCGAACCGGCCGAACAGGCGGATGCCGGCGACGGTCGTGCCGGTGGCGACGAGCTCGTCGGCGAGGCCGCGCGCGTCGAGCTGTTCCAGGGTGCGGGCGTGCACGGCGAACGCCCGGGTCAGGTTGGAGGTGCCGGAGCGGCGTTCCAGCACGAGGGTGCGCAGCCCGGCGGCGGCCAGGTCTCCGGCGAGGGTGAGGCCGGTGGGGCCGGCTCCGGCAACGATGACGTCGTGGTCCATGTGTGCCTCCCGGTCCGACTGTAGGAGCGGGCCCGGACGTACGTCAACGCATGTTGGCCTACACTTGTTGACATGGCACGCCCGTCCTCCGCCGACACCCGCGCCACGATCCTGCGCGCCGCCCGCGCCCGCTTCGCCGCCGACGGCTACGAGCGCGCCACCATCCGGGCCATCGCCGCGGACGCGGCCATCGACCCCGCCATGGTGATGCGCTACTACGGCAGCAAGGACCGGCTGTTCGCCGCCGCCGCCGAGTTCGACCTGCGCCTGCCCCGGCTCGGCGCGCCACCGCACGGGGCCGCGCTGGTGCGCCACTTCCTGGCCGTGTGGGAGGGCGGCGACACCTTCGTCGCGCTGCTGCGCGCCGCCGCCAGCCACCAGGCCGCGCGCGAGCGGCTGCACGCGATCTTCGAGGAGCAGCTGGTGGCCGCCGCCGGGCGGCTCGCGCCCGACCGGCCGCGCGAGCGGGCCGGCCTGATCGCCACCCAGATGCTGGGGCTGGCGCTGACCCGGTACGTGCTGGCGCTGGAGCCGGTCGCGTCCATGCCCGCCGACGACGTGGTGGCCTGGATCGGCCCGGCGATCGACAGATATCTGACAGGCAGCTGAACTTCTGTCACCGGCCGGTCACGAGCGGTGCCTGAGCTGCTAGACACTCCACCATGGACGCCGTCGACCGCCGTACCCTCCTGCGCGTCGCCGGGCTGAGCACCGGCGCCGGCATCGCCGCCACGGCCCTGCCCGCCCCGGCCGCCGCGGCCCCCGCCCCCGTCTTCGCGCACGGCGTCGCGTCCGGCGACCCGCTGCCCGGGGGCATCCTGCTGTGGACCCGGGTCACCCCCGAGCCCGGCGCGACGCCCGGCTCCGGCGCCGGGCCCGTCGTACCCGTGACGTGGCAGGTCGCGGCCGACCCGGCGTTCGCGGCGGTCGTGGCCGCGGGGGAGGTCGCGGCGGGGCCCGACCGCGACCACACCGTCAAGGTGGACGTGGCTGGGCTGCTGCCGGGCACCACCTACTGGTACCGGTTCGGCTGCCGCGGGCAGTGGTCGGCGACCGGCCGCACGATGACCGCGCCCGCCGCCGAGGCCGCCGTGAGCCGGCTGCGCGCGGGCGTCGTGTCGTGCAGCAACTGGGAGGCCGGGCACTTCGCCGCCTACCGGCACCTGGCCGCCCGCGACGACCTGCACCTCGTCGTGCACCTCGGCGACTACCTGTACGAGTACGGCACCGGCGACTTCGACGCGGGCGGCCGCACGGTGCGCCGGGTCGAGCCGCCGCACGAGGTGCTGACGCTGGCCGACTACCGGGTGCGGCACGCGCTCTACAAGACCGACCCGGACTTGCAGGCGCTGCACGCCGCCGTCCCGTGGGTGATCACCTGGGACGACCACGAGGTCGCCAACGACCAGTGGTCCGGCGGCGCCGAGAACCACACCCCGGCCACCGAGGGCGACTTCGGCGCGCGGCTGGCCGCGGCCCGGCAGGCGTACGCGGAGTGGATGCCGGTGCGGCTCGGCCCCGACGGCGCCATCTACCGGCGCTTCCGGTTCGGCCGGCTCGCCGAGCTGTCGATGCTCGACCTGCGCTCGTACCGCTCGCAGCAGACCTCCGGCGTCGCCGTCGACGACCCGGACCGCACGATCACCGGCGCCGCGCAGCTCGGCTGGCTGCAGGACGGGCTGGTCGCCTCCGCCGCCCGGTGGAAGCTCGTCGGCAACCCCGACATGATCAGCCGGGTCGACGTGGCGACGCTGCCGGCCTGGCTGCTGGGCCCGCTCGGCCGGCTGCTCGGCATCCCCGCCAACGGCTACGCCGTCAACACCGACCAGTGGGACGGCTACACCGCCGACCGCGACTCGCTCGTCGGCGTGCTGCGCCGCAACCGGGTCCGCGACGTCGTGTTCCTCACCGGCGACATCCACACGTCGTGGGCGAACGAGCTGGTCACCCGCGGGTCGGCCACGCCGTCGGCCGCCGAGTTCGTCGTGCCCTCGGTCACCAGCGACAACATCGACGACTTCCTGGGTACGCCCGCCGGCGGGCCGCTCAGCCTGCTCGCGGCGGGCGTCGTGCGCGCCGCCAACCCGCACGTGCGGTGGACCGAGCTGGACGGTCACGGCTACGGGGTGCTGGACCTGACGCCCGACCGGTGCCGGATGGACTGGTACCACCTCGCCGACCGCACCCGCCGCGACAGCACCGCCCGCTGGGTGGCCGGCTTCTCGGTGGCGGCGGGCTCGTCGCGGCTGCGGCCGGAGGCGGCCCCCGCCGCGCGCCGGGGCTGACGCGCGCCGGGGGCCGGCCGGTGCCTCCTCAGGCGGCGGGCAGGCCGCCGACCTGCTGGCTGACCCAGGTGCGGATCGACGGCAGGTCGCCGTAGATGGACGGGCCGGTGGCGCAGGTGGAGCTGTTGTTGCCGGCCCGGCTGGTCACGCCGATGAGGACCCAGCGGCCGTCCACCTGGCGCACCTGCGGGCCGCCGGAGTCGCCGTAGCAGGCGCCGGCGTTGCCGTTGGTGTTGTTCGTGCAGATCTCGTACGGGCCGTTGATGCCGGAGCAGCGGCTGTCGGCGACGATCGACGTGTCCAGCTCGTTGGCGATGCGCGGGGCGCTGCCGCAGCCGCGGGTCGGGCAGGTCTGGCCCCAGCCGATGATGCGGGTGGCGGTGCCGGTGGCGCCGGAGGCGGCCGGGATGGGCGCGGGCGCCTGGCCGACCGCGGAGGCCAGTTCGAGCAGCTTGACGTCGATGCGCGGGTGGTTGACCGCGCGCCGGACCGCGACGACGGTGCCGCCGCTGCTGCGGTCGTTGCTGCCGACCCGCACCGAGCTGGGCGTCGGGCAGTGCTTCGCGGTGACGGCCCAGTTCGCCTTGATCAGCGAGCCGGTGCAGCCGGACACGTAGACCATGAACGGGTAGTTCTCGGTGGCGGGACGTCCGTTGACGACCCGGGTGCTCGGCGCGTCGTCGGGGGCGGCCAGCGCGGCGGCCGGGGTCGCCAGGCCGGCCGCGACGACGGCCGCGGTGAGCAGTGCTCGGGCGAGGGTGCGCATGCGCTCACGTCCTTCTGGGCGGTTGGGGGGTGAGCCCGACCGTAGTCAGAAAGTGATGAACGTCGATACATCCCGGCTGGGGCCTATCGCCCCGGTTATGGCCCGTCAGCTCCAGGTGGTGCCGAGCCAGCTCACCGACGACCACGCCCGGCCCGACCAGGCCCGGCCCGACCACGTGCCGCCCGACCAGGCCCGGCCGCTCCACGCCGCCATGCCGCCCGAGGTGGTCCAGGTCGTGCCGGTCAGCGCGTGGCCCATCCACGAGCCGCCCGACCAGGCGGTGCCGGCCGCGCTCGCCGTCGACCACGCCGTCGCGTCGTACCGGCCCCACACCGTGCTCTCGCCGGTGAGCGTGGCGGCGCCGTCCGAGACGTGCACGCTGCCGCGGGCGCCCTCCAGCGTGCCCCGGCCGGTGCCCCGCGCCCACGCCTGCTTCGTCGTCGGCGCGGTGGGGTAGCTGGCCGCGAAGACGTCCAGCCGGCGCAGGCCCTGGTCCATCGTGCCCGTCGACGCCACCGGCTGCGAACCCGACTTCAGCAGCGCCTTCACCTGGTCCGGCGTCAGGGCCGGGCGCTGCTGCAGCAGCAGCGCCACGTTGCCCGCCAGCATCGCCGCCGCCTGCGACGTGCCGCTGCCCTTGAACAGCTGGGTGCCGACCCGGGCGGCCGGGTACGCGGTGTCGATCGCCGAGCCCGGCGCGCGCAGGCTGATGATGGTGCGGCCCGGCACGCTGATGTCGACCCGCCGGGCGGTGGTGCCCCGGTTGGTGAACGCGGTGACCTGGTCGTCGCGCATGTCGGAGGTGCCGCGCAGGTCCAGGGCGCCCACCGACAGCACGTACGGGTTGGCGGCCGGGTTGACCAGCGGCGTGTTGCCGCCCGTGTTGCCCGACGCGACCACCACCACGATGCCGGCCCGCCACGCGTTCTCCACGGCGAACTGCAGCGGGTCCAGCAGCGACGACTGGACGCCGTCGGTGCCGTACGACAGGGTCAGCACCCGGATGCGGTTGGCGGTGTCGTCGTTGCGGTGCGCCACCACCCAGTCGATCGCCGCGATGACCTGCGACACGTCGACCGCGCCGCTGGCCGCGCCGACCTTGACCGACGTCAGCTTCGCGCCGGGCGCCACGCCGCCGCCGAACGAGCCCGAGGCCCGGCCGGCGATGATGCCCGCCAGGTGGGTGCCGTGGCCGTTGCCGTCGACGAACCGCTTCGCCGGGTCCTGGCTGTCGAACGACAGGTCCGGGCCGTTGACGACGTTGCCGCCGGTCAGCCCGGCCACCGGGGCCACGCCCGTGTCGACCAGCGCCACCCCGACGCCCTTGCCGGTCAGGCCGTCGTTGCGCATGATGTCGGCGTTCGTGGCGAACATCGCGTTGTTGATCGAGGTGCCGGTCGCGCTGTCCGACCAGCCGACGGCGTGCCAGGGCGCGGGCGCCGCCGCGGCGGGCCGGGCCACCCCGGCGGAGAGACCCGTCACCGTCACGGCGGCGGCCAGCGCCGCCGTGATCCTGCGGCCGGTCGACCGGATGTCGCGCATGTCGCTCCTCGGGGCCCGCGAGCCGCGGGGGAGCGGCTCGTGGTGGGCGTCATCGGCCGGGGTGCGTGCGACTTGAGCGAAATCAGGACGGCGTCAGGCGAGGTGCTGCTGCAGCCAGTCGACGACGGCCTGCTGGTACGTGGCCCGGTTGGTGCGGCACAGCAGCTCGTGGCCCTCGCCGGGGAACAGCAGGTAGCGGTGGGGCACCCCGCGCTCGCGCAGCGCCGCCACCACCTGCTCGGCCTCGACGACCGGCACGTTGGAGTCGTTCTCGCCGTGCACGACCATGAGCGGCGTGCGGAGCCGGTCGATGCGGGTCATCGGGGACAGCTCGCGCAGCAGGGCGGCGTCGTGCACCGGGTGGCCGTACTTGGAGACCGCCGCCGCGCCGATCCACGGCTCGGTGTGCGCGTAGAACGTCGCGAAGTCCGACATGCCGCAGACGTCGACGCCGACGGCGAACAGCGACGGGTACGTGACCAGGGCGGCCAGCGTCAGGTAGCCGCCGTAGGAGCGCCCGGAGCAGCCCACCCGGGCCGGGTCGGCGACGCCGGCCGCCACCAGGTACTCCACGCACGAGGCCACGTCGGCGATGGCGGCGTGCCGCAGCGCGCCGTTGTCCGCGTTCATGAACGCGTGGCCGAAGCCCGACGAGCCGCGCACGTTCGGGGTGAACACGGCGATGCCGGCGGCGGCCAGCGACTGGTAGAGCGGGTTGTTGCCCGGCCGCTCCTGGGCCTCGGGGCCGCCGTGGAACCACAGCAGGGTGGGGTGCGGGCCGGGGCCGGCGGGCGGGTACAGCCAGCCGGTGAGGGTCAGCCCGTCATGGGCGGCGAACGTGTGCAGGACCGGCTCGACGGCGGGCGCGGGCGAGCAGCCGCCCGCGACGGCGGTCATGCCGGTCGGCGACGTCACGAACACCGAGCGGGGCAGCGCCGCGCCCTCGGCCGTCAGCGCCAGGGTGCTGCCGTCCGCGCTGAACGTGACGCCGTCCACGACCGGGCCGGGCGGGGGCACGTCGCGCAGCGACCCGGTGGCGGTGTCCAGGACGGACACCCACGAGGTGCCGCCGTGCACGTTCCAGGTCAGGGCGAGCGACGAGCCGTCGGCGGACGCCGCGACGCCCTCCAGCTCGGCGTCGTGCCGGGCGGCGACGACCCGGCCGGCCGTGTCGGTGACCTCGACCAGGCGGAAGTGGTCGGCCACGACCGTGAGGGCGTACACGGCGGCGCCGTCGGCCGAGAAGACCCCCAGGTCGCCGGGTGCCACCATGTGCTCCGCGCCGTCGGCGAGCGAGCGCACCACGATCTCGCGGGCCCCCCGGGGGCCGCGCCGCACCAGGGCGCGGGAGCCGTCGCGGGACACGTCGAGCAGGG
Source organism: Spirilliplanes yamanashiensis (assembly GCF_016863475.1). Taxonomy (GTDB): domain Bacteria; phylum Actinomycetota; class Actinomycetes; order Mycobacteriales; family Micromonosporaceae; genus Spirilliplanes; species Spirilliplanes yamanashiensis. Next base: position 183,370 of record NZ_BOOY01000006.1, read on the forward strand.
CGATCAGCTCGTCGTCGAACAGGGTGCGGCGCTCGCCGCTGACGGCGTCGACGACCAGCGCCCGCGACGCGTTCTCGGTGACGGCCAGCAGCGACCGGCCGGGCAGCCAGCGCACGTTGTCGGCGGTGTCGGCGCCGAAGCCGGCGACCTGGTGCAGCGCCGAGCCGTCGGGGCGCACCAGCCACACCTCGGTGCGCGGGGCGCCGCCCGGCGCGAGGACGACGGCCAGCCAGCCGCCGCCCGTCGACCAGTGCACCGACACCACGGGGGCGTCACCGGTGTCGACCAGGAAGGTCAGCTCGGACCCGACCGGTTGCACCCACACCCGGGGGGCGCCGCTGCGGTCGGAGACGTAGGCCGCGTGGCGGCCGTCGGGCGACAACGCCGGCGACCACGCCCCGGCGGGGGCGTGCTCGGCGGTCGTCCAGCCCGCGGGCAGGACGGTGACGTCGACGCGGCTGAGCTGACCGGTCACTCATACCCCCTTGTCCTGAAGCCACATCTCCAGCAGCGCGAGCTGCCACAACTGGTTGGCGCCGAGCGTGGTGCGCGGCGTGTTCGGGTCCTGCAGCAGCGCCCGCACGTAGCCGGGGTCGAACAGGCCGCGGTCGCGGGCGGCGGAGGTGGTGAGGGCGTCGCGGACCATGTCGAGCATCGGCCCCTCGAGGTGCCGGATGCCGGGCACCGGGAAGTAGCCCTTCGACCGGTCGATGACCTCGTCGGGCACGATGCCGCGGGCCGCGTCCTTCAGCACGCCCTTGCCCCCCTGCGCCAGTTTGACCTCCGGCGGGCAGGCCGCCGCGAGCTCCACCAACTCGTGATCGAGGAAGGGTACGCGCGCCTCGAGGCCCCACGCCATCGTCATGTTGTCGACACGCTTGACCGGATCGTCGACGAGCATCACCTCGGAGTCCAGGCGCAGGGCGGCGTCCACCGCGGTCTGCGCCCCGGGGGCGGCGAAGTGCGCGGCGACGAACTCGCGGCTGGCGTCGCGGTCGAGCAGCCACTCCGGCGCCAGCTGCCGGGCGAGGGTGGCGTGCGAGCGGTCGAAGAACTCCCGGGCGTACGCGTCGACGGCCTGCTCGCGCGGCACGCCGGCCAGCGGCGGGTACCAGCTGTACCCGGCCAGGACCTCGTCGGCGCCCTGCCCGGACTGCACCACGGTGACGTGCTTGCTGACGTCCTCGGACAGCAGGTGGAAGGCGACGCAGTCGTGGCTGACCATCGGCTCGCTCATCGCGGCGACGGCGGCCGGCACGGCCGGCAGGAACCGCCGGTGGTCGATGCGGATCTGGTGGTGGTCGGTGGCGAACTGCTTGGCGACGATGTCGGAGTACGCGAACTCGTCGCCGCTCTCGCCCGCCGCCGCCTCGAAGCCGATGCTGAACGTGGTGAGCCCGCGCTGGCCCGACTCGGCGAGCAGCGCCACGATGAACGACGAGTCCAGCCCGCCGGACAGCAGCACGCCGACCGGCACGTCGGCGACCATCCGCCGCTCGACGGCGGTGCGCAGCTTGCCGAGCAGGGCGTCCGCCCAGTCGCGCGGCGTCTCCAGCCCCAGGTCGGTGCGGGTGTACGACGGCGACCAGTACCGGGTGTCGGTGGCCCGGCCGTCGGCGGTGATCACCCGCACGGTGGCCGGGGGCAGCTTGCGGATGCCCGCCAGGATCGTGCGCGGCGCGGGCACCACCGAGTGGAACGTCATGTAGTGGTGCAGGGCGACCGTGTCGATCGAGGTGTCGACGTCGCCGGCGGCCAGCAGCGCCTGCACGTTCGACGCGAAGCGCAGCCGGGACCCCGACTCGGCCAGGTAGAGCGGCTTGATGCCGAGCCGGTCGCGGCCCAGCACCACGGTGCCGCTGTCGTGCTCCACCAGCACGAACGCGAACATGCCGAGGAAGCGCTCGACGCAGGCCGCACCCCAGCGGTGGTAGGCCTTGATGATCACCTCGGTGTCGGAGTTGCTGAAGAACCGGTAGCCCGCCGCCTCCAGCTCGGCGCGCAGCTGCCGGTAGTTGTAGACGCAGCCGTTGAAGACCAGCGTCAGGCCCAGCTCGGCGTCGGTCATGGGCTGCGCGCCGGCCTCGGACAGGTCGATGATCTTGAGCCGCCGGTGGCCGAGCGCGACCGCCCCGCGCTCCCAGACGCCCTCGCCGTCGGGCCCGCGGGACGCCAGGCACGGGAGCATCCGGCGCACCGCGCCACCGTCCGCGGGGTGTCCGTCGTACCGGAACTCGCCGGCGAAGCCGCACATGAGGTACCTCCAGAGCGCTACCGGACGCGCTCACCCGGATCCTCCAGGCTCGGCGTCGCCCATGTCGTCGGTGTGTCCGACCCGTAACGCTTCCTTACCCCGTCGCGGCCGCCCAGCCGGCATGCGCGTCGATGTCGTCACACCGGCCCTTCCGGCCGAACCGGCCGCCCGGGCCCGGCGGCGCACCTACGCTCGGGGCGTGGCCGGATACGTCCCGCTGCGCCGGGCGCTCACGCACGCGCTGATCGGCGCCGCCATGCTCATCGCGCTGTGCGTCGCCGGTGCGTTCCTCACCGCCGGCGGCGCCGAGCTGTCGGCGCTCGGCTGGCTCGTGGTCGTCGTCGTGGTCGGCGGGGCGCTCGCCTGCGCCGCCGCCTCGGCCGCCGAGCTGCGCGGCCGCCCCGCCGGCGCCCGCCGCGCGCTGGTCGTCGCCGCCGTCGTGCTGCTGCCGACCGTCGTGCCGCCGCTGCTGGCCGTCGTCGCCCGGCTGCTCATCGCGCCGGCCCCCGGCGGGGGCTCCGGCGGTGCGCGCGAGGTGCGCACGCCCGTCACCCTGCCGCCGGGCTACTCCGACCCCGCCTGACCCATCAGCCACGTGTCCTTCGACCCGCCGCCGCGCGACGAGTTGACGATCATGCTGCCCGCCGGGGCCACCCGGGTCAGTGCCACCGGCGCCACCACCTGCCGCTGCCCGGTGAACACGAACGCCCGCAGGTCCACGTGCCGCGGCGCCAGCCCGTGGCCGTCGAACACCGGCGCCGTCGACAGGTCCACCACCTCCTGCGCCACCCACCGGTGCGGGGCCGTCAGGATCTGCCGCCGCACTGCCGACAGGTCCTCCGGCGACGCCTTCGGGCCGATCACGATGCGGTCGCCGCCGTAGCCGTCCACCGGCTTGCACACCAGCTCGTCCAGCCGGGCCAGCACCTCCGCCCGCTGCTCCGGGATCCCGCACAGGTACGTCGGCACGTCCGCCAGCAGCGGCTTCTCGCCCAGGTAGTACTCGACCAGCTTCGGCACGAACGCGTACACGCTCTTGTCGTCGCCGATGCCGTTGCCCAGGGCGTTCGCCAGCACCACCGTGCCCGCGTGCACCGCCGCCAGCAGCGACGGGCCCAGCGGCAGGCCGTCCGCGCCGGGGGAGTGCACCACGCTGTCCTCGCCCATCCGCAGGTAGACGACGTCGACCCGGCGCCGCCCGCCGCCGCGGTGCAGCTCCACCCGGTTGTCCGTCACCAGCAGGTCGGTGCTGCGCACCAGCGGCACGCCCATCTCCTCGGCCAGCAGCCGGTGCTCGAACCACGCCGAGTCGTCCGGGCCCTGGCTCAGTACCACCAGCTGCGGGTCGTCGCACCGGGCGGCGTGCAGCAGCGCCTCGCGCAGCAGCCGCGGGGTGCGCTCCACGTCCAGCACCTCCGCCGGCATCGGCAGCTCCGGAAACACCGCCCGGGTCAGCCGGCGGTTCTGCATCGCGTACCCGATGCCGGACGGCACCCGCAGGTTGTCCTCCAGCACGCACCAGTTGCCGGCGCCGTCGCGCACCAGGTCGACGCCCGCCACGTGCGCCCGCACCCCGTCCGCGGGCGCCAGGGCGCCGCTGGGCCGCAGCTCCGGGCTGCCCGTGATCACCCACTCCGGCACCACGCCGTCGGCCACGACGGCCCGGTCGGTGTAGACGTCGCGGACGAACGCGTCCAGCGCCCGCACCCGCTGCGTCAGCCCCGCCGACAGCCGCTCCCAGTCGTCCGCCGGCACGATGCGCGGCACCAGGTCGAACGGGAACAGCCGGGTCGCCGCCTCGCCCGCCACGCTGAACGTCACGCCGCGGGCGCGCTGCTCCTCGTCGCGGGCGTCCTCGCGGGCGCGCAACCCGCCCGCGCCGAGCGCCACCATGGCGCCCACCACCTCGTCGTACGCCGGCTCCGCCACGCCCGCGGCGAACACCTCGTCGCCCGCCGACACATACGGCCGCAACGTCACGGGCCGCACCTGCGGCGGCGCCACCGCCGTCGCGCCGCCCCGGGTGTCCGCCACCACCAGGTCCACCACGTCGGACAGCCGGCCCCGGCGGGCCAGCGCCCGCCGCTGCCGCGCCGCCGCGCTGCCCCGGCTCAGCGCCTGCACCGACAGGTCCGTCACCTGGTCCAGGTCGCCGTTGGCCGCCAGTTCGTCCCGCAGGTCCGCGATCAGCCGCTCCACCGCGACCGCCGCCGGCACCGGCACCGGCGACCGCGGCAGGTCCAGCAGGTCGCCCTCCAGCCCCGACCGCGCCGCCCGCCACATCGCCGCCCGGTGCAGCGGCGGCCGCCCCGCCGTCAGCGGCACCCCGGCCCGGTACGCCGCCTGCTCGCGCCGCACCAGCGCCCGGAACAGCCCGGCCAGCAGCACCACCGTGTCCACGTCCGGGCAGGCGTCCGTCACCCGCAGCTCGACCGTCGGCACGTGCGACGACGGCCGCACGTCGAAATACACCATCTTCGGGTCGGAGATCGTCCCCGACGCGATCAGGTCCGCCACCAGCTCGTCGTGCTCCGCCGCCGACCGGATCACCCCCGGGTCGCCCGCCGTCGGCCAGCGCAGCCAGATCAGCGACCGGGCGCTCGCGTACCCCGAGTCCTCACCCAGCCAGTACGGCGAGCTCGCCGACAACGCCAGCAGCACCGGCAGGGCGGGCGCCACCCGCTGCGCCACGTACACGGCCTCGTCCCGGTCCGGCACCCCGACGTGCACCTGCGCGCCGCAGATCAGCTGCTCGCGCACCAGCATCTGGTACTCGTCGAGCATCCGCCGGTACCGCGACGTCGGCGTCACACTGAGCCGGTCGGTGTCCACCAGCGGCACCGTCCCCGCCGCCACCAGCCCCAGCCCGGCCCCGGCGGCCACGTCGATCGCCCGCCGCCGCAACCGCACCACGTCGTCGCGCAGCTCGTCGAGGCTGCCGCACACCGCCGTGTTCGTCTCCACCACCGACCGGTGCAGCTCCGCCGAGTAGCTCGCCGGGTCCAGCCGGTCGAGCAGCTCCGGCGCCCGCGGCGTCAGCTCCCGCGTCTCCAGGTCGACGACGTGCAACTCCTCCTCGACCCCGAGGGTGAGCTCCACCCCACCGGCCGGCACAGCCACCGGCGCACCGGCCGTCGATTCCGTGGTCACCGCTCATCGCCCCTGTCGGTCGTGTCCGCTCCGTCGAGACTTCCCAGAGCGCGTTCCGCCGACGTTTCTTACCCGTTACGGCCCGCGCCGCATCACCTGTGCCCGGAACGTCACGCTGCGTGTCAACTCAGCTGAACCTTGACCCCACCGGACCAGATGGAGTCGTGCAGCTCCAGCTCGGTCAGCTTCGTACCCTTGGGCACGTCGAACACCAGCTTGCCCTTCACCTGGTTCCCCGGGTTGATGTCGTTGAGGAAAGTCTGCGCCGCCTCGTTGGCGTAGATCTCGGCCGCGCCGTCGTTCGAGAACTCGGTGCCGGCGCCGTCGTACGCCTTCTGCGCGGCCCCGGAGAACATCTGCGCCTCCTTGCCGATGTTCTTCACCGTCACGTCGACCAGGCAGTACACACCCTGCGCCTTCTGGTTGAGGAACTCGTTGCCGACCTGGGTCTTGCCGCAGGCCACCTTGGTGACGGTGAACTCGAACTTGCCGTCCCGGACCTTGTCGCCGATGCCGGGCCCGGCGTCGGCCTTCGGAGCGGCGGCGGGTGCCTCGGCAGCCTCGGTGACCTCCGCGGCCTTCGTCACGGGGGCCGCGGCGGTGGTCGTGGCGGCGGGCGCCGCGCCGGTGGTCGCCGCGGCGGCGGGGGCCTGCTCGGCAGACGCGTTCGTGGTGTCGGTGCCGCCGCTGGCGATCGCGGCGACGGCGACACCGCCGCAGCAGAGGGCGAGGAATCCCCCCACGATGCCGAGGACGAGCTTCGTGTTGCCCTTCTTCGCGGGCGGCTGCACCCCGTACGGAGGCGGCGGCGCGCCCAGGGGCTGCGGCTGCGGCCCATGAGGGTGATTCGGGTCGACTCGAGGATCCGGACGAACGGGCTATAAGCCGCCCTCAATCAGCACTAATCCGACTTCGGTACTCGTCATCCGGACGGACGGACAGGTAGGTCTGCTCGTCGGGCACGATCGTCCGGTCAGCGCCCGTGCAGGAAGGACACCGCCTCCGCGTACGCCAGGTCGGTGAGCGCCGGGTCGTGGCGGGGGCCGACGTCGCGCATGAAGGCGTGTTCGCCGCCGTCGTACAGGTGCACTTCGGTGTCCTCGCGGCCGGCGGCGTACAGGGCCGACAGGATCCGCAGCCGGGCGTCGGCGGGCACGTGCGGGTCGCGGGTGCCGAAGACGAGCATGAGGCGGCCCCGGACGTCGGCGGCGCGGGCCAGGGTGCCCGCGTCCGGGTCGGCGCCGAGGGCGCCGTTGTGCAGGCCGGTGGGGTAGAAGCAGACGGTGGCGGCGACGCGCGGGTCGAGGGCGGCGCGGAAGGCGAGGTGGCCGCCGAGGCAGAAGCCGGCCGCCGTCAGGGTGGTGACGTCGGGGTGGCGTTCCATCATGTCGAGCACGGCGGTGCGGTCGGCGTCGAACTGGGCGGTCGTGGTGGCGGCGGCGCCCGCGAGGCCGGCCTGCTTGCCGGCGTCGTCGAACTCCAGGGCGACGCCCGCCAGCGGGCCGTGCGGGTAGAGCTCGGGGGCGCACACGACGAAGCCGGCCGAGGCGAGGCGGCGCGCGGAGCGCAGGCTCGACTCGGTGAGCTGGAAGATGTCGGTGTAGAGCAGGATGCCCGGCCACGGGCCGTCGCCGGCCGGGCGCAGCACCATCGTGCGGATGTCGCCCTCGGGCGCCGGTACGCGCACCTCGTCCTCACGCAGCTTCATGGCGCACCACGCTACCGAGGAGCGCCGGGCCCGCGGGCCCGGCGCTCCGGTGGGACGGTCAGCGGCGCAGCGCCGGCGCCGCCGCCCTGGTGGACGCGGTGGCCGCCGCGGCGGCCGGCAGGGCCGGGCGGGACGGGGTGTAGAGCCAGGCGTCGAACAGCGGGCTCAGCTCGCGGCCTGAGCGCCGCTCGGCGTAGGCGATGAACTCGGCGGTGGACACGTTGTCGCCCTCGCGGGACTGCGCCCAGCCGTGCAGGATGCGGAAGAACACGCGGTCGCCGACGGCCCGGCGCAGCTGGTGGAGGGTCATCGCGCCGCGCTCGTACACCGCGTAGTCGAAGATGTTCGTCGGGCCGGGGTTGCCGGGGCGGACCGTCCAGAAGCTCGCCGGCAGCGACGTGTACGACGTGTCGAACCGCTCCTGGGTGGTCTGGATGCCCTCGCGCTCCGCCCACAGCCACTCCATGTAGGTGGCGAAGCCCTCGTTGAGCCAGATGTCGTCCCACTGCTGGACGGCGAGGCTGTCGCCGTACCACTGGTGGGCGAGCTCGTGCACGACGACGCTGTCGCCGCTCTGGGCGTCGGTGAAGAACCGGTAGTCGTAGATGGGCCGGGCCTGCGTCTCCAGCGCGTAGCCGAACGCCTCGGTGTCGTCCACGATGCCGCCGGAGGAGCGGAATGGGTACGCGCCGGCGTACGACTCCAGGAACCGGACGATCTCCGGCTGCCGGGCGAACGACGCGTCGACGACCGCGCGGGTGGCCGCGTCGAGGTCGGGGTCGACGGCGTCGACGTAGCGGATGCCGCCGCGGGTGTAGGAGTCCAGGTCGTACTCGCCGACGGTCGCCATCGCCAGGTACGTGGCCATCGGCTCGGCGGCCCGCCA